>NZ_LT615367.1:2400000-3600000 GCF_900095885.1 Dickeya aquatica
GCCCGGCGTTGTGCATCTCGCCGCCACGGATAAGCAGGCGACCCGCCTGCCACACCCCGTCACTGGTCAGGCTGGCGGCGCGAAGCCACGCCGTGCCCGCACTCAGCAGCTGGCTGTCGTGCCCGGTGGTCAGGGTGGAAGCGTCCAGCGTCAGCCCGTTCAGGCCGAGCAGGCGGCCCAGGTTCGTTACCCGCCCGGCCCGCAGCGCCAGCGTGTCGCCCTGCATCTCGCCGCCGTTATCCAGCGTCGCCGCCGAAACGCCCAGCGCCCCGCCACTCAGCCACTGACCGCCTGCGTCGTTCGCCGCCGCCCCGGTAATGGCCAGCGTCAGCGCGTCCACCCCCAGCAGTGTGCCGCGGCCGTTCAGCGAGGCCGCCTTCACCGCCAGCCGCTGCCCTTCCAGCCGCCCGGTGTTACTCAGGCTGCCCGCCGTGCCGGTGTTTGTGTTGAGCCCGGCCGGGCGATCGCCCGCGGGACGCGTCGAAGATGGCGCATTAGCAATTGATGACGCCTCAGCGGCCAACAACGCGGTATGAGTATTAACAGAAGCGGTGTCAGTCAACGGCAGGCTGACCGTCAGCCCGTCGCGGCCGCTCAGCAGCCCGCGGTTGTCCAGCCACCCGGCCTGCACCGCGGTGGTGCCGCCCGCCAGCGTGCCGCTGTTGGTCAGCCCGTCCGTCAGTGTCAGCGTCAGTGCCCCGGCCGCATTCACCTGCCCGGCATTCGCCAGCGTGCCGCCCGTGACCGTCAGGCCGTTTGCCTGCCAGCGGCCACCCGCACCAATCTGTGTGTTGCCGGTGAGCGACAGCGACGCGTCACTGGTCAGCAGGCCTGCGCCCTGATAGTCGCCGGTCAGCGACAGTGGCCCGCCGGCGGCCAGTGTGCCGTCGTTGCTGAACGACAGCGCCTGCGCCGTCAGCGTCCCGCGTACCGACACCTCGCCGCTGTTGGCCAGGGTCGCGGCCTGCCACTGCGCCGCGCCGTTGGCGCGCAGGGCCCCGCGGTTGCCAAGGCCCCCGGTCAGCGTAATATCCAGCGCGCCGTCACTCTCCAGTTGGCCGGCGTTGTGCATCTCGCCGCCATGAATCAGCAGGCGACCCGCCTGCCACACCCCGTCACTGGTCAGGCTGGCGGCACGCAGCAGCGCCGTGCCCGCACTCAGCAACTGGCTGTCGCGCCCGGTGGTCAGGGTGGTGGCCTCCAGCGTCAGCCCGTTCAGCCCGAGCAGGCGGCCCAGGTTCGTTATCTGCCCGGCCCGCAGCGCCAGCGTGTCGCCCTGCATCTCGCCGCCGTTATCCAGCCTCGCCGCCGAAACATCCAGCGCACCGCGGCTCAGCCACTGCCCGCCCGTGCCGTTAACTGCCGCCCCGGTGATGGCCAGCGTCAGCGCATCCACCCCCAGCAGCGTGCCGCGGCCGCTCAGCGAGGCCGCCTTCACCGCCAGCTGCTGCCCTTCCAGCCGCCCGCTGTTACTCAGGCTGCCCGCCGTGCCGGTGTTTGTGTTGAGCCCCGCCGGGCGATCGCCCGCGGGACGCGTCGAAGATGGCGCATTAGCAATTGATGACGCCTCAGCAGCCGACAACGCGGCATGATCAGAAGCGGGATCGGCCGCAGAGAGGCTGACCGTCAGCCCGTCGCGGCCGCTCAGCAGCCCGCGGTTGTCCAGCCACCCGGCCTGCACCTCTGTGGTACCACCTGCCAGCGTGCCGCTGTTGGTCAGCCCGTCCGTCAGTGTCAGCGTCAGTGCCCCGGCCGCGTTGACCTGCCCGGCGCTGGTCAGACTGCCGCCCTTCACCGTCAGGCTGTCCGCCTGCCAGCGGCCCCCGGCCCCGATAGTGGTGTTGCCGGTCAGCGACAGCGCCGCGTCACTGTACAGACGGCCCGCGCCCTGATAGTCGCCGGTCAGCGACAGTGGCCCGCCGGCAGCCACTGTACCGTCGTTAGTGAACGACAGCGCCTGCGCCGTCAGCGCCCCGCGTACCGACACCTCACCGCTGTTGGCAAGGGTGGCCGCCTGCCACTGCGCCGCGCCGTTGGCGCGCAGTGCCCCGCGGTTGCCGAGGCTCCCGGTCAGCGTGATATCCAGCGCGTCGTCGCTCTCCAGCTGCCCGGCGTTGTGCATCTCGCCGCCACGGATAAGCAGGCGACCCGCCTGCCACACCCCGTCACTGGTCAGGCTGGCGGTGCGAAGCAGCGCCGTGCCCGCACTCAGCAGCTGGCTGTCGCGCCCGGTGGTCAGGGTGGTGGCCTCCAGCGTCAGCCCGTTCAGGCCAAGCAGTCGGCCACGGCTGGTCAGGTCAACGGCCGAGAGCGTCAGCGTGTCGCCCTGCACCTCACCGGCGTTCTCCAGCGTGGCGGCGGTGACGCCCAATGCCCCGCCACTCAGCCACTGCCCGCCCGTGCCGTTAACTGCCGCCCCGGTGATGGCCAGCGTCAGCGCATCCACCCCCAGCAGCGTGCCGCGGCCGCTCAGCGAGGCCGCCTTCACCGCCAGCTGCTGCCCTTCCAGCCGCCCGCTGTTACTCAGGCTGCCCGCCGTGCCGGTGTTTGTGTTGAGCCCCGCCGGGCGATCGCCCGCGGGACGCGTCGAAGATGGCGCATTAGCAATTGATGACGCCTCAGCAGCCGACAACGCGGCATGATCAGAAGCGGGATCGGCCGCAGAGAGGCTGACCGTCAGCCCGTCGCGGCCGCTCAGCAGCCCGCGGTTGTCCAGCCACCCGGCCTGCACCTCTGTGGTACCACCTGCCAGCGTGCCGCTGTTGGTCAGCCCGTCCGCCAATGTCAGCGTCAGTGCCCCCGCCGCGTTGACCTGCCCGGCATTGATGAGGGTGTCGCCGGTCAGCGTCAGGCTGTCCGCCTGCCAGCGGCCCCCGGCCCCGATAGTGGTGTTGCCGGTCAGCGACAGCGCCGCGTCACTGTAGAGACTGCCCGCTCCCTGATAGTCGCCGGTCAGCGACAGCGGCCCGCCCGCGGCGACAGTGCCGTCGTTGGCCAGCGACAGCGCCTGTGCCGTCAGCGCCCCGCGCACCGACACCTCGCCGGTATTGCTCAGGGTCGCGGCCTGCCACTGCGCAGCGCCGTTGGCGCGCAGGGCCCCGCGGTTGTTCAGGCCGCCGGTCAGCGTGATGTCCAGCCCGCCGTCACTCTCCAGTTGGCCGGCGTTGTGCATCTCGCCGCCGGTGAGGCTCAGGCGACCCGCCTGCCACACCCCGTCACTGGTCAGGCTGGCGGCGCGAAGCCACGCCGTGCCCGCACTCAGCAACTGGCTGTCGTGCCCGGTGGTCAGGGTGGTGGCCTCCAGCGTCAGCCCGTTCAGGCCAAGCAGTCGGCCACGGCTGGTCAGGTCAACGGCCGAGAGCGTCAGCGTGTCGCCCTGCACCTCACCGGCGTTCTCCAGCGTGGCGGCGGTGACGCCCAATGCCCCGCCACTCAGCCACTGCCCGCCCGTGCCGTTAACTGCCGCCCCGGTGATGGCCAGCGTCAGCGCATCCACCCCCAGCAGCGTGCCGCGGCCGTTCAGCGAGGCCGCCTTCACCGCCAGCCGTTGCCCTTCCAGCCGCCCGGTGTTACTCAGGCTGCCCGCCGTGCCGGTGTTTGTGTTGAGCCCCGCCGGGCGATCGCCCGCGGGACGCGTCGAAGATGGTACATTAGCAATTGATGACGCCTCAGCAGCCGACAACGCGGCATGATCAGAAGCGGGATCGGCCGCAGAGAGGCTGACCGTCAGCCCGTCGCGGCCGCTCAGCAGCCCGCGGTTGTCCAGCCACCCGGCCTGCACCGCGGTGGTACCGCCCGCCAGCGTGCCGCCGTTGGTCAGCCCGTCCGCCAGTGTCAGCGTCAGCGCCCCGGCCGCATTCACCTGCCCGGCATTCGCCAGCGTGCCGCCCGTGACCGTCAGGCCGTTTGCCTGCCAGCGGCCACCCGCACCGATGGCGGTGTTGCCGGTCAGCGACAGCACCCCGTCACTGTACAGGCTGCCCGACCCCTGATAGTCGCCCGTCAGCAACAGCGGCCCGCCCGCGGCGACAGTGCCGTCGTTGGCCAGCGACAGCGCCTGTGCCGTCAGCGCCCCGCGCACCGACACCTCGCCGCTGTTGGCCAGTGTCGCGGCCTGCCACTGTGCCGCGCCGTTGGCGCGCAGGGCCCCGCGGTTGTTCAGGCCGCCGGTCAGCGTGATGTCCAGCCCGCCGTCGCTCTCCAGCTGCCCGGCGTTGTGCATCTCGCCGCCACGGATAAGCAGGCGACCCGCCTGCCACACCCCGTCACTGCTAATACCTGAGGCCCGCAGTACCGCCGCCCCGGCGCTCAGCAACTGGCTGTCATGACCCGTCTCCAGCGAGGTCGCCTCCAGCGTCAGCCCGCTCAGGCCGAGCAGGCGGCCCAGGTTCGTTACCCGCCCGGCCCGCAGCGCCAGCGTGTCGCCCTGCACCTCACCGGCGTTGTCCAGCGTGGCAGCAGTGACGCCCAGCGCCCCGCCACTCAGCCACTGACCGCCTGCACCGTTGTTCGCCGCCCCAGTGATGGCCAGCGTCAGCGCATCCACCCCCAGCAGCGTGCCGCCACCGGACAGCGAAGCCGCATTGACCGCCAGCCGCTGACCCTCCAGCCGCCCGCTGTTACGCAGCGCGCCCGGTGCCGCCGCAGAAGAAGAGGGAGAGGATGACAACAAGGAAAGAAGAGACGTGCCCGACGGCAGCGTGACCGTCAGCCCGTCGCGGCCGCTCAGCAGCCCGCGGTTGTCCAGCCACCCGGCCTGCACCGCGGTGGTGCCGCCCGCCAGCGTGCCGCTGTTGGTCAGCCCGTCCGTCAGTGTCAGCGTCAGTGCCCCGGCCGCATTCACCTGCCCGGCATTCGCCAGCGTGCCGCCCGTGACCGTCAGGCCGTTTGCCTGCCAGCGGCCACCCGCACCAATCTGTGTGTTGCCGGTCAGCGACAGCGCCCCGTCACTGTACAGACTGCCCGACCCCTGATAGTCGCCGGTCAGCGACAGCGGCCCGCCCGCGGCGACAGTGCCGTCGTTGGCCAGCGACACTGCCGACAGCTGCCCGTCCTGCGTCACGCTCAGGCTGCCGCTGTGCTGCCACACGCCCGTCGTCAGCGCCATCCGCCGCGCCTGCGTCGTCCCGGCGTCCGACAGCGACCCGCCCGATACCTGCAACAGCCCGCCGCTGCTCAGGCGGCCCGATGCGCCCTGATTCAGCGCCCCCGTCGCCGTCAGTTGCACCTGCTCGCGGCCCTGCACCATCCCCTGGCTCTCCAGCGACGACCCGCTGACCGTCACCGTCCCGCCCGACACCGTGCCCCGGTTCGAGACCGCCCCGCCGCTCACCGTCAGCGCGCCCCCCGCCAGCAGCTGACCGCCGTTCTCCACGCCGTCCGCCGTCACCGTCAGTGACGTATCCGCCGCCAGCGTGCCGCCATTTTGCAGCCGGCCCGCCTGCACCGTCACCTGCCGGCCGCTCACCGTCCCCCGGTTGGTCAGCGCCGGCGTCGTCAGCCTCAGCTCGCCCCCCGCCAGCGTGCCCCGGTTCTCCAGCGACTGCGCCGTCATCGTCAGTGGCCCGCCTGCCAGCAGCTCGCCGTCCCAGCCCGCGTGCGTAAAGCCCTGCGCCGTCAGCGACCCCGCCGACTGCCAGCGACCCCGGCCCCCCAGCGTCTCCCCGCTCAGGTCCAGCGTCTGCGCCCCCGCCTCCCCGTCCAGCACCAGCGCCCCGCCGCTCACCGTCAGCCCGCTCTGCGCCCGCCACGCCCCGCCCGACGCCTGACTCACCCCGTCAGCCGCCCGCAGCGATAACCGGTCGCCGCTCAGCCGGCTCTGCCCCAGACTCAGCGCCGTCCCCGACAGCGTCACCCCGTAACCCGGCTGCACCTCTCCGGCCGCCGTCACACCCGCACTCAGTTGCGCCGCCGTCGCCGTCACCGCACCGCCGCTCTCCACCGTCAGCCCGCCGCCCGCGCGCACCCCGCTCGTCGTCAGCGCCACGCCCTGCCCGCCCCGCAGCCGGATATCGCCCTCCGCCTGCTGCTGCCCCGTCAGTGTCAGCGTCCGGCCCTGTGCCGTCAGCGCCCCCTGCGCCACCGCCGTCCCGACCTGAAGATGCCCGTCCGCCGTCAGCGTGATGTCACCCTGCCGCGCCCCCAGCCCCGACGTGTTCACCCCCACGCCCTGACCCGTCGACACCAGACTGATGCGCCCCGCGTACATGCCCCCCAGCGCCCCCGTGTCCAGCGCCAGCGCCGGCCCGCCCGCCGGTGACGCCTGCGCGCTCACCTCGCCGTCCGCCCCGACCCGGTTCGTCCCCAGCACCACCTGGGCCTCGCCACCGGCATTCAACCCCGCCTGCAGGCTGGCCGTGTGCGCTATCAGCGCAAAATAGTCGCTCCGGCTCGCATCCAGCCCCGCGCCCGTCACCAGAATGTCGCCGCCGCGCACATCCAGCCCCGCCAGACCGCCCGAGGCATTCAGCTGCGGCACCCCCGTCGTCAGCGTGATGCGCGGCGTGTTGATAAACCCGCAGCCGTTGCAGGTGATGCCGTACGGGTTCGCCACCACCACCGACGCCGCCGGCCCCGCCACCTCCAGATACCCCGCCAGCTCGCTGCGGGCCGGCGACACCACCTCGTTGAGTATCGCCCCCGCCGACCGGCCTCCCGCCACCAGATTCGGGTTGTTCTGGATAAGCCCGCCCAGCTGTGTCGCCGTCAGCGACGCCGTGCCGTTGTTCAGGATGAGCCCGCGGCCGTCCACGCTGAACGACTGGTAGCGGTTGTGCGACAGCCCCGTGGCATCCGGCGCGGCGATGTTCACCACCGGCACCCCGTTGCCCGCCGCCTCCACCGTCGTCGCCCCCGCGGCCACCGTCACCCCGGCCGCCCGCGCGCCCAGTACCGGCTGCATCCCCGTCAGCCACACCAGCGCCCACACCAGCGCCCGCTGCCACACCGCCACCGTCTTCGTCCCTGACCCCTGATTCATCGCCTCACCCGTGTCTGTCTGTTCACTCTGTTCAATCGTTCACGCTGTTCCCGGGCGTCAGTCCGCCCGGCAGGCCCGCTAGAACGCCACGCCCGCCCGGTAGCTCACCACCACCCGGTCCGGCTCCAGCCACGCCGGGTACGCCAGCGGCCACCCCACCGTCACCTGATGACTGAGCGCGCCGCCCGAGGCCGTCAGCCCCACCGCCCCGCCCCACAGCGACGCCGCCGTCTCCGTGTCCTGACGGTGGTTGTAAAGCTGACCGCCGTCCAGCGCCGCCAGCACCCCTATCGCCCCCAGCCCCGGCAGTTGACCCGCCTGCCAGGTCATCTCATTGCGCCAGTACAGCCCCCGGTTGCCCGCCGTGTACTGGCTCCTGATACCCCGCACTGACGATTCTCCCCCCAGCGTCAGCTGCTCGACGCCGTACAGCCGGTCCGCCGCATACTGCCCGTACAGGCTCCCCAGGTAGCCCACCCCGTCGGCCAGCGGGTGGGCGTAGCTCGCCGACAGCGTCCACTTGTTGAACGCCGCCCGCGGCGCGCCCGCCTCACGCCCCGCGTCGGTCTCCCCGCCCAGCCAGCGCACCCCGCGGCTGTAACCCGGGTTGAACGTCGCCAGCCCGCCCCACAGCGTCTGGCTGTGACCCAGGCCCAGCGACACGCTGCTGAACTGCCGCCCCGACGGCAGCACCGTGCCGTTGAGCGTGTGCCGGCTGCTGCGCCGGCTCACCGTTGCCGACAGCGCCGTCTTCATGCGCGCGTTGCGGTACACCACCCGCGACAGCGACAGCCGGTGCGTGTCGCTTCTCCCGGCCGAGTCCCACGGGTAGTCACGGTTGATGAAAATGTTGCGGTAGTGGCTCTGCGAGTAGCTGTACCCCAGCGTCCAGTACCCCCACGGCACCGTCATCCCCGCCTGTACGCTGCGCGCATCGTGGCTGCTGGCAAACCGGCTGCTGTGCCCCGGGCTGACAAACCACTGGTCTGCCACCCCCAGCACGTTATCCACCACCAGACTGCCCGACAGCTGCCACACCCCGGTACTGCGCTGGCCGCTGTTGTCCAGCGTCACGCTGCCGCTCACCGGCCCGCGCACCGCCCGCGTCAGGTTCACCCGCGAGTACCCCGCCTCGCGGCCCGGCGCTATCTCCACCGTCACCTGCTGTGACGGCAGCCGGTTCATCTGCTCCATGCCCTGCTCGATGTCGCGCAGGTTCAGCACCTGCCCCTCCATGCCCGCAAACGCCGCCCGCGTCAGCCCCGCCGTCGCCTGGTTGACCGTGATGGCCTCCACCCGCCCTTCCAGGATCTCCAGTTGCAGCTCGCCGCCCGACAAATCCTGCTCGCGTAAAAAAGCCCGGCTGGTGACATAGCCCCGCTCGATGTACCAGTTGCTGACGTCGTGCACCAGCTGGTTTATCTGCGCCAGCTGCACGCACTGCCCGACATAGGGCGCACTGAGCCGCGCCCGGTCGCCGGCGTCCAGCAGGGTGCTGTGATGAAAATGGATGCGATGAAGGGGAAAACAGGGGCCGGCGTCCGCCGTGCCCGCGGCCGGGGGCGCGGCCGTGACCGCCGTGAGCGGCAGCAGCGCCTCGCGATCACGGCGCGCCTGCCCGATAAGATCTGACTGGTGCTGCGCGCTCTCGCGGCGCTCCGCCGGGGTAAGCGGGGCGGCCTGTGCGCCCGCGCCATATAACAGGGCTGCGCCCCACAGCAGGGCACATGCCCTGCCCGTCGTCCTGATGCTGACACGCATAGCGTCGTCCCTGATGAAAAAAAAGCCCGAAGGAAAAAAAAGTGGCCGGATAGTAATGCGCCCTATTTTCAAAAACAATACAAAAACTTACAAAAATTCACCTAATAATTTTTTGTTATTTTCAGAGGTAAACAAAAACCAAAATACTCTTAAAGTTTTTTTGGCACGCCGTTCCGGCTGCCCGGCAGACGCCGCTCAGGGCTCGCGCCATAAAAAAAGAGACGGGGAGCCGTCTCTTGGTGGATAACGATTGTCGGGGAGAATCAGGACGCCAGTTTCCCCAGTGCCAGGCTGGCGATTTTATCACCGGCGACGGCCGCATCGATGCCAAGCGAGGCACCACCGGCCCCGCGCAGGCTGAGGTTGCTGTTGCCGGTATCACCGGCGACGGCGCTTTTGACCATGCCTAATGCCTGGCGGAATTTATCCATGCTGGCACCGGTCATGCCGTCATCATCAGGTTTACTCAGTGCATTCGCCCAGGATTTATCATCCGTTTTCGGTGAGCTCCAGCCATCTTTTTGGTATTGCGGTTTGCCAAATACGTCGGGGTATTGATCCATAAGCTGGCCGACTTCTTTTGCCAGCGCACGGTCTTCTTTGTCCACAAAGTGGCGATTATTGCCATCGACATGCGTACTGACGTTGCTCAGTGCATGCAGCGCCGAGTTTTGCCCCACCCCCATGCCGATAGCATTACCTAGTTGGCTGAATGCGCCAGCGCCGCTCAGCCCCTGAAGGCCACCAGCGCCAAGCGATAATGGAGAGAAACCGCCCGTAGCCTGACTCAGGCCATTGCCCAGAATAGACGACAGTGCATTATTGAGGCCACCACCAAAGGCGTCCATGTTGCCTTGTGTCATCTGGCTGGCATTCAATAGGCTGTTCGCCAGTTGGTTGGTTTGGTTGGTCAGTTTAGTCACGGTGTCATGGCCGAGCAGGTCATCAAGCGCTTTGTCAAACATCGCTGACAGGGCATCGTTGCCGGATTTCGGGGTCGATAACAGGTTACTGCCACCGGCGGTGTTACCCTGCGGGCTAAACGCAGAGGACAGCGCATTTTTCCCAGATTGCGCCGCGCCTGTGCCGCCGCCAAACATCAGCGAGGTCAGTGCGGACGTTAGTTTGTCGAGTGTACCGCTGAGCTTATCCAGGCTTGAGCCGAGGGATGAAGCGGCAGAATTCAGCCCCTTAAGCCCCTGATTACCCAGCCCCAATCCCACAACGCCCAGATCGGTGCCGATGTGCGCTTTGATAGTAATTTGCATAATTTCATTTCCTTATTGATGTCAGGTATTGGCGTAAGTATCTGCAACGGATGCCGACGCCAGGCTTGATGTCGGCATCATGCTGGATACTTGATTACTGAGTGATAACGGCCTTAAAACGGTTCCAGACATTGCTTTTTTTTGCTGCAAAAATGGCGTTTTTCAGCAACGACGGTTCGCGGGCCTGCTCTGTCAGCCGCTGCGAGAGACGGGCTACACCACGAAGGGCGCGGGCGGCAATCCCGCCAGCGCAAACAGCTGTTCCACCACCTGGGCATAGCTCGCAGGCTCCTGGGGCAGCGGCCACCAAATGATCAAGACGTTGCGGCCATTCAGGCACAGGTGACTGCCTTCATAGCGCTCGGCCTGTTGATAGCGGCGGTTCAGTAACGTGCGTAACAGGCCGGGAGGCTGCTGCGCGGGCTGAATGTGTAACATCACCTCCCAGCCCGCTTCACCGGGTTGACACACCAACTCCACGCCCGGTTGCGGCGACCAGCGCCCCGGCTGATGCCGGGCCAGCGCGGCCATCCAGCTCGCCGCGCTACTAAATGGCAGGAGGGTGTCGGTCATGGCACGCTCACCTGGGTGAAATCGGCTGCGCCCGGACGCAAATCGGTTTGCCACCAAATCACCATTTGCCGCGATTCCGGCTCCGGGCGGCAACTGACGTTATTGCAAGTCAATGACGGGGCTCGCGTCGTAGTACACGCGCTGAGTAGCAAGGTGGCGCACAACAGTGCAAGCAGCGGATAACGCATGATTTTTCTCCCTACGGATACGGAAAATGAAGCGATGACTCGGGTACATACGTTGATGCGCGGTCATCACTTACAGGGTTATGGCGTATTACGGGTTAAGCAGTGACGCTCGCACGGGCTGTGCATTTTTAGCTGGCAACAACGCCAGATACACTTCGGTGGACTCACCGGGAGCCAGCGTGGTTTTCGGCCAGGCCGCCACCGCCAGCGTGCGGTTACTGGCACAGTTCGCTTCGTCAAACCGCTGTGGCTGGTGGCCGGTGTTCTTGACTACGCCAACGGCCAGGCTGATGGAAAGATTGCTGTACCACTGATGGCGGCCAGGCTGATAACTTAGCGACGGTGAACTGCGGCAGATCTCGGATAAGCGTGCACCGCTGTGGTCTATCGTAAAACCCGCTGGCGTCTGACCGCCAGCCAGGTCGCGCAGTGCGCCTTCCACCATGCCAAACAGGTTGGTTTTACTGTTGCGCTCGGCAACGCGCCCCATGGCATCGTTGAGCTGGCGGCGGTTATCCGCCGAGACAAAGCGGGTGGGATCGTTTTGATCGCCAATCAGGTGCGGCGTGAGGATAAACAGCCGTTCCCGCCGGGACACTTCGTGCTGGCGGGAGGTAAATAATTTACCGATCCACGGGATGTCGCCCAGCAGCGGTACTCGTTTATCACGATCGCCGCTCTCCTCAACGTGAAAACCGCCCAGCACCAGCGCCCGGTTTTCGCCAATCAGTGCCTGAGTGCTGACGGTGCCACGTTTCACGCCCGAGGCGGTGCCTTCGGTGTTGGTTTCTACCTGGCCGTCTTCAATATCGATAACCAACTGGATACTGCTCAGGCTGCCGCGCCCTACCACACGCGGCGTCACCTGAAGGCTGGTGCCTGCGGTCACGGGCTGCACATTGGCGACGCGTTCGCCTGTGGCAGTAATAAATGCGGTGCGGCTGAAATCAATCACCGCTGGTTGGTTTTCCAGCGTCAACACCGAGGGGTTGGCGACGATCGAGGCGGTGCCTTCCCCTTCCAGCGCCTGAATATCGGCGAAGAAGCGTTTGAAATCACTGACAAACAGCGTACTGGAGCCCGACATCATGTTCGCGCCACCGGTCACGGCCCCCAGCTTCCCCTGCCAGTTGGCTTCCAGCCTTGAGAGCGCGGTGCGATCCACATCCAGAATAATGGCATCGATATTCACCAGATTTTGCGGCACGTCGATTTTGTCGATCAGTTGCTGATATTCCTCGCGGCGTTTTTCATCATCACGCACCAGTAAGGCATTGTTACGCACATCTGCCGACACTTTGCCGTTAAGTTGATCTTTCTTGTTACGTCCGGCGCTGCCGCTGTTGCGGCTCGCAAGCCTGGCCAGCATGGTGCGGGCATTCATCTCGATGGCCTGACTGGCATCCGGCCCACCGGCAATGCTGTTTGCCGCCGCCATGTTGCCCTCGCTGCCGATACCGCTGGTTGCCGCCGCCCCCGCCGGGTTGCCGTGATTACCGTCCATCAGCTCATTTAAGATCGTCGCCACACCGGGGATAACCAGCTTTTGATCGCGATATTGAATGGTGCGATCGGAAACAGAGGCATAACGCAGAGGAAAGATCATCACTTTGCGGCGATCGTCTTTGGTTTCACGCTGCTGGCTAAAATGACGGATCAGGTTGACGTATTCCGCCGGGCCGGTCACTAGCACCACCCCCTCTTCCGGCAGCTCTCCCCAGCCAAAGCGCGCATCCAGCAACCCGATACCGGTGAGCGCCTGTTTCATATCCGGTGCCGCATCTTGCGAGACGTCAATACGTACCGAGGTTTGGGCGTCTTGCGGGCTGACATACAGCACATTGTTATAGACAAACCACTGAAACCGGTGCTCCAGCGCCAGCCTGTCAAGAAAGGCGACGGCGTTATCCGCCCGGATTTTGGCCTCGATATTGACATCATCAATGTTACCAAGCACCAGATCGACGCCGTGACTGGTGGCAAAATCCTGCAAAATGACCGACAGCGGCGTCTGTTCAGCGGAATAGGCATAAGCGCCTTTACTCCAGTCTGACGGCGTTAGCGCATGTGCCATCGGCATCATGCCCACCAGCACCACCGACCAGCAAAACAGGCGATAAACCGTCAATAAAAATGCATACAGTGCGTTACGCATGCTGATCTCCTTGCAAAAAAGCCAGTGTTTTCAGATTCCGCGGTAGCGATGACACCGACCGGGTTGCCGGGGCCAGCAGTCCTTGCCACGCATCCCGCTGATTAACCAGCGCTTCCAGGGTTTGACACAGCCGTACCGGGTCATCCGGTTCATGGCGCGTCAGTAACCATAATTGCCCGTCAGCCGATAAGCTGAGCGAGGCGGCCTCCCTGCCAAGGCGCAGTACCGCCGCACAGGAGTAACGCAGTGCCGTGTACAGCTCGCGTTCATCTATCCTGTAGGGCAGATTTATTGCCGCCGCTGCGCCTATTCCGTTAGGGTGACGGGCCAGCAGCACCTCGCCATCGTCAATGTGGAGCGTCAGTTGGCCCGAGGTACTGTTAAGCCAGCGTTCAATGAGCGTGACCCACTCAGTTGAAGTCATTGATGATGGCCTTCGCCAGCCCGTGTTTGACGCTCAGCATTTGCCCGGCTGCCCAGTTGGCATTCGAGTAATCCATGCTGGCTTCATAAAAGGCATAGCTGTCAGACAGGCTGACCTCCCCTTGCGAGACGCTCAGGGCGATGTCGTCAAGCCGGGACTGCGCATCAACAAACGCGCTGTCCAGCCGACGCTGAATAGGTGAAGATGAAGACATAATCGCGTACTCCCGTAACGTTAACCGGCCAATTGACCTGTTGTTGTGTGGCAGGAGGGCGGGAGGAGTTCCGGGCAGGGTGAAAAGAGAGGCGAAAAAATGCTTTGAACCTGTTGTGCCCCGTAAAACGCAGGATGGCAAATGCCGAGGAATCGGGTATCAACCCGGTAAAAACGGCTGCAATGCCCATTGCAGCCGGTGAGATGACCTCAGTACCTTAAAATGGCGTGCTGCCATACTGGTAACGGTAAAAACGGCGATACTCCGGTTTCTTCGGGTTATCCGAGGCCAGCGTTTTTTGCAGTGACTTGCCGCCAATCAGGCCGGTAATGCCGTAGGACAACAGGCTGGTCTGTTTGTCCAGCTGGCTGATAAGGTCACTTTTACTGCCTGCGGCGAGTGCGTTGAGATAGTCGTTTTCAAGCTGGCTCAACTGGCGAGCCGAGGCTTCCCAGTTCGGGTCAAACGACACCAGTTGCTGTAAGAACGCAATCGGTGCCACACCTTTCCCCTGATACAACGCGGAGATTTCATCCTCCTTGCTGACCGGTGCCGAGTGACGGAAACCGGCCATCACCAGTTTGGCACGTTTGGCTGGCCCTGCGACTTTGCCCATCTGTTCGGTGATGAAGTGATACCAGCGGTAGTCAAATGCGAAACTTGAGCGCGCATCGTAGCGGGCACTGTAGACAAAGGTTTCAAAGACCTCACGGCCGCCAAACCACTTGCTTTCCAGCTCAGCCAGAATCTGTGCCAGCGTTTTGTTTTTCAAAATGGCGTTGAAGGCATTGGTGTCTTTATCGGAATCCTGCTGGCCCTGTACCGGGTCAACCACCACCAGACGAATGGTTTTGGCCTTGGCCCAGACGCCGGGAGCCTGATTCAGCCCGGCCAGTTGATACAGTTCAGCCAGGAATTCGGTTAAACCGACAGCCGCCCCGCGGCTATGCCCGCCGATCACCAGTTGGTATTCATTGAGCGTTTGCAGATGATCGACCAGCGGGAACAGGCTGTTGAGCGTGACCACATCGGCACGGTCATCATAACCATTGACCTGATCGTAGAGCACACCCAGTTTGTTGCTCATATCCGCGAAGGTGCCTGTCCAGGTTTCGCGTTTTGCCAGCACCTGGGTTTTGGTCAGCATGGCGGCAGTGCCGATGCCGTCAATGGCGACAATCGTGTTAAACCCGCTGATTTCAACATTCGACAGGAAATCCTGCTGGGTGGTCCCGGTACCACAAAACCAAATAAGTACTTTTTCCATGATTAACCTCGTTACAGTTACAATACGAAAGATGTTCGTCAGGGCAATGAACCGGCACAATGTAACGAGAGCAAGGATGGCAGGATTGGGCAAAATCACGCCCTTTCAGGCAGCAATGGTGAAAGCAGTATTGGCCCCCTGAGACTGAGGTAAACAGATGGGGTGGCGATACCGCTGTGTCAAACGCCGTCCGTTGCCGATGCACCTGGCTGCAAAGCCGAATTCATTGCGATAACGAGTCAGCGCCGCGGGTTATCCAACCCCCCGTTAGCGATTGCTGTGGCGCTGTGAGATGACCTTAGCAGATTGACCTGTAACGTTAACATACCGGGCGTTGTGTGAGCGGTGGTACGTTATTTTGTCATCAGGGGACGGCATTTTCAGGCTGCGAGAGGGGCGGCGTGGCCGGTAGTAACTGCGCCACCGCCTGCTGCCAGCTTAGGCTCATCACCCCTTGTGGCGTTACCAGCTTCAGCGCGTCGTGGGGTAATGAATCATCCCCAGTCAATGTCCAGCCCAGGTGGGTATGTTCTGCCAGCCAGGCCGACACCTCCGGTTGTCGTTCCGGGTGGCAATAGAGCCTGCCACGCCCATCGCCGCCCTGCGTGCGCAATAACTGTCGCAGCAAGGCCGGGTAACGTTCGGCATCCGGTACGGCCGTTAATAACTGTGTCATGGCTTCATTAAGCAACTGAGCGCACTGTGACACCAGCCAGGCCTCCGTTTGTTCGCGCTCTTGCTGCCAGCCGTGCAAAATATCATCCGCCTGTTGCCAGAACTGCTGTTCTGCCTGACGGGTTGCATGAATAACAGCTTGCTGCGCCTGCTGCGCGGCCTCTTCCAGCATAACTTGCGCCTGCTGGCGGGCAGCGTCCATCACGGTCAGCCCCTGCTGATGTTGTTGTAATTGGCCAGCCGGGATCACCTGCCTGTGTTGAACATCCGTACCTGCAACCAGCGCTAACTGCCTTTTCGTCAACATAACTCCACTCCCTGATGTTGATGACATCGGGGTGCGTTAAAGCCGCACTACCCCGTCATGCTTTAGCTGCGCAAGGCGTTACTTGCACAATGCGTTCAAGTCGTACAATAAGCCCATCAAAATTAGTTTACCAAGTAAACTATTTTGCACTGAACCGACCACCTCCGTTCAGCGGCCGGTTATACGCCAGCAAAGGCGGTATCATCCGCGGCTTTCCAGATAATGGCATCGCACAATGCTGATACCCGACTCTGCGGCACGTTATCACGCCATGACCCGATAACCGCCCGCCCCTCTTCGCGCGGGTAAAGCAATTGCAGGCGTGACCCGCAGGAGGCCGGGAAACGGCAGTGCAGAATGGCCAGAGCATCCTGCCGGAGCTGCTGGTCAAAGCGCAGTGCCGCAGGCAACCACAGGCCAGGACGCAGCGCCTTTGCCAAACGCCGGCACCAGAGCGAGAGCGCATCCGGTAGCGGATATCCCCCTTCCCGGCACACGGTCGCCATCAGCATCAGGACGCGATCTCGTTGCGGTTCGTTGAGCTGTGCCAGTTGTCGTAGCGCAGGTTGCGGGGCTGGTGGCAACGTGGGCGTGATACCCAGGCGATGACACAGTGCAGCGTGGTGTACCGCGGCCAGCGCCATCTCACGGTGATGATAGCGCCCGCTATGCCAGCTTGAATGCGCCTGCTGCAAACAGCCGTAGCACCACCAGCGGTACCAGAGCAGCAGGTCGTTTGCCTGTGTGTCATTGAGCGTTACGCCATTAAATGCGCGTTCATTAACTGCACTGTCAACGCCACTGTCGTTATGCATGTGTCAGGCTCCGGCATCCGGCTGCACGGCTTTTTTCCGTGCCTGAAATTGCGCCCACCACGGTTTGCCAAAACGCCAGCCCAGCACCCCGGCCAGCGTCAAGGCCAGCAAGGCTGCCAGCCACTGTAATTGGTTCATCGCCTGTGGTGTGAGCTGAAACGGCCCCAGCGACACTTTGGGAATATGGTCTTTATAGGGTTCTGCCGGCACAAACACGATAGCCAACTCTTTGTCGCTCTTTCCCGCCAACCCCGGAATACTGCTGGCGACCATGCGACGAATGCGCGGTTCAATGCTGTCTGGCTCAAGCTCTGGCCGGTATTTAATAAACACTGCGGCAGACGCGGGTTGAACCGGCTCTCCGGGGGCGATCCGCTCGGGCAACACCACATGCACGCGCGCCACCAGCACGCCGTCAATTTGTGTCAGGGTAGATTCCACTTCCTGTGACAGGGCATAAATATACCGGGCGCGTTCTTCCAGCGGTGTTGAGATAACCCCGGTCTTTTGGAACACCTGGCCCAGGTTGGTACGGGTCTGGCGGGGTAATCCGGCGGCATTGAGAATATTCACCGCCCGTTCGATATCTTTTACGTCAATCAGGATCGTAACCACCGCTTTTATCGGTGCGTTTTTCCGCCCCGATGCGATACCCCCAAGGGCGGCAATCACTTCATTGGCGTCGTTTTCACTCAGACCACGGTGCAGTTCAACGCGATCGCCGCAGCCCGCCAGCAGAAGAACCAGCCACAACAGGAGGAGTCGATGCAGAACGAATTTACTCATCATGCCGCCATTGATTGTGTGTTGAGGATTACAGTGAGCAGACTTATTGCAGGTTGGTGAGTTTTTCCAGACTCTGGACGCTTTTGGCCACCACCTTGGCATTTAGCAGGCTCTCCAGATAAAACGACGATAAGGTGCGGGTGGCATCCATGACATCTTTGGGGTTATTGCTGTTGATGCTTTTGCCGACCTGACGCTCCGCTTTCTGTAACATGTTGTCCAGGTTGTCAGATTTTGCCGCCAGCGCCCCCAGCAAGGCGTTGTTGTCAGCCGCCGGAGCGGTGGGGGCAGCCGCTGCCGGATCCAGCGCCGCGCTAAACCAGGCGACATCCGACTGCGCAGGCACATCGGCACTGCGCGCTTCCCCCTCACCGATCGTTCCCTGAAATTCGTTGACGCGGTTGATTTTCATCATGAGTCCGTTCCTCTCGATGGATGTTGACAGGATAAAAAACCGGGGGAATTCCCCCGGTAGTCGACGACCTGCGCAATATCAGAACTGGATGGCTTTGGCCGCTTTCTGCCCGGAGTTCATGGCTTTGGTGGCGGAGTCCATCTGGCCGTCCGTGATTGAGCTGATGGCGTCTGTTTTCATTTTCTGTGACTGAGCGGCGGTGGTCATCGCGGTAGTCTGTGCCATGGTTTTGTCCAGAGTTGCCATGGAAGCCATTGCTGCTGCGTTAGAAAGTCCCATCATGATAGATATCTCCAGTTAACAATTGATTGAATTGCTTGATAAATGAGTTTCGCTGCTGAACGTTGCGACTGACACAGTCATCGTGTTCATAAGTTAAGTAGGAGATAGCCTGAGGTGGTTCCGATAGCGATTCACTTTTTTTCCCCTGGTGGTGATAACAGGGTGATACCCTGAAAATTACAGTCCCCGCGCGGCTACATTGAGCAGCTTGATACGGTGATACAGCGTCCGTTTAGGGATACCCAATTCATTTACCACGGTATCGATACAGTGGTCATTACGCTGCAAGGCTTCCTGAATCAGAAAGCGCTCGATACGTCGTAAACGCCCTTTTAACGAGGTCAGCGATTCGTTATCGGGAGCCAGAGCCGCGGCATTGGCCATCGGCACCGGTGATAACCCCAGAACCCAGCGTTCTGCCGCCGCTTTAAGTTCGCGCAGGTTGCCCGGCCAGCCGTGCATCAGAAGTTGCTCCTGAATGCGCACCGGGAGCCCCGGTATCGGGCGTTTGAGGCGCGCGGCGGCCGCATGCACAAAGCGCTGAAACTGCGGCAAAATCACCTCGGTTCGAGCGCGCAACGTCGGCAGTTGAATTTTTACCGTGTCCAGACGGAAGTAAAGGTCACGCCGAAAACGCCCGGCCTCGACCAGCTGATGCAGCGGTGTCTGCGTGGCAACGATGACACGCATGTCCACCGGTTTGAACTGTGTGCTCCCCAGCCGCTCAATACCGCGACTTTCCAGCACCCGCAGCATTTTGGCTTGCAGCGTCAGTGGCATACTGTCGATTTCATCCAGAAACAGAATGCCTTTATCGGCGGTTTCCAGATACCCGGCACGAGAGCGGTTAGCGCCGGTATAGGCACCGGACACCACGCCAAACAGCTCACTTTCTGCCAGCGTTTCCGGCACGGCGGCGCAGTTCACCGCCACCAGCGGGCCTGCGCAACCGGACAACTGATGAATGCGCCGCGCCAGCGTGTCTTTGCCGGTGCCGGTTTCGCCCTCCAGCACAATATCCACATTCAGTGGCGCAATGGTGTGAATCAGCGACGTGAGCGAATCGTGAATATCCTCGACGCGGTGTGCATCGCAAGCGGTCATACCTGGTGAAAGAGAGAGTACCGCCCCGGTATCCGCAGCATGGTGGCATGGCGTTATGGGCGGTGACATCGATGGTTTGCTATTCCTTATTATCATGATAACTCCTGTAATCTTGAGGTCTTCCATTAGCACTCTGCCCGGCGGGAGCATGTTGCACGGCGTGCAATCCGTTCACCACGGGCACCCATCTCGCCATCCTGACGATTTTCTGCTGTAAAAATGCGTTTTTTAACAAAGCATTGATGGTAGCCGTAAGCATTACCGGCAATGCGTTAACAAACCATCAGCCAACGACTGAAGTTAGGGTAGGAATTGAGGAGTTAAACGTAGGAATAATCTGACCCCGACCGGGCGCAGCACCATGACCGCGCCGCATGCTGCGGGCAAACAGGCGCTATAGCCCGCCAGGCTGGATACAAACTATAGCGCCACCTATTTTACCTATCGGTCAACGTTATTATCAGGCGATTAAACGCTGACTCAATGCGTACTTCACGATATCGGCATTGGTGGTGAACTGCATTTTTTCCATCAGGCGGGATTTGTGGGTACTGACCGTTTTATTGCTGATGGCCAGCGCCTGCGCAATCGCATTGACACCCTGCCCCTGCGCCAGCATCACCATTATCTGGTGTTCGCGGGCCGTGAGCAGCTCATGACGGCCATGACCATTGAACTGACAATCAGCAAACACAATCTGTTCGGCAATGCTGTGGTCAATATAGCGGGTGCCTTGAGCGACCCGGCGAATCGCCGACAGCAGCGCTTCTGGATCTTTATCCTTGGTGATATAGCCCAGGGCACCGCTTTTTAGCACCCGGCGGGCAATTTGCGGCTCACTGTACATGCTCAGCACTAAAATCGGCAGCCGCGGATACTGCGCGACAATGCGGATAATCAACTCCTCACCGCAAATGCCCGGCATGCTCATATCCAGCAGCAGCAGATCAATGTGAACCTCCCGCAGTTGCACCAATACCTGTGAGCCTGTTCCCGCTTCCGCCACCACTTCCAGCGCATCATCCAGCGCGAAGATCTGTTTTAGTCCTTCACGCATGATCACATGATCATCGGCGATCATCAGCTTTATACGTCTGTCCATCAGCATCATTGTCCTCTTTAGCGAAAACCCATCCTACGCACTCTCTTTTGGAAATGTCAGCCTGACCAACGTCCCCGCGCCGGGCTGGCTTTCAACCACCACCTCCCCGCCAAGCATCCGGCCTCGCTCCTTCATACTCATCAGGCCAAAGGCATGCGGCTTAGGGGTTCTGGCATCAAACCCTTTGCCGTTATCACGCACACTTAACACTATCAAACCCGCGCAGTTCTCCAGGGTGATGACCACCCGTGACGCTTCGGCATAACGGGCAATATTGGTCAGTGACTCCTGCACCACCCGAAATGCCGCTGTCGCGCATTCGTCATTGAGAACCACCTCAGGTTCCGGTGCCAGCAACAAACACGCGCAGCGATACTGGCGAATAAATTCGTCACGCAGCCACTCCAGTGCTGGTGTCAGCCCCATATCCAGCACATTGGGGCGCAGGCGCGTCGCCACGTTGCGCACCACCTGGATGGTTTTATCGGATAACGACATTAAATTCTGTAACTGCGTCATCATGTGTGGGTTATCGCGGGCAAATTGCATACGCATCAGCGACAGACTCATACGCATTGACGTCAAATGCTGGCCCAGTTCATCATGAATTTCACGAGCGATATGCTTGCGTTCCTCTTCACGCGAAATTTCCCGCTGACGCGCCAGCAGCCGTAGCTGCATGTGTGAATGCTCCAGTTTTTTTTCTGCATAGCGCATCGCGGTGATGTCGCGCCCTACCGTCAAAATCGAGGTCAGTGTGCCGCTTTGGTCAAACTCAGGCACACAGCGGATATGGTGAATCACCCGATGGCGCTCCTCGGTCAGGCCAATGTCTTCCTCCAGTTCGCTTTCAATTGGGCTTTGTGTATCCACCACCTGCTTCACCAGTTGCAAAATCCGCTGAGCACAGCGCGCCTGGGGCAATAAATCGGTCAACAAGCGTCCGTGCAGTTGTTCGGCGGTAAATCGCAAATGGGTCAGCGTCGCCGGGTTGGCATACTGGCAATTCAGTTGCGGGTCAAAGCGCACGATCAAATCCGGGGTATTTTCCACTAACGCGCGGAACTCCTGTTCACGGGCGTAGGCCAATTGTTCGATATGCTTACGTTCACGAATATCCCTGACTACGCACATACTGTATTTTCGTCCTTTGTGTCTGAAATGATTGACACTGACCTCTACCGGCACAATCACGCCCAGGCGGGTTTGATGTCGGGTTTCAAAGGTCAGCCCGCGCTTCCAGGTGCGCGGATCGCACCAGTGGCGATGCGTATCCTCCCTCTCCCAACCGGGGTCAATATCCCGCATTCGCATGCGACGAAATTCGCAGCGGCTGTAGCCCAGCACCCGGCACGCCTCGTCATTGGCGTAGCAAAAATGCTCAGAATCATTAACAATATAAATGGCATCCTTAATACGACTAAACGCGAAATCCACCAGGCCCAGCGGCGGCGCATCATCTTCAGGCCGGGGGTGTGGTGTGGTATATAACATTGCCATCTCCTTGCTCGTGCTAAAGCCCGCCAACACCCTTTGCATCTGATGTCAGCAGCAGAAAGGAAAAGTCGCAGAGATCGCCTTCGCAGGAAGAGGACCTGCGACCCTGTTAGGCGGCGTGCCGCCAAAAACTGACTGACAGGTTGCGCTATCCCCTGCTCATTCAGCAAAGATGCCCTTCGGGCGTGGCAATATAAGCGGGCCTGCGTACTGACATGCAAGACGCAGGCGCGGGGCTTATGCATCAACGGCCTGACGCAGATATCCTCTGGCACGAGAAAGACGCGAACGCACCGTACCAATAGGAATGTTGAGTTGCTCGGCAATCTCCTGATAGCTGACATCTGTATCCAGTAGCATCATCAGCATCTTGCGCGTCTCCTCCGGCAGGTGCTTACTGGCGCTCAGTGCGCGATTAAGTGAATGATCGCCCTCGGTTATCCGGCTCGGGTCGATATCGGTAGACAGCACCTCAGCCACTTCCAGCGCCTCATCACTGATGTCATTAAAGCGATGGCGGGACTGCTTGAAATGATTGCGCACCAGATTCAGGGCAATGCCGAATACCCAGGTTTCCGGGCGCGACGCCCCGGCGAATTTTTCACGGTTTTTCAGCACTTCCAGATAGGTCATCTGCTGTAAATCTTCCACATCTTCACGGTTTGATACCCGCTTACGAATGAAATTTTGCAGCCGCTTGCCATGCAGGCGGAAAACCTGCTCCCAGTCCACGGGATTGGCGGGGGTATAGGTCTGATACGAGTCCGTTTGTTTCAGCGCAACAGTGTCCATTTCATTAACTCTCCATCGTGATGCCCCAATTGGCGCATCAAGGAGAGCAAAGGCTGTGCCAGCCACAAAAAACAAAATAAACAGTTGTTTTTAATTGATTTATTTTTTAAAGAACACCGCTTTTACGCCATTTTTTGCCGGTAAAAAGTGGCCTTGATTGCAATCTCTTGCAATCAAGATCTGACTAATGGTTCATGTGATGATAGTTGTTGAAAGTTATAGTTTATTTTGAGGTTGTATTCTTTGATGGGAACCCGGTTCACGGTCTTGCCACATAACTGCACACCGTTAAAGCAGAGGCTGCATCAGGCAGGACAGGATAATGATCTCTCTCAATACCGTTTCTCCCATACTCAATACCGGCAGCAGCAACACCGCCAACGACATTGACGATCAAGAACCGGTCAACTCACCGGTCAACACCAGTGCGCCCAGACCATCGCACGATAAAGCCCTGAATGATGCGATGGAGGAAGTCACCGCCAGCTTCGGTGAGCAGGTCGAGCGAAAAAGCAAGGCGATAAACCGGCGGCAAGTCAGTCAGCCGCAAAGCCGGATGCTGGCCAATATCGAACGCATTGAAAAACTCACCGAATTATTTCAGTTACTGGAAAACCCCAAACATCCAACGCTCGACCAGCAAATCCGCCACATGCAGGCTTTACTGGGGCAGGCCACACCACCGACGCTGGATGACATTCTTCAGGCCGCAGGCGGCGATGCCGCACGCAGCGACATTGTGCTGCGCCATGTGATCAATCAGGCGCAGCAACAGCAAGAGACGTCGCTGGCCCTCGCTGCAACCCAGAGTCTCAACCACCTGCATCAGGAAAAAGGGCCGGAGGTTCGCGCAGGCCTGAACACCGCCGGGGCCATTTCGCTGTTCAGTACCGACCCGAATCAAAAGCAGGCGCTGCGCGAGCTTTACTACCAGCGTATCGTTCATCAGCAATCGCCCAGTGCGCTGCTTGATGCCTTACTGGAACGCTTTGATGCCCAGCATTTTGCTGCCGGTTTACGCACCTTGCAGCGGGCCCTCGCCGCCGATATCGCCTCGCTGGCACCGTCCATTGCCAAAAGTGCGCTGACGAAAATGCTCAATGGCTTAAATGACTCGCGCCAGCTCAGCCACACGCTTTCAGCAAGCCAGGCATTGCTCGCGCGTCTGGCCGCCAAAATGCCGGCGTGCACGCTCAGCGCCGTCGAACTGACCCGGCGGCTGATTGGCCTGAGCGCGAACGGTGCCTATGCCCGTGACTTGCACAATCTGGGCCGTGAAGTGGCCGGGCAGGATGTGCAACGCCAGCAGTGGTTTTTTAACGGCTTGCTGCCACTGGTCAACGATTTACCGCACCCGCTGTGGCGAGATGCGAAAAACCGCCTGACCGCGCTGCAACTGATCCGCGGTTTGATTGGCGATCTCGCCCGTTATGAAAAACAACAGCAAGACGCCTCATCACCGCTGAACTCGCGTTCCCAGTACGGAGGATGACGCATGGCCGTGTTGATAGTCTGGCTTAACCGTTTTGCCATCAGCGCCATGCAGCGCTCAGAAGTGGTCGGTGCCGTTATTGTCATGGCGATTGTGTTCATGATGATAATCCCGCTGCCGACCGACCTGATTGACGTGCTGATTGCCTTTAACATTTGCATTTCATCCTTGCTGATCGTGCTGGCGATGTACCTGCCTAAACCATTGGCATTTTCTACCTTTCCGGCGGTGCTGCTGCTCACCACCATGTTTCGGCTG
This sequence comes from Dickeya aquatica, assembly GCF_900095885.1. NCBI lineage: Bacteria > Pseudomonadati > Pseudomonadota > Gammaproteobacteria > Enterobacterales > Pectobacteriaceae > Dickeya > Dickeya aquatica. The sequence continues at coordinate 2,424,355 of NZ_LT615367.1, forward strand.
GCCTTGTCGATTTCCACCACCCGGCAAATTCTGCTGCAACAAGATGCCGGGCATGTGGTGGAAGCATTCGGTAACTTCGTGGTGGGCGGTAATCTGGCGGTGGGGCTGGTTATTTTCCTGATCCTGACGGTGGTGAACTTTCTGGTTATCACCAAAGGCTCCGAGCGCGTCGCCGAAGTGGCAGCACGCTTTACCCTCGATGCGATGCCCGGCAAACAAATGTCTATCGACAGTGACCTGCGTGCCGGGTTGATCGATGCCCAGCAGGCCCGCCAGCGGCGTGAAAATCTCGCCAAAGAGAGCCAACTGTTCGGGGCGATGGACGGCGCGATGAAGTTCGTCAAAGGGGATGCCATCGCCAGCCTGGTGATTGTTTTCATCAACATGATAGGCGGGTTCGCCATCGGTGTGCTGCAAAACGGTATGGCCGCCGGTGACGCGATGCACATTTACTCGGTACTGACCATCGGTGACGGCCTGATTGCCCAGATCCCGGCGCTGCTTATCTCCCTGACCGCCGGGATGATAATCACCCGTGTTTCTGCCGACGGCCAGAAAATGGATAACAATATCGGCCGGGAAATTGCCGAGCAGCTCACCAGTCAGCCTAAAGCGTGGATCATCTCCTCGGTAGGGATGCTCGGTTTTGCCCTGCTGCCCGGTATGCCAACGCTGGTTTTTCTGGTTATCAGCCTGCTGTCTCTTGGCAGCGGCCTGTTTCAGCTCTGGCGGGTCAAACAGAGTGGATTACAAGAAGCGTTACAGGATGCCGATAACCTGCCTGCCGAGCAGAACGGTTATCAGGATTTACGGCGCTTCAACCCGACGCGCGCCTATCTGTTGCAGTTCAACATTATCTGGCAGAACACCACGCTTGCTTCCACGCTGGTACAAGACATTCGCCGTTTGCGTAACCGGCTGGTCTATCACTTCGGCTTTACGCTGCCGTCATTTGATATTGAGTTCAGTCCGGCCGTTCCTGAAGATGAGTTTCGCTTTTGCGTTTATGAAATTCCGCAGTTACGCGCCAGTTTCGGCATCGTCATGCTGGCCGCTTCCCGCAGCCAGTTCCCGCCAGACATCGACGATGACCAGATTTTCCCCGGTCTGCCGAGCCGTGATGAGCAACATTTGCTGTGGCTCACGCCGGATCATCCGCTGTTGCAACAACCGGAGCTGGCCGTCTGGCACCCGGATACCTTGATCCTCTCGCGCATGGAAAATGCCATTCATCGCAGCGGCGCGCAGTTCATCGGCTTGCAGGAAACCAAGTCTATTCTCGCCTGGCTTGAGAGCGAACAGCCCGAGCTGGCGCAAGAGTTACAGCGCATCATGCCGCTGTCACGTTTTGCCAGCGTGTTGCAGCGCCTGGCCTCCGAACGCGTGCCGCTACGCTCCGTGCGGCCGATTGCCGAAGCGCTGATAGACGTCGGCCAGCATGAGCGCGACATCAACGCCCTGACGGACTACGTCAGGCTGGCGCTCAAAGCCCAGATTTGCCACCAGTACAGCCAGGATGACAGCCTCACCGTCTGGCTGCTGACGCCAGAAACCGAAGAGTTATTGCGTGATGCGCTGCGCCAGACGCAAAGCGATGTCTTTTTTGCGCTCTCCCAGGAGTATGCCGCGGCCCTGCTCACGCAATTGCGCCGCGCCTTCCCGCCTATGGCTGCATTGGGTGCGCTGATATTGGTGGCCCAGGATCTGCGCAGCCCGCTGCGCATTCTGCTGCAAGATGAGTTCCACCATGTGCCGGTGTTGTCCTTTACCGAGCTGGAATCACATCTGGCTATCAACGTCGTCGGGCGCATCGACCTGCATGACACGGCTAACCCTTTTACTGCCTGATGACCGCATGACACGCAAGGAAAGCGACACCGAAAACGGAAATGCAAAAAGCTGCACTCCCCCCATACACCTTTAACGCACAGGATGAAGCAACATGTTTGAGCTACGTGTTCTGACCGGATTACACCGTGGAGCCGCGCTGCCACTGAGCGGAACCGCATGGCGCATCGGCTGCGCCGATGAGGCGGATATGGTGCTGTATGACCCTGGCATCCGCGACCAGCATTGCCTGCTGGAACAACAGCCGCAGGGCTGGTTACTGTCATCACTCGATGGCCCGGTCAGTAACGGTGAAGGCCATGCCCTGACCGAGCCACTGCTGATCCAGCCCGGCACGCCGTTTGCTGCGGGTGGTATCTGGCTGTGTGTGGTCAGTGCCGATACCCCGTGGCAGGATGAAGAAACCGCCGCCTCCCCGACGGAGACACCGCCGCAGAGCGCCCCCGAGGTGCCCGCCGACCCTGACGAGCCGAGCCTGGTTGCGCCGCCATCCGTCGCGTCGCGCCCTGCCAAGGCACGCCTGCCGCTGTGGGCCAAATTTTGTTATCTGCTGCTGGGCGTACTGCTGTTTGTCATTTTCGGCAGTTGGATGTTACAGGAAACGGCGGCAATGCCATCCGCGCCCGCGCCACAGGACAATCGCCTGCCGCTCGGCACCCCGGCGCAATTAAGCAGCACGCTACAAACCATGCTGGCCGAGCGCGAGCTGGAGCCGCTGGTCAGCGCCCGTCAGGAGCATGACCGGGTGGTACTGAGCGGTGAACTGCCCGCCGGACAACACACCCGACTGGCGCGCATGCTGGTGCAGTTTCACCAGCGCTACGTCACCGCGCTACAGGTTGATAACCGCACCACGGTCAAAAACGAATCGCTGCCGTTTCAGATAGTACAAGTCACCAGCGGGCCGCGCGCTAACGTCGTCACCTCGGACGGGCGGCGCATTTTCGTCGGCGACGAAGTAGATAACCTGCGCCTGGTGAGCATCAATGACAGCCAGATAGAGTTTCGCGGCAAACAGCAAATCAAGGTGAACTGGTGATGATGACCTCAGCCACTTCAGACGATCGCTATCCGCAACTAGCGCACTGGCTTGCACAACAGCGGCGGCGGCTGGCCGCCTACTCGCCGGTAACGCAGCAGGGGCAAATAGTCGGTATCAACGGGATTTTACTCGAATCCAGCCTGCCAAACGCCCGCATTGGTGACCTGTGCCTGGTTGCACGCAATGATGAAGCGCAGGTTCTGGCGGAAATTGTCGGGTTTAATCAAGACAACACCTATTTATCCGCGCTCGGTGCGCTTGATGGCATCGCACAGGGCGCACGGGTCACTCCGCTCTATCAGCCGCACTGCGTACAGGTGTCAGATGCGCTGTTTGGCAGCGTACTTGACGGGTTTGGTCGCCCGCTGGAAGCAGGCGGGCACAGCGCGTTTGTTGAGCCAGGCACGCTGGCTGAGCACCCAATGCCGGTCATTGGCGATGCGCCGCCGCCCACCGAACGCCCGCGTATTGCCACCCCACTGACTACGGGTATGCGGGCGATTGACGGTTTATTGACCCTGGGCTGCGGCCAGCGGGTTGGCGTGTTCGCCGGTGCCGGGTGCGGTAAAACCACACTGCTGGCGGAGCTGGCGCGCAACACGCCGTGCGATGCCATTGTGTTTGGCCTGATTGGCGAACGTGGCCGTGAACTGCGCGAATTTCTCGACCACGAGCTCGATGATGAACTGCGCCAGCGCACCGTTCTGGTGTGTTCAACCTCAGATCGCAGCAGCATGGAGCGCGCCCGTGCGGCGTTTACCGCCACGGCGATTGCCGAAGCGTTTCGCGCCGCCGGAAAACAGGTACTGCTGATTATCGATTCGTTAACCCGTTTTGCCCGCGCCCAGCGCGAAATTGGCCTGGCACTGGGCGAGCCACAAGGCCGGGGCGGCCTGCCGCCGTCGGTCTATACCTTGCTGCCCCGGCTGGTGGAGCGCGCCGGGCAAACCCGACAGGGCGCGATTACCGCGCTCTATTCCGTCCTTATTGAGCAGGATTCAATGAACGACCCGGTGGCCGATGAAGTGCGTTCATTGATTGACGGCCACATCGTGTTATCGCGCCGCCTGGCCGAACGTAATCACTACCCGGCCATTGATGTGTTGATGAGCCTGAGCCGTACCATGAGTAACGTGGTCGGGCGCGATCACACCGCCCATGCCAATGCCGTGCGCCGCCTGATGGCCGCGTATAAACAGGTCGAGATGTTAATTCGACTCGGCGAATACCAGCCGGGGCACGATGCCTTTACCGATGCCGCCGTCAACGCCAATGACGACATCAACCGTTTCTTACAGCAAGCGATGCGCGAGCCGCAATCGTTCGAGCATATTCAATTACACCTTGCCGAGGTGAGTCAGCATGCCAGCCTCTAACCCCATAAAAACCCCCGTGGCCGTGGAAGAAGAGCAGCCCGACAACAGCATGCTGGAATTACAGTGGGTTGTTAACGCGCTGCTGCCCATTCGCCGCCAGCGTTTAAGCCGCGCCGAACGCCACTGGCGTGAAACCGGGCGGCGGTTACAGCAAACCGAAGTCTCGCTACATCAGCAACAGGCCCGGCTGACGCAAATGAAAACCGACTGGCAACAGCAGCGGGCGATTTTTTTGCGTGACGCGCTGGGAAAAACACAAACGCTGGAATCGCTCAAAAATCAGCTGGAGCAGGAGCAAAAGCAGATTCGTCAAATACAGGCGCAGGTACTGCTGTGTACCGACTGGCAACAGCAATATCTGTACTGGCAACAACAGGCCAGCGAGGCGCGAGAAGCCGTGCGGCTGTGCCAAAAAGCCGTTGAAAAACTGGAATTTCTGTTAACCACCTATCAGGAGGCCATATGACCCCTCAACTGCCTGTTTCCCAGGAGACTACGCTGTCTCCTGCGCACCCGCTGGCCTCAGCGGAGCCGTCCGCGTTCGCCGATAACGCGGACACCCCATTCTGGGCGCTGCTGGGCGACACCGATGACACGCAACCGCCCTTCCCTGATGCCAGTTGGCTGCCGTTCGGCCCGCCGCTGGCGCTGCATCCGCTGCTGCCTGACGAGGCGTTGTCCGCCGCAGAGCAAACGGAACCGGCGCGGCCCGCCTTCTGGCCTGCGCTGGCCTCTTCGCTGACGGAAATGCCGATGCTACGCCACGGCGAGCCGCTCTCTTTTAGCCTGCAACTGCCGCAACTGGGTCATGTCGATGTGCGCATGGTGACACAACCTGCGCAAGGCTGGGAGGTATCGCTGCGTTTTGGCAAACGCGCCTATGAGCAACTGAAAAACCAGCGTGACGACTGCCGCCGGTCGCTGGCGGGCACCTTGCGCGCCCCGGTTTTGCTGCAATTTGAAAGCCGGGAGGACGATGAATGACGGCACAGGGTTGCACACGATTCACGCCTCGCCCGGTGAGCCTCGCTCAGGCCCGCGCCTCTCGTCAACTGGCGATGCCACAGCGCTTTGCATTCCAGGTGGATAACGAACCGGGTGAGCTACGTTTACAACTGGCCCCGGTTGCCCGCCCCATCGCACAGGAAACGATCGGCAGTTGGCATTGCCAGGCGGGCGCGTTCTGGCTGGAACACGCCGGGCCGCTGTTATCGCTCCTGAGCGCCTGTCCGGCCATCGAGCCCCTCCCCGCGGTGGATGCGCAGGATTGGCACGGTTACTGGATGCTTTACAACCACTATCTCAGCCCGCAATTGCGGGACTGGCTCGGGGAGATTCGCCCGGCTCCGCCGCAGGAGCAGGGTCATACCATCCCGGATAACGCGCTGGCGCTGTGGCTGAGCGTGGTGTGTGGTGACAGGCATTTCTCGGCCCGGCTATGGGTGGGTGCCGGGACGTTACAGGTATGGCTCGCTCACCCCGGCTGGCAGCGCACCTATGCTGCGCTGCCTGATTATTTAGCCATTCGCGTGCCACTGACGCTGGCAGAAGTGACGTTGTCACTCGAACAATGGGCCGCACGGGAACCGGGTGACGTTATCTGCCCACTCAAACTGTACTTCTCAGTAGCCGGAACAGGCAGTGTGACGCTGGCAGGCTGGCGACTGAGCGGGCAGCTCACCGTGGATGGGCTTGCCCCTTACCGGTTTACCGTAACAGAACTGGAGGAATGCCCCGTGACAACCGTTTTTGATGACCCGTCTCCTTTTGCCGATAGCCCCCGGTTGAAGAACCGCGCGTTTTGGCCGATGCTGGCTACCCCGCCGCAGCCACAGACGCGGGCCTGGGCGGGCCGCACCATACGCTGGCAAACGGGTATGCCAGTGCGCCTGCCGCCGCTCTCTTTGGCGTTAACGGTACGCTGTGGCTACCTGACGCTGACGCTACAGGATTTGCAGCAACTGGCCCCCGGTTCGGTGCTCACGCTGCAACAGGCCGTTCCCGGCGAAGCCACGTTGTATCACGGTGAGCAGGCGCTGGCGCACGGCGAACTGGTGGATGTGGCAGGCCGCCTCGGGCTCCAGATAACCCATTGTCTGAATACGCCGACCGCCGCGCCGCCTCTGGAGCCTGCGCCATGACCGCCGGTGGCTTTGATCCGGTGATGTTTGCCCTGTTTCTGGGCTCGCTGTCACTGATCCCGCTGATGATGATTATCTGCACCTGTTTTTTGAAGATCTCGATGGTGCTGATGATCACCCGTAACGCCATCGGGGTACAGCAGGTGCCGCCAAACATGGCGCTGTATGGCATCGCGCTGGCCGCGACCCTGTTTGTGATGGCTCCGGTATTCAACGACATCAAACAGCGCTTTCAGGACAACCCGGTAAACTTCAGCAATCTGGATGCGCTGGAAAGCAGCGTGAGCAAAGGCATTGAGCCGCTACAGAAATTTATGTCACGCAATACCGACCCGGACATCCTCACCCACTTGCATGAGAACAGCCTGCGTATGTGGCCTGCGGCAATGGCGGAGAAAGTCACCACGCAAAACGTGTTGCTGGTATTGCCTGCCTACGTGCTTTCCGAATTGCAGGCCGGGTTCAAAATCGGCTTTTTGATTTATATCCCGTTCATCGTCATTGACCTGATTGTCTCAAACGTCCTGCTGGCGCTGGGGATGCAAATGGTCGCGCCCACCACCTTATCGCTGCCGCTCAAAATGCTGCTGTTCGTGCTGGTCAACGGCTGGACACGCCTGCTGGATGGTCTGTTCTACAGTTATCTGTGAGGTTGCCATGGAAACCCTGAATTTATTTCGACAAGCGATGGTGCTGGTGGTGATGCTCTCCGCCCCGCCGCTGCTGGTGGCGGTGATTGTGGGCGTGCTTATCTCGCTGTTGCAAGCGGTGATGCAGTTACAAGACCAAACGCTGCCCTTTGCCGTCAAACTGGTGGCGGTGGGCCTGGCGCTGGCAATGACCGGGCGCTGGATTGGCGTTGAACTTATCCAGTTGACCATGCTGGCCTTTAACATGATTGAACAAACACGGGCGTGACGCACCATGCTCTCTCTGGCCAGTATCCAGCAACTGTATGATTTTATTTATGCCATGACCCTTGGCGTGGCCAGGCTTTACCCGTGCCTGTTTCTGGTGCCGCTGTTTTCGTTCTCCATCCTCAAAGGGATGTTACGTAATGCGGTGGTATTGGCGCTGGCGCTGGTACCCGCCAGCGCGATTCAGCAACAGCTGTTAACCACCCCACTTACCTGGCCGATGCTGCCCGCCTTATTGCTCAAAGAAGCGGTGATCGGCCTGTTGCTCGGCGTGGTGCTGGCGATGCCGTTTTGGTTGTTCGAATCCGTCGGCGCGCTATTTGATAACCAGCGCGGCGCACTGACCGGCGGCCAGCTTAACCCGGCGCTCGGCAGCGATGCGACGCCGCTCGGTCACATGCTAAAAGAGCTGTTTATGATGATGCTGGTGATGAGCATCGGCTTTTCCGGCATGACCCAGTTACTGTGGGACAGCTACCAGCTCTGGCCGGTGCTGACCTGGCTGCCGCCATTATCGGAGCTTGGCTTTCATACCTACCTTGATCTGCTCAAGGAGACGTTTCGGCACATGATTGTGTATGCCGGGCCGCTGGTGGCCTTGCTGCTGTTGCTGGAATTCAGCATCGCCATTCTCAGCCTCTACAGCCCGCAATTACAGGTCTACGTGTTATCCACCCCCGCCAAATGTCTGGCAGGCATGGCTTTTTTCGTACTTTACATGCCGGTATTACAGTTTCTCAGCGAAGGCCGTCTTCATGCGCTGGCCGACCTGAAACCCCTGCTGGCGCTCTTTTTTCAGACCGCCCCCTGACACGCTAACCATGAGGTCACGCCGGTGAGTGAGAAAACGGAAAAACCCACCCCAAAAAATTGCAGGATGCGCGCAAAAAAGGGGAAGTCGGGCAGAGTCAGGATGTGCCGAAACTGCTGATAAGCGTCGCGCTGCTGGAGATGATCATCGCGTTAAGCGAGAGCGGAATGAGTAAGTTGCAGGCCTTGATGCAACTGCCCCTGAGCCGCATCAGTGACGCGTTCGGCCACGCCGCCGACGAAGTATTCAGCGCCGCGCTGACACTGCTGGGCACCTTCTGCCTGCTGACCATTAGCCTCGCATTGTTGATGCGTATTGTCGGCGGCTGGATCCAGTACGGCCCGCTGTTCGCCGTAGACGCGCTCCAGCTTGACGTTAACCGCTTAAACCCGGTCAACCAGATAAAACAGATGTTCAGTATGCGTAAGCTGACCGACATGCTGACCAACCTGCTCAAGGCCGCCACCATCGGCCTGGTGTTCTGGCTGGTGGTTGTACCACAGCTGGAGTGGCTGGTAGAGCTGGCCTATGGCGACCTTAATGGATTCTGGAAAGGGGTCGAGGCGGTATTCAAAAGCGTGGCCCGCACCACGCTTGGCGCACTGCTGGCACTGGGGTACCTCGATTTTGGCTTGCAGAAATACTACTTTCTCAAGCAACAGCGCATGAGCCATGAAGACATTCGCAACGAATACAAGAACTCGGAAGGCGACCCACACATGAAAGGCCACCGCAAAGCGCTGGCGCAGGAAATTCTCAATGAACCGGCCAGCCCGCGCAAAGCCCGTGTGGAAGAGGCCGATTTACTGCTGGTTAACCCAACGCACTACGCCGTGGCGTTGTTCTACCGCCCCGGCAAAACCCCGCTGCCGCGTATCCTGCTTAAAGGCGAAGATTTTCAGGCAAAAGCGCTCATCGCCCGCGCCCATCAGGCTGGCGTACCGGTTATTCGCTTTATCTGGCTGACCCGTACCCTCTACCGCATGCCGGAAGGTCACTACATTCCACGCGATACGCTGCAACCGGTCGCCCAGGTCTACCGGGTATTACGACAGCTTGACCGCAGCCTGCCTGCACAAGAGATTATCGAGCTGGAGTGACCGGCCCGGCACAGCGATATCCGCCGCTCACACCGTCTCCACAGCGTGAGCGGATGAGGGTTACGTAAAGAAAAGGCCGCCGCCGTTAAAAATCGTTTCAATATAGGCCTGCACTCGCGTTAAATATTTGCTATTACGACGGTTATTCCCTTTTTACGGATAAAAGTGCTGCCATGTTCAAATCGTTTTTTCCTAACCCAAAACTGTTTTTCTCCTCCGCACTACTCTGGTCATTAATGGCGGTCATTATCTGGTACAACGCCTATAAACCGCTCGGCGAGTCGCTGTTTCACATCGACGCAGCTTTGCCACAAGGGGCAATACGCTTTATTTCACCCGCTTTTTTGTGGTTTTACGGCTATTACGTGCTCTGCGTCGGCCTGTTCGCCGCGCTCTGGGCCTGGCTGCGGCCCCATCCGTGGCAACGCTGGTCGATTCTTGGCACGGCACTGATTATTTTTGTCACCTATTTCTCGGTGGAAGTCGGGGTGGCGGTGAACGACTGGTATGTGCCGTTTTACGATTTGATTCAAAAAGCGCTCAGCAGCCCTAACGCCGTGACCATTGAGGCGTTTTATCAGCAATTGCTGATTTTCCTCGGTATCGCGCTGACTGCGGTCACCGTCGGGGTACTGAATATGTTTTTCGTCAGCCACTATGTGTTTCGCTGGCGCACTGCCATGAACGATTACTACACCGGGCACTGGCAGCAGTTGCGCCACATTGAGGGGGCCGCGCAGTATTCAGGAAGACACATAATGCGCTTTGCCTCCACGGTGGAGAGCCTTGGCGTAGATTTAGTGAAGTCACTGATGACGCTGATTGCCTTTTTACCAGTGCTGGTCAGCCTCTCGTCGCACGTCAAATCCCTGCCGTTGCTTGGTGAAATTCCTTACGGGCTGGTCATTGCGGCACTGGTTTGGTCGTTACTGGGAACCGGTGTGCTGGCGTTAATCGGTATCAAGCTGCCGGGACTGGGTTTTAATAATCAGCGGGTAGAAGCCGCCTATCGTAAAGAGCTGGTCTACGGCGAGGACGATGGCAGCCGGGCCAGCCCGCCAACCTTAACGTCGCTGTTTTACCCATGTGCGCAGAGACTATTTCGGCTCTATTTTCACTACACCTATTTCAACATCGCCCGGGTGCTGTACCTGCAAACGATAATGTGTTCGGCATTATCATGCTGTTACCCTATCGTGGCAGGCAGCCTGACACTTGGCCTGATGACGCAAATTACCAACGTGTTCGATCAGGTGCGCAGTTCTTTTCAATACCTGATTAATTCATGGACGGTTATCGTCGAAATGATGTCTATCTATAAACGCCTGCGCAGTTTTGAATCAGCGATTCAGGATATGCCGCAAACCACGAACCCCCCGCCAATATTGGATAATCCGTGATACCGATTCTGCGTTGTCATAACGGCAACGCGGAATACCATTACCGCTCACCAAGGCTTTCGCCTGGCTGTCACCAAACAGATATTTTATCTGCCCCTTTTTAACTGATGGTGAATGAAAAATGGCGAATTAACGTCATGACGCAGCCATTATTTTCCCGGCAGACAAAAAATGAAAAAATAGGGTCTAGTAAGGCAATTTAAAAACAATTTTTTGAATAAGTATGGAGAAAAGGCTGTGCCCTTGAACCATACCACTAGTACATGAAGACGAATGATTGATTACCAAATAAAATAAAAAATACGCAAGAAAAATCTGGAAAAAACACAAATAGTTTGTTATTTCATTATGTTACCAGCCATTCACACACCTGAAAAATGTGATAACATTCACATGTTTTTCTCTGCATTGAAAAAAACCATCTCTTATTTGGCAATAACACGGATGTTAAAGATGGTTAGCCTCTGTTGACTTTGACTCGTCAACGCTCTTAGCCTTACAGGAATCACTGAATGACTACAATTCTTAATAGTTATAACAATCTGACTGTCGGTATTAACTGGCTATCGTTTTGGACTCATTTTACTTATGTCCACATTTATTATGCTATCAGGCGTAAATGGCTTTCGTAACATTGACACGTATGTCAATAAATCCATCATCAGTATGACATTAATAACAATTTGAATGAGGCCAGACGTGCCCGCCTCACGTTTCAATATACTCACGATTACACCGCAATTATAAAGTCGGCGACCTGATGACCAAGGTCGGCCAGTCGCTCAACCAGACGCGTGAGTTTTAGCTGGTCCCCCGGTTCACAAACCTTACTGGACCAGTTAAATGAAGCCTATAACCGCTATCTTCCGGCCAGAGAGTTGCTGATCAAAGCCAGCCAGCAGCGTGATGCGTAGCACAAAAACTCAGTCAGGAAAGCAGTGCCGAGGTGCTGAACACGCTGCGCACCCGCTTTAACAACAGCGCCATAACACCAGAATTACGCTTGCAGTTCATTAGCGTGTTTGAGCAACTCTCTGAGGTACGCGACCTGACCCATGAACTGGTGTTGCAACCGTCAGACCAGCGGGCAGCCAAACTGCGCAAAGCCATCAGCACAGCCGCGACAACATTTAGCCAGGCACAAACCTCTTTTAACAGCGAACAGCAGGGGTGGCTCAACCAGAGCTGGCAGTTTTTCTCCGCCTACAGCGGCTATCTTGATGACTATATGCGAGCCTTTCGTGATGAGAGCGATGCCGCCCAGGCCATGCAAAATGCCGCCAGTATTCTGGATAGCGCATCCAACGATTTATACGCGCATCAATTAGCCCTGGTCAGTGATACCACAACGCGTTCCGAGTGGCAGTTGCTGATAACCGGCCTGATTATTATTGCGCTGGGCGTACTGATGGCCTGGCGCATTACCTTGCAACTTACCCGCCCGCTGCACCCAAAGCCTCTCGATGGCCGAGAAAATTGCCAGCGGCGACCTCTCCGCTTCCCTTGCCGTTTCGCGTAAAGACGAACTCGTAAGCTGATGAACGCCATGAATGACATGAGCCTGAAGCTGCGCGAGATGATTGGCTCCATCCGCGAAGGCGTCAGCAGCGTCGCCTCCGCCGCCTCCGAAATTGCCGCCGCGCAATACCGACCTCTCCTCTCGCACCGAGCAGCAGTCTGCCGCCGTGGTCGAAACCGCCGCCAGCATGGAGCAGCTCACCTCCACCGTTAAACAGAACGCCGATAACGCCCACCACGCCTCGCAACTGGCAGCCGACGCCTCGACCAACGCCAGTAAAGGCGGTGCCATCGTCACCGACGTGGTAAAAACCATGAGCGATATCGCTGGCAGCTCCAAACGTATTTCCGAAATCACCTCCGTCATCAACGGCATCGCCTTTCAGACCAACATTCTTGCCCTGAACGCCGCCGTGGAAGCCGCCAGAGCCGGTGAGCAGGGCCGCGGTTTTGCCGTCGTCGTCGCCGTGAAGTGCGCAATCTTGCCCAGCGCAGCGCGCAGGCCGCCAAAGAGATTGAAACCCTGATTGGCGAATCGGTTTCCCGCGTCAACACCGGCTCCCGGCTGGTCGAAAGCGCCGGCAAAACCATGGATGACATCATTCGCTCCATCTCTCACGTTCACGACATCATGGATGAAATCGCCTCCGCTTCCGATGAGCAGAGCCGCGGCATCAACCAGATTTCCACCGCCGTCGCCGAGATGGATGCCACCACCCAGCAGAATGCCGCGCTGGTGGAAGAGTCCTCTGCGGCCGCCAACTCCCTTGAGGAGCAATCCGTCGCGCTGGCGCAGGCCGTCTCGGTATTCAGGCTTGGCAATGAAGGGGCAACCGCGCCGCATAACCGCGTGGCTGCCACTGCGGCCCGCAAACCGCTGATGCTGGCGACCAGTGCGCCACAGCGTCAGACAGCCCACCATCGCCGCCCCGGCGCAACCCGCAGCAAAGATGACTGGGAAGCATTTTGATGTTCACTGACCGGTAAGAATACGTATTGAATATAGCCCGCATTAACCCGCGGGCTATTCACCGCACCCACCTTCATCATGGGTGATTGATAAGTGCCATATTATTTTATTATTTTGCCACCATCATCACTTCATTCATTTTAAATACCCTTTAGGGCAATGGTAATTAGAAATTCACGCCTTGCAGGAAGATACCCGACAAACTAATTCAGATTTATTTAACGCGATTTAAATAATGCCTCTGCGGACATATCTATCCTTTACATATCTATCCTTTACCTTTCCTGTTTTAGTGTGACAAACGGGTCATCTCTGCCAACGCGACCTGTCACATTTCAGTCATAAATTAGGTGATTACTGAAATAATCAACAGCCATATCACATTAACTTTATTTATGTTTATGACGGAGTTATCATAGTCATGAATGGTCAGACGGCGGATGAAGCCGCCGGAATGATGAATTTTCAGAAGTGGTAAAGCCGTTGCACCACCGTCGTTAGCGGTAATAAATAAGAAGAAAAGTACGTTATTGGATGCGTCCGCCATCGGCGGTTACTCAAGGACATTTTTAAGCCGATTTCTCACTCGTCATACCCATCACAATCAAAAGAAAAGGAAGGACTGATGAATACTGTTCTTGGTGCTTATAACAATTTTCGTGTTGGCGTAAAGCTTGCCATTGGCTTCGGATTGATATTGCTGATGGCGGCAATAATTATGTTGTCAGGGATAAATGGTTTTCGCAATATTGAGGCTTACTCAAAAAAATCGATCATCAGCAATAATGTCAATAACTATCTGGAGGAAGCGCGCCGGGAACGCCTGCGCTTTCAATACACCCATGATTACGCCGCTATCAACAAAAATGGTGAGTTGATCAATAAAATAACGCGCGAGCTGGATACCGCGCAAACGCTAAAATGGGATGCCGACACCCGCGTGGTGCTGGATAAAATCATTCAAACCCTCAAAGAATACGCAGCCACACGAGAAAACCTGATTGCAGCCAGCCAAAAACGCGATGACGCCGCGAAAAAGCTGGATAACGACACCATCACCGTAGCCATTGATAACCTGCACCAGCAGTTTGAGCGTGCTACGTTACCCGCTGACCTGCGCCTGGACTATTTAGCACTGCATGAGCGTTTTAGCACTATCCGCAATCTGGCACATGAATTAACGCTGACCCAGTCAGACAAAACCGAAGCCCGCCTGCGCAAAATGCTTACCGACACCGGCACGCTCATCAACCAGTTGCTGCCACGTTTTGCAAATGAGCAGCAAGATGGGTTAAACCGCGTCTGGCAGCAGTTTGTCACCTACAATGGCGATGTCACTCTCTACACTGCCGCTTATCAGGCCGAAATTGATGCCGCGCAGCGGATGACCAGCATTGCCAACACCCTTAATCAGGCGGTTGACCAGCTCTATCAGGCGCAATTGGTTAAAGTGTCCAATATCATCACACAGTCGCAGTACAGCCAACTGTTTATCGGTATAGCGATTATCGTCGCCGGTATCCTGATGGCCTGGCGGATAACGTTACAGCTTACCCGCCCGCTGCACCAAAGCCTGTCGATGGCCGAGAAAATCGCCAATGGCGACCTCTCCGCCTCTCTCAGCGTGTCGCGTAAAGACGAACTCGGTCAGCTGATGAACGCCATGAATGACATGAGCCTGAAGCTGCGCGAGATGATTGGCTCCATCCGCGAAGGCGTCAACAGCGTCGCCTCCGCCGCCTCCGAAATTGCCGCCGGCAATACCGACCTCTCCTCTCGCACCGAGCAGCAGTCTGCCGCCGTGGTCGAAACCGCCGCCAGCATGGAGCAGCTCACCTCCACCGTTAAACAGAACGCCGATAACGCCCACCACGCCTCGCAACTGGCAGCCGACGCCTCGACCAACGCCAGTAAAGGCGGTGCCATCGTCACCGACGTGGTAAAAACCATGAGCGATATCGCTGGCAGCTCCAAACGTATTTCCGAAATCACCTCCGTCATCAACGGCATCGCCTTTCAGACCAACATTCTTGCCCTGAACGCCGCCGTGGAAGCCGCCAGAGCCGGTGAGCAGGGCCGCGGTTTTGCCGTCGTCGCCGGTGAAGTGCGCAATCTTGCCCAGCGCAGCGCGCAGGCCGCCAAAGAGATTGAAACCCTGATTGGCGAATCGGTTTCCCGCGTCAACACCGGCTCCCGGCTGGTCGAAAGCGCCGGCAAAACCATGGATGACATCATTCGCTCCATCTCTCACGTTCACGACATCATGGATGAAATCGCCTCCGCTTCCGATGAGCAGAGCCGCGGCATCAACCAGATTTCCACCGCCGTCGCCGAGATGGATGCCACCACCCAGCAGAATGCCGCGCTGGTGGAAGAGTCCTCTGCGGCCGCCAACTCCCTTGAGGAGCAATCCGTCGCGCTGGCGCAGGCCGTCTCGGTGTTCCGGCTTGGCAATGAAGGGGCAACCGCGCCGCATAACCGCGTGGCTGCCACTGCGGCCCGCAAACCGCTGATGCTGGCGACCGAGTCCGGCAGCAAGCATGACTGGGAATCTTTCTGATTCCTGCTGCCAGCACTGACCGGGCGCACCGCTGCGCCCGGTTTTATCGCCTCTGGACTCGCTTTTCATCCGAGCTCTCTTGTCCCTTCCGTTTTTGGCTGTAATCCGGTTCTCTCAAGCTCCCGGCATGTGAGCCCCCTTTGCCGGTTCAGGCATAAATACCGCCATTCTTCGCATTTAGGTCGCTACGCTTTTCCTGCAATACTGCCGATGCTATTCATCATCATCCTGATGATATTCAAACAGTATTTAAACCAATATGACGATACAGGCTGACCACAGGCAGTATCGTTTTGATGCAGTTTTGACATCCGGGGACATTATGCATTTATCGTTTCGTTCATTTTTTGGCACCTGGTTCGCCGCACTGGCGTTGGCAGGCACGGCCTGGCTGGCACAGGCTGACACACCCACATCCACCTGGCAGCAAATCAAGCAACGCGGGGAGTTACGCATCGGCGTAGCACAGGGCGAACCCTGGTACTTCAAGAACCCGGCGACCGGCGAATGGGATGGTATCGGCTATCAGGTTGGCAAGGTGCTGGCGAAAGATCTTGGCGTCAGGCTGGTGGCGGTGGAAACCACCTGGGGCAACGCGGTCGCCGCGCTGCAAACCGGCCAGATAGACACCATGCTGGTGCTTGACCCCACCGACGAGCGCAAAAAAGCGGTCGATTTCCCTGAACAACCGTTCTTCTGGTATGCCCAGGGCGTACTGGTGCGTGATGGCATCAGCGTCACCAACTGGGAAGACCTCAACCGGCCGGATATCAAAATCGGCGTCACGCTAGGCTCCAGCCCGGATTTACTGTTGACGAAAACGCTGCCCAACGCGCAACTGGTGCGTTTCCCCAATATGGATGAGGGCGTAGCGGCGTTTTATGCCGGAAGAGTGGATGCATTATCTTATTTCCACCCGGCGCTGGCGCTGCAACAGGCCAAAGTCGGCAAGGGCAACCTGATCCTGCCGAAACCCATCGTGGCGGTCAGTACCAGCGGCGCAATCCGCAAAGAAAATGACCCGGCCTTGCGTCAATTTCTCAGCGACGAATTCGGTAAGCTCTATCAATCCGGCCAGATTCAGCAATTCTACGAACAGGCGCTGAAAGCGCGTGGCGTCGATATCAGTAAAGTGCCGCCGGTTATCCGCGAAGCGTGGAAATAACCGCAGCGCCGCAGGGCATCAGCCTGCAAACAGCGGTGCCAGCACTTGTGCGACATCGGGCTGACGTTCAAGGTCAAGCACGCTATCGATAACGCGCTCACGCTCGCTCTCCCCCAGATGCCGCGATAAATTATCGCGGCACTTGCGTACAATCTCCGCCTCCGTCATCGGGTTTTCCTCACCCCCGGCGGATACACCACTTCCGGCACGCGTTGCCACTGCCCGTCAACCTCAACCCTGATGCGACTCACCGGTCGTCGCTGCCCGGCCATCAGCCGACTCAGGTCATCATCCACCACCAGCTCAACCCGCCGGGCAAACGCCCGCAAGGCCGTACTATGGCGCGTGGTCGCGTCGCTCCAGTTTTGTCGAGGGATGCCGTAGGCCAGGCAGGCCAATGCGGCACACTGAACTGGGCATCGGTTTCACTTAGCACCAGGGTGTCGGCGAACTGCTGCACCAGTGTCTGGCTGCCAGTCACCTGAATCCCCGTTATCCTATATGGCGACAGCGCCTGTTGCGCCTGCCATTGCTCAAACGCCGCCAGCGCGGTGTGCATCCAGCGGCAAGCCGGATAACGCTTGAAGCTGGCATGACGCAAGCGCCAGTCATCTCCCAGCCCATCGACCAATAGCGAGGTATCGCACTGGTCAGAGCCTGCCATGCGCCAGAACCCCTGTTCGCCCGCCAGCACATCGCGCGGCCCGATGATACCTTCCCGGTGCAGCAACACCCCGCGCACCCCGGCTTCCGTCGCCGGCGCGTTATAGTCCTTCAACGCCACCAGCGGCCGCTGCTGCCAGTTGTATTTGTGCAACCCCGGCAACGGGGTCAATGACGCCGCCAGCCCGATGGCGTTCTCCAGCCCGGCGGCATCGCAGCCGCAGAGCAGACCGAAGGCGACCGCCGCACCAAGTGACTGGTGTTGGCACACGCCGTACACCTGCTGAAAACGTTCCGGGCTGGGTTGCTGAGACAGGATCACGCGGGCATTGATTTCCCAGCCAGCGACCAGCGCACACAGCCACTGCGCCCCCGAAACCCGGTGTTCACCCAATGCGGCCAGCGCCGCCGCCACTAGCGTAGCGCCGGGATGTCCCATTCCCCGCCCTGCCAGTTCAAGACCATCATCGTAATCGAGCGCATTCATTGCCACCGAATTGACAAACGCCGCCCCCAGCGCCGACAACCGCTCCCGGCTGCCCAGCACCGGCGAGGTTCCCGCCGCATACTGCTGACGCGCCATGCGTTGCGCCTGCAAAAACACCTCGCACTCCCGCCCGGCGATGCCACACCCCAGCGCATCCAGCAGGTGCAGCAGAATTTTTCGCCGCCAGACCGCAGGGATCGCCTCTGGCGTCAGCTCACAGGCAAAGCGGGCCAGCGTGAGTGTCAGCGAATCTCTTGGGCTCGAAGGGCCATCATATGTTCGGTTTCCGCTTGATTAGGCTGCCAGCAGCACGATGCCTGCATGATAACACTCTGTTTTATTATAGTTTTATTCCATTTTCACCGGCTGATGCCATCAAACGTCATAACGCCGCGCCCGGACTCAGGCACCTGCACGGCTGTATGGCTATCATCCCATATGGCTATCTACCTGAACGGCTATCAGTCCGTATGGCTTTACCGCCATTCAGGATTTTATTTCTAAAAATAGCATATAGATGGTTATTTATATTATTTTTATGCCATTGCGCGTGAGTTCTACCATGTCACCTCTTTATGTTCCGAGGTGAAGACCATGTCTATTCCTACATCTGTGCTCACGCTGATCGGCAATACCCCACTGCTGGAACTGACACAGCTTGATACCGGCCCATGCCGGTTATTTGCCAAACTGGAGAACCAGAACCCCGGCGGGTCGATAAAAGACCGCGTCGCGCTCTCGATGATTGAGGCCGCCGAACGACAAGGAAAATTACCGCCTGGCGGCACGCTGATTGAGGCAACGGCGGGCAATACCGGGCTGGGGCTGGCGCTGGTGGCCGCACTCAAAGGCTACCGGCTGATTCTGGTGGTGCCGGATAAAATGAGCCGGGAGAAAATCTTCCACCTGCGCGCACTCGGGGCCGATGTGCGCCTGACGCGTTCTGATGTCGCCAAAGGCCACCCGGACTATTATCAGGACTATGCGCAACGGCTGGCAAACGAGATCCCCGGCGCGTTCTACATCGACCAGTTCAATAATCCCGCTAATCCGCTGGCTCACTACCGCACCACCGGCCCGGAACTGTGGCAACAGATGGCGCAGGATATCGACGCCATTGTGGTCGGCGTCGGCTCCGGCGGCACGCTGGGCGGGCTGGGTCGCTACTTCGCCAAGGTGTCGCCTGACACTGAGCTGATACTGGCCGACCCGGCCGGGTCGATTCTGACCGATTATGTGCAGCAAGGCACCGTTGGCGAGGCCGGCAGTTGGCTGGTGGAAGGCATCGGCGAAGATTTTTTACCGGCGCTGGCCAATTTCAGTCAGGTCAGGCATGCCTATAGCATCAGCGATCGGGAATCGTTTCAGGCCGCCCGTGAACTGTTACTCAAAGAAGGTGTGCTGGCCGGCTCCTCCAGCGGCACACTACTGGCTGCCGCATTGCGCTACTGCCGCGCCCAGACTGAGCCGCGCCGGGTGGTGACGCTGGTGTGCGACAGCGGCAACAAGTACCTGTCGAAGATGTTCAACGACTACTGGATGATTGAACAAGGCGTGTTGCAGCGCCCCAAACAGGGTGACTTGCGCGATCTTATCACCTATCGCCACGATGACGGTGCCACGGTGTGTGTTGCCCCCACAGACTCACTGGCGGTGGTGCATGCCCGCATGCGCCTTTATGACATTTCCCAGTTGCCGGTGCTGGAAAACGATCGGGTTATCGGTGTTATCGACGAGTGGGATCTGCTGCATCATCTCAAAGCCACACCGGCGTATTTTTCGCTGACGGCCCGTGATGCGATGACCGATCAGGTCAACACCCTGCAACACGATGCCTCGTTCGAGGCATTACTCGAGACGTTTGCGCGCGGGCATGTCGCCGTCATTCTGGATGGCCCGCGTTTCCTCGGCCTGATTACCCGCACCGATGTGCTCAATCACTGGCGGCATCGGGTGCGCTGACCTTTCTACCGTTTACCACAAGGATTCATCATGAGCCATTTCGACACGCTGACCGTTCACGCGGGCTACACCCCGGATAGCACCGGTGCGGTGATGCCCGCTATCTACGCCACATCTACCTTTGCCCAACCGGCCCCGGCCAGCATACCGGGTATGAAATACTCACGCAGCGGCAACCCGACCCGTCACGCACTGGAAGCCAACATCGCCGCGCTGGAAGGCGGTATTCAGGGCTTTGCCTTCGCCTCCGGACTGGCGGCCAGCGCCACCGTACTGGAACTGATCGATCAGGGCAGCCACATCGTCGCGGTGGATGACATTTACGGCGGCACCTGGCGATTGCTGGATCGGGTGCGCAAGCGCACAGCCGGGCTGAGTGTCACCTATGTTGACCCGGCTGACCTGACTACGCTGGAGCAGGCGATCACCGCGCAAACCCGGATGATCTGGGTGGAAACCCCCACCAATCCGCTGCTGAAGCTGGCCGACCTGCGTGCCATTGCCGACATTGCCCAGCGCCGTGGCGTGATAAGCGTCGCAGACAATACCTTCGCGTCTCCGGCGTTGCAGCGCCCGCTGGATCTCGGTTTCGATATCGTGGTGCATTCGGCCACCAAGTACCTGAACGGCCATTCTGATGTGGTCGCCGGGCTGGCGGTGGTCGGGCGCGATAAAGACCTGGCGGCACAACTGGCGTTTTTGCAAAATGCGGTGGGCGGCGTGCTCGATCCGTTCAGCAGTTTCCTGACACTGCGCGGCATTCGTACGCTGGCGCTGCGCCTCGCCCGTCATAGCGACAACGCGCTGACGCTGGCACGCTGGCTGGAACAACAGCCGCAGGTCGAACAGGTGTATTACCCCGGCCTGCCGTCTCATCCGCAACACGCGCTGGCACGCCAGCAAATGAGTGCGTTCGGCGGCATGATAAGCGTCAGGCTGCGCGGTGACGCCGACTACGCCCTCGAGGTGATTACCCGCACCCGGCTGTTTACGCTGGCGGAAAGTCTGGGCGGCGTGGAAAGCCTGATCAGCCAGCCTTTCAATATGACCCACGCTTCCTTGCCGCTGGAACAGCGCTTGCACCTCGGTATCACGCCGCAGTTGCTGCGCCTGTCGGTCGGCATCGAAAATGTGGAAGACCTGATTGCCGATTTGCAACAGGCGTTCACCGGCCAGACGGCGTAATCCCCCTCATCATCCGGGCTGTCATCGGCAGCCCGATTTTTCCGCCCGTAACCTCAGCGAATTTCCCGCTTTCTTTAGCCAAATATCGGCTATCAATCCGCTTTTTTAGCATTTATTTATCACATTTTTTGGCTGCTAAGATGCTGAGAATATAAAAAGCACCATCGATATAACAATATCGTAGTCGGGTTCACTATTCGTACGCCATTGGCGTTATCAGGGAAAAACACATGCGTTATCAATGGGATTTTTCCGCCCTGCCACACTGGTGGCCGCTGCTGCTGGACGGGTTATGGGGAACGGCGCGTATTGGTTTACCAGTATTATCATCGGCATGCTGGCCGGTGCACTACTGGCCACGATGAAACTGTCATCCACCCGGCTGTGGCGTTTACCCGCTCACCTGTTCATCGGCTTTTACCGCAACACGCCTGCCATCGTGCATTTTTTCTGGATTTACTACGCGCTGCCGGTCATCAGCCCGCTGACCCTGTCGCCGTTCGCCGCCGCGGTAACGGCGCTATCGGCACAATCCGCCGCGTTTTACGCCGAAGTCTACCGCGGCGGCATTCAGTCGATTGATAAGGGGCAGTGGGAAGGGGCTAAAGCGCTCGGCATGTCGCGCCCGCTGGCGCTGCGACGCGTTATCCTGCCGCAGGCGTTGCGACGCATGATCCCACCGCTGATTGAGCGCTCGTTCGAGCTGATTAAATCCACCTCGCTGGCGTCATCACTGGCTTACGGCGAGCTGTTGTATCAGGCAATGCAGATCAACAGCCAGAGCTTCCGCCCGCTGGAAGTCTACAGCCTGGCGGCGCTGCTCTATTTCACGCTGCTGTTTGTCCTTAGCCTGCTGGGCCAGTACGCCGAGCGGCGGCTGTCTTACGCCCGTGTACAGTGAGGTCGCCGATGCACTATCAATGGAATTTTGGCTTTATCTGGCAGCAGTTACCTGTTCTGCTGCGCGGGCTGGGCGTCACACTGGAGCTATGGCTGCTGGCGGGCATCGGCGGCACGTTACTCGGGTTGCTGCTGGGCATCGCCCGCACCGCACGCCGCCGCGCCGTTCGCCTGCCGGTAATGGCGTTCGTCGAACTGTTTCGCAATACGCCGGTGCTGATCCAGTTGATCTGGTTTTATTACGCGCTGCCGGTACTGATTGGCATTCAGTTCAGCACCACGGGTGCCGCGGTGCTGGCGCTGACGCTCTACACCGCCGCTTACAGCACCGAAATCTTCCGCGCCGGTCTGCAATCGATGGAGCAAAGCCAGTGGGAAGGGGCCAAAGCGCTCGGCATGTCTTATCCGCTGGCGCTGCGCCGTGTGATCCTGCCGCAGGTGCTGCAACGCATGTTGCCCGCGCTGACCAATCGATTGATCGAGCTGGCGAAGGTCACCTCGCTGGCGTCAATGCTGGCGGTCAATGAACTGATGTATCAGGGACGACTGCTCAGCAGCGACACCTACCGCCCGCTGGAAATTCTCACCGTGGTGGCGCTGTTCTACGTCGTGCTGATTTGGCCCGGCAGCTATCTGGCCGCGCGGCTGGAGCGGCGCTGGCGTTCCCCTTTATCAACGCGGTAATTTTTTATCGCCCCGGTATTTTTTATTAACCCGGTAACTATCTATGACTGATTCACAGGATATCGTTTTACGGCTGCGCGGGCTGACCAAATCCTTTCACGGTCAGCCGGTGCTGAAAGGCATCGACCTGGAGGTACGGCGCGGCGAGAAAATCGCCATTATCGGCGGCAGCGGCTCCGGCAAAAGCACCCTGCTGCGCTGCCTGAATTTTATGGAAATACCCAGCGGCGGCACCATCGAACTGGACGGCGAGGTGCTGGGGCACCCCTTGCCGGACGGCAGCCGCCGTTACCCGGAAAAGCAATTGTGCGCGGTGCGCCAGCGTGTCGGCATGGTGTTCCAGCAGTTCAACCTGTTTCCCCATCAGACCGTATTGCAAAACGTGCAGGAAGCCCTGCTGTCGGTAAAAAAGCGACCGCGCGCCGAGGCCGATGCCATCGCCCGTCAGCAACTGGAGAAAGTCGGGCTGGCGGACAAGCTTAACGCCCGTCCCAGCAACCTGTCCGGCGGCCAGCAACAGCGGGTGGCGATTGCCCGTGCGCTGGCGATGGAGCCGGAGATCATGCTATTTGACGAGCCCACCTCATCGCTTGACCCGGAACGGGTCGGCGAAGTGCTGCACACCATTCGCGCCCTGGCGGACGAGGGCCGTACTTTATTGCTGGTGACCCACGAACTGGGTTTCGCCTGGCACGTCGCCGACCGGGTTATCTTCATTGCCGATGGCGTGATTCACGAAATGGGCAGCGCCGAGCAGGTGCTGCGCCATCCCCAACAACCCCGCACGCAGGCGTTTCTGGCCCGTTTCGCCGAACGTGCGTTTTAAGGAGTCACCATGCGCGTTTCCTCCCCTTCCGCCGCCAGCAGCCAGGCTTACCGGCACGATACCCGCAACGACGACGTGCAGGTGTACGTCAACGGCGAATTTGTGCATCGCTCGCAGGCGGTGGTGTCGGTGTTTGATTCAGGTTACGTCTGCGGTGATGGCGTGTGGGAAGGCCTGCGACTGGTTAACGGCCGCCTGATCTCCCTCGATGCCCATCTGGACCGCCTGCTCGCGGGTGCAGCCGCCATCCGGCTGGATATCGGCCATACCCGCGCGGAGCTAATCGACATTATGCGGCGCACGCTGGCTATCAACGGCATGACCGATGGCGCGCACCTGCGGCTGATGATCACCCGTGGGCGTAAAAGCACCCCGAATCAGGATCCGCGCTTTATCCTCGGCGGCGCGACGGTGGTGTGTGTGGCGGAATACAAAGTGGTGGATGAAACGGCCAAACAACGCGGGCTGGCGCTGTTCACTTCCAGTTACCGTACCAGCACGCCGGATGTGTTCGACCTGCGGCTCAATTCCCACAGCCGTCTGAATCTGATTCAGGCGTTGTTACAGGCCATCGACGCCGGGGCTGACGAAGCACTGATGCTGGACTCACACGGCTTCGTCGCCAGTTGTAACTCCACCAACTTTTTTATTGTGCGTCGCGGCGAACTCTGGACCTCCAGCGGTCGCTATTGCTTTAACGGTATCACCCGTCAGACGGTGATAGACCTGGCGCGTGCCCGCGGCCTGACGGTGCGGGTGGAGGATTTCACGCTGGCGGAAGCGCTGAGCGCCGACGAAGCCTTTGTCACCGGCACACTGGCGGGCATTACGCCCGTGCGTAGGCTGGATGGCCGGGAGTTTGAGGCAGCGAACCGCACTGTCACTGAACAGCTCAGGCAGTGGTATCAGGCATTCATCGAAGCCTGATCGGTTTCCCGACTGACGGCGTAAAAAACCGGGGCCGCGCCCCGGTTCGGTTGCTGTCAGTCAGCGAAAACCGTATTTTTCCCGCAGTCCCAGTTCCGCCACAATGCGCACCCCACGCTCCAGCGCGTCGCCGTCCAGATCGCGCAGCGGGCGGCGCAGGCTACCCGCAGGCAGGCCGACCGCCTTCATCAGCGATTTCACCGCCACCGGATTGATGGCGGAATAGGTGTAGTGCAGCAGTGGCAACAGATGCTGGTACGCGTTGCGGAAACGTTCAGCGTCACCCGCCTCGCGCCACGGCCGGGAGATCGCCGCCAGCTCCGCCGGTGCGATATTACCGGTCATGTTGGCGGTGCCGTGGCCACCCAGCGACATCGTGGGAACAACCAGACCGAGGTTGGGCGAATCACAGCACATTACCGACACGTCGGGGTTGCCTGCCAACACTTGTGCCACCTGACCAACGCGGGTGGTGGATTCTTTATGGATCACGTAATTCGGGTGTTTGAAGATACGCAACAGCGATGTCCAGTGCAGGTCAGTTTTCACTCGCGGCGGATTGTTATAGATACCGAGCGGCAGGTCGGTGGCGTCGGCGATCTCCAGAAAATAGTGCTCGATGTCACTTTCGCTGGCGCAAATATAGGCGGGCGCGGCGATAATCGCACCATCGGCCCCGTTGTCTTTGGCAAAGCGCACATAGTCGATGGTGGTATCGGTATTGTTGCCGGTACAACCGAAAAAGATCTTCATTTTGCCGCTGTTAAAACCGGCGGTACGACGAATGATTTCCCGGCGCTCTTCCGGCGACAACATAGATACTTCACCGGTAGACCCCATAATCAACACCGCCGCGGTGCCGTTTTGTTCCTGAAACTGCAACAGGGTTTCAAATGCGCCGAAATCCACGCTGCCGTTGTCATTAAACGGGGTGATCAACGCGACAAAAGACCCTTCAATTCTCTCTCTGCTCATAGCTATTCCTGTCTGATGATATGTATTTGTCATAAAAAACGGTTATTCAGTCGGCACGGTATCGGCCGAGGGGGCTGCAAACCCTGCGCTGACGAACCGCAGTAATTGCTGCAACACCTGTTCGTCGTCGTTGCTGTCGCATACGCCCTTCGATAACAGCGATAAACGCCCGGAACGCGGATCGACATCCGCCAAGACGTGCATGGCTGCGCCGCGGGCGAACTCATAGCGCCAGATAGCCTCGGCGCGCGAAATATGCGGCACCGCCCGGCTGAACGCCTGAATAAAACGGTGGGCGGTGCCATCGAACCGGTCAGACAGCAGCAGCGATACCTCGCCCTGTGGCGTAGCACGCAGGTGCTGCAACAACCGCACGGCAATACGCCCGCCGTCCGGCGTGCGGGCGCTCTGCACCAGCGGACGCAACAGCGCATCGAGTAACGCCGACAACGGCGGCGAATCGCCCCAGCGCTGTTCCACCTCGTCCAGCAACCGGCTACGCTCGGCGTTCAGCGGTTGCAGCACGGCATCCAGCACCGCCTGCAACAACCCATCTTTGGAACCGAAGTGGTAGTTGATGGCGGCGATGTTGACCTGCGTCGCTTCGGTAATCTCCCGCACCGTCGTCAGTTCGCTGCCTTTGTGGGCGAAACGCGTCATCGCTTCGTGTAAGATGCGTTGCCGGACATCGCCCTCTTTTTCTTTGGCTGCTGTACTCATTGATGGTCCTTTTGTCGTCCTTTGATAGTGAATCCACACGCCGCGGCGTATCCGGGTCTATCTGGTCAGCCGGTTAACGCTGCGCCAGCGTCAACCCGTCCAGATCGATATCCGGCGTTCGACCGGCAATCACATCCGCCACGATACGCCCAACACCTGCCGCCTGCGTCCAGCCATTGGAGCCCTGTCCGCAGGCCAGAAACAGCCCGGCCACCGGCGTAGCGCCCACATAGCCGGGGCCGTCCGGCGTCATCGGGCGCAGGCCGCACCAGCGACCTACTGTCTGATAGTCGCCCGCGCCCGGAAACAGCCGCTGCGCGACGCTCGCCACAAAGGCGCTTTTCTTCGCGTCCGGCTGGGTACTGAAATCGGAAATTTCAGCAATCCCTGCCGCCCGCAATTGGTTCCCCAAACGGGTGATCATCACCTTATGATGCTCGTACATCACGCACACCCGTGGGGCGGCGGCATCGTCGGCAATCGGCAGCGTGACCGAGTACCCTTTTACCGGATAAATCGGCAGCCGGATGTCCACCTGACGCAACAAAGGCACCGAC
Source organism: Dickeya aquatica (assembly GCF_900095885.1). Classification (NCBI taxonomy): domain Bacteria; kingdom Pseudomonadati; phylum Pseudomonadota; class Gammaproteobacteria; order Enterobacterales; family Pectobacteriaceae; genus Dickeya; species Dickeya aquatica. The sequence goes on from NZ_LT615367.1 coordinate 2,451,089, forward strand.
GCGCACCCCAGCGCCACCACCACGGCATCCGCCGTTAGCTCACCGCCAGCGGTTGCCACACCGGTGACGCGACGGTGGTCATCGCTTGCCCGCAGGCGCTCGATCGGGGTATTAAAATGGAAACGCACGCCGCGCTGCTGCAACAGTGCCGCCAGTTGCCGGGTAAAGAGCGCACAGTCCCCTGCTTCATCATCTGGCAGATAGAGACCGCCGCTCAGCGGTGCGTCCGCCTGCGAGAGCGCCGGTTCGATCTGCGTCACCGCCTGACGGTCAACCAGTCGGTGATTGACGCCAAACTGCGTCAACACCTGCGACGCATGATGCGCCATCGCCAGTTCCTGTTCATTGCCGAACAGTTGCAGCACCCCCAGCGACGACTGGGCGTAATCCAGTTCCAGCTCGTGTCGCAACTGGTGCAGGCACTGCTGGCTGTAGTGGGCGATACGCTGCATCCGGCTTTTGTTGGCGCGATAGGCGTCCAGCCGGCAATTGCGGGCAAAACGCCACAGCCACTGCCACTGCGCCGGGCTAAGTGCCGGGTGCCATGTGAGCGGTGCCTGCGGCACGAACAGCCAGCGCAATGCCTTGAGCAGCATACCGGGCGACGCCCAGGGGCCGGCGAAACCGGGACAAATGCCGCCCGCGTTGGCAAAACTGGCCTCCAGCGCCGGGCCGGGCTGGCGGTCAATCACCTCAACCTCAAACCCTTGCTGATGCAAATACCAGGCGCTGGTGACCCCCACCACGCCCGCGCCAAGCACCATCACCTTCATGCGATACCTCCTGCGAGCGGCAGTTCCTGACGTACCAGTTCCACCCAGTAACGCACCCCAACCGGGATCAGCGCGTCGTTAAAATCGTAATGCGGGGTATGCAGCGGTCGGCCGTGGGCATCGTCGTCATCACCATTGCCCACCATGATGAACGCGCCGGGGCGCTGCTCCAGCAGGTAGGCGAAATCCTCCGCCCCCAGTAGCGGCGTCATGTCACTGTCGACCGCGTGCGCACCCGCAACCCGCCCGGCGGCCTGCTTCGCACGCCCGGCCATCTCCCGGTCGTTGACCAGCACCGGATACTGAAATTCATAATCGACCTCTGCCGTCGCGCCGAACGCCTGCGCGCTGTGCTGTGCCAGCGCGGTCAACCGTTTGGCCAGCAGCTCGCGGATAGCCGGTGAGTAGCTACGCCCGGTACCGGTCACGGTAACGCAGTCAGGGATCACGTTGGGTGCCAGCGGATCGCCGCCGCCGATATGCCCGACGCTCAGCACCGCCGCCTCCATCGCCGGGACATTGCGGCTGACCACCGTCTGCAACGCCAGCACAAACTGCGCGGCGGGCAGCGTCGGGTCAATCGACAGGTGCGCACCGGAACCGCCGTGGCCGCCGGTGCCGCGGAACACCACCCGCCAGCTGTCACTGGCGCACAGCATCGGCCCGCTGCGCAACGAAAAACACCCTGGCGCGATGCCGGGTTTGTTATGCAGCCCGAACAGGCGCTGGCACGGGAAGCGACTCAGCAGGCCATCGTCGAGCATCGCTCGCGCACCACCCAGCCCCTCTTCGGCGGGCTGGAAGATGAAATGTACCGTCCCGGCGAAATCCGGCTGGCGGGACAACAACCACGCCGCACCCAGCAACATGGCGGTATGGCCATCATGGCCGCAGGCGTGCATCTTGCCGTCGTATACCGAGGCATACGGCAGGCCGGTTTTCTCTTGCAGGCGCAGCGCGTCCATATCGGCGCGCAGGCCAATGACCCCCTCGCCCGGCTGTTTCCCGTGCAGCGTCCCCACCACGCCGGTACCGCCGATGCCGGTGGTTACCGCCAGCCCCCACTCATGCAATTTCTCCGCCACCAGCGCCGCGGTGCCGAACTCCTCAAACCCGATTTCCGGGTGCTGATGAATATGACGGCGGATCCCGGTCAGCACCGGAATCATCTGCCGCAGCGTCGGTTCATAGTCCGCCATGTCGTATTCCTTCTGGCCTGCGCCTGTCGGCGGCGGGCGCAACAGTTAAAAAGTGCCCGGATAGCTGCCGCCGTCAATCAGCCAGTTCTGCCCGGTGATGAACGCCGCCTGCCGCGAGCACAGGAACGCACAAACCGCACCGAACTCTTCCGGCTGCCCATAGCGCCCGGCCGGGTTGGCCGCGGCCCGTTCCTGATGTAATTGCTCATAGGATTTGCCGCTCTGCGCCACCAGCGACTGAATGTGCTGCCACTGGCCGTCGGTATCGAAGATGCCCGGCAGAATATTGTTAATAGTGACATTGTCACGTACCACTGTGCGGGACAGCCCGGCGACAAAACCGGTCAGCCCCGAACGGGCACTGTTCGACAGCCCCAGCTCCAGTTGCGGGACCTTCACGCTGCGGGAGGTGATGTTAACGATGCGCCCGAAGCCGCGCTGACGCATGCCATCCACCGTCAAACGCATCATCTCGATCGGGCCGAGCATCATGCCGTCGAGCGCCTCCAGCCAGTGCTGGCGCGTCCAGTGGCGAAAATCGCCCGGTGCAGGGCCGCTGGCGTTGTTGATGAGAATGTCCGGTTGCGGGCAGGCCGCCAGCGCCGCCTGCCGCCCTTCGTCGCGGGTAATGTCCGCCACCACTGCCTGCGGGCGTACGCCGACCGCTTGTTCGATGTCATCCTGCGCCTGACGCAACGCAACCCCGGTGCGCGCCAGCAGCGTGACCTGCACGCCCTCCTGCGCCAGTTGACGACCAACGGCTTTACCCAGCCCACGGCTGCCGCCCCATACCAGCGCCCGTTTGCCAGCAATACCCAAATCCATATCAAAGACCCCTTATGCGTTAACCACAGAGAAATGACTGGCGTGCGCCGTGAGCGGCTGCCTGCCCGGTACAGAGTCCAGCAGCAGGCGAGTATACGGGTGCTGCGGTTGCCGCCAGATTTGCTGGCAATCGCCGCTTTCCACACACTCGCCATGCTGCATCACCATCACCCGGTCGGCGATGTAGCGCACCACGGACAAGTCATGCGAAATAAACAGTAGCGATAGCCCCATTTCACTCTTTAGTTCCACCAGCAAATTGAGGATCTGCGCCTGAATCGACACATCCAGCGCCGATACCGGCTCGTCGCAAATCACCAGCGATGGGTTGACTACCAGTGCACGCGCAATGCCGATGCGCTGACGCTGACCGCCGGAGAACTCGTGCGGATAACGCCAGAGGCTGCTCTGCGGCAGACGAACCCGTTCCAGCGCCTGATTGATCAACCGCTGACGCTCCGCGCGCTGGGTGACGCCGTGCACCATCAGCGGCCGTTCCAGAATGCGCTGAACGTCGTGACGCGGATTGAGCGACGCGTAGGGATCCTGAAAAATCATCTGCACCCGGCGGCGCAGCGGCTGCAACTGCGACTCGTTCAGATGGGTAATATCCTGGCCGTCAAACAGCATCCGGCCTTCAGCGACGGGTAGCAGGCGCAAAATGGTCTTTGACAGCGTCGATTTGCCGCAACCGGATTCCCCCACCAGCCCCAGCGTTTCGCCGGGATAAATGTCCAGCGAGATATCCTTCACCGCATTCACCACACCCTGCGAGGTGGCGTAGCGGGTATGCACCCGATGCAGCGACAGCAGCGGCGTGCGGGTGGTATCCGGGACGGGTATGCGGCACAGCGGCGGTGTCACCACCGTTACCTGCCCGGCGTCGCCGTTGTCGGGATGGCGGATCTCCGGCAGGCGATGCTGCCGGTAGTGCAGGTCATCGGCCAGATGCAGTGACGTCGCCAGCAGCCCATGGGTATAGGGGTGCTGCGGTTGCTGGAACAACACATCGGTTGACGCCTCTTCCACCTTGCGCCCGCCGACCATCACCGCCACGCGGTCCGCCCACTGCTCCACCACCCCCAGATCGTGGGTGATCAGCAGCAGGCCCATCGACAGCTCGCGCCGCAGTTGATCCAGCAGTGCCAGAATCTGCGCCTGAATGGTGACGTCCAGCGCGGTGGTTGGCTCATCGGCAATCAGCAGCTTCGGCTGGCAGGCCACCGCCATCGCGATCATCACCCGCTGGCGCTGCCCACCGGACAACTGGTGCGGATAATCGTCGATACGCCGTCGTGGCTCAGGGATCTTCACCAGATCCAGCAGCTCAATAGCACGCGCCCGCGCCTGAGCCGGCGTCAACGGCTGGTGCGTGCGCAGGGTTTCGACGATCTGCTGGCCGATGGTCAACACCGGGTTGAGCGAGGTCATCGGCTCCTGAAAAATCATTGAAATCGCGTTGCCGCGCAGCTGACGCATCGCGGTGTTCGGCAGCGCCAGAAGATCCTGCCCGGCGAACAGAATGCGCCCGGTGACCTGCCCCGGTGCACTGACCAGCCGCATGATGGACAGCGCGGTGGCGGATTTGCCGCAGCCGGATTCGCCCACCAGCGCCAGCGTTTCACCGGGATGAAGCGCCAGATCGAGGCCGCGCACCGCCTGATGACCGGGGAAGCTCACCCGTAAATCCTGAATCTCCAACAGCGGGGTCATACGCGTTCCCTCCGTGAGCGTGGGTTCAGTGCGTCGTTGAGCGCATCCCCCACCAGATTGAGCGCCAGCACGGTCAGCACCAGCGCGCCACCGGGGATCGCGGTTAAAAACCACGCCGAGCGCAGCGACTCACGACCGGCACCGATCATGCTGCCCCAGCTCACCCGGTTCGGATCGCCAAAACCGAGGAACGACAGCGCGGATTCGATCAAAATGGACGACGCCACCATCACCGAGGTGGTGACGATAATCGACGGCAGCGCGTTGGGCAGGATCTCCTGCGCCATGATGCGCAGACTGGAAAACCCCTGACTGCGCGCTGCCAGCACGAAATCGCTTTCACGCCAGGTACGGAATTCTGCCCGCACCAGCCGGGCGATGGTCGGCCAGGAAGCGATACCGATGGCGCAGGAAATCAGCGTCACCGATGGCTGACCAATGGCCACCAGCACCACCACCAGCAGAAAGGTGGGAAAGGTCTGGAACAGTTCGGTGACATGCACCAGCAGGCGATCAACCTTGCCGCCAAAGAAGCCAGCAATCGCACCAACGGTCATGCCGATCAGCAGGCTGACCGCCACGGCGCAAAAGCCTATCTGCAATGACACCTGCGCGCCATGTACCACTCCGGCAGCGACATCACGCCCCAGCGAATCGCTGCCTAACGGGAAAGCAGGATCCTGCCCTGGCCACAGAAACGGCTGTGCCACCATGTCCAGCGGGTCACCGGGGTAGACCCACGGTGCCGCCAGCGCCATCACGACCACCAGCAACAGCAGCGCGACGCCCGCCATACCGGAAGGATTGCGCAAAAACAGCGTCAGCTCCGGCGACAGCCGCACGCGGTGACGCGGCGGAGCCGCTTTGTTGACGGCAGTGGCCGTACGGGAAGAAACAGTCTCTTTCATCTCAGTTCGCCTTGATTCGGGGGTCCAGCCAGCTTTGCAGTATGTCGACCAGAATATTGGCGACGATCACCAGAAACGCCGACAGCAGCAGCACACCCAGCAGCACGTTAAAATCGCGCGCCATTACCGCCTCCAGCGCCAGCCGGCCCAGCCCCGGCCAGCTAAATACGGTTTCCACCACCGCCGCACCCAGCAGATTGCCGATGTGCATCCCGGCGACTGTCGTTACCGGCAGCAGCGCGCAGCGCAGAATATGGCGCAGCGTCACCCGCCACGGGCTCAGCCCCTTGGCATGCGCGGTGCGCACGAAATCCTGCCGGTCGATTTCCAGCATCGCCGCACGCGTCAGCCGGGCGTAAATGGCGATTAAAAAACTGCTCAGGGCGCAGACCGGGAGTGCTGCATGCTTCAACCGATCGCTAAGATAGGCCCAACCGTGCAGATCCACACCGATGGTGGCGCTGCCGCCGCTCGGCAACCAGTCAAGCCGGACCGAGAACAGAATCAGCGCCATCAGTCCAATCCAGAACCCCGGCGTGGAATAGAGCAACAGCGCCAGCAGCGACAGCAACCGATCCGGCCATTTGCCTGCCCACACCGCCATCACCGCCCCCAGGGCGATCCCGACCACGATTGCCACCAGTTGTGAAGCCAACATCAGCAACAGCGTCTGCGGCAGGCGGGACAGGATCAATTCGGTCACCGGCGCGTTGTAGCGCGGTGAAAACCCCAGACTGAAGTGCGCCAGATTGGACAGATAGTTGTACAGTTGATGCCAAACCGGCAGATCGAGCCCGAACTGCTGGCGTATCTGCGCCGTGGTTTCGGCGGTGGCGCTGCCCGCCTCGGCAGCCAGTACGTCCGCCGCGTCGCCCGGCACCAGTTGCAGCAAAAGAACACCACGATCACGATGCCGATGGCCACCGGCACCGCATGCAGCAACGTCCGCCACAGCACCCGTCGGATGCGTTCCATGTTTCTCATCACTCACCTTCTCTGCACAGGCAGCATTTACGGAGCGACCGGGAACACGTCGGCGGATACCGACGCGCTCTGGGTTCACGGGTTATTGATCCAGCCAGATTTCCGCCAGGCTGCCGTTGGCACCCTGAATATCGGTCAGTTGGTTGTGAACGCGGGTGTTGTAGATAGTCAGGCGTTTAAGCTGCAACAGATTGATGTCCGGCAGTTCCTGCGCCACGATGCGCTGGAAAGCGCGAAATTCCTCTACGCGTTTGGCCGGGTCGGTTTCCACCGCCGCCTGCTCCAGCAGCCTGTCCACCTCCGGGTTGGCGTAATGCGAACCGTTGCCGAACGCCACACCCGGTTTAAAGGCTTGCGACCAGTACAGCCGTTGCACGCCGACTGTCGGGTCTGGAACATGGAAATGGAGTGGTTGGTGAATTCAAAATCCCTATCGGTATACACGCGCTTGACGTAGGTAGCAAAATCCTGCGAGCGGATGGTGACTTCGATCCCCACTTTAGCCAGCGCAGATTTCAGGTATTCCGCCACGCGCTTGAAGCCATCACCGTACGGCATGTAGTCATGCACCAGACGAAAACGGATGCCGTCGGCCTGACGCGGAAACCCGGCCTCGTCCAGCAGTTGTTCGGCTTTCTTCACATCGAACGGGTATGGTGACGGCGCGCTGTCGTGGAACTGGGCCAGCTCCGGGGTAATCGGCGTCGGCGAGTTGACGGCGTAGCCGTACCACACCACGTTACGCAGCACGTCGCGGTTGATGCTGTGGGCGATCGCCTGCCGCACCTTCAGGTTTTTCAGGTACTGATTGTCCAGATTAAACTCAATGCGGGTCTGCGTCGGGCCGTAGCCATAACCGCCGGTTTCAATCGCCAGTCTGGGGTTTTTCTTGACGCGATCCAGCTCATTGAGCGGCACCGGCGATTCACTGCCCAGATCCAGCGCCCCGGTCTCAAAGGCGATCAGACGGGTGGCGGCGTCAGGGATGAATTTCACTACCAGACGATCCACATACGGCTTCGGCTGATCCCAGTAGTTGGGGTTGCGCTCGTACACAATGTGGCTGCCACGCACCCACTCCTTGAAGATGAACGGCCCGGTGCCTACCGGCGCTGTGTTGTAGGGGTTGGTGCGGATATCGGTGCCGTCATACAGGTGTTTGGGGACGATCGGCGCTTCGTTGGCAGAAAACGCGCTGATGAGATAAGGCGCGGGCTGCGACAGTTCCACAACGGCGGTGTAAGGGTCCGGCGTTTTCACGTCGGTGACATTGGCAAAGGTGCCCTGCCCGCGGGAATTGTATTTCTTGACCGTCAGGATGGAGAACGCCACGTCAGCGGAAGTGAAATCCTTGCCATCGTGCCATTTCACGCCCTGGCGCAGGTGGAAAGTGTACTGTTTGCCGTCCGGGCTCACCGACCAGCTGGTGGCCAGTTGTGGAGTCGGCTTCATGTTGAAGTCGTAGTTCAGCAATCCTTCGATCACCTTGGCGTTGACCTTGATAACTGACCCGCCGCTATTGACCAGCGACGTCAGCACGGGCGGTTCCGGCTCGACCAGAAAATTCAGCGTGCCACCGCGTTGGGTGCGGTTTCCGCCGCCTGGCTCGTCACGCCAAACAGCGATGCGGCCACCAGCAAGGCCGCAAAAAGCGATTTATTATTCATGGTGTTATCCCTGGATGAAATGGGTGATGCCCGGTCATTATCCGTGCCGCAAGCGCATGGTGACAGGGCAGACTCCGGCAGACGGCGGGTGTTTAACTCTGTGGGAAAATTAACCCAACGCTTGTTTGAAACAAACGTTTAATTTTGGATAAGCAATGCGGAAAAATGGATAATGCCAGACGAAAATACAGCCATCACACAGGTGTAGTGACAATAAAAGTGACAATAAAAAAGCGATTAATAATAAAAAATGACGAGGGAGTTAGATTTATGTTTCAGTAAAAACACAACACCAGATATTGTAAACAAAGCAATAAAACGAATAATAATAACCATGTACACCGGAAACATTAAATATATAAATAATTGTTTTTATTGATTAAAATTAAAACCCCCATGAGATTTACGATTCAATCACTTAACAATATAAAAGCTGGTATTAAACGTTCCTGCGAATTTGGATTGATACTGATAATACCTGCGCTCATCACGCCAGTACGCTCGCTTGATGGCAAAACAGTTGATCTGCAAGAACGCCTGCTTACCCGGCATCGTCTTAATCGGCAGGCTAACAATGAGGCCCCGCCAGTCGGGTCACCTCATTATTGATGACGTCCTGCGCATCTTGAGCGGCAGGGAATTGCTTCGGTTATGCGTTGACAACCGCCATTAACGCGCCCAGTCAGGCTTGTTCAAAATGTGGTCTTGCCAGTCCACGACCTCACTTTCGCGCACCGCAATGTAACGCACAGAAATCCGCTCCTGATGCAGGGCGTTTTTTGACCCCGCCAGCAACGGATGCCAGGGCGCGAGTCCTTTGCCTTCATGCAGGCGTCGGTACGCGCAGGTTTCAGGCAGCCAGTCAAACGACAGCAGATTCTCCCGGGTGAGCTTGATGCAGTCCGGCTCATAGTCAAACCGGTTGGCATAATGGCGACACTGGCAGCTTTTAATATTGAGCTGGTTGCAGGCGACGTTGGTAAAATAGAGCTCATCGGTGTCCTCATCAATCAGCTTGTGCAGACAGCAGCGGCCACAGCCGTCGCACAATGCTTCCCACTCGTCATCCGACATCTGCTCAAGGGTTTTGGTTTGCCAAAAGGGCATTGAATTCATAAAAATTAATTCCGGTCATCATGCAAGCAGGCCGCGTAACGCAGATGCAGCCTGCTTTTTATAGACAATAAGCGCCACCGCCGCAGACCATGCCATGCATGGAGCCACCCGGGTGACGTCAAATAACGTGGGTACTCAATGTGGCCTCATTGAGTGTGATGGTCAATACATCGCCAGCCTGCAACGGCCCGACACCCTGCGGCGTGCCGGTAAGAATAATGTCACCGGCTCGCAGCGTAAAAAAGCGGCTCATGTAGGCAATCAGCGGCAGTATCGGCGTTATCATATCGCGGGTAGTGCCGAGCTGGCGCACCTCACTATTAACAGACAACCCCAAGGTCGCCTGTTGCGGATCGCCAAATTCCGCGACGGGAATAAAACCGGAAACCGGGCAGGAACCATCAAACCCCTTGGCCTTTTCCCACGGCTGCCCGGCTTTTTTGAAACCCGCCTGAAGATCGCGCAGCGTCAAATCCAGCGCCACACCATAACCGGCGATAGCGCGGGCCACCCGCTCTTCATTCGCGTGTTTAAGCGGTGTACCAATCAACACGGCCAGTTCCACTTCGTGATGAACAGAGCCTAACGCCTTGGGGATAGCCACGGGCTGGCGCAAGTCACACAAGGCGGTTTCTGGCTTGATAAACAGCACCGGTTCAACCGGACTGGCACTGCCCATCTCACGGATATGCTCGGAATAATTACTGCCCACACACACCACTTTATTGACCGGAAAATCCAGTAACGCGCCCTGCCAGTCTCTGTGTTGATACATGTCGCTTCTCCTGACCTGTCGTTAGCAAAGGGAACCCGCTCGTGCGCGGGTGTAGTGGCGTCATCATACCGACATTACTACCTAAAAAGTAAGCCTGATTGGTACACGAAGGGTTTCTAAAATTTATCATATGATTAACGCAACGCCTGCATTGACGTCACAATAACGCCACATAGCGCCAGGAAATTATGCTCAGGCCCGAACATGGCATTATTTCATCGGACATTTCAGGATACCTGTATATAAATCAGTATATAAATAACATGAATACTGTTAATGCATCGGCTGGGTTATTTCCGATACCGCTGTATTAAAAAACAGCGGCCAACTTTGCTGGCCACGTTGAGCATTATCTGAAAGTGATTCAAATATTATTTTTTTACCGCCGAGCGTAATTCTTCCAATAAATTTTCTGGCGGCGGGGTAACTGAAGATAAAAACCCTGCTCAGCAAGTGATTGTTTTACTTTGTTAATATCTGCCGAAGCTAACGTCTTTCTGCCATCCAGTGGTAATATCATCACCAGATGCGGTTGACCGAAACTTTCCATCAAGGCGGTCGGCACGCGAGAGAAGTCGTCTTTTTTTTCGACATAAAGATACGTTTGATCGCGTTTAGAACTTCTATAGATCACACAATACATGTTTTTTACTCTGAACAAGGGGAATGGTGTCTTGCCTGTATTTTCATGTGACTATAACATGCTTAAAGTGCTCTGGAATATCATGCCTTAAATGCTACTCTGGGGATTTAAAGATGCTGAAACTGAGTCAGGACTGATGTCACACACGCCAATTGAGTTAAAAGGCAGCAACTTTACTTTATCCGTTGTCCATCTGCATGATGCGCAACCCGATGTTATCCACCAGGCCTTGCAGGAAAAAATAGAGCAGGCACCGGCGTTTCTGAAAAATGCCCCGGTGGTGGTCAATGTCGCCGCGCTGCCTGTCGATGCCGACTGGGCAAAGCTCCAGCACGCCATTACCCAAACCGGTTTGCACGTCGTTGGCGTGTGCGGATGTGAGGATGAGCAACTCCGTCAGTCCATCGCGGCGGCCGGTCTTCCGTTGTTGCGTGAAGGGAAAGACCGGCGGATTGCACCACCGCCCGCGCCAGTAGCCGCACCGGTTAAAACCCGTGTCGTCACGACGCCGGTGCGTTCGGGGCAGCAAATTTATGCCCGGGATGGCGACCTTATCGTCACCAGTCATGTCAGCGCAGGAGCTGAGGTGATCGCCGATGGCAATATCCACATTTATGGCATGATGCGCGGTCGCGCACTGGCAGGAGTCTCGGGCGATGTCAGCAGCCAAATCTTCTGCACCCAGTTGGCCGCCGAACTGGTATCCATTGCCGGTCGCTACTGGCTCAGTGATCAGATACCCAAAAATTATTTTGCAAAGGCGGCTCGCCTGAAACTCAGCCCGCCTGACCATGAACTGATTATACAACCTCTAGATTAGGCCCTTGGAAGGAATTATTTATGGCACGCATTATCGTTGTTACTTCAGGTAAAGGGGGCGTTGGCAAGACCACTTCAAGCGCGGCCATTGCTACCGGTTTAGCCCAAAAAGGCAAGAAAACGGTGGTTATCGATTTTGATATCGGCCTGCGTAACCTCGACCTTATCATGGGGTGTGAGCGCCGGGTCGTCTATGATTTTGTCAATGTCATCCAGAACGATGCCACACTCAACCAGGCGCTGATTAAAGACAAGCGCACCGAGAATCTCTACATTCTGCCTGCCTCGCAAACCCGTGATAAAGACGCCCTGACCCGTGAAGGGGTGGAAAAAGTGCTCAATGAACTCGCGGAGATGGGGTTTGAATTCATCGTGTGTGACTCCCCAGCCGGTATTGAAACCGGCGCATTGATGGCGCTCTATTTTGCGGATGAAGCGGTTATCACCACCAACCCGGAAGTGTCGTCAGTTCGGGATTCTGACCGTATTTTAGGCATATTGTCGTCGAAATCGCGGCGCGCCGAGCAAGGCGAAGACCCGATAAAAGAGCACCTGTTGCTCACCGCTATAACCCAGGGCGAGGTCAGCCGGGGCGATATGTTGAGTATGGAGGATGTGCTGGAAATTTTGCGTATCCCCCTGATAGGGGTTATCCCAGAAGATCAGTCCGTACTTCGCGCCTCCAACCAGGGTGAACCGGTCATTCTGGATAAAGAGGCTGACGCAGGCAAAGCCTATGCCGATACGGTAGACCGGCTGCTTGGCGAAGAACGGCCTTACCGTTTTATCGAGGAAGAGAAAAAAGGCTTCCTGAAACGACTCTTTGGGGGGTAAACCATGGCGTTACTCGATTTCTTTTTGTCGCGCAAAAAAACGACTGCCAATATCGCCAAGGAGCGGCTGCAAATCATTGTCGCAGAGCGTCGCCGCGGCGATAGCGAACCGCATTATCTGCCGCAGTTAAAGCGCGACATTCTCGATGTTATCTGCAAATACGTGCAGATTGACCCGGAAATGGTGACAGTTCAGCTTGAACAAAAAGGTGATGATATTTCGGTGCTGGAACTCAACGTCACCTTACCGGAGACGGATGAAGCCCCGACATCACCCTCGCCACAGGCCAAATAAACCGATGCCCGGTGTCATGCACTGAGCGTTGAGCTGACACCGCTACCTGAACGATACAGGCCCTTGCCATAACCGCAAGGGCCTGTTTACGCTGGGCCGTAGTCACGCAGTGGACTAATAATCGGCAAGTGTTGCTTTTATCGCCTCACCGAACAACCGGCCACGCCACCCTGTCAGTAATTCCGGCTCCTGCTCCTGAGGCGACAGTTTCCAGTGCCAGTTCAGCAGGCGGTTAATTTGCCGACGCGACGCCAGCAGCTCCGCGGATAACCCACTCTGTTGCGCCGCGGTTTGTACCTGCGCCTTGATAGCTTTGAACACACTTTTATAGCCCGGCTGATCAATCAAATTGTGTACTACCGGCGGATAGGCCGACTCACACAATGCAGCAGTTTCAGCCACCAGCGCCAGCAGCGTTTTACCGTGGTAGCGAATCTCCGGGCCACTTAACCCCAGCGAATCCAGCTCACCCAGTGAACCTGGCAAATAGCGGGCCACCTGCCACAAATGCTCTTCACGCACGATGAAATTCACCGCGCTGTCGCGCTCACGGGCTTTGTTCAAGCGCCAGGCCGCCAGCGTTTGCAGACAGGCCAGATGACGGCCCCGCAGTTGCCAGGCGTTACCTATCTCGCGGTAAGCCAGTTCCGGTGCCAGCACCTCCTGGCGTCGCTGGCACAATTGTGCGCACTCATTGAGTGCCGCCTCTTGCCAGCCTGCGGTGGCGATTTCCACCATCAATGTTCTGGCAACCGGCAACAGATAAAACACATCGGCAGCCGCATACTGACACTGTTTTTCCGTGAGGGGACGGGCCAGCCAATCGGTGCGGGATTCGCTTTTATCCAGCGCTACCTGACAATAATCCGCCACCAGCGACGCGAAACCGTAAGAGAGCGGTTTGCCGAGAAAGGCGGCCAGAATTTGTGTGTCAATAAACGGTGCTGGCTGGCAGCCAAACGCTTTCAGACACACCTCCAGATCCTCGCTACCGGCATGCAGGAACTTGGTCACTTGCGGGTCTTGCAACAGTGCGCGCAGTGGCGTCCAGTCGGTGATGGTCAACGGATCGATTAACGACAGGTTTTCACCGTCATACAGCTGAATCAGGCCCAGTTGCGGGTAGTAGGTACGGGTTCGTACAAATTCGGTATCCAGCGCCACGTCGGGCACCGCGCGCGCCAGCGCACAGACCGCCGACAATCCTTCATCGGTAGTAATCAACTGATAATTCAAAACAACCTTCTCTTGGTAATGCCCGGACCAGGACGACCGGGACAGAAAATAGGGGTGGGAACCGGCCATAAACCATCGGTGGCCGCCGTGATGACACTCAATGCTTATCACAAACAGACGCGCGTTATCACAAGCAAACCGCATAACACAGTGGCGCACGGTATGCGCCACCATACCCGTCATGCCTGCAACAGGCAACCATCAGGCCACCGACTGCTCATTACGCAACTCACGGCGCAGAATTTTCCCGACATTCGACTTGGGCAATTCACGGCGAAATTCAAACAGGCGCGGCACTTTATAGCCGGTCAGGCTGCGACGGCAGTGGCTGATAAGCTCATCTTGCGTTAATGAAGGGTCACGGCAGACAACAAACACTTTAACGGCTTCGCCCGTGAGTTCGCTCGGTACACCGATCGCCGCCGCTTCAGAGACTTTCGGGTGGCGCGTCACCACTTCCTCAATTTCATTGGGGTAGACGTTAAACCCGGACACCAGAATCATGTCTTTCTTCCGGTCGATAATCTTCAAAAACCCCTGCTCATCTACCGTAACAACGTCACCGGTCGCCAGCCATCCCTCTTTGAGCACCTCGCAGGTCGCCGCAGGCTGTTGCCAGTAGCCAGACATCACCTGTGGCCCGCGCACCCACAACTCGCCCGGCTCACCGGGCACGACATCCTGCCCGTCATCATTAACAATGCGCACATCCGTTGAGGGCACCGGCAGGCCGATACTGCCGCTGTAGCGCTGAAGGTCGTAGGGATTACCCGCCACCAGCGGCGAGCTTTCGGTTAACCCATAGCCTTCCAGTAAATGGCGGCCGGTCAGTTTTTCCCAGCGTTCAGCAACCGCCTGTTGCACCGCCGCACCACCGCCAACCGACAGCGTGAGCGAAGAGAAATCAAGCTGATGAAAGGCCGGGTTATTCAATAACGCATTAAAGAGTGTGTTAACGCCCGTAATGGCGCTGAAGGGATAACGGGAAAGCTCTTTGATCATCCCGGGAATATCGCGGGGGTTGGTGATAAGCAAGTTGGTGCCGCCAATTTCAATAAACAGCAGGCAATTCACCGTCAACGCAAAAATGTGATAGAGCGGTAGCGCTGTTACCACCCGCTCCTGCCCCTCTTTCAGTACCGGCCCATAGGCGGCTTTCGCCTGCATCAGGTTGGCCTGTAAATTGCGATGCGTCAGCATCGCACCTTTCGCCACGCCGGTTGTGCCGCCGGTATATTGCAAGAAGGCCAGATCCTGATTGTTCATCTGCGGTTTTAGGTAGGGCATTTTTTTACCCTGCTGAATGACCTGACGAAAAGAAATGGCATCCGGCAGATAATACTTCGGCACCAGCCGCTTGATGTACTTCACCACAAAGTTCACCAGCGTGCCTTTGGCCGCCGTCAGTTGGTCGCCCATGCGGGTAAGAATGACATGTTTAATCGGCGTGTTGTACACCACTTTTTCCAGCGTGTGGGCGAAGTTGGAGACAATCACAATCGCGGATGCACCGCAGTCTTTTAGCTGGTGCTCCAGCTCTCGTGGGGTATACAGCGGATTGACATTCACCACCACCAGCCCGGCTCTCAGCACGCCAAACAGCGCCACCGGATACTGCAACAGGTTGGGCATCATCAGCGCGACGCGCTCACCTTTTTTCAGCTTCAACTGGTGTTGCAAGTAGGCCGCAAAGGCGCGGCTGCGTTCTTCCAGCTGGCGAAAGGTCATTGCCTCGCCCATGTTGATAAAAGCGGGCCGGTCGGCATAACGTGCGACGGCATCTTCAAACAGCTCGATTAGCGAACTATAGCGATCCGGGTTAATGTCCGCCGGGACATCGGCCGGATAACGTGCTAACCAGATTTTTTCCAAAACGTCACTCCCGAGATATTTTTTAAGCGGCATCATGCATCCCAAATCCGAGTGATTTTTAACAATATTTTAACCCATATCCGTCAGGGCAAAATAAACAATCTCAAGGTTGAGAAGACGATCACTTATTTCTCAATGGTTTCTCACTAAGCCATAATATAAACGCAAAAAATAAGGCGACCGGAGCCGCCTCTGTTTTGTTGCCGGGCTGATAACAAATACGCCGCGGATTGACCGCTTTACTCCGTGACCACCGACTCAACGCGGGCGGGAGCATACCACTGATCCCATCCTGGCCCCCAGGTGCGGTGATAACGGCGATCCCACACCGGGTCATAGACACGAGGCGGCAGCATTACCTGCTGAACCACCCGCCAGCGTTTGTAACCGCGCACGTCAATCACCACATACCGATACGGCCTGTCACCAATCTTACCTTGTTCCGCACCCGCGATCGGCCCTACCACTGTGACAAGCTGATTCTTGAGCTCGACGGGTTCGAGAAAACCGCTAACGTAAGCAACAAAGCGGCCCGGCGAGGGCGAATCCAGTGTCGGTCTGCCGCCGTCATCAAGCGGCAGGCTGACGATTTCCAGCCGGGTGCGATTGGCTTCATTGCGCACCTCTGCAACCTGCCCGCCAAAACGCGACTCCTGGCCGACAAACACTTTGGGATCGGTCATCACCCGGCGCAAATCCATCTGTGGCGTTGCCGAAGTACCGCGGATCTCCTCCGGTACCGTCACGCACCCCGACACACCGAGCACGCTTAACACCAACACAGCATAGGCTATCGCCTTAGACCTGCGCCCCAGCCTCTTATGTGAGAACCTGTTCAGCATCGTCACCTCGCCTTTGTCTGGTTATCCGTGATGGCCGGCATCGGGTATCGTATGTGGCCGCTTTTCAGGAGCGAAACGGGTTTTCGCCCCTGCACTGAGACGCTCTGCGAGCGTGACACCGTGGTATTGCGGCCCCATCCCCTGCCAGCCTCACCGATTAGACTGTTTTCAACACGATAAGTTTGTCAGCATGATACGCTGCGGTTATTCACGGCCGGGCAGCTTCTTCCATGCCACTTCATTGCGTAAATAGCAGGGTTGCGCCAGTTCCACACTGACTGCGCCGCCACGCTGCCACAGCGATAGCGCCAGCGGCAGCATATCCTGCGCCTGTGGCAGCAACGCCTCGGTGTGCTGCACGTTCAGGCCCGGTTGCACAATTAAATCCGGGTAAGTCTGCCAGCCGGTGCCCGCTGTCGCCCATTCACCCTGCCAGGATGCCGCCTGCGCCTGTAATTGCGCCGGGGCCAGCACCGCCTCGCTCTGCTCACCCTGCCAGCCGTGCGCGGCATCAAACTGATACTGCGCCCAGTACACTTCGCCCATGCGTGCATCAATCGCGGTGAGCACCTGCGTTGCACCGCTCAAACGATGAGCACCCTGCGCCAGCGTCGCCAGCGTGGAAATCCCCAGCATCGGCAGTGATGCGCCCAGAGCCAGCCCCTGCGCGATACCAATTCCGATACGTACCCCGGTAAAACTGCCGGGCCCGCGCCCAAACGCCAGCGCATCCAGTTGGTTGAGCGTGATGCCATGCTCAGACAGAGCCTGTTGTACCATCGGGAGCACGCGCTGGGTGTGCTCGCGTGGGCAAATTTCAAACAGGGAAAAAATTTCACCGTCGTTCCACAGCGCAACGGAACAGGCTTCTGTTGCGGTATCAAGCGCTAAAATTCGCGTAGACATGCCAACCTCAGGCAGGAAAGTTTCAACGGCGCGCATGATAACAGCCCGCGCCGGTAAGCGTCACGGCTTGTGCATGAGAAAATCCATCGCCCGTTGCAGATTGCGGGTGCGGGGCGCAGGCGGCAAGCTTTTGAGAAAGACCTCACCGTAAGGTCGCGTCACCAGCCGGTCATCGCAAATTACCAGTACGCCCCGGTCCGTCACATCACGGATAAGCCGCCCGACTCCCTGCTTTAAGGTGATAACGGCATCCGGTAACTGTACGCCATCAAACGGGTCGCCACCGCGCAGGCGGCAATCTTCCATGCGGGCCTTGAGTAGCGGGTCATCTGGTGAAGTAAACGGTAATTTATCGATTATCACGCATGAGAGCGCATCCCCCCGCACATCCACCCCTTCCCAAAAGCTGCTGGTCGCCACCAGCAAGGCATTTCCAGCCGCTAAAAACTGGGTCAGCAACTGTGGCTTACTGGTTTCCCCTTGTACCAGCACTGGCAGCGTCAGCTGTGCGCGAAACTGAGCCGCCAGATCACGCATCATCTGATGCGAGGTACATAACATAAAACAGCGCCCCTGATTAGCCTCTATCAGCGGGCGTAGCATTTGTGCCAGTTTGCCGGCTGCATCCGGGCGATAGGTTTGCGGTAAGTGTCGCGGCACGCACAACAGCGCCTGACGGGCGTAATCAAACGGGCTCGGCAGCAGCAGGGTCTGTGCCTGCTCAAGGCCGAGACGCTCGGTAAAGTGGGTGAGGTTATCATTAACCGACAGCGTGGCAGAGGTGAAAATCCAGCAGGCGGGCTTGTCTTTCATCACCTCACGAAACTTATCCGCCACAGAAAGCGGCGTCAGCGCCAGCACAAAGTGGCGGGCATTGCATTCATACCAGTAGCTGTAACCGGGTTGTTCAACATCACGCAGGCGTTTTAGCCGGGCACGGTAGAGACTGGCACGCTCGAAAGCGGCATCCAGCAGCGCCGAACGCCCAAGCGAGAGTTTGGCCACATCGGCACACAGCTCCAGCGCATCATCCAATAGCGTGAGCGCCCGCTGCAATGAGGTCTCACTCATCACATCGCGTAAATTGCCGCGAAAGCCGGGGTCGCCGAGGGCAAGACGAAGATCCTGAGTGCTCTGGCTTAGGCGGTCAGCGCTTTTTTGTAACTGGCTGGCATCGCGCACCTCGGTGCGATAGGCAATCACAATGTCTTTTGCCAAATCCAGCAACTGGCGGCTGGTCAGTTGCTGGCCAAAATACTGACTGGCGATATCGGGTATTTGGTGGGCTTCGTCAAAAATTACCACCTCGCTATCGGGGATCAATTCAGCAAACCCGCTCTCTTTGACCACCATATCCGCCAGATAGAGGTGGTGATTGACCACCACCACATCCGCATCCAGCGCCCGGCGGCGAGCCTTCACCACAAAACAGTCTTTATAGTTTGGGCAATCGCTGCCAAGGCAATTGTCGTTAGTGCTGGTGACCAGCGGCCAGACGGCGCTGTCTTCTGCCACCTCGCCACACTGGCTGATATCGCCTTCGTCGGTTTGGGCCGACCAGCTTCGCAAGCGCACCAGTTCGTGCAGCAACTCCGGCCCCAGCCCTCCACCGACCAGCGACTGCTGTTCCAGCCGTTCGATACACACGTAGTTGGAGCGGCCTTTTAACAGCGCCAGTTTGCCACCAAAGGCCAGCGCCTGCGCCACCATCGGCAAATCACGGCTATAGAGCTGGTCTTGCAGCGCCCGCGAGCCGGTAGAAATGATCACTTTTTTACCCGCACGCAGCGCCGGAGCCAGATAAGCGTAGGTTTTTCCTGTACCGGTTCCCGCTTCCACCACCAGTGGCCGCCGGGCATCAATGGCGGCGACAACGGCTTGCGCCATTTGACGCTGCGGCTCCCGGGGCCGGAAACCGGCTATCGCCCGCGCCAGCGCGCCATCATTGGCGAAATCATCGTTTAAACACTCTGCTGTCACAGCGCCTCTCTTGTCTGGCGGTTCTGAGCCTGATGCTGGTGGAATATCCAGTAGCGGATTATGCCAAGTCGCCACCTCAGACACCACCTCGCTTCACATTTTTCGCCTGACAAGGCAGCGATCACCTTCGTCTTGCAAATATGCTAGTCTGCCTGCTTTTAGCCGCAACAAGGAAACTGATGGTATGTCTATCACCCGTATTCATCCTGACGCTCGCTGGTCTGATGCCGTTATCTACAACAACACGCTCTATTACACCAGCGTGCCGGAAAACCTTGATGAGGATGCCCGTGCCCAAACAGAAAATGCGCTGGCTTCACTGGACGCCATCCTGCAACAGGCGGGCTCTGATAAAAGCCGTCTGCTGGATGTGACCATTTTTCTGGCAGATAAAGCCGATTTTGCCGCGATGAACGCCGCCTGGGATGCCTGGGTCGTCGCTGGCAGCGCGCCCGTGCGTTGCACGGTAGAAGCCCAACTGATGAACCCGAAATTCAAGGTGGAAATCAAAGCCATCGCGGCCGTTGGTTAACCGCTCAGCCGGGCGCGACGCGCCCTTTAAACACCGGGTGTACAGACGACAACCCGCGTCGCCGTTATCGGACACAGACACGTATTACGCCGGTGAATCACCCTCCTGACTCTCGTCCTCGTCACCCTCTTCCTCCTCAAAACGCGCCACCACCTTTGCCCCTTGATGGTTTTCACGCAGCGCCTGCGCCACCCGTGCTATCGCCTCACCGCTGCTCATCCCCTGCGCCATGAGCTGTTGTATTTTCTCTACCGCCTGCTGCTGCTGTTCATGGGTCAGTGCCGGGGTACCTGCAAACATGTCGTTATCTCCTAAAACCTTTTTATACCGGGGAAGCCAGCGCACCCACACGGTTTGTGATACGCTTGCCATCGCTGTCATTTATGCCGCCGGTTCAGCATTCGGCTGCCGGTAGACCACCGTCGAGAAACCGTATTCATACCGCTATGCCAACATCGCTAGTCTATCATGCTCTGCCCTATCAGCCCGATGCGCTGTTACACCTTTTTGGCTCACTGTCGCACCAGCCCTGGGCAATGTTGTTGCACTCCGGTTTTGCCGAACACCCTCATAACCGCTTTGATATTCTGGTCGCACAACCCCGTGTAACGCTACAAACGGTGGCAGAAACCACCACGGTGACCGACAGCAACGGCCGCGTATTAGCGACGTCATCTGACGATCCCTTTTTCTTGCTACACCAGCAAATGGATGCACTGAACCTGCATGCTGACCCTCACCCTGATTATCCGTTTCAGGGCGGCGCACTGGGGCTGTTTGGTTACGATTTGGGTCGCCGGGTAGAGCAACTGCCAAACCTTGCCTTGCGGGATATTGACCAGCCAGATATGGCCGTCGGCCTGTATGACTGGGCATTGATTGCCGATCATCAACGCCAGTGCCTGACGCTGGTGGCCCACGGCGATGTTCAGGCTCGGCTGGCATGGTTAAATGCTCAGCCCAAGCGCCCCAGCCAAACCTTTCAGTTGACCGGCGACTGGCAGGCCAACATGAGCCGTGAGCAGTATGGCGAGAAATTTCGCCGCATCCAGCATTATCTGCGCGCCGGTGACTGCTATCAGATAAACCTCACCCAGCGTTTTCAGGCCCCCTATCAGGGTGATGAATGGCAGGCGTTTTTGCGCCTTTCAACCAGCAATCGTGCGCCGTTTTCCGCCTTTTTACGCCTGCCGCAGGGGGCGATACTTAGCGTTTCACCGGAACGTTTTCTGTGGCTGCATGACCACCACATTCAAACCCGCCCCATTAAAGGCACGCTGCCACGCCTGCCGCAGGCCGAGGAGGATGCACGCCAGGCCGCCCGGCTGGCCACGTCCGCCAAAGACCGGGCGGAAAACCTGATGATTGTCGATTTGTTGCGTAATGATATTGGCCGTGTTGCCGAACCGGGTAGCGTGCGGGTGCCTGAGCTGTTTGTCGTCGAGCCGTTCCCTGCCGTGCATCACTTGGTGAGTACCATCGAGGCTCGCTTACCAACGTCGTTGCACGCCACCGATTTACTGCGTGCCTGTTTCCCCGGCGGCTCAATTACCGGAGCCCCCAAAGTACGCGCAATGACGATTATTGAAGAACTGGAGCCTCACCGTCGTAATGCCTATTGCGGCAGCATTGGCTACATCAGCCTGTGCGGCACGATGGACACCAATATTACAATCCGCACGCTGATCGCGGCCAACGGTGTGCTTTCCTGCTGGGCCGGCGGCGGAATTGTGGCCGACAGCAAGGAACAGGCAGAATATCAGGAAACATTCGACAAGCTTGGCCGCATCCTGCCGTTATTAACGGTATCAACAACGCGATAAGCAGGAATATCACCATGTCTGATGCCCGACGATTACCCGCGTTTACCCCGGCTTATCAAGCCAGTGAATATAATCTTGATGCCTTTATCACTCGCTTTCAGCTACAAGCGGCACCGTTTTTGCCCGCCACACAGCATGTCCGTGAAGCAGCGGTATTGGTGCCGGTCATCCGTCGGGCTGACCCTTGCCTGCTGCTGACCCGTCGCTCCACCAGACTTCGCAAACACGCAGGCCAGGTGGCCTTCCCCGGCGGAGCGGCTGACCCACAAGATGCCTCGCTCATTGCCACCGCGCTGCGTGAAGCACACGAGGAAGTGGCCATTCCCCCTGATGCCGTAGACATTCTCGGCACGCTGCCTGCGTTTGACAGCACCAGCGGTTATCGGGTGACACCGGTTGTTGGCCTGCTGCCAGACACCGTGCGTTTTCACCCGAATGCGGATGAAGTGGCAGAACTGTTTGAAATGCCGTTGCGCGAGGCGTTTACATTGCAGCGCTACCATGCGCTGGATATTAAACGTCATCAGCGCACCCACCGCGTTTATCTCTCCTGGTATCAGCAACAGTTTGTCTGGGGGCTGACGGCGGCCATTATCCGGCAGTTGGCATTACAGGTGGCCTAGCCACCCAACTCACAGGCTCTGCCATAAGTTATTCTTTGGTAAAGCATAACTTTATTTCATGTGAAAAGCCGAATATGGCAGCACATTATCCAATACAATAGCACGGAAAGAGATTTTTATTCTGGAATGGCATTTTATTCCAGAAGCAAGCCAGATAACCCGCTCCTACACATCAATTACCGTGTGGCGAACATCAGCGGATGGCGAACGATAAATCGTATAAATATGCCACTGTCTCTCAAATAAGTGTTATACCCAGACTAACAGGCCATCCCCTGAAAGGAGTATCCAGCGTGATAAGCGTATTCGACATGTTCAAAATCGGTATTGGCCCTTCCAGCTCTCATACAGTCGGACCGATGAAAGCCGGTAAACAATTTGTCGATGAACTGCAACAGCAGGGGTTATTGACCCGGACAGAGCGCATTAAGGTAGACGTCTACGGTTCACTGGCGCTGACAGGCAAAGGCCACCACACCGATATTGCGATTATTCTTGGTTTGGCTGGCAACCAACCCGACACCGTAGACATTGATGCCATTCCCGCGTTTATCCGCGACGTGGAGCTCAATGAGCGCCTGCTGCTGGCGGGCTGCCACGAGGTGGCGTTCCCCCGCGAAGGCGGTATGGTTTTTCGCGCCGAAAACCTGCCTTTACACGAAAACGGCATGACGCTGACAGCCCTTGCAGGCGATGTGCCGCTATACCGCCAGACCTATTACTCCATCGGCGGCGGCTTTATTGTGACGCAAGAGCAATTTGGCCAGCCGCAGGCGTCCGAATGTGTCGTGCCACATCCTTATCGCTCGGCACTAGAGATTCTCAGTCATTGTAAACAAAGCGGCCTGTCTATTTCGGGCATGATGATGCGCAATGAACTGGCACTGCATAGCCGAGAAGAAATAGAAGACTATTTCGCCGCCGTGTGGCAAACCATGCGCACCTGCATGGACAGAGGCATGAACACCGAAGGGGTATTGCCAGGCCCGCTGCGCGTTCCACGCCGTGCCGCAGCACTGCGGCGTATGCTGGTCTCATCAGACAAATTATCCAGTGACCCGATGAACGTGGTGGATTGGGTGAACATGTTTGCCCTGGCGGTTAATGAAGAAAACGCCGCAGGCGGCCGGGTCGTGACAGCGCCGACCAATGGCGCTTGCGGGATTGTGCCTGCGGTACTGGCCTACTATGATCATTTTATCGAACCCGTTGGCCCCGGCATTTATCTGCGTTATTTCATGGCTGCTGGCGCTATCGGTTCACTATACAAAATGAATGCGTCTATCTCGGGTGCGGAAGTCGGCTGTCAGGGTGAAGTGGGTGTGGCCTGTTCGATGGCGGCAGCAGGCCTTGCCGAACTGCTCGGGGCCAGCCCGGAACAGGTGTGCGTGGCTGCTGAAATCGGCATGGAGCACAATCTGGGATTAACCTGTGATCCGGTCGCCGGTCAGGTGCAGGTGCCCTGCATTGAACGTAACGCTATTGCCGCTGTGAAAGCGATTAACGCCACCCGGATGGCCGTTCGCCGCACGACGGAGGCCAGAGTGTCGCTCGATAAAGTCATCGAAACCATGTATGAAACCGGTAAAGACATGAATGCCAAATACCGGGAAACGTCACGCGGTGGATTGGCTATCAAGGTGCAGTGCGACTAAGGTAACAGGTAATACTCCGGCAACTAACGCCACAACTGGCCCCTGCGCCTGACCATCATCACGCAATCACAAAACGCAGGATGAACGCCGCAGATTGACCGCGTTCATCCTGCGTTTTCGCTCACGGGTGGCCTGTCACGAAAACGTTTTTGCCCCGGTACACCGGGGCAAAGCGTCATGATGACGCCATTCGCATCGCCGCCTCTTGCCCGCGGGTGATCCGCACCAGCTCAATACGGTAATCGGATGCGGCAAGAATATGGAAATTTAAACCATGCAACACCAGGTGATCGCCAATTTTCGGGAATTCATCACTGTGGGCCAGCAACAACCCCGCCAGCGAGGTGTAATCCTCTTTTGGGTCAACCAGTTCATGAATGTCGAGAACCTGTTGCAGCGAGTGTAAATCTGTCCCACCGCGCACCAGCCAGCCATCACCTTCCTGAGTGATATCCAGCGTTTCATCTTCGTCAGGAAACTCACCGGCAATCGCCTCCAGCACATCCAGCGGCGTAACCAGTCCCTGAACCACGCCAAATTCATTGCTCACCATCACCAGACTCCCTTTGGCGCGGCGTAACACCGGCAGCAGGTTAATCACATCCAGTGTTTCCGGCACCACAATAGGCGGCGTAGCGGCAGCAAACTGCTCAACATCCATGTGCTCATCCAATGCTACCAGCAAATCCTTGGCGCGCACCACCCCAACCAACTCATCGAGTGACCCGCGACAAACAGGAAACAGGCTGTGCGGCGTATCGAGCAATTGCAGGCGAATATCCTGCACCGAACGCTCACTGTCTACCCAGGAAATATCGGTTCGCGGTGTCATCACACTGCGCAACGAGCGCGATGCCAGCGTCAGCACCCCGCTAATCATGTAGCGTTCCTCTTCGGCAAACGTCTCTTGCGGCGGCTGTTTGGGCTGGGTCTGCTCGTCATCATCGCTGGCTTTGTTGCGTGCACCCATCAGGCGCAAAATCGCCTCGGCAGTGCGCTCACGCATTGGCCGGTGAGATTGATGTTTCATAAAGTTATGACGGGCAATCTGGTTGAACATTTCAATCAGAATCGAGAAGCCAATCGCGGCATACAGGTAGCCTTTCGGGATATGGAAACCAAACCCTTCAGCCACCAGGCTCAGGCCAATCATCAGCAAGAAGCTAAGACACAATACCACGACCGTGGTATGCGCATTCACAAAGCGCGTTAAGGGCTTGGAGGCCAGTAGCATCATGCTCATGGCAATAACGACGGCCGTCATCATCACCCCGAGGTGGTTAACCATACCGACCGCAGTAATCACCGCATCCAGCGAGAACACCGCATCCAGAATGACAATCTGGATGACCACGGCCCAGAAACTGGCATGGGCACGGTTCGTGTTGGCATCATGCGGGCGGTTTTCCAGCCGTTCATGTAATTCCATCGTGGCTTTAAATAACAGGAATATCCCGCCCGCCAGCAAGATAAGGTCGCGCCCGGAAAAACTGAACTCGCCCACATGAAACAGGGGTTGTGTTAACGTCACCATCCACGAAATCAGCGACAACAGACCAAGGCGCATCAATAACGCCAACGACAGCCCGATAACACGCGCTTTATCGCGCTGCTTAGGGGGTAATTTATCCGCCAGAATGGCGATAAACACCAGATTGTCGATACCCAGCACAATCTCAAGCACTACCAGCGTCAGTAAGCCTGCCCAGATTGAGGGATCCAGCAGAAATTCCATGTCAGACTCCGAAAAATGAACGCGCGAACGCCATCAATGCCGTGGCATTGTGCGGTAATCGTGTAAGAGAGGGGTGCGATAATAAAATACGTGATAAAGAAATACGTGATAAAGAAATATCACTACCGATCAGGGAATGGCGTAAAGCGCCTGCTATATCACAACCACCGCCGGGCAACGCCGGGGTAAGAGAAATGAATCGTCGGTGACAGTCCATGGGAAGGGCGTTTGCCCGTTACTCCTCTGTAATAAAAGGGAAGACAACTTTAACAGAGTTAATAGCATTTTCCACAACGATTTTATCAGCCTGCGAAATGTGTCGCACACGCTACACCCGCATGACGCCTCAGCGTAAGGCACAACGAGGTATACCATAATGGCCCACTGCGCCTTCACGCTCGGCTACAACCAAAGCCTCGCCCGAGTGTCCTGATTTTCCGCACACTGATGTCCGTCTGAGATATAAAAAAAGTATGATACCGGAAACACTCGTCACCCGGCGGGTGCTCATCAGCTGAATATTCATGATGTATTATCCAACCTTATCCGTTATCCAACATATGGTTTTTTAAAGAAATAAGATCTCATTATATATCCCTGAACATATTGTTTATTCTCGTGTTAAAAAAAGCATTGCATACCAGCCGGTTTTTGATAAAAAAATTAATGAGAATAGACGTTTATTTACTGAGGCAACACCGCTTGGTGGTGATGAAAAACCATATTATTTCATGATAAAAAATCCGGGAATTAACAATAAAGAACCGATGTACCCGCGGTTATCCTTCCCCTTAAAAATAACGTTGTTATTTTAACCACACAATACTTGATGTATTTTCGGGCAATCAGTTTTCCGCTAAAAGATGATAATAATTCTCAATTTCATGAAGAATTTCCATATTATTTATAGTTGTTTCACGGCAAAGTAATATGGTATCTTTGCGCCGTCATTGGGGAGTAGCCGATTCCTGAAATAGTTTAATTCAGGGATGCCCGTATCAACATACTCGTTCTTTTCTGAACGTGGTGCGGGCGGCCAACGAGCAGGCGAGACCATAGACACGCTATCTGCCGTCTGGTTGGGGGTGGGTTGCGTGGATATGGAGAACCGCCCAGCCGAGGCTATTACATATGAACTTATCTGCTACGCTTATTCTTGCTTTTGGCATGTCCATGGACGCTTTCGCTGCCTCTATTGGCAAAGGTGCCGCTCTGCACAATCCCCGTTTTCGTGAAGCGCTACGTACTGGCCTTATCTTCGGCCTGGTGGAAGCACTGACACCGTTGATTGGCTGGGCGCTCGGATTTTATGCCAGCCGCTTCATTCTCGCCTGGGATCACTGGGTGGCATTCAGCCTGCTATTGATTTTAGGCGGGCGCATGATTCTGGAAGGTTTCAAAAGTGAAAGCAGCAGTGATGGCGAGAAAATCTCCCGTCACAGCTTTTTCATTCTGGTATGCACGGCTATCGCCACCAGCCTTGATGCGATGGCAATTGGCGTCGGGCTTGCCTTCCTGCAAGTCAATATCGTGCATACCGCGATGGCTATCGGGTGTGCCACGATGGTAATGGTCACCCTTGGCATGATGATTGGCCGATATGTCGGCCCCATCCTTGGTAAGCGCGCAGAGATAATCGGTGGATTAGTGCTTATCGGTATTGGCTGCAATATTCTCTACGAACACCTGCTGGACCTTGCCTGATATAACCGGTGCGGGGATCCCCCGCACCAGCCTATGCGTTGCGTCGATACAGCCGAATTAAGAAATCGGTTTCACACGAAAAATGGGCTTCTGCACCCAGTGTCGCTTTCACTTCAGGTGTCGCACGCCAGGCAAATGGCGTCATCTGGAGCAGGTTTGCAGCACAAACGCCATTCAGTGGCATCATATATTGCAAACGCTCTTGAGCCTCAAGGGTAAACCCGGCAAACGACTCATCATTTTCAGGATGTGGTTTGACATCCTTGTAAATGCGGGCCTTTAACGCCAGTAAATGATTCGGCCCTGGGGTAACCGTCACCAGCACTCCGCCTGGATGAATGACCCGGGCAAGCTCATCAGGATTACAGGGCGCATAGATTTTTAATACTGCCGCCAACGCCGTGTCAGTAAACGGAAGTCGCTGACTGGATGCCACACAGAACCTGACCTGCGCATAGCGTTTGGCTGCCCGCTGAATGGCCGTTTTGGAAACATCCAGCCCATACACCGAGGCTCCTTGTGATGCCACCGCTTGCGCCAGTGCGGCAGTGTAATACCCTTCCCCACAGCCAATATCCAGCAGCGCAGCAGCAGAGGATGGCAGGTTATCGGCTATCAATATCGACACCCTATCACGCAGAGGCTGATAGTGCCCTTCATCAAGAAATGCCCGACGCGCCTGCATCATCGCGGCGCTGTCTCCAGGCTGTTTTGAACGTTTAAACTGCACAGGTAACAGGTTGACATACCCTTCACGGGCACAATCGAAATGATGACGACCACACGACCAGCGGTTTGACGCATGATGTAAGGGCTGCTGGCATAAAGGGCACTGATAAGGCACGGAAGAATTTTGCATAACACTCTTGAGTAAATCGAAACAACATTCAGAAAAGCAAAAAACCCGCACCAGGCGGGTTTTATGGCGTGAGCTGAAATTACAGCGCCACTACGTTCACAGCGGAAGGGCCTTTCTGACCATCCTGAATTTCAAACTCAACGTTCTGGCCTTCAGCCAGTGTTTTAAAGCCATTGCCCTGAATTGCAGAGAAGTGCACGAACACATCTTTGCTACCGTCAGCCGGAGTAATAAAACCAAAACCTTTAGACTCGTTGAACCACTTAACCTGACCTTTAATCTTTGCCATTTCAAAGTTTCCTTTAATAGTTTAAACCGCGCACAGGCGTCATACAGAAAAACCAGAGTCGTTACTGTTTGAGGCACTAAAATAAGGATCGGCAGAGAAGTGGTATTCAACGCTAACGTTTGTACTCAAGACTTCTTTACTGAAAATGCCATTCATATACAGAACTGTACCTCGTTTTACCCAGATGCGTTATTACATACTCTTTTATTCTTGGCAAGCCATTTTTTGCCAGTGATGGATACGTCGCACAAATTAGAACCCTTAATGTATCATTAATATCCTGCAACCACGGTTGCTTGATATATAGACACCTCAAAGGTTGACCTTGCTCGCTTATCCAATAGATTGATTATGTGCATGCTATTTTGATTGTGCAAGTTAAGATAACCCGATATTGGCTGAGCGCTATACCATACCGCACCTTGCCATAACAAAATGATATTACGGCCGCCAGGCTGATTTTTACTTATCCTTCAAGTTGTGATATCTAAATTTGTGACACAACTTTATTTTTTGTCTTAGTGATAAGAAAAAACCTTCTATAACAAGGTAATGCAGCTATCAATTACCTGGCGAAACTATCTATGAATACCATCATGACTGGCCAGGACCAGGATAATTGAGCGGCCTTTATAATCCTGATGGAATTGTTTCTGCAAAAAATGATTAAGTCACAATTTCCTGTCACTCTTGTTGCACTTTCATTTCTGTTTTTTTACCGAAAAAATTAGTGACGATTTCCCTGACCTCTGCCGGTCAGGAGCAGACCTTGATATATCACTATAGTCACGGCGTTCTATTTCTTTATATCTCTGCCGCAAAAATTCTGACGTTACTTTGGTCACGTTTTACCTCTGGCAGAAATTAAGCTGGATCACGTCATCTCAAAAACGTATATATCCTAAATAATTCGCGTGGCAGGAAGGCGGCAAGAAAGAGAACTCTGGTGAACTTGCATTGGTCAACACAGCGTAATATCGCACCCGATAGCGTTCCCGCCGTGACAACTCAGCCAACGCAGGTTATGGTGTCTTTAACTGATTTTTTGACCGTTTTTGCTTTACGGCAGGCCAACGCATTCTCGCTGTGCGCCAGGTTCCGTTTTTTTACTGCATATATCGCTAACGTAATGATAGTTCGACAACATCAACGGGAGGTGAGCTATGTGGCAGACCATCAGCCAACTGTTGGAAGAACATCTCGGCCCAGGGGACATCCGGGAACGCCGGGAATTACCCGGTGGTGAAGTCCATAGCGCCTGGTATTTGCGTTATGGGCATCATGATGTCTTTATCAAATGTGATGGCCGTGAATGGCTGGATAAATTCCGGGCCGAGGCTGAACAGCTAGAATTACTGGCTCGCAGTAAAACGGTGCGCGTGCCCAGGCTGTATGGCGTTGGTAGCCATCGTAACGCCAGTTTTTTATTACTGGAGTACGTCACCGCCAAACCGATGACAACGCATGATGCCTGGCAGTTAGGCCAGCGTTTGGCTTATCTGCATCAATGGAGCGAACAGCCCCAGTTCGGCCTTGATTTTGACAACGACCTCTCTACCACTCCCCAACCGAATACCTGGCAACGTCACTGGCCGGTTTTTTTTGCCGAACAACGTATCGGCTGGCAACTACAGTTAGCGGCAGAAAAAGGGCTGCATTTTGGGGATATAGATACGCTTATCAAATGTGTAGAGCAACGCCTGAGCGGCCATCAGCCACAACCTTCGCTGTTGCACGGCGATCTGTGGTCAGATAATTATGTTAACTCCGCACAGGGCTGCTATTTGCTTGATCCGGCCTGTTATTGGGGTGACAGAGAGTGTGATCTGGCGATGTTGCCATTACATCCTCATCTGCCTGCACAGATTTACGACGGCTATCAAAGCGTCTGGCCATTGGAAAGCGATTTCCTTGAGCGCCAGCCACTTTATCAGATTTACGTTCTGCTTAATCGCGCCAATTTATTTGGCGGTAAACATGTGGTGGCCGCCCAACACGCCATAGAACATCAGTTAGTGTAATCGCGTGACCTGAAACAACCGGGGCTTCACCGCCCCCATTCAGGTTACAATACCCAATACTTTGAGCACCATATACCCCACAACAGCAACCAGCACCGGCAGAATATAGAGTGGGAAAAATTGCAGCACAATGGTGTGTCGGGGCAACACAACCCGTGATTCCAGTTCTTCACGCGAGTAACCATCCTCACCCTTCATTTTTTCCAGAATCAGTTGATCTTCAAGCCCTTCCCGAATATGCCTGACCTGACGGGATAAACGGGCACCGGAAACCTGCAACGCCAGCCCGACAAACATCAACAAATAAATAAACCAGAACATGATGGTGGCAGCGGCAGACAGCCGGGAAAAATCAGGCACGGGTGAGTTGTACCAGAAGACATCCAGAAATGATGTATTGAACCGTAGCACTTCCACAACCAGGTGAAGAAAATCCTGTATTACGCCATTAATACCTTGTTTTTTCTCGGTAAAGGTGTGAACCAAGTTGGCCAGCGAAATCATGGTGGATAATAAAGCCGGAAGAAAGACGACCCATCCCGTGATACGTTTGACTACGGCAAAAAGGCCAGCCTGTTGATACGTCATGAGTTCCCCTTGTACGTGACGTTCCCCCTGATTTATGAGAAAAAAGGGCGGACACATAAAACCCGTTAGCAGGGTACTTCAGGTTTTAACAGAGTCAACGTTTTCTTTACTGCCGAAGGGGTATCCGCACACAGCGGCGCAATAGAAACACAGTATGTGAATGGAATAACAACGCACAGGAAAAATAGTACCGGTTATTCAACCGGTACTGTGCACGGCTTACAGAAAGTCAGCGCGTTTCGGTGAGAAGGTATCGATTAGGACACTGCCCTCTTCCAGCGACACCACACCGTGCATTTCATTTTTCACGGCCATGTAAGCATCACCGGTCTTCAAAATGCGTTTTTCGCCTTCGATAACCACTTCGAAGCTACCCGCTGCGACATAGGCGATTTGATCGTGAATATCATGCGTGTGCGGCGTACCGATAGCGCCTTTAGCGAAATGGACGCAGACCATCATCAGCTCATCACTCCAGGTGATGATTTTACGTTTAATGCCACCGCCCAGTTCTTCCCACGGTGTCTCATCGTCAATAAAGTACCTTCTCATGCTTTCTCCTCAAGATAGTTCAGCGTGCCACCTTTATGTGAACAAGGTAACACAAAGGGTAAATGCCGCTATTCTAGTAACATCGGCAACAGATGAAACATAAAATAAGCAAAACCATGACGCCTCTCAAGAAATAAATAAAACATTATTTCATTTTTATTGAATTCACATCTCAACCACACTATTATCGCGCCATAACATGAAAGAGCCGGGCAAGAAGGTTCAGGCGACATTGTCACTGCCACGCAACGTAATCTGTTCCGCCCGGCGCTTTCCTGTCAGGCCTGCCGCCTGACGTTAATCTGAAAGCGAGGAGCAATCATGCAAGTCCGTCAGAGTATTCACAGTGACCACGCCCGTCAGCTCGACACTGCTGGCCTGCGGCGCGAGTTTCTGATTGAACGGGTTTTTGATGCGGACACCAGCACCATGACCTACAGCCACATTGACAGGATCATTGTCGGCGGTGTCATGCCTGTTCACCAGGTACTTACTCTCGGTGACGATATCGGTAAACAGTTGGGCGTGAGCTATTTTCTTGAACGTCGTGAACTGGGTGCTATCAATATCGGCGGTGCAGGTGTAGTGAGCGTCGATGGCGAGCACTATGAAATCGATAACGAAGAAGCTATCTATATTGGTAAAGGTGCCCGCGACGTTCAGTTTGCCAGCGTAGACCCGACACGGCCCGCAAAGTTTTACTACAATAGTGCCCCTGCACATACCTCGTATCCGACGCGTAAAATCACTGCCGCGCAGGCATCGCCACAAACGCTGGGTGACGACGCAACCAGTAATCGCCGGACGATTAACAAATATTTAGTTCCAGAGGTTCTGCCTACCTGTCAGCTCTCTATGGGCCTGACCAAACTGGCTCCGGGCAACCTTTGGAATACCATGCCGTGCCATACTCATGAGCGCCGCATGGAAGTGTATTTCTATTTTGACATGGATGCCGAAACGGCGGTGTTTCACATGATGGGGCAACCACAGGAAACCCGCCATATTGTGGTGCATAACGAGCAGGCGGTGATTTCACCGAGCTGGTCAATTCATTCCGGTGTAGGCACAAAATGCTACACCTTTATCTGGGGTATGGTTGGCGAGAACCAGGTTTTTTCAGACATGGATCACGTCAAAGTTAGCGAACTGCGCTAACAGCTACCTGATAAATTCCGGGTTGCTGGAAGACGGCGCGCCAACCATCTCAGTTACTGACTAAACCCAGTGAATGAAATGACAGAACGTGACCAACACACCGACAACTTGAAATGTGACGGGTATAAACCGGTATTTCCCTACAGTAACAAGCTCACGACAAAACACGTCGTTTACAGAGAGATTAAGCTATGATTTTAGAGACATTCAATTTACAGGGCAAAGTGGCACTGATCACCGGTTGTGATACCGGTCTGGGTCAGGGGATGGCGGTTGGTCTGGCCGAGGCAGGCTGTGATATCGTCGGCGTTAACATCGTCGAGCCAAAAGAAACCATCGAAAAAGTCACCGCCCTGGGTCGCCGCTTCCTCAGCCTGACCGCTGACATGAGTGATATCTCCGTCCATGCTTCACTGGTGGAAAAAGCCGTCGCAGAATTCGGTAAAGTGGATATTCTGGTTAACAACGCCGGTATTATCCGTCGTGAAGATGCCATCGAGTTCAGCGAAAAGAACTGGGATGATGTCATGAACCTGAACATCAAGAGCGTATTCTTCATGTCTCAGACCGTTGCCCGTCAGTTCATCAAGCAAGGTCACGGCGGCAAAATCATTAACATCGCCTCCATGCTCTCTTTCCAGGGTGGTATCCGGGTTCCTTCTTACACTGCATCGAAGAGCGCAGTGATGGGGATCACTCGTCTGTTGGCTAACGAATGGGCGAAGCACAATATCAACGTTAACGCCATCGCCCCCGGCTACATGGCGACGAACAACACCCAGCAGTTGCGTGCCGATCAGGATCGCAGTAAAGAAATCCTTGACCGCATCCCGGCGGGTCGCTGGGGTCTGCCGCAGGATTTGCAGGGCCCGGCCGTGTTCCTGGCTTCCAGCGCTTCTGACTATATAAACGGTTACACCATTGCCGTTGATGGCGGCTGGCTGGCACGCTAAGTTTTTACAAAAGTCTTATTATAAAAACTTTTGTGATCGAAGGCACAATTATCAATTGTGCCTTTCTTTTATCTATCAGTACGTTAATTGTCACCCACCTCTTCCATACTGTTTCCCAAACGTCCAAAAAAAATTTTCAAAACAACGTTCCGACTCTGATCACACTTTCGATAATCATCGCATGACGGATACGGAAATTGCGCAATATAATCAATCAAAACAATGTTTCTATTTATAAGGAACTGTTTCGCTCAGTTCTGTAAGAAGGTACTCCATGAGTATTTTTACCGATTTGAACACCAGCAGAAAATCGCAAATTGACCAATGGCTCTGTGCCGTAAACAGCCATATTGAAAAGATCCAGCAATATGGTCATAGCACCGTGAATCCGACGCCCCTGTTAGCGGATGGGTTTGAAATAAAAACCCTGCTGCCGGTGGTGTGGAAATTTCCTGATGGTCATGATGCACCGATAGCTAATTTTGCCAGCCAGCAAAATTGGCTTCGCTTGCTAATATCTATGAGCGCGGTCACAGAAACAGAAAAATATCGCCAGCATGCCGTATCGCAGAGTGAATATTTTTTAAATCATTTTGTTGATGAGAATAGTGGCCTTTTTTACTGGGGTGGCCATCGTTTTATTAATCTGGACTCGTTAGCCAGTGAAGGGCCGGAATCTAAATCCCTGGTTCATGAATTAAAACATCACCTGCCCTATTACGATTTCTTGTATCAGGTCGATGCACAAAAAACTGCGCATTTTATTCAGGGCTTCTGGAATGCGCATGTTGAAGACTGGGATTGCCTGGATTTAGGCCGCCACGGCGATTACGCCAAACCTCGTGATCCAAGCGTCTTTTTGCACCCGCATCATGATGTCGTCGACCCGTCGAAGTGGCCAGAACTGCCGCTCACCAAAGGGTTGACGTTCGTCAATGCAGGCACTGATCTTATCTATGCGGCCTTTGTTTATGCACGCTATACCGGTGATGCCAGCGCGGCGGCATGGGGAAAACACCTCTACCGCCAATATGTACTGGCACGTAATCCTGAAACCGGGATGCCGGTATACCAATTCAGCTCACCACTTCAGCGCCAGCCGGTACCCGCAGATGACAACCAGACGCAATCCTGGTTCGGCGATCGCGCAGCGCGTCAGTTTGGCCCCGAATTTGGTGCTATTGCCCGCGAAGCGAATGTTCTGTTTCGTGACATGCGCCCGCTGCTGATAGACAGCCCGCTGGCCATGCTCGATATCCTGCGTCACCAGCCGGATGCCGACATCCTGACATGGGTGATTAGCGGTCTGAAAAGCTACTATCAGTTCGCCTATGATGTTGACAGCAACAGCCTGCGCCCGATGTGGAATGACGGCCAAGACATGACTGGCTACCGTTTTGTGCGCGATGGCTATTACGGTAAAGCCGGTACGGTTTTGAAACCGTTCCCACTGGAAGGCGATTATCTGCTGCCGCTGGTACGCGCCTGGGTACTGAGCGGTGATGATGAACTTGATACGCTTATCACCACCATGTTGACCCGGCTTGAAAAACAGGGAATCCATCAGTCAGCATCGCCATTCCTGTTGCTGGCCATCATCGAACTGGCTGAGGCCAAACAATCAGCCCAATGGGCAGAATATGCCTGGCAGATGGCAGAGATCCTGTTTAAGCGTTATTTCCATCATGGCCTATTTGTGCGTTCTGAACATCATCGCTACGTGCGTCTTGATGATCCGTTCCCGGTGATTTTACTGACAATTATCGCTGCCTGTAGAAATAAATGGGCAGAGATCCCCACCGTGTTAACCCAAGGGGGATATATTCATGGAGACTATCGAATGAATGGCGAAAATCGCGTGATCTACGATACCGAATTCATTTACCCGGAAAAATCAATCGGCTGATTTTATTTTAAAGATTCACCATTACAAAAGTAGGTAGGTAGGCATTATGAATGAAAACAGAATGCTGGGGCTCGCTTATATCTCCCCCTATATAATAGGGTTGATAGTTTTTACGGCTTTCCCCTTTCTTTCATCGTTTGTACTCAGTTTTACTGAGTATGATTTAATGAGTCCACCCACATTCACCGGTTTAGAAAACTATCACCGGATGTTTATGGAGGACGACCTTTTCTGGAAATCCATGGGAGTTACCTTTGCATATGTCTTTTTAACCATTCCATTAAAACTGATTTTCGCACTGTTGATCGCTTTCGTGCTGAACTTCAAATTGCGGGGAATCGGTTTCTTTCGTACCGCCTATTACGTGCCGTCCATTCTCGGCAGTAGTGTGGCCATTGCGGTATTGTGGCGCGCACTGTTCGCCATTGACGGCCTGCTGAATAGCTTTATCGGTGTATTCGGCCTTGACCCGGTTAACTGGTTAGGTGAACCGGCACTGGCTCTGATGTCCGTTACCCTGTTGCGTGTCTGGCAGTTTGGTTCAGCGATGGTGATTTTCCTGGCTGCACTGCAAAACGTACCACAATCGCAGTACGAAGCGGCCATGATCGATGGTGCATCAAAATGGCAGATGTTCATGAAAGTGACTGTGCCACTGATAACACCGGTGATTTTCTTTAACTTCATCATGCAAACCACGCAGGCGTTCCAGGAATTTACCGCCCCCTACGTGATTACCGGTGGTGGCCCAACCCACTACACTTATCTGTTCTCACTCTACATTTACGATACTGCGTTTAAGTATTTCGATATGGGTTATGGTGCTGCACTGGCTTGGGTGCTGTTCCTGGTCGTGTCTATTTTCGCGGCTATCTCCTTCAAGTCATCTAAATACTGGGTGTTCTATTCCGCCGATAAAGGAGGAAAAAATGGCTGATATTCATTCCCCGTTGTCTGCGCAGGATATCGCTGCGGCAGAAGTTCGCCGCACGTTACGTCGTGAAAGAATTAACGCAGGCATCCGTTACACCATTCTGCTGGCTGTCGGCGTTCTGATGCTCTATCCGCTGGCCTGGATGTTTTCGGCATCGTTTAAGCCGAACCATGAGATTTTTACGACGTTGAGCCTGTGGCCAACACACATCACCTGGGATGGTTTTATTAACGGCTGGAAAACCGGTACGGAGTACAACTTCGGTCACTACATGATTAACACCTTCAAGTATGTGATCCCGAAAGTGCTGTTGACGGTAATTTCCTCCACTATCGTTGCTTATGGCTTTGCACGGTTCGAAATTCCGTGGAAGAACTTCTGGTTCGCCACGCTTATCGCCACCATGCTGTTACCCAGTACCGTATTGCTGATCCCGCAATACATCATGTTCCGTGAAATGGGCATGCTGAACAGTTATCTGCCACTGTATGTGCCGGTCGCGTTTGCAACACAAGGGTTCTTCGTCTTCATGCTGATCCAGTTCCTGCGTGGTGTACCGCGCGACATGGAAGAAGCCGCACAGATTGACGGCTGTAACTCCTGGCAGGTGCTGTGGTATGTGGTTGTCCCTATTTTGAAACCGGCCATCATTTCGGTCGCTCTGTTCCAGTTCATGTGGTCAATGAACGACTTTATCGGCCCGCTGATTTATGTTTACAGCGTGGATAAATACCCGATTGCGCTGGCTCTGAAAATGTCTATCGACGTTACAGAAGGCGCACCGTGGAACGAAATTCTGGCAATGGCGAGTATCTCCATTCTGCCGTCCATCATCATCTTCTTCATGGCGCAGCGCTACTTCGTTCAGGGCGTTACCAGCAGCGGAATTAAAGGTTAATTGAGGATTTATCATGGCTGAAGTCATTTTCAACAAACTGGAAAAAGTCTACTCCAACGGTTTCAAAGCCGTACACGGTATCAACCTGACTATCAAAGACGGCGAGTTCATGGTCATTGTCGGCCCGTCTGGCTGTGCCAAATCCACGACCTTGCGTATGCTGGCAGGTCTGGAAACCATCAGCGGTGGTGAAGTCCGTATCGGCGAGAAAATTGTAAACAACCTCGCGCCGAAGGATCGCGGTATTGCCATGGTGTTCCAGAACTATGCGCTCTACCCGCACATGACCGTGCGTGAAAACCTGGCGTTTGGCCTGAAACTGAGCAAAATGCCGAAAGAAAAAATTGATGCCCAGGTTAACGAAGCCGCCAAGATTCTGGAGCTGGACGAACTGATGGATCGCCTGCCACGCCAGTTGTCGGGTGGCCAGGCACAGCGTGTGGCAGTAGGCCGCGCGATTGTGAAAAAACCCGATGTCTTCCTGTTCGACGAACCGTTGTCTAACCTGGATGCTAAACTGCGTGCTTCAATGCGTATCCGTATTTCTGACCTGCACAAGCAGTTGAAGAAAAGCGGCCACCCGGCAACCAGCGTTTATGTCACACATGACCAGACCGAAGCCATGACCATGGGTGACCGTATTTGTGTGATGAAGCTCGGTCATATCATGCAGGTGGATACACCAGATAATCTGTACCACTTCCCGAAAAATATGTTCGTCGCCGGTTTCATCGGTGCACCGGAAATGAACATCAAAGCGGGTAAATTGCTGCAAGAAAATGGACAAATTCACCTGCAAATTGGGCAATACGCCATGAGCCTGAATCAAGGCAAGCAGGATAAAGTTCGTGATTATGTTGGCAAAGAAATTTGTTTTGGCGTGCGCCCGGAATATGTCACGGTATCGGAAACCCCCTTTGACGGCGACCATTTCCAGGGTGAACTGGTACGTGCTGAAAATATGGGTCACGAGTTTTTCATGTATATCAAAGTAAACGACTTTGAATTAACCAGCCGTATGCCTTCGGATGAGGCACGCGCGATTATCAATAATGGACTGAACCGCCAAGTGTATTTCCAGTTTGATATGGATAAGTGCCATATCTTTGATGCAAAAACAGAACAAAATATTTCTCTTTAACAGGAGTAAACCGATGAAAAAAGTAATCCTACGCGCGTTAATTGCTTCATCTCTGGCTCTGATGGCGCATTCCGCCTTTGCTGAAGAGCAGGTTGATCTGCGTATGTCATGGTGGGGTGGGAATGGCCGCCACCAGGTAACACTGAAAGCCATTGAAGAATTCCAGAAAAAGTACCCGAATATCAAGGTAAAAGCGGAATACACCGGCTGGGATGGCCACCTTTCCCGTCTGACCACGCAGATTGCCGGTAACACTGAGCCGGATGTAATGCAGACAAACTGGAACTGGTTGCCGATTTTCTCCAGAACGGGCGACGGTTTTTATGACCTGAACAAAGTGAAAGATGTGCTGGACCTCAGTCAGTTTGATGCCAAAGAACTGCAAGGTACTACTGTTGATGGCAAACTGAACGGCATTCCGATTTCTGTAACCGCTCGCGTGTTTTATTTCAACACCGAGACCTGGAAAAAAGCCGGTTTAAGCTACCCGAAAAACTGGGATGAATTACAGAACGCCGGTAAAGTCTTCAAAGAAAAATTGGGTGACCAGTTCTACCCGCTGGTGCTGGAGCATCAGGACTCACTGGCGCTGCTGAATTCTTACATGATACAGAAGTACAATATCCCGGCGGTGGATGAGAAAAATAAAAAATTCTCCTATACCGACGAACAGTGGGTTGAATTCTTCCAGACTTACAAAAAACTGGTTGACGCACATGTTAT
Source organism: Dickeya aquatica (assembly GCF_900095885.1). Classification (NCBI taxonomy): domain Bacteria; kingdom Pseudomonadati; phylum Pseudomonadota; class Gammaproteobacteria; order Enterobacterales; family Pectobacteriaceae; genus Dickeya; species Dickeya aquatica. The sequence goes on from NZ_LT615367.1 coordinate 2,490,569, forward strand.
GCCATCGACGAAATACTATGCGTCTTTCGGCAAGAGCAACATGTATGAAATGAAGCCCTGGATTGCGGGTGACTGGGGTGGCACTTATATGTGGAACTCCACCATCACCAAGTACTCCGATAACCTGCAACCACCCGCTAAACTGGAACTGGGCGCTTACCCAATGCTGGCGGGCGCGAAAGAAGCAGGCCTGTTCTTTAAACCGGCACAGATGCTTTCTATCGGTAAATCCAGTAAACATCCGAAAGAAGCCGCTATGTTGATCAATTACCTGCTCAACAGCAAAGAAGGGGTTGATGCGCTCGGGCTGGAGCGTGGTGTACCATTAAGCAAGTCAGCCGTCACACAGTTACGTTCAGCCGGCGTTATTAAAGATAGCGATCCGTCCGTGGCGGGTTTGAATCTGGCGTTGTCCTTACCACATGAAGCCAAAACATCGCCTTATTTTGATGACCCGCAGATTGTTGCGCTGTTCGGTGACGCTATTCAGTACATCGATTATGGCCAGAAATCTGTTGAAGAAACGGCAAAATACTTCCAGCGTCAGGCTGACCGTATTTTGAAACGCGCCATGAAAGAATAAGTAAAAATATAAACCTTAGCTTGTTGTTTATTTCAAGCCCCGTCTAACAGCGGGGCTTTTTTATTAAAAATGAAACATAATGACGTACTCTGTCGATCATGGTCACAATTTGAAATCATTTTGAATTTATTGTGAATTCAGAGGATCAAGATCACAAAACAAATTTAAATAATCCATAAAATAGAACTTGTTCAATAAGAACACATCGATTTGTTTTTATTTTTTCTTTATCTATATGTATGTAGGGAAAGCACAATGAAGATTAAATTATTATCTCTGGCTATTGCCTCTCTGGTTAGCGTTAATGCTCTGGCTGTATCCATCGACTACCGCCATGAAATGACGGATAACGCTAAAGTTGGACATAAAGACCGGCTGTTAATTTCTCATCGTTTTGCTAATGGTTTTGGATTATCTTCCGAAGTCAAATGGGCCCAATCCGGCAGGGATAACAACCCAAACAAACCATTTCATGAACAAGTCAGTAATGGAACCGAAGTCGTTGCCAGCTACGTGTATAAAATTAATGATATGTTCTCGATTGAACCAGGTTTATCTTTAGAATCAGATAGTAATGCAAATAACTATCGTCCATATCTGCGTGGAAAAGTAAACATTACCGAAGATCTCTCTGCTTCACTACGTTATCGCCCTTATTTTAAACGCATGAGTGGCAATATTAACGTGGTCACTAATGGTGTAGCCAAAGATACCAGTGAAAGCGGTTATAACCTGACGGCAAATATTGCCTATAATTTCTTGAAAGATTACTCTGTCGAGTATGAACTGGATTATAAACACTCAACCAAGGCTGGTTCTGAATACTTCCAGTCCGATAAAGAAAACTACAAGTTTGAGCACGATGTCAAACTTGCATATAAAATTGATAAAAACTGGAAGCCATATATGGCAATTGGTAACGTCCCCGGTAATAAAAACACCGACGAACGCCAAACCCGCTATCGCGTTGGCTTGCAATACAGCTTCTAATTTTGCACTGTCCGTGGCACCTGAAATAAGGTGCCAAAATGGGTGAACATGTTGTCGGCAATATGATAATATGAACATCTGGGTTAATACCTGACGGAGATTAACCAATCCATCAATTCGTCGTTAAAATTTCTGTGTCCATGTCCCTTGCCGGGATTGATATTATTCGCCACTTTGGGTAAACATTTTATTCTCTTCGATAAGATGTTTACCTTTTTTTTATTCCTCACATACTCATGATGACATAACCTCCGCATCGCCAGAAATGACGCTTTTTTCGGCTTAATCCCATAAAAGGTAAAACGAGAATAATACCCGCCATCCTCTCAGCAGTAAAAAAACGATCCGCTTCTCAATTTAAGCTATATGCCCTTTTACGCACGCTTCACCAAAAGAGTATGATTTCTGCTATCACCAGCGAGGGGGATCGCGTGAAAAAACCTATGCGTCCCCCTCGCCTGTTATGGATATCAATAATGAACCAGCGAGTGGAATATTATGCGTAGAAATATGCGTCAAAAAAGGATATTAGCAACTCTCTTCGCGTTATCGGTTAGTCAGGTTGCGCATGCCGAAATGACTTTTCCTGTCTGGCCGCAAGGCGATGCGCCCGGCGCAATAACCTCTTCCGTCCAGCAGATGACCACTGAACGCAGTAAAGACCCTTCCCTGCCCGATCGCGCCGTAACCGGTATACGCCGCCCGGAAATCACGGTTTATCTGCCTGAAAAACCCAATGGGATTGCACTGCTGGTTACACCTGGTGGCTCTTATCAACGCGTGGTACTGGATAAAGAGGGAAGCGATCTCGCCCCCTTTTTCAATCAACAGGGCTACACCTTATTTGTGATGACGTATCGCATGCCCGGTGAAGGTCATCAGGAAGGTGCAGATGCACCACTGGCGGATGCACAGCGGGCCATTCGCACCCTGCGCGCCCAGGCTACGCAATGGCATATTGACCCGCAACGCATTGGTATTATGGGCTTCTCCGCCGGTGGGCATGTTGCCGCCAGCCTGGGAACGGGCTTTGGTCGCACGGTATATTCGCCACAGGATGATATCGATAAAGTCAATGCACGCCCCGACTTCATGGTTTTGATGTACCCGGTTATTTCTATGCAAGAGGCCATCGCTCATGCAGGTTCACGCAACGCATTAATTGGCGCGCATCCCGATAGTGTACAAATTGAGCGTTATTCGGCAGAAAAACAGGTAACGGAACAAACACCGCCCACCTTCCTGGCTCATGCCATCGACGATCCTTCGGTTGTCGTTGATAACAGCCTGGTCATGCTGGCCGCATTAAGAGCCCATCATGTTCCGGCGGAAATTCACCTGTTTGCTCAGGGAAAACATGGCTTTGGTATCCGTGGCACGGTCGGATTACCTGCCGCACACTGGCCTTTGCTCGTCGATAGCTGGATAAAATCGCTACAACTGGATAAACGTTCAAGTAATCAAACAGATAAAACATAATACGTTACACTGTCATCCCTTTCGCAGCCCATGACAATCTTTTATACTGTATAAAATGACAGTTTTTTTTGAGAAAGTTCATGACTGCGGAAGGCCATCTCCTGTTTGCTGTTGCCAGCGCTATCTTCGCTAAAAAAGCAGAATTATCCCCCGCACTGGCAACGGGAGACTGGTGGCATATCATTCCTGCGGCCCTGCTCACCGCGCTCTTGCCTGACATTGACCACCCCAGTTCAGTGCTCGGCCAGCGTTTGAAATGGATTTCGGTTCCTGTGTCCAGGCTATGTGGCCACCGGGGTTTCACCCACAGCCTGCTGGCCATTCTGGCTGGCGTATATGTTATTCGCACCCGGCTTCCCGCTGACTGGCCATTACCCGCAGATGTTTATCACGCCATGATTGTCGGGTATCTCAGCCATATTGCGGCCGATATGCTGACCACTGCGGGTGTACCACTGTTATGGCCTTGCCGCTGGCGTTTTCGCCTACCGTTACTCAATAGCAATAAAGGCAACCAGTTTGAGCGAGTACTGTGTCTTGGTCTGATAATCTTTATGTTATGGCAACCTCAGCAACCGCTCGAAACCTGGTCTCGCAGTGAACCCGTAAAGCGAGTACACCAGTGGGGATGGCAGTTGCGCCAGTTACTGCTGCCGTGATTGACTGCCCTTTTGTTATTCCATTCTCATAGGTCAATGTTCCCCATCCCTATAACATCGGCATAAAAGACCTGCTATTCTACGCGCCGGTCATGCTGTGTTGGCCGTTATCATCAAAACAGGAGAAGTGGGATGAATTTTCCGCTGATAATAAATGTGGTTATTTTTGCTGTACTGCTCATCGCCTTAGGGTATGGCAGTCAACGAAACGGCAGCCTGTCGCGCAATGTATTGCTTGGGCTGGTCATCGGGGTGCTATTTGGTCTGGCCTTGCACCTGGTTTATGGTGATGACAATCTGGTTATAAAACAATCGATTGCCTGGTTCAACATCGTTGGCAACGGGTATGTGCAGTTGTTGCAGATGATCGTCATGCCGCTGGTGTTCGTATCGATTCTTAACTCGGTCGCCCGCTTACATAACGCCTCTTCCCTGGGAAAAATCAGCCTGCTGTCACTGGGAACCCTACTGCTGACAACCTTCATCGCCGCGCTGATCGGTATTGTTGTCACAAACCTGTTCGGTCTTACTGCATCAGGCCTGGTGCAAGGAGCACAGGAAAACGCACGCCTGTCCACCCTTCAGACCAGCTACATTGGCAAAGTCGCCGACTTAAACGTGCCTCAGTTGCTGTTGTCATTTATCCCTAAAAATCCGTTTGCCGATTTGACCGGTGCTAATCCCACCTCGATTATCAGCGTGGTTATTTTCGCAGCTTTTCTGGGTGTCGCCGCTTTGCAGCTACAAAAAGAGCACGCCGAGAAAGGCCAACAGGTCTTAAGCGCCATCGAAACGCTCCAATCCTGGGTCATGAAGCTGGTACGTCTGGTGATGCGCCTGACACCCTATGGTGTCATGGCACTCATGACCAAAATGGTCGCCAGCTCCAATCTGCAAGATATCCTGAAACTTGGCGGATTTGTGGTTGCCTCCTACCTTGGCCTGGCCCTGATGTTTGGTGTCCATGCCGTGCTGTTAGCCTTGACCGGCATTAACCCGGTGCGTTTTTATCGCAAGATTTGGCCCGTACTGAGCTTCGCGTTTACCAGCCGCTCAAGCGCGGCGACTATTCCACTGAATATCGAAGCGCAAACGCGCCGCATTGGCGTACCGGAGTCAATTGCCAGTTTCGCGGCCTCGTTTGGTACAACCATCGGGCAAAATGGGTGTGCCGGTCTTTACCCTGCCATGCTGGCCGTCATGGTTGCGCCAACCGTGGGGATAAACCCTCTTGACCCACTATGGATAGCCACCCTCGCCGGTATTGTTACGATAAGCTCTGCGGGTGTCGCCGGTGTTGGCGGTGGAGCCACCTTCGCAGCGCTGATAGTGCTACCGGCGATGGGATTGCCCGTCACGCTGGTGGCACTGTTGATCTCGATTGAGCCGCTGATTGATATGGGACGTACTGCACTTAACGTCAGTGGCTCGATGACAGCTGGCACCGTGACCAGTCAATTGCTTAAACAGACAGACAAAGCCGTATTCGATCAAGATGATCAAGCGGCATTAACATCTCGCTGATCCACACATCGACACGCTCATCCATGCCCGGCCTTCGCTGTGGCATGGATAGTGTTTGTCAGGAATAGACATTCACGTTCTTTCTTATCCACCCAGGCAGCCTAACTGGCTGATAGCTGGTGAAAAAGCCCCCGCTTCGCTGTAAATCCCCTGCTTTCGCTTGTTCTTTTGCCCAGCCGGAATTAACTTTAGTCTCTGGCGATGTGAATAATTATTCTGTCACATCAACCATTTCAGGAGAGGGCGACATGTCACTACAGCGAGAAATCATTGCAGCACTCGGTGTGAAAAGCACCATTGACCCGGCACACGAAATTCGGGTGAGTGTGGATTTTTTAAAGCATTATCTGAAAGCACACCCGTTCGTCAAAAGCCTGGTGCTGGGTATTAGCGGCGGTCAGGACTCAACACTGACCGGCAAACTTTGCCAGACAGCTATCACCGAACTACGGGCCGAAACCGGAAAAACAGATTATCAGTTCATTGCGGTCAGGTTGCCTTACGGCGTGCAGGCGGACGAGCAGGATTGCCAGGATGCGATTGCCTTTATCCAGCCCGATCGCGTCCTGACGGTAAATATCAAGCCTGCCGTCGATGCCAGCGAAGCGACACTGCGCGATATAGGTATTGAATTGTCAGATTTCATCAAAGGTAACGAGAAAGCCCGCGAGCGTATGAAAGCCCAGTACAGCATTGCAGGTATGAACGCCGGCCTGGTTGTTGGCACCGACCATGCTGCCGAGGCGGTAACGGGCTTTTTCACCAAGTACGGCGATGGCGGAACCGATATCAACCCGATATTCCGGCTTAACAAGCGCCAGGGCAAAGCGCTGCTGGCGCTACTGGGTTGCCCTTCTCATCTTTATACCAAGGCCCCCACAGCGGATCTCGAAGATAATCGCCCCGCGCTACCCGATGAGATGGCATTAGGCATTACCTACGAGAAAATCGATGACTATCTGGAAGGAAAATCGCTTGAGCCGTTAGATGTAGCCATCATTGAAAGCTGGTATCGCAAAACCGAGCACAAGCGCCGCCCACCGGTTACGGTTTTTGATGACTTCTGGCGCTGATAGCGCCAGCCAATGTGCGGGTGAAGGCATCAGCGCCCGCACGTTTTATGGTGTGACAAAGACACCCTCATTTCACTTACCGGGGACATCATGACGCTTCACCGCGCGACGCTTGCGGGGCTACTGGCAATTGCACTGTGGAGTACATCCGTCGGCCTCATCCGCAGCCTGAGCGAATCATTGGGAGCCCTCGGCGGTGCCGCGATGATTTACACCACCAGCGCACTCTGCCTGTTTCTTTTTGGTCACCGCGTGTCACTGCGCTCACACGATAAAGTTTACCTGTTACTCGGCGGTGTATTGTTTGTCAGTTATGAAATTTGCTTTTCACTATCGATTGGTCTGGCTCAAAACCGAGCGCAGGCGATGGAACTGGGGATGGTGAACTATTTATGGCCCTGCCTGACGATATTGTTTTCACTGTTTATCAATCAGCAAAAAAGCCGCCTGGGACTGTGGCCCGGTTTAGCACTCTCTGTCACCGGTATTTTGTGGATATTAAAAGGCGATGGAGCCTGGTCTGCCGCGTTAATGTGGCAAAATATCAGCGCTAACCCACCGGCCTACGGCATGGCGCTGATAGCAGCATTAGTCTGGGCACTCTACTGCAATATTTCCCGCCGCTTTGGCGCAGGAAAAAGCGCAATCGCGCTTTTCTTCAGTATCGTCGCGGCCATTCTCTGGTTGCAGTACCTGGTCAGCGCATCAATACCGCTGGTTTTCTCATTACGAACCGGGCTGGAATTGCTGTTTATCGGCAGCGCTACCGCGCTGGCTTATGCGGCCTGGGACTTCGGCATCCAGCAAGGTAATCTGGCACTCCTGGCAACCGCCTCCTATTTCACGCCAATACTCACCACACTGATAGCCGCACTGTGGTTGCACACTCTTCCCGGAGCAGCATTCTGGCAGGGGGTAGTGATGGTAACAGGAGGCTCGTTGCTCTGCTGGCTGGCCACGCGAACGATCGATTAATCCGCGCCAGCGCAAAGTTCCAACCAAAAGTTGCATATAAAATATAATTTAAACCCTGTTTATTGGCGCGTAATGAATAATGACTCGTCCTTCTGGCAAACGTATTCAACGGGAAATGCGCACTGTTCAGGCCATGCTGAAACTCTATGAGCGGGCTTTTCCGGCACCAGCCGATGATGTGACCTATTACGTCACTCTGCGTGACTATGCGTTTAACCGGCTAACGAAATGTATCTACGGCGAGGAGAAACCGGCCTGTAAGCAATGTCCGGTACACTGTTATCAACCTGCGAAGCGTGAAGCTATCAAAGCCGTGATGCGCTGGGCCGGGCCCAGAATGTTAATTCATCACCCGATTTTGGCGGTTCGCCACCTGTTAGATGACCGCAAACCAGCCCCTGCCAGAGCCGTACGCCAGCGTATAGCGAAACATGATGACTCAAATTGTCGCCCATGATTTCCAGACAATTCTGGGCACACAAACGCGACTCTTAGCCACAGTGATAGGGAACTGCCCCCAGCCAACTCAAGGCAGCAGCGTATAAAAAAAGGCCGCGGGAGCGGCCTTTTTGTTAAATCAGGACACTTTGGGTGACGCGTTTTCTACCCTGCTTTTCAACTTCTGCCCTGGTCGAAACGTCACTACGCGGCGCGCCGTAATCGGAATATCTTCACCGGTTTTCGGGTTACGCCCCGGGCGCTGGTTCTTGTCTCGCAAATCAAAATTGCCAAACCCCGACAATTTGACCTGCTCACCATTCTCCAAAGCCCGACGAACTTCTTCGAAAAACAACTCGACGAGCTCTTTGGCATCCCGTTTGCTGAGCCCAAGCTTTTCAAACAGGTATTCAGACATTTCAGCTTTAGTAAGCGCCATAGGTTAATCCCTCAAGGATGCTTGGAATCGCTGTTTTAGTGCTGCTACACATTGCGCAACGGTAGCGGCAATTTCCTCTTCTGCCAGTGTACGAGCGGTATCCTGCAATACCAGACTGATAGCCAGACTCTTATACCCTTCGGCTACGCCCTTACCTCGGTACACGTCAAATAAGTTTACGCCAACTAACTGATTTGCGCCAACTTTCTTGCACTCGGACAAAATATCGCCCGCAGGCACATTTTCAGCCACGACAACAGCGATGTCACGACGGTTAGCCGGGAAACGAGAGACCTCTTCTGCCACAGGAAGGGCGCGTGCAGCCAACGCTTCCCACAGCACCTCGAACACCACGGTACGACCATTCAAATCGAGCTTGCGCTCAAGCTCCGGGTGAACAACCCCAATGAACCCAATGCGTTCACCCGCCAGATAAATCGCAGCACTCTGCCCTGGATGTAATGCCGGATGGGCTTCACCACGGAACTCTACTGCCGATAGCTTCCCGGTTAACGCCAGTACAGCTTCCAGGTCACCTTTTAGGTCATAGAAGTCAACAGCCTGACGAGCCAGATTCCAATGCTCTTCATAGCGTGTTCCCGTGATGACCCCTGCCAGCATGGTTTCCTGTCGAACGCCTAAGTCTGCCGTGGCATCCGGGACAAAACGCAGGCCGCTTTCAAACAGGCGCAGGCGACTTTGCTGGCGATTTTGGTTGTACACCACCGCAGACAGCAACCCACTCCAGAGCGACAAGCGCATAGCAGACATTTCCACCGATATCGGGCTTGGCAGAATCAGCGCCTCTTCACCCGGATGAATCAATGATTGTACTTTCGGATCCACGAAACTGTATGTGATGGCCTCCTGAAAACCGTGGTCAACCAGCAACGTTTTCACACGCTTAAGTGACAAGCTTGCCTCACGATGCTGTGTCATTTTAAGCGGAGCTTGAGTCGGAATGTTCGGAATATTGTCATAACCGTAAATACGGGCGACTTCTTCAACCAAATCTTCCTCAATCGCCAAGTCAAAACGCCAGCCTGGCGCGCTCGCCTGCCACCCTTCGGCTGTTTTTGTCACCTGGCATCCCAGGCGATGCAGGATATCGCTGACTTTATCATCCGCAACAACGTGACCTATCAGGCTATCAAGCTTGGTACGACGCAGAGTTATCGTTGGCAGAGCCGGCAGATGTACATCATTGGTCACATCCACCACCGGGCCTGCTTCACCACCACAAATATCCAACAACAGGCGGGTTGCCCGTTCCATTGCCTGACACTGCAACGTTGAGTCTACACCACGCTCATAGCGATGAGAGGCATCAGTATGCAGGCCATAACGGCGCGCCCGACCGGTGATAGACAGCGGATTAAAATAGGCACACTCGAGCAACACATTCTGCGTTTCGTGATTCACGCCAGAATGCTCACCACCAAAAATACCGCCCATTGCCAATGCCTTTTGATGATCGGCAATCACTAGCGTGTCTGCACTCAGGGTTGCTTCGTTACCATCAAGCAGGCGCAGTGTTTCCCCTTCTTTGGCCATACGCACCACAATGCCGCCTTCAAGACGCTCAAGGTCAAAAGCGTGCATCGGCTGGCCGAGTTCCAGCAATACATAGTTGGTGACATCCACCACCGGATCGATAGAGCGGATGCCACACCGACGCAGCTTCTCGCGCATCCACAACGGTGTCGCTGCCTTAACGTTAATCCCTTTCACCACGCGTCCCAGATAACGCGGGCATGCCTGTGGCGCATCAACACGAATCGGAAAACGTTCATCAATGGTTGCTGCCACCGTCTCAATGGCCGGTGCATTCAGCGGCAGGCTATTTAGCACCGCCACATCACGAGCAATACCCATAATCCCCAAGCAGTCAGCTCGGTTAGGCGTTACACTGATTTCAATCGTATTGTCATCAAGTTTCAGGTATTCACGGATATCCGTTCCCAGCGGCGCATCCGCGGGTAATTCGATAATGCCATTGTGATCATCGCTAATGCCCAGCTCGGAAAACGAACACAGCATCCCTTCAGAAGGTTCACCGCGCAATTTCGCTGCCTTGATTTTAAAATCACCCGGCAATACTGCACCTACTGTCGCGACCGCCACTCTGAGCCCCTGACGGCAGTTCGGTGCGCCGCACACGATATCCAGCAGGCGCTCACCACCGACATCAACTTTGGTAACACGCAGTTTGTCCGCATTAGGATGCTGGGCACACTGCACCACTTCCCCAACCACCACACCATGAAACGCGCCCGCCACCGGCTCAACGCCATCGACTTCAAGGCCCGCCATGGTAATTTGTTCAGATAAGGCTTCGCTGCTGATAGCTGGGTTAACCCATTCCCGTAACCAGAGTTCACTGAATTTCATCTTGATATTCCTGCCTTATTTAAACTGTTTGAGGAAGCGTAAATCGTTTTCAAAGAAAGCGCGCAAATCCGTCACGCCATAGCGCAGCATGGTCAGGCGCTCCATACCCATACCGAAGGCAAAACCGGAGTAAACTTCCGGGTCGATACCCACGTTACGCAACACGTTCGGGTGCACCATGCCGCAACCCAATACTTCCAGCCATTTGCCATTTTTCCCCATGACATCCACCTCTGCTGAAGGTTCGGTGAAAGGGAAATAGGACGGACGAAAACGCACCTGCAAATCTTCCTCAAAGAAGTTGCGCAAAAAATCATGCAGCGTCCCTTTCAGGTTGGTAAAGCTGATGTTTTTATCGACGATCAACCCTTCCATCTGGTGGAACATTGGAGTATGCGTCTGATCGTAATCATTACGGTAGACACGCCCTGGCGCGATAATACGTATTGGCGGTTGCTGTTGCTTCATGGTGCGAATCTGCACACCGGAAGTCTGAGTACGCAGCAAACGTGTTGCGTCGAACCAAAACGTATCATGATCGGCGCGAGCCGGATGATGGCCTGGAATATTCAGTGCATCGAAATTATGGTAGTCATCTTCGATTTCCGGGCCTGACGCCACAGAAAAGCCCAGCTCGCCAAAGAAGGTTTCTATGCGATCAATGGTGCGGGTAATTGGATGCAAACCACCATTTTCAATCGTTCTTCCAGGTAAAGAAACATCTATGGTTTCTGCCGCCAGACGCGCATTCAGTTCCGCGCTTTCCAGCGATTGTTTACGTGTGTTCAGGGCCTCCTGCACGTCCTGCTTCGCCTGATTGATGACGGCTCCTGCGGCAGGACGCTCTTCAGCAGGCAGTTCGCGCAGCGAGGTCATCTGTAGGGTTAAGTGACCTTTTTTGCCCAGAAACTCGACGCGCACTGTCTCTAGTGCACTAACGTCCCCGGCTTGTTCTATGGCTGTTCTGGCTTGGGCAACCAGTTCTGCGAGATGTTGCATTGCATTCCTCTTCTTCTGCCTGTACGGCCGACAATCATGATTGGAAAGATACGGTTATCAGTTACGCCAAACGCCTTTTCGGCAGGCATTAGTCCAATAAAAAAGCCTCCACGAGGGAGGCTTAGGCGCTACTTTTCGTTTCTTTTCTTACGCGCAAAGCCCCCGATGTTCAGGCGCTAAAGTAAAAAAAGAAACGGAAAATAGCAGTGCACATACTTGCGTTACCTTATTGTTGTCTGGCTGATTACAGTCTAACCCGTTGACAATATACCAATCTTGCTTGCTCTGAAAGCTTTTCATCCACTAATCACAGGACGTTATAAGATGTCAACTGACACTAAAGACGAAAAGAGGGAGACAAGCTCCCTCTTTCAACTGGCTTACGCCAGAGCTGATTTCGCTTTTTCAACCAGTGCGCTAAAGGCCACTTTGTCGAACACGGCGATGTCAGCCAGAATCTTACGGTCAATTTCTACAGAGGCTTTTTTCAGGCCGTTGATGAATTTGCTGTAAGACAAGCCATTCTGGCGGGCTGCTGCATTGATACGTGCAATCCACAGCTGGCGGAACTGACGCTTACGCTGACGACGGTCGCGGTAAGCATACTGACCAGCTTTGATTACTGCCTGGAAGGCAACACGATAAACGCGCGAACGGGCACCGTAGTAACCTTTCGCTTGTTTCAGGATCTTTTTGTGACGTGCACGAGCAACCACACCACGTTTTACGCGAGCCATATGCTCTCTCCTAAAGTCTTATTCTGGATTAAAAAAAGGTTACTTATGCGTAAGGCAGACATGCTGCTACCAGGCCCAGATCTCCTTTGGAAACCATGGCTTTGGGACGCAGATGACGTTTACGCTTAGTCGCTTTTTTGGTCAGAATATGACGCAGGTTAGCATGCTTACGCTTGAAACCGCCGCTGGCGGTTTTTTTGAAGCGTTTAGCGGCGCCACGTACTGTTTTAATCTTTGGCATTGTTATTTCCACTTCGCATTGTTAAACAATGAATCAGATAAGGCGAACCCTTACTACACGGTACAAAAACCGTGCAGTAAGAATTACTTGGATGCCTTACTGTTTCTTCTTCGGTGCCAGCACCATAATCATCTGACGTCCTTCGATCTTGGTAGGGAACGATTCAACGACAGATAATTCACTCAGATCATCACGAATGCGGTTAAGCATTTCGATACCAATCTGCTGGTGCGCCATTTCACGGCCACGAAAACGCAGCGTGATCTTGGCTTTATCACCATCTTCCAGAAAGCGAATCAGGTTGCGCAGTTTGACCTGATAGTCGCCATCATCGGTACCAGGCCGGAATTTGATTTCCTTGACCTGAATAACTTTTTGCTTCTTCTTCTGTTCTTTGGTGGCCTTACTCTTCTCATAGAGGAACTTGCCGTAATCCATGATTCGGCAAACCGGCGGCTCGGCGTTCGGGCTAATTTCAACTAAATCAACACCTGCTTCCTCAGCTTTCTCTAACGCTTCATTCAGGCTCACAATACCGATCTGCTCGCCATCAACACCCGTCAGACGTACCTCTTGTGCGCGAATTTCTCTGTTGATGCGATTAGGACGCGCTGGTTGAACTCGTTTTCCGCCTTTAATACCTTATTCCTCCAACTGATGAAGACTACGGCTGCGAATCTCTTCTTGCAGCTTCGTGATTACTTCACTGACGTCTAGACTTCCCAAATCCTTGCCTCGGCGGGTACGGACAGCCACTTTGCCTGCCTCAACCTCTTTATCACCACAAACAAGCATATAAGGAACACGCCGTAAAGTGTGCTCGCGGATTTTAAAGCCTATCTTCTCATTTCTCAAGTCCGCTTTGACACGAATACCCGCATCTTGCAATTTTCTTGTCAATTCGGTGACATATTCTGACTGACCATCAGTAATATTCATCACCACCGCCTGCACCGGAGCTAGCCAGGTTGGGAAGAAACCGGCGAACTCTTCGGTCAGAATACCAATAAAACGCTCCATCGACCCTAAAATAGCGCGATGGATCATCACCGGAACCTGACGTTCATTACTCTCGCCCACATAGGACGCACTCAGGCGACCCGGCAGGGAGAAGTCGAGTTGCACCGTACCACATTGCCAGGCGCGATCCAAACAATCGTGTAGCGTAAACTCGATTTTCGGGCCGTAAAATGCCCCTTCACCTGGTTGGTACTCGAACGGTATATCGTTCTCCGTCAAGGCAGCAGCGAGGTCTTCCTCTGCTCGATCCCACAGTTCATCACTGCCGATACGTTTTTCAGGCCGGGTAGAGAGTTTCACCACGATTTTCTCAAAACCGAAGGTGCTGTACATGTCGTACACCATTCGGATGCAGCTGTTCACTTCAGTGCGAACCTGCTCTTCGGTACAGAAAATGTGGGCATCATCCTGCGTAAAGCCACGTACACGCATCAACCCATGCAACGAGCCTGATGGTTCATTACGGTGGCAACTACCAAACTCAGCCATGCGTAATGGCAAATCGCGGTAGGACTTCAACCCCTGATTGAAGATTTGCACATGACCCGGGCAGTTCATCGGTTTAATACAATATTCACGGTTTTCTGATGATGTCGTGAACATGGCCTCTTTGTAGTTTTCCCAGTGGCCTGTCTTTTCCCACAGCACCCGGTCCATCATGAAAGGGCCTTTGACTTCCTGGTATTGATATTCTTTAAGCTTCATACGTACAAACGCTTCCAGCTCGCGGAAAATCGTCCAGCCATCGTTATGCCAGAACACCATACCCGGTGCTTCTTCCTGCATGTGGTATAAATCTAATTGCTTGCCTATTTTGCGGTGATCGCGTTTAGCCGCTTCTTCAAGACGCAGCAAGTAAGCACCCAGTTGCTTCTTATCAGCCCACGCCGTCCCATAAATACGCTGCAACATTTTGTTTTTGCTGTCGCCACGCCAGTAAGCACCGGACGTTTTCTGCAATTTAAAATGATGACAGAAACGCATATTCGGCACATGCGGGCCACGGCACATGTCGATATATTCTTCGTGATGATAAAGCCCTGGGCTATCATCACGGCCGATGTTTTCATCCAGAATCGCGACTTTATAATTCTCATCGCGCGCGACAAACACATCTCGCGCTTCCTGCCAGCTGACTTTTTTCTTGATAACGTCGTAGTCTTTATCAGCCAGCGCATGCATCCGCTTTTCTAACAAATCCAGATCGTCTTGCGTCAAGGTATGATCCAGATCCACATCGTAATAAAAACCGTTGTCGATAACCGGCCCGATCGCCATTTTGGTATCCGGCCATAGCTGCTTGATGGCATGCCCTAAAAGATGCGCACAGGAATGGCGGATAATCTCCATTCCGTCGTCATCTTTGGCAGTAATGATCGATAATTGAGCATCGGACGCTATCGGGTCACAGGCATCGACCAACTCACCATTGACTCGCCCGGCGATACAGGCTTTAGCAAGCCCTGGGCCGATATCAAGTGCGACGTCAAGCGCAGAGACAGCATGGTCATAGTGACGCTGGCTGCCATCAGGAAGCGTAATAACAGGCATGTTAATTCCCTTATTTGCAGTGGTGACCCACACGAAAGATCACATGCAAAAGATAATCTCGTTCAATTGAAATGGTCGGTGGAAAAGGATTTAACCCACAATTGTTAAATCAGTTCCCCCTGTTTTCAGGCAGAAAATCAGAAGCGATGACGTCTTAACGCATGCCCCTTTCCGCTGATGGCGTAGAGTAGCACCATGCTTATCATGATGCTACCCGTCATACATGCAAGAGAAATGCAACACTATCAAGAACACCGGGCAAATATAGCCAGCAGGCTTACCCAAGCAATGACCGGCTATACATGCCAATCAGCGCTCTGGGATCATATCTTTAAATAGCGCATTCACCTCGGTGTCGACAGGTTCATGCGCCGGTTCGGCAATAGCTTGAGCTTGCTCTTCAGGTTGTGTTTCAGCAGATGGCACCAGTGATTGCAGTAATGCAATTTGCTGTTTCTGCTGCTCGACGATGTCGTGCAGCAAACGAATCTGCTCATTAGCCCGCACACTGGCTCGATTGATGAAAAACCAGACCAAAATGATCAGCAACACAATCAGCGCAACAAAAACCACTTCCAGCATGTTTGAAACAAAACTACTCATGTTCAAAATCCGTACTCAACCTGACTTAGCCGCGCATTCTAACACTGACGAACCAGATAAT
The DNA here is from genome assembly GCF_900095885.1 of Dickeya aquatica. Classification (NCBI taxonomy): domain Bacteria; kingdom Pseudomonadati; phylum Pseudomonadota; class Gammaproteobacteria; order Enterobacterales; family Pectobacteriaceae; genus Dickeya; species Dickeya aquatica. Next base: position 2,506,332 of record NZ_LT615367.1, read on the forward strand.
TCGATACCAAGGCGTTTATCAGGCTATAGTTATGCTCTTTTTATAAAAAAGCCCGTCATTAAGACAGGCTCTTTATAGCAAGTCCATGTTCAGAATGGGTAATCATGGTATCCCATTTGATCGGAAATATTGCGTGCAGCAGTGTGCAACATGGCCACATATTCATCTTTGTTCTCTTCCGAGAAGCGAATCGTCGGAAACGAGATACTCAACCCCGCAATAACCACCCCAAAACGATCAAATACCGGCACAGCGATACAACGAAGCCCCTCTTCCTGCTCTTCATTATCTTCACCGTATCCCTGCTGGCGAACCAAATCGAGCTGAGGCAGTAACTCTTCTGTTCCACCAATGGTTTTTGGTGTACTCCGTTTAAACTCAACCTCAGTGAGGATTTCTTTAACTTCTTCGCGATCGCGCCAAGCTAATAGCACTTTCCCAATCGCGGTACTGTGTAGCGGATTGCGACGGCCAATACGTGAATACATGCGCAGATTGTACATAGAATCAATCTTGTGAATGTACACAATACTATCTTCATCCAACGCACCCAGATGGATTGTCTCGCGCGTCAGCGCCGACAGCTCGCGCATTTGAATATCTGCACTACGAATCAAATCGACGTTTTGTAGCGCTTTGGCACCAAGCTCAAACAATTTCAGCGTCAGAGAGTACTTCTCTGATTCACCTTCCTGGGCAACATAGCCCAAAGATTTCATTGTTTGAAGGAAACGATAAACGGTACTTTTAGACATCATTACACGCTGTGAAAGTTCGGTAATACCAATCTCACGCTCTTCGCCTAATGCCTGCAAAATACCAAAGACCTTTAAGACAGATGACACGGAATCGGGTTGCTTATCTAAATCTGCAATAGCCATTTTTGTGGTTACCCTACGAAGTTTTTTTTGTTTTAAAAAAAATAGAACTGTTGTTTTAGTATAAAGGGAACGCTTTGAATATGGCAATCAGGCATTGCTACCACCAGCAAATCCACTACGTGCTGTTCCCTGTAACGCAGCCTGGCTAATCATCATTTGATCATAAAAACAAAAAAGCCGCCCCTCGCGGGTACGGCTATAGGGATGACTACTGCCACACGGAGTCAGGCACGTTGGCCAGATACAGAGCAGGTTTGCCATCAACATCGGATGTAAACAGAATTTGTTTATCATCAGGCGTAAAGGACGGATGGGGATGCGTTACCTGGCGATCGCCTTCCAGCACTTCCCATGAGGTGTTGTGCTGGGCAACCTGGAAGTGCTTACCACTTTTCATATTGAAAACATACAAGAAGGGGTCGTTCTCTATCTTGTATCCGCCATTGTCTTTCACATCAACGGGTGCATTACAGCCATCACCGACCATCAGCGAGCCATCATGGTTACTCATCAGGTGTGAGCACGGCGGCATCTCCGTCAACTGACGATTTTCGAGCGTAACGGGGTCAACGCTACAAATAAAGCGGTTTGTGCTGCCTTTAAGGTAAGAGACGTAAGCCAGAGCGGAACCATCTGGAACCCAGAATTCGTGCGTACAGCTTTCACCCGGCGCATGCTCTTTCACTTTGCGCATATTGGAACCGTCTTCATTGATGAACCACATGCGAGCATCAACCAGATCGTGTGGACCTTCATGACAGAAGGCAACCGTGTTGTCATCACCCGGACGATAGATAGGGTGCCCCAGCCACTGTTTTTCCTGCAAAATGGTCGTTGCTTCGCCCGTTTTCAGATCAATGCGAATCAAACGGCAACACGGATTGGTGAAATAAAACTCCTGAAATTTTTTCCAGTCAGTCAGTGGTTGCCAATCCTCTTTCTTAATTTCGATACCGACCATTTTGGTACAGTCAGAGTTAGCCACCCAGGTACCGTATCCAACCCAGTCATCAGGCACCTGATAGATATTGGTTTCTTCAAGCGTATTCAGATCAACACGCATTAAATTACGCACGTTTTTCACGTAGTAAAGCGCATCATCATCAGGAGAGAGGAAGCCACCAAACGTATTGTCACCCGTTCCTTCTGTTAATTGCGTTGCCTGCTGAGTTTTCAGATCTAACAGGTAATAGTTCCATGGGCCATCGAACGCACCACCGAATAACAGCTTGCTGCCATCATTGGAAAAACACTTCTGATAGAAATAGGTGCGGTGGCAGATGACATCAGGAGGAGTGAGACGCACCACTTCGGTGCCAGTAACGGAATCCTGGTATGTATGGAACGTGAAAGAGAGCTTTTTACCTTTGGCCATCTGTAAATCCTTAGCGCTTATCGTGAAAAATCAGACGTCACCAGATGTAAAGATAACTTTTCATCCCGGCGAAACGCCTTTGTTATACCGGCATTGTAGAAACAATGTTTCATTTTTCCGTGATCGTGGTTTTATTTTATAAAACATTCCATCGTTTTTCACTGACTGTTTGCGCTGGCACAAGATTATTTTATCTGAAATTGATTTTGCACATGCTGCTGACCAGATACCAAAAGACGCAAAAAACAAAGGCCCGAACGGGCCTTTGAATGGTAGATATCAGGATGATTATTTGAGGTATTCACCCGTACGCAGCGCATCAATACGCTTATCGAGCGGAGGATGAGACATGAACATTTCGCTGAGCGACTTCGATTTACCATTAATGCAAAATGCCATCATACTGCCGGCTTCCTGCGGCTCGTAGCTGGTTTTCAAGCGTTGAAGCGCCGCAATCATTTTCTCACGACCAACCAGTCTGGCTGACCCGGCGTCCGCATGAAACTCGCGGTAACGAGAGAACCACATCGTAATAATGCTGGCCAGAATACCAAACACCAGTTCAAGAACCATAGAAATAGCCATATAAACCAGTGGGTTGCCGTTACCACTTTCCTCGTTGTCATCACGGTTGCCAGAGAGAAAACTGGTTGCGATTTGTGCAATAATACGCGAGATGAAGATAACGAAGGTGTTCACCACCCCTTGTACCAGCGTCATAGTTACCATATCGCCATTCGCAATATGACTAATTTCATGAGCAATAACCGCCTCTGCTTCATCACGGCTCATACTTTGCAGTAGCCCGGTGCTGACAGCAACAAGTGAACTGTCACGACGAGCGCCTGTAGCAAATGCATTAATATCAGGAGCGTGATAAATCGCGACCTGCGGCATGGCAATGCCTACTTGCTGTGATTGCATGCGCACAGTATCTAACAGCCAGCGTTCGGTTTCATTACGCGGTTGCTCAATCACCTCACCGCCGACGGAACGCAACGCCATCCACTTCGACATCAGCAGTGAAACAATTGAACCACCAAAGCCAAACAAACCAGCCATGATAATTAAGCCCATCATGCTGTTGTGCTGAACTCCGGTCAGGCTGAGCACCAGCCCGAATACCAACATAACGGCCAGGTTGGTGAGCAGGAAAAGCGCGATACGCATCATATGATTAAGATTTCCTCTTTCAGCAAAAGCAATCAACGTAATTGCAACATCCACATCGTATGGATTGCATTACCATTTTCAAGCCCTCATAACCTCCACGTTACTAAATTAACACAACTTTACACTTTTTATCATGCAAGGCACGCCAACTGCCGCCCTCATCAAACGGTGTAACCGTTAATATTTAAACATTGATGAGCAACGCCTATAAAAAGCTAATCAGTCCGGTGAGAAAAATTGCACTCGAGGCAGCGGTTATGTCATTAGATAATAATTAATGTAACAGCTATTGGCTTATCTGCATCATGTCACGCAGACACAAAAAGTGGCAGGTTTGGTCAACACATAATGAGCCAGCGGCCATGAGCAAAACATCCATGTGCTCAACGCGTAGGGCCGCATCATTAGCGCTTCTAATGCGGGCTATAAATTTAATGTTCGTCGTTATCGTTCAAACCCAATAATTGTTCAAACTCGCTTGCTGGCATAGGACGGCCAAACAGATACCCCTGAGCCTGCTCACACCCTTTGTTGAGTAACCGCTCGCATTGTTCTTGTGTTTCGACACCTTCAGCGATCACATCCAGGTCAAAACTTTTTCCCAGATACAAGATTGCCCGAACAATCGCCGCATCCGGTGCTGACTCGCACATTGCCCGAACAAAGGTCTGATCAATTTTCAGCCGGGTAACCGGGTAGTGTTTCAGCATACTGAGCGAAGCATAACCTGTACCATAGTCATCAAATGCAATTCCCACACCATTGCTGCGCAACTCATTGAGCGGTTTCATCATATTCTCATCATGCCGCAGAATGATGTTCTCTGTAATTTCCAGCTCCAGTGCGCTGGGTGATAATCCGGTTTGAGTCAGTACATCCTGAATTTTTTGCGCCAACATGCCCGATCGGAACTGAGCGGCAAACAGATTGATACTGATACGAAAATTCGTCGCGCCCGCTTTGCACCACTTCGCTGCCTGTTGACAGGCAGAGCGCACCACCCAATCACCGATACGTTCAGCCCAAGGGCCGCGTTCCAGAGCAAACATAAAGGCCGCCGGCCCCAGCAAACCTTTATAAGGATGACGCCAGCGTAACAACGCTTCTGCGCCAACAACTTTGCTATTAATCAGGCTCACCTGAGGCTGATAAAACACTTCGAACTCTTCTTGTTCGTAAGCACGAATAAATTCCAGTTGGAAAGCATGACGCGCCTGGAACACTTCCCGGAGTTCACGAGTAAAAAAGCGATAGCAGTTACGGCCATCGGCTTTTGCCTGATATAACGCCAGATCCGCACTAGTTAGCAAATCCTGTACCGTTATTCCATGTGCGGGATACATCACCAGGCCGATACTGGCACTGGTATTAATTTGCTTATCGCCGACCAATACGGCCTGCGAAACATCATGAATGATTTTTTCAGCCAGCCTCGCAACCCGCTCTTCGCTATCCTGTTTGGGTAACAGTATGGCAAATTCGTCCCCGCCCATCCGGGCAACCATATCACCTGCACCGACATTAGCCTGCAAGCGCTTTGCCACACTGGCCAGAATTTCATCACCACTGGAATGACCAAGGCTGTCGTTAATATCCTTAAAGCCATCCAAATCAATTGCCATGATGGCCGTGGGTTCGCCACTTTTCAGAAGCTGTTCAAGCGTGGAGGTTAGCAGGGTTCGGTTCGCAAGGCCCGTCAGCGGGTCACGATGTGCTTGTAAGAACAAACGTTCTTCGTATCGCTGCCTTTCCGTGATATCACGCAAAATAATCCCATAACGTGTCTGGTTATTATCTTGCCACATCGACACCGTTAACTCGGTGGATATCAGCGTACCTAGCATGGTCCTGGTTTCCAGTTCGATAGAACTTCCCTTGAACATCGCCGTTTTATCGGTTGCCAGATGATGTAACTGCACCACAAACATATCGGGCACAATGATACTGATATGCTCTCCTACGATTTGCTCGCGGGTGTACTCAAGCATTTTCTCTGCTGATTCATTCCAGAAGGTGATAGTGCCTTTGTCATTAACGCATAAGATAGCGTCCGGCGAGGACTCAGCAATACTTTCGAAACGTGACTGGCTGGCACGGCGAGCGAGCGCCAAACGCCGCATTTCCAGCTTATCCATGACCAGTGCTGCAAAATCTTGCAAATTGTGGGCATCACGGGCGCTCAACGATGCCCGTGGCTTATTGTCAATAATACAAAGCGTACCTATCGGAAAACCGCTTGGTGTACGCAGTGGAATCCCCGCATAAAAACGGATATTAGGCTCGCCAGTTACCAGCGGATTATCTTTAAAACGCGGATCCTTACGTGCATCAGGGATGACCATGATGCGTTTTTTGAGGATAGCATGCGAGCAGAACGATTCGTCTCGTGAGGTTTCACAGACTGACAAACCAACGCTGGCTGCAAACAACTGCCGTTCGGCTTCCACCAGTGAGATCAGCACAATAGGAACGTTGAAAACGTTGGCCGCCAGATTGATCAGACTATCGAAGCCGGGATCAGACAGGGGTTTGCTGATGCCATACTCGCTCAATGCAGCCAGTCGGCTTTTCTCATCTTTATTGGCTGGGGCTCGACTCATGGGGATTCCCCTCACATTATCCATTGTTTTTTCTGTCAGAAAAAATTGTAGCCGGTTGTCGTGATGCACTTACCGTAACTTTTCACGCAAAAAAAATCATCGACGAATAAAATCCATCGATCTCTTTCGATTAAATTTAAAACGATAACGGGCTACTATCCCTCTTTGCTCAGTCTCTTCCCCACTTCAGGGACTACATCTTTATCATGCAAATTATCGGGTAGCATCAACAGAATAGCAAAATGCGGGCAAGGAGGAAGACCTGAAACCAAGATTTTCCATGTTTCCCTAATTTTTATCAGGAATACAGTCACTGATAAGTGGTTAATTATCTTAATAGATCGTTATTCCCAATCATCAAAGCAAAGTTGATAACCTATTACTATAAAATTGTTCTTCCGCTCGCTATTTTATAACCAATAGTTCAGTAAGATTTTTTAATAACAGTTAAAAAACTTTTCTTTAATGCAGAAAAACTGTTTAAACCCAAATAACAGTTAACTTATCTGTATTATATCAATCGATAATCTCGTCTTAATCCGGCGATGAATTTATCAGCATCGCAGACATAACCGAGCCATGCCTTAATTGTTCCATGCAGTAACACTCAACATCCCGACGCTAATGGCGTATTCATGATGAGCGAAGTAAAAATAGTATAAAAAGACAAAACGGCAAGACGAGGTATGGGGTTCTGGCATTGACGATTGAGAAGAGAGTCGCAGAGCCCCAGGTATGCAGCTCGCGAAGGGATGGGTAAAACAAACCTCATGGTATGAAGCAACACCATGAGGTTTCAGGGCAAACAATCGTTACATGTTGCTGATGATGTCCTGGGCAAACTCACTACATTTACGCAGTGTTGCTCCGTCCATCAGGCGTTCAAAGTCATAGGTCACGGTTTTGTTTTTAATCGCGCCTTCCATGCCTTTGACTATCAAATCAGCAGCTTCAAACCATTGCAGGTGACGCAGCATCATTTCAGCAGACAGGATAACTGAACCAGGGTTCACCTTATCCTGGCCTGCGTATTTTGGCGCAGTGCCATGGGTGGCCTCAAACAGGGCACACTCATCACCAATGTTGGCACCAGGGGCGATACCAATACCACCTACCTGTGCAGCCAGTGCATCGGAGATGTAATCACCATTCAGGTTCATACAGGCAATAACATCATACTCGGCCGGGCGCAGCAGAATCTGCTGCAAGAAGGCATCAGCAATCACATCTTTAACAATGATGTCTTTGCCCGTATTCGGGTTCTTGATGTTCACCCACGGCCCGCCGTCAATCAGTTCACCACCAAACTCTTCACGCGCCAACTGGTATCCCCAGTCTTTGAACGCGCCTTCGGTGAACTTCATGATATTGCCTTTGTGCACCAGCGTAACGGAATCGCGATCGTTTGTGATAGCGTATTCGATAGCCGCACGCACCAGACGCTTCGTGCCTTCTTCAGAGCAAGGCTTGATACCGATACCACATTGCTGTGGGAAACGGATTTTCTTCACGCCCATTTCATCTTGCAGGAACTTGATGACTTTATCGGCTTCCGGTGAGCCCGCTTTCCATTCGATACCGGCATAGATATCTTCAGCATTTTCACGGAAGATAACCATATCCGTCAGCTCAGGCTGTTTCACCGGGCTTGGCGTGCCTTCATAATAACGAACCGGGCGTAAGCACACATACAAGTCCAGTTGCTGACGCAAAGCCACGTTCAAAGAGCGGATGCCGCCGCCGACTGGCGTCGTCAATGGGCCTTTGATAGCAACACGGTATTCACGAATAAGATCCAGCGTTTCATCCGGCAGCCAGACATCCTGACCATACACCTGAGTTGATTTTTCACCGGTGTAAATTTCCATCCAGGAAATGTTGCGCTTGCCCTGATAGGCTTTGTTCACTGCGGCATCCACGACCTTAATCATGGCAGGCGTCACGTCAACACCGATACCATCACCTTCAATGAACGGAATGATCGGATTATCCGGCACAACCAGTTTGCCTTGCGCATCAACCGTGATCTTCTGCCCTTCTGCCGGTACAACTACTTTACTTTCCATTAACCTCTCCTTCGAGCGCCATTTTTGTTAATGACTTGTAAGATGCGTGTCAATACTACTTGAATATTTAGCCTGAGCCAATCATAAACCATTTCGAGTATAATGGTTTTGTCATTCACAGCCAGTAATAACATGAATAAATTCCCTGTTAAAAATCACCGACTTAAACGATTCAGCTCTCGCCCCACAAAAAACCGATCCGTAACGGCGGCAAAAGTATGCATCGTGTTGTTCAATAAACCTTTCGATGTACTTTCCCAGTTTACCGATGAAACCGGGCGCACCACGCTGAAAGACTATGTACCTTTTCGTCACATCTACGCTGCCGGACGTTTAGATCGCGATAGTGAAGGATTGATGATCCTGACCAATGACGGGCCGCTGCAAGCGCGATTGACTCAACCCGGCCGTAAAACCGCCAAAATTTACTACGCACAGGTAGAAGGTGTTCCCGATGAGGAAGCGCTACACGCCTTCCGTTCCGGGCTGGTACTTAATGATGGGCCGACACTGCCTGCCGGTGTTGAACTTGTCGATGAACCCGCCTGGATATGGCCACGTCAGCCACCGATTCGTGAACGAAAGAACATTCCGGTGAGTTGGCTGAAAATTACACTTCATGAAGGCCGTAACCGCCAGGTACGACGTATGACGGCCCATATTGGTTACCCCACTTTACGCCTGATTCGTTACAGTATGGCCAATCAAACGCTGGAAGGGCTCAAGCCCGGCGAATGGAGAGAGATAGAAAATGTTTAAACCGCATGTGACCGTCGCCTGTGTGGTGCAGGCAGAAGGCCATTTTCTGGTGGTTGAAGAAGAGATTAACCACCGTCGTTTATGGAATCAGCCCGCAGGTCATCTCGAAGCCGATGAGACATTATTACAGGCCGCACAGCGGGAACTGTTTGAAGAAACCGGTCTGCGCCTGACACCACAGAGCTTTCTTCAGCTACACCAGTGGATAGCCCCCGACAAGACGCCGTTTTTGCGTTTCAGCTTCGTTATCGACCTGCCCGAACGGCTGCCCACCACGCCACACGACAGTGACATTATCTGCTGTCATTGGTTAACGCCTGAAGAAATTCTGCAAGCCGACTGCCTGCGTTCCCCCCTGGTTGCCGCCAGTCTGAGGTGTTACCAGCAGGGCCAACGCTATCCATTAGCGATTCTGGCTGCGTTCAACTGGCCTTTTCCCGATCCAGCCTGACCGGTTTTCAGGCCAACACAAGGGGCGGTGATGCGCGCGCGTGGCAATTATGCTACCCTGCTACGCCTGTTTTTTGCTCTAACACGCTTTACACCACATCATTACGTTCGCGAGATATCCATGTCAGATAACAGCCAGAAAAAAGTCATTGTCGGCATGTCCGGCGGTGTGGATTCATCAGTATCCGCTTACCTGTTGCAACAGCAAGGGTATCAGGTTGAAGGCCTGTTTATGAAAAACTGGGAGGAAGATGACGACACGGAGTATTGTTCTGCCGCCACCGACCTCGCAGATGCACAGGCTGTCTGCGACAAACTGGGTATTGAGCTACATACCGTTAACTTCGCTGCTGAATACTGGGACAATGTATTTGAACATTTCCTGGCGGAATACCGCGCGGGTCGCACGCCAAACCCGGATATTCTGTGCAATAAGGAAATCAAGTTTAAAGCATTTCTGGAGTTCGCGGCTGAGGATCTGGGCGCAGACTATATTGCCACCGGGCATTATGTACGCCGCCACGATGTGCAAGGGAAAAGCCGCCTGTTGCGCGGTATGGATAGCAACAAAGACCAGAGCTATTTTTTGTACACCCTGAGTCATCAGCAACTGGCGCAGAGCCTGTTTCCGGTGGGAGAACTGGAGAAACCGCAAGTACGGGCGATTGCAGAACACCTCGATCTGGCGACCGCGCGCAAAAAGGACTCAACCGGCATCTGCTTTATCGGCGAGCGTAAATTCCGCGATTTTCTGGCCCGCTATCTGCCCGCCCAGCCGGGCCCGATTCTATCGGTCGATGACAGCAAGGTCATGGGGCAACATCAGGGGTTGATGTACCACACGCTGGGTCAGCGTAAGGGGCTGGGAATTGGTGGCGTGAAAGAAGGCGGGGACGATCCGTGGTACGTGGTCGATAAAGATGTTGCCAATAACATACTGTATGTGGCGCAAGGCCACGAGCACCCTCGCCTGATGTCCACCGGTTTAATAGCACAACAATTGCACTGGGTAGATCGCATGCCGCTGACCAGCCCGCTGCGTTGCACAGTCAAAACCCGTTACCGTCAGGCCGATATCCCTTGTACTATCACGCCGCTTGATGAAGACCGCATTGACGTCCGTTTTGACGCGCCAGTCGCGGCTGTTACTCCAGGCCAGTCAGCGGTCTTTTATTTAGATGAGGTCTGTCTTGGTGGCGGTATCATTGAAGAACGCCTGAGCGCATCGCTGTAATGCGAAAACAATAACAACCCGCCCCTGTGCCATCCGGCGTCACTGCTCATTTTCAAGGGTGTGATGTTTTGATGCGGGTCTGGCTTAATGTGAGCACAGCATGCGTCAGCACGTCGAGAGTTGTCGCCATCAGCGCCTATTACCGTCGATTTTACACCACAGGCCGGTTTTTACCGGCCTTATGCTGGGTTCATCACTGTTTTTATGGCATCATCGGCCATCTTTATATGGTGTGGATACGCAATGGCGGAGAACTCGTCAGCCCGCTATTTTTTGTGCGGTGAACCTGCCCCTCTTTCCCGCTTTCACGCCCAGCCAGATGATGTCGACAGGAGCTATTGTGGCTAAAAACTATGATGAAATTACGCTGGCTATGGCGGGTGTCTGCCAGTCTGCTCAGTTAGTGCAACAGTTGGCTCATCAGGGGAATTGCAATACGGATGCGCTGGCAACCTCACTGCAAAGCATCCTGAATATCAATCCAGCCAATACGCTGGATGTTTTTGGCAATAGCGAAGGAAATCTGAAAATCGGTCTGGAAACGTTGCTAGGCATCCTGAACTCATCCCGTGAAGGTCTTGGTGCCGAATTATCGCGTTATACCTTCAGCCTGATGGTGCTTGAGCGACGTTTGCACAATAACCGTGATGCCCTCAACGAACTGGGTTCTCGTATCAGCCAGTTAGATCGCCAGCTCGAACATTATGACTTGTTATCCGATACCTTTATTAATGTACTGGCAGGGATTTATGTGGATGTAATCAGCAAGCTCGGCCCACGTATACAAGTAACCGGGGCACAAGAGGTGCTGAAAAACGCCCACATTCAGGCCAAAGTCCGGGCGGTACTGCTGGCAGGCATTCGTGCTGCGGTGCTCTGGCAACAGGTTGGCGGCAGCCGCCTGCAACTGATGTTCTCCCGCAGCAAGCTGGTGCGCCACGCACAAGACATGCTGTCCCGTTGCCATGCCTGATCGGCATGGCACTGTTCCCGCTGGCGGCAACCGCTTATTCCGGTTCAGCCGCCATCGTGAGATAATGCCATGACTATGACATTCTTTTTCGAACACAATCCCAGGAGTTGCTTGCGATGGAATTATCCTCACTGACCGCCGTTTCCCCCATTGATGGACGCTACGGCGATAAAGTCAGCATGTTGCGCGCTATTTTCAGCGAATACGGCTTGCTGAAATTTCGCGTGCAGGTTGAAGTACGTTGGCTGCAAAAACTGGCCGCCTGTGCAGAAATCAAGGAAGTTCCTGCTTTTGATGCTGACGCAAACGCTTTCCTTGACAAGATCGTCGCTGAATTCAACGAAGAAGACGCGGCACGCATCAAAACCATTGAGCGCACCACCAACCATGATGTCAAAGCGGTGGAGTATTTTCTCAAGGAAAAAGTCGCTGCCCTGCCCGCCTTACAGGCGGTGAGCGAATTTATCCATTTCGCCTGTACATCTGAAGACATTAACAACCTGTCACACGCATTGATGCTCGAAACAGCGCGCCGCGACGTTGTTTTACCGTTCTGGCGCAATATTATTGATGCCATCAAACACCTGTCACAGCAATACCGTGATATTCCGCTGCTGTCCCGTACCCACGGACAACCGGCGACACCGTCCACCATCGGAAAAGAGTTCGCTAACGTCGTCTACCGCATGGAGCGCCAGTTCCGTCAGTTACAGAACGTCGAGATTCTGGGCAAGATCAACGGTGCGGTGGGGAACTATAACGCCCATATGGTGGCTTATCCGGCAGTTGACTGGCACCAGTTCAGCGAAAGCTTTGTCACCTCGCTGGGCATTCAGTGGAACCCGTACACCACGCAGATTGAACCGCACGACTACATTGCCGAACTGTTTGACTGCATCGCCCGGTTTAATACCATCCTGCTTGATTTCGACCGTGATGTTTGGGGCTATGTCGCACTGAACCACTTCAAACAAAAAACCATTGCCGGCGAAATCGGCTCGTCGACCATGCCGCATAAAGTCAACCCGATAGACTTCGAAAACTCTGAGGGTAATCTCGGCTTGTCGAACGCAGTTCTGGCCCATCTGGCGAGTAAACTGCCGGTATCGCGCTGGCAGCGTGATTTAACTGACTCAACAGTACTGCGCAATCTCGGCGTGGGCGTAGGGTATGCGGTCATTGCTTATCAGGCCACGCTAAAAGGCATCAGCAAACTGGAAGTCAACCGTGACCATCTGCTTGATGAGCTGGACAACAACTGGGAAGTGCTGGCTGAACCTATCCAGACCGTAATGCGCCGCTATGGCATCGAAAAGCCGTATGAAAAACTGAAAGAGTTGACCCGCGGTAAGCGTGTGGATGCCGAAGGGATGAAAGCGTTTATTGATAGCCTGGCACTGCCGGATGATGAAAAGGTTCGCCTGAAAGCCCTCACGCCGGCTAACTATATTGGCCGGGCCATTAAAATGGTTGACGAACTTTAATCTCAACCTGCCGGGCGGTTAACCCTCAACCGCCCGGACTATTTCCTGCCTTGCTGTTTAGCCCCAGTTGAAACCCACTGTGGATAATGCTGACGACCCCGCCGATAATAGTGTATTGACTTAGGTTTGCCCCTCCACGAAACCTATGACCGAGGAAAACGTCATGCGCATTCTTGTTGTTGAAGATAATGTTCTGCTACGCCATCACCTGACTGTGCAGCTCAATGAAATGGGGCATCAGGTTGATGCGGCGGCAGAGGCGAAGGAGGCCGACTACTTCCTGCAGGAGCATGCGCCCGATATCGCGATTGTCGATCTGGGATTGCCACAGGAAGACGGCACCAGCCTTATCCGCCGCTGGCGCGCACATCAAATCAAACTGCCGATTCTGGTACTGACAGCCAGAGAAAGCTGGCAGGAAAAAGTTGCCGTACTGGAAGCCGGTGCCGATGATTACGTCACCAAGCCATTCCACATTGAAGAAGTCATTGCGCGGATGCAGGCACTGATGCGCCGCAACAGTGGGCTGGCGTCTCAAATTATCAGCCTGCCGCCGTTCGAAGTGGATCTGTCGCGGCGTGAGTTATTGGTCAACAGCGAGCCGGTAAAACTGACGGCGTTTGAGTACACCATTATCGAAACGCTTATCCGCAATAATGGCAAGGTGGTGAGCAAAGAGTCATTGATGCTGCAACTCTACCCGATGGCCGAATTGCGTGAAAGTCATACGATTGATGTACTGATGGGGCGCTTGCGCAAAAAGCTCCAGGCAGCGGATTCTCATGATGTGATTACCACCGTTCGCGGCCAGGGATATCGTTTTGATGTTTAGCCACCACAGCCGCTACATGACACAAGGGTAATTCAGGGTGAAAAAGGCTCCTCCTCTTTCACTGCGCTTTCGCTTTTTGATTGCGACAGCAGCCGTTGTGCTGGCATTAACGCTCTCTTACGGCATTGTTGCCGTGGTCGGTTACAGTGTCAGTTTTGATAAAACGTCATTTCGCCTGTTACGGGGTGAAAGCAACCTGGTTTACAGCCTCGCCCAGTGGCGCGAAAACCAGCTCACCATTGCCACGCCGCCAGAAATCGACATCAATTACCCGACGCTGGTGTTTATTTATGATAAAAACGGCAAGTTATTATGGCGTGAACGGGCCGTGCCGGAACTGGAATCACAGATAAAACCCGAGTGGCTTGAGAAAACGGATTACCACGAGCTGGATGCGGACAGCACTATCAGCAATGCGGTATGCAAGGCAGTACCCCTCAAATGCTTGATAAGCTGCACGCCTATAGTTCGCGAAGACAAAACACCGTTTACCCACTCTATTGCAGTTGAATGTGTACCCGAATCAGAGCGCCTGCCACAAATGGTTATCGTCGTGGTAGACCGAATACCTCAGGAACTACAGCAAGCCGACATTGTCTGGGAGTGGTTTCGCTACGTGTTTATCGCGCATCTGGTACTGGTTCTGCCACTATTGTGGCTGGCTGCGCACTGCGCCCTATCAAGGATTAGTACACAGATCAGTGAACTCGAACAGGGTTCACGCGAGCACCTCAACGAATACCCACCGCAGGAGCTCAACAGCCTGGTACGCAACCTCAATACCCTGCTCAGTAATGAGCGCCAGCGCTATCATAAATACCGCACGACTTTGACTGACCTCACACACAGCCTGAAAACGCCGCTGGCGGTGCTACAGACCACGCTGCGCTCGCTGCGTAGCGGTAAAGAGTTAACCATTGAGCAGGCCGAACCGATTATGCTGACGCAATTAGCCGCATTTCACAGCAAATTGCTATTACCTGCATCGAGCCAGTGTAACGATCACCTGAGCATGATACGTGAAGTCCATTCCGTACCCGCCCAGCTTGATGCGTTGTGCTCTGCGCTAAACAAAGTGTATCAGCGTAAAGGCGTGGTACTGACCATGGACATTGCCCCCGAGCTGACGTTTATTGGCGAGAAAAATGATTTCATGGAAGTGATGGGCAATATTCTGGATAACGCGTGTAAATACTGCCTTGAATTTGTCGAAATCAGCGCCCTGTATTCCGGGCAAAAACTGCATTTGATTATTGAAGATGATGGGCCCGGCATCCCTGACAGCAAGCGGGAAGTTATTTTTCAGCGGGGACAACGCGCCGATACCCTGCGCCCCGGCCAGGGTATCGGCCTGGCCGTCGCCGCAGAGATTATCGAACAGTATCAAGGGGAAATCGTCATCGGCAGCAGTCAGCTCAAGGTGGAAGCTATTTTCGGCCTACAGCATCTTGGGCAGAGTGAGGGCTGAATCGTCATCACACAAAGACGCGATATGATGGTCATTACCTGAACGCCGATGCCTGCAAATGCACAAGCGGTGCTGCCACGACTTGGTTATAATCGCCGCCAGCCTCTCGTTACCGGAAACTCGCTATGGACTACCAACTCAATCTCGACTGGCCTGATTTTATGGCCCGCCACTGGCAAAAACGCCCGGTGGTCATCAAAGGTGGATTTCGCGCTTTCATTGACCCGATAAGCCCCGACGAACTGGCCGGGCTGGCGATGGAAAACGAGGTGGACAGCCGGCTGGTCAGCCATCTGGACGGGCGCTGGAATGTCAGCCACGGCCCGTTCGACAGCTTCGACCATTTGGGCGAGAGCAACTGGTCACTGCTGGTACAGGCAGTCGATCACTGGCATGAACCCTCAGCCGCGCTGATGCACCCTTTCCGCCAGTTGCCTGACTGGCGTATTGACGATTTGATGATTTCGTTTTCCGTGCCCGGTGGGGGTGTCGGCCCCCATCTGGATCAATACGATGTTTATTATTCAGGGACAGGTCGCCGCCGCTGGCGAGTCGGTGACAAAATCCCGATAAAGCAGCACTGCCCGCACCCGGATTTACTACAGGTTGAGCCGTTCGAGGCCATCATTGATGAAGAGCTGGAGCCGGGCGATATTCTCTACATTCCCCCGGCGTTTCCCCATGAAGGCTACTCGCTGGAAAACTCGCTCAATTATTCTGTCGGTTTTCGCGCACCCAGTGCCCGCGAGCTGGTCAGTGGTTTTGCCGATAACGTGCTGGCACGCGAGATGGGTGGGCAGCGCTACAGTGACCCTGACATCGTCCCTCGCTCGCATCCTGCCGACATTTTGCCGCAGGAGCTGGATAATCTGCATCAATTGATGCTGGACTTAGTGCAGGATAAAGCAGCCTTTGGCCAGTGGTTCGGCGAGTTTATCTCTCAGTCACGCCATGAACTGGATTTAGCACCGCCACAGCCACCCTACCAGCCAGGCGAACTTTATGAACTGCTGCAACAAGGTGAAACACTGTGCCGTCTTGGTGGCTTGCGCGTCTTGCGTATTGGTGATGACTGTTTTGTTAACGGCGAGCGGCTCGGCAGCCAGCAACCACAGGCCATGAACGCGCTGGCACAGTATGAAGAACTGGGGGCCGGGCTGTTAGGTGCCGCACTGGACGACCCCTCGTTTCTCGCCCAGTTAACAGCGTTGGTCAATAGCGGTTACTGGTACTTTGCCGACTGAACCACGCTAGCGCCAGACCGGAAATCGCGCGGTCAAACCGCATAACGGCCAGAACACCGCCGCACATGATGCTTCATGTTTAGCCCGTGCTCAGGGAAAAGCGAGATATCAGCCTCTCCCTGAGCACGTCTGCGACAATATTCCAAAGGCTTTATCAGGCTTTTGCCGCTACCGTGTTATGGCGGGCCTGCTGGTCTCTGGCTCGTACCGCGGTGAGCTCAGCAATACGCATAATCACCGACACCGCGCTTTCCATCCCTTCGTGCGTCACAAACTCATGTTTACCGTGCGCATTATATCCGCCGGTAAACAAATTCGGGCAAGGCAGCCCCTGAAACGAGAGCTGTGCACCATCGGTGCCGCCACGGATTGGCTGCATCACCGGCGTAATACCGCAATCCCGCATCGCCTGTTGCGCCAGGGCAATGACATGCGGATGCTGTTCTACCTGATCGCGCATATTGTAATAACTATCCGTTATCGTTACCTCGATATAGCAATCAGGATGTAATCCCTTGCCAACCTTCTCCGCAATGTTTAACAACGTTTTCTTCCGTTGTTCAAAACCCTCACGCTCAAAATCACGAATGCTGTAGTGTAACTCCGCGCGCTCCACCGTCCCTTTGGCGCTGTGCAGATGGTAAAAGCCCTGATACCCCTCGGTATGCTCCGGCACTTCCTCAGCCGGAATACGGGTGGCCAGTGATAATGCATTGACCATCACCCCTTTGGCCGCGCCGGGGTGAACATTGTTTCCCACGATTTTTACCACGACCGAGGCGGCATTGAAGTTCTCATACTCCAGCTCACCCACGCCCCCGCCATCCACGGTATACGCCCACTCAGCATTAAACGCTGCCACATCAAAGTGTTGAGCGCCTTTACCTACCTCTTCATCCGGCGTGAAAGCGAGACGGATATCACCATGCGGGATCTGCCGTTTCTTTAACCGAACAAGCGCAGTGATTATCTCAGCGATACCCGCTTTACCATCTGCTCCCAGCAGCGTTTTACCCTCGGTTGTAATCAGTGTCTGCCCCAGCAAATGATGCAGCACCGGAAACATCACCGGCGAGAGCACTTCATCGCCCACGCCCAGAGCAATATCGCCCCCGCGATAGTTCTCCACAATCTGCGGATTAACGTGTTTACCGCTAAAATCGGGCGACGTATCCATATGGGCAATAAACCCGATGGCTGGAACCGGCCAGGCCACATTGGCGGGCAAAGAGGCCACGCAGCCATGTTTACTGAGCGTCACCTGAGTAAAACCCAGTTCGGTCAATTCCTGCTGTAGCGCTTGCGCCAGCTTCATCTGCCCTTCGGTACTGGGCACTTGCCTGACCCCGGCTTTAGACTGGGTATCAAACGCAACGTAATTCAAAAAACGATCGAGTAATTTTTCCATCATCCCCCTCAGATGGACCCTGTGTTTCATTATGTAGAGGGTATAAACACCAGTTATTGCGTCAGGTCAGTTTTTATTGGGTTTCAGCGCAGGGCATTTTCGATAAGGCTTGCCACAACCCGCACGCGGCAAACGCTACCCCGGAATGCACCATAAATTATTCGCCACAATGACTTAACACATCATTAGCATTACGACAGGACGCAGAAGCCGGGCTACCTTAACGAGCCATGCGCCTGCGTATGTAAGATGAAAGACTCAGGAGAAAACAGGGCGGCGACACATGGCAAATCACAGGCCCTGGCCGCGGATAGGGCATCCCCACACGCATTAATCAGCCGGTGAACCGACCGAGGCCCCAAACCGGGGGCTACAGCCATTCATAATACTGCCCCAGGCGTTTATCACAGCCACAGCAGCCACCACATTTCGGTGCAGCCTCACCCTCATGAAAACAGACTTTGCCTTTTTGCACCCAGACTGCCAGCATCGCTTGCGCCACACCGGGTTCGACCTTAAACGCCTGGCTGACTTCACTGAGCGACACCTTTTTCCGTTCTCGGACAAAATCACGCAGTTCCAGTAACGTCATGGCTCCTCCTCTGCGGGGCGGGCGGGCCGCCCCGTTGTTGTCGTTTTACCGCATCAGCGTTTCACTTCACCGATAACCACGCGTTGACGCCGCAGCCCATTGTGCCGCAGCATCAGCACTGTCAGCGCCCAACACCCGCTAATGCACAGGATGAATACAGCGGATGCTCGGCAAAACGCCCTATCTGATAGACAACGACCGCCGTGCTATAGCCCACCTGAATAGTCCAGCCAGCGCAAAATAGCGTCCAGGCCGTCCCCACTTCACGCCAGATGGCCGAAACCGCCGCCACACAAGGCACATACAGCAGGTAACTGAAGGCTCCCAGTTGCCCGTCAAATAACTGACTGATAACGGTCAGCGATGAGAATTTGTTGTCTTTCGCCACGCTAGCGGTATCGCTCAAATCCCCGACGTTAATACCCAGCGGGTTAAGCACTGCCCCCCCCAGCTTGCCCAGATTTTCAGGGATCGTCGCCAGCGCGTCTTGCACACTGCCTATCAGGCTGAAGGTTTTTTCCTCCGCTTTAGCCCGCCCCTCTTGTGATGCTGCCATCGCGCCATAAAGCGAATCCAGCGTACCGACCACCGCTTCCTTGGCAAAAATCCCGGTGAACACACCGACAGCCGCAGGCCAGTTTTCCTGACGAATACCAAGCGGTTTGAATACCGGAACTATCGCCTGCCCGACGGCTGATAACACCGACTTCTGCGTGTTCTGGTTGCCAAATGAGCCGTCCGTTCCCATGGAATTGAGGAAACCCAGCACCGTCACCACCACCACAATCAGCCGCCCGGCGCGCAGCAAGAAGCCCTTCAACCGCTCCCAGGTACGAATCAGCACACTGCGCAGACTGGGTAAGTGATAGGGTGGGATCTCCATAACAAACGCCGACGCTTCCCCTTTCAGGGCTGTGTTTTTCAGCAAGAACCCCGTGGCGATGGCGGCAGCGATACCGACCAGATACAAGCCAAATACCAGATTCTGCCCGCCTTCGACAAACAGCGCCGAGGCAAACAGCACATAGACCGGCAGGCGCGCCCCGCAAGACATAAACGGTGCCATCATCACAGTGACAACCCGGTCACTGTGGCGCTCCATGGTACGGGTTGCCATCACCGCTGGCACATTACAGCCGAAGCCGACAATCAGCGGCACGAACGCCTTACCCGGCAGACCGATGCTGCGCATGAACCTGTCCATGACAAATGCTGCACGCGCCATGTAACCGGAATCCTCCAGCCAGGACAAAAACAGATACAAACAGCCGATCACCGGAATAAATGTCGATACCGTCTGGATAC
Source organism: Dickeya aquatica (assembly GCF_900095885.1). Taxonomy (NCBI): domain Bacteria; kingdom Pseudomonadati; phylum Pseudomonadota; class Gammaproteobacteria; order Enterobacterales; family Pectobacteriaceae; genus Dickeya; species Dickeya aquatica. The sequence goes on from NZ_LT615367.1 coordinate 2,526,176, forward strand.
CGCCCCCGACACCGTCTGCCAGCAGCGTTTTCAGCCATTCGGGAACATTCAGCGCCAGCAACAGCTCGCCAAACCCTTCCACCAGCAGGGCACCAAACAGCTTGTCAAAAAAGTCGGTAAACGCACTGCCGATATTGATGGTGAAGACGAACATCAAATACATCACCAGCAAAAAGATAGGGATACCCAAAAAACGGTGCAGTACGATACGGTCGATTTTATCCGTCATGGTGGCCGAGGCTTCACCACGGCGGGTAATCACCGCACGAGCGACTGCGGCGACAAACTGATAACGCGCATCCGCCAGAAAGATGTCCAGCTCATCATCATAATGCGCAACCAGCCGGGCAATCTGCTCATCAGCCATCTTCAGTGACTCGGCACTGAGTTGGTTGCGCACCGTCACATCCCCTTCCAGCAATTGCAGCGCCAGCCAGTGCGGATTGCGGATAACCGGTGCGCCAGCCAGTTGTGCGGCCACCAGTTGTCTGGCCATCGCCTGAGCCGCCTGACTGAGTGGTTCATCATAAGGAATAGACACGCTGGGGAGTACAGGCTGTGCCAGTGCCGACTGACAAACCTGCAACAAATCATCGATGCCTTTTTTCTGGCTGGCAGTAATCGCCACCACCGGGCAGCCCAATCGTTGGGACAGGCCATGAATATCAATATCGAGCTTACGGGCAGCCGCAATGTCCATCATGTTGACGGCCACGACCATCGGCACATTCATATCCAGCAGTTGCGCCGTCAGGTACAAATTACGTTCCAGATTCGCCGCATCAACAATGTTCAGCACCAGCCCGGCTTCACCAGACAAAATATAATCCCGAGCTACCCGCTCATCTTCGGAGCTTTCTGACGACGGGTTAAGTGAATACACTCCCGGTAAATCCACCAGCGTTATCTGTTGCTGCTGGTAGCGGTAGCTGCCCACTTTTTTCTCTACCGTGACACCCGGCCAGTTACCGACCGTTTGTTTGCCACCGGTCAGGACGTTAAATAACGTCGTTTTGCCACAGTTCGGGTTGCCCACCACCCCAATAACGGATTGCGTACTCATAAAAAATCCTTACTCGCCTGGATTAACATTTTTCCAGAATCAAAATCTGTGCTTCGCCTTTGCGCACGCTGATTGATGCGCCACGCAAACGTAACTCTATCGGATCCCCCAATGGCGCAACACGGGCGACAGAAAACTCCACGCCCGGTGTCACGCCAAGCGCTAACAGGCGCTTGCGGTAGTCTGCCGATCCTTTCTGAAACCCTAAAACACGCCACTGTGTGCCAACTGCCAATGCTTCCAGCGTCATTGCTGCCTCACCTCTGCCACTGTTTTTATGCCGGCGCGCGCTTACTGATCCGATTGCGCGTGCACCCATACCTGTTTGCCCATTTCCCAGTTGATCGCCACGCGGCTATCGCCCGCCGCCAGCATCAAAGGTTGATTGGCGTCACGCTGGATAACGCGAACTTGCCCGCCGACACGAATACCCAGTTCGGTCAGCCGCTGTTGATGCTCGCCGCCTGAGCGGATACGCGCGACAACCGCATTCACGTTAAGCGGGAGATCAAGCAACGTTTGCAGACTCAGAGCCATACCCTATTCCTTCACTGATTGTGCGCATGAGCGCATCAAAGCAAGTAATAACGATTATCAATCATATTACTATCGGCAACCTGTCCCTTGACGCATGTCAAGGGAGATGAAGATAAAGGCAGTGTCTGAGCACGGGGAAATAGCGTTATCCCCTGCCGGGCAGCAGAAAAAGAGTGGAAACAACAAGAATGGATGCGAAAACAACAGGATAATGCAAAAGCAGCATCGCGGGCAGGCGCTCAGGGCAGGCAGGCCTGACGCCTGCTGCCCTGAGCGTAAAAACGTCAGGCATAGCGGGAATAAGAGAGATCCTGATATTCAATATCCGGCTCGTTGCCGGAAAGAATATCCGCCAGCAACCGACCGGAGCCGCAGCCCATCGTCCAGCCCAGCGTGCCATGCCCGGTATTGAGATAGAGATTTTTTAACGGTGAACGCCCAACCAGCGGTGTGCCGTCCGGGGTCATCGGGCGTAAACCGGTCCAGAACGTTGCCTGCTCAATTGGCCCGCATTCGGGATACAAATCGCGCACCACCCTTTCCAGCGTGGCGCGGCGTTTTAGGTTAAGGGACAGATCAAAACCGGCAATTTCGGCCATCCCCCCAACCCGAATTCGCTTATCAAAGCGGGTGATGGCCACTTTGTAAGTTTCATCAAGCACGGTTGAGACCGGCGCATCGGCATCACTGGTCAGCGGGATAGTCAGCGAATAACCTTTTAACGGGTAGACCGGAATATCAAACCACGTTTCCAGTAAGCCACGGGAATAGGAGCCACACGCCATCACATAAGCGTCGGCGGTGATTTTCTCCCCCTGACAGTACACCGCATTGACCGCATCCGCACTGACATCCAGGTGTTGCACCTGCGTGTTGAAGCGAAAGACAACCCCCGCCTGCTGCGCCATTTTCGCCAACTGTTGGGTAAAAAGCTGGCAATCGCCGGTTTCATCATGGGGCAGACGCAGCCCCCCGGCCAGTTTATCACGCACCCGCGCCAGCGCCGGCTCCACCGTTGCCAGTTGCGCGGCCTCCAGCAGCTCATAAGGCACACCGGCGTCTTTTAGTACGGCGATATCCCGATAGGCATTCTCATATTGCTGGCGGGTGCGAAACAGTTGCAGTGTTCCCCCCTGACGGCCTTCGTACGCGATGCCGGTTTCAGCACGCAGCGCCTGCAAACAATCGCGGCTGTATTCGGCCAGCCTCACCATACGGGCTTTATTGACACGATAGTGGGCGCTGTCGCAGTTCAGTAGCATCTGCCACATCCAGCGTAACTGGGTGGCGGTGAAGTCAGGGCGAATCGCCAACGGTGCGTGGCGCTGAAACAGCCACTTAACGGCTTTAAGCGGGATCCCGGGCGCAGCCCAGGGGGCTGAGTAACCGGGTGAAATTTGCCCGGCGTTGGCCGCACTGGTTTCCTGAGCCACCTCGGCCTGGCGATCAATCACGGTGACGTCATGTCCGGCGCAGGCCAAATACCAGGCAGTACTGACGCCGATAATACCACTCCCTAAAACAACCACCTTCATTATCGCTGTTCTCCCCTGTTTTCCCGTCAATACCGCGAAATATGCTGCATAATAGCTTGAACACCAAAATAAAAGACTACTCTATCATGCGGCATTGAATTGTCATCTGTTGCAGATATAGCTTTTATTTATTATGAGATGACTGACACAGCAACGTAGGATAAACGCAGGTAACAGGCGGCTTTCGCCACCGCGCATTGAGGCCTCTGCGAGCGAAAAGCGCCATCCAAGCTACCGATTTCACACCACTTTTCCCAAAGTAAGCTACGATTAACTATGTCGTCGCAATGAGGTGGCGGCAGTCATAAGTAAGGGGTGCGCTGATGGTGATATCGACTGATGAGCGGGTAACAAACCCACAACGCCTGAGTGACGGACCAGACTGGACGTTCGATCTGTTGCACATTTATCTGGATGAAATTAATCGCGTCGCGAAGCACTACCGACTGGATACGTATCCTCACCAGATTGAGGTGATCACCTCTGAGCAGATGATGGATGCCTATTCCAGTATCGGCATGCCGATTAATTACGCCCACTGGTCATTTGGCAAAAAATTCATTGAAACCGAGCAGCGCTATAAGCATGGTCAGCAGGGGCTGGCCTATGAGATTGTGATTAACTCCAATCCGTGTATCGCTTATTTGATGGAAGAGAACACCATGCCGATGCAGGCACTGGTGATGGCTCATGCCTGCTACGGGCATAACTCGTTTTTCAAAGGTAACTACCTGTTTCGCAGTTGGACGGATGCCAGCTCTATCGTTGATTATCTGCTGTTTGCCCGCCAGTACATTGCCCAATGTGAAGAGCGGCACGGCGTAGTCGAGGTAGAGAAGCTGCTCGACTCCTGTCATGCGCTGATGAACTACGGCGTAGATCGTTATAAACGCCCGCAAAAAATCTCACTGGAAGAGGAGAAACTGCGTCAGAAGAGCCGTGAGGCTTACCTGCAAAGCCAGGTCAATGAGCTCTGGCGTACACTGCCTCGCCGCGAGCAGGAAATGTCACCGGAAAAAGCACGCCGCTTCCCGCTGGAGCCACAGGAAAACCTGCTCTATTTCATGGAAAAAAACGCACCGCTGTTAGAGCCGTGGCAGCGAGAAATACTGCGTATTGTGCGTAAAATCAGCCAGTATTTTTACCCGCAAAAACAGACTCAGGTCATGAACGAAGGGTGGGCGACATTCTGGCACTACACGATTTTGAATCACCTGTATGACGAAGGTAAGTTAACCGATCGTTTTATGCTGGAGTTTCTGCACAGCCACACCAATGTGGTCTACCAGCCGCCCTACAACAGCCCCTATTACAACGGCATAAACCCCTATGCGCTGGGATTCGCGATGTTTCAGGACATCAAACGGATTTGTCAGCAACCAACCGAGGAAGATCGCTACTGGTTCCCCGATATTGCTGGTAAAGACTGGCTCGATACCTTGCACTTTGCCATGCAAAACTTCAAAGATGAAAGCTTTATCAGCCAGTTTTTATCTCCCAAGGTGATGCGAGACTTCCGGCTCTTCACCGTGCTGGATGACGATCGCAACAACTATCTGGAAATCGCGGCCATTCATGATGAAAAAGGCTATCGCAAAATTCGCCAGGAGCTCTCTGCACAATACAACCTCAGCCAGATAGAACCGAATATTCAGGTCTGGAATGTGGATTTACGCGGGAACCGCTCACTGACACTGCGCTATGTGCCACAAAATCGTGCGCCGCTGGATAAAAGCAGCCATGAGGTGATGAAACACGTTTATCGCCTGTGGGGGTTTGATGTCACACTCGAACAGGTCAATGATGATGGCAGTACAGAACTGATCGATCGCTGCCCGCCACGTAATAATACGCTGTAATCACCGATCCTGGTGGCGTTACCTGTTGACGCCGCCTTCACCCTGACACGTAAAAGATAAGCATAAAAAAACGGGTTGCACTCCGGCTTCCCGTTCCTATGCGATGTTCTGACGGAGAAAGCCCCTTAACCCCGGCCTTCCGCTAAATCACGCGGGATGGCGTTTTGCATGCTGTGCCACAGCGCCCCGCTCTCTTTACCATACTGGCGTACGGCATCAGGCACCTGCTCATACAAACCGTCGCGGCTTAACGATGCCAGACGTTGATAAAACGCCTGTGCAGTCTTACGGGCTTCCTGATTGGAGAAGTAATAACGCCCCACCCGAATATACAGTCCCTTAAGACCATTGATGATAAGCCCGTAAATAGGATTACCCGAGGCAAATGCCAGCCCGCGGAAAATATTGTAATCCAGCTCGGCATACGCATCAGTTGCATCAGAAACTGATTCAGCCAATTTAAGTATCTCAACGCATTTAGCCGGATGCAGGCGAATAGCCGTGCGGATAAAAATGCCAGAGATATTGGTACGCACCGCCAGCAGGTTGTCAATTAACTGCGGCACGCTGTCGTGATCAAGACGCGCCAGCGTCTCAAGAATATTCAGCCCGGATGTCTCCCAAAAGTTATTGATTTTGGTCGGTTTTCCATGCTGAATCGTTAGCCAGCCATCACGGGACAGACGCTGCAACACCTCACGCAAGGTTGTGCGTGTCACCCCAATGAGTTCTGAAAGCTCTCGTTCTGCGGGCAGAATAGAGCCAGGAGGAAAACGATTATTCCATATACTTTCAATAATATATTCTTCCGCGAATCCCGCCGGACTTTGCGCCTTTATAACCATAAGTTTATATTCCGTAGCGATGTTAACTAGTGAAAGTCAACATCATCATACCAAACGACCCCTACATCACATAGCATAGCAGGACCTGAAAATCTCAATTCGACATAAAAACTGTGACTAAAGACAATTCCTGTCAGACAAACGCAAATATATACGGTGTCTCACGATAAATTCCTCCAGGCATATCGACATTGTTAAAATAAATTAATATTAACGCAGAAAATATTACCTACTAACGATCCCGAATTATCCCTTCATTCATTTTCTGACGTCGCGTAAACACCGGCAGCCAAAACGGCATCACCACAGGCACCACGCCCCGCTTGCCACCCCGGCATGTCATATCCACGACCGTCTTGTCTGCGAACATCCGCGTTTATCCACTGCCAAAATGACTTTACTGAGCGCTATTTTCACTGGCATGACCAGTCAAGATCAAGTAGGTCATCACCATGACGATGATATTGAAGTTTTGTTCGTGAAAATGTCATCTCGCCGTTCTGATTTTTAGTAAATGGTTATGACAATACGGCTCCGACATCGTCTCATTTTCTTTATCCTAATCAGAAACAGGGATTTTCCGTTTGACGCGATTGTTATGCAACATGCTTTATTGCATAACAGGGGCAACGCACCGCCAGTAATAACGCAATATAATGATTTATCTTATGGTTATTTATCGGGTCGTTTTAGCCCAACGCAGATAAACCCGCCCCGGCAGACGGGAGAATCTCCGCCTGTCAGCACGCATCGAATATCACCCGCCGTTGATGAATCAAACAGGCATAACCCAACGTAAATCGTGTATAGTAGAGGCGGATTTTGTCACAGGCTGGCAGTCCCGCAGACGACGCGTTAAAAACAACAGGGTATTTGTTAACACAGCAGAATCTCCGCACAGGCAGTATGCACCTTCTGCCAGTGTGCAACAGATATCTGGGAGACGGTCAGTTCATCCCACTCAGAGATTCAATGAGGGCAGTGAGCACGGTTATCACTGCCCATACTATCGTTTTTAGCATGGAATATTTTTTATGTTGCGATTTTTGAACCGTTGCTCCCGTGGCCGGGGTGCCTGGCTTCTGATGGCGTTTACCGCATTGATCTTTGAATTGGTCGCGCTCTATTTTCAGTACGTCATGAACCTCAAACCCTGTGTATTGTGCATCTATCAACGTACCGCGCTTTATGGTGTCATGCTGGCTGGTCTGGTCGGTGCGATGGCTCCGGCAAGCATACTGCGCTATGCCGCCATCGGGCTTTGGATCTACAGTGCCTGGGAAGGGCTGGCGCTGGCAATCAAGCACACGAATATCCAGTTGCATCCTTCGCCGTTTGTCACCTGCGACTTTTTTGCCAGCTTTCCGTCCTGGTTGCCGTTAGATAAATGGCTGCCCGCTATTTTTACAGCCACTGGCGATTGCGCCGAGCGGCAATGGAGCTTCATGAAGCTTGAGATGCCTCAGTGGATGATTGTTATCTTCGGGGCTTATCTGCTGGTTGCCGCACTGGTTCTGATTGCCCAGCCGTTTCGCCCGAAACGTCGTGATCTGTTTGGCCGTTAAGCATTTAGTCGCTGTTGTTGCTGTTAACGGTGTATCCCCATTGAGAGGCTGACTTCGGTCAGCCTTTGTTTTGTCAGGCTTACCCTTATTACCCGTACTCATGTGCCCCCTCGCAGCAAGGCCGTCACCTCGGGCAGGTGTCTGAGCGACGCTTAGAAAAGACAAACGCCCCGGCTGAAACCAGCAGGGGCGTCGTGAAGAGCGTGACGTTGATATGACAGGACAGATTATCTGGTAGCACCGCGGAGTTTTTCAGCGCGCCGGCGCAACACTTCCATCACCACCAGTAACAGCAGCGCTGCGGCCACCATCATGGTTGCGGCAGCAGCAATCGTCGGGTCGAGGTTTTCACGAATACCGGCAAACATCTGTAACGGCAAGGTGCGCTGGCGTGGGCTGGCCAAAAACAGCGTCACGATGACTTCATCAAACGAGGTGGCAAAGGCAAACAATGCCCCCGAAAATACGCCGGGCGCAATCAGCGGCAATGTGACCTTGCGAAAGGTCAACAGCGGTGGTGCACCCAGGCTCGCTGCCGCGCGGCTCAGGTTCTGGTCATAATTTTTCAGCACGGCCGTGACGGTTATCACCACAAAGGGCACACCCAGCACCGCATGAGCCAGCACCAGCCCAACATAGCTGTTGAGCAGCGACAGTTTAGCGAAGAAGAAGAACATCCCCACGGCGACGATCACCACTGGCGCAATCATCGGCGAAATCAGTACCGCCATCACCAATGATTTGCCGCGAAACTCGCCGCGCACCAGTCCGACCGATGCCAGCACCCCCAGCGCAGTGGCCAGTAATGTCGCCAGCGGCGCAATCAGCAGGCTGTTGCCAAGCGCACTGAGCCATTCACTGGAGTGGAAAAACTCCCGATACCAGCGCAGGGAAAAACCGGCCAGCGGGTAACTGAGGAACGAACCGGCGTTAAATGACAACGGCACAATCACCAATACCGGCACGACTAAAAACAGCAGCATTGCTGCGCCATACAGGTTAAAGGCGGCATTCCACAGCCGCAGCAGTTGCGAACCCTGTTGTCTCATCTCTTTCATCGGTTTCATCGCTGACTCCTTCGCTTAACGCGCCGCCGCTTCCGCGTTGGTACGCGTGACACGGATATAGAACACATACAGCAGCACCACAATCACCAGCAATTGTGTTCCCAACGCCGCCGCCATTCCCCAGTTCATGGTGGTGTTGGTAAAGAACGCCACGAAATAACTGATCATCTGATCGCCCGGCCCGCCCAGCAACGCAGGCGTGATGTAATAGCCAATGGCCATCATGAACACCAGCAACGCACCGGCGGTAACACCAGCGTAAGTCTGCGGCACATACACCTTCCAGAAAGCGATAAACGGATGTGCACCCAGCGAGATGGCCGCCCGCACATAGCCCGGCGAAATGCCTTTCATCACCGCATACAGCGGCAACACAAAAAATGGCAGCAGAATGTGGGTCATGGAGATGTAGACCCCGATGCGGTTAAACACCATCACCAGCGGTTGATCGATAATCCCTATGCCCAGCAGCGCATGGTTAATCAGCCCGCCGGACTGGAGTAACACAATCCAGCTGGCGGTGCGCACAATCAGCGATGTCCAGAAAGGCAACAGCACCAGAATCATCAAGAGATTGGCTCGGTTATCCGGCTGTTTTGCCAGCCAGTAGGCCAGCGGATAGCCCAAAACCACACACAATAGCGTCACCACAGCAGCCATCACCAGCGTGCGCAACAAGACATCGACATACAGCGCCTGATCAGCCGGTTGTGCCACCACGCTGTCGGTTTGCGGGTCAACTTTATGGTCAAACACCGCCAGCAGGTAATAACTGGTAAATGGCCGTGAAGCCCTGTCCAGCGTTTTCCAGGTGGTCAGCTCGCCCCACAGCGGCTGTGCGGCAATCAGCGTGGCCCGCAGATCGGGCTGTTCATCTGACGGCAGTGCGCGCAGCGTGCGGGTAATCAGCGTGCGGTATTGGCCGTCTTCATACCCCAGACGTTTAGTGATGGTCGCGACCTGCCCGGTGTTACGCGCATTGCGCAGGTCGCGTACCAATGCCTGAAATACTGCCTCATCCGGTATCGACTTGCCTGACCATTGCCGCATCGCCTCAATGGTGGCAGGCATGCTGAGGCGCAAATCAGGGTTAGAGACGCTTTTGCCCAGAATCGACAATATCGGAAACAGAAAGCTGACCAAAATGAACAAAAACAGCGGGGCTATCAGCAGTAGTGAACGTTTCTGATAGCGGGCCTGCGCCTGACGCAACTGCTGTTTCAGGCTCACAGACTGTTGTTCGGTCGCTGTCGTCAACGTGGCGTTCTGGGTCATAGGGCATATCTCCTTATGGTATACCGGTTAAATCAATTACTTCTGGGCGGCCCAGGCATTAAAGCGCTGTTCCAGCTCTTCGCCGTGATCGATCCAGAACTCGGTATCCACTTGTACTGACTGTGCCAGGTTATCCGGCGCGGTCGGCAGGTTGGCGCTTACAGCAGGCGACAACAGCGCGGTGGTTTTGGTGTTAGTCGGGCCATAGGCAATGTTCTCGGCAAACACTTTCTGGTTTTCCGGCTGATTGGCAAACGTAATAAACTGCTCGGCCAGCGCCTTGTGTTTCGAGCCTTTGACAATCGCCCAGCTATCGAGATCGTACAGGCCGTCTTTCCAGACAATATTGATACCCGGTTTCTCTTTCTGCGCCACCGCCACGCGGCCGTTATAGGCAGACGTCATCACGACATCGCCCGCCACCAGCCACTGCAACGGCTGTGCGCCCGATTCCCACCACTGAATATTCGACTTAATTTGATCCAGCTTCTTAAATGCCTGCTCGACGCCCGCCCGGGTCGCCAATACCTTGTAGACGTCCTCGCGTTTTACGCCATCCGCCAGCAGGGCAATTTCCAGCGTAAACTTGGCGCTTTTACGCAGCGCGCGTTTACCGGGGAAGTTTTTCACATCCCAGAAATCCGCCCAGCTTTTCGGCGCTTGCTGCAACTTGTTGGCGTTATAGGTCAGCACCGTTGACCAGACAAAAATCCCGGCCCCGCACTCGGAAACCGCGCCTTTGACGAAATCGGCCTGCGTGCCAAGCTTGTTCCAGTCCAGCGTTTCGAATAGCCCTTCGTTACAGCCGCGCAGTAACTCCGGCCCCTCGACTTCCACCACATCCCAGCCTATCTGCCCGGTCTGCACCATCGCACGGATGCGGGCCATTTCGCCGTTATATTCACCCGCTTCCACCGTGCCCTTTCCGGCAGCCTGAAACGGTTTATAAAACGCTTTATCCTGCGCGTCTTTATTGGTGCCGCCAAAGGAGATGACCGTCAGATTGTCAGCCAAGGCTGGGGAGGCTATCGCCACCAACAGTGCGGATAATGCAAATTTTTTCAACATAGTCTGGCTCCTGAAGAGAGTAAATCGACGCAATGCCACACGGGTAAAAACGCTTTAATTTTTTTGATACATACACATCTTTATACAAGCAGTTTTCGTGCCAGTTTCTATACCCTCCCATAAAAATGACCAGAACGGAGCCGTGGCGATACCACGCTGCGCAAAAGGCGCAACGCCGGGAATAAAGACCACTGCGGAGGCAGGCAGATTCGCCTTGTTATGGTGCAGCCGGTGAGATGACCGCACCACGGTGATTCATGGTGCAGGGCAGCGATGCGCCCCGCACCGGGGAAAGTCAGGCTGACGGGGTCAGATCAACGCAGAGATATTTCATCTCCAGATATTCCTCGATACCAAAGCGCGACCCTTCACGCCCCAGCCCCGACTGCTTCACACCGCCAAACGGGCCACTTCGTTAGAAATCAGCCCGGTATTCACGCCAACCATGCCGTATTCCAGCGCTTCCGGCACCCGCCACTGGCGCTGCGCATCGCGGGTATACACATACGCCGCCAGGCCAAATTCGGTGTCGTTGGCCATCGCGATAACCTGCTGTTCATCCTCGAACGGGAACAGGGGTGCCACCGGGCCAAATGTCTCTTCGCGGGCAACGCGCATCGACTGTGTGACACCGCCGATGACCGTTGGCCTAAAGAAGGTTCCGCCCAGCGGGTGCACGTCTCCGCCCGTCAGCAGTTCGGCACCTTTTTCCAGCGCATCGCTGATGTGCTGCTGCACTTTGGCAATTGCCTCGTGGTCAATCAACGGCCCCTGGGTGACGCCGGGCTCAGTACCATCACCCACCCGCAGTTTCTCCACCTCTTCCACCAGCCGCGCCGCCAGTGCCGGGTAAATGCCCCGTTGCACGTAGATGCGGTTAGCGCACACGCAGGTTTGGCCGCTGTTACGAAACTTGGAGGCTAAAATCCCTTTTACCGCCTGCTCGACACAGGCATCGTCAAACACGATAAACGGCGCGTTACCGCCGAGTTCCAGTGACAGCTTTTTCACCGTTGGCGCGCTTTGCGCCATCAAAATACGCCCGACTTCGGTCGAGCCGGTAAAGCTCAGTTTGCGCACCACCGGGCTGTCGCACAGAATTTTTCCGACTGAGGGCGCATCGCCGGTCACCACCTGTAACACGCCAGCCGGAATTCCCGCCTGCACCGCCAGTTCCGCCAGTGCCAGCGCGGTAAACGGCGTTTGCTCCGCCGGTTTGACTATCATGGCGCACCCGGCAGCCAACGCCGGTGCCGCTTTACGGGTGATCATCGCCGCCGGGAAGTTCCACGGCGTGATCGCCGCACACACGCCGATGCCTTGTTTAATCACCAGCAGGCGCTGGTTCGCCTGAGGCGACTGCAACACACTGCCTTCCACCCGTTTGGCTTCTTCGGCAAACCAGTCGATAAACGAGGTAGCGTAGGTGATTTCACCGCTGGCCTCCGCCAGCGGCTTACCCTGCTCAGCCGTCAGCAACGCCGCCAGATCGCTCTGGTTCTCACGAATTAACGCCGCCCAGGCCTGCATCAGCACCGCACGCTCTTTGCCGGTACGCTGGCTCCACTCCCGCTGTGCAGCCTGTGCGGCTGCAATCGCCTGCTGCGTTTGCTGGGCAGTCACCAGCGGAACCGAGCCCAACACCTCACCGGTTGCCGGGTTGTTGACATTCAGGCACTCGCCGTTCAGGCTGTCCTGCCACTCACCGCCAATTAAACATTGCTGGCGGAATAACGCTTTATTTTTCAGTTGCATAACGACCCTTTATCCTCACGACCCCGGTGGCAGTTTACTTCGCCAGAACAGCACTCAGCACAGCCAGCGCCTGGCTGAACTGGGCATCTGGGATCGTCAACGGATACAAAAAGCGGATCACGTTGCCGTAAGTGCCACAGGTCAGTAGCAGCAGCCCCTGTTGTAGCGCTGCCTGCTGATAGTGTTTGGTTATCTCGGCGCTCGGTTTGCCGGTTTGCGGATCGTTAAACTCCACCGCCACCATCGAGCCGCGCGCACGGATATCGGCTATTGCCGGGTTGCCCGCTTTCAGGCGCTCCAGCGTCTCCACCAGTGTAGCGCCAAGCCGCTGGGCGCGCTGGCACAGTTGTTCTTCTTCAATCACATCCAGCACCGCCAGTGCCGACGCCACCGCCAGCGGGTTACCCGCATAGGTGCCGCCCAGCCCGCCAGGCCCTGGGGCATCCATCACCTCGGCACGGCCAACGACGCCGGAAATCGGGAAGCCGCCGCCCAGACTTTTCGCCATCGTAATCAGGTCAGCCTTGTCGTCGTAATACTCCATCGCAAAGACTTTGCCGGTGCGGGCAAACCCGGTCTGAACCTCATCGGCTATCAGCAACATGCCGTACTTGTCACACAGCTGACGCACGCCCGCGATAAACTCGGGAGGTGCCACGTTAAAGCCGCCTTCGCCCTGAATCGGCTCAAGCAAAATGGCGGCTACCTGATCGGCGGCAATATCGGTGTGCAACAGGCGCTCGATGCTCTCCAGCGACTGCTCAACCGACACACCATGCTGGGCGTTCGGATAAAGCGCATGGAAAATAGAGCCGGGGAACGGGCCAAAACCGGTGGAGTAAGGGGCCACTTTGCCGGTCAGGGTTAACGTCAGCAGCGTGCGGCCATGAAACGCCGAGCCAAAGGCGATAACACCGGGGCGCTTGGTGTAGGCGCGGGCGATTTTCACCGCGTTTTCTACCGCTTCGGCACCGGTGGTGAAAAAGGCCGTCTTCGCTGTACCGTCAATCGGTGCCAGCGCATTCAGGCGCTCGGCCAGCGCCACATAACTGCCATAAGGCACAATCTGATAAGCGGTATGGGTGAATTTTTCCAGTTGCTCACGCACCGCCGCCAGCAATTTCGGATGACGGTGGCCGGTATTGAGCACCGCTATCCCGGCGGCAAAATCGGTATACTCGCGCCCTTCCACATCCCACAGCGTAGCGTTCTGCGCCTTCTCGGCAAAAAAGTCACACATGACCCCCACACCACGCGGCGTGGCGGCGATACGACGTTGATTCAGTTCGCTATTACTCATAATTCGGCTCCGATTCGATGAAACACCACCCGACTGGGCTGACGATGACCGTCTGATGCTGTTATTTATCCTTTGCATGGCTCTATAATCCAGAGCCAGTTTTTAATATTTGAAGGATCCACTTTGCGCTCACTTCTGACCGATTTACTGTTACAAGGGCTGGAGCAACAGCAGGAAGGCACGCTGAACAAGCGCCTTTACGACAGCATCCGGCTGGCGATTCTGGCCGGAGATATCAGCCCCGGCCAGCGCCTGCCCTCCTCGCGTGACCTGGCGCAGCAGCTTTCACTGTCTCGCAATACCGTGATGGCGGCGTTTGAGCAACTGCTGGCGGAAGGTTACATCGAAACCCGCACCGGCAGCGGCAGCTACGTTACCGAGCAATTGCCCGACCCTCGTCTGCCGGATGTGCGCACTGAAACACCGTTACCGGTGCGCCCGGCCGCACAGGAGTTATCACGCCGGGGAAAACACCTGCTGGGGTACGCCGGGGCATCGGCACGCCAGTGGGGGGCGTTTATGCCGGGCATTCCCGATATCAACAGCTTCCCCCATGCGCTGTGGCGGCGGCTGCAAACCCGGCTCGCCCGGCGTGTGAAACCGGAACAGTTGTCTTACTCACCGATGGGCGGCTGCCCGGAACTCCAGCAATCGCTGGTAGACTACCTGCGCGTCGCCCGCTCCGTTACCTGTACTGCCGAGCAGATTCTGATAACCGAAGGCACCCATCAGGCGATGGATCTGCTGTCGAAAATGCTGTGCAACCCCGGCGATGTGGCCTGGATTGAAGACCCATGCTATTGGGGAATGCGCAATGTGCTGACCATCAACGGGCTGCGCGTGTCCCCTGTCAGCGTTGATGAGCAAGGCATGGTGCCACCGGAGCAGGTTGATGCCAGCGCCGCCCCCAGGCTGATTTGCGTGACGCCGTCGCACCAGTACCCGCTGGGTGCGGTGATGAGCCTTGCGCGCCGTCAGCGTCTGCTGGCGCTGGCACAAGAGCACAATGGCTGGATAATCGAAGATGATTATGACAGTGAATTTCGCTTCTCCGGCAGCCCGATCCCGGCGCTACAAGGCCTGCAAACCCAGCCGCCGGTTATTTATATCGGTACATTTAGCAAGACGCTCTATCCGGGGTTACGGGTCAGCTACATGGTGCTGCCGCCTCCGCTGGCGCGAGAGCTGAAAGTGGCCCACGCCGAGCTGTATCGCGGCGGCCACTGGCTGACACAACTGACGCTAAGCCAATTCATTGGTGAAGGGCACTATGCCGCCCACATCCGGCGTATGCGCTTGCTCTACGCGCGCCGACGCGCGCTGCTCAGTGAACTGATTGTGCAGCATCTCGGCCAAGACTACCTTGGCTACAACAGCAATGCCGGGCTGCACCTGATTTTAAAGCTGCCGGAAATGGTAGATGATGTGCTGCTCGCCGCCCGCATTGTGCAGCGCGGCGTGATGGTCAAACCCCTTTCCAGCTACTATCTGCGCCCGGTTCCAGAACGTGGTTTGCTGCTCGGGTATGCCTGTGTTGAAGAGCATGAAATGGCGCTGGCATTCAACGTCATTCTGGCCTGCCTGCACGCGCCAGAAACCGCCACCCGGTTGCCCTGAGAACGGAATTGCACTCTCGCAGGGCAACGGATGCGATGCGGTTGCCCTTAGCACCAAAACGCACCATCAGTGACCATTTTATTAACACGCACTCACCATTTTGCAGCAAGCGGGTTTTTCCGCGCGTTTTTCCATTACCATTTCTCACGACTGCCACATTGGCCAGAAACGGCATTTGCACACTTTTCAGGCCGTGCCTGAGCCAGCCATTCAGCCGGAAACTTTCCCGTCAAGCGCCGCTGACGGGGCCATCTTTTCACCGCGAAATAATAAATTATGCTTCTCAATTCATTATCAGGCATGAGTTATGCATAAGCTTAGTCATCAAGAAAAAGCACAACCAGGCCCTAACCCGGTAAGAGAAGGGAAGAATGAAAACCTACGTTAGCTTCAAAAATATTCAAAAAACCTACGATGGCGATCGCCTGGTGGTCAAAAACCTGAATCTGGATATTCAGGAAGGGGAATTTCTGACGATGCTTGGCCCATCGGGTTCGGGCAAAACCACCAGCCTGATGATGCTGGCCGGGTTCGAAACCCCTACACAGGGTGAAATTCTGCTGCGTGATACGCCGCTGCATAACCTGCCACCTCATCAGCGCGGCATTGGCATGGTGTTTCAAAACTATGCGCTGTTTCCTCATATGACCGTAGCGGAAAACCTCGCTTTCCCGCTGGCTATCCGCCGCATGAACCGTAGCGATATTAAAGAAAAAGTTGACCGGGTACTCGACCGGGTGAAATTAACCAATCTGGCTGACCGCTATCCGGCACAAATGTCCGGCGGCCAGCAACAGCGGGTGGCGCTGGCGCGCGCGCTGGTGTTTGAACCCCGGCTGGTGTTGATGGATGAGCCGCTGGGCGCGCTGGATAAACAGCTGCGTGAGCATATGCAACTGGAGATCAAAGCGCTGCACCGGGCGCTGGAGCTCACTGTGGTCTATGTCACCCATGACCAAAGCGAAGCCATGACCATGTCTGACCGGGTTGCCGTGTTCAATGACGGCATTATTCAACAGATGGACAGCCCGAATGACATTTACGAACGCCCGCAGAACGCCTTTGTGGCGCAGTTTATCGGTGAAAATAACACGCTGATTGCCACGCACGCTGGCAGCGAAGGCGACTATTATCAGGCTGAACTGGATGACGGCACCCTGCTGCGGGCGCTCAAGGTTCGGCCAAGCTCCCCTGGCCGCAAAATTCACCTGTGTATTCGCCCGGAGCGCGTGCGCGTTAACGCCAGCGTACTGCCGGATGGCGCACAGCAAGTCAGCGCCCGTATCCAGCAATTTATTTATCTGGGCGACCATGTGCGCATGATGACGGAGGTGGCCGGGCAACCACAGTTTATGGTGAAACTGCCTGCCAGCGAGGTTAACCCGAACTGGCAGTCTGGCAGCGAAGTGCGGCTCTCCTGGCTGCCCGAGCACCTGCGTGCACTCGATGCGCTCACAACCCATTAAACCTATCGCACCAGATGGCAGCGCACAGTTGGCAGATGACGAACCGGTACAGCGTCTGCCAATATAGCCACTCTTATGCGAGTTGCCTGCGTGCAAGAGCGCACAGACTCGCAAGCCATCGCATTGATTAAGGGAGTGATTCCACCATGCCACATGTCGCCATCAAGTATTTTCCCCGCAATCTGCCGGAAACCGTTAAACAGGATTTGGCAAACGAAATCAGTGAACTGCTCAAGAAGTACCTGAACGCAGAAGACAAGTCCATCTCGGTGGCGTTAACCGAAGTCCAGCCAGAGCGCTGGAAAGAGACGGTTTACGATATCGAAATCGGCCCGGAGCGGGACAATCTGACCAAAAAACCGGGGTATACGATGTAACGACAACATGCGGCATGGTGTCGGTATTCAGCGGCGAGACGCAGTGCCGGAATAATCAGTGTTACCCCGCCAAAGGCAAGGCTCATGATGGGCCTTGTATGCCGCTGGGGCACCTGCCCCCCGTTCCTGAGCAGACCGTATACCTGACCATGAATATGGCTCATGTTGTAATGAAATTAAGTCTCTTTCATCCCCCCCCGCTCTGACATAGGATATGAAAAATTAACTTACCGGCAACATGAAGACCACCGAGTGATAAAATAAAGTCATTTTATATCAATGTATTAACCGGGTTTTCATATCAGGCATCAGGATAAAAGAACACAATGAATAAACATTTTACATTTACGATTAAGAGCAGTCGCTTTGATGAGCACTATAACCCTTCCGAAAGCACGCGTATTACGACCAACTTTGCGAATTTGGCCAGAGGAGAGCGTCGTCAGGAGAACTTACGCAACACCTTAGTGATGATCGATAATCGCTTCAATACGCTGGCGCATTGGGATAATCCCAAAGGCGATCGTTATGCTGTCGAGCTTGAAATCATTTCTGTTGACCTGCATCTTGCCAATAATGACGGCACCTTTCCGGCAATTGAAATATTAAAAACCAATATTGTCGATAAAAAAACCAACCAGCGTATCGAAGGGATTGTCGGCAACAACTTCTCTTCTTATGTACGAGATTATGATTTTAGTGTGTTGTTGTTAGAGCATAACAAGCAGCATGCCGAATTTAGCGTCCCAGATAATTTTGGCGTTTTGCATGGCAATATATTTAAACATTTTGTGAACTCACAAGAATATAAAGATAACTTTAGCAAGGCACCGGTAATATGCTTGAGTGTTTCCAGTAAAGATACCTATCATCGCACGGGGAATCAGCATCCGGTCTTGGGCATAGAATACCAGCCCAACGGTTCTTCTTTGACCGAACAATATTTCGCAAAAATGGGCTTACAGGTTCGCTATTTTATGCCGCAACATAGCGTTGCGCCTTTGGCATTTTATTTTTCGGGTGACTTACTGAGTGATTACACCGATCTTGAGCTAATCAGTACCATCAGCACGATGGAAACATTCCAGAAAATTTACCGCCCTGAGATTTACAATGCTAATTCCGCCGCCGGGCAATACTATCAACCCGATTTAAATCATCAGGATCATTCATTAACAAAGATTGTTTATGACCGGGAAGAGCGCAGCCAGCTGGCGATTAAACAAGGGAAATTTGCTGAAGAGCACTTCATCAAACCGTACCAGCCTATTCTTGAACAATGGTCTGCCCATTACGCGCGTTGATTCACCCAAAATTATAAGGTCACCTGCTATGAAAATATTGCTACCTACCTCAACTGCGGGCAGTTTACCCAAACCCTCCTGGCTCGCCGAGCCGGAGAAATTGTGGTCTCCCTGGAAATTACAAAACGAAGAATTAATTGAAGGGAAAAAAGATGCTTTAAGTTTGTCGCTGTTTGATCAACTGCGTGCAGGCATTGATATTGTCAGTGATGGCGAACAAACACGCCAACATTTTGTCACCACCTTTATTGAACACCTGAGCGGCGTGGATTTTGAGAAACGTGAAGTCGTTAAAATTCGTAATCGCTATGACGCGAGCGTACCGACGGTTGTCGGGGCCGTAGCGCGTCAAAAACCTGTGTTTGTTGAAGATGCCAAATTCTTGCGTCAACTCACCCGACAGCCGATTAAATGGGCCTTGCCTGGGCCGATGACGATGATTGATACACTCTATGATAACCACTATAAAAGCCGTGAAAAACTCGCCTGGGAATTTGCCAAAATCCTCAATCAGGAAGCGAAAGAATTAGAGGCGGCGGGTGTTGATATTATCCAGTTTGATGAGCCGGCATTTAATGTTTTCTTTGATGAGGTGAATGACTGGGGGATCGCCGCATTAGAAAGAGCCATTGAAGGGCTGAAATGCGAAACGGCTGTACATATTTGCTATGGCTATGGCATCAAGGCCAATACCGACTGGAAAAAAACGCTGGGGTCAGAGTGGCGGCAATATGAAGAAGCGTTCCCCAAATTGCAGACGTCTAATATCGATATCATCTCGCTGGAATGCCATAACTCGCGTGTGCCAATGGATCTGCTGGAACTGATTCGCGGTAAAAAAGTCATGGTCGGGGCCATTGATGTGGCAACCAATACCATTGAAACACCAGAAGACGTCGCCAATACGCTACGAAAAGCCCTTCAGTTTGTCGATGCCGACAAGCTCTATCCTTCGACCAACTGTGGTATGGCCCCGTTATCTCGTCGGGTCGCCACCGGCAAGCTCAATGCGTTAAGTGCAGGCGCAGACATCGTGCGCAAAGAGCTTTCGGCTAAATAACGCTGCTACATTGTTGATCATTAAAAACTCAGTCCGTGTGGC
The DNA here is from genome assembly GCF_900095885.1 of Dickeya aquatica. NCBI lineage: Bacteria > Pseudomonadati > Pseudomonadota > Gammaproteobacteria > Enterobacterales > Pectobacteriaceae > Dickeya > Dickeya aquatica. Next base: position 2,545,911 of record NZ_LT615367.1, read on the forward strand.
GATCTGAACAATCGCCACATAACCTGAACCACCAAGCGGACTGAGTCATATTACTCATGACAAGATTACGGATGAAAAGCGGCGAATTTGTCTGATGCCGTCAACCCAATTTTTTTAGACCATACCATTATTGCCATGATGCAAAAATGCTGGCCGCTGATTCAAGCGCATAAACCACGCGTCAATGGCAGGCACGTCGGGGTGGGCAAACGGTGTCATTTTCCAGCGATTCACCGACAGCCCAAGCACCACATCCGCCAACGTAAACGTCTCACCTGCCGCCCATGCACCGGTGCGCTGGAGCTGTTGTTCCAGAATACCCACACAGTGGTTCCACGCGTTAATACCCTCCTCAATCGCATTCTGGTCGTTGTAGGCGGGGTTCTTGCGCGCCAGAGCCGGGAACACATAACGCCAAGCGTTATTAAATTCGGTCGCCTGCCAGTCCATCCAGTGCTCAACGTTGGCACAGGCCCGCGGCTCGCGGGGAAGCAGGTCATCGCGCCCGGCTTTACGCGCCAGATAGCGACAAATCGAATTCGATTCCCACAGCACGAATTCATCGTCAATCAACACCGGCACCATGGCGTTCGGATTCATGGCACGAAAGGCATCGGTTTGCGTCGAGGCAAATCCGCTACCGTAATCCTCCTGCACATAATCCAGCCCCACTTCTTCGCAGGTCCAGAGCACTTTACGCACATTGATTGACGTCTTTTTTCCCAGTATTTTCAGCATACTTTGAATGTCCTTCTGCGTGATTAATCGTTCAAAAACACCCCACCAACCTTCTGTCTTCTTGCTACTGGCAGCAGCGCACTGGACACACCGAATGCACTAACGTCCTCGACATCAAAAAACAGTTTTACGGTAGCCAGACCACGCTTCATACTACTACCGGCGTTCTCTGTTGGCACTGACCTGCCTGCGTTACGTGGGTAGGAGCAGGCTCAAGTTCAGTCTGTTTGCTAAAAAGATTAACAATGATAAATTAAATCAAATGATTGCGTGGAGGTGCTATAGATGTATCAAACCATTAATATAACAGAGAAAGAGATCGAAGCATTATTGGCTACAGTTGAAGACCATTTTAATGATTTCAAAAGTAAGGATATTTCACCAAGTAAATTGCAAGAAACTTTTGTTGCGTTTGCAAATGCTGACGGCGGAAATATTTATGTAGGCATAGAAGATGCAAGTTCTGATCGAGAACGTATCTCAGGATTCAGCGAGCCAGAAGATGCTAATGCAATTATAGCTACTCTTTTAGAAAGTACTCATCCAGTTGTTGAAAATGTTGAAATTGACTACCTTAGAACAGCTAAAAATGACTTAATTCTTCATATAGATATTCCAAAAAGCCCCAAAGTTCATTACACGGCATCTGGGGATTGTTTTTTAAGAACTAATGCTCAGAAGGTGAAAATAAAAGGTGAGAGGATTACTCAATTATCATATTCTAAAGGGGCTGAACCTTATGAGAAAAGAGCCGTTGATGTAGTAGAAACACAAGATATTTTAGATAGTGAACATTATTGTAATTATCTCGAAAGAATAAACACAACACAGGCACCTGAAATTTTCCTCAGAAAAAATAGGTTATTAACAAAAAAAGAAGGCGATTTAAGACCGAACGTGGGTTGTGTTTTGCTATTTGATGAAGAGCCGCAAGGTAGTTTAGATACTCGATGTGCTGTTAAAATATACCGACTTAGAACGACAGAAACAGAATACAAGCGTGAACAGTTACAAGAAGATCCTGTAACAATTGATGGTCCTCTTGAGAGTGTCATTATTAAGACTATTGGAAAAGTGAAGGAGTACGTAGATGGCGCATCATTCAAAGATGGTGATAATCTTGTAAAACTGAGTTATCCAGCCGATGCATTAAAAGAAATATTGGTAAATGCGGTTATTCACCGTGATTACAGTTTGAATGATGATGTTCACGTAAAAGTTTACGATAATCGTATCGAAGTTTTAAGCCCTGGAAGATTACCGGGATATATGACGATTGAAAATTTATATGAAGAACGATTTTCTCGTAATCCGAATTTAGTGCGTTTGCTTCATAGACTACCAAATCCTGTGAATCATGATATAGGTGAAGGCCTCGATACGGCTAAGAATGAACTTAGGAAGGCGGGGTTAGTTGCACCTGAATTCGAAGAGAGAGGTAATAATTTTATTGTAACTGTAAAACATCAAACCATAGCTTCTATAGAAGATGTTATTATGAAGTATTTTTATGATAATCCAGATGGACATCTGACTAATAAGTTGGCTCGGCAGCTTAGTGGTGAGGATGATATGCAAAAGGTTAAAAAGGCATTACAAAAGCTTCGCGGGGATGGAAAAATTAAGCCTCTCGATCCAGATGCAAATGCTTTTAGATTTAAATATACAAAGGCATAGTAAAAAGCCCCCGACCATCAGGCCAGGGGCTTTTAATATTATTCCAATCACCATCAGAACGCGGCGGCAAAAATTCCGACGATTTCCGCGTGAGTGGCTTTTTTCGGGTTGGTCAACCCGCACGCATCCTTCAGCGCGTTATCGGCCAGAATATTGAAGTCTTCTTCTTTCACGCCCAGATCTTTCAGGCCTGCCGGAATGCCGACATCACTCGCCAGTTGGCTGATGGCCTGAATCGCCGCTTCCGCTGCCTGCTGGTCGTTCAGCGCGGCAACATCTACACCCAATGCGACGGCAACGTCTTTCAGGCGCGGTGCTGCAACGGTAGCGTTATAACGCTCAACGTGCGGCAGCAGTACGGCGTTGCACACCCCATGTGGCAGGTTGTAGAAGCCGCCCAGCTGGTGCGCCATCGCATGCACATAACCCAGCGAGGCGTTATTAAATGCCATGCCCGCCATGAACTGGGCATAGGCCATTTGCTCACGCGCCACCATGTTTTTACCGTCTTTCACCGCATCACGCAGATGATCACGGATCAGTTCAATGGCTTTAATCGCCACCGCGTCAGTAATCGGGTTAGCGGCCGTTGACACATAGGCTTCAATGGCGTGGGTCAGCGCATCCATCCCGGTAGCGGCGGTCAGAGAGGCTGGCATACCGACCATCAGCGCCGGATCGTTGACAGACATCACCGGTGTGACGTTTTTATCCACGATGGCCATTTTTACATGGCGCACTTCATCAGTAATGATACAGAAACGGGTCATCTCCGATGCCGTACCCGCGGTGGTGTTGATACCGATCAGCGGTAACTGCGGTTTGGCAGAGACATCCACGCCTTCATAATCAGCAATTTGACCGCCGTTGGTGGCCAGCAGTGCAATCCCTTTGGCACAGTCGTGCGAAGAACCGCCGCCCAGCGAGACGATACAATCGCTGTTGTTCGCTTTCAGTATGGCAAGCCCGGCGTCCACATTGGCCACGGTCGGGTTAGGCTGGACACCATCATAAATGGCGCTTTCTACCTGGTATTTAGCCAGTAATGTCTGGACGGAGGCGGCAACCCCTATTTTATTCAAGACGCCATCCGTGACGATCAGGGCATGTTTAAACCCCTGTAACTGAATTTGACGAACGGCTTCTTCTAACGCCCCTTCACCCATCAGGTTTAATGCCGGAATATAAAATATGCTGCTCATTGTTCACCATCCCTCTATCACAGAGTGTTAACCTGAAGCCATCCTAGCATTGACATTTCCGGGCAAAATTGACCAAAAGCAAACTTCTCTTACTCTCTGCGCCGGGGTGCTAAACCGATTTTGTTGCTATACATCAATCGGTATAAAAAAGTATGAGCAATGACAAATAAGTATGTCATTAATCTGTCACCATGCACGGAAAGTGTGAAGATATTCACATATAGAGGAAAGGGGAAACAGACAGGGATAATCTGTTGTCACCCCAGCCACCAGGCGCAGCCCGTGGCTGGAGCGAAAGCGCTAACGGCGGTTTCTCACCAACTGGTAACGGCGGGTCAGGTATTCAACCGGCGCACTCCAGACATGCACCAGACGGCAGAATGGGAACAGCAGGAACAGCGTCATGCCCAATACCAGATGCACCTGGAAAATAAAGGCCACGTCATCCAGATAAGCCGATGCGCCGCCGCGGAATGTCACCACCGCCTGCGCCCAGTTCACCAGCTTCATCATTTCGCTGCCGTCCATATGCTGCGCGGAAAACGGGATGGTCAACAGCCCTAACGCTGCCTGAATCACCAGCAAGGTCAAAATCAAGATATCGCCGGTGCTGGACGTGGCGCGAACGCGCGGATTGGTCAGCCGACGTCTTAACAGCAAGATACCGCCGACCAGCGTTAACATGCCGCAGGCACCACCACCGAACATCGCCATCTTCTGTTTCACCTCCAGCGGCAAAAACGACTCGTACATCCAGTGTGGCGTCATCATGCCGAGAAAGTGGCCGCCCAGCACGCCGAGAATGCCCAGATGAAACAGGTTTGACGCCAGTCGCATGCCTTTCTTATCGAGCATCTGACTGGAACCAGCGCGCCAGCTGTACTGACCGTAGTCATAACGCAGCCAACTGCCTGCCAGAAAAACCGCACCGGCAATGTAAGGGTAGATATCGAATAAAAACAGATTGAGGTAATGCATCAACACTCTCCTTTGACCGGTGACGCGTCAAGGTTCAGATAATGTGGTGTCGCGGCGTCGGCAAACCGGCGCTGATGGCGCGTCTGCTGCGCGGGCGCGCAACCGGCATCAGCCAGAAAACGCACCTGCTCCTCTTCCCACACGGCATCCAGCGCCTGCGGCGTATCGTCGCGGGTTTCTTGCGCCACTTTCACCGCCACCGCCTCGTTTGATGGCGCACAGGCAGCAAGCGTCAGCAGCAACTCCAGCAATAGCGCATAGTCACTGTCGCGCTGGCGCAGGCGTTCGGCCAGCAGCGTCATGATCGGCGCGATATCACGCAACCCATCACACGCCGCCTGCGGCTCACGCAGCGTCAAATACTCCAGATACAGCGGCAGGAAGTCCGGCAGCTCGCGGCAGTTCAGCGCCAGCCCGACCTCACGGTACTGCGCCAGCAAGTCCACCATCGCCTGACCACGGTCGCGCGACTCACCGTGGACGTGTTCAAATAGCAGCAACGACAGCGCACGACCGCGATCAAACAGCTCGCTGTAGCGCGCCTGCCTATCCAGCAGGTCACCCTGATAAAAATCGCCGATGAACTGCAACAACTGCGCGCTTTGGCGCAGCGGCAGCTCGTCGGCCTGCTCCAGCGCGTCCAGCATGTCCTGACGCTGCTGCCACAGCTCCGCATCCGGGTACTCCAGCAGCCGGGCGATAACGCGAAGGCTGATCATGACTGGTTCTCCTGCATGTGCCGCTCGCTCATGGTCTGGGTTTTGCTGGTGACGTCGATGGCGTCGATACGGCGGCTGTTGAACAGGTTGAACGAGGAATCGCTGCCGTGGCAGCCATCGCCGAAGCTAAAGCCGCAGCCATGCGCTTGCGGGAAAGCTTCACGCGCCAGTTCACGGTGGCTGGACGGCACCACGAAGCGATCTTCATAGTTGGCGATCGCCAGATAACGGTACATCTCCTCAGCCTGAGACTGCGTCAGCCCCACTTGCTCCAGCGCACTGATATCGGTTATCTGCTCGACAGTCTGCGCCCGTTTGTAATGACGCATCGCCAGCATGCGCCGCAATGCACGCAGCACCGGGCGGGTATCGCCCGCCGTCAGCAGGTTGGCCAGATATTGCACCGGAATACGCAGGCTCTCGACGTCCGGCAGCACCCCGCTGTGCGCCAGATTGCCCGCATCGGCCGCTGACTGAATCGGTGACAACGGCGGCACGTACCATACCATCGGCAGTGTGCGGTATTCCGGGTGCAGCGGCAGCGCCAGTTGCCATTCCACCGCCAGTTTGTACACCGGCGACTGCTGTGCGGCTTCAATGACACTGAGCGCAATGCCATCACGCTGCGCCTGTGCAATCACCTCGGGGTCATGCGGGTCGAGGAAAATGTCTAACTGGCGGCCATACAGGTCGGTTTCACTCTCTGTGGAGGCCGCCTGTTCAATGCGGTCGGCATCGTAGAGCAGTACACCCAGATAGCGGATACGGCCCACGCAGGTTTCCGAGCACAGCGTCGGCATACCGGATTCGATGCGCGGATAGCAGAAAATACATTTTTCCGATTTGCCGCTCTTCCAGTTGAAATAGATTTTCTTGTACGGGCAGCCGGTCAGGCACATGCGCCAGCCACGGCATTTATCCTGATCGATCAGCACAATGCCGTCTTCCGCCCGTTTGTAAATCGCCCCACTCGGACAGGTGGCGACACACGCCGGGTTAAGGCAGTGCTCGCACAGTCGCGGTAAGTACATCATGAAGGTGTTTTCGAACTGTCCGTACATGTCTTTCTGCATGTCGTCAAAGTTCTTGTCCTGCGAACGTTTGCTGAACTCGCCACCCAGATCGTCTTCCCAGTTCGGACCGTTTTCGATCTTCTCCATGCGCTGGCCGGTTATCAGCGAACGCGGGCGAGCCACTGGCTGATGCCGGCTTTCGCCAGCACGTTGCAGGTGTGCGTAGTCGTAGTCAAACGGCTCGTAGTAGTCATCCAGCGCCGGCACATCCGGGTTGGCGAAAATCTTCGACAGCACCCCAACACGGTTGCCCATGCGTGGCTCCAGTCGACCGTTGATCTTACGAATCCAGCCGCCTTTCCATTTTTCCTGATCTTCCCAGGCATGCGGGTAGCCGGTGCCCGGTTTGGTTTCCACGTTGTTGAACCAGGCGTACTCCACCCCTTCGCGGCTGGTCCAGACGTTTTTACAGGTCACCGAACAGGTGTGGCAGCCAATGCATTTATCCAGATTCAGCACCATGCCGACTTGTGAACGAATTTTCATCAGGCTTTCTCCTGCAGATGAGGTTGCACATGGGAAGACAGGTCGTCATGGCTGTCCTCATCCAGCCAGTCGATGCGGTTCATTTTGCGAACCACCACAAACTCATCGCGGTTAGAACCGACGGTGCCGTAATAGTTAAAGCCGTAAGCCAGTTGAGCGTAACCGCCAATCATATGGGTCGGTTTCGGGCAAACGCGCGTCACCGAGTTATGGATACCACCGCGCTGGCCGGTAATTTCCGAGCCCGGCAGGTTTACCAAGCGCTCCTGCGCGTGGTACATCATGGTCATCCCGGCGGGAATACGCTGGCTCACCACCGCACGTGCCGTCAGCGCACCGTTGGCGTTGAACACTTCCACCCAGTCGTTGTCGGCAATATTCAGTTCACGGGCGTCGTCTTCGCTCAGCCAGACAATTGGCCCGCCGCGCCCCAGTGTCAGCATCAGCAGGTTGTCGCTGTAGGTGGAGTGAATCCCCCACTTCTGATGCGGCGTCAGGAAGTTGAGCGCTTTTTCCGGGTTGCCGTTGGGCTTGTTGTTCAGCAACGGTTGTGCCGCGCGGGTATCCACCGGCGGGCGGTACACCAGCAGGCTTTCGCCGAAGGCCCGCATCCACTCATGATCCTGATACAGTTGCTGGCGACCGGAGAGGGTGCGCCACGGGATCAGCTCATGCACGTTGGTGTAGCAGGCGTTGTAAGAGACATGCTCATCTTCAAGGCCAGACCAGGTGGGGCTGGAGATGATTTTGCGCGGCTGCGCCTGAATATCGCGGAAGCGGATTTTCTCGTCTTCTTTCGGGTGCGCCAGATGGGTGTGATCGCGCCCGGTGACCTTGCCCAACGCTTCCCAGGCTTTCACCGCTACCTGGCCGTTGGTTTCCGGTGCCAGCGACAAAATCACTTCGGCAGCATCGATGGCGCTGTCGATTCTTGGGCGACCGGCTGCCGCGCCCGCTTCCTGCACGCGGTTCAGGCGTTTGAGGAAATCCACTTCGTTTTGGGTATTCCAGCTAATGCCTTTACCGCCGTTGCCGAGTTTATCCAGCAACGGGCCAAGTGAGGTAAAGCGGGCATACAGGTTCGGGTAGTCGCGCTCCACCACCATAATGTGCGGCGCGGTTTTCCCCGGAATCAGGTCACACTCGCCTTTTTTCCAGTCTTTCACGCCCAGCGGCTGCGCCAGTTCGGCGGCGGAGTCGTGCTGGATGGGCAGTGTCACCACATCGGTTTCGACCCCAAGGTGGCCCTGACACACGCGGGAGAAGGTTTTCGCCAGCCCTTTATAGATGTCCCAGTCGGTTTTCGACTCCCAGGCCGGGTCAACCGCTGCCGACAACGGATGAATGAACGGATGCATGTCCGAGGTGTTCATGTCGTCTTTTTCATACCAGGTAGCGGTCGGCAACACGATGTCGGAATAGAGACAGGTACTGGACATACGGAAATCCAGCGTCACCACCAGATCCAGTTTGCCTTCACCGCCTTGTGCGCGCCATTCCACTTCTTCCGGCGTCACGGCACCCTGCTCGCCTAAATCTTGCCCCTGAATACCGTGTTCGGTGCCCAGCAGGTACTTAAGCATGTACTCATGGCCCTTACCGGAAGAACCCAGCAGGTTGGAGCGCCAGATAAACAGGTTACGCGGAAAGTTTTGCGGGTTGTCCGGTTGTTCGGCAGCAAAACGCAGACGACCGGTTTTCAGCTCCGCCACGGTGAACTCCTGCGGCGACATGCCAGCGGCGGCGGCCTGCCCGGCGATATGCAGCGGGTTGGCCCCCAGTTGCGGCGCGGATGGCAGCCAGCCCATGCGCTCGGCGCGCACGTTAAAGTCAATCAGGCTGCCGCTAAAACGTGATGAGTCTGCCAGCGGTGACAAGAACTCTTGCGGCGCGACGGTTTCATAACGCCACTGGCTGGAGTGGTTATAGAAAAACGAGGTGCTGTTCATGTGGCGCGGCGGACGCTGCCAGTCCAGCCCGAACGCCAGCGGTAACCAGCCGGTTTGCGGGCGCAGTTTCTCCTGGCCAACATAGTGCGCCCAGCCGCCACCGCTCTGCCCGACACAGCCGCAGAAGATCAGCATATTGATGATGCCACGGTAGTTCATGTCGAGGTGATACCAGTGGTTCATCCCGGCACCGACGATGATCATCGACCGGCCATGGGTTTTGTCGGCGTTGTCGGCAAATTCGCGCGCAATACGAATAATGTTCTGCCGTGACACACCGGTTATTTGCTCGGCCCACGCCGGGGTATAGGCTTTCACCTGATCGTAATCGCTGGCGCATTGTTCGTCATTCAGGCAGCGATCCACACCGTAGTTGGCGAGTGTCAGGTCAAAAACGCTGGTGACTAACCCTTGCTGCCCATCGGCCAGCGTCAGGTGTTTCACCGGCAACTGATGCAGCAGTACCTCATCAAGTGCGACACTGGCAAAATGTTCACTGGCCGCCCCGCCAAAATAGGGGAAGCCGACGGATACCACCTCGTCATGGTGGCCCAGCAAGCTCAGTTGCAGGTTCACTTCGCGCTGGCTTCCGCCTTCACGCGCTTCCAGGTTCCATTTACCCTGTTCGCCCCAGCGATAACCGATAGAACCCTGCGGTGCCACCAGCTCGCCGGTGGTTTCATCAATGGCGATGGTTTTCCATTCCGGGTTGTTTTCCTCGCCCAGATTGCCCACCAGGTCAGCAGCGCGCAGTAAACGTCCGGCGGCATAGCTGCCGTCGGCACGCGGCTCCAGCAGCACCAGCATCGGCATGTCGGTATAGCGGCGCACGTAATCGGTAAAATACTGACGCGGCTGCCTGAGATGGAACTCGTTGAGGATAACGTGGCCCATTGCCAGCGCCAGCGCGCTGTCGGTGCCCTGTTTCGGGTTCAGCCACTGATCGCACAGTTTGGCGATTTCGGCGTAATCCGGGGTAATGGCGACCGTTTTAGTGCCTTTGTAACGCACTTCAGCAAAGAAATGCGCGTCAGGGGTACGGGTCTGCGGGACGTTAGAGCCCCAGGCGATAATGTACGACGAGTTATACCAGTCGGCCGATTCCGGCACGTCGGTTTGCTCGCCCCAGGTTTGCGGTGAGGCGGGCGGCAGGTCGCAATACCAGTCGTAAAAGCTCAGGCACACCCCGCCCAGCAGCGACAGGTAACGGGCACCGGCCGCATAGGACACCATCGACATCGCCGGGATCGGCGAAAAGCCAATAATCCGGTCGGGGCCGAAGGTTTTGGCGGTGTAGACGTTAGCAGCAGCAATCAGCTCATTCACTTCCTGCCAGTCGGCACGGACAAAACCACCGCGACCACGCACTTGTTTATATTCTTTGGTTTTATTGGTATCGCCAACAATCGACGCCCAGGCATCGACCGGGTCGGCATGGTGCCGACGCGCTTCACGCCACAGTTTCATCAGGCGCTTGCGCATCATCGGGTATTTCAGGCGATTGGCACTGTAGAGATACCAGGAATAGCTGGCACCGCGTGGGCAGCCGCGCGGTTCATGGTTTGGCAGATCCGGTCGGGTGCGCGGGTAATCGGTTTGCTGCGTCTCCCAAGTGACCAGCCCGTTTTTGACGTAAATCTTCCAGCTGCACGAACCGGTACAGTTGACGCCATGCGTCGAACGCACCACTTTGTCATGTTGCCAGCGGCTACGGTAGCCATCCTCCCAGTCACGATTAGTATTCAGCGTCTGACCGTGATCGCCGGAAAACGGCTCGGCCACCTGTTTGAAATAACGTAACCGGTCAAGAAATTTGCTCATCCGGACTCTCCTGCTGCGGAGCCTGACGGCTCCTGTCGTTATGAAATACACCCGACGGGTTGCTCACTGGGGCGTAGCGTAGCCAGCAGAAGGGAGCCTGAACTTGACAGCGATCAAGCAAGCCCGGGCCCGCGCCGGACGGCAACGGCAGAAATACCACCAAAGGATTATCCGAAAAAAACAATCTAATAAACTGATAAAAAAGGAAATTTATTGATATGCAACGATCAGGTGAGCCGATACTTACCCCCGGTGACTATTTGGAGGTAGTAGGCTCATGCGCCGGGTTGTAAATACGTCAGCTATCAATACATCAGCGTTCAGGTAGGAAAGGTCATCGTACCAAGATGTGAATGGAAACATTACTTGATAGAAAGCGCATCTGGACTGAGAAGAATTTAAACCAGATGTAATCTGACAGATACCTGTATAAATAACCGGCAACTGCCAGATCAGGTCGGAGCTAATATTTTTATGGTGGGAAATATTTTCATTTCAACCATAATGATTTGCTGTTAAAAGAAATAAGAACAGCCTGACTTGCATCAAAAATACTTGATACTGCCTATAACCAGTTGTTCTTATTAATAAATAATTACTATTAAATTATTATGGATAGAAATTGGCACAAGTAATACACACTTTCTGTAATCCCTGATTACCATTATCAGCGGATACTCTAACATTTTTTTCTCTGGTACACGTATCGCAAATCAGTTTTGCACAAATTCGGCAGTGATGTCTATGCCATTTACTGACCGCAGCATTGCACACTTGACAGAGACCATGGGAATCTGGAGTCCATAGCCTGTTGCTCACTTGTATTGCTCCAGGCTTTGCTGTGGCTGCATCTGAAACCTTCCAAGTACTTACCTTATACCACATTGCTTCATTTATCTTCGAAGCCGCAACAAACCGATCCCTTATATCATCTACCGTTGGAAAGCTACCTAAAAATTGGTGTACTTGAAGGTTCGCATTATTTATATTCTCACAATTTGCTGAAGGGGAACATGTACCGTAGAATAGCTCCTTAGCAGCCAAACGATTTTCTTTATCATCTCCAATCATCACTTTCGTAAGATGCTCTATAAATTTCACACAGGTAAACTTTTGATCACGTTGAATATCAGTTGTAAGGTTGTATCCTGTGACACCAACTGCCATATACCCTTGATATATCTTTATATCACTATTGAAAATGACCAATGTAAAACTATGACAGCCAAGACAAACCCCATAATAACCGTCTTTATTAAGTACATTATTTATTAACCACTTAAGGCATTCCTCTTTGCTCAGAATGGCTCCGGACTTCCCTTGTTTGTTGTCAAATATTATTTTCCATTCCCCTGTAATAATCTGATCTCGCAAATAGGAAGTTACTTGTCCACATGAAGATTGGAAATTGTCCGCACCAGATGAGAACCGATTGTAAATAGTCCCCATGTCATGGGAAGGGAATGTTCCATTTTGATCAATAAAGCTATAAGCAAGCGTAGTAGGATCAAATATCTTTACTTCCAGCTCATAAGGTTTTATTGCATGGTCGGGTAATGTATTCCTTGCTGCATAAAACCCATCACGAATGTCATTTACAGTATGCATATATCCTCCAGTAGCCATGTATGGTTAAGAAATTTAAAAATTCATATAAAAAAGTCAGAGTCAATTTAAATTAATGATTTCTATATAGCTTAGAGGCAAAATGAATATGGCTATAGGTGGAAACAATTCAATGTTAGGTTAAATGAATGGAAACGAAATTTGAATACAAATTAACTCATGTTTTTTCACCATACTGCCTATTATATAACTTTGACCATAGCGGTTCTCATAGTAACCGGATCGCATAAAACACAGCGTTGGCCGATAAGAGGTATTCGAGTCAGTCTCTGCGTTATTATCTGAAAAAAGGACTAAAATCCGCTATTCCATTCAGGTCAAATGAAAAGGCCAGCCGGGATAAACTGAGAAAACTCAATATCCGGTGGTACAAAAACGTAACGTCGTTGAACGCTGTTTTGCCCGCCTGAAAGAGCACCGCCGTATTGCCATCGGCCAGAGAAAACAGCCAGAAACGACCTGCTTATGCTTAAACTGGGAGTCATTCGGTTATTTTTAAAGCAGCAATTAAGTTAATGATGAGATGACAACAAGGCCGTGTGCATTGCCAGCACGGCCTTGTTGCCAGCATTAGTTGCTGGAGTTGTCTGGTTATCGCCACTGCCGAGACACTGACTTAGCCGCGTGCGTTACGCCCGTAGCACAGCCAGGTAATCAGCACGCAGGCGACATAAAACAGCACAAAAATTTTCATCGCCCCGGCCGGTGAACCGGTCAGCGCCAGTGAGGTGCCAAAGGCTTTGGGAATGAAGAACCCCCCGATAGCCCCTATCGCCGAAATAAAGCCCAGCGCCGCCGCCGTATCGGTCACGGCCATGCGCTGTGCTTGCGCGTCACTGCCACCGGCTGCGGTGACACGGGCAAGGGTCAGGCCGCGGAAAATCACCGCAATCATCTGAAACGTCGAGCCGCTGCCCAGCCCGGCGGTTAAAAACAGCAGCATGAAAATGCCAAAGAACAGCAGGAAAGACCCCGGTTGATTTTCTCCCGGCAGTGCCGTAAACAGCAGCAGAGAGAACACCGCCATCAACATAAAGGTGATGAGCGTGACCTTCACACCGCCAAACCGGTCTGACAGCATGCCACCTACCGGCCTTGCCAGTGCGCCCAACAACGGGCCAAAGAAGGCATAGTGCAAAACAATCACATCCGGGAACTGGGTTTTTGACAGCATGGCAAACCCGGCGGAAAAGCCGATAAACGAGCCGAACGCCGATAGATACAGCACGCTGAGGATCCACAAATGTGCGCGTTTGAGCACCGGCAACTGCTGGCGCAGCGACGCCTTAGCGGTGGACAGATCGTTCATGCCAAACCAGGCGGCCGCCGAGGCGATAAGCAGCAGTGGCACCCAGACCCAGGGCGCATTTTGTAACCACACCTGGCTGCCATCCGGTTGCATGATGCCGTTGCCGGTAAAACTCAGCACCGGCAGGAAAATCACCACGGGTACCAGCAGTTGCATCACACTGACACCCAGATTGCCGAAGCCACCGTTTAATCCCAGCGCGCTGCCTTGCTGTGCCTTGGGAAAAAAGAAACTGATATTGGCCATGCTGGAGGCAAAGTTAGCACCGGCAAACCCGCACAACAGGGAGATGATGATGAAGACGTTATAATCCGTCTGCGGGTTTTGCACAGCAAACCCAAGCCACACGCAGGGAATGACCAGGATAACGGTGCTCAATGTTGTCCAGCGCCGCCCACCGGCCAGCGGAATGATAAACGAGTAAGGTACGCGCAGCAGCGCACCAGATACCGATGGCAGCGCCGTCAGCATAAACAGTTGATCGGTACTAAAATGAAAACCAACCTTGTTCAGGTTAACGGCAACGGTGCTAAATAACATCCAGACACAAAAGGCCAGCAACAGGCAAGGGATTGAAATCCAAAGATTACGTCGGGCAATGTGACGCCCGGACTGGTGCCAAAACAGTGTCTCTTCCGGTCGCCATTCCCGGATAACCGTCTGTCGTGACGAATCTGGCGTAGTAGTGGAGTGTGTCATAAATAACAAGCCTCAGTCAGAAAAGCGCTCTATTCTCACGCGCCACCTTAGAAGGTCTGCACCGGGTAACGTTGATGTGCATCAACCCCCTGACGGGTAAAATGCCGCCGACGCGCGCGCTCCACTTCCAAAGGAGTAGCCAGATTTATAATAAATAATCATTAAATTTCAGATTATTAGCACGAAACGCGGCGCATACCTTCTCGCCGGTTTTAGGGCGCGGAAATTCAGGATTACCCCTTTATGGGTATAGGGTTGTCTACCAAAATAAGAAAAAATGCCCTGGTGGCGTGGGTCGCGGCCTGAGGGCGCGCTATCGGCCTGTTTCTGCGGCAGTTTACGGCTATGCCAACGTATTTTCTTTCGTACAGGCGGTTTCTTGATGTTCAGACGCTTTCAGTTCCCTCTCTCGCTGGTCAATCAGGTGGTGCTGTTAATGCTGCTACAAGGCTTGCTGGGTATCGCGGGTATGGCGGTGTCAAGCTGGATGTCGCAGGGGATTCAGGGGAATGCGCACGCTATCAACAAGGCTGGCTCCCTGCGGATGCAAAGCTATCGGCTGCTCTCCCTGCTGCCGCTAGACCGACAGCACACGCACTATTTGCAAGAGCTGGAGCAAGATGCCTACAGCGAGGATTTGCAGCAAGCCGTAACACGCGAACAACTGGATGACGGATTGATAGCGCTACAGCGCTACTGGGCAGAACAGCTCAAACCCCGCCTGAGTCAGGCATCACACCCCAGTGACGCCAGCGCTGCCGTGGCCGACTTCGTCCATCAACTGGATGCGCTGGTGCTCACTATCGACCAGAAAACCGAAGCGCATCTGCGCCTGGCAACCCAGGTGCAGCGGATATTTATCGGCATCATGCTGCTGCTCTTGCTGTTGACCTTTTTTTATCTGCGCCACCGATTGTTGTCCCCGTTACACAAGCTGATGGCGATGGCCCGAGCCATCGGCCAGGGTGAATTTACACAGCGCGTGACCCTGCGCGGTCACGATGAAATGAGTACGCTTGCCCACACACTAAACGCCATGTCGGATGAATTATCCGCCATTTACCGTTCGCTGGAGCGCCGTGTAGCCGAAAAAACCGCCGATTTACAACAAAAAAACGAGACGCTGGCATTTCTTTATCGCGCCAGCCGCCGCCTGCACACCCGCGCCCCACTGTGCAGCCGCCTGTTACCCGTGCTGGATGAGCTCGGTGAGCTGATCCCGCTTTATGATATTCGCCTGCAACTGTATGAGGATAATCATCAACCACAGTTAGCCGCCTCGGGGCTGACTCATCTGCCCGATCCGCAAACCTGCCCGGATAATCACTGCCCGCGAGCTTGTCACCGGCTTACGCCATCTCAGCGTGAAGAAGGGAAAGCGGTAAGCTGGGATTTGCACGATAAGCTGGGGCGCTATGGCCGGGTGCTGGCCTGGATGCCTGCCCCGCAATCGCTCACGCCGGACCAGCACCAGTTGCTCAACACGCTACTCGAGCAGCTTACCGGTACGCTGGCGCTGGAGCGGCAGTCCAGCCATCGGCAACAGTTGATGTTAATGGAGGAGCGGGCAACCATCGCGCGTGAATTACACGACTCTATCGCCCAATCGCTCTCGTGCCTGAAAATTCAGCTCAGTTGCCTGCAAATGCAACACACCTCACTGCCCGAAGAGGTACAGCAGCAGTTGGCTGCGATGCGTGATGAAATTAACACCGCCTATCGGCAGTTGCGGGAATTGCTCACCACGTTCCGGCTTCAGTTGTCAGAATCAGGCTTGCTGGCGGCACTGCGAGCTACCGTAGCGGAGTTCAACTCACGCCTTGGTTACAATATCGAGCTGCAATACCTGTTGCCGTTGCAGTCGGTATCGGCCCATCAGGGCATTCATTTACTGCAAATCATTCGTGAAGCCCTGAGCAATATTTATAAGCACGCGCAGGCCAGCGCCGTCACTATTACACTGCGCCAGCATCAAGGGCATATTGAGTTGCAGGTACGTGATAACGGCATCGGCATCCGTGATGATGCCTCGCGCCTGAATCACTATGGCCTGATTATCATGCGCGATCGCGCCCGTAGCCTGAATGGCGAGCTCACGATTCAGCGCCTTGTGTCTGGTGGCACAGAGGTCTGTGTTCGCTTTCAGGCAGACTACCGCCAGCCCAACGAATTAACAGGAGAAAACCATGCCTGACCACCTCTCTGAGGACATACCGGATGCCTCCCCGCTGCCGGGCAATGATACCGCGACGGTTCTGCTGATTGACGACCACCCTATGCTGCGTAACGGTGTTAAACAGTTGCTCAGTATGGCACCGGATTTACGTGTGGTCGGCGAGGCCAGCCACGGGGCGCAGGGGGTTGAACTGGCCGCACAGCTTGACCCTGACCTGATTCTGCTGGATTTGAACATGCCCGGCATGAATGGCCTGGCCACCCTCTCCCGCCTGCGCGAGACGGCGCTTTCTGGCCGGATTGTGGTGTTTACCGTTTCCAACCACGAAGAGGATGTCATCAGCGCCTTTAGAGGCGGGGCGGATGGCTACCTTCTCAAAGACATGGAGCCGGAAGATCTGCTGGTTGCGCTGCATCAGGCAGCAGCCGGAAAAATGGTGCTCAGTGACACACTGACACCGGTACTGGCGGCCAGTCTGCGCGAAGCGCGCAGCAGCGATACGCGCGATATTCAACTGCTAACGCCGCGAGAAAAAGACATTCTCAAGCTGATTGCCCAGGGTCTGCCCAATAAAGTGATTGCCCGCAAACTCGATATTACGGAAAGCACGGTGAAAGTGCATGTGAAACATTTGCTGAAAAAAATGAAATTGCGCTCCCGGGTAGAAGCCGCCGTGTGGGTGGTTCAGGAAAAGATTTTTTAACCGCAAAAGGGCAGTCACCGGCCCTTAAACACTGCGTCATCCTTTGATGCTAAAAACCACAGTAAAGCCTCCCCACTTACATTTCCATACGTAAGTTTGCACCGCAACGGATAGCGTAACACCCCCTCATGGTTTTTCGTACTTTATCGCCATTTCGCCAGATATTTCCCCACATTCCTGTTCCAGACTGACGCTGTTGGGCATGTCAGTTTGACTGCGTTTTCACCAGGCGCAAACCGGAGGAGAAGAGAGTGAACGTCAAAGAACGGTTTATCGGGCTGGAGTGGCTGCGCTTTTTGCTCGGCTGTTATGTGATGATCTACCACACAATACATGTCTACCCGCAGCGAGAAACGATCCCGTTTCTCAGCGAGCTGACCAGCATGGGGTTCTTTGCCACCAGCACCTTCTTTGTGCTCTCGGGTTTTTTGCTCAGCCATGTCTATCTGCGCGATGGCAAGCTCAGGGAGCCGGCGCGGCATTTTTTAGCCAGGCGTTTATTCAACCTGTACCCGATTCACCTTATCGGCCTGACGTCATCGATTGTTGTCGTCAGCCTCATGCATTGGCTGGCCATTCCCCCTGACGGCCCGCTCGCCAGCGCCCGTTTTGTCATTTATGACAGTAATGATCCCAGCGTGTTACCCGAAACATTGCGCCACTACATGAATAACCCCGAGCTGGCCCTAAACGGTTTATTACAGCTGTTAATGCTTCAGGCCTGGAACCCCTATTTTTTGACATTCAATGCCCCGTTGTGGTCAGTTTCAACCCTGTTTTTCTTTTATCTGTTGTTCCCTGTGCTGGCTCCGCCGCTGGCCCGCAGTCGTTACCCACGATTATGGTTAATACTGATTTTCGCACTCTATTTGCTGGCCCCGCTTTGGGTTATCTGGCATCACCTGTATGGCACACCCTACACCGGATTGCTACAGCGTAACCCCTTGTTACGCTTACCAGAATTCCTGGCCGGAATACTCAGTTACACCCTTTTTCGCCAATACCGTGATGGTCAGCACCCGCCGCTGAGCCAGCCGCAGCGTAACGCCCTGGCCGGGTTTATCGGTACCTGTTTTATACTGGCAACCGGGCTGTTCACTCACGGCGAACACTATTGGTATTTCCTGTTACACAATGGTCTATTGCTGCCAGCGCAAATCGCACTGGTGTGGTTATTTGCCGACCAGCGCGAGCCTGCCAGCGAACACCTGAAAAACTGGGCCACGCGGCTTGGCGCGGCCTCGTTATCGATTTTTGCACTGCACGTTCCGCTGTTTAACCTGTTCCGCACGCTGGAGCAGCTACTGCGCGGCGATCCGTGGTCATGTTTTTATCACTGGGATGCTTTCATTGACGCGGCAGGGCGCGTTAACCTCTCGATGACCGGTTATGCCCTGTTCCTGTTAACCACGGTCGTATTGTGCATGCTCTTTCAGGAACATGTGGTCGTGCGCATGAAGCTGTCACTGACAGCGCGTTTTCTGAGGCCACGCTTTACACCATCACGCAGCACCGCGTGACAGTTAACCACAACGGTGACGGCACGGATGCCCCTGGTGTGATAGCCCTCTCCGTTATAGCCGTAAATCATTAATTACATCGTTTATAACAATTTCCATTCTAATTCAGTCGCACTTATACCTAGAGACAAAACGCAATTCCTGTTAATGTTTGCCCCGCCGGAATAAAAACTGGCATATCGATGCAGCGGCAGCCCCGCTGAACGGCGTCTTTCACTTTTTAGTCACCCACAGTTTTATCTGACATCATGACACATTCCAAACACGTTCTTTCGTCACTGAGTCTGTTCGTCACGCTCAGTGTTGCTGGCATGTCTGCAAGCCATGCAGATACCGTCTGGTTAACCAACGGCGACAAAATCAGCGGCCAGATCACGCTGCTCGATAGCGGCAAACTGTTTATCAAAACCGATTACGCTGACACCGTATCCGTCACCTGGGACAAAGTGAAAACCTTCCAGACTGACCACGGATTAGTGATTCAGGGTCAACGCTACGAAAAAGGGGTACTCTACCCGGCTATCAAGGCGTCTGAAAATTCACGCGCGATTGTCGCCCAACCGGTCAGTACGGATGGCCAGCAGGTCAGCGCCGGGCAGGAAACGCTGCCGTTATCCGACATTAACTCGATGGTGGTGCCACGCCGTTGGGTGGAAGATTTCTCCTGGAAAGGCAACATTGATGTGAGCCTGGCCCATAAGAAAAGCTCCACTGAAACGGATAACCGTGATGTGACGCTCAACACCCGTCTGCGTCATGGTACATGGCGTCATAATCTTGATGCCAGCTACCACATGACCAAAGAAGACAATGTGGAAAGCACCAAAAATGCAGCGGGTGAATACGCGCTGGACAAGTTCATTGATGAACACTGGTTCTGGCAGGGTCGTTACGAGTACAAACGTGACTGGGTAGAAAACATCAAGATCAACCGTTCTTTTGGTACTGGTCCGGGTTATCAGTTCTGGGATAACGATTTGGGGGCATTTTCTGTCACCACGCTGGTCAACGCCCAGACCTTCATCTATCGCAATGACAGTGAAGATAACTTCTACTCCAGCGGCCTGAAATGGAACTATAGCCGCTTCCTGTTCAGTAAACGTACCGAACTGTTTACCGACGGTGAGGTGGGTCGCTCATTTGACAGCACCACGCCCCTCTACTTCAAAGCCGGTGCGGGCCTGCGCTTAAAAGTGACTGACTGGTCTTCCGTCAGCATGAAGGTTTCGCGCAACCGTACTGAAAGCGTTCAGGGCAACGTCAACGACACACTCTATACGCTCGGTCTGGGCGTCGGCTGGTAATGACCGCCGCCCGCTTTAAGCCATAAGGCTGCGGCGAGAATAGCCTGAACGAAAAAAGCCCGGTTTCATTTCAAACCGGGCTTTTTATTAGCCGCCGACCGCCATAACCGTTATATCCTCACTGAGGCTTAGCCAAGGTTTTAGACAGGTCTTGCGCGATTTGCACCGTTTCACTCAGATAGGCATCAGGGTCCTGATAATCCTTCGGCAAATCATCCAGTGATTTTAACGGCGGTTTGCCCTGACGCTTCAAACGATCGTTGATACGCATCAACCGGCTCGCTTCCTCTTCGTTGTTGTCCTTCTGGCGCTGTGCCAGATTCAGCGACACATGGTTACGCTTCTCTTTCATCTCCTGATAGCGTGCCACATCCTGCTGAATGAACTGGAATTCAGGGTCTTTGGCGATACGGGCATTGTGCTGCTCAAGCAGTCCCGGCAACAGTGGTTTCACATCTCCCATCACCGAATAGCTGGCTGGCTTAATGCTGTCCCACGGTAACGCGTTGTCTTCAAATTTCTCACCGGTATCCACCACCTCGTTGCCTGTCGGCATGATGATATCCGGCGTCACACCTTTGCGCTGCGTACTGCCGCCATTGATGCGATAGAATTTCTGGATGGTGTACTGCACCGACCCCAGCGCAGGCCACTCCGGGCGCAGCATCTGATCATAAATTCGGTTGACTGAGCGGTACTGTTGCACCGTGCCCTTACCAAACGTCGGTTCCCCGACAATCAGCGCCCGGCCATAATCTTGCATTGCAGCGGCAAAGATTTCCGATGCCGACGCACTGAAACGATCGACCAGTACCACCAGCGGCCCTTTGTAATAGAGCGTGTCGTCGGTATCACTGTCTTCACGGATCTTGCCGTTATTATCACGTACCTGGACGACCGGCCCGCTCGGAATAAACAGCCCGGACAAGCTAACCGCCTCTGTCAACGCACCACCGCCGTTGCCACGCAGGTCAATAATAATGCTGCTGACATGTTCTTTTTCCAGTTTCTGCAACTGGACTTTCACATCATCCGTCAGCCCGACATAGAACCCTGGAATATCCAGCACGCCAACTTTATCTTTCCCGGCCTCTTTTACCGACATTTTCACCGCGCGATCCTCAAGGCGGATACGCTCACGGGTCAGGGTAATCTGCTGCGTTTTAGTACCTTTACCGGCGGGCAGCACCTCCAGGCGCACCTTGCTGCCTTTCGGCCCCTTGATAAGCGCGACCACATCATCCAGACGCCAGCCAATCACATCTACCATCGGTTTACCTGACTGGCCCACGCCGACAATGCGATCGCCCACGCTAATGCGTTTGCTCTTCGCCGCCGGGCCGCCAGGCACCATCGAGTTAATCACCGTGTAGTCTTCGTCCATTTGCAATACCGCACCAATGCCTTCAAGCGACAGGCTCATCTCGGTATTGAATTGTTCGGTATTGCGTGGTGACAGGTAGCTGGTGTGCGGGTCTATTTCACGCGCAAACGCATTCATCACCATCTGGAATACGTCTTCACTGTTGGTCTGTGCCAAACGACGCACGGCAAACTGATAACGCTTGGTGAGCGTTTCTTTGATTTCTGCGTCGGCCTTTCCGGTCAGCTTCAGGCTCAACCAATCGTATTTTACCTTGGCGTCCCACAGCGCGTTCAGCTCTTGTGCGTTCTGTGGCCAGGGCGCTTTGGCCCTATCTAAATCAATGACATCGCTGCCATTCACATTGACCGGTTTTTCCAGCAAGGAGAGCGCGTACTGATAACGTTCAAACCGACGCTTCTGCGCCAGGTTGTACATGGTATACGGCAAGGTCAGTTTGCCGTTTTTCAGATCGTCACCCAATTGCGCTTTCTGATCGGCAAATTGCGCCACATCGGAAGCCAACAGCACATTGTGGCTGTAATCGAGCATATTGAGATAACGATCGAAGATCTTGCCGGAGAACTGCGCATCCAGCATGAACTGACGGTAATGAGAGCGCAGGAAACGTGATGCCACACGTTCACTGACGGTCGAATGTTGCGCTTCCGGCTGCAACAGCGGGATCTGCTCTTCACGGGTGATGGTTTCGCTGGCAACACCATACCCGGAGAGCAACAGTAAACTTAAAACGGTTGCTTTAACAAAAGTGTTCATGCCCTGGTTGGCCTCCGTATCAGAACTGCAAATGTTCTGCGCGTACGATCATCGCCAGACCGGAAGCCAGTTGAACCCGGACTCCGTCTTTCGCTATCTCAAGCACAGTGGCATCCATGGCGTTTTTGCCAGCCCTGACTTTGATTTCCTGGCCAATTTTCAGGCTG
The DNA here is from genome assembly GCF_900095885.1 of Dickeya aquatica. NCBI lineage: Bacteria > Pseudomonadati > Pseudomonadota > Gammaproteobacteria > Enterobacterales > Pectobacteriaceae > Dickeya > Dickeya aquatica. The sequence continues at coordinate 2,568,198 of NZ_LT615367.1, forward strand.
GAAATGTCCGTCACACTCTGGTGTTCAGGCTTCGCCACACGGGCAGCTTTAGGCTGACGGGGTTTGGATTCAGCAACGGATGGTGAGGAAGACGAAGACGGTGCGGTACGGGAAGCCGGACGAGGTTTACGCGGAGCGTGAGCGGCTCCCTCACGGTCACGGCGCACAGCCCCTTTACCGGCGGGACGTGGACGTGCGGGTTCCGCCTCGCCAGATTCACGTCTTTTCGCCTGCTGCTCGGCACGTTGTGCCTGCACCCGGGCTTTCGCTTCTTCCAGTTGCTTGCGCGCATGTTCGACATGCTGCTGCTCAAGCTCCCCACAGGGATTGCCATCGAGATCAACACGCTGTGCACCCAACTTGATGCCATACAGATAGCGCCAGCTTGAGGTATACAAGCGTAGTGCTGACCGTAACTGTGTTTTACTGACGTGCTCAGATTCGGATACTCGGTTGACCAAGTCCTGAAAAATGCCAATCTTTAATGGACGCGCTTCACCTTCAATCGTAAAACAGAGCGGAAAACGCTCTGCCAGATAAGCGATCACTTCTTTACTGCTGTTCAACTTAGGTTGATTTTCCATGAAATTTCCTGATTACAACGGGTTTGCCAACCAGCGCAGGCATGAACAGGCGTCATTATAATGACGCCATCAGCAATTGCCACGTTATCCTTGTCGCAACATACGAGAATTAATAAAAGTCAGCACATCACTCTGGGATAATTGCTGACACAGCGCCGCTACCAGTGCCTCCAGGCCCTGTTCATCGGCTGCATCGAAGCGGTCATAAATCGTGCTGTCAATGTCCAGCACGCCAACCAGTACGCCATCGACCACCATCGGCAGGACAATTTCGGCATTACTGGCAGCATCACACGCGATATGGCCGGGAAATGCGTGGACATCCCCCACCGCTGAACGCGATTTTCCAGCACGGCGCGCCCACAAACGCCTTTTCCTGCTGCAATACGCACACAGGCAGGGCGGCCTTGAAACGGCCCTAAAACAGCGTGTCACCCTCCAGCAGGTAAAACCCGGCCCAATTCACCGCTTCCAGACGCTCAAACAACAGCGCACTGCTGTTGGATAAAATCGTGATGAAACGATCTTCTCGGCAATCAGCGCCGACAGGTCGTTCACCAATTCATCATAAAATTGTTCTTTTTTTCATTTTGCAAATAGGCAGAAAGTATTTTTACAGCCCGCGCAATAGCTCAGGCCGCCGCATCATGACAGAGAGAATCGGATAAGGATGCTACAGGATTTCTCTTGCCAGCCCAACCATATCCCCCGGATATCACCACGCCGACACCCTGTAACAATCGCGCTAACAACCTCAGCGCGACGAACAGATCCGTTTCTCAGGGCACTAGCGTAGCAGTGATTTTGTGTCATCCATCATTCAGTTACACTATGATAATACCTGTCCTGTTAACCTGCCCGCAGGAAATATGAAAATTTATAACGCCGCCCCGGCTTGCGTGGCGGTTGATGCAGCCTGTGCAATAGCGCCAAAGCGCAGGCGCTGCCCGCAATGTGATGCGCACTTTACGCTGCCAGACTTACAACGCCAGCATGGCTATTGTCCTCGCTGTGACGCTCATGTCGCCAGCGGGCGGGACTGGTCTATCGCCCGCCTTGCTGCGATGGCCGTTGCCATGCTGGTGCTGATGCCATTTGCCTATACCGAGCCGCTTATCAATATCCGGCTATTTGGCGTTTCTATCAGTGCCAGCTTGCTGGAAGGCATCTGGCAAATCACGCGTCAAGGGCACCCGCTTACCGCCAGCATGGTGGCATTCTGTACCATTGGCGCACCGCTAACGCTGGTAACGGCTCTGCTCTATCTGTTTTTTGCTCCGCGCATAGGGATGAACCTGCGTCCGGCGCTGTTATTGTTCGCGCGTCTTAAAGAGTGGGTCATGCTCGATGTCTACCTGGTCGGCATGGCGGTTTCTGCCATAAAGGTGCGCGAATTCTCCGAAGTGCTTCCCGGTCAGGGGTTGCTGGCATTTATTGCCGTGATGCTGTTAAGTTTATTGACCCTTATCCATCTCAACCCGGAACAGTTGTGGCAGCGTTTTTACCCGCAACGCCCGTTGCGAGCGCTGCCTGCCCATGCACGCGTCTGCTTATCATGCCACTTTACCTCGGCTCCTGATGGCAAGGGCCGCTGTCAGCGCTGCCATGTTCCGCTGACGGCTCGCCGGCCTTACAGCCTGCAAAATCCTGGTCAGCCCTGCTTGCCGCCGTTATTTTGCTCATCCCGCGAATTGGTTGCCCATTTCGATAATCTACGTCAATGGCGTGCGGCGCGAAGACACGATACTGTCGGGCATTGTGTCGCTGGCCAGCGGCAATGTCCGGTGGCGGTGATTGTTTTTATTGCCAGTATTCTGGTGCCTTTTTTCAAAGTGCTCGCCACCGCCTCGCTCCTGCTCAGTATTCATGCACAGACACCACGCGGCCTGCTCGTGCGCATGAGGTTACTGCGTGCCATGCGCTGGGTTGGCCGCTGGTCAATGCTGGATTTGTTTGTTATCGCCCTGACGATGTCGCTGGTTAATCGTGACCAGTTGCTGGCCTTCACGATGGGGCCTGCCGCGTTCTATTTTGGCGCAGCGGTGGTACTGACAATATTGTCTGTTGAATGGCTGGATAGCCGCTTGATGTGGGATAACGACAGACGTGGAACAAAAATTGATGCGGAGTAATGTGAAATAGCCATGCAGAACCCAACGCCCTCGGCGAAGCCAGAATCAAAACCCGCCGTCGGCTCTCGTTTTGGCTGCTGCCACTGGTCGCCTTACTCATCGCAGGCTGGCTGCTTTATACCAATCAGCAAGAGCGGGGAGCCACTATTACGATTGATTTTGTCTCGGCCGATGGCATTGTGCCGGGACGTACCCCGGTGCGCTACAGGGTGTGGAAGTGGGCACGGTGCGCAGCATAAAACTCGGTGATGACCTGCGCACCATTCAGGTTATCGCCAGCATCCGCAATGATATGAAAGATGCGCTGCGCAGCGCGACGCAATTCTGGCTCGTCACGCCCAAAGCCTCTCTGGCCGGTGTTTCCGGGCTCGATGCGCTGGTCGGGGGTAACTATATCGGCATGTTACCCGGCTCAGGCTCACCGGTGCGCCACTTTGTCGCGCAAGATACGCAACCCAAATACCGGGTTAACAGCGGTGAATTATTGGTGCATTTGCGGGCGGATGATCTGGGCTCATTGAACGCCGGTTCACTGGTGTATTTTCGCAAAATCCCGGTCGGAAAGGTGTATGACTACAGCATCAACCCGGATCACCGCGGTGTCGTCATCGATGTGTTGATCGATCGCCGCTTCACCACGCTGGTCAAAACAAACAGCCGGTTTTGGAATGTCTCCGGTCTGAAAGCCGATGTCAGCCTGAACGGGGCGACTATCGACATGCAGAATCTGTCAGCACTGGTCAACGGCGCAGTGGCATTTGACTCGCCCGAACCCGGTGACGCCGCTCCGGCTGACCAAAATTACGACCTGTACCCTGATTTGGCACAAAGCCAGCGCGGGGTTCAGATAACCCTGGATTTGCCTTCCGGCGATGGCCTGCACGCCGGGCGCACGCCACTGCTTTATCAGGGGCTTGAGGTTGGTACGCTGCAACGCCTGACGCTTGGCGAAAATCAGCGCGTCACCGGCGAGCTTATCGTTGACCCATCCGTTGTGCCGCTGTTACGCGAACAAACACGCATTGAACTTGCAGCACCCAAACTGTCGCTGGCACAAATGAACCTGCCAGCCCTGCTGGGCGGTGCAACCTTCACACTCATCCCCGGTGAGGGAGAAGCCAGACAGCACTTCGTGGTAGCCGACACCATGCAACACGCGTTGCAACAGCCGGGTGTCCTGCACATCGAGCTGACGGCCAGCCAGAGTTACGGCATCGACAGCGGCCAGCCGGTGATGTTGCATGGCGTGAAAATCGGTCAGATAGCACGCCGTACCCTGACCGATACCAGCGTGAATTTTATCGCCGTCATCGACAGCCAATATCGCCATTTGTTGCATCAGGACAGCCAGTTCATCGCCAGCAGTCAGATCAATGTCAAACTGGGGCTCGATGGCGTGCAGGTTCTGGGGGCCAGCGCTCAGGAGTGGCTCAGTGGTGGGGTCACCGTGCTGCCGGCCGCAACGGCGCACCACAATCCCGCTACCCGCTCTACAGCGATAAAGAAAAAGCCAGTGCCGGTGTCACCGGAACCTCACTGCCCACCACGCTGACGCTGCAAACGACAGCCTGCCGGATATACAAGAAGGTTCACTGGTGCTGTATCGCAAATTTCCAGTCGGCGAAATCACCCGCATCCGACCGGATGCCGAATGGTTCACCATTGATGTGGCCATTCGTCCCGAATACCGCAAATTGCTGAGTGAAAACAGCGTGTTCTGGGCTGAAGGCGGCGCAAAAGTGCAGCTCAACGGCGCGGGCCTGACCGTACAGGCTTCGCCCCTGAGCCGTGCCCTGAAAGGCGCTATCAGTTTTGATAATGTGGACGGTGCCGCCGATGTTCAAACCGCTAAACGGCCGTTGTATAGCAACGAAACGGCCGCACGGGCCGTTGGCAGCCGCATTACGCTGCGCACTTATGATGCCAGCAAGCTCTCAACAGGGATGCCAATCCGTTATCTGGGCATTGATATCGGCCAGCTTGAATCACTCAAACTGTCCGAACAACGTGATGAAGTGCGGGTACAAGCGGTGCTGTACCCCGAATACGTGCGCCATTTTGCCCGGGCAGGCACGCGGTTTTCCGTCGTCACACCGGAGATTTCCGCCGCGGGTGTTAACCATCTGGAAACCTTGATCCAGCCCTATATCAATGCCGATCCGGGTAACGGCGTTCAGACCCGTAATTTCGAACTGCAAAAAGCCACCATTTCCGATTCGCGCTATCAGGATGGATTGAATATCAGTGTGGACACCGCTGAGGCCGGCTCATTACAGATAGGCACACCGGTACTGTTTCGCGGCATTGAAGTCGGCACCGTTACCGGCCTGACGCTCGGCCCGCTGTCTGACCGGGTATCGGTAGCCTTGCGTATCAGCAAGCGTCACGCGCAACTGGTGCGCGACAACTCGGTATTCTGGCTGGCATCAGGCTACAACTTGCAATTTGGCCTGACGGGGGGCGTTATCAAAAGTGGCACGTTCCAGCAATTCATTCGTGGTGGTATCGCTTTTGCCACACCGCCCGCCACGCCACTGGCCCCCGCAACCTTAGCCGGTAAACACTTCCTGCTGCATAACGAGGAGCCGGGTGGCTGGCGTGACTGGGGCACTGCGCTGCCAGAGCGCTAACCCGTCACATTGTCAGTCCTTCACCGCTCGCCCGCGCCATGCGGGTGAGCGGCCTCCCTTCATCGCACTCAGATATGATAAAATCCCGGCTTCGATTGTTGTTGTAACGGAAACCATGCCGTGACCAAGGCTACCTCTTCACCCTCAAGCCCGAATTTCTCAGCACGATGCAGGCCATCATGCCCGCCCATCTAGCCATGGATGAGTTTATCGCCGCCTGCCAGCGCCCGCTACGGCGCAGCATTCGCGTCAATACATTGAAAATCAGCGTCTCGGCCTTTCTCGAACGGGTCGCGCCTTATGGCTGGGCGCTCCAGCCTATCCCGTGGTGTAGCGAGGGGTTTTGGCTGCAACAAACGCACGAGGATACCCTGCGCCTGGGCAACACTTTAGAGCACCTCAGCGGCCTGTTTTACATTCAGGAGGCCAGTTCCATGCTGCCCGTCAGTGCGCTGTTTATGGGGGATGTCTTGCCTGAAGAGAAGCGGGTGCTGGATATGGCGGCCGCGCCAGGCTCCAAAACTACGCAAATCGCCGCCCGCCTGCACAATCGGGGGCTGATTGTTGCGAATGAATACTCAGCCAGCCGGGTCAAGGTCTTGCATGCCAATCTGCATCGTTGCGGTGTCAGCAACACGGCACTGACACACTTTGATGGCCGGGTGTTTGGGGCTGCGCTGCCTGATACCTTCGATGCTATTTTGCTTGATGCGCCCTGCTCCGGTGAAGGCGTGGTTCGCAAAGACCCGGCAGCCATGAGCCACTGGTCAACCGACAGCATCGATGAGATAGCCGCAACCCAGCGAGAATTGATCTTAAGTGCATTTCACGCCCTGAAACCCGGCGGTGTACTGATTTACTCGACCTGCACACTCAATCATCAGGAAAACCAGCATGTCTGCCGCTGGTTGCTGAACCAATTTCCCGAGGCCTGCACCATCGAACCGCTGGACGCCTTATTCTCACAGGCATCTCAGGCGATCACTGAAGAAGGGTTTTTACACGTTTTCCCGCAAATTTATGACAGTGAAGGGTTTTTCGTCGCACGTTTACGTAAGACCGCCAGTGTTCCCGGTTTGCCCGAACCCCGTTATAAAGTGGGCAAACTACCGTTCACCCCTGTCCCGCCGAAAGAAGCATTACCGCTGCGTCAGGCCGCTGAGCAGCGCGGCCTGTTCTGGCGCGAACAGCAGTTACAGCTCTGGCAACGGGATGATGAAATCTGGCTATTCCCCGTCGCGTTACAACCGCTCCTTGGCAAAATGCGTTTTTCACGTATGGGCATCAAACTGGCCGAGCGTATTGCCAAAGGCTACCGCTGGCAGCACGAAGCCGTGGTCGCACTGGGCGTGGGCGGGCAAACGCCGTGTCTGGAGCTCAACACACAACAGGTGGTTGACTGGTTTCAGGGGAAAGATCTCTATCCAGAAAGCGCCACCGGGCGCGATGAGGTCTTGCTGACCTGGCATCAGGCCGCGCTGGGGTTAAGTAAGCCGGTTGGTGCACGGCTGAAAAACACGCTGCCACGCGACCTGGTGCGCGATGGCGCGGCTATTACACCGGTAAACCGGCCGCGGTGAACCTCCTCGGCGGCCCCCGGCTGACATTTTTCGGCTACACTCTCACTCAGGGCAAGGCTGCACGTTGACGTCTTGGGGGCGTTATGTTCGCACTGGTGATTTTTGTCTGTTACCTCGGCGGTAACTGCGAGAGTCTGGTCGCGGGAACCTACATTAATGAACCACAGTGCCTGAGCGCCATGGAGGAGCAACAAATTCGTAACGGCGGCTGTTTTCCGGTGGATGAATTTCATCACGGCGACTGGCAACCCGCTCGTGAATACCGTGACCGCCAATAACCGCGACCTGTCGTCATCCATCACCACCGTGGGCACCGACGCTTTCGCACGGTGTTGCCACTCTCCTGTTGATCAACACACCGGGCAATGTCATACGATAACGACATTGCCCGAACAGCAATAGATGCGCCGCAGTAGCCAGACAATCAATGGCCGACGGTATGCCCGTCAGAATTTTACCCACTCATCGTCTGCCGAATGCGATTTCGCCGCTTTACCTGCACCGTGCGGCGCGCCTTTTTTCTGCGCGGGCTTGCGCGTTGCGCGGGGTTTTGCCAGCAGCAGCGGTGCCTCATCGCTGCCAGAGCGACCGTGCTTATCGTGATGAGAATGCAGGTCGTGATGAGAAGGGCGATCATCTCCCAGATGGAAGACTGATACGGTATGAGCCAGCCGCTGGGCCTGATCCTCCAGTGAATTCGCAGCAGAAGAGGACTCTTCAACCAGTGCCGCATTCTGTTGCGTCGTCGTATCAAGCTCAGACACCGCCTGTGCGATTTGCGAGATCCCACGGCTTTGTTCATCAGAGGCAGAAGCAATTTCTCCCATGATGTCAAACACATGGGTAACTGAACGAACGATATCCTGCATCGTTTTACCGGCCTCATCAACCAGAGCAGAGCCGGTGTTAACCCGGGATACCGACTCGTGAATCAACCCCTCAATTTCTTTCGCTGCCTGTGAACTGCGCTGGGCCAGATTACGCACTTCACTGGCCACCACGGCAAACCCACGGACCTTGCTCCCCGCACGCGCAGCCTCTACCGCGGCATTCAGCGCCAGAATGTTGGTTTGAAAGGCAATGCTGTTAATGACCGAGGTAATTTCCGAAATGCGTTTAGAGCTGCCGGATATTTCATCCATGGTTTTCACCACATTACTGACAATATCGCCACCTTTTATCGCATTTTGTGATGCTTCCGATGCCAGTTGTGATGCATGATGCGCATTTTCCGAATTCTGTTTTACGGTTGAGGTTAACTGCTCCATGCTGGCGGCCGTTTCCACCACCGCGGCAGATTGTTGTTCGGTACGCGAGGAGAGATCGGCATTACCGGCAGCAATTTCTGCTGATGCTAACGCCACCTGCCCAACGCCTGCACGAATGTCGTGGATCATGGTGCGCAATTTGTCATTCATGGCGGCCATGGCGGTAATCAACATGCCAAGTTCATCACGGCGCGTGGTGTGGATAGACGAGGAGAGATCGCCATTGGCTATCCGCTCGGCAACAGACAGCCCGAGTTTAATCGGCGTCACGATTTGTACCGAGATACGCCATGCCATGATAATGCCAAGCAGGATAACCGCCAGGCTGGTAAACAGCATTTTGACTTCAGAGGAACGCGTCGTTTGCGCGGAATTCTCAAGCTGTTGATTGAACAGGTCAGCAACATCGGTATTCAGTTTATCGGCGGCCGCGCTCATGGCCTGACCGGCGTTGGTTTCCTCCTGAAACGCCGCAAGGTAAGCCGGTGCAGACTGGCGATATTGCAGGAAATAATCCCAGCTGTTTTTTAGCCACACTTGCATCTCAGTGGTGAGCTGGCCGTTTCTTTCCTTGATGAGTTTTTCAGCATCATCAATACTTTTCAATGTGATAGCCAGTGTGTTAGCCGAGGGAGCCAACAGCAAATCATGCGCGACATCGCGAATATCCGCCATGCTCTGCCCTAACTGAAACAGCATCACTTGCGTATCTGCGGGAATGCCGTTGGCCTTATTCCATTTGCCGTAAAACGCCGCAAGCACCCCTTCACTCTCCTCCTGGCTGATTTTTAGCCCAGCGGCATCACGCTTTTTGCTGGTAGCCAAAAAGGCCTCACGCGTTGCCCGGTAGTTTTTCAAATCCTGGCTGATGCTCTCCAGATCATTAATGATTGCTTGACTGCCACCAATCGCGTTAGCCTGCCGGAGAATACTCTCCATTTGATTCAGTAATTCGCCATTTTTATCGATAAAGCTGTAATCATGGGTGAACTGGAATTGCACTCTCAGTATGCGTGCCTGGGCCAGCGTCGCATTCAGTTGATTAGTTATCGCCGCATTATCATTATTTTTTGCAACACTACGAAATCCGAATATCCCGGAAATTAATACGATTAATGACAATAACAATACCGATCCAAATCCTAGAGATAATTTTGTACCAAGCTTAATATTCTCGTATTTACCACCCAAAATACTCATAGCACCACCTGTTTTTTGACTATTTTGATTCAGTCGCAGCCGTTATTCCGGGCATGCAGCCATGATGGATAAAAATATCGCCATATCATCATAAAAAATGACAATGTATCTTCCTGCCATGCCTCAGCTATCGGATATACGTGCGGTATTAGCCAGTCAGCGTCAGAAGGAAAGGCTGATAAGGAGCCAAAACCTGCCGATGCGGGCAGCCCAATACCAAGCGGGACGGAACAGCATAACCACAACACGGGCACAGCACAGAAGAGATAGCAGCATACATTTGCCTTTGCTATCACGGGTTATCCCTGCCACTACTCACCACGGAGTATCGCGCTCTTTTTAATGTAGTTTACAAATAGAAAAAATAAACACTGAATAGTTAGAGGGGTATCACAAGTTATTTCAACAAATAACTCAGCCAACGGTTAATACCATTTAATATAAAGATATAGTGATAAAACCTATGACCATGAGCAACAAAACTAAAAATAAAAAACATTTTCCGGCAACATCAACTAAAATGCGCGCCGGTACTATCACGCTACTGTCCGCGCTCAAGAATGATAATCGATGCCAAACATGCCACCCGCTTCCCCGGCACGATGCCTGATATTGCCAGAGAAGCGGAACATGAGGGAAAACTCAGAGGCTGGGCGTCATTGTCAGTACCACCACCCCACACGGCGTAACCTCATCCACACCGCATTGAAACTGTAACCCCCCGCCATCAACCTGCATTCTGCGCCCCGGCAGCAACGCGACGTCATAGATATCGTTTTTACCATCAATATCCAGTAGCCAGCGACCATTACTGATGCTGGTCACATCAGTATCGACCAGCCAGCACGCTGCACTGCCTTCCACCAGTTGTGGTGTATGCACGCCTTGCGGAATAAACTGCGCGTCCACTTTCCACTCACCTGCTGACTGTAGCTTGCCGGTTTTAAGCACATAACGCGGAATTAACCGGATGGCGTCATCATCTGGCGCTGATGGCGCTGATTCATGCTGGCGGGGAGTGCCTTTACCGGTTGCCAGCCAGGCCAGCGATACCCCGGTATCCAGCGCACAAGTGACCACCACATCACCGGGAAAAAAGTCGCGCCGGATCCAGGTGCTGATGGTTCCTGGGGCTATCCCCAACAGGTCGCCCAGCTCTTTTTGTGTGCTAAAGCCATACGCATCAAGCATACGGCGTAACACCGCTTTACCCCCGGAAGACAAAATTTGCTCATACAACGCTTTGCCTTGCAGCGGCGTTTTAGGTGGCGAGACATTCGCATTTGCGAATTCACCTGTCATTAACCACCCCGCATCAGCACCGGTGTCAAGGGCACATTTTAAAACAATATTACCCGGTACACTCCCTCGCTGAACCCAATTACTGATGGTATTGGTCGGTATATCGGTTACTTCGCTCAGTTCCTTCTGAGTTTTAACTCCATAGCTTGACATGATCCGCTCAAGTACGGAGGCCGCTGACACGGCACTACTATTTGTATTCAAAAACACCTCACGAGTATTTACATATACACGTTACGTGTTTTATAGTGTCTACACAGCACATGTAACACCATAGAACACCTTGGCCTGGGGAGATATTGCTTTATGTCTGATGAGATTTCAATTCCATCACTCATTTCTGAGGATAATCCTACGCCTGCACCGCAGGCCGCCCTGGCAAACATCGTACAGTCTGCGGGAGTACAGCCGCATTATGCTATACCCGGCACTCACGCTAATGCTTTCTCCGGCTTGCAAGAGAAAGCGCATCAACACGTTGCTGCCAGCCTAAAAACCGGTATATCCGACAACAACGTACCACACAAAAAGAGACGCGGTATGTTAATACGTACGCAAACGTCAAATTATTTTGCAAATGCAAAAAAAAGTTTCAGCGATTCTTCGTTATGCCACACCAAACTATCGGACAATGCTCATCGCGGTCTGCTTATCGGGCATCACCGTGGCACACAGATGGCGTATGGTGAAACACAAACATTGATTTCGAAAATTCGAATTTCACAATACGTAAAACCGCAGCCACACAACCGTTCTGTGGTAAAGATGAGTCAGCCCCGATGAAAATCCATTATGCCTTTACCACCGATCACTTGCTGGCTTTACCGCCACATTTGCGAGCGCTGATCGGAAAACACTTTGCGGATTCACGCTGGGCGCAGACTCGGGGTTTTTATCAGCAGTTATCGGAGCGTTACCGGCGCACACTGTGTTTTCATGCCGCCTTGCACCAGCGCTGGTGTACTTATCAGCTTGATGAAATGGATGAGATGGCGCGCGAGCGTCTGGTCAACGCCATGAACGAGCTTCGCCATGCGTTCTGCTCGGATGAAAAGCCAGCGTCACTGTTTGCATCAGTACGCGCACTTCGCCTGAGCGAGCGCCGCACGCTGTTCTTCCATGCTGGCCTCAGCACACGGGAGTTTGACCAACCGCTCAGGCGGCTTGAGGAACAGGACTGCCTTTGGTCAGGCCCGCTGGTCAGAGCCCTGGATGAGTTAAACGGCTTGTTTGCCGATGCGCCTGACGTGCTGACCAGCGTCCGGCCTGAACACTACTTATCCCTATAACCCGCAGGCGGTATCACGCCGTACGCGGTGGATAGCGAGGCCTCTGCGCGCACGTTACCGGCAATGGGGCAGTGACCGCACATTTTTGATTCACATAACGCGTGCAACAGGCGGCCATCAGGCTGCCGGGATACTCGCACCTCCGACACAGGAAAATGTATGAAAAACAACCTTAACCACACATTGTTAATCCGTGACACCGAGCAGGCACTGGCCTGCCGCTACAGCGAACATCTGGAGCGTCTGGCGCAGCACGCCGGGCAGGAAAATCTGTCTGCCGACGAGCTGGTCGCCTTGTTAGAACAAGAAGCAGAAAAAATCCGCCACCACCTGTGGGAGACGCACTGATGGCCGACAGCATGGATATCTCTCAGGAACAGCAGGCGCTATTGCTGGATGCACAAATTGCCAAGGCGCGCAAAACCGTGTCTGTCACCACCGCCCATGTCTGTGAGGATTGTGATGCACCGATTCCAGAAGCCCGTCGTCAGGCCATCCCCGGCGTGGTTTGTTGCGTCACCTGTCAGGAAATTCGCGAACATCAGCAACGTCACTATCGTCCGGCATTGTGACAGACCGGCTGCGCCGGGCCATAGCCGACCTGGCGCAGCGGTATTTACCTTTTTCCATGCGTGATGCGTTTTTTGTTTAACCACGGCGGTGCTCAGTTAATGACTTTAGTTACCCACTCACACGCTTTCATTCCCCACGCTGCGGCAAACCATGACACACTCGCTTTTGGCAAATAACATGCAATCCCACTTCAATGCCGGCAAGTCAGACCGCCAAAACGCTCGCGAAGAACCACACTGGGCCTACGACTGGAATGTGCCACGTCCGGCGATTGCCGCAGAGTCCGTGCAGGTGTCAGCACCGATGCTGCAACAAGGGCAAGCGGTGTTGTATCGACTGGCGCAATTACCACGCTTTCTGGCCCAACATTTTCGTCGCCGATTTGACTATCTCCGGCAACAGCGCGGCCTGTATGCCGCCTTTCACTACCTGCTGGCAGTCGTGGCACGACGCTTATTACCGCGCATTGAAACCGTTATCGCCCAACACCAACTGAATACGGCACGTTGCCCGGCATGGCTTGGCGAAAGTGAAGACTATAACCAGTTGCCCGAGATGCCAGACAAACGGCTGACCCGTTTTGCTGCAAGAATTGCCGCACACATGCTTGATGCCTATAACGCCCGTTGCGACGCGCACCCGCTGGCCGGTCAGGCGACATTACTGCGTGAGGATATCCAGTCACAACTCTACAGCCAACTGGCCACACAGGCACACGCCTTACACGTCACGCCACTGCACTGGCAGAGGCTGCACAGCCGCACGCTAACGCTCCAGCAGGCTTTTGCGGGCCTCGTCAGGCTGGTTAACGCAAAGTGGTGGGAGCGCCAGCTAAAAATTCAGCGCAGCCGCTGGCGTGAAGCGTTGTGGATAGCCAGTGGCGAGGTCAGCCGGGCGGCGACGCCATGCCTGAGCCGTCAGGCGATGCTGGAAATTCATGCTCGTCGCCTGGCCACACAAGATTTTCTGCAAAGCCGTGAGCTGGAAAATGTACGCAGTGGTGAACGCCTTGACTTGCATGATACCGTTATGGCGAGCATTGCCAACCCGGCGATTCGGCGGATGGAATTAATGACCATGCTGGCGGGTATCGAGCACTACGCTATCCAGCACCATCATATCGGTATGCTGATAACGATCACCGCGCCCGGCCACTTCCACCCGACACGCATCCACGGTGAACGGCAGGTATTGCCGAATCCCCGCTGGTTACCTGACTGCCCTACCCCAAAATGGGCCCAACACTACCTGGTCAGGCAGTGGGGGAAAATGCGTACCGCCTTTAAAGACAACGCCCTACAGGTTTACGGGCTACGCGTGGTGGAGCCGCATCACGATGGTACGCCGCACTGGCACCTGATGCTTTACTGCGAGCGGGCACAGCGGCAATCGGTTATCGATATCGTGCGGCGTTACAGCCAGGGGAAGAATGCTCTCGCACCACACGCCAGCCGCCAGTTCGACTGCAAGCATATCAATCGCGGCGGCGCAACGGCTTACATCGCAAAATATATCGCCAAGAATATTGACGGCTACGCGCTGGATGGCGAAAAGGATAATGAAACCGGTAAACCACTGCGTGAAATGGCTGCCAGCGCCTGCGCCTGGGCTTCGCTCTGGCGTATCCCTCAGTTCCATTTTATTGGCCTGCCGGGGATTGGCGTTTATCGCGAATGCCGACGCATTCGCAGCCGCTCCATCAAAGAGGAGTTAGGTGAGCATGCTGAAGCCGTGAGGCTGGCCGCCGACCAGGGTGACTTTGCCGGTTACATTGAGGCACAGGGCGGAGCCAACGTTTCCCGAAAACAGCAATCAGTACGGATTGCCCGGGCAACCAGCGATCGCCTGAATGCTTATGATGAACCACAGGTACGCACTGTTGGCATTCGCTCTGCCAAGGCAGGCAGCGAGCGGCTTTTCACCACCCGGCCGGACGAATGGCGCATTGTGGCGAAAAAGGCTGATAGCCAACCGACATTACCGTCACACACCGCTCGCCCTTGGAGTTCTGTCAATAACTGTGGAAACACACCGGAACCTGTGTGTGCATTTAGCGATACGCCTCGTCATCCTTCAGCCCGCTTAACCTATTCTCAGCGCGATTATCTGGCCTCGTTGCGCCCGCGCCTGAGCCGTGATGGCATTGAAACATCGCGCGTTGAACGCGAGGCGCTGGCACGGGGGGCTCAGGTAAAAATTAATGGTCAACTGCTTGATGAATTTAGGAATAAAGCTATATCCGCTTTTGATGAAAAGCGCATGATAGCGTCACAGGTTCTGCACTTATGGGTTGACGAAGACTACTGAATAAAATACTGTATATAAATACAGTCTCACAATGGAAGAGGTACCGTGGAACAGACTGAAAACAGAGACCTGACCTTGTCAAGGATTAGATTAATTGCTGATATGTCTTTGATATCACAATGCAACCCTGATGAAATGAAGATAGCCATGTCGTTAATCGCCGACTTGTCTCACGGTGAACTGACCACAGAGGATTACTTTCAATTTCTGACGCTCAGCGGTGATGGACAACGGCTAAAAGCATGGTTCGAACAACATTTGTTGTGAGGAATTATGATGAGTGATGATCCAAAGGAAACGTTTTGGCCCCTGGCGCAACACGCCGGGCGAATGAATGGATATTCTCTGTGGCGACAGTGCCAGACAAATACACAGCAGCAAATTTTTTATACACTAACAGACTATACCTTAAATAATTTGTGTTGCAGGAAAGCGACCTTAGCGCTAATACCCAGGCACTGATATCTATCAGTCACCAAACGTAAATCGCGCAACCCACACCAGTGCAACCAGGTATACAGAATAAAGGTTAAGAATACCCAGCAGGATATGTATACATTGATGTAAAGACCATGCCTGACCCAGTGCGAACCTGTTTTAAAATGATTTTTACACAGCAACGGCAACACGGAATTAAGGATATCTGCCCATGTAAAATGGATTTCTGTCCGCCTATTTCTGCACGTTAAAATTAACGACAGGATAAATAAAAATCGGTAGCACCGTTACAGGATTGCCGGGAATAACAGACGATAATTTCGTTGCATGACTTTCACCAACGGAAATGTTGTCTCCCGACAATCCTGCGCTTATTTCCCGCCTTTTTTCTCATTGCCCATTTCCCGTGTTATCTCCCCTTTCCGCTGGAAAGCGGCATATCGTGTTGTGCCATCCGTCAGCCACCTGTCCATTATTGTCGAGCCCTTCAATACGCCGCAGGATGATAAAACCCGGCCCGCTGTTTTTCGGCTGTGAATATTCCGCCTGACTCTGGTCTGGCTATTTTTATCATCATGCTGATACCCGCAATCCGACGGATAACCGAAACCGCCTCACTGGTTATCCGTCGGTGACGGGTAGCGCTGTTTATAAGGGTTCTGTATGAAAGTTTACGCCCATCAGGACGACACCCTCGATGCGCTGTGCTACCGCTATTACGGTCAAACACGCGAGGTAGTCGAAACGGTGCTGCAATCCAATCCCGGCCTGGCTGACTTCGGCCCGGTATTGCCTCATGGCACCGCCGTTATCCTGCCGGATATCACGGTGTCCGACACACAGGAAAGTATCAACATCTGGGAATAGCGACAGTCGGCCTGACCATGACACACCAGGCTTGTGCCGCTTTTTATTACACCGGGAACCACAATATGCAAAAACCGCAAAGTCTTAAACTCGCGCTGACAACAGCATTGCCTGCGTTAAGCTCGCAGTTTCAATTCCGTATTCAGGATGGCGAAATTGCCGCGTTACAGGAACCTTCACTGTCATTCGAGTACCGTTACCAGCTACTGCTGACGCTGAGCAACTTTACTGACAATCCCGATACCTTGTTTGTCACCGTGCTGTTATGGGTGCGCCAGAACCAGCCCGAATTGTTAACGCGTGACAGTATTCGCCAGCAAGGTATCAGTTTCACTATCGACCACAACCCGGACGGTTCTTCCTCCTTGTCAGTGCGACTGAAATTGACCGAACGTCATCGTGTACGGGAAGAAAACCAGACACTGCGTGTTAACTACGAGCCAGAACCGCAACCACCAGAACCGGTAACACGGCCAACCTCGTTGTACATCGGCGGCGAACTCGTCAGCCAGTGGCGCAGCAACTAAGCCCACACCGGCTTCATCTTACCGTTGTCAGTTGCGATGCAAGGCAGCCGTATGCTGACGCTAACAACGACATGACCTATCGACCACCCGGCATTCCACCCCGGAGCACGCGGCCAAGGGTTGTCCCCGGCGCTGCACAACACCGGAATATTGTTTGCCCCTGTGGGAAAACGCATGCTTCTAACCATGAATACATACGAATATCTCTCCGAAATCCAGCGCGCACTGCGCAACCTGATCCGTATTGGCGTTATCACTGATGTCGATACCCAACAGGCGCGTTGCCGCGTGCAAACCGGTGGCATCGTCACCGGATGGCTCCACTGGCTGTCTCGTCGTGCGGGAAGTTCCCGTGAATGGTGGGCACCGTCGGTGGGTGAACAGGTACTCATCCTTTCGATTGGAGGTGAACTGAATAGCGCATTCGTCTTACCGGGTATTTACAGCGAGCAGCACCCCGCGCC
Organism: Dickeya aquatica; assembly: GCF_900095885.1. Classification (NCBI taxonomy): domain Bacteria; kingdom Pseudomonadati; phylum Pseudomonadota; class Gammaproteobacteria; order Enterobacterales; family Pectobacteriaceae; genus Dickeya; species Dickeya aquatica. The sequence goes on from NZ_LT615367.1 coordinate 2,585,359, forward strand.
ATCAACATCCGCAGACGCCTGCCACATCCACTTTCCTGACGGCGCAGTGCTGGAATATGAACCCGCCACCAGCGCGCTGACCGTGACAGGCATCAAAACCGCCACCGTGGTGGCATCCGAATCGGTCTCGGTTACCACCCGTAATGTCACCATCAAGGCCAGCGAACGTATTCGGCTCGATACACCAGAAGTGGTCTGTACCGGCAAGCTGATTGTGCAGCAAGGTGGCAGCATCACCGGCAGCGTGACCCACTCCGGCGGAAGTTTCAGCTCGAACGGCGTGGTGGTACATACCCATCAGCACAGTGGTGTGAAAGGTGGTGGCGATACAACAGGAGGGCCGCTATGACGCGTGCGTCTTACAGCGGTATGAACCGCAATACCGGTATGCAATTAAGCGAAGTGGAAAATTTGCGCCAGAGCGTGCGTGACATCCTGATAACCCCACAGGGCAGCCGGGTGATGCGCCGCGATTACGGCTCATTGCTTTCCACACTCATCGACCAGCCACAAACGCCGGCGCTGAAATTACAGGTTCAGGCCGCCTGCTATGTGGCACTGCTGAAATGGGAACCCCGGCTGACGCTGACGTCAATTGCCATGGAGAGCCATTATGACGGCCAGCTGATTGTGGATATTTCCGGCTACCTGTCTGACAGCGGCAGCCCACTTTCATTAACTATTCCCGTGAGTTGAGATCATGCCTATTATCGATTTAAGTCAATTACCCGCCCCCAGCGTGGTCGAAACGCTGGATTATGAAACCCTGCTGGCAACCCGAAAGGAAACGTTGCTCTCTCTTTATAGCGCCGATGAGCGAGAGGCCATCGCCCGGGCCCTGACGCTGGAGTCAGAGCCACTGGTCAAGCTGTTGCAGGAAAATGCCTATCGGGAGCTGTTATTGCGCCAGCGCATTAACGAAGCGGCCAAGGCCGGAATGCTGGCGTTCGCCCTGGGCAACGATCTTGACCAGTTGGGCGCTAACGTTAACGTCACACGTTTGGTTATTACACCGGCAGATACCAGCACCTTACCGCCAACCGCTGCGGTGCTGGAATCGGACACCGATTTCCGTTTGCGCATCCAGCAAGCCTATGAAGGCTTCAGTGTCGCAGGATCTATCGGTGCCTATCAGTTTCATGGGCGCAGCGCCAGCGGGCAGGTTGCTGATATTTCAGTCATCAGCCCGGGCCCGGCTCAGGTGCTGGTTTCGGTGTTATCAAGAGAAAAAGACGGTACTGCCAGTGATGCGCTGATTGCGACCGTCAACACGGCACTGAACGCCGAGGACGTACGCCCGGTCGCTGACCGGGTTACGGTCAAATCCGCAGTGATAGTGCCTTATGATATCAGTGCCACGCTCTATCTCTACCCAGGGCCGGAAGCTGAACCTATCCGTGCGGCGGCCGAGAAAAAACTCCAGACCTACGTCAGCAGTCAGCATCGCTTAGGCCGCGATATTCGCCGTTCAGCGATTTACGCCGCCTTGCATGTTGAAGGGGTACAGCGTGTCGAACTGACCCGGCCGGCGGCAGATATCGTTCTGGACAATACCCAGGCCTCATACTGCACCGGTTATGCCTTGACGCTGGGGGAACGGATGAGTAAAAGCCCCTTATTACCACCGGGCTCCTCGTCGCTGGAACATAACGTTGCCGTCACCGGAGCCAGTCTGGAGCAACTCCCGCTCCCGCTACGACAGCTCTGGAACCCAGACAACTGCCCGGTCGAACTGTTACCGTATCTGGCCTGGACAGTCTCCGTTGACCGCTGGGACGAGAGCTGGTCTGAGGCCATCAAGCGAAAAGTCATCAAAGATGCTTTTTTCATTCATCGCCACAAAGGCACTATCGGAGCACTTCGTCGGGTTGTCGAACCGTTGGGCTACCTGATTCGCATCAAAGAGTGGTGGCAAACGGGTGATGCGCCGGGCACCTTCAGGCTGGACATCGGTATTCAGGAGTCGGGTATCACCGAGGCGTCATTTCAGGAGCTTGAGCGCCTGATTGCGGATGCCAAGCCAGTCAGCCGCCAGCTACTGGGGCTGAACATCAATCTCGATACCACCGGCAGCGTTTCGCTCGGTGCCGGCTCTTACAGCGGCGATGAACTCACCATCTACCCCTATTTCCCTGAAACTATTAATGTTTCTGGCGACACCTTCACGGGGGGAGCGGTACACCTTATCGATGACTTATATGTCAGCGGGGGGTAACGCCATGTATGCCGACAAGCCAGCGCCGCTGGCTTTTTTTACGCATAAAACCCGCCTGTTGTCCTGAATCTGTATAAACGTCGAACAGATGCGGACTGATTATCCCCCACGCATACTGACAAAACCCAACCACAGCCGGTTCACCGTGCGGCCAATATCGGTCATGAACCCGGCTTCCTGATGCTGCCTGACAGCATCCTATCTTGTTAACCATATGAGTAATCTGCATGAGTACAAAATACTTTGCTTTACTGACTAACACCGGCGCGGCAAAGCTGGCGAATGCCACCGCGCTAGGTGGCCATCTGACGATTACGCAGATGGCCATCGGTGATGGAGGTGGCAGCCTGCCAACGCCATCACCCAGCCAGACCAGTCTGGTCAATGAAAAACGCCGTGCTCCGCTCAATGCCTTGAGTATCGACCCCAAAAATACTAACCAAATCATCGCTGAGCAGGTTATCCCTGAAAACGAGGGCGGCTGGTGGATTCGGGAAATTGGTCTGTATGACAGCGATGGCGATATGGTGGCGGTGGCAAACTGTGCGGAAACGTACAAACCGCAAATGCAGGAAGGCTCCGGCCGGGTGCAAACCGTTCGTATGATTTTGATAGTCAACAATGCCGATACCGTCACGCTAAAAATTGACCCCGCGGTGGTGCTGGCAACGCGTAAATATGTTGATGATAAAACTATCGAGGTCAAAGCCTATACCGACAGCAAACTCACCGATCACCTTGCAGCGACCAACCCTCACCCACAGTATGCGCCACTGCTTAGCCCCGCACTGACCGGCACGCCTACTGCGCCAACCGCCGATAAAAGCAGTAACTCAACCCAGTTGGCCACAACCGCGTTTGTCAAAAATACCGCGCTGACTAAAGAGCAAAACGGTGCGGATATCGTCGATAAAACCGCATTTCTCGCAAACCTGGGTTTAAGCGACAAGTTCGCCGGGCGCTATTTACAGACCATTAAATACACCGCTTCCGGCCAATATACCTCGAGTCCAGGCACGCAAAAAATCATTGTCGAAATGGTCGGAGGGGAGCGAGCGGTGCCAGTGCGCCAACGGTTAATGCCGACACCTATACCGCCTCAGGCGGCGGTGGCGGTGGCGGTGGCTATCTGAAATTTTTAGTTGATCTTAAACAAATCACCCTCAAAAACACTACGATCACTATTGGCGCTGGCGGCGCATCCGTTACAGGATCAAATGGTAATGCAGGTGGGATCTCTTGGTTTGGTAAGCAAGCTGCTACAGGTGGAGCCACAGGTAACATTTGTTATTTGTCACAGCAGTTCTATGCAGTTAATGGCCCAAGTACCGTATCTTTTCCGGGTAATCCAGGTAGAGGCATTTTTGCACCCGAAACAGGGTATGTACTAATTACGGCAAAAAATGGACATTATGGTGGCTGGGGGTATCTGGGGCCGTCTGGTCAATTAGGTGGATATGGCGGTGCCAGTCACTTCTCGGGAAATGGCATGATGACCGGTAATGCAGATTCTGGAAGTAATGGTGCAATCGCGGGGCCAGGAGCTGGTGGCGGCGGAACATGCAGCGCACCCGGCGGTACAGTTAATACATCAGCCAAACCCTCAGGTGCTGGTGCTGATGGCATTGTTATTATTCATGAGTATTCATAATGATCAAAAAATACGCCCTGATAAAAAATGGCAGCTACTATGTGGAAAATACCCTTGTTGCCGATGAAAATTTTACGATACAAGGTTATTATCTGATTGAAATCAGCGAGGAAAACCCGGCACAGCCTGGCGCATATTACAATCCAACTGATGGCAAATTTTACGGTGATGCGGCTTACACCACGGATTACCGAACCCCACCATTCCCATTGAACGGCTTTGCACAATAGCGTTCTCTTTTCGGGACTCTGATTCTGTCAGAACAACAGTCTGGAGTTGACCTTCAGGCTGTTTTTTCTCTCTCGTCATGCCTGCCACGGGTTTCGCCTTCTCACCGGATATCCCCCTCTCTGTTGCATTGGCCCCATGCCGGTGAAACATCTTTCGCTATAATTATTTAGCCAAAGTATTTCCCCATCGGAAATAATTGTTTACAGTGTAAGCCATTTTGAACATTGATGGCTTGATGGGAGTAACAGCGTGGCAGGTGATAGCGCAATTGATGTACGCCAGTTGATTAATCTGCGCCCGGTCGGGGCTTACCAGAAACTGATTATTTTTCTTTGCTTTTGTATTATTGCGCTGGATGGCATGGACATTGCCATTATGGGGTTTATCGCCCCGTCGCTTAAAGCGGCCTGGGGATCGGGTAATGCAGAGCTGGCGGTGGTTATCAGTGCCGCGCTCATTGGCCTGGCTATCGGTGCCATGGTTTCCGGGCCACTGGCGGACTGGCGCGGGCGCAAAATGATTATTATCGCCAGCGTGCTGTTGTTCGGTCTGTGGACTCTACTGGCTGCATTTTCACAGAATGTGCACCACATGGTGATGTTTCGTTTTCTGACCGGTCTTGGGCTGGGTGCGGCGATGCCGAACGTCGGCACACTGGTATCCGAATTTGCACCGGAGAAAAAACGCTCTTTTATCATCACGGTCGTGTTTTGCGGCTTCAGCTTTGGCGCGGCAAGCGGCGGTTTTGCGGCTTCATGGATGATCCCAAACTGGGGCTGGCATTCCGTATTACTGATGGGGGGAATATTACCCTTACTGTTGTTGCCTTTTTTATGGGCCAGATTGCCGGAATCAGTACAATTTCTGGTCAGCAAACGCGCCTCTTCTGCCGAAATTCATGCGATTATCAACAAGGTCGCGCCGGGAGCCAGCCTGCCTGATAGTCAATTTGTGATGCCTGCCACGCGTAAAGAAGCCGCTTTTGCCATGCAACTGGTGCTGTCGCGTCCTTATCGTTTCGGCAGTTTTATGCTGTGGGCGGCTATTTTTGCGGGTTTATTTATGGTGTATCTGCTGGGAAGCTGGTTACCTACCGTTATCAAAGACGCAGGAATGAGTGTCACCCAGGCAACGATAATTACGGCATTGTATCAAGCCGGTGGCACGTTTGGCTCACTGTTTGCGGGCTGGCTGATGGATAAGGTGAACCCGCATTGGGCCCTGGGAATAATTTATGCCACAGGCGGTGTTGCCACCGCCATGATTGGCGTTACGCATGATTATTTCGTGTTACTGGCGCTGGTTGCGTTTAGCAGCGGCTTTTGCCTCAACGGCGCAAACACAGGCATGAATGCGTTATCCGCACGTTATTATCCAACATCTGCGCGGGCCACCGGGTCAGGTTGGATGCATGGCATCGGACGTATGGGCGCTATCATGAGTGCTTTTGTCGGGGCTCAGGTCGTCAGTATGGGCTGGGGGTTAACCACGCTGTTTGCCGTTCTGGCAATCCCTGCCTTGTTGACCGCGTTGATGATTTTAGCAAAAGGCCAGTTTGGCTATCACTCACGGCCTGTTACCGGGCTGGCTTGATACTGCCGCAACGGTATCGTATTCCTCTGCTGTTAAGTAAACGCCCGGCCAGGCCGGGCGCGTTGAGACAATCAACGATTAAGCATATCAGCGACATCGCCTGGCATGTCGTTCACGGTTTTCAAGCTTCGCCTGCTCCGATTTTCGCAGCGACACATAGCACGCGCCAGACCCGCCGTGAAACGGCTGTGCCGGGCAAAACGCCTGCACCGTGTCAAACTGTTGCAGCCAGCGGAACAAATAATTGCGCACCACGTTGTTATGCGCATTATCACGACTACTTTTACCATGAATAATCAAAAGATTACGTAAACTATCATGCTGCGCCTGTCGCATGAACGTAAATAACAATTGTCTGCAATCTGCAACCGGTTTTCGCAACAAATTGAGGCTGGCATCCAGCGTGTATTTTCCCTGGCGCAGTTTATCCACCACACCTTGCTGCACACCTTCTCGCTTGAACTCCAGCGGCGTATCACATGAAAACAGGTCGAGAAATCCGGTAATCAAAACATTGTCTGGCTCCGGCTCTGGCACACGATGCACCTGTGCGTTTGCAGTGGCGGGTTTAAGGTGCATAACGGTGACGGACGGTTTCAGCGGTTTGACATCACCCATCTCATTCATAAACAGGGCTTTTTCTTCTGGAAGCATCATGTCTCTCCTGCGTGGGGCAACCTGCCGCTACTATAACGAGGGCCACAAAAAATATCACCTCGCTTTCAGCCAATACCCATACACGATGGGGAGCGCTCATGGTGTATGGGGTGAGTAATATTGATAGGCTAATCGGTATGCCTTGTGACCTCAACTCACCTGAAGACTCAGGCAGCCTTTACGATGTAGCTAAAGGCGATGTTGCGGGGGCGAATGCTGATCCAATTCGGTTTGTCACTATTAAAGACCATATTGTTAGAGGTGCCAGAAACGCCATTATCGACAGATACCGTTGATGTTATATCCAAAGAATTGGGAGCATAACACTTGCTATTATTGGGAGAAAAACCTGTAGCCATACTGTCTGGCTCTGAAAATGGCATACCGATAGAAACGTTCGAGCCATGTATATCAGAGCCATTGTAATCCATCATTGCCGTACGCAAATGGGTCGCTTTTTGTGCGGATAATACACCCGCCCCGCATCCACACCGCGCCCATCATCCCAGCCACGAATAAATTCTCCTCGCAGGTCTGGCAGCACGCCAGCAGGATAGGCCCGTGCCAATTTCGGATAAAGGGTTTTATCAAACGCTTGACCATTACATTTCAACCAACCGGCGGCGGGGTTGCCTGTGGCCACGGTAACGGGATACCGGCCAAATCCCCTGTTTTTAATACATCGCTTAAACCCAGGTTTGCGAGAACACAAACAGAGAAATACAATCAGTTTTTTCAGGAGGTTAGAGAATGTTGATTGGTTATGCCAGGGTCTCCACCAGCGATCAAAATACTGAATTACAGAAAAATGCATTAATCAGCGCAAAATGTGAGCTGATTTTTGAAGACCAGGCCAGCGGCAAACACGCGCGTCGGCCCGGCCTTAAACGGGCAATGCGCAAACTCAAACCCGGAGATACATTTATCGTCTGGAAGCTCGACCGGCTCGGGCGCAGCGTGCGTGATTTGATAACCATGGTGTCGGACTTGCAAGCCAGAGGCATTCATTTTCGCAGCCTCACAGATGCCATTGATACCTCAACACCCGCCGGGCGCTTCTTTTTCCATGTGATGAGTGCGCTGGCAGAAATGGAACGTGAGCTGATTGTCGAGCGCACCCGTGCCGGGCTGGCCGCAGCCAGGGCAGCAGGCCGTATTGGCGGCAGGCGGCGTATTATGACGCCTGAAACCCTTGAACGGGCCAAAATGCTGCTGGATAACGGTGCCACTCGCTGGCAAATCGCTAATATTATTGGTGTATCAGAAAAAACCATTTATAAATATTTTCCGGTGGGGAATATTTAGACGGAAATTATATTTCCGGCTAAAATATCACCTTTATTTGGATATTAAAAATAACGTCACTCCTGCCTGATACAACAACCTTATAATGAGTTATAGGTATTTTCACGAAAGAATAGCGAGGTAAAACACACCCATGTCGGGTTAATTAACCAAGAGAGAAAATATGAAAAAATACCACTCCCCTCGCTCGCTCAATTTAACCCTCGGTAAAGAGAGCCTGTATAAAGATAACCACATCCATATTGGCACCGTATCACTTGCCTGCTGCAAGTGTCAGGATGATAACGCGGTGACGCCAGCCCCGGTAACACCGGTTGAAAGCCTGAAAGATCTTATCGGTATGCCGCAACCCTGGCCGCTGGCAGACGCGCCGGAAGGCTGGCTGAAATGTAATGGCCAGGCCTTTGATACTGCAAAATATCCACAGCTGGCGAAACTCTACCCCACCGGAAAATTACCCGATTTACGCGGTGAGTTTATTCGTGGCTGGGATGACGCACGAAGTATAGATGCTGATCGTCAGCTCTTATCTGAACAAACGGATGCGATTCGTAATATCACAGGCAATCTGTATTACGGGGTGGATGCTGACGGCCCGCTCAATGAAAGCTATTTCAGCGGCGCACTGTATTACGACCTCAAGGCAATAGTAAAAGACACCAAAAATAACGGGTCATGGACTAACAGCAATGTAGCGAATGCATGGGCACCTGCCATTTTTGATGCCTCTCGCGTCGTTCCTACTGCTGCTGAAAACCGCCCGCGCAATGTCGCCTTTAGCTATATCGTCAAAGCAGGCTAATTATGACAATACCTAATGGCAATACCACCGAACTTAATGAACAGGGGCTGAGTACCCATGCCGGGTATTTTCAGGTCTACCACATTGACCCACAAACGCGCGAATATATCGGCAGCAGCCGTGAATACCTGATGGAGGGGGTCGGTATCCCGGCACACAGTTTTGCCGATGCACCGCCGGATGCCACGCCAGAGCAGGCTATCGTGCGCAGTCAGGATGGCCTGGGCTGGGACAGCGTGGTGGATTACCGTGGTCGCACAGCCTATGACAAACAAACGCGTCAGGCCACTCCCCTCACTCAACCGGGTGCATTAGCGGATAACCTGACACTGTTGGTGCCGCAAACCGAGTGTGATGTCTGGCAAGGTGAACAGTGGCAAACAGATACCAAGGCCATGCAGGCGCTACAGGTTAACGCCGCCAGCGCTCAACGCAGTGAGTACCTTGCCCGTGCGCAGCAGCAACTGGTCGTATTGCAGGATGCGGTTGATCTGAATATCGCCACCGAGCAAGAAACCGCTGCACTGAAAGCCTGGAAAACCTATCGGGTTCAGCTAAACCGGATTGATGTCTCAAACGCACCGGACATTGACTGGCCTGCCATGCCTGCCTGATAACCTCTGCGTTTCCCCCTCCTCCACGGATGCCGTTGCCTGATGCGCGGCATCCGTTTTTTTATTGTATTCCCCGCCTGTGATACCGAAAAAAACCACAACCCATTGTTTTATTTGAAAATAAAAAAAATAACTGTTCATGTCTGTTGTGCCATCGGATAGCAAACCCCATTCGCATGCCTTCTGTTTCGCAACAAGGCACTATGACTCGCACCCCACAACAGGAGACATTCTTGATGAGTGATTATCATCACGGTACGCAGGTCGTCGAAATCAACGACGGAACCCGCGTCATTTCAACAGTATCAACGGCGATCGTCGGTATGGTTTGCACCGCACCGGACGCAGACGCCACCACTTTTCCACTTAACACCCCTGTACTGATTACCGATGTACTGGCCGCCGTTGGTAAAGCAGGTAAAACCGGTACGCTGGCCGCTGCGCTGCAAGCTATCGGCGACCAAACCAAACCGGTAACGGTGGTTGTGCGCGTTGCCACCGGCGCGAACGAAGCTGAAACCGTGTCCAACATCATCGGCGGTGCCGATGCCAACGGAAAATATACCGGCCTGAAAGCGCTGCTGGATGCGCAGGCAGTCACGGGCGTGAAACCTCGGATTCTGGGCGTTCCCGGTCTGGACTCACTGCCAGTTGCGACCGCACTGGCCTCCATCTGCCAGTCACTGCGTGCATTTGGCTACGTCAGTGCGTATGGCTGTAAAACGCAGTCTGATGCCATCAAATACCGTGGCAACTTCAGCCAGCGTGAACTGATGGTGATTTGGCCTGATTTTATCGCCTGGGATACCGCGGCCAATGCCAGTAACACCGCATACGCGACCGCTCGTGCACTGGGCCTGCGTGCCAAAATCGACCAGGAAACCGGCTGGCACAAAACCCTGTCTAACGTCGGCGTGAACGGTGTCACCGGCATTTCTGCCAGCGTGTACTGGGATCTGCAAACCATCGGCAGCGACGCTGACTTGCTCAACGAAGCGGGCGTCACCACGCTGGTACGTAAAGACGGTTTCCGCTTCTGGGGCAACCGCACCTGCTCCAGCGATCCGCTGTTCTTGTTTGAAAACTACACCCGTACTGCCCAGGTACTGGCTGACACCATGGCCGAAGCCCACATGTGGGCGGTGGACAAACCGGTAAGCGCAACGCTTATCCGTGACATCGTTGAAGGCATTAAAGCCAAATTCCGCGAACTGAAATCCAACGGCTACATCATCGATGCAGACTGCTGGTTCGATGAAAACGCCAACGATAAAGACACGCTGAAGGCCGGCAAATTGTATATCGATTACGAATATACCCCGGTGCCGCCACTGGAAAACCTCACGCTGCGTCAGCGCATCACCGACAAGTATCTGGTGAACCTGGCCGCATCCGTTAAAAGCTAAGGAGCGACTGACTCATGGCACTGCCACGCAAACTTAAATACCTCAACCTGTTCAACGACGGTATGAGCTACATGGGCCAGGTGCACTCTGTCACCCTGCCGAAACTGACCCGCAAACTGGAAAACTACCGTGGCGGCGGTATGCATGGCGCCGCACCGGTAGACTTCGGTCTGGACGATGAAGCACTGATGCTGGAGTGGAGCATGGGCGGTCTGCCGGATACCACTTTCTGGAGCCAGTATGCCCTGCCGGGCGCTGATGCAGTTCCGTTGCGCTTTGCCGGTTCTTACCAGCGCGATGACACCGGTGATGTCACTGCCGTTGAAATCGTACTGCGTGGTCGTCACAAGTCTATCGACAGTGGCGAGTCCAAGCAGGGTGAAGAGACTGAAGTGAAAATTTCCACCCAGTGCACTTACTACAAACTGATTATTGATGGCGTCGAAATGATCGAAATCGACACCATTAACATGATTGAAAAAGTCAACGGCGTTGACCGTCTGGCACAGCACCGCCGTAATATCGGCCTGTAATCGGTCTAATCGATCTCACCCTTTTTGGCCAGCCAAGGCTGGCCTGTTTCCCCCTTAAACAGGAGTTTTTATTATGACGGCTGACGCAATTGTACAAGACAACGTGATAACCCTGAGCACCCCGGTTAAACGAGGTGAAACTCTGCTCGAAACTATTACTGTGATTAAGCCAACCGCTGGCACTTTGCGAGGCATCGGCCTGGCTGCGCTGGCAAATGCTGACGTTGAAGCATTGATAAAAGTGCTACCACGCATGACCTACCCTTCTCTTACCGAGGCCGATGTTGCTGCACTGGATCTGTCGGATCTACTGCTGTTCGCCGGTAAGGTGATCGGTTTTTTGGCTCCGAACTCGGCACGGTAACGTTGCCGAAGGGCCTCACCGTTGACGACCTGATGGCGGACATCGCCGTGGTTTTCCACTGGCCGCCATCAGAACTTTATCCCATGGGCCTGGCAGAGCTCGTTCGCTGGCGGGCCAAAGCATTAGAACGAAGTGGACAAACCAATGAGTAAACTCTCCAGTCTCAGTGGCCTGTTGGCGAAAGCCGCGCAAATGGGAAGTCAGCTATACCAGGCACAAAGTGGTGTGGACTCTACCCAGGAAGATGAGCGTACCGCCAGTCAGCGTATGGATGCGCTGGCTTCATTGATTGATGGCGCAACAAAACAAGCTGAGGACATATCAAACATTGCCGATCAGGCGAAAGAAACCGCAGATGCAGGCAAAAAAGTAGGCCGCCGTTATCAGGCCTTAAAACGTCTTCGCCGCATGAAAGCGGCCAAACAGAACAATCCGCCAAGTGACGAAACTGCACCAGATGATGCAACATCTGGCGAACCGGACACAGAAAAGCCCGTAGCAACCAAACGCAGTCCTACACAAAAGCTGCGTAAGACGCTCTCTCAAACCGCGAAATCGGGTGAGATGGTCAAGGATTTCGGCGAAAAAGGGGCTGAACTCTCCAAAAGCTTGAAGGATAAAGTGACTGAACTGGGGGAAATATTTGCTCCAGCCAAAGATACCCCACTCGCACCAGAGGCCAGCACTAAGGCATCGTTAACCCCTTCACCAGAGGCTAATACCCAGGTTAATGGAGTAACATCCGCTAACTCAACGAGTTATACCAACAGCACCAATACCAATACCAATACCAATACCAATACCAGCAATAGCGAATCTTCATCTTCACAGCTAGCGGAATCGCTCGCGAAGCCAATAACCCGTCAGCAAACGCCCCCTGCTGACGATGATGCATCTCCTGCTGAAAGAGTAACATCAGCCTCACCATTATCATCAAATGGAAGCGATACCATCAGTGTCCCTGCATTGCAGGCTCGTCTGGCTATTGCCCTGCTACGATCTGAACTTTCCTATCTCAGCAATACGGTGATGTCCGTGCTGGGTCACAACCAGACATCCGTTGAAGAGTTTCGTTCTTCAATATCCACCGTAGATCCCGCAGCAAAATCTGCTGCACTTGGGATCAATAAAACGCAGTCAATGCTCAATCTGTTGCGCGAGACACCGGCACAACAACCAGTGACGCCTTTAACAATCCCAAGCGAAGACAGCCTTCTCAACACACCTGATGCAATATTAAATCCTGCCACACAAAGCCAGAGTGAGGAAAACATATACATCAGCACGATATCAGCAAACACAGAGAACCAGAGCGGTGATCAAACAAACCTTCTTCAAGAGACACTGGCTAATTTGCTGACCCCCGTCATTACCGTTAACTGCATATGTTCACATGAACAAAGTACCGCTATCGCCGCCACCGGTATCAATGCTGCACCCACCGCTGCGCTCAATACAGGTAATACAGGTAATGCAGGTAATGCAGGTAATGCAGGTAATGCAGGTAATGCAGGTAATGCAGGTAATGCAGGTAATGCAGGTAATGCAGGTAATGCAGGTAATGCAGGTAATGCAGGTAATAATACCCCGGCACCACAAGTAGATAGCGTTCGTCAACTGAGTGATGCCGCACAACAATGCCAATCCAGCCTTGAGAATTGTGGTCAGTCGTCATCAGGTATTATCAATACGATAATCAGTGTGTTATCTGTGGGTGAAAGTGTTTTTGGTGTCATTGGTTCAATTGGCACCCTGGTCGGTACAGTATCAGAAGGGGTTGGTGGTATTATTGCAGCTTTCGAGTTCCTTTCTCCGATATTTATGGCAATTGGCAGTGCGATTACTGCTGCGCTATCAACACTTACCCTTCCCATTATTGGTATTATTGCATTAGTCGCGGCGGGCGCAGCTTTAATATATAAATACTGGGAACCAATTGGAAATTTCCTTTCCAGTGTATTCAATGGATTCATTCAATCATTAGGCCCTGTTGAGGAACTATTCGCTCGCGTCAAATCTATTTTTGATGGTTTACTGGGTATCGTAGGTAGTATCGTCTCTTATTTCAAAGAGATGATTGCGCCAATAAAAATGTCCCAAGAGGAACTAGAAAAATTGAGAAAGATAGGCGAATACGTTGGAAAATTCCTCGGTGAGGTATTAATGGCACCATTCAAGCTAGTCAACAAAATGCTAGATGGCGCAGAATGGTTGAAAAATACAGCAAAGAATACCTTTTCCGGTGGAAATGATAAAGATAAAAAAGAAGGGGAAAATGGCGCGAATGCAAATTCTGAGTTATCGAAACCTGATACAGAAACCATCGGTCAAAAATATACGCCAATCAAATCAGGGGATAATAAAAACTTCCAAGATAATAGCGTTATTAACAACAACGTTCAGATTCATGTGCCTGCGGGGAGCAATCCAGATCAAATTAAACAACACGTTGATGAATCTCTACAGAATCAGAGACAAAGCAAAACAGATTACAGCCAAAGCATGATGAGTGCTGAATTACTAGGATAAAGAGGACAACTATCATGATGTTAACTTTAGGGCTCTTTGTATTTCACCTAAAAACATTGCCATATTCCTCACTGAAAAGAGATGTGAAATATCGATGGTCCGAAAACAACCGCTTTGGCTATCGAGCTGCATTTCAATATTTAGGTAAAGGCACGGATACAATTACCCTATCGGGGAAAATAATCCCAGAAGTTTCAGGAATAACCAGCCAATTATCGATGTTTGCCCTGGAATTTATGGCTGATTCTGGTCGAGCCTGGCCTTTAATTGAGGGAAGCGGGAAAATTTATGGTATGTTTATCGTCGATGGATTTAATTACACTAATAGTGATTTATTCTCGAACGGTAGCGCACGTAGTATTGACTTCACACTCTCTTTAAAACGAGTCGATGATTCACTCATCGATATGTTTGGTGATTTATACGGCCAGGCTAAAGAGTTATATGACAGTAAGGTTTCACCGGCACTCGCATCCATTAAAGACTCAGTGAGTAAAATATCATTATGATTGTTAATAATCGTATTGGAATCGGCACCAGTCTTGCGCCTGATGTCAAAATCACACTTGACAGATCAACTAATGAAAAAAACAATGCTTCGCCAGCTGAACATACTGAATTTAAATTACATGACAGATTAGTAAAATTATCTATTACAGATAATGCTGGCACTCAGGCTGACCAATTAACCCTTACCCTGGATGATAGTGATGGGCGGCTTTTATTACCGGAAAGAGGCCAAAAGTTAATCGTCAGCATTGGTTGGAAAAATCAACCATTAACATTGATGGGAAGCTATTGCGTCGATACGGTTAAGTATTCTGGTTATCCAACCATCCTGGATATTACCGCTCATAGCGTTGATTTTCGCGGTTCATTCACGACACCAATAGAAGCCTCCTACCATGATACTACGTTAGGCGATATCGCCCGCACCATTGCAGAAAGAAATAACCTGTTCTACTCAATCGATGAATCACTATCGAAAATTTCGATTATCAGTGAACATCAATCACGAGAGTCCGATGTGGTTTTCATTTCCCGACTGGCGAAGAAACACTCGGGAACAGCAACGGTTAAAAAAGATACGTTGATCCTATTCATTGAGGGAAAAGGTATCAGTAGCCACGGCGACACCCCGACACCCTATTCTCTTGAACGCAGTGATGGTGATAAGTTTGAATTCGAACTGGCAGACAGGCCACTTGCCAGTGCCGTAGTCGCCAATTGGCACAGCACCAGTGATGCAAAAACACATAATGTGAAGATCAGTCGTAAATATGCGGCGGAACCCCGCACAGAGACGGTGCATCCGGCGGCGAAAACACCGGAGAATAACGCATCAACTGACCAGCCAAACTACACAGCGGGTAACAAGAATAACCAACAGGCACTACAACAGACCTATGCCTCACAACAGGAGGCAATGCAAGCAGCACTGAGTCGATGGCGAGAGATACAGCGGCAAGGGGTCAAACTCTCCGTCGACCTGGCAAAGGGAGTAACCACGCTTAAACCCGGTGGACTAGTGCGGGTGAAAGGCTTTAAAAATATCATTGACGAAAAACTTTGGTCGATAAAAACCGTGGTGCATAACCTGAATGCAAAGGGTTTTTTAACTTCATTGACTCTCGAGATTGCCACTCAGGAAGTGGAATACACCATCAGTTACGATGTTAATTTGAAGCCCGTAAAAAAATAACTCCTTTTTCGAATTTGAAGTTTGCAAATTCGAATTTGAAGTGTACTATATGTGTAAGACGTTTCACTAACCCGTACACATAAGGTGATTTCAACAATGATGCATTGTCCTCTGTGCCGTCATGCCGCTCACGCCCGTTCCAGCCGCTATTTATCGGAGAACACCAAGGAGCGCTACCATCAGTGCACTAACGTAAATTGCGGCCATACCTTTGTCACCATGGAAGCGATTACCCGCTCCATCATGGTGCCAGGTAAAACCGAACCGGTTGAAAGCGAACGCCGCCCATAACTGACTCCCACTCCGCGTCACGCGTTTTTTGACTTTCTCTGACCGTCTTTCCCCGCCGCCCGGCGGGGTTTTTTATGCCATGAACACGGCGGGATATACACAAAAAGTGTTTTATCACTACTGAGCCTGCGATAAGAAAAACCTCTTATTGACGTTGGCCGCCGGTGGATTTTAGTATCAGGACGCTTTTGCTGATTTTCAGTCACTTGCGCTGGCATCACCATATCGCAAGGGAATGAATCCTGCCGTGACGAGGGTGCCCTTTCCGACCCTCAAAAATCAGACGTATTCCCCCTCGTTTTGATCTAGACGGACTCAGGAGATAACTCATGGACTCCCTCCCACACCCGATTACCGCTGCCCGGCAGCACTCGCCAGACCGCGTGCGACAAGCCTACCGTGCCAGCCTGCTGCACTTTACGGCCGACCCGCTTCACAACCCGCAGGCCACCCAGTTTATCGACGACGGGTTGCTGATTGTCTGTGATGGTTACATTGAGCAGGCCCTTCCCTACAGCCAGATGGACAATCACCGCCTCGCTTCGCTGGAGATGATTGACTATCGCGGGCATTTATTGATGCCGGGCTTTATCGATACCCACGTTCATTTTCCGCAACTGGAGATGATAGCCTCATACGGTGAGCAATTGTTATCCTGGCTGAATACCTATACTTTCCCCACCGAGCGTAAATTCGCCGATGCGCACTACGCCGGCGAGCGGGCCGACTTTTTCATCCATGAACTGCTGCGCCACGGCACCACCACAGCGCTGGTGTTTGCCACGGTTCATCCGCAGTCGGTCGAGGCACTGTTTCAGGCAGCACAGGCACAAGACATGTGCCTGATTGCAGGCAAGGTGATGATGGATAGCCATGCTCCAGATGACCTGTGCGATACGCCAGAGCAGAGCTACGCGCAATCAAAAGCGCTGATAGAAAAATGGCATCGGCGCGGGCGGCTGCACTACGCCGTCACGCCGCGTTTTGCCGCGACATCCAGCCACGAGCAACTGGCACTGGCGGGAAAACTGTTGCGGGAGTACCCGGATGTTTATCTGCACACCCATCTTGCAGAAAATAAGGACGAAATAGCCTGGGTGAAATCGCTGTTTCCCGGGCATCGTCACTACCTTGATGTCTATCACCACCACGGCCTGACGGGACGCCGCTGCGTGTTCGCCCATGCCATTCATCTGCACGGGGATGAAGTCGAGCTGCTGGCGCAAAGCCAGTCTGCCGTGGCCTTTTGCCCCTGTTCGAATCTGTTTTTAGGCAGCGGCCTGTTCCGGCTACACGCGCTTAAAGCCGCCGGCATACGCATTGGCATCGGCACGGATGTGGGGGCGGGCACCAGCCTGTCACTGCTGCAAACCCTCAGTGATGGTTACAAAGTACAACAGCTACAGGGCGAAAAACTCTCCGCGCGCGAAGGGTTTTATCAGGCCACCCTTGGCGCAGCGGCCGCCTTATCGCTGGATGATCAACTGGGCAATTTTCTGCCGGGAAAAGCGGCCGATTTTGTGGTGCTGGACTGGGCCGCCACCCCGCTACAGCACTTGCGCCAGCAGCACGCCACCTCACCGGATGACCGCTTGTTCGCCCTGATGATGCAAGGTGATGACAGAAATATCAGGGCAACTTATATAAAGGGGCGTTGTGCCTACCAACGAACCTGACGTGCCCCCTGCCTCCCGGCAGGCGGTATTAGGCAAAAAATGCCGCTGCCTGCTGGCTTAACTGAGGTGATAGCTATAATCAATACCGAATGGAAATTTTGAGATACATCGCCCTATAGGGTGATCCTTCACACAATTTATTAAAAAAAATAACGTTGTGGGCCTCACTTACCGATAACAGTCTTTGAACCACATCGGAGAAGGGTTTCAGCCAGTTGCGGAATGGCGGCACATTGGGCTGGGCATATTTGCTCACCCGCCAATCATTATTATCAGTAAGGTTTCATCATGATTCCCTCACGCCATCGCGATAACGAAAACCAGCAACAGATCCTCGAGCGCATGCTGGCTATTTTTGATGCACAGCCCGCTGAAGAAATGACGCGGCTCACGCGCATTACCCGCCGTTTTTTTCAGATTAACAGCGTGGTGATTTCGCTGGTGAATCACGAGCGGCAGTGGTTTTTATCCAGCGCCAATTTCCCCCACCAGGAACCGGCCATTGAATTTTCCTTTTGTATTCATACTGTCACGGCCAATACCCCGCTGGTCATTCCTGATACCCGTCTGGATGCACGTTTTGCCAGTAACCCATTGGTGAGCGGCCCACAGGCGATTCGGTTTCATGCCAGCTACCCGCTGCGCTCAACCACGGATGTGCCGCTTGGTGCACTGTGTCTGTACCACGATCAGCCGCGAACATTCGATGAAGAGGAACTACAACAGCTCAGCGATTTGGCGTTCATCGTGCAAACCGGGCTGCAAAAAGTGGAGATGCAGGCACGCGAAGCAATTGCGCAGGAACAGCTTTATCAGTCGGACTATATCAATCAGCAGATTTTTTCACGCGCGGCCATTGGCCTGGCGCTGGTAGCCCCTGACCAGCGCCCCCTCAAGTTCAATCCGGCTTTTTGTGACATGCTCGGTTACGATGAGGCCACATTGCTGGCCCTGCCGGTGGAAAGCGTTGTACACCCGGATGACATGCCTACCTTGAACCATGAGCACCGCTTACTTATCGACAACGACCTGTCGGAAAGCACCCAACTGCGGCGTTACGTTCGTGCCGATGGCAGCGACTTGTGGGCTCTGGTTTCCATATCTGTCCTGTTTCAGCCGGACGGCAGTAAATTCGGCCTGTTGCTGGCGCTCACTGACCTCAGCCAGCAAAAAGCCACCGAACAAACCCTGCTTGACCTCAGCCAGGAACTGGAGAAGCGGGTGGATCAGCGTACCGCTGAACTGCGCCAGCGTAATCGGTTCATTCAGGATCTTACTGACAATATCCCGGCGATGATTTCCTGCATCACACCGGATAACCGGTTGTCGTTTGCTAACCGTCACCTGCGCAAGCTGCTGGAAAAGCTGACTGGCCATAATCCCCCTTTTGAGCGCGATATTCATGAGCTGTTTCGCCCCCAGGAACTTGGCTTGTTTATGCCCAAACTGGAAGAGTCACGGCAAAAACAGCAGGCCTTATCATTCGAACATGTCCTTGATATGCCGGACGGTAACCCGATTACCTTTCACACCGAGCTGGTGCCAGCTACCTCTTTAGAATTAGGTACTTATATTCTTTCTACCGACATCACGCACCTGACAGTATTGCGCGATCAACTGGCTTTCGAGGCCAACCACGACCACCTGACCGGTTTGCCCAACCGGCGCGCAGTAATCAGTTATCTTAATCGTCAGGCCAGTAAGAAACGGCGCGGCGCACTGGCATTATTATTTTTTGATATCAATAACTTCAAAAGTTATAACGACCGGTTTGGTCACGACTTTGGCGACCGGGTTATTAAAACCTTTGCCCGACTGTTGCGCAAACATACCCGCTCGTATGATTTTATCGGCCGTTTATCCGGCGACGAATTCTTGATGATCATCCACGAACAGCGCAACCTGCTGAGTGAGATCCGCATCATTACGCAAAAACTCAAAGAGCGGATAGAGAAACCCGTTACCATTCGTAATCAGCTCATCACCTTATCAGCAAGCATCGGTCATGCCATTTTGCCTAAAGGGGTGCCACTGGATGCCAATGCGCTCATTCGCCAGGCCGACACCGCCATGTACCGTGCCAAACGCCGCCACATGCTGGGTTAATGCCCGAGACTCTTGCACGAATACCTCTGCCTGCATGAATTAAGGTGCAGGCAGTTGCTTTAGCCACATCGGCGGTTGAGATGATTGTGCATCGCCAGAGAGCACGCGATAAGAACTATTTATACTAATATGTTTCATTGATTATTCTTTATTCGTTGCATTATTCGAAAATAATAAAATACCGGCCAGAGATTAACGTAAAGAGATACGCGCCCTTTAGTCACACGGTTTTCACTATTTAGCTATTCACAACATTATTTCGCTATATATGTTTTTCTCGTGATGAGAGTCACATTTTAAAGAGTATCTCTTTTTGATTGCCGATGGGTTTTAGCGGCATCCCTGACAGCACATACCCTCATGCCGTGCGGGTGACGCCCGGCCGTGTTTATTAAATGTTATTTTTTAATTATAAGATTGTGATGGCGAATAGTTATTTTGATTTGAAAATGAAATTCCCCATACAAGTGCTAGATTTAAAATAACCACAATAAAAAAGGCCTCATCACTACTGGTGCTGCAAATGATTCGCACGAATGATGGCGGATGTTTCACCATAGCGTACACACAGCAATGATTTCGCTCGCCGGTTGATGCCTGTCAATAAAGAGGTGGTTGCATTAAGCACAGGTTATGTTGCTGTATTCGCCCCTTTCGATAATCGATGACGAATAACGACTGTGCTGTCTGTTTTCAAATCGCAATACCTGATGTCCAGACTAAAATAATCTTTAAGAGGACTTGAAATGCGTAATAATCAGCCAGTCACACAGCGGGAATACATTTTTGACAAGGATGCGACACTCATGTCAGTTACTGACGTGAACAGCCATATTGTGTACGCGAACGATGCATTCATTGAAGTCAGTGGCTTTCACCCTGACGAAATCGAAGGTCAGCCACATAATTTTGTCCGTCACCCGGATATGCCCGTCGAAGCGTTTCGTGATATGTGGGAGACGCTAAAACATCAGGAGCCGTGGACGGCACTGGTGAAGAACCGCCGCCAAAATGGCGATCACTATTGGGTGCGGGCAAACGCCGTCCCTATCGTGCGTCAGGGGCGGACAACCGGATATATGTCGGTGCGAACCCAGCCTGCTCGTCAAGAGGTTGAGGCGGCGGAAAAGCTGTATCAAACCATGCGTGAGGATACCCGCGGTAAACTCAAATTGCATAAAGGCGTGCTGTTTAAACGCGGCCTGACCGGCCTTTTCTCTCGCTTTCGTTTGATCTCCATGCGCTGGCGACTGCGCGGTATTATGGTGCTGGCGACACTCATCAGTTACTTCACATTCTGGGCTATTCATGGCGATTTCGACTCGGATTTCTACATTTCCAGCGCATTTATGACGGGCATGATGCTGGTGCTTGATGCACTGCTGGAGTGGCAGTTGATAAGCCCGATTGAACGGGTCAAACAGCAGGCGCTGGATATCGCCACCGGTAACACTAACACCATCCAGTATGAAGATAGAGCGGATGAAATTGGCGCGATTCAACGCTCTATCGGCCAGTTAGGGTTAATGTTCCGCTGGCTGGTGGATGATATCAGTATGCAGGTGTTGAGTATTCGCTCCGCCAGTGATGAGCTGGCTCACGGCAGTGAAGACATGAACAGCCACGCCGAACGCACCGCAGCCAACGTGCAACAGACGGCGGCGGCGATGAACGAAATCAACACCACGGTACAGACCAATACCACAACCACCAGTGAAGCCAGCAAGCAGGCCGCCACCGCCAGCAATGCCGCCATCAGCGGCGGTAAGGTCATCAACGAAATGGAAAAGACCATGGACAGCATCGTCGCCAGTTCGGAGAAAATTGCCGGCATTACCTCCATCATTGATAACATTGCGTTTCAGACCAATATTCTGGCCCTGAACGCCGCCGTGGAAGCCGCCCGCGCCGGTGAGCAAGGTAAAGGCTTCGCCGTGGTGGCCGGTGAAGTGCGCAGCCTGGCGCAGCGCAGCGCCAGTGCCGCAGGTGAAATCAAGCAGTTGATTGAAGCAAGCGTTGCGCAGGTGCGCTACGGCTCCAGCCATGTCCGTGAAGCGGGAGATAGCACACAGGATATCGTCTCGCGGGTGAACAGCGTCAGCCAGTTGATAGCCCACATAGCTGACTCGACCAAAGAGCAGACCGTCGGTTTATCTGAAATCGGCCGGGCCGTCGAGGAACTCGAGCAGATAACCCAACAAAACGCCACGCAGGTCAACACCTGTGCGCTGGCATCAGACCAACTCAAGCAACAGGCCCACCGTCTGGAACAAGCGTTGCACGTATTTCGATAATGCCCCGGCCGGGATGCGCCCTGAGAACCACGGGGCGCGCCCGGCCTTCATCCACCCTATTTTGTTATCCGGGGATTTCTGTTATCAGTAAGGCCCCAGCAGCCATTCCCCTATGCCGTTCGCGGCACCGAAACGAAAAAAACCACAGGGTGAGTTCAATACATAATCACGATACCTATTGCTGGTGACAGGGTTTCAGGCTCTGGCGCGGGCATTATTCGGGCAGATGGCGGCTTAGAGACACTTGGTTGAGGTAGCATCCGTAACATGACAGCCTCGCACCGTTTGCGGTTCTTTAGCGGCAGACCTGAATGCCTGTCTGACCACATTCTTTATTCGAGGCGCATGGTTATGTCTGATGTGATTATCTCCCCGCGTTTACGCCTCGTGAGCGCGTTACGTATGCTGGCGGCACTGGTTCTCACCGGGCTCCTGTCCGGCCTTGGCGGTATGCTGCTGGCGCTGTTGTTACACACCGTACAGCATCTGGCTTACGGCTACAGCCTGACACAGGTCATCAGCGACGAGAGCTTTTTACAGGGCGTGACGCAGGCGCACCCCTTACGCCGTTTTTTGGCCTTGCTGGGCTGTGGTGCGCTTGCCGGTATCGGCTGGTACGCGCTGTCTCGCTACGGGCGCAAGCGGGTCAGTATTACGGCTGCATTGCAGGCAGATAAACCCCGAATGCCGCTGGCAGAAACGGTTATCCACGCGTTGTTGCAAATCATCACGGTGGCGCTGGGGTCGCCTCTGGGCCGAGAAGTCGCGCCACGGGAGCTCGGCGCACTTGCTGCCTGCCGCCTGAGCCACTGGCTAAAACTCTCGTCAGAGGACACCCGGCTGTTAATTGCCTGTGGGGCCGGCGGCGGGCTGGCAGCGGTTTATAATGTCCCTCTGGGGGGAGCGCTGTTCGTGCTTGAAGTCATGCTGGCGCGCTTTCATCTCAAAGCCAGCCTGGCGGCGCTGTTTACCTGCGCACTGGCGGCGTTAGTCGCGCGTTTCGGGTTAGGCAATGAATACCAATATCACCTGACGATGACACTGAATGTCTCGCGTGATTTGCTTGTCTGGGCGGTGCTGACCAGCCCGATTTTTGGGCTGGCGGCCACCGCATTTGTGCGCATCACGCGGCAGGCGCGTCAGCAGGCTCCCCGGCACGCCCGTCTGATCCTGACCAATTTGCTTAATTTTGCCCTGCTCGGCCTGCTGGTGGTTATCCTGCCGCAACTGGCTGGCAACGGTAAGGGGCCTGCCGAGCTGAGTTTTACCAGCCAGCTTCCGGCCTTTCTGGCGCTGGTGGTGTTGGTCTGCAAAGTGTTTATCCAGTGGAGTAGCCTGCGCGCAGGGGCTCACGGTGGCTTACTCACACCGGGACTGGCGAACGGAGCCTTGCTGGCGCTGGTGTTAGGAGCCGCCTGGTCGCTACTCTTCGCGCATAACCCGCCCGGTGCCTACGCAGTGATTGGGGCAGCGGCGTTTTTGGCCGCCTCAATGAATATGCCGCTGACCAGCCTGGTGCTGATCATGGAGCTTACGCGCCTTCAGGAAGATTTTATTGTGCCGATTGCACTGTGTATCACCGGTGCCGTAGTCACACGAAAATGGCTTGAGCAACACAGTGCGTTGTTTAGCCACACCCGATAGCAAACGGCCGCAGCCGCCACTGCGGCTCCGTGAGAAGACGGGATAATACCGGTCTGACGGAGCTACCGGTTTTTCTATTTGAGAGCCTCTTTCTCTATCTCATCAAAATAGAGCATGGAGTTAGCGATACTCTGGCGCACATTCAGCACATGATTACGCACCGCAACCAGCCGCTTTCCCTGCAACATAACAACGAAGGGCGAGTTCTCTCTTATTGCCTGCTGGAGCTGTAAATACAGTTCCCGGCGCAGCTGCGGGTCACGCTCTGCCGAGGCTTTACGCGTGAGCTGACTCAGCTCCGGCGTGACCCAGCCCAGGCGGGCTGCCAGTGTGTTCGGGCCCCCAGGCAGATTGTAGGCAAAGGCGCTGGCATTGCTGTTGGGGTCAATATAATCCGGCCCCCAGTAGGTCAGAACGGCCTGAAAACGCCCACTGCGCATGCGTGTCCACAGTTCGCTTTCCACAACAACCTGTACATCAATACGAATATCGGCCTGAGCAAAACTGTCTTGCAGTGCCTGAGCAACTTCCACATAAGGCGGTTGATTCGCCACCAGCAGGGTGAAGCGGCTGCCTGCGGCGATCCCGGCTTGTGCCAAAATTCGTTTCGCCTTCTCGACATCAAGATGAAAGGGTTTGTCTCTGGCTGCCGCCTCGAAACCCCGCGGCAGGAAATTCTGCTGCACCTGATACTGGTGTTTCAATAACCGATGGGCGATGCCGGTGTAATCCACCAGCCAGCGTGCCGCCTGCCAGAATGCCGGATGGCCAAGAAAAGCGGCGCTGCTGTCCTGAGTGTTGAACCCCAGATAGTAAATTTTCGCCCCCTCGGCCACATTGACGTTCACTCCCGGCTGATTTTCGAGCGCACTGAACGGGTCTGCACCCAAATCATAGGCAATATCCACGTCGCCTTGCAGCAACAGCAACCGCCGCACACCGGGGTCTGTGACATCTTTCAAAATGACCTGTGCCAGCCGGGGCGGACGGCTGGCATAGGGGTTACTCTCCAGCAACAGCGCCTGCTGCGGGAGATAGTGCCGAATCTGATAGCTGCCGCTGCCAGCTGAATGCGTTTTCAGCCACGCATTCCCAAAGTCGTCTGCCTGGTTATGCTGTAGCAGCACGTTGCTGTCCACCACGCGCGCCACCGGGGAGGACAGCAGATACAGCACCCGCTCACTGCCAAGGTTGCCGCTCCAGCGCAATTCCAGTTGGTGCTCGTCAATTTTGCGCACCTGCTCATCGATATTCTCAGCCCGCCACCCCAGTTCATTGAGAATAAACACCGGTGTCTTGTTGAGTTTTATCGCCCGACGCAATGAGTAGACAACATCATCTGCCAGCACCGGATTACCGGAGGCAAACACGGCGTTCGGGTCAAGGGTAAAAATCAGGCTATGCGGATCGCGCCCTTCATGCCAGGACAAGGCTAAATCCGCCGCCAGCGCGGTCGGCTGCGTGCGGTCGCTTTTCACCAGCCCCTGATAAAGCGCGTCCAGACAACTGTTGCTGATGGTTTCGAAACTCTCCGCCGGATCAAAACTGATAATGCCATTAAGCGAAATGGCAATGACCAGCGTATTATCCGGCGTTACCGCCCTGACCGGTGCGACCCCCAGCCATGTTATTATCAGCGCTATAGCTGCCCATGCCTTCATCATGACTTTTTCCTGTCTATCCTGACTGATATCGACGCCTTCGCAGGCACACTCCCTGGTGCTGCCACCAATGTTGCCTTAGCCGCTGTGACGGAGTGAAGTTTGCTCACAGGCGCTGCACACGCCCGTTTTTCAGCCAAATCAGCTGGTCACACATGTGGTGCACCACATGGCAATCATGGCTGACCAGAATAATCGTCAACCCCTCCTGCTCACGCTGCACGTTCAGCAGATTAAGCACCTGCGCCTGCCTCAATGTGTCGAGCGCAGAGGTCGCTTCATCAAGCAGCAGCAATTTCGGTCGCAGCAATAACGCGCGCAATAGCGCCACTCGCTGACACTGTCCAGCGGATAACTGATGGGGATAACGGGTCAGCAGTGACAACGGCAAACCAAGCGGGTCGGCAAGTCGCGCGATTTGCCCGTTAATGCCCTGCTCTCCTAGCCGTCGCAGCGGCTCACACAGCGTTTTATAAACGCTGTGACGGGGATGCAGTGACGCATAAGGCTCCTGAAAAACCATTTGTACCTGACAACGCAGCGCGCTGCCAAAGGGCTTTCCGGGCACAATGCGACACCCGAGCAGCGTCATCACACCTGACCAGTACGCATTTAATCCCGCCAGTGTCCACAGCAGCGACGATTTCCCGCTGCCTGACTCCCCGGCAATACCCAGACATGCGCCCTGAGCCAGACTAAAACTGGCATCCTCTATGACCTGATGCCGCCCCCTCTGCTCACCATACGCCACACACAGTTGCTGCACCACGACCGCCATTGCGTTACTCATGCCACGCCTCTTGCGGTTGCGGGCCGAGCGGTTGCCCGCGGGTATGCCCCCCGGGCGGGATTGCCACAGTGCCTGAGTATAGGGGTGTGTGGCTTGCGGTAACTGCGAGGCAGGGAGTTCATCCACCCACTGCCCTCGCTGCATCACCATGATTCGGGTGCAGTGGTGCATCACCAGTGGCAGATCGTGGCTTATCAACAGCAACCCCATACGATGCTCATGCAGCAGGTGATCCAGCAGCGACAGCACCTGTACCCGGGTTTCTCTATCGAGCGCGAAGGTCCGCTCATCAATAATCAATAAATCTGGCCGGGTGATCATCGCCATTGCCAGCATGGCACGCTGCGCCATGCCACCGGATATCTGGTGCGGATAACATTGCAGGACGTCACCCGACCCTGTCAGGCCCACGGCATTGAGCCCCTCCAGCACACGCTCGCGCCGCTCGCGCCGGGACAGCGAAGTATGCAACCGCAGTGGCTCCTCAACCTGCCAGCCTATCGTGCGCATCGGATTCAGCGCCTGTTTCGGGCCTTGCATCACCATGGCAATACGCCGTCCCCGCCACTGCCGCCACTGCCGGGGGGTGAGCTGCATGACATCCTGCCCGGCAAGCGCCAACCGGTCAGCCTGCATACGGCATGAAACCGGCAACAGCCCCATCAGCGCGCAGGCCAGCAACGACTTACCGGCACCTGACTCTCCCACCAGCGCAACCCGTTCACGCTGCATCGTAAACGATAAGCCCGACACCAGGGGCGCAGCATCAGGCACATCGCTGTAAATACACAGGTTTTCGACTTCCAGCAGCAGCGGTTCAGCCTTTGTCATAGCGCGGGTCCAGTCGATCACGTAATGCGTTGCCCAGCAGGTTAAACAGTAAACTGGTGAAAAAAATCGCCACGCCGGGTACGGTAGCCACCCACCATTGTTCGAACATCACGCTGCTGCCATCGGCAACCATCGCCCCCCATTCAGCCATCGGTGGCGGGGCTCCTACACCCAGGAAACCCAGACCCGCGGCAGCCAGAATCATGTTGCCGGGCATCATCGCCGCCCGGGTCAGCGCGCCGGGCAAACACAATGGTAATACGTGCCCATACATCAAGCGCCATCCATCAATACCTTGCATACGGGCAGCGGCCAGAAAATCACTGCGCCGCAACGCCATCACCTCGGCCCGGGCCTGTCGGGCAAATTGCGGCCAGGCCGTTAAGGCCAGGGCCAGCGCACAATGCCATATTCCCGACCCCATCACCGCAACCAGGGCCAGCGCAATCACCAGTCCGGGCAGGGCCAGCGCAATATCTGTCAGGCGCATCAAGACCCGGTCTACCCATCCGCCCAGATATCCGGCTCCAATGCCAACCACCAACCCGACAGGAATGGTTATCACCAAAATCAGTGTGACCATCATTAATGCTGGCCGGGTACCATAAATCACTCTGGAGAGCACATCACGGCCAAAACCATCGGTTCCCAGCCAGCAGGACGCACCGGGCGGATGCAACCGGTGCATCACGTTTTGTACGTAAGGGTCAGCCGGAGCAAGCCAGGGCGCGAAGAGAGCCACCAACACCAACAGCGCCAGCAACATCAGGCAGACGTTCAGGCCGTTCACCACCCGATGCCAGGTTCGGTGTGCAGCGCGGGTGCGATGCAGCGGCGACAAATATCTCATCGTGTTCGGGGATCCAGCAAAAAAATCAACGCGTCCGCCAATGCATTAAGCACAATGAAACAGACACCAATCAGCAGTGTTGCACCCAATACTGCCGGAATATCGGCAGCAAAGAGCGCGGTAGTCAGGTAACGCCCGACCCCCGGCCAGGAAAATACGGTTTCCACCAGGATAGTCCCTTCCAGCAAACTGGCGTAAGAGAGCATGAGCACGGTTATCATCACCGCATGAATGTTTGGCAAAACATGGAACAGCAGGATACGCAGCGGGCTGGCCCCCAGCGCACGCGCCAGCATCACATACTCCTTGCCACACTCTTCCAGAATAGCGGTGCGCAGCATTCGGGCAATACCGGCCATTGAGACCAGGCCCAATACACAGGCTGGCAGCCACAGATGCGCCAGCGCATTGCGCAACAGCGCCGGATTACCGCTTCGCCAACTGTCCAGCAGGATAAATCCCGTCGGCCACTCCACACTGTATTGGTAAATATCATCAACCCGTCCCGGCCCCGCAGACCAGTGCAGGCGGGCATAAAACAGCCACAGACACAGTAAACTTATCCAAAACACCGGCACGGAGTAGCCTATCAGCGCAATAAAACGCATCAGGTGATCCACCAGGCCGCCGGGCTTGAGCGCCGAGATCAAGGCCAGGGTTACTCCCCCGACGAATCCGATAATGATTGCGCAATTGGCCAGTTCAAAGGTGGCGGGAAACGTGCGCAGTAAATCCTGCAATACCGGCTGCGCAGTGGTGCGGGATACACCGAAATCGCCCTGTAATAACGCGCTGAGATAATGCCAGAATTGCGCTGACAACGATTGATCCAGCCCCAGTTGTTGACGAATCTGCTGGTACGTTGCCTCACTGGCGTGTTCGCCCGCCACCGGGAGTGCCGGGTCAATCGGTGCCAGATGGGTGAGCAGGAAGGTAAAAAACAGCAAGCCGAACAGCGTCAGGCATAATGACACCACACCACCCAGCATCCGGCCGGGACGAAACACCGCTCCCCATCGCTGTTGGAAAAATAAATTCATTGACGCAGGCCTTGTTGCCAGAACGGCAACCCTGGGACGTGACACGTTGGCAGCATGGTATCACCACTGCCCGTCGTCCGGTATAGACAACGAAACCGTATTACCCACTATCCGGTACCTGCGCATAGCAGGAAAAATCGCCTTGAAAGCCCGCCACCTGAAGGCTGTATCAGCCGGACTGCCGTGAGCCCAGGAAAGGCTCCCCCAAACCAGCGCCAGTCACCTCTGAGCGCTGAACATCAGGCGCGATACACAGCCACCGTTGCTGGCGGTCTTGCGCCTTTCAGGGACAATCGGCGGAAAAACCACCCTGCAACTCCCGCACCCGCTGCGCCAGTTCCGTCAGGCTGGCATCCGCCATGCCGTAATGCTGCAACTCTTGCTCCAGCGCAAACAGGTATTGTGCATTAGTTCCGAGCGGCCCGCTGGCACGCGCAATGAGTGGGGCAATGCTATGAACACAGGTGTCGGCTTCCAGCAGCGGGTGATCCGGGTTGGTGACAAACACCAGCGCAGTCAGCGGCTCGCCGCCGTGTCGCCGTAATTCACACCATAACGGGCGGTAACAGCCGGTGAGCATTTCACGCTTCCATAACAGTTCCAGCTCTTCATGCAAGGAGCGCTCCGGCAACCGGTACGCCCAGCCCGGTGGTTTCTCCCCAGGCTTTAAGCCCAGCATCCGGCCTGGCTGACTGTGTGTACCGCGCCCGGCAGTCAGGCGCAAACAAAACGTGCGATGCCAGCCGGTTAGGGTGGCCACGCACACCTCTTCTGCATCAAACACCGGATTCCACATTAATGAGCCGTAACCAAATACCCACACAGGGCTTTGATCAGGGCGAGAGGCGAGAGTACACGCCAGCGAGGCGGCACGTTGCTGAGGGGTCAGCAATAAGGATTCATCAATCTTGCCAAACGAGGTTTTACAATCTGCTTTTTGCAAAAAATCACGCGTCAACACTGCCTACTGCCCTCACCAAAAACATGCTCGTTCTCTGACGATACCGTCAGCGTTTATTCTGACCGATATTCAACCCTGTAATCAACGCAGGTATTGCTTATTTCTACGGCAAAAAATCGCTAATCTTTACCAGAAAGGTGAAATACATAATCTCGGGCTGAGGTGACCGGTCGCCCGCTATCCGTGTCAGGCGCACGAATATTGATGCAATAATGTCAAATTTTGTAAAAATCGACATTTGGTTTGATTAAAATAACCAAAACCGTAAAAATACAATAAAAATAACATATTAAAACAATTTAAAGCGTTAATTACCCTTAAAGAAATAAAAAATAAATCATAAAAAACAAAATGATAAAATCAAATAAAAATTAAAAAACATAAAACCAGAAAAAGATAAATCACCCCCGCATTAACAGATGAAAAAATCAGGACTAAAGGTATTCTGGCAGTACATTTGCCAAAATACGATGAATATTCAGGCAACAGTCAGCCACGATGATTAAGGAGCGCCAATCATGCCAATCTCCTCGGAGTCGGTAAAAACCCGCCACCATGAATACACTCTGCTGTTTCCGCTGCTGGCGCTACTGGTGCTCGCGCTGTGGGGCGACAGCCGCACACTGGTTGCCATGCTGGGCATCAACCTGCTGGCGCTAATAGGCATTCTGGCAAGCGCATTTAGCGTCGTGCGCCACGCCGACGTGCTGGCCCATCGGCTTGGTGAGCCTTATGGCTCACTTATCCTGAGCCTGTCAGTCGTGATTTTGGAAGTCAGCCTGATTTCCGCACTGATGGCAACCGGTGATGCGGGCCCAACGCTGATGCGCGATACGCTCTACTCCATCATCATGATAGTCAGCGGCGGCCTGGTGGGTTTTGCACTGCTGTTGGGCGGGCGAAAATTCGCCACCCAATACGTTAATTTGGGTGGTATCAAGCAGTATTTAATGGCCATTTTCCCGCTGACGGTACTGGTGCTGGTGTTCCCTGCCGCGCTACCAGAAGGCAATTTTTCTGTTACGCAATCCATTATTATTGCGCTTATTTCCGCCATGATGTACGGCGTATTCCTGCTTATTCAGACGCGAACACACCAAAGCTTGTTTGTTTATGAGCATGAAGATGAGGGCGATGACGGCGACCCGCATCACGGCAAACCCTCGGCCCACAGCTCGCTTTGGCACGCAGGCTGGCTGCTGGTGCATCTGGTGGCGGTTATCAGCGTCACCAAAATGGACTCGCCACAACTTGAAGGGTTACTGGAAGCGATGCATGCACCGGCACAGTTCACCGGCTTTCTGGTGGCGCTGTTGATTCTCTCACCCGAAGGACTGGGCGCGATTACTGCGGTGTTGCGTAATCAGGTACAACGTGCCATGAACCTGTTTTTCGGCTCGGTGCTGGCAACCATTTCACTGACGGTGCCCGCCGTTACGCTGATAGCCACGCTCACCGGCCGCACGCTCGATTTTGCACTCGACCTGCCGCACATTGTGGTGATGCTCACGGTGCTGGTGCTGTGCCATATCTCATTTTCCACCGGGCGTACCAATGTGCTGAACGGCAGCGCACATCTGGCGTTATTCGTCGCCTATCTGATGACTATCATGCTCTGAGTGGCTGGCCGGTGTGGTTATCCACACCATCGGCCCATTCGCCGATAACTGGGGGGTAAAAAAGCGCTTTTCCCTTGATTTACCGCTGGATCTGCATTGAAAAACAGGCGTATGGTATCGGCGTTGAACGGTACCGCTGGCCGGGCTGAACAGGCTCACCGCCTGATGCTACGCGCTGCGGGTATTCGCTCTGGCCGTGACGGGCCGCTATCGACCCGCCTGTTTTTCATTGCCTGGTCTTGTTTTTCCATGAAATCACACCGAATTAACGGTATCAGACCGTTCAGTGCGCTAATTGAAGCCTGCTGGCGGGAAAAATACACGCTGCCTCGTTTCATCCATGATGTTATTGCCGGTATTACCGTCGGGATTATCGCCATTCCGCTGGCCATGGCGCTGGCGATCGCCAGTGGCGTTCCGCCGCAATACGGCCTTTATACGTCAGCCATTGCCGGGCTGGTGATTGCCCTTAGCGGCGGCTCGCGTTACAGCGTATCCGGCCCGACCGCTGCATTCGTAGTCATTCTTTACCCCGTCTCTCAGCAATTTGGCCTCTCCGGGCTGCTGCTCGCGACCCTGCTCTCCGGCGTCTTCCTGCTGCTGATGGGCATGTGCCGACTGGGGCGGCTGATTGAGTATATTCCGCTACCGGTAACGCTGGGCTTTACCTCGGGTATTGCCATTACGATAGCGACCATGCAGGTAAAAGACTTTTTCGGCCTGACGCTTGCCCATGTGCCTGAACATTACACCGACAAGGTGGTGGCACTGGTAAACGCACTCCCCACGCTGAATACTGGTGACACATTAATAGGTGCGACCACGCTGCTGGTGCTGATTGTCTGGCCAAAATTCGGCATCCGCGTGCCAGGGCACCTGCCCGCGCTGCTGGCAGGAACCGCCGTAATGGCGGCGCTGTCATCGGTGCAGATCAACGTCGCGACCATTGGTTCCCAGTTCAGCTACCTGCTGGCCGATGGCTCGCGTGGGCAAGGGATCCCAGCTATCCTGCCGCAGTTTGTCCTGCCGTGGCAGCTACCGGCCGCCGATGGTCATCCCGCCGTGCTCGACTGGCACACCGTGTCGCAATTGCTGCCTGCGGCGTTTTCGATGGCGATGCTCGGTGCGATTGAATCACTGCTGTGTGCGGTGGTGCTGGATGGCATGACCGGTCGTAAACATCATCCCAGCAGTGAGCTCCTCGGGCAGGGTTTCGGTAACCTCATTGCCCCATTTTTCGGTGGCATTACCGCCACCGCCGCTATCGCCCGTTCGGCCGCCAATGTGCGCGCCGGGGCCAGCTCGCCGATGGCGGCCGTGATTCATGCGCTGCTGGTGCTGCTGTCGTTGCTGGTGCTGGCTCCCTGGCTTTCCTACCTGCCGCTCTCGGCAATGGCTGCTTTGCTGTTACTGGTCGCCTGGAACATGAGTGAAGCGCATAAAGTGGTGGATATTCTGCGCCGCGCGCCGCGCGATGACATTCTGGTGCTCCTGCTGTGCATGACGCTCACCGTGCTGTTCGACATGGTGATTGCCATCACCGTGGGTATTGTATTGGCCTCATTGTTGTTTATGGGTAACGTCGCACGCATGACCCGCCTTAGCGAACTGCCGGGCACCCTTCCCGACCACCGTCTGGTGCTGCGCATCAATGGGCCGCTGTTTTTTGCCGCCGCCGAGCGCCTGTTTAGCGAGTTAATGGAGCGGGCGGCCCCCTATCCAACCGTGATTTTACAATGGGATGCCGTCTCGGTGCTCGATGCAGGCGGGCTCAATGCCTTTCGGCGGTTTGTCGAATTACTGCCAGCGGAGAAACAGCTGATTATTACCGATATTCCATTCCAGCCGTTAAAGACGCTGGCACGGGCCAATATTTCGCCCATCGCCAATCGGCTGGTGTTTTGCGCTACGCTGGAACAAGCGCTCAATGACACACAAGTCGATGCCGAGCGCGATATCTGAATCGCACCGGAGTCGCTACCGGCTCCGGTGGTCATACAATGACAGCGGCTACCCCGTGACAGCCAGCCATCAGGCACGCCGGGATGGTTGCTGATGGGATGAGTTATCGTCAGCACACATGCCGGTATTAACCGCCATGTGACTCGTGAGCAAAAGCCGGGGTCTGGCGTACAGACAGGTACTCCGCCTGTTGCGTTAATGCCAGAGTATAATCTCGACAGGCCGTATCGATAGCCTGTAATTGCTCGCCAGAGAGCGCATAAGGCAGCCGGATATCCAGTTCGGTTACACCCTGCTGCTGCGCCAGTGCTATCAGGCGCGAAAGATTGGTTTCATCACTGGCCTGGGTAGACAGCACCTGCATTGCCAGCTCATGCAGTTTATCATTGCGGGTCGCCTGCTGGTGCACAGCGGATTTTGTGACCATGCCGAAAACAGGCAATACCCCGTACAGCGCATCCGTAAAACGCCAGCGTTTACGGCACAATGCGCCAAGGTAGGCGGTATAGTCGATACATATCCTTTCCACGGAGCCCGCAGGCCCGTAGTGAGCCTCTTCCATCCTTTATCTCCTTTGCGTCAAACCATGTG
Organism: Dickeya aquatica; assembly: GCF_900095885.1. Taxonomy (NCBI): domain Bacteria; kingdom Pseudomonadati; phylum Pseudomonadota; class Gammaproteobacteria; order Enterobacterales; family Pectobacteriaceae; genus Dickeya; species Dickeya aquatica. The sequence goes on from NZ_LT615367.1 coordinate 2,619,277, forward strand.
GTGTTACGCCATTTCATCTTAACCATTACAACGTAAAAAGGATTATTAAGGTATAGTGTCACCGATAATTGTAGAGCGATCCGGCGAAAGCAACGACTTTTCTGCTGGCAATGCGATCCAGCGCACCTTGCGTCAGAGCCTTTATACCGTGTGGATGCTTTAATCATGGTTTAGCCGCCATGCGCTAATATCTGCTGATGTGTCAGGCAGTCTGTTTTGAGTGGAATGTCATGTATAGAGTTGTTTTTGTTGAAGATGATCCAGAAGTAGGCAAACTTATCGCCGCGTATCTGGGTAAACATGATATTGACGTACGCATTGAGCCACGCGGTGACAACGCGCTGGCGTTCATCGACCAACAACAACCGGATCTGGTGTTGCTGGACATCATGCTGCCCGGTAAAGACGGTATGACGCTCTGCCGTGAACTGCGCCCCCGCTTCAATGGCCCGATCGTGCTGCTGACGTCCCTCGATAGCGATATGAACCATATTTTATCGCTGGAGATGGGCGCAGATGACTATATTCTGAAAACCACGCCACCCGCCGTGTTACTGGCCCGCCTGCGGTTGCATTTTCGCCAGTACGCGAACACGCCCCAGCCAGCAGCAGAAAAGCATGAACCGGTACAAACCCAGATGCAGGTGCACAAATCACTGCATTTTGGCTTGCTATGTATCGACCCGGTTAACCGCGATGTCACGCTGGCTGATGAAAATATCGCCCTGTCTACTTCGGATTTTGATTTGCTCTGGCTACTGGCAACGCACGCCGGGCAAATTATGGATCGGGAAGCGTTGCTAAAAGCCCTGCGAGGCGTCAGCTACGACGGGATGGATCGCAGTATTGATGTGGCGATTTCCCGGCTGCGCAAAAAATTGCACGACAACGCCCTGGAGCCAGTGCGTATCAAAACCGTACGCAACAAGGGATATCTGTTTGCCCCCAATGCCTGGGAGACACGCACACCATGAAAAAACTGTTCGTACAGTTCTTTCTGTTGTTGTTTGCAAGCTTTCTGGTCATGACGCTGATGGTCGGGCTAGTGTACAAAGTTACCGCAGAGCGGGCCGGTCGTCAGTCAATGGATGACCTGATGAAAAGCTCGCTGTACCTGATTAATAACGAGCTGCGATCTATCCCGCCGCGCGAGTGGCACAAAACCATCAACCAGATGGATCTTAACCTCTCTTTTAAGCTGCACATCGAACCCATCAGCAAGTACCACCTGAGTAATCAGGCGCAGCAGCGGCTGATTCAGGGCGAAATTGTCGCGCTGGATGACGAGTACACCTTTATTCAGCGCATTCCCGCAAGCCACTATGTACTGGCCGTCGGGCCTATCCCGTATCTGTTCTTTTTGCACGAGATTCGACTGGTTAACTTGCTGTTTCTGGTGCTGATTGGCTTGTCACTGGCGCTGCCAGTGTTTTTATGGATGCGCCCGCACTGGCGAGCCATGCTGCAACTGGAGAGTGCCGCCCAGCGCCTCGGTGATGGCCATCTTGAAGAGCGCACCCATTTTGACAACACCTCCAGCCTGTTTCGCCTCGGGGTGGCATTCAATCGCATGGCGGATAATCTCAACCAATTAATCAGCAGTAAAAAACAGCTTATTGACAATATTGCCCATGAACTGCGCACGCCGCTGGTACGGTTACGCTACCGTCTGGCCATGAGTGATAACCTGAGCGATGACGAACAGGAAGCCATCAATCGGGATGTCGGGCAACTCGAAGCACTTATTGATGAACTGCTGACCTACGCTCGCCTTGACCGTCCGCAGGTGACGCTGCACCTCGATGCCATCGACCTGTCTCAGTGGCTGCAAAAACGGATTGACGACTTTCAACTGGTGCATGATGACAAACACATCGAGCTGGATGTCGCCAGTCATCACCATTTTGGTTACGTAGACCTGCGGCTGATGGAGCGCGTGCTGAATAATCTGGTTAATAACGGGCTGCGTTTTTGTCAGCAGCGCCTGCGCGTCGGGTTAACGCTGGATGAACGCACCGCTTGCCTGCAAGTCGAAGATGATGGCCCCGGCATCGCGCCGGAAGATCGTCAGGCGGTGTTCGAACCCTTCATCCGCCTCGCCGCCGGGATAGAAAACAGCAGCGGTGGTTGCGGGCTGGGGCTGGCAATTGTCTGCGCGATTGTCCGCGCTTACCACGGCACGATTTCGGTTGATAGCAGCCCGTTGGGCGGGGCGCGCTTTCAATTCTGCTGGCCGGTTATCGAGCAAAAACCGGCAGCCACGCTCACATCCGAGGGCGCTGTACAATCCGTTACACGCGGAAACCAAACACTCACAGATCGCTAGCTTATGTTCTCCTATGCTTCATTCATCGGGCCACCTAAAGGTTCGAAACCTAAACCGGATAATGAGGAATTTAAGATGAACAAGTTTTTAGTGATGATCGCAGGTGCGGCTCTGGGTCTGTCCTCTGTCGCTTTCGCAGCGGGTACGACTGCTCCGGCTGCTGCTCCTGCCGCAGCAACGACTGCTGCTGCTCCGGCTAAAGCTGACGAAGCGAAAAAACCGGTTAAAAAAGTAGAGAAGAAAAAGGCTGAACAAAAAGCTCAGGCAAAGAAAAAAGCTAAAAAAGCCAAAAAACCTGCCGCTCAGAAAGCGCAGGCCACCAAGAAAGTGAAAAAAGCTAAAAAACCTGCCGCCCAGAAAGCGCAGGCCACCAAGAAAGTGAAAAAAGCTAAAAAACCTGCCGCCCAGAAAGCGCAGGCCACCAAGAAAGTGAAAAAAGCTAAAAAACCGGCTGCCCAGAAAGCACAGGCCACCAAGAAAGTGAAAAAAGCTAAAAAACCTGCCGCCCAGAAAGCGCAGGCTACCAAGAAAGTGAAAAAAGCTAAAAAACCTGCCGCCCAGAAAGCGCAGGCTACCAAGAAAGTGAAAAAAGCTAAAAAACCGGCTGCCCAGAAAGCACAGGCCACCAAGAAAGTGAAAAAAGCTAAAAAACCTGCCGCCCAGAAAGCGCAGGCTACCAAGAAAGTGAAAAAAGCTAAAAAACCGGCTGCCCAGAAAGCGCAGGCTGCTAAAAAACACAAAAAAGTGAAAAAAGCGAAAAAAGCTGCTCCGACAGCCGCTTAATTCACCCGGTTTATCATCAATGGTCATGACTCAGCGGTAGCTCGAACGCGTTTCACTCTGCCGACATGACACTAGCGTTATCAAACACCCGGTTCGCCGGGTGTTTGTTTCATGGGGGACTGAATAATGCTGCGGCGTTACTCATTCGAAATAGTGCTGTCCTTCCTGCTCATCTGTGCGCTGGTCACAGTCGTGTTTTTCCTGTAACTGGATGCACGCACTGGCGCACCCAAACCGGGTCTTCAATTCATCAGACCAACACGAGCCTGACAAACCAGCCCTTTTCTTTGCCTGATTCAGGCAGGTTGCGTGAATACCGGATTGATGACTCAATATGCGGTATCTCATTTTTTAAAGGCTCGTTCTTCATGCGTATATCTGCCTGGCTGTTGTGCTCCTTAACCACGCTAACCCCTGCCGTCTGGGCCGACAGCGCCCCGTCGTCAACCATGACGGAACAAGAAAAACAGACCCTGTTTTTTAATCATGACGATCGTGACCCGGTGGCAGATACCACCCAATGGCCCTGGCAGGCAATCGGTCAACTGGAAACCACCAGCGGCAATCTGTGTACCGCAACATTGATTTCGCCCCACCTGGCACTCACCGCCGGTCACTGTCTTGTGACGCCGCCCGGTGTGCCGGATAAACCGGTTGCCCTGCGTTTTATGGCAACTGAACAGGGGTGGAAATATGAAACCAGCCACATCAGCGCACTGTCGAATAAAAAGCTCGGCAAAATGCTCAAAGCCGATGGCGAGGGCTGGATAGTGCCGCCCAAGGCCGCACCGTGGGATTTTGCCTTAATTCACCTCAAAGACACCCCGCCGGGCATTCGCCCCTTACCGCTTTGGCAGGGAACGCAGGATGAACTCAAAGCCGCACTGGCACAGGCAGAACAGCGCGTGACTCAGGCCGGCTATCCTGAAGATCACCAAGATGAGCTGTATCGTCATCAGAATTGCCTGATAACCGGCTGGGTAGATGAATCGGTATTGGCGCACCAGTGTGACACCTTACCCGGTGATAGCGGCTCGCCGCTGTTGCTGAAAACGGCCGGAAATTGGGTGCTCATTGGTGTGCAAAGCTCCGCCCCGGATGCCAGCGAGCGCAACGAAGACGACAACCGCGCTGTCGCAGTGAGCGCGATTTATCACTCGTTGGAAGCGATGTCGAAAGGTATCGGGCGGTAAATACCCGCCTGACATAGCACACTCTCACGAGGGCAGACCGCTACCGGCGCACGTCCGGCCGATAGCGGCAAACCGCCCGTGCATTACCCGTCAATCTGCTCCATAGCCTGCACGATACGTTTATCAGAGATGGGGTAAGGCGTACCCAGTTGCTGGGCAAAATAGCTCACTCGCAGTTCCTCTATCATCCAGCGGACGGCTTTCACCTCTTCCTCTTCACGCCGCTCCGGCGGTAACTTGCCTAACCACTGCTGCCAGGCTTGCTGCACCTGCCCGACTTTGAGCATCTGGGCGCGATCGCGGTGAACATCCTGTGCAAGCTTATCCAGCCGCCGCTCAATGGCGTGCAGGTAACGCAGCACATCCGGCAGACGTTGCCAGCCGTTATCCGTCACAAAACCGCGAAACACCAGCCCGTTCATCTGGCTTTTGATATCACCGAGAGCCAGCGCCAGCGCCATGTCCACCCGGCCTTTAAGACGTTTATTGATGGTAAACACCGCCGTCAGAATCTGTTCAACCTGACGGGCAATATCCACCACGGTTTCGTTAAGCTCAGCGCGCACCCGCTCATGCAACTGGCGAAAATCCGCTTCTTGCCAGGCCGGGCCACCGGCCTGCGCCATCAGTTTATCCACGCCACAGGCGATGCAGTCATCAATCAACTCCAGCACTTTGCCATACGGGTTAAAGTACAACCCCAGTTTGGCTTTGTTGGGCAGTTTTTCGTGCAGGTACTTGATCGGCGATGGAATGTTCAGCAGCAGCAAACGACGCTGACCACGCCACATCATTTGCTGTTGCTGATGCGGCGTATCAAACAGGCGAATGGCTACGCTGTCTTTCTCATCCACCAATGCCGGGTAGGCTTTTACCGAATAACCGCCGCGCTTTTGCTCATAGCACTCCGGCAGCGAGCCAAAACTCCAGATGTGCAAATCACGCTGTTCGATACCGTCATCCGCCACCGCTGACAGCGTTTGCTGCACCTTATCCTGTAATTGCTCTTTCAGCGCACGCAGGCTCTTCCCTTCGCGCAGCGCACGGTGCTTATCATCCACCACGCGGAAGGTCATCTTCAGATGATCCGGCACCTGATCCCACTGCCAGCTGTCGCGATCAACGCTCACGCCGGTCATCAGGCGCAATTCCCGCTCCAGCGCATCCAGCAGTGGTTTTTCCAGCGGCGTCACCCGCGCCAGACAGGCATCGGCATAGTTGGGAGCCGGGACAAAATTACGCCGCACCGGTTTGGGCAGTGATTTTATCAGCGCCACTATCAATGCGTTTCGCAGCCCCGGGATCTGCCACTCAAACCCCTCTTCTTTCACCTGATTGAGTACCGGCAGCGGAATATGCACCGTCACGCCATCGGCATCGGCTCCCGGCTCGAACTGGTAAGTCAGGCGCAAACGCAACTCCCCCTGCTGCCAGTAATTCGGGTAATCCAGCGCGCTGACCCGCTGTGCACCGTCTTTAATCAGCATGGTTTTTTCAAAATTGAGCTGGTCAGGGTTCGCTTGCGAGGCCTGCTTCCACCAGCTATCAAAGTGACGCCCGGACACCACATCCTGCCCAATACGTTGATCGTAAAACGCAAATAACGTGTCGTCATCGACCAAAATGTCACGACGGCGCGATTTGTTTTCCAGCTCTTCCACTTCCTGGCGCAGCGCCTGATTGGCGCGCAAAAACGCATGCCGGGTTTGCCAGTCACCTTCCACCAGCGCATGGCGGATAAACAGCTCGCGCGATACTACCGGGTCAATCGTGCCGTAGTTGACTTTACGCGCCGCCACAATCGGCAGGCCATACAGCGTCACTTTCTCCTGCGCCATCACCGCCGCCTGCGCTTTCTCCCAGTGCGGCTCACTGTAACTGCGCTTCACCAGATGCTGGGCCAGCGGCTCCACCCACTCCGGTTCAATGCGCGCGGCAATGCGCCCCCACAAGCGGCTGGTTTCCACCAGTTCGGCCACCATCGCCCACTTGGGCGGTTTTTTGAATAAGCCGGAGCCGGGGAACAGGGCAAAACGGGTATTGCGCGCACCGCTAAACTCCTGCTTTTCGACATCTTTTTGTCCGATGTGTGATAACAGCCCGGTCAGCAGTGCGCAGTGCAAACTGCGGTAATCCGCCGGTTCACTGTTCACCGGGAAACCGAGCTCTTTTACCACCTGACGCAACTGGGTGTAGATATCCTGCCATTCGCGCACCCGTAGATAATTCAGGTACTCGGTGCGGCACAGTTTGCGAAACTGACCGGAAGAGAGCGCTTTTTGCTGCGCTTGCAGGTAATCCCACAGATTAACGAAAGCCTGAAAATCCGACTCTTTATCGGCAAAGCGACGGTGCTTTTCTTCCGCGGCCTGCTTTTTCTCTGCCGGGCGCTCGCGCGGGTCTTGAATCGACAGCGCAGCGGTAATGATCATCGCTTCACGCACACAACTGGTCTGGCGGGCTTCCAGCACCATACGTGCCAGACGCGGGTCGATGGGCAATTGTGCCAGTTGCCGCCCCTGCGGCGTCAGCCGGTACGGGCCATCCTCGCGGGTTTCAAGCGCACCAAGCTCTTCGAGCAGGCGAACGCCATCAAGAATGTTGCGCTTATCCGGCGCTTCAACAAAGGGAAAGGCGTCAATATCGCCAAGGCCCAGCGCTGTCATCTGCAAAATGACCGACGCCAGGTTGGTGCGCAGAATTTCCGGGTCAGTAAAGGCCGGGCGCGAGAGAAAATCCTGCTCGGAGTACAGGCGAATACAGATACCCGCCGCGACACGCCCGCAGCGCCCTTTACGCTGATTGGCCGAGGCTTGTGATATCGGCTCGATAGGCAGGCGCTGTACCTTGGTGCGATAGCTGTAACGGCTGATGCGCGCCGTGCCGGGGTCTATCACATAACGAATACCCGGCACCGTCAGCGAGGTTTCCGCCACGTTGGTCGCCAGCACAATGCGCCGCCCGTGGTGGGAGTGAAACACCCGGTTTTGCTCCTGACTGGAGAGCCGCGCATAGAGCGGTAATACCTCGGTGTGAGGCAGGTCGAGCTTATTGAGCGCATCTGCCGTGTCACGAATTTCACGCTCACCGCTCATAAACACCAGAATGTCGCCCGGCCCTTCGTGGCAGAGTTCATCCACGGCATCCAAAATGGCCTGCAACTGGTCACGATCGCTGTCTTGCGCCTCATCAACCACCGGGCGATAGCGCACCTCTACCGGATAGGTTCGCCCGGAAACTTCAATCACAGGAGCCTGATTGAAATGACGGGAAAAACGCTGCGGATCAATGGTGGCCGAGGTGATGATAACTTTGAGATCCGGGCGTTTTGGCAACAGTTGCCGTAAGTAACCGAGAATAAAATCAATATTGAGGCTGCGTTCATGGGCCTCATCGATGATAAGTGTGTCGTACTGCATCAACAGCCGGTCTTGCTGGATTTCCGCCAGCAAAATACCGTCGGTCATCAGCTTGACCAGCGTCGTCTCGCTGACCTGATCGTTAAAACGCACCTTATACCCCACCGTGCTACCGGTCGAGGTTTCCAGCTCTGCGGCAATGCGATCGGCCACGCTGCGGGCCGCCAGCCGCCGCGGCTGGGTGTGGCCTATCAACCCGGTGACACCTCGCCCCAGTTCCAGACACATTTTCGGCAACTGGGTAGTTTTACCTGATCCGGTTTCACCGGCGACGATCACCACCTGATGGTCACGTATTGCCGCCAGAATCTCCTCACGCTTTTGGCTGACCGGCAATGACTCCGGGTAATGGATCGCAGGCCGTGATGCCTGGCGCTGCGCCACATAGGCGCGGGCTCGCGCTATCTCCTGGCTGATTTCTTGCGCGATTGCCGCTTGTGCCTGGGGGTTGCCCACTTTCATCGCCCCCTGTAAACGGCGGCGCAAACGCTGGCGGTCGCGCAGCATCAGGGCATTCAGTTCGGGTTCTAACGCATGAAGAGGTGATGTCACGGTGCAATTCCTTAACTCGTCTGGCAACAGGCACGTTACCCGCCCTGATGGGGCTGCGGGTATCGCAGTCGGTGCCGGTTGCTTATCGATATCGCAAATAACGCGACACCCAGAACCAACACGGCACCGGAAAACGGCGCAAATTCTGCGGCGGGCATGGTATCACACTGCTGGCACAGGCTATAAGCGCCGTCCCCATTTCCATGACCGATTCTATCATTCAATAAAATCGAACAAAGAACTCGAAATATTGCACTATCGTGTTGTCATTAACGCGCTTATGATGCATTCATCCGGCGACAGTCGTCGCTTTGTCACACTTAACAAGGAATTGGCAATGAGCAAAGTTCTCGTTCTGAAATCAAGTATTCTGGCAGGTTATTCCCAGTCTAATCAGTTGGCCGATCACTTTACCGCTGCCTGGCAGGCGGCTAACGCTGCCGATACCATTACGGTACGTGACCTGGCCGCTAATCCGCTGCCGGTGCTGGATGGCGAACTGGTTGGCATGCTGCGCCCGTCTGACGCTGCGCTAACGCCGCGTCAGCAAGAAGCGAAGGCGCTGTCTGACGAGCTGATTGCCGAATTGCAGGCTCATGACGTGGTTGTACTGGCCGCACCGATGTACAACTTCAACATCCCGACTCAGTTGAAAAACTACTTCGACCTGATCGCGCGTGCGGGCGTCACCTTCCGCTACACAGAACAGGGCCCGGAAGGCCTGGTGAAAGGCAAACGCGCTATCGTACTGACCAGCCGTGGCGGGATCCATAAAGATACCCCAAGCGATATCCTGGCTCCTTACCTGCGTCTGTTCCTGGGCTTTATCGGTATCAGCGACGTAGAATTTGTGTTCGCTGAAGGCCTTGCCTATGGCCCGGAAATGGCGCAGAAAGCGCTGGCGGGAGCCAAGGAATCGATCTCAGGTCTGGCTTCAGCCTAATCGCGCCTTGCTGATCACATTCCGGCCGTACCCCTTGGGTGCGGCCGAATTGTTTTTCGCAGGATAACCGCGCAACACCAACCCGTTCGGCCTTCCCCGTTTAATATTCCAGTCGCACGTCTCAAATAGCACACCTCAGCAACCGTGCGCTCTCTTCAATACTCGTGATGTTTGAAACAAGATTTTTCTGCCGCCGCGTTGCCATTCAGTGCGCAATTTAATAAATATTGCACACCTGTTCACCATTCAGTTCACATTCCACCGCAAAACCCGTACATACCAATTACCTGATTGTGATAAAATTTTTACATAAATACAGCATTGCGTGATGCACGATGACCGGCAAACACGGTGCCATTGTTATGCCAGGCATTACACATCGCCAGATAACGCTGTGATTCACAACCATCAGATTTGGTTGATTATTCAAACAATACGAACCTGCTCTCCCCTTCAATATCGCAAAAGGGATACGTCATGCGTAAAAATTATCCTGTCAGTCAACGTCAGTATTCGCTGGATGCCAGAACCAAACTGATGTCGGTAACGACACCTGACAGTCACATCACCTACGCCAATACCGATTTCATCACCGTCAGCGGCTATGAGCCGGAAGAGTTGATGAATCAGCCACACAATATTATCCGTCACCCGGATATGCCGCCGTCAGCCTTTGCCGATATGTGGAATACGCTAAAAGCGGGCAAGATCTGGTGTGGCGTGGTGAAGAACCGTCGCAAAAATGGCGACCATTACTGGGTACGCTCCAGCACCACGCCTCTTAAGCGCGAGGGCAAACTGATAGGCTATATGTCGGTGCGCACCGCCGCCACGGCCGATGAAATCGACCAGGCGCAGGCGCTGTACGATAAAGTCAACACAGGCCAGCTCAGGCACCAGGCTTTTCACCACGGCCTGCTGGTGTATACCGGGCCGCTAAAATGGCTCAGCATGTTCAAAACCATGGCGTTACGCTGGCGCATCCGCAGTTACTTCGGGCTGTTAGGATTACTGCCGCTGGCCATTGCCTTTGCTTTGTTGCCTAAATCCGCACTGGTCTGGAGCCTGTTTGCCACTCTGATGGCCTGTGCTGGCCTGCTGTGTGAGCTATTGGTACTGCATGTGGCTAAACCGACAGAGCAGGTTTTGGCACAAGCAATGCGTTCCGCCTCAGGTCAGGCCAACAGTTTGGCCGCGCTGAATCGAGCCGATGAAATCGGCATGCTGATGCGCGCCGTTAATCAGTCCGGCATGAATTTCCGAACCTTTGTTGATGATGTCAATATCAATCTGCAAGAGCTGAAAGGGGCCTGCGGTGAAATTGCCCAGGGGAACCACATTCTGGCCGAGTGTTGTGAAAAAACCGAAGAGAGCCTGCAACAGACGGCCGCGTCCGTCGAACAACTCAATGCCACCATTAAAACGAATGCCGATGCCTCCCTGCGTGCCTCGCAATATGCCGAGGATGTGAATCAGGTGGTGAATGTCGGTGAGCAGGCGGTCAGCGAGGTGGCCAGCACCATGGAAGCCATCACCCGGGCCAGTGAGCGCATCACCGATATCATTAGTGTGCTGGATAATTTATCCTTCCAGACCAACATCCTGGCGATTAATGCGGCGGTGGAAGCCGCACATGCCGGTGAACAGGGGAAAAGCTTTGCGGTGGTGGCAAGCGAGGTGCGCTCGCTGGCGCAACGTAGCGCCGCCTCAGCCAAAGACATTGCCGGGCTTATCGACAACACGCTGGCCAGCATTCGCACCGGCGATCAGCAAGTTTCACACACCAACCGCTCGATGAACAATATTCTGGTGAAAGTGCAGGAAGTGACGCATCTGATGAACGATATCAGCCAGGCCACCAAAGAGCAGTCGCAGGGGTTGCAGCAGATTAACGACGCCGTTACCCGTATCGATGAGTTGACTCACCAAAATACCGCGCTGGCCAGCCAGTCGCACTCAGCCACCGATCATCTGCAACAACAGATAGCCACGATGGCGCAGGCGGTCTCGGTGTTTAGCGCATCCCGATAACCCGCCACTGACAGCCCGGCTTCTCTTGCCGCCGCCGGGCTGTCAGCCATGCTTCTGTCGCAAGTTTTTCGCTATCAATGCGCCTATTTTCTGATGATTTACGCTAACAGTTTGTCTGCTTAGGGTTTTCTGCTAGCTTAATCGGGCTGCGCGTTTTTGCCGTGATGGCAAGCGTGGCTGACCATACCTGTGGAGAAACAATCATGAAGCTGGCAATTTACAGTACCAAACAGTATGACCGCAAATACCTTGAGCAGGTAAACCAACAGTTCGGCTACGAGCTGGAGTTTTTTGATTTCATGCTCAGCCCGCGCACCGTCAAGATGGCAGCAGGGTGTGATGCTGTCTGTATCTTTGTGAACGATGACGCCGGACGCGACGTGCTCACCGAACTGGCAAACAACGGCATCAAGATACTGGCCTTGCGCTGTGCTGGCTTTAATAACGTTGACCTGGACGCCGCCCGCGAGCTGGGTATTCAGGTGGTGCGGGTTCCGGCTTACTCGCCTGAGGCAGTGGCGGAACACGCCGTTGGCATGATGATGAGCCTGAACCGGCGCATCCACCGTGCCTATCAGCGCACCCGCGACGCCAATTTCTCTCTCGAGGGATTGATTGGTTTTAACATGTACCAGCGCACCGCCGGGGTGATCGGCACCGGTAAAATCGGTATCGCTACGCTGCGCATCCTCAAAGGATTTGGCATGAAACTGCTGGCACATGATCCCTACCCGAACCCGCAAGCGCTTGAATTGGGTGCGCAATATGTTGACCTCAATACGCTGTATGCCGCTGCCGATGTCATTTCCCTGCACTGCCCGCTGACGCCGGAAAACCACCATCTGCTCAACCGGGAGGCATTCGGGCGCATGAAAAACGGCGTAATGATCGTCAATACCAGCCGCGGTGGCCTGATTGATTCGCAGGCGGCCATCGATGCACTCAAGCAGCAAAAGATTGGTTCACTGGGGATGGATGTTTACGAAAACGAGCGCGATCTGTTCTTTAGCGATAAATCTAACGACGTGATCCAGGATGACGTTTTCCGCCGTTTATCTGCCTGCCACAATGTGCTGTTTACCGGCCATCAGGCCTTTTTGACCGAAGAGGCGCTGACCAGCATTTCACACACGACGTTGCAAAATATCCGTCAACTGATGGCAGGCGAAACCTGCCCTAATCAGGTCACCGGGTAACGGGCGTTGGCGGTGGCCTGTTGCCACCGCTAAACGGTTATTCACCACGCACCACTAGGCACGTTGCTGGCCCTGCCTGCGTCACTCAACCCGCCGGGCAGCGGCCATTCAGCAGTGCGGTTTCATCACAGCGCTTGCCGTTTGCCAGCAGGCATGTGCCAATGCTGGCTCCGCTTAGCTGACGCGATAACCCCATGCGCCCGCCAGCCAGCATACAGTTTACTTCTGCGGGAGTTCCCTGCCCTTGGAAGGCGCGCGGTGCTGTCACCGTGGCGCGACTTTGCCCTTTGTCCACCGGCTCGCTACTGCAAGCTACCAACATCATTGCGGCTGTTGTTATCAGCCATTGCGGCAACGTCATGATGTCACCTGCTCCTGAGTCTTATTATGAGTTTCCAAACATGCTGTGTCGTAAGATATTTGTCCCGCTATCGAAAGCACGAAGCTGACGGGTTCGGCGGGTGCAATGCCACCATCCCCGTTAGCCCATTCCGGTTAGCGGTCTTCTATCGAATGCATTTCGACTTTCTGCTCCAGCGACGCTTCAACCTTGATATCATCGGTGAGTGTCAGCAAGGTTTTTTTACCGGGCGTCACTTCCACGCTACGCTGAGGAATAAGGAACTGGCGCACGCTCTCACCTTCAACCATATCCTTGCCATTCTCGACGCCGTGCTGCGCCCGCAGCAGATAATTCACCGCACCGTTATACGTTATCCGATAACCGTTACTTGAGGGCTCAACCCGGTAAGTCAGCGTGATTTTCGGCAACGCCGCACGGTACGTGCCACGGATTTCATCCCAGCGGGCAGGATTCCCCGACAAATACACGTTCTCCACCCAATTGGTGTTTTTCTGCAACACATGGGCAGTGGTGTAAGAAAAATAGTAAGGCGAAACAAAGGTACTGCTCAGGCTGGTCGTTTTCGTGCTAAACACGGAACAGCCTGACAACATCGCCGTGGCCACCACGGCCAAAAGCAATTTTTTCATGGGTATGGTTCTCTTTTTCACCAACACATTCACCCGGATAAAGGCCCGTCTCCAGCGACAAGGTGCTTGAGTGCGTCACACCCGCCCTGACTGCGCCCACAGCATAGCAGTGATAGCCCGGTTTGATAGCGGGAAAAAAGGGCCGCTGGCAGGATATTTGTGGCTATCGACACTCGCGCTTTCAGTATGCGTATTTCATACTATAACCACATGAAAAACATCGTTCTCTAAGAAGAGAATCTCACAGATACATCACCCTCATCTGATTTCTGCACTGTATTTTCTCGCAGGCAGGCACTCTCGCAGGCCTCGCTGTTGTTAACCGTAGCCAAGCTTTCGCTTGCCATGTGGCCTGCCACGCACTTAATGGTACACTTAGCCCCCAGCAATGCTGGAGCACCGGCCCCATGAACACGAGTTACCGTTAAATGTCAGAAAATCAATCTGTTACACCTAAACAGCAGTACAATCTCAACAAGTATCATCTTGAAATATAAATAACTGATAGTTTTAATTTTTATTTATATTTCATGATGTTGCTTTATTATAAGTTCCACCATGAGATACCTTTTACTACACATTTATTGCCCTTTTTTTGCCCTTTTCTCTTTTTTTGCCTCTAAACTTGCCCCTAAACCAAGAGGAAATATGTCATCCACTATCTTTATTTTTTGCCTCATTCTGACTGCCATTATGATGACCATTCACCCCGCTCTTGCCATTCCGTTCGGTGCTGCTGCGCTGATGATAGCGAAGAAATGCCGAATGGATTTGAATAGCGATGGAAGTATCGTTTTGGGGATTATTGGTTTTATTGCACTTCTGACGCTGGCAATGTGCATCAGGAGCACAATAAGATAAACTCTCGGCAGCAACTCACACTGACTTTCATTAGTGATATAATAATTCACAAGGTAACTAATATGAATAAACTATTTCACTTGATTCCTGTCATTTTACTAACCTCAGCATGCACCCCGCCAAAGCCCCCCACATGCTGGGGGAAAATAGAAATAGGCAGGCATATATACGACCAGCCAATATATGAAAAAAGAGCAGGCTTTAAACAGCCAGAATATCTGGTTGGTGATGCATTTAAATATACATGGGTTGAAGGAAGCAAATTCAAAAATTTATCAGACTGTGAGAACAGATTTCCGCAGTAATAAATGGTTTATCAGTATCCCGTAACATCCACAATCATATACTGTGAGTCGGAGCTATTTCGCGTTTGATTAGCTCCGCCACTTTCATACAGTGACTGCTGATAGAGTTCCATATGTCGTGACATATTTCCTCCTATACTCGCTATTCTCACCCCGTCATAGTACCATGTTGACATAACTTCACCGCCATTAATTCTTTCTGTGTAAACATACCCTACTTTGTTCGTGACTGCCGCAAACCGCCTCCCCATTGGCAACCCTCTGACAGAATCTGCACCCACTGGCCCAGATAACTCATCCCAACCTGATGGTGCATAACTCTCCACTGAATGTACTCGCAAGTATTGATTATCACTGTCAAACGTAACATAACCATCCTTATTTCTGATTATTAACCCACCTGTACCAGACCTCGTTAATATCCCGACATCAAAGATATAATAGTCACCAATCACCGCTGAATTAACAGATGATGAATCAACATAAATAATAGTATAGGTATATACATTTCCATTTTTCTTAACCGAAAGCAGTGACGCGTGATGACTAGAACAGGATATAGCTAGCAGTGGCGGGAGATTGGATTTTGCATTATAGGTTATAACCATGCAATCACCAATATTCACATCCCAATTCATAGTTAGTTGCCCTTTCTGAGATAAATATAAATTAAACACCTCAGAATCGATCAGCGTTATACCGCTGTCGTTTACAACCCGAACAAATGCCATTATTAATAAATCCCGTAAACACAGAAGCAACGAACATCCCTGGTCGTTGCCACTGTGATGGTATTCCCGTTAATTACCGCCGAGGGAGGTGTGCTCCAAACGCCAATATCGAATTTTATTTGCTCTGCCGAGACAGACACCCACAGTCGTCCACCATAAAGATCCGGGATGGTGATGGACTGAGATATTCCCGGTTCAACCGTAAAATATCCCAATGTTTTTGTAATGCTATTTGACAGATCCAGTACAATATTACCCGCCGCATCCCTGATGATAAAAACTGCCACGCCAATCCCCCACCTTTATCGGTCAAAATACGGATTCACTCTTTCTACTGCCTGCTGATAGAGTGTGTTTCGCTGGGCCATCATGCGGTTAATGCGCTCTCGCTTCTCGTCTGCCGATAGCGTGCGATCAATACGCACCATCTCGATACGATCATTCAGTTGGCGAACCGCTTTCTGTGTTTCTGTCATCATTTTCCGTTTTGATAACAGCCCGGCACTTTCTGTCTTCAGGGTGCTGGCATCATCCTTACGCCCTTGTTCCCGATAGGCATTAATCGTGCGGCTAATCTGATTGGCCTGGTTCATCATGCGGTAGAAATCATCGGCGAATTGCGTTGATTTGGCAGGGTCAGAGCCGCGCAGAAACGATTTGATAACCGGCAATTCATCCAGCCGCAGTGCTGGCGTTTCGCCGGCATCACTGAACTGCCGCGCAACAATATTGGTTGCCCCCAACACATACGCCCCCAGCGTGCCGGTATACCCCTGAACAATATGATCCAGCATCTTGGGAGACAGCCCGGTCGCCGCGCCGATTTCACGCATCAGTAAGCTGGTTTGGTCATTGTAGCGCGCGGCAGCAATCAGGTTACTGTCTGCCATGCTCTCGATAGGGCCGCCACGGAAGAAGTCATAATTCACATAGGCTTCTGCCATCGGCTTCACCACCTGTGGGATGGGATTGAATGCCATCGTTTCAAGAAAATTTCTCGCGATGACTTTGCCGAACTTACCGGGGGAATCTTCACCGCCCAGCATACGCACGAAACGCTCCGACGTTGTGCCAAACATCAGGCCGATTTCAAAGGGCTTAGGGAAACGAACGTGTTGATCACCTAAAAAGAAATGCCAATAGGCATCTTTATCCCAGTCAGGCAGTTCTTTATAGCGCTTATCGTCCCAGTTCAGCGCCAGAAGAGCTAAAGACAAACCAGCGATATACCCCCTCGCTTCAATACCTCTCGTGGATCGTCCTTTATCGCCCTACCCAGTTTGCTCATCCCCTGCAGGCGGGCATTGAGAAACGGCACCACATCGGTCAGACCGATAATCAGTTTGCTCGAGCCCATCATGCTGAAGTCCATCAAGTCGCGCGCTTCAAACGCCGCCTGTGCCTTACTTTTGCCGGATTTTAATGCAGCATCATAGGTGGCCACGCGGTTAGCATTTTCCGCCCCTTCACTGATATGCCGGTATTTCTCCCATGCGGTTTCCAGCTTATCCAGTACATCCTTGCCGCTGCGTACCAGCGTCGATTCGAATTCACGCATCTGGCTGTCGCTGTATCCTTTGCGGCGCAGCACTTTGCGGATGTTGGCTGCCGACCCTGTCGGATCGTAAGCGTTAAGATAACCACCGCCAAACGTAGCGCCAGCGGCCATCATGTCCACCAGTGTGTCATCCGTGGCCAGCGCTTTGCGTAGCCCCTGCAACGAGGATATCCCGGCACGAAAACCATCTTTATTGATGGCCCAGGAATGCAGGGAGTCACGCATAAAGTTGCGCAAAATGAAGTCCGGCATCGCCGTCGTGCCGATGGTCAACACCCGTTTAGCCTGGCGCGCCGCTTTCATGAACACGGAATTGCTGCGCTCCATATCAATCATGGTGAACGCGCGATAGAGGTCTGGATCATTGACCTGCACCAGTTGCTCCTGCCCATCGACGTACACTTTCACCACATTTTTCCCGATGCGTTCGTAATCTATTTTGTTCGGTTTCTCGATCACCTCAACGACGCCGGTATCCGCCAGATTCACCACTGACCGGCGCATCGCCTCGTTTTTCATCGAGGCATCGACCGATTTCGCCACATAGTTAAACAGGTTTTCAATCGGGTCTTTGATAGTTAACTCGCTGCCTTTCAACTTGCGCACCGTGCTGCTTTGGTTGGCCACGCCGCGTGTCGTCCAGGGGCCGTGTGCCTCGCCGTTCTCGGCTTCTCGGAAATACGGCAGATACCAGGCATCCTCCCACATCACCCGGCTTTCAGGATCAATCAGCCCCATGTCCTGTTGCAGATCCAGAATCGACTTGATAAAGGCATCATATTTGCGTTTCTGATCGGCAAACAACGCTTCGTTACCCCGATTCAGGGTTTTCATGTACGCAATTTCGTCTGCCGTGAAGTTGTTTTCGCGTCCTTCCGCCATCAGCCGTTCAGAGCGGTGCCCGGCTATCCACTTCAGGAAGTTTTCACGCTGGTTGCCCAATGCGTCGAATATCCCCATCAATGAATCGGCTTTGCCCGTTCCCGGGATACGCTCGGTAACGCCCTCTTTTTTGTTGTACCGCACTAAACCGTGCTCCCACACCACGCCCGAAACCGCACCGGCACCGGCTGCCATGCGAGCGGCGGTGTAGCCCGACACACTGGCGTCAAAATCCCCCGCCGCGTCTTCAGCGTATTTCAGCGGTGCCAGGCCATCAAAGGTGCGGGTGTTCAGTTTGCGGAAGGTTTCGCGCCACCACTGTTTCAGTTCCGTCCGATCGCTGTCGGCAGCCATCTGGTAGAAGTCCTTGGCTTTATCAAACCAACCTTTATCAACGTTAAAGCCCATTTTGCGGCTGGTTTCTGCATCCATTGCCGGGTTGCCGGTGCGTGAGTACAGGGCCTTGTTCTTGCGGATATCGGCGGATGAGAGTATATTTTGATCTGAACCTTGATAAGAACGCTCCTCCTTGGGCAATTGGAGCCCCTGTGAATGAGGGTTATCAGGGTTTTCTTTTTTGCGACGATACAAGACCAAACCTTCCCTCTCCATTGTTTTGATCTTCTTGCCTTCTTCTGTGCCATAAACCGACGCGATCCGGTTTACCTCTATACGCCGTTGTGCTGCGCTCATATGAACCGCTGAGACAACAGGGTTTCCGTTCATATCATTTGCTTCGAGCAACGCAACGACAGCATTATCCTGTGTGGCTGAACGATATATA
Organism: Dickeya aquatica; assembly: GCF_900095885.1. Taxonomy (NCBI): domain Bacteria; kingdom Pseudomonadati; phylum Pseudomonadota; class Gammaproteobacteria; order Enterobacterales; family Pectobacteriaceae; genus Dickeya; species Dickeya aquatica. The sequence goes on from NZ_LT615367.1 coordinate 2,637,834, forward strand.
GTAATGGGATCGTGCATGAGTTCGGGGAGATGTTCGATCACCGATAAAGGGACGTCATGTTTCACCCCATTAGTGGCTTTGCGCACCGTATCGCGATTGATATACATGTCCAGATTCGGCGCGCCCAAAGCACGTAACACTGGGGGAGTTCTGCCTATCCTGATGGACATGTCCCCAGACCGCATCGACCGCATGGCATTACCCAGTTCAGTTCGGTACTGTTCTGCCTCTTCCGGCAGTGGTCGAAGCGGATCGGTGTCGTCTGCTTTCGAATACAGCGCATCAGTGCGTGAAAACGTATCCTCAAACTCGCGCGTACCGGGCTTCTCATTGGCATACATCGCCGTTTTCTTAAAGCGGCCAGTGATGGTGCGCAGGATATTGCGGATTTCCGCCGGCGTGATGTCGGCATGGCTGATTACGCCTGCTTTTCGAAGCCCGGTGGTCAGGAGTGAGATAAAGCGATCCCACATGCCCCCAAGCCCGGTGAGCTCGCTGCGCTCTGCCATATGCGCCAGAAATTCATTGGCCTGCTCCTCCAGCGATTCGTTGCCGTAGGAACGTTCCACCTGGTGCCATACCTCTTGAATCGTTTTGTTCTTGCTCTCACGCGTCTGGTGCAGCACCCGCATGATGCGGTCATATTCCACATCACCAATCACCGACGCCAGCCCATGATGGGCGATGATTTCATGGCTCAGCTTGGCGCGCAGCTCACGCGGGCCTGCAATATTGTCGGCGATGACGATCACCCGGCTGAGTTCTGGCTGATAGATAGCGTGCACAGTGCCAAATTCCGCCGGGATACCATTTGGCATCATAGCTGCCGCTTCGGCCTGCGTTTGCACGGCCTTCACTTTGATTTTAGCTGCGCCGTTCAGGTGAGAGACGAACAGATCGGAGGCCAGTTGCACCCGGTCGCGCAGCATTCCCGTTTCTGGTTTGTGTCCGTCTCTACTGAAACTGCCATCGTGAATAATGTTGCCCCCGCCAATATCCACCCCAGAAACAGCAACGCCCCCATTTTTGGAGGCGTTGTCGTTGAGGGTCTTGCGTAGCTTCTCCAGCTTTTCATCCAACTCGGCACGGTTATCTTTCAGATAGGCCCGCGCCTCTGCGCTGTCTTTAAACCCGGCTTTTAACGGTAATACCCGTGTACTGTCTTTATATCCTAAGAACACCTGCCCATCGGCCTGACGACGAAACACCTCAATCTTTGCCGGTTTACCGCTATTCTGTGTGGTGCCACGCGGTTCCTCACCGAAACCGGCAGCCTTTCCTTGTTGTCCATATTCTGGAGCAGGAAGCCGTACCGCATACCCCCCCTCAACCTCTTCGACCGTGGCACCTGGCATTTTCCCCCACTTTGAGTGACGGGCCAGAGGCTCACTCGTGAAGGGGCGATTTTTCGTGTAGAACTTCAATTCACCGACAGGTTCACCGCGCGCATAGGCTTCCGTTGTCGCATCGACAGGCACACCTGCAACACGGTGGCGCTGGTCGGGCAACGCGGCTTGATTATTGCCCCCCATTGCCTCGGTAAACTCTCGCGTCTTGCGCTGAGTGCGTGTTTCCCCAGATGTAAATTGTGGCGGCTGCGCTGTCTGCCCCTCATCAATTGTCGGTGAACCAGAAAAAATAATGCCTTTATCCTCAATAGCATGTGTCGGCACCGTCTCGCTGTCATAGGTTTGGCTGGCTCGCCCCACCTCATTGCCCGCCTGTGGGCGTTCGGCGGGAATAAAAGACTGTCCGCGCACCTGCCGCCCGGCATCGAACTGCGGCCCGCTGCCCGCAGCCCGTTCATCGCTCATCATCGGGTGAAGCTCCCCGGGCATGGCGATAACAGATGTTTGCCCGGGGGCTGGCAGTCGAGGTGTGCGTGCTGCCCGGATTTTTTCAGCCTGCTCAATAATGGCCAGCTCCTCTGGCGTATATCCCTGATCGCCCTGCCCCATTTGTTGGCTAATGAGTTCTTCAGCCGTTGGCGCGTATTGTTGCTCTGCCAGCGCGCGCTGGACATCGCTATCGTCAGCGAACCCCTGAATGCGTGAGTCTTGGCGCAGATACGCCGGCGTATCACGGAATGCGTCCATACGCCCAGGGGGAATGCCATTTGGTGATTGATTATCTGGTGTGGCTGATTGCAGCGACTCCACTTCAGGTGCAGACTGCTGATGGAGGGGCTGGGGCGCAGGCTGCTGCTTCCCTTTGGCATCAATACCGAGACGCTCTGAAAGCACGGTGCGTACAGCCTCATGCTGCAATTGTTCTTCCTCAGAGCGCTTAGGGTTTTCATTCAATTTGCGGTATGTCGTCAACAGTTCATCATCGGACTGTTGCTTGAATGCCTCTACCTTTTGAGCAATTTTTTCATGCTGATCCAGTTCATCGAGTCGTTCACTTGCCGCCCGTTTCAATTCACTGTTATTGGTCAAATCCGCACTGGCATACTCTCGCAGCATGGCAGCACGATCTTGTGTTGCATACCGCTGCCTTGCCTCTTCATAGGGTGATAATGCTGGTTGTTCCGCCCCTCTGTTACGGAGATAACCGGGCCACCATCACGCCATTCACCGGTATACCCAGGTGGGGGCGCATCATCACCCATTTTCACTACCGGGATAGAAGAGCCATTATCCTGATTTCCTTCCTGGTATGATGCTTTCCATTCAGGTGTATCTACCGTGCTATCGGGCGATTGATTGGCGTGGTGCCCACGCATCCCCCAACAGCACCAGCAGCCCCACCCATGCCCGCCCCTACAACGGCATTGTTCGCCCCGACCTCCAACACATCTTTCATCGGGTCGATTTTCTGCCCGGCAGTGCCGATCAACTGCTGGTTTTGGACATAGCGCTGCCCTGCACCCTGAGCAAATTCAGTCGCCCCTTCAGAGAGAGCGCCAGCCGCAACACCTGATGCCACGCCACTGGCTGCCCCTTTCTTCGTCAACAATGACAGCAGGGTGTGATCTCCGAGGGTGGAGGCGGCGATATTTACCGCCAGCAGTCGTGGGTCTGCCGTCACCGCCGTAGCCGCGCGATCGGCTACCATGTTGCGTGCAAGCGTCAATTTCTGCGTATCATCCAGCCTGGCATACTGCGGATCAGAATCAACGTCTGAAAACGCCTGCTGAAATGTCTTGCTCTGCGTAAGTTCGTCAAATGAAAGGGCATTGATTTCGTTGCGCATGTCAATGCCACCCTGCCCCTGAGCAGACGCCGCCATGGTGCCAACAAAAGTGCTTTTACCTGCAACGGCGGCCGCACGATCAGCCGTTTCCTTTGCTAACTGACGGGCAGCCTCTTCCGGCATAGATTTGCTGAGACGATTGAAAGCCGCGCGCTCCGCCATCTCTCGCGCAGCGCTGGCCCCAACTTTCGACATAGCCCCACCGCTAATCAATTGCGCGATGGTCGGCACGGCATTGATTAGCCAGGTATCCTTATCGAACAACCCTTCTCCGGCACGCAACCCGGTAATATTGCCTTCCTTGTTCCGTTCTGCGCTTACAAAATCCAGAGAGGCCGCTTTTTTTGCTCCGTCACTGTAGGAGTCTTTGATCTTCTGTGACGCAGCGCCAGCCAGACTGCCGACGCCCTGAATAATGGCACTGCCCGCACGGGATAACGGGTTTCCCGCAGTCTGGCGCATAACCGCCATGGTTTGGTCATCAATGCCATATTGTTTTTGGTACTCCCGCGCTTGAGCATCTGCTTTATCATCAAGAAGCTGGTTGCCTGCTCTGAACAGCTCGCCACCGGCAGACACCATATCCAGTGGCGCGGCGACTGCCGCTTTCACAATATCGCCAAGCGTCACGCTGGCTTCGACCGGCTTTTTGTTCCAGTTTTCAGGAGAAAAGAACTGGCGATCGAAATCGGATAGCTCACCGGGTTGCTGAATATTCAGTCCCTGCCGGTTATTGTTCGCCGTTTGCTGTTCAGGGCGCTGCTGCTGTAACTGCTGTGGATCGTAGGCCATTGTCACTCCAGAATTCAGGCATAAAAAAAGCCCCGCTTTTTAGGCGAGGCTTGGTATCTTTGGGGAATTTAGCGCGTATTGGCTCTCGTGGGAAGTCTGTTAACGATGTGGTTTTAGGAGCAGAGAATAAACAAATCAGATACATCAGAAAACAACGTTATATAACCCAACGCGTATCCATAAAATTACTTCACATCTATTTATGAATGTGTATATTGCATGGTGCTATTTTTCTTTCCCCATTTAATGGGCTATTACTAATTATTTCATTGCTACTATTTTCAAGGAAAACATTGTGAACAAAATCATCATCTCTCTTATAGTAATGGTGTTACTTTCCCCCGCTGCATCATTCGCTAAGGGAGGGCATTATGCTGGTGGACATGGTTCATCCCATAAAGGCGGGAAATACTATAATCCCAGAACAGGAAATCACTATGAGAAACGCCATTAAATTTTAACTGCCACGTATGTTTTTATTAATCTGCACATTAATGAGTGGCACCGCCAGTGCCCACCCCGTAAATAAACTACTTGGTTTCTTTCTCGACTGAGAGATTCAACTTAACATTTTCATCCAAGGCGAACTCAACATTCTTTCCATATTGAACCTCTGCTGTTCTGGTTGGGATATTAACGTTCTGGATAGCATTACCCCCAATTGTCGTGAGCCCATTATAAGTGTGAATATTTAATGACGACAGGTAGTTAATTGTGCCGCTATATGTAATACGGCACTTGCTCTCATCGACAGGCGAAACATTATAATTAACAGTAACTTTAGGTCGTGAAGCACGATATGTGCCTCTAATGTCGTTAATTCGCTTTAAATCAACAGCAAGAACAAGTGTTTCACTTAACACCTTCGACTCAGCAATAAGGATGGATACACTCTGTGGAAGATAATAATCAGATGAATATGCCGCATTCAATCTCAACGCCTGATTATCATCCCGACCATGATTTGAACAACCAGCAAGTACAGATATAGCAAAGAATAAGCAAGCTATCTTTTTCATTTAACCACTCTATGAAGTTGAAAAAATTACCATACTACAAAAAACCTATTACCTTGCTCTACCTTCTGCATTCCTCGCAAATATTGAGCCGTGTAGCTGTCATTGTTTTTTGGCTGGTTATTCTGAGTATTAGGTACCGAGACGCCTTTTTGATATTCAGCATATTTCGTATCCAGTTGTGCAGGGTTTATATCACCTGTAAACGCGCCAGCAGATAACGCTTTCTGCGCAAACGCCACTTTGCCGGGATCATTACCTGCCCATTGTTGTAAGGCTGGGGCCGTTCTATTCTTGGTTTTTTGCCCAAATGACTCAGCAATCTGGTCATCCAGCTTGTCAAACTGGGTATTAATTGTTGAGGCATTATCCGGGTCTTTCGCCAGTGCTTTCGCACGTTCTTTTTGTGAGTTAATGGCCTGGGTGCGATATTCCTTTGCTTCCGCTCGATCTTGCTTAGAACTGCCGTTTACCAGACGATTCATGAATTGCGCCGTTGACGGGTCGCTGTTTATCGCTCCCACCATCTGCCCATAACCTCTGAATTGTGCCATAGCCTTATCAAGAGGGATAACCACAACGTTATCCTGCGGATCTGATGAGGCATATCGCGTCATTGGCTTCATTTTTGAAACTGAACCATCATCAAATTTGGTATTCACGGACAGGAAAATGCCGTTTCCATCCTCAGTGAGCCCAATATGGGCCAATTCCTTGTCCTTAATGGTTTTCCCCGTGCTGGGGTCTTTCTCACCTAGCCCACGTTTGATGTACGGTGCCAGAACCTTATCAGCCACACTGACGAATTGGGATCATTGTAATCCACCTGCCCGCTCATCACCTGTGGCATGATTTTATTCATGTCGCGAACGGTCTGGATTTTGTCCGGGCCAACAAATCGTTTGGGGCTGTACGGGTTGTCATCTGAGATTTGCCCGGCCAGACGTAATGCATCCTCATCCCATTGGCCATTGTTGGTTTTCAGCCGATCATAGAATGCCTGAACGGTTGGCATTTGCTCGGTCATTCGGCGCTGACGCTCCCTTTCTGTTCGCTGGTACGTCAGTTCATCGCGTCGCAGACTCAGCTCCTGCGCCTGTATGCCTACCCCGGCACGCTGAATGCCCAGTCTCTGTTGCTCCAGCGCTTGATTCAATCCAAAACGGCGCGCATCCTCTTTATCCAGACCAGTCTGCCTGTCAAAATTCCGTTTATCAGTTTCCTTTCCGTAATCAAATTGCTGTTGCGCCAATCCAAAGCTGCGATCTGCGTTCTGTTGTTGCTGTTGCATTTGTAAGCGACGTAACTCTGATTCCTCTCTGCGCTGTAGCGCACCGTCCATCGTGTTAAACCCGGCCAGAAAACCATCAGCCAATCCCCGCACATCCGCCATAAATCCCCCAATTACGAAAACAATGAGCCAGCAATTAAACCAACGGCGGCCCCAATTCCCATGCCAATTGGGCCACCCCATGAACCGTATGACGCACCTAAAGCCGCACCACCCGCCGCCCCCATTCCAGCCATCGCACCTTTCGTTTGGTTTGCTGCTGCCTTTTGCTGGGCTTTTAACTGCTCATTCGCTGCTTCACGCTGCTGTTCCTGTTCAGCGGCTTGCTGCATACCTTGCATACCTTGCTGGCGCGTCTGTGCTGCGATATCTATCAGTCCATATCCCATTATGTTTCACTCCCGATTTTGAGAAGCTCGCGAAGCCCTGTAGAGCCGCCGGTTAATATGCTCATCTGCCGATCGGTTTCTGCATCCCGAATGCCGTTCTTGGCACCCGCCGTTGCCAGCGCTGTTTTTAGCCCCAGGCTATTATCCGTGCCATTCTGCTGCGTTGCGCCATAGCGGGCCTGTTGGTTGGCTGCACCGACTGTTGCTGTGTTTAGCGCCTGCTGTTGTGTGGCATCCGCTCTGGCCAATTGGTTATTCATCAACTGCCCACTGGTTGATAGCTCCATCAACCCTTGCAGCCGAGGGTAGTAACGCTGCATCCAGTCGTCGTACTGTTTGCGCGTAATATCTGCGAATGTGTCTGACGCTACGCCCATGATTAACCACCTACATTTCTAAAATTCGAGCTCATAAAAGGCACATCCGAAACACCAAATACGCCACTGGAGTTACCACTACTTAATGTGGTTGTGGGTGTTTTTGCCGGAAAACTGGATAATCCTTTGCTCACCAGCGCGCCGCCAACCGTACCAATCAATCCTTTGCTGGCCTGCTGTTTAGATAGTGCGCTCTGTGCATCAGAAATCGCCTTCTGCTGCGATGCCGCCGCGATCCCCTGATACCCCTGCAATGCTTCGGCCTTCTGCCCCGATCCCATCGCCTGAACATCCTGCAACCCAGCAACATACTTATTTTGCTGATCGGTTTGTGCCCGGTTAGTTGCGTCAATCGTTCCCGCCACCTGGTCAGTGGCAATATCTTTCAGTGCCGACTGAAATTTCCCGCTACTCGGATCAACCCCAACGGATGCCAGGCCGTCAGCGGCCTGCCGGCGCGTTCGCGCAAATTCCTGCTGATAGCCAAGATTGACATCCCCTGCGATATTTCCGTACTTCTGCCCGTCATTTAGGGAGTCCACTTTCTCCATGAACAAATTTTCATAAGGCTTCAGTTCATTTTGATAAAGATTCCATTGCTTGCTGGCCACCTCTGCCGCAGCCATCTGTTGCGTCGTCTCTTTAACTTCGGTGCTACCACCGCCCCCTTTACCCATGCATCACCTCATACAGCTATTTTGAATTTCATCAGCCCAAACTCGTCTGGCAACCGCTCAAAACCCAGCCGCTGCGCCACCCGGATAAACCCCTTCCTGACCGTATAGAATTCAGCCCAACGCCCGCCAACCATACGAGTGAGTTCCTGAACATGGGGCAGCCAATACGCCAGCGCATCTTTTTTGGTGCTGACACCCAACCACACCACCACATACGGAATACCGTGGTAGCTACGGGGCCTGAGGACAATCCGCGTATCCTCCGTACCAAAGCAAAACGCCTGCTTTTTACGGCAGGCGTTTTGGATATTACTCAATAAATTAGTATCCCCAGACTCATACTCTACTCGTCGGGATAGTTGCAACAGCGCACGATTCAATGCACTCCTCCCGCTATCTGTCACGGCTACTGATTGTGATTCTTTCGACACCATTTTTATCGATAATTCTGATCTCATTATTAGATATATTCATTCCTCGACCATCTACAGATGATCGAATGCTCAATTCTCCTGATGCAGAGATACGTACCAACTCACCGAACGTTGCATTTCCCAATGGATCTACCGTAAAACCACCACTCTCTATTCGTGCCGTTTTAATGTACGGCGACACAATTTGAATACCCGCCCTCACGCTATCGGCAATAATGCTCTGGGCGGCCAGTATTTTTATAACCGCAGTTCGCATCACTGCCTCATCAATCACAACCTTGCCATCTGAGACAGCGAACGGAATAGCGTATGTATTTTTGTCATTCGGGTTATTAGGGTCGAAAATAAAAAACTGACTGGCAGCCACGGCAACCTGACTGATTGTATTACCGTTCGCATCACGACCTGCAACAATGCCAATACCCGCCTTTATATCACCCGCCTGTGCTTTGGTATTCCACAGTGATTGATATGCGGCCGACCCGTTTTTATCTATTCGTGAGATAATTTCTTTGTTTGTCTGAACGGCAGCTTTATTTTCTTCCATGCTTCGCGACAGATTTTCTATCAATGGCGAGGCATTTAACTGATCGCGAATAACATCAATAATCACAGCAGGGTCGGGATGCGTTTGCGCATGAGTCCCTTTAACATCGTTGAATGGGCCGGGGTCGCCTTCAGAATTGACATGGCGAACCCAGTAATAACCACTCCAGCCGGGGTCTACCGGGTCGCCGTATACACCAGCTGCCGAGCTGGCAACGAGCACCGCGTCAGCCAAATTATCATCAGGCGATCGGTATATTTCGGTTAATGACCGGCCACGATAATTCGGCATATCCCATTCAAGCAAGACATAAGCAAACCCACCGGTCGCCTTGAAACCTGTCGGTTTAGTTGGCTTCTGCACTCCGCCCCCCGAGCCTGAACCGCCGAGCCCATTGCCTGGTGATAATGCGACTTTGCCGCCACCCAGTTGACGCAGATTCGCCAGCCCAAGCCCTGCCAAATCACCATACGTAACTGCCCGGTTTCGTCCATCACCGCGCTGCCCGGTTAACGTCTCAATATTTTCAACAACCGCCTCCTGGTCTCTGCCGGCCCTGAATTTGGTGCTGCTCATGCTGGCATCTCCTGCATTGACGTTGTCAGTGTAATGCGGTCAACTTGCGCATTGCCGTACACTTCAATCTGCCAGCGTTTGCCACGCATTGGCGGTAATTTCAGCAATGTCTCCCTCAGGCTGCCCGGCGGCAATTGCATCACCACTTTCTTATCGGCATACAGAATTACACCGATGGATGGCAGGATATCGCTCATCACACGCAGGCACGAAAATGAGGTATTTGATGGCGCAAGGAACAGTTTAGATCGCCAACGGAAATTCACCGGCACGCCCGTATTTAAGGTATAAAGCTGGCGGCCTTTGACAATGTAAAGCGTATCGCCCGATTCATCGTTATAGGCTGCATCGAATGATGTCGCCACATAGCGAATATCCATATTTACCGGGTCGAAGATGAACCCGGCAACACCGGAATCCGTGTCATACAGGGCAAAATACTCATTTTCCACCCGCCACGCCCGGATAGACGCCGGGTTAAAGCGCTGCCGCCACTGTTTCGCTTCTATGATATTGGCGGTGGCGATCGCAGCGGCTCCGTCGGCGCTGATTGAAACCAGTCCGTTGGGCGAAGCATATAAGGCAAAGCCGTCCATTGTGACCATACTTTTGCGCGATACACAGGACAGCGCGATCAGGGAGTGGCTGGACGTGATATTGGATGGCGTGATCCCCGAGAACACATACGGTATCCCTTTCGTACCCACGATAAGCGTCGTGCCCACTGGCGTGATTGCAACGATCTCATCTCGCGTCGTTTGCTTGTTCGCGTCCTTCCATGCGTATGGTAGATATGCCTCACTGAACATCACCTGATTGCCCATGAACCCGGCGGCTATGCCGTTCGACATCATACATAGACCAATCATGCCATCTGGGGGCATGTTATGGCCGTAGGTTTCCAGTGACGCGCTAAGTTGGGATTCAGACAGGTTGTCGATGAATGTCGCCACAGCAATATCCAATTCCGCAACCAGCAAAAAATCAGCCGACTCGCTACTCGTCGCAGATCGGTATATCCGCCGCTTGGTGATGTTGTGGTTTTGCTGGCCGGGTGGCTGTAGCCGTAACTCCACCGAGCTCCCCGAATAGGCGATCGTCAATTCAGCCGATGCGGGGCCCGGCGGCCCTTCTTCGCCGTATGCGGTTACATAGGTCTCGGTGTAATACCGCGTTTCATCATCTTTCGGATCATTACTGCCAACGCCTGCTGGTGGTGTCACCGCACCGACTGTAATCGGATTGGCAGGCGCGGGAATGCCAAGGCGAAAAAATGCGGCGGGATAGTTTCCGCTTCCCTTTGTGGCAATTAACGCGCTGGTTACTTTCGGAAAATCACCATCCGTGTAATAAACACGCCCATAATCATCGTTCGCCACCGGGCTGCGTATCACATCAACAGCCTTATTCCAGGCAAACCAAAAATTGTCACGGTAACGAAAGAGCGTTTCCGGTTTGATGGCGAAACTCTTCTGTTGATCGACATCATCCAGCATAGGGGTGATAACGCCATGCCTGAAATGGCAGCCTTGCGCTAACGTTGAGTTGGCATCAGGCAATAGGTGTTCGACAACGCGTGGCATTTCACCACGCATCGCTGTGATATCAATGGTTGCCATGCTAAAGCCCTGGAGTTGGTGCGAGGAGGAAACAAAAAAGCCTCGCTGTCAGGCGAGGCTTGGTATCTTTGGGGAATTTAGCGTGCATCCAATTCAGACAACCGTACCGATAGCGCTTCAATTAAACTTTCTTGCTCATTGATTTTGTCAGCCAGCGCCAGTATCGCCTCGTGATGCAGCGCAGCTGCTACGCCATACGTATCAGGGGATAGAGCCCGCTCCACAACATCGCCGTTCGGTAATTTAACATCGTTTGTTTCAATTACGGCCTCAGGAAATACGCGCTGAATATCTTGTGCAGTAATCCCGATACCGAACGCGCCGTTTGTTTTCCATGTCCATGTCTGGCCGCGCATCCGCCGCATTTTTTGCAGTGGCTCGGTGATCGGGCCATCCAGATTTTTTAACCGTTCATCAGATGTTGGAGACCACGATGCGCCAGTCGCTACACCCGAGCTATTAAACATCCAGGCCACATACGTGTTGTCGTGACTCAGTTGGAGTATTCCCGTCTTTGCCGCCGCCGCTGCTTGCTGAACAACCTGCGGATAGATGAAAAATGACACGTCACTATACACTCCAGATAAAAATCTCGATCCCACCGCAACCCCGTTGCTGTATGTTCCCGCCACTGGGGTTGATGCAGGAGATGCGCCACCGGCGATAACCTCTCCTATTACCGCTCCACCGCTTCGACCGCCTATTGTTCCCAGACGAGCATCGTCACCAGCAGCAACCGTCCCACTTGATGTCCCCACATTACGTGTTGAGCTATTCCCCAACCCTAAATTATTGCGAAAACTGGCAGCATTAATTCCTGTGCCATCTTTTTGTGCAAAATTCGACACATCAATTGTTTTTGCCCACACCTCAGCCTGCGTGGCAGATTTTTGAGCCGTTGCTGCACTACCGGCTGCCGATGATGCTGCGTTGGATGCGATACCCGCTGCATTACTTGCATTGTTTGCAGCTTGCAATGCTGATGCCGCTGATGCCGCCGATGCATTCGCGCTGTTCGCCGCCGATGATGCTGCGTTTCCTGCGACAGAAAGCTTCTGATTAACATCTGCCTGAATCTCGCGGAAATAGACAATAATTTGCGGCGTAACGGCTTGCTCCAGCCTCGTTTTTTCCAGCAAGTCGTTAATGGTTGTCGGCGTGGTATCCTTGTTGATAGACACTGAGCCGTAAACGGCGTTATTACCCGCGTACTGAACTGAGATGGAATAATCACATAGCTCGAGTGAAATGGCGTACTCGCCTCGGCCATTGGTCGTGGCAGAGGCCGAAAAACCATTTAGGACAGAATGCCCATTCGTTATAGCGGTAAAGGTGATTTCAGCGCCAGGGATAACCATGCCAGCCGGGTCAATTAACACACCGCTTATCAATACGCTCATTGAGCTCCCCCGCCAGATTGCACCTGTTTTTTCTGTCCCATTGCCTGATCGGTCTGCGCCTTAACGCCCAGCAGATCGACAAATGTTTGGTAATGCTGAGAGGACAACATAGCGTAGTTGCCATTTTCACTGTCTTTGCCGTATGCCCGGAACAGAATCCATTCCAGCACCGGATTGATATAGAGCTCATCGAGGGGAAATGCCCTGCTAACATCAGCCCGTAAATCACCAATGGCAGCAGCCTGAGGTAGGCGCGATACGCTAATCTCAAGCGAAACACCTGATGTGGCACCGGGGAACAGATAAAACGTGCGCGGGGTTTGCTCATCATAACAATAGCGCTCAATTGGCCCAGACAAGGTATGCCAGTCTGGATACTGGTAGTCGAGCATATTGCGCGCAATCACCTGAATAGCTCGCCCACCAACAATACGTATGACATCTAAAAGACGAAGCGCGCCATCAGGCAACTGCTGCCGTGTTCCCGGTTGACAGGCAAATACCTCTACCGATGCGCCAGCATCAGGGCGAATGATAATGACAGCGTTAATCGCATCATTGAAGTAATCCAACAGCTCAGATTTAGACCAGCGCAGCCAATGTGTATCAACAAGCTGGGCATTGGCCCGGCCAATAACGTCATTGATTGTGATCATCAGTAAAACTCATGTCGTCGAACAGGATTTCGAGTGCGGGTAACGGGAGAGTTATCAAGAGCATCGCGGTAAGCCCGGCGAAACCCCTCAGTAAAAATGGCGCGGAAATAGGCGGCACGCTGTGGATCGCTCCATGGTTTGCCCGGCATGATATACAAGTCTTCCAGCGCTCCGGCCGCCACCACGTCAGTATAATCATCAGCTAATGCGTCAGGCACTTCATCAGCATCACGCCGGGGCTCTACCGCAAATAGCACAGAAATACTGCTATATGCACGGCTGAATACCAGATGATTGGCTGACATCACCGTAAAATCCGTACCGGCATCCAATTCACTGGGTGTATCGGGGCTGCTTAGATTGGTTATGAGTAAACGCTTGACGCATTTCACCAGCGGGCTCCCGGTTAGTGAATACGCAACGCCAGGCTGTACATTCGTCAGCAACACGATATCACGGCAGAATAATGATTCCCGGCAAAAGGTGATCGCTGCTTCGCGTATTGATTGCCGCATCATGATATCCAGCGGGCCGGCAATATGCTTACGGACAGACGGGAGAAAAACGTCAAGCGCTGCCATTATTCTGTGGCCTTTGCTTTGATGGCATCACGAACACGAACACGGAATGCGTCGGCTTTTTCCTGCGCACCCTGTTTCAAATCCAGATCTTCCGCTTCAACCAGTGTTTTTAATTGGACGGTGGTCAGTTTCGCCAGGTCAACATCATCATTCCCGACCGTCACTACCCAACTGTTGGCGTCAGCCTCAGCTTGCAACCGCGCCAGCTCTTCGGCCATCCGCGCTGTCTTTAGCGCTTCTTCCTCTTCATGTTGTTTAAGCACAGCGCCAGCATCTGACTCCCGTACCCATACTGTAGGAAACGCGAGCAACTGGTGAGCTATCGCGCTATCAACATCAACCGGGACAAGACGCGGAAAAATTAGCCGACTATTGGTTATGGTGTCGCGCTTCTTGTCTTTGCTGCCGATGTACACAAGCGAGATGGTATCCATAAAATCCACTCCTTAAAACAGAAAACCCGCCATTGCAGCGGGTTTGGTGATAACACATCAATAACCAACAACGGTGTATTTGACGAGGACAATCAGACTACCGGTAGCAACACCGCCGGCAATGGTTGCGATAACCTTCTCTCGGTCAGTCTGCGTGGTATACGGTGTCACGGGGACTGATTTCGCGACCGCTGCCGAATGTGCCGCCGCGCCAACAAGCACTTTGTCACCACTTTTGATTTCCAGCGTTACGTTTGCACCCAGTGCGTCACTGATAACATCAACGCCGTAAATGCGCATACCGATCGGCATTTCAAGCAGCTCGACAACATCATTGATAGCAGCGGCTTTCAGAACCACCTGGCTCTCTGCGATAGAGAAATTCCCTTCGGCCCCCTGATAGATAGCATCACGTAACGAGGGCGACTTAATTATTGCCATATCATCTCTCCAAAAAATGAGTAGTTAGCGAGGCGTGGTAATCGCAGAGTCAACCACGATAATGCCGTGGTCATTGATGCGACCGTCTTTCTGCTTGAAACGGATTTTTTTCAACCCGTTAACCCAGCGGATAGAAACCTCGGTGCCGTTGCCGTGATCCACCTTCTCTTCGTTGTAGCCGAAGTGCCCGCCGTCCTCACCCGAACCGTAGGCGTTCGCCAGCGCCTGACCGCCCAGCAGTAGCGCACGGTCGATGGTGGTTTTTGCCTCTTTCAGCGCAACTGTTGCCGCCAGGTCATTGTTGGATACCGCAACCTGCGAACCGGTATTGAAACGGACAGGCATCCCGGTGTATTTGCGTACCAGAATGTTGCGCCACATGGCGCACTCCCCTTTGAAAAGCGGGTGATCGAAGCCCTTGGAGCGCTGGACTGCACGCGACAGCATGGCCTGCCAGTCCTTACCAGATGTTGAGGTGTACCAGTCATTCCACTGGCGCGGCGTCACGTTCAGCACATAATACGGGTCTTCGTTCGCCATCTCGTCTTTCGACATTTTGATCGGCTGAATCGGGTGCGCCATCTCATCGATAAACAGTGACAGATTATCGACCACACCTAACGTAAACAGGTCGGCGGCGTCCAGCCCTTCGAAGCTGGTGGCGTCACCGGCGAAGAAGTGGCGGTCATAGGTTGGCGGCAGCACATCATTAATCATGATTTTGCCGAATTCACTGTGACCGGCCAGCGGCAAAATAGTGTCATCGGCAATGAAATCACCGCGTGCGCCAGCCAGATGAACCGTAGCGCATTGGTCTTGCAGATCGTTGAAGTAAGTCCCGAGCAAAACACGCGCGGTCTTGTTCAGGTTGTGCTTGAAACGTTGCTCGCTCATCTTGCCGCCGGCATCTACCAGGTGGCGGCCCTGATTGATTTTGAGTGAGAAGTCAGCAAATGCGAGGTTTTCACCACGTCCAGCCAGCTTCTCATCGCCCATGGTCGGGAGCTTTGACAGCTTGTGGACGATTTGCATGTCCACCTCATCACCTTTTTGCTTTTGCAAATCGGTAATACGCACCACCGGCGCGGTATAGCTGGTTTGCTTCACGCCTTTTTGATCGGGCGTTACTGCCTTGGGTGCCTCCTGTTGTTCGGTCATGATATTGACGAACGAGCGATTGCGGTTGGCTGCGGTAAACAGCGCAACCTGCATCAACTTATTCGCCTGAGATGAAGTGATCGTTGTCATGTTGATTCCCTAAAAATGAAAAACCCGCACGATGGCGGGCTATAGGATTACGGTGTTCGTCAGATGGCTTGTTCCAGTAACGCCTCAATCTGCGCATCCGTCATACCGGAAAACATGGCGTGCAGTTGTTCCGGGCTGGCGTTAGCGGCTTGCTCCAGTAGCGAGGGAGATTGCGTTGCAGCCTGGCCGACATCTGACGGTGAGCCCGGGAGCTGCGCGGCAGCGGTTGCCTTTGCCAGCGCATCTGCGGCTTTCTGCTGAAGTTCGGCGGGCGTCGGTTGTGCTGGCTGTCCTGCTGGCGCGGACTGTTGAGGTGTACTCTCAACCGTTTCGCCGTAGGCAGCACGAGTGCGCTTCACGACTTCGCCGAATCGCTCAGTTAATGACTTGTCTTTCCATGCAGGGTCGTGCTTCAGCGTTTCATCGATGTGGATTGCCAACGTGAAACGATCCGGGTCATCACTCTGCCAGGCTTTCAAATCCGGTGTAGCGTCCAGCGCCATTGACACAGGATTACTCTCATTAGATTGCGTGGCAGCAGGTACTGGTTGCACGGCTTGCAAGTGTTCCACTTTCTGCGCCAGTACATCGATGACGTTAGCAACATCGGGAAAACTCTCGCGTAAAACATCAAGTTGCTCCTGAGTAATCTGCGATTTCTCAGGTAATTGCGCGGGCTGCAAACCGGCGGCGTTAATCTGGCGCGTGAACACCTCAAGCTGGCGCCGGGCTTCTGCCAGTTCAGCAGCGGTGCGCTGATTGCTTTCCGCAAGACGACGCTTTTCAGCGCGTTCCGCTTCCAGCACGTCGTAAGGAATAGCGTGTTTGCCGTCCTTACTGAGCAGGATTTTGGCCGCCGTCGCTTGCTCTGTGTCAGTCGCCTGACCTGAAGCCGCACTTCGTTGCCCTACAGCCACGCCCGGCGTCGGCGTGTTACTACCGTTATCGCCCGTATTTTGCTGACTGGCCGCTGCCTGAGTTGTCGCCGTTTGCGCACCTGTAGTACCAGTGACTGTAGTATCAGTGACTGCCGCTGACGTGTTTCCCGGTGCCGTTTTATCATCGACAGTCACCTCGCCAATCTTTTCCAGCAACGCTTCCAATTCTTCCGGGGTTTCATTACCTGTTAAATCGAGTTCCACTTTTATGACTCCTGCCTGTCTATTTGTCGGATAGATCCGAGGGATTGAGGCGTATCGCTGCCTGTGCGAATCAGCGCCCTGTCACCAAGGCGCTTACCCGCACAAACAAAAACGCCCACCGAATGGCGGGCGCTGATTTTGTGGCATAAAAAACCGGAGCAGCTTTTTAAGGCATGCTCCGGCATCTTTCGCGAATTTAGCGCGTATCCCCTCTCAGTGCAATATCTAGACGGCAATCGCGTCGATCTGTGCCTGAATTGTCTGCATTATCTGTCCGTGCAGCGCATCCATTTCCCGCGTCGTGCTCTCCATCTCCTGAAGAATGCGGCCGGTTTCCGCTTGTGTTCTGGCATCATCAAAACGCTGGCTATTCGCTAACACCTGCTCGCGCTGGGCGGCGGCGGCAATGCGCTGCGCCTCGGCTTCGAGTTTTGCCACTTTTCCGGCAATTTCCCGCATCGCCAGTTCCTGCTGCTGGGCCTGCAATTGCTGTTGCTGTTGTGCGGCCTGCTGTTCTTCCGGGGTCATTTCATTCGGTGATTTTGGCGTGCCCAGCGCGCTGCGGATGCGCTCAATGAACTCGGCTTTGCGCGGCACGTCCAGCAGTTCCACCCACATATCCAGCACTGTCGCCTGCGCCTGCGGCGGCAAGCCGGTAATTACCTGAGACATGCGTTCCGCCAGTTGCGATTTGTAGGCCGGTGTCTGCTGAATCGGAGCCAATGCAATGTGCGCACGCAGACGTGATACGTCATTAGTCATACCGTTGCCGTTTTCTGACTCCTGATTGATGGTGACTGCTCGCCGGCGGCGCGGGTCATCACGGTTCACCACCACCGTGTAATTGCGGCGGCGGGTCAAATCCTCCAGCAAATAAGACAGCAGCAATTGCCCCACCTGCTGACAAGCAAACTGATAGTTATCGTTGATTTCTGCAAGCGTCGTGGCCCCCTGCTCCACCAGATTGCTGATCGCTACACCAGAGGACGCGCTGGAGTCCTGCCCGAGAAATGCCGAATACACCCCCATGCCATCCTGAATCAGTCGCATACTCTCCTGCATCACCGAAAACTGCTGCTGTGCCACCTGGAAATCCTGCTGAATATTAACGGCATCAGCGGCAGTCGTTTTGTTTTTGCGATCGGGGTTCAGCGTAATCAGCCCGTCCGGGCGTTCGGCCTCATCGAGTAGTTGCCGGTCTGTCATGTTGACCGCATCGGCATCTTTGATGATGCGCTTGGCCTGAAGCAACCAGGTCAGCTTGATGCGGCGAAAATTCACTTCATCCTGCGCCGGGATAGCACGGCAGGCCAGACCATACGGAGCACCACTCTTATCCTTGCGATACCCCCAAAATGGCACCAGCGGAAACATGCCTTGCGGTGCCGTGCATGGCCGATCCCCAATAGAATGCGGCCCGACAAACCAGGCTTCACGTATCCGGCTGACGCGTGACATCACCACTGACACGCGCCCGGATGCCACTGCCACCGCATGCATGAGGTTGTTTTTGTCATACTGCACCATCCGGCCATTCGGCAATTCTAATACCGGTAATTGCTGGTACGTGCGGTAGTAAATCACCTGAAGCAAGACGCGTTTGCGGTTGGAAGACACCCACTCGGTATCCTTGCGGCTCCACTGCTGATATTCCTCATACGCGCTAATCAGCGCCGATTCTTGCCCTTCGGCAATATCGGTATCCACAAATCCCCGCCACGCGTTGATCGAGTAATCAATCACCTCGGCCATTCCGGGAAAGGTTGCCTTCACCTCATCCACATCCAGCCAGCGTTTGCGCATCAGCCAGCGGCAATCACTTAAATCCGCTTCCCGACTGTGCCAGTCCCAAAACACTTCATTGCGGTGCACCGTCCCGACCTTATAGCGGGAACCAAACAGATCGCCGTTGCGCCGCACCTCTACCCAGCCCAACCCGGCCTTGATCTGCTCGGCATAGGCATCAGAGCGCGCTTTGTTCATATTCGCCAGGCGGCACACATCAGCGAACTCGGCGTTGACGGCATCGGCCAGTTGCTCCATTTCTTCGTCCGGGTCGTCAGCAATCACCATCAGATCGGTACGCGTCTTGGCTTCCATGCCCAACACGCCATCAATGGTCGGTGCAATCAGGTTATGCATGGTGAGCGGCTGCCCGCGCTCACGCAGTTTTGCCACCAGCTCCGGTGCCAACTGATCGCCGTCGTAATACGCACAGGCTTTATTCGCCGTGGTGCGCCAGTCTGGCTGTGCGTCAATGTCCGATGAGATATCCAGCAGTTGGCGCTGAGTAAAACGATCGCGGTTATCCTGCGGCTGAGGCTCGGCCACAGCTTCAATAGCGGCTGTATTCATCAATGTGACATCCAGTGAGTGGGTTTAGAGCGGTCGATAGGTTTCAGTTTCGGTCTGGTCGGCATGCGGGCGCGCATCTCTTGCGCAATGGCGTAACTCATCACCTGATCATCGAAACAACCGGTTTGTGCGCCCATGCTGCCTTTGGCGTCATAGACGTAGGTGTTCAATTCGTTGATAGTGCCAACCCAGCGAATGCCGCTGGCCTTTTCACGCAATAGCGTTTTCAGCCCTTCGGTGACAATCGGCTTACTTTGTTTGGTCGTCAGCCAGCCCAGTTTCGGCGTCTCATCGTCGTTATCGCGATCAAGGTGCTGCTCGGCGTAAATAGCTCGGGGCGGGTAGATATCGCGCAGTTTCTGCAATACGGCATGGCCGTGGTTGTTGCGCTCTGGCCCGACGTAGGCGGTGTTGTACCACGTGCCGACGTGTGCCAGCAGTTGCGCGAACAGTTCCGCATCCAGATGACCGAACCAGTGCGCTACCTGCTCCCCGTCGGATTTCTTCACGACGTCAAACGACGATCGGTCGCCGTTTTCGAGGCCTTCTGCCACGTCAGCACCGATAGCATAATCCCCGTCAGGGTCGGGCAACTCCCACACCAGCAGGTGATTCAGCAACGTGCGTTGCAGCTCATCTTGACCACCTGCACGTAACGCCTGAACTTTCTCACGTTTGCCCGTTACCGGATCGATATCGTAAACAATACGCGGCGGGCAGCAGCCAGATTCAGCATTCATCACGTTGATGGCTGGGAACACGCGACGGCCAGAGGTCAGAAATGCTTCCTGTGGCGTGGAAGGAAACTCTTGCTTCATTTCCTCGCCCTGCTCGACCTCTTTGCGGATATACCACTGCTTTTGCTCATCACTCAGCGTGACGCGCGTTGCTGCTTCAACCGCAGCAAAGTATTCCTGATGGTATTTACTCAGGCGCAGGCCACCTTTCGGCACTGGCGCAACGTATTTCGGATCGTCAAACCACGGATAGAAATGAAACTTGTAATCCTGCATCGTCAGACTGACACCGGATTGCGCCAGTTCAAGCGCGCGGATGCTCATGGTATGAAAATCGCCGCCCACGCCTTCCGCTGTGGATTCGTCAAACACGATACAGCCGTCATGCACGGCGTTCAGCGTACCGGTTCGCACCTCTTTGGCTTTGGCCGGGTACTTTGCGCAGATCTTCCCATGCTCCGAGATGTGCAGCCGCTGGACGGTGCCGGAGCGAAACGACGTGGCCACCTGAATGCTGGAGCCGTGAGAAAACAGGATATAACCGCCATTCGCACCGCTGCGCCGCTCGGTGATTTTGAACGTCGAGCGTAGCCAGCCTGGCAGATTGTCGAACGGTATCGATATCTTGGTACGAAAGATTTCGCCTGCGGCGGTCTTATCCTGCGCAATAATCCCGCACTTGAGATTGGTGTTAAACAGTGCCTGATCCAGCAGGTAGATATCAATCGCCGTGGAAAAACCCAGTTGGCGTGCCTTGAGAATGACGTTGCGGTAATGCATGGCCTGGAACAGACGACGCTGCGCCGGGCGCATCCGAAACGTGACCAACTGGCCCTTTTCGTTCTCTATCTTGTACAGATTGTTGAGCCGCCACCACGGATTGCTCAATTTGGACAAAATAAAAAGGCGCTGCTGCGCCTCGGTCATGCCATCCAGTTCGTCATCCACCAAACCGGCGTCATATTGCGGTGTCGTCATTGCGCCAGCATTCCATCATCCGGCATCGCGTGAATATCACGCACCACATCAGTTAGCGGTGTCGTCACGTCTTTGCTTTCTGCTGTCAGCTTCTCGGTCTCGGCTTTCAGCTTGGCGGTGGCCGCTTTAATGCGCAGCGTATCAGCACTCAGGCGTGGCACATTCACCGCATCCAGTTGTAATCGGCTCAGGCTGTTCTCAATCGATTCAATGCGGGCAATATTGCGATCCAGCCCCGCCTCAGCTTTGAGCAACTTGTCATATAGTTCGATGCGGGTTTCAACATCCGGTGCGTTGTGCAAATCCTCCATGATTTTGTTCAACGTCTTGGTGACAGAGAGCGCACGGGCACGGGTGAATACGAGTTCGTCGCGCAGATCGGATTCTTTGGCCGCATCGAAAAGTTCATCGGCGTCCAGATATTTGGCGTAGGCGGAATGTTTGCGCGGGATTTGATTGCCAGGCTGGAACGCATTAGCCGGAACGCCATAATTCCCACCCAGCTTGTTCCCTTCAGCAAAGCGCCCGCTAGCATCCCGTTGCGGTTTCGTTTCAGGCGGACAATCGCCAGTGTCACTGTTGTCTGTGCCTGCTGATTCCTCCATATCGTTATCACCAGAATCATCGCGCTTTTTCTCGCTTTTGCGATTCGCGCCTTTCTCTTTGCGAATCTGCGAATCACTTTTTTGCGAACTGCGAATTTGCGAATTCAGCTCAATGAAATCCGTTGCAGCCTTTATCGTGATGTAACGCTTCGCCGAGCTATAGGGCACCTCATTCTGAGCGCACCACTCAACTGGAGATATTCCCGTTGCTGAGTATGCAGCGGCATAATCGGCCAGCAGTTTTTTCCAATCGTACTTCGCCATAACGTCCTACTGAATGAGCATTAGCGAGCCACCTCTGGGAAGTAGCTCTGTAATGTCTGAATCACTTGAATGCGTGGACTACAGCGCGGAACAGGTAATCCTTCACCTGCTGCTCTTTGGGAAGTTGCTCATACGGGACAAAGCACGGATGCTCTTTTTTCTCTGCGTCTTTCACTGGGCCATATTTCCAGCCTTCCTGTTTTTTGAACTCCAGCCATTTGTTATGGCTAGCCTCCGGCGGGTGATCACCTGTGAGGTGGAATACCACGCCTTCAATAGCAGAGTCTTTTTGCCATTGGGGTGCATCTTCCCAGGCTGGTTGGCTATCATCGCCAAGGGCTGCGCAGTACGCCCGATTGACTTCGTGGGCAGCACGCGCGGCGCGCTCGATGTTTCGGTTCTCAATCTCCTGCTGGTTGTCACCAACGTCGCCGCCGAGTTCGGGGAGTCTGTTATAGCCCGCCTCAAATACCGCTGCTGGCGAATAGCTTTGGTAGCCGTCCTCATAGAGAACAAAATATCCACCAGGCTGTGGGTTATGTTTTTCGATGTACCCGCGCTCGGCAAAAAGCAAAATATCACCATCCAGAGTGAGCGATGATTTACCGTTATCTAATGGGTTCACATCAATAATTT
Organism: Dickeya aquatica; assembly: GCF_900095885.1. NCBI lineage: Bacteria > Pseudomonadati > Pseudomonadota > Gammaproteobacteria > Enterobacterales > Pectobacteriaceae > Dickeya > Dickeya aquatica. The sequence continues at coordinate 2,660,224 of NZ_LT615367.1, forward strand.
TCGCTGCCTGAACAACTTTATGGCAGCGGTAGCGTGGTAATACGCTGGTCTGTGTCATGGGTTTACCTTTTGTTGGGGCGAAAAAAAGCCCCAGCGGATGCTGAGGCGTATGAAATGGTTGCTAAATCTTACTTGCTAACGTTAGGTATCGCTGGCGTTTACTCGGAATACCGGCATTTTTGGCTATTCAGTCTCAGAGAGCCAGTCAGCCGCAGCTCGCATTTTCTTTATAGCTTCTAATTTTGTCAGCCGTTGCAAGTCTCCTATCGTTAAATTTGGGTCGTACGGGAGACGAAGGTACAGAGATACGTTTTCACCACCCTGCGCAGGATCTGTGTAGATGGTGGCCTCAGCATAAACCGCTTTATCGTTCACGCCATCTACTGGTGTAAAATTGCCAATATCAATTTCCATATAAGCCTAAGTCCAAGCCATTAAGAAAGATATTATTGCCACATCTAATATCGAAGAAAACCCTACTTTTTTTACAGAACATCTTTTATTCTGTTTTTCGAATCCCAGCCAGTTGCCCATTTGCCTGCTCAATTACTGCCAGCAGCGAATCAACCCAGTAAATCACCTGCCCATACGTCAATCGGCAGGCGGAGGCAGCGGCACCAGTACCGGCTGGGTCAACTCCGCTGGCAGTGGTGTGCATTGTGCTGGCACGTAGACTGTGCGCGTAGTCGAGCAGCCTGTTAGCCACATCATCAGACACGCACTGACGGCTAGCCGGATCGCGCTTGACGATGGTGCGGTAAATAATCTGTTTCTCATCTGATTTTGCCTTAATGTTGATAGCGTACTGGTTGGCTTGTCTGGCGATTTCGTTGAAACGATGAAACGTCAGCGCCTGTGTTGCGATGACGGCCTGCTGCCCGGTGCTTGCCTCCTGTGCAGCCGCCGTTTCCCGGGCCGAAATATCCGCATCCCAGCGCACCCCCTGCACATACCAGCCCGCGCCGAATGCAGCAGCCAACCCGCCGCATAACAGCAGCGCTTTCATTTTCGTGGTTAACATGATTGTCCTGTTGAAATCAGAAAGGATTGATGAAGGCGAGCAGCGCAGATTTCACGTAGAGCCACCACTTTCGAACAAAAAGCAATCAATCTTGTGCTAATACCCCACCGGCTTGCTGATAAGCGGCAATCAGTCTCTCAACCTTATGCTCGCGCTGGCCGTAACCAGCACCCGGCAACGAAGCCCAAATGTTGTTGCACGCTTCAATGGCACGCTCAATGCGGCCCGCGATCACGTCATCAAGCGCCCGGCGCTCGCGAATCAACTGAATCGCCAGCGAGTCTTGAGAGTCGGGGCTGAAATCTGGCAGTTTTAGCTGCGCTTTGTACGTCGGCCAATAACGATAGAGCTGCTGATAGCGCCCGGCAGCAGTGGAGCGCAGCCCCTGTTTGCTGAAAATTTTTCCCGGGCGGCCATTGGCAAACGGGTGATCGTGGTAATCAGTAAAGATCTCCGGTTTGCCATCAAGACCGGTGACTATCACGTCATAGCCACGGTTACGCGTCAGTGGGTGGGTGGCGGTGCCTTCGGAAAAGGCCAGCATATCCAGAAATGCGGATAAATTTTTATGCCGTGGTGGATTCTGAGTCATGGTATTTACGCCTGTGGGTTATTGCCGCCAAAGCGGTTGCCAAGAATGCGCAGCGCCAGCGTGCGGATCTGCTCAACGCCGATAAAGCCAATGCTGCCGCCAATCGCAACAGTGAGCGTTCGCGGCAGGCTGAAATACTCCAGTGATGAAATCACCGTCAGCGTCAGCGCACCGCACAGCGCCGCCTCCAACAGCATTTTTTTGTGGCCACCGCCCATATACGCAACCCGCAGAACGGTAATCAGGATGGACAACAGTACGCCGCCGAGCGGCATATCACCGTTCCACCACATACGGAGCAAATCCCAGAAGTCCGTCCAGGTATGAACATTGTTTTGCATCTTCACGATCTCCACCTCCCCTGAGGTCGGCGCGCTGTCTGAAATAAAAAAGCCGCTGGGCGAACCATGCGGCTTGAGGACTGACCAATAAAAAACCGGAGCAGCTTTTTAAGGCACACTCCGGTATCTTTCGCAAATTTAGCGCGTATGCGTGATGAGGTCAATTCGGGTTATGAGTTGCCTTGCGCCTTATTTCGATCATTCTGATGTAAAAATCATACATTTCTTTATTATGCTGAACCTGCATCTCCTCCGACAAATCCCGTCGCCCTTCCTGCCATGTCTTTACTTCTTTTTTGCAGACAGCATAAGCTTCATCAACGATCTCTTTAGGTGACGTTTTTTCTGCAATCCTGGGAATTGTGTAATTGTTGAGGCAATTAGTCATCGGATTAACAAACTGCCATCGAAAAAAATGCCAGTGATAGAATCCATTTTTTCATGTTTTACCCTGCAAGAAATAAAATTTTTACTGAATTATTTCATCTCTAAGCCGCATCTTCAAAATATCCAATGCACCAGACTCTTCAACATACAACCAACGCAAGCACTGCTTCACCAGCGCCAAATACTGCGGCCATTCTCCCGTTGTTATCACAGCCCCTATGTTAGCCAGCGACGCCCGCAAGTGCTCATACGTTGCCGTAATGCGCCCACCACCACCACACTCATTACAGAGTGCAATCACCGGTCTATGCGTCCGGCCAGTACCGCTGCACCGGGGGCAGAGATTACTGCGCATCGCCTGCTGGGTGGCCCATGCCTTCAGCCCTTGGCGTTCCGCATCGACCCTTGCTGACAATGCGACAATTTGCTGACCGATCAGATGATATTCCTTATCTGCGGTTTTCGCCTGGCTGCGCGCTTTTTCCAGGCGCTTAATTTCAGCACGCAGCAAATCAATATTCTTGCGCACCTGCGAAAATCTCGGCCCGTATTTGCACAACAATTTACTGATGTGATTTATCTGGGCTGGCAAATTACGCTCCAGCATCATATTAAGTGCCAATTGACAGGCACTCTCTGCATGCTCTAAATCGGAATGAGTCTTTGCCCAATCTGTAATTGCGGCACGGATCCGCTGCTCGGCCTGATTGTCGTGGCGGTATTTCGCCATCAGCACATCATAGCCTGTTGAGTTATGGCGTTGCGCGGTCGCGAGCGCCCCCAAGATTTGATCTTTGGACAGGGACGCACGTCCGCGCCCGACGTTGAGTGATTCAATACTCATGCAGCGCGGATCGTGCATTTTAATCAGTTGTTCTATGGCTATGGTCATTTGGTCAGTCCTGCAATTATTTGTCACAGGCTGATTCTATAGACCATGAACGAGCGTTGCAAAATCAGGGATTAACAGCAGAACATTTCATATTCTGCAAATATCGTTCTATCTCATTGCGTGCGGAATCAAATCCATAGCAAATTTCAGCTCTGTAACCAGCCATGCGCATTAACTCTTGCCATTCCAATTGCCCCGGCGTCGGCCGACCACCTGCCGCCTTCATCTCGATCCATAAGCCAGCATATCCACCACATGGCAATGCCAGGAATAAATCGTGAACCCCCGACCTCATCCCCAGTCGTTTGGCGTCTCTCGCCGCTTTTGGCCCGCGCTTTCCCTCATTAGGAATGTGGATTAGGTAGTTACCAGGGCGAATGCCATTGATGGTAGCCAGTTTCGCCCACTGGATAAGTGCCGCCTGCTCCTCCAGTTCGGGCTGGTGACAAACCTTACACACGCCACCACCATGCATCTCAAGTTTTGCCCGGCTGCCAACCACCGCCAGAGCGTCAATTGAATTACGCAAACCGACCTCCTTTTGCCACCAGCAGGCTTTCATCAAACCAGATGCGCCACGTCGCGTGCAGCGCGGCCAGATACGTTTCCTCTTTTTCACCCGGCCGCCAGCCATATGGCACGCGTCCATCAATCACATCATGGCAAGAGGAACAGCCGAATACCGCAAAGAAGTCATCCGACTTATAAGCCATACCGTGCGTTAGGCTAGGTAAGTGGCATAGCACTGTTGTTTCTCTGTTACAGTTACAAATTCCTGGGATCTGCAATGTACAGGCAAGCCCACAAGCAGAATCACGGAGGGATTTAGAACGATAGGCCGGGGACTTAAGCATGGCCTTTCTCCTTGATCGCTCTTATGTCACCGACCCGTTTCAGCACAAATTGCAGTTCCTGATTCGCCGCATGGATCTGCCCGTTGATATCACTGAGGCGATTTTGAGCGTTGCGGAGTCGCCCTTTACAATTCGCCTCTTCTCGCTTCAGCTTTTCCAATCCCTCTCTGTGCGACTTTATTTCATGGCGTAACCCGGTTAGCTCCCACTCGATACGGGTTTCTTTCTTCGCCAAAGCCAGCAGGTGATCAAACGGTTCCAGCACTGCGCCGCACAAGCGGCAACTGACTGAACGCTCATGTTCAGAAACCACAACCCGCTCATGGCGACATGTCCGCCCTTCTGGCTTTGGTGCCTCAACAAAATTTCGCATCTCTTTGATGTCAGCATTGTCATCAAAACGCCTGGTAAACTGCAAAACGTTGTCACTATCGTCTGGAAAATCCACATTATCGGTCATTGGTCAGTCCTCAAAAATTCATCAACTGGTTAACGGCGTTTTCCATTTCTGCTTCATCAGCAAAATACTGGTTCAACGTCTCATTCCAGATCACACCAAATACACCTCGATATACCTTGTCGAATTTCTCCTGCCCCATGTTCACAAACGCGATACTCCAGCGCTGTTTCAGCGTGCCGCCGTCGGGATTCGGTGCCAGGTCGTAAAATCCAGCCTTTACCATCACGTGGTTCAGGTAGGCATCTTTGGTTTTAACTGCTTCGGGATCAAAACGGCGCTTAAGCTGTGCCGTTAGCCGCTCCAGAACTCTTTCAGCAATAATCCTCGTAACGTTGTCATACAAAGAAGGATCACCCGCCTCCTGAGCGACTTCTTTAGACACCTCATGAGCTATCCATTTCTCCCGATCGCTGACAAACGACCACGCAGGCTCCCAATACGAAAACCCCAGATCCAGCAGAGCCCAGAATTTGCGGTGATGCTTGATGCTGCGGCGGTCGCCGATAGGTGTGAGCGAGATCGGGGTGCCGATTGGCACCCCTTTCATTACGTCGCGGTCATGATCAGTACAGTATTTGATACCACCGCCGGGCAGCAGTACGCCCAGCGCTTCGGTTTTGTGCTTCTTAGGTGATTTGGTGCGGGTAGCGGTTGTCATGCGGCCACCTCTTCACGCTCGGCGCACATTTCTGGCAGATTTGCACGCACCAGCGCTTCGGCAAACTGCGGCGGCACCGCATTACCACAGCGTGCGACTTGGGCTGTTTTCGTGTGCCGCACGCCGCGATAGTCCATGTCGATGACATACCAACTAGGAAACCCTTGGGCCGCATACAATTCCTGCGGTTGGAGCATACGCAGTGTAATGTCAACTAGTACATACCATGTGCCGCAGTATGCCATCAGCACCATTTCGACAAGTTCACAAAAATGCTCTGGAAGGAATTTATGCAGTAGTTCCGCACAGCATCGCGCCTTTTCCCGAAGATCCGGCGATAGGCAGTCAGCGGGAACCGTCACCACACTAACAACCCCTATCCTGTCTTTAGTCGTTATTGTGTGCATTGGTTCGTCAGCGGATTGCCCTCTATCTCCAGTGCCGTAGTACTTGACCGCATAGGCTGTCACCAGCCGTTGATTACTGCCGGAGGCAGTGAGCGTAGATACTGGTGTGTCTGCCGCATGTCCGTCGCCGTCGTAGAATCCGCCGTTTGCCTGCTCGAATAGCGCCATTGCCAGTGCGCTCGGCGCAGCACTGGCTGTAACCGTGTTCAGTGGTGTTTTCAGCGAGCGAATACCATCACTCCAGCGCCGCGCACCTGTACCGCACAATTCTCCAAAGCTGGCGGTAATCAGCGCATGGTGTGCACCGCTGGCTGTTACTGTTGATAATGGGCGCTCTATGCTATGCCCAAAAAGTTGGTGCTCATTCGTTCCACGCAGTGGGATCATCGTTGGTGCCACGACGGAAAAATGGCCACCTTTTACTTGAGCACAGAGCGTCCGCATGGACTCATCAATAGGCATTGTACGCTGACTGCTCGCATTCGCGTGCTCATTGATGAATGGTGTTAATAATGGCGTTACCACCGCACGGTGATTTTCAGTAGCAATAGTGCCGAAAGGCTGATTGATAGCGACTGGCTTACCAGAATATTCAGGGCCACCAGCTCCAACAATGAACGGTTCGGCATTGGTGAGAACGTGGCGCCACAATCCCTTGGCTACGCGGCGTAACGTATTTGTGGCTAAAGATTTTTTCCGTTCAAATATTGATGTGGACATAATCGACCAGTCAATACAGTCCGCCGCCATCCGCCACTGTTTCAGTTGCCCCGCTTGTACTTCCAGAGATTTCGGATCACCGTGGGTAGGTTTAGGCCAAACGATAGGATGACCATCGCAGCGAATCACCATAAAAAACCGCTTCCGACGCTGCGGCGTACCGTAATTGTCAGCTCGTAATTCGCGGTGATCTACGTTATACCCCAACCCACGCACCAACCGTTGCGCAGGCTCGCTATCAATGGTGATTCCAAGGAATTCACAGCATTCTGCTAACGCTGGGTGATCTGCGGCTACGCCATCAGACAGCATGCCGACGAATGCCGCGAACGTTTCCCCTGATCGCACGGGGTCTGGCTGACGTGTGCCGTCCGCGTCAGTAAGCAAGGGCCCCCAGGTTTTAAATTCGGCCACATTTTCAAGCATCATGACACGCGGGCGCACGGCCAGCGCCCAGCGCAGAACTACCCAGGCCAGTCCCCGAATTTCTTTTTTAACGGGCGCACTGCCGCGCGCTTTTGAAAAGTGAGTGCAGTCAGGCGAAAACCACGCCAGCCCCACCGGGCGACCAGCCGTCGCCGCCACCGGGTCAACATCAAATACCGATTCGCAGTAATGCAGCGTGTCTGGGTGATTCGTGGCGTGCATCGCAATCGCATTCGGATCGTGATTAATCGCGATATCAACGCTGCGACCAATCGCAAGCTCAATGCCAGTTGAAGCACCGCCGCCACCTGCAAAGTTATCAACGACGATTTCCCTGTTATTTTTCATGCTGCTGCTCCCATGGCTACGGATAATGTTTCTGCGGTCGTGATAATTGCCGAATCCGGTACGCCTTCGAGTTTCAGGCGGTTGATATGACTGCGGAGTTTGTTTTGCAGGCCAGCAGGCAGCGTGATCGCTGCCGGGATCTGCTCGAAGAGGAAATTAACTTCCGATGGCCAGACAGTATTCTCTGTCTCTGGAATGATGATCGACTGCTGAGGTACTAACCGCCCCGCTTCTCGCCGGATCTGTGCCAAGAACGCGTCACCCGTCGCCAGCAGTTTTTCCCGCTGAATGTAGCTAACTGAAGGGCCACGCCATTCTTTATCAAAAACCGCGATAGCTGCGCCAAAACCTGCGCTACTGGGAATTTGCTTATCGTCTTTCGGCTTAAACCAGGCGGGAACCTCAAACGCAATACGCCCGCGAATGAACGCAACGTGATCGGCGTGCTCCGGCCACCAGACTTCAGACGTGGCTGATTTGATGAGAAAGACATAGCGCCCGCCACGTTCCCGCATTTTGGCGGTGTGGGCCATAACGTGGCGCATACCGGTGATGTACTCACCCTCATGCATTTTCGCTGTGCTGTACGGTGGGTTAGCAAACGCTGCGCCGTTCAGTTCAGCCAGACGCGCTGACCAGTCCTGCACCAGCGCGTTATCCTCCGCCGTGTAATACGCCGGACACTTCGAGTTTTCCCCGTCGCTGAACAGGTCAAGCACCAGCGGGCCAAACATGGCATTGATACCCCAAAAAAGGGTATCCGGTGTACGCCATTGATCGCCTACATCTTTCAGTAAATGCGCATCTTCAGCTTTCTGAGCATTCAGTGCCTGCACGTACTCGGTTTGGGAGAAATCAGTCATGCCGCATCCCTCCCCGCAATGATTGCCAACAGATCATCAGCCCGAGATTCGAAAAAGTGTGGCTGTGTCTCGCGCGGGTTAGCCGGGCTGGTCATATTTTTGCCGTAACGCAGCCCCTGTGATGTCAGCGACCAGAACGATTTGGTTTTCTTGCCCGTGCTGGAGCGTGTTTTACGTTCAACAATTCCCGCCGCCTCAAGCCGCAGATAGGCGATCGCCGCCGTCATGGTGAAACCGTGCTGGCGTAACAAATCGGTAAGCGCTTTTGTTGTCCGGCTGGAACCGTCCGCCGCGTCACTGGGTGCATCAATGGCGTAGTTAGGCATCAGGTTGATGCCGATAATGGATTGTAGTTTTTGATATGCACCGAGCTTTGAGCTGTTAGATAGGTTTAGTGTTCGGGCGGCAGACTCTACGATCATGATCCCCGCCTGAACTCGCTCACGGACATTCTCCGCCGTCGGGTTCGGATTAGCGGCCGCATCAAAAGTGCGGATCACCCTCAGGTTGAATGACGCGCTAATCCACATGGCATAGGCATAAACCAGTTCTCGACACACGAAGGTGCCACCGTTGCGGCCCTCAAGCCTAACTACCGGAATCTCGGTAGTTTCCAGCTCGGCGATAAGCGCTATGGTTTGCTTGTTCGCCAGCCAGTAGCTTGGGGCGTGGCGCTTTTCTCCGCCAGACGCACGATGCAGATCATTCAAGTTGTAACGGCCATCAGTGTCGCGACGAATGGCGATATTGGCAATCACGATAGGCGTATTCATTGCACCGCCTCCCCGATCACTGTCCGTGTGCCGTCATGCGTCGGCGCAGAGACTACACCTTTGCTTTCCATCGCCTCAATCAAGCGCGCCGCACGGTTATACCCGATGCGGAAATGGCGCTGGAGACCGGATATTGTCGCCCGGCACGAAGATTGCACAAACTGAACAGCCTCTGGGTAAAGCCGATCATCTTGCAAATCGTGGTTTTCTGGCTCTGGTGCCACACGGTCAGCCTCCCCTCCCAGCGCATCAATCAAACTGTTGATCAGCGCCGACAATTCCCCCGTCAGTAGTACGAAATCAGCGTCAAATCGCTGTGCCGTATCTTCCCGGTCGATATCGTCGTTCTGCTCGAGTAAAACATCGGAGAATTTCAGTTTCTTCAGGCTACCGTCATCACCCAGCACAAAGTTGATCCGCTCCTGCCAGTCCAGTGCCAGCTTAGTCACCACCTTGCCCGCTTCGATATGCCCGGCGATTTCATCTGTGACCAAATCCTGATGCTTACTGCGCAGAATACCGCCGTCCTCCAGCACCGCTTTTAGCTCGGCTTCGTCCTGCAAGGCGAAGCCAGCAGGCGCAGCACCGGAGCGTACCCACTCCGTCAGTGTCAACTCAATGGGGGTTTCCAGCATCAAGGGCACAACAGGCAATGATCCCAGCGTCTTGCGCAGCAGTGCCAGCGCGTCTTCGGCTTTTTTGGCGCTGGCCGCATCAACGATGATTAACCCGGCCCCTGCGTTAATCCAGATTTGGGTGGTATGGTATTTACTGAACGCACGCGGCAGGAGCGTTTGGATAACTTCATCCTTCAACGCATCTTTCTCGGTTTTTTTCAGGCGACGCTGTTGCACGGTTTCCATACTGTCGATTTTCGCTGCCAGCTCACGCGCAATCACTGGCGCAGGCAGGATTTTTTCTTCACGCTGCAACGTGAGGAGGATCTGCCCGTTAGCCTGGTGGATTAATTCGCTATAGCCCACTCCCAGCGGCGATATCCAGCCGGTTTTCGCTCTGTCCTGGCTGCCACATGGCGCAAAGGTAAAAACAGCCAGTTTGTCGTTCAGATCATCGAATGCGATATCGCGGGTCAGGCGATAAATCAGCGCATTCTTGAAAATCATGGTCATTGGTCAGTCCTCATTGGTCGTTGTGTTTCTCCGGGGGTAACGCGCCCGGATCGCATTTAGAAATTCCTGCCCCCTCACATCAGTTTCTGCCGTGGCGATGCCCAGCTCGGCCCCTATGGTTGGCGGACGTCGTAAGTCGTCAAGTTGCGTCTTCGGGGCTGGGATTGGCTGCCCCGCCATGACTTTCTTTTCCCATTGCTTTAGCAGGCGTTCTGCCACTTTGCGCATCTCACCTGTCGTGTGGTTGTACTGCAACATTACACGGCGCATATCCGTCACCAGCCAAAACATGATCGGCGCCGACCAAGGGAAGCATTCTGGTGTGGCGTAGAATCCGCGTTGGGCGCTATAGCGCTGAAATTCCTCCATCACCGCATCGACATCCGGCAGGCCGGCGAGCTGAGAGCCACCTTCACGACACCAAGCGATAAACAGGCCTGGTGATGGAAGAAATGGGCTTTCACTCAGGCGCGCTCGCCGTAATCCCATCTGGATCAGCGCTGGGCTGTTGATACCGTTCTCGGCAAATGCTCGCGTCCACTGCTGGCGCAATTCGTCCAGTTCGGCTTGCGTCTTGATATGCGCGTTCACCGCCGGAAAGATCACCCGCAGTTGCTGAAACAGGCTGTTGAATAGCTGACGTACATTGGCATCCGGTTCAAAGCAGATTGCGTTTTGCTGCGGTGCCGACATAGCCGCCAGCGCTGCGCCGTTGCGATTACCGATATGGCGTTGGATTGACTGAATCCCTTTCATATCAGCCCCCCCAGCCCGTCAGCCCAATCAGTGCTGTCCCAATCCAGCTCTTCACGGTGTTGCTTACCGATCTGGTTTGTACGTTGGATTTTCAGCGCACCCCATTTCACCCGCAGCTTTGCGGGGCTGAGGATGTTGCTTTGCCAAAACTCATGCGTATTTGCCCAGCGGAAGGCTTCACAGATTTCCCGGTGTGTAAGCCCGTCCTGTTGCCGCATCAGGCGGATGGTGTTAGCCCATTCTGGCCAGTTGGGCGTTTTCGCTGAAGCGTCCAAGGTCAGAATTTTTTCGTACATCCAGACGGCGGCTTTGACATCTTCGAATGTTCCCCATGCTTTCCCTGCTGGCGTGAAGATCACCGCGTCTGGGTGGTGCGAGATAAACTTATCGGCTTTCGCTTTCGTCGCCTCATTCGCTTGCGAAAAACGCTGAGACGAATATTTAGAGATGATCGTTAGATCATCTCTTTGTATGTAATTAACTGCATAGAGATAGGGAATTCCGACTTCGGAATCGCCCAGTTCCATCTTCGGAATTCCCGGATTTCCATCTTCGGAATTCCCAACCGGCAATGTCGGTGGGTTTTCGTCCGGTTTATCGATGGTTTTTTGCTCAGGGAAAATCAACCCTATCAGTGCCTCACCATCCAGATGGTAGTGCTTGACTGTCTTGCCACTCGGTAACTGGTGAGTACCAGTTGTCAGAACGCCAGGCATGTGAAGCTCCAGCTTTTCCACAATGCGTTGAACCTGCCGTGCACTAAGCTCAAGTTCTTCACCTAATTTGGCGTGCTCTTTGTAAAACCAGCCATCCGCCAGCTTGGATTTACCAGACCAGTAAATTAACTGCCCAAGCACCATAGCCAGTTGTGCCGCTTGCTGTTCGCCCTTGAGCGAAAAGAACCGCAATAGTGGCCTAGGGATAACGATGCTATTACGTTGCCCCGTCAATTCACTGACGATGTTGAAGATTCTGCTCATGGCGTCCCTCTAGATCTTGCGGATGAAATACATCCACGAATAGCCAACGCAGCTTGCTACTCATACATCAAGCCTCGTGAAATACTTCTGCACCTGCCACAGCGGGCGGGCGCATGGATGCTCATATCCGGGGCGAGTGAAAATCACCCGCTGGGTTGCAGGCTCATACCCTGTGACATGCACAATCACGCCGTTTTTATCCCGGTAGCGGCGATTAAGGGGTTTGGTTATTTCCATGATTCACCGCCGCGTTCGTTTCAACTCAACTGTCACCACCTGACGCGAATAAAACGCGCGCGTCACGTGAGACAAAGCCCCTGTGATGGCCAGACGCCGGGTTTCTTCCCCGGCGATATCCAGCTTGCCGCCAACGATGCTGGCGACAAGATCCACGCTTTGTGTGGTGCTGATTTGGGTTTCGTAGGATTGCTTCATCGTGGCGCCCTCTCCGGCAACGGCGGCAACCAATCGGGGATTGGCAAACCGGCGGCAATCAGTTCGCGGTGAACATGAGTGAGCATGTCTGGTGATTCGGCGAACATCGCCAGAAAGCCCCGGATCGCTGCGGTATTGGTTTCAACGGCAGGATTGGACGACATGGCACCCGCCACGCTTTTGATGGTGGCAGCCTCGCTCTCCGTCCAGCGGGTTTTGATCTGGTCTTCGCGCACGTCGTGGAACGGCAAGCCAGCCTTGCCCACTTTTTTGCGTGAAAGCAATTCCTTGCGAACACCGGACGCGATCGCAGCCCCTGCCGTATCACCGGCAGGTCGATGTATTGTGGTCATTGGTCAGTCCTTAACGTTACTGTTTTTCTGGTTTGGTCAGAACCAGGTTTATTGAGATATTAACTCGGGCCATATCCTGCTCCAGTCATGGGGGCGTAAATCTTGTCTGCTCACGCATTTTGCTGTCGCCACCTCGATATCAACACATCGTTCTGGTGATATCGGACAGCGCCCAGAGGCAATTTGCGACAAATGCGATTGTGAAATACCGAGCGTGGCTGCCAGTTTTTTAGCACCACCTCGCTCCAAATTTTTGATGTATGTTTTTAACTCCATGGAAGGAAACCTCTTCTTTGTTTAGAGCCGAGTTTAGTTATCACTAAACCAAAGTCAAGAGTTTGCTTGTTTAATGAATACTAATCAAAATGTCTTTATGGATATCAAAGAGATCAGGCGTGCTCGCCTCAAAGAATGGTTTTCGGAGAGAGCGATCCCCGAAAAAGAGAAAAGTTTTATATCCCAGCTTTTAAGTGGGAAGGCGTCTTTTGGCGAAAAAGCGGCCAGAAGGCTGGAGCGTGATTACGCGATGCCATCCGGTTATTTAGACATGGAGCTGTCAAAATCTTACGTATCAAAATCAGGCGATTCTGTAGAACATTATCGTGTGGATGTCATGGATATTAGGGCTAGTGCAGGCCCCGGTGTCATTGTCACCGGTGACTATATCGAAACCATCACCGCAGTTGAATTCACGACAGAGCAAGCACGCCAGTTATTTGGAGGTCGTATATCTGAGGTTATCAAGATGATAACTATCTCAGGCGATAGCATGGCTGGAACCATCAATCCCGGCGACCAGGCATTTGTCGATGTGTCGGTTAATGCATTTAACGGTGACGGAGTTTACGTTTTCGTGTTCGGAAATACCCTGCACGTCAAGCGGCTGCAAATGATGAAAGACAAATTGGCCGTGCTATCTGATAACGAAAAATACAAACCATGGTTTATCGAGGCGGGCGACGAAGATCAATTCCACATTGTCGCACAAGTGCTGATAGGCCAGACCGTAGAATATCGTCGATTTGCCTGAGTTTAAATTGCCCGGATAACACGACCAGGAAGGACAGGCAAACCAAGTAATAGGTTATCAATTATGGATTTTTGGATCGTAATAGGGATTGCAGCTGCGGTTATCTATCTGGTAAACAAAAAAAAGACCAAAATCACAGACGAAACCGTTATTCGGCAAACCAACACTATTAAAACCAGTACGGGGGAAATCCGTATTGAACGCACCCAGACGATCAAACATGAGCATACTGAGTATGCCGCGCCGTATGGGAAAGCAGCCCCATTAGCCCCAATCCCTACCATTACTGAGGTCAGCACAGAAAAACGCTCAACACTCAGCCAGCTCGAAGACGAGTTCGCTCGCAAGATGAAAGAGGAGAAGGAAGTGGCCGCACCTAAAATTACAATCACTCACCCTATGCGTCCAGCATCAAAACCCATTACCCAACGCCCTGTAACAACAGATAATGTCAGCGCAGAATCATCTGCGAATGCAGGTAAGAAAGTTTGCCCACGATGCAGCAGAAATCTTGCCTATGATAAATTCAGGAAATCCAGCAAGCACGAGGGGGGTTATACAACCTGGTGTGATGAATGTTTGAGCGCGCCACGCAATACTCAACATATGAAGTATTGCCCTAAATGTAAAAAAAGAAAAATGAAAACAAGCTTTTATAAAAATGGGAACCGGGCTGATGGTTTTACATTATGGTGTAAAAATTGTATGGATAACTCTTAATGCCAGGCCGGATATTTCTGCCAAGGCCCATATCCATCAAAGGAACTGACTGATCAACTCGTTGCGGTAAGCCTCTCCTGCAACGCACCCAATCCCTCTTTGTTATACCTCTACTCAATAGTTTTTATCGCCCACTCATCGAGCTGGTGCCCCCCTCTTTATCGCAGATTCGATGAATTTCACATATCGCTCATAGAATAATTTTCATTTAAAAACAAAATGATATTTGAAATTTTCAGTTTATCAAAAAGCATACACTTGACTAAAGTTAAGTATTCAATAAACTACTCCATATCCCAACCGGATACGCTCTTTAACAGTCAGGTTAAGTCGCACACACCAACGGTCTGCATGTACCGGTGCGACGGCTACGGCTAAACATGTGAGTTACCGACACAAAGGAGGATAGCAAAAATGAAGTAGTAACGCAGATAGACTGCGGCAAGTTGTGCCAATGTGACAGTAATGATGTCGCTCCGAGTCCCCAGAGGGAGCCAGCTTTGCATCTGGTGAGGGTTAATAAGAAAAGAAGCACCGGTACGCAACGTGGCGGCCAATCACGTACTGGTTATAGCAAGCGGGGAGCAGAGACGAACCGCGATGACTGACCCAAGGGCATGGGCGCGGCCACTGCGGAGTGTGGCTGGTTTTTTTTGGGGTGTGGTGAATGCGCAGGCTGATGCGCGGCGAATGGAAACAACCGGGCTGGTAGACCCCCTAGGGTGCAGCAACTGGCATCTGCTATGAAAAGCGGCGCGCAGCCCTGAGTCGGATATCAGTACCGGCCACCACACCCCAAAGCAAACCGCACAACCCTTAAGGACTGACCAATGACCAAACCACGTAAAAAACGTCGCACCGCCATGACCAGGCAGTGCATGGAAAAAATCCAACGTATCGCCAAACGCAAAAGCGATCGTGTGGGCAAGGCTATTCTACTCGCCGAGTGCTGCAAAAAGATGCAGGTTTGCCCTGCGCCGAAGAAAGCGCTCGAAAGCAGTGAAAATCCTGAACGACATACCGGCTACACGGCCATTGGTCGCCAGAAAATGCGCGGATGTAGCACCATCCCTCACGGGGTTTACTAAATACCTAAATCAAGCTCACTTCGGTGGGCTTTTTTTTCGCCTGAAAAGCGAGTTTTACGCCTCACCAGGGCAACACACCGGCCACCTTCGGGTGGCCTTTTTATTGCTTGAAAAAAGGTAAAATTTCAATGACTGACTTCGTTTCTCTTCTAAAAAGACGCGGTATTAAACACATCGTTAATGCTAACGGTTCTGTAACTATCCCTTATCACCTTGATTTAGAGGGGTGTCGAGAGATTACCGCGCTGCCCGATAACCTTACCGTCGGCAGCTGGCTGGACTTGAGCGGCACGCAGATTACCGCGCTGCCCGATAGCCTTACCGTCGGCAGCGGGCTGGACTTGAGCGGCACGCAGATTACCGCGCTGCCCGATAACCTTACCGTCGGCAGCTGGCTGGACTTGAGCGGCACGCAGATTACCGCACTGCCCGATAACCTTACCGTCGGCGGCGGGCTGGACTTGAGCGGCACGCAGATTACCGCACTGCCCGATAACCTTACCGTCGGCGGCGGGCTGGACTTGAGCGGCACGCAGATTACCGCGCTGCCCGATAACCTTACCGTCGGCAGCGGGCTGGACTTGAGCGGCACGCAGATTACCGCGCTGCCCGATAACCTTACCGTCGGCAGCTGGCTGGACTTGAGCGGCACGCAGATTACCGCGCTGCCCGATAACCTTACCGTCGGCAGCTGGCTGGACTTGAGCGGCACGCAGATTACCGCGCTGCCCGATAACCTTACCGTCGGCAGCTGGCTGCGCTTGAGCGGCACGCAGATTACCGCGCTGCCCGATAGCCTTACCGTCGGCGGCGGGCTGGACTTGAGCGGCACGCAGATTACCGCGCTGCCCGATAACCTTACCTGCGAATCTCTCTATCTGGATGTTGAGCACATCCAGAATATCTCCTGGCGCAAAAACTGCGGCTACAGCAATCGCACGATCTTCGCGGTCTGGACGCAGGGCAACTTCAACATTGCCGCAGGCTGCTTTTTCGGCCCGCTCGATGTGTTTGAGAACCGTGTCACCGAGAAGTACGGCAGCGGTAGTGCAGGCGCAGCTTATAAGCGCGCAGCGCAGGAATGTATCGCGGAGTTAACGGAAAAACTGAACAAATCGGGAGCGGACAATGGCCTGTAAGTGTTTTCAAGAAACCAAGAAGGCAATGGATAAAAGATTGCGCGATGCAGCAGCAAGCGATTGTGCCGAAGTGGATGAATCTGACTTCGATAACAGGGTAATCATCCTCGAAAAAGGTGATTACTGTGGCGTCATGCTTTCTTACCGCTTCCGCTACCGCAAGCGTAAGAAAAATGGCGATCTCGAACAACGTTGCACGAATGGTGACACAAAAATCGCCATCAATTTTTGCCCATTCTGCGGCACCAAATTCAAGGGTAAAGCAGATGGGTGATGTTGGTGACTACTTCAGGGATATCAAGCCATTTCTAAAAGAAAACCGCCGTAAAGCCCGTGATGGCGCACATAAACGCATTAAAGCGTTTTTTATCCGAAACGGCATAGAGCTGGAGGAAGGGAATAACACGCTGATATTCCGCACACCGCAAGGAACAGTTGCGTATTACCCACCCAGCCAGAGAATGCAACACAAAAACGAATGGAAAACATGCAGCCCGACCTACTGCATGAACTATGTACGCAAACTAAGAGGACTCACTAATGACCATTAACATGACCCCCGTTAAATCATCCCAGATCCACAGCATCGGCCACGACCCAGCCACCAGCACTCTGGCCATTCGTTTCAATGGGCGCAATAACGTGCCGGGCAGCCTGTACCACTACAGCAATGTGAGTGCCGACGATTTCGCCGCATTCAAAGATGCGGATTCTGTCGGCTCCCACTTCTACAAGAACATCAAGCCCCACACTGATCGCTTCCCCTATCAGCGCATCAACGAAGACAAGAAATAAGCAGCTTTTCCCCCTGCGTCCGCTCCGGCGGGCGCATGAGTGAGGCCACTTACAAGGAGGCACTGATGAACGATTACAACCATCAACGCATGATTGAAGAAATATTGGAGGAATACGAGAGCAGGCTGGAGCAAAGCCCGGAAGAACAGCAAATCCTGACCGAACGCATCACCAATATGCACCGCAACGCACGGCTTATCGGTGATATGAAGGTATTACTGAAAAATCGCTGCCACATCGCTGGCACCGATGACCGTCCCATTGGTGCGATGGTCGAATTACCTCAGACAGAAAACTATCTGCTCGATGTGCAGGAAGAGATATTCCGTCGCGTCACCATGATCGAGCGAGCAATGGAGTTATCCGGGCTGAGTATTGTCGCCTGAAAAGAGAAAAGCCCCAGCTGACGCCGGGGCTATCCCGGTTGTGCAGCGACCAAACCGCACAACCCTTAAGGACTGACCAATGACCACAAGGGTCATCAGCAGTTGATCGGAGACCAATCCGATCGCAAGGAGAATACCATGACCACCCGCTACGTTAAACACATCCAATACCGGCACGGTATCGGTAGCCACAATATTCACCACCACCCGCAGCAGAAGAACGGTGTGATGTTCCCTTTGATCATCGTACTCGCCGCGTTTTCCGCCCTGTCATTGATTCTGTAATTAAGGACTGACCATGACTTTCACTGATTCTCAAGCACTGACTGTACGTCAGGATTTTGGCGGCGTCAGCAATACCCTGGCAGCGCCAGAAACATCTGCCACTGCGGTGGCAGCACAAGCGAAGGCGATGGTTGAAGCCCGCTACATCATGGCACTTCGCCGCCCACGCCAGTGGGATCAAGTACGCCAAGACCTGTTGAAGGAATGCCGACGCCCCAGCTTTGCCAACAACAAAAGCGCGTATTACCGTAAACCCATCGGCAACGGCGTTGAAGGTTTGGGCATCCGATTCGTTGAGGTAGCACTGCGCTGCATGACGAACGTATTGGTAGAAACCAGTATGATTTTTGAGGATGACCACAAAGAGATACACCGCGTCTCTGTGACCGACCTGGAATCCAATCTGACCTATCCATTGGATGTGCGCGTAAC
This sequence comes from Dickeya aquatica, assembly GCF_900095885.1. Classification (NCBI taxonomy): domain Bacteria; kingdom Pseudomonadati; phylum Pseudomonadota; class Gammaproteobacteria; order Enterobacterales; family Pectobacteriaceae; genus Dickeya; species Dickeya aquatica. The sequence continues at coordinate 2,678,495 of NZ_LT615367.1, forward strand.
CAAAACAGTTGAACGGTCAAAGCCCTGCGATGACGGCAGTTACATTAGCGTGCGTAAGAATAGCTACAATAAAAACGTCTACACCGTTCCCGCCACCGATGACGACCTGCTGAACAAGCGATCGGCGCAAATCTCAAAAGCCATTCGCACCCTAGGGCTGCGAATCATCCCTGGCGATCTGCAAGATGAAGCAGAGTCCATCATCAAGGCTATCCGATTAGATGAAGCGGCACGCGACCCCGACACCGAGCGCAAGCGTATCGCCGATGCCTTCGCAGAAATCGGCGTTAAAGCGTCAGAGCTGACTGAATTTTTAGGCCACAGCATTGATACTTGCTCGCCCTCAGAGTTGGTTAACCTGCGTGGTATCTATGGCGCAATTCGTGACGGTGAAGCCTCATGGAAAAGCGTCATGGAAAATAAAGCTGAACAGGCTCATTCAACCACCTCTTCCGCGAACGCCCTTCCCATATGCAGTGATGCCGCTTTCGAGAAGAAAAAAGCGGGATGGCGCAAGGCCATTGACGGTGGCAAAGCGGCCGATGACCTGATCGCCATGATTCAGACAAAAGAGCAACTCACCGACGCGCAGCGCATGGAGATTGCCTCTTGGGTAAACAATGGGAGCGATCGGCAATGAAAATTCACCACCTTGTCCAGGGCACTGATGAGTGGGCGGCCTTCCGCCTAACTCACCACGGCGCCAGCGAAGCAGCCGCCATGCTGGGGCTGTCAAAAAAAGTCGCACGATCTGAGTTGCTGCGCATTAAACACACCGGGACGCCTAAAGCATTCACCGACTGGGTAAAGAAAAATATTCTTGATTACGGGCATGAGGTTGAGGCACTTGCCCGCCCGCTGGTTGAGAAAATCATTGGTGATGACCTCTATCCTGTCACCTGCTCTGACGAAGATGGAGGCGGGAAATTATCGGCATCGTGCGACGGCCTGACATTGCTTGAAGACACTGCGTTTGAGCACAAGCAGTGGAATACCGATTTGGCTGCTTCTGTGTCTAACAATGTGCTCCCCGACGACCACATGCCGCAGTGCCAGCAAATCATGCTGGTTACGGGCGCACAGCGCGTCATTTTTACGGTATCTGATGGCACACCCGAGCGCCTGGTCTGGATGGAAGTGCTGCCTGATGCTAATTGGTTCGAGCGCATTCGGGCTGGCTGGGCTCAGTTCGATCGCGATCTGGCTGAATACACGTTACCCACCCCGGCTCCGACTGTTGTGGCCGAGGCGGTGCAAGATCTGCCTGCGGTGACGGTACAAGTTAACGGCCAGATTGAGGTGCGCGAAAACTTCACGATTTTCGAAGTGGCTCTGCGCGATTTCATCGAAAACAAATTGATCAGAGAGCCACAGACCGATCAGGACTTTGCCGATCTTGATTTGCAAATCAAGGCTATGAAAAAGGCAGAGGAAACACTGAATGCAGCAGAATCTATGATGCTCGCGCAAATTCAGCGTGTTGATGAGGCAAAACGCCAGAAAGATATGCTGTCCAGGCTGGTGCGCGACAATCGGCTTATGGCCGAGAAACTGCTGGCCAGTGAGAAAGAACGCCGGCGCACGGAGAAAGTCGTCGCGGCACGTCAGGCATTTGCCGATCACGTCACTGAACTACAGCGCGAAATTAGCGGTGTCCGCCTTGATATCGTTGTGCCGGATTTTGCAGGTGCGATAAAGGGACTGAAAACCATGACCAGCATTCAGGACAAGCTAGACACCGCACTGGCGAATGGCAAAATCGCGGCTGACCAACAGGCCGCCGACCTGCGCACGAAGCTGGCATGGCTGGATACCAACGCCGCCGACTATCGCGCGCTACTGGCTGACCTGCAACAACTGGTTGCCAAGCCATTTGATGACTTCAAATTGGCGGTAACGGCGCGCATTGATGCACACAAAAAAGCGGAAGAAGCCCGACTGGAAGCGGAACGTGAGCGCATCCGCCGAGAGGAAGCGGCGCGACTGGAAGCAGAACAACGCCAGCAGAAAGAGCCCCCAGCGAAACGGAAAGCACGACAATCATGGCGCCGTCGGCACCGTGTCGCATAGCAATGAGCAGCAGCAAGCAGATTGAGCCGGATGAAACACCTGCGTTGCGTCTGGGGCAAATCAACGACCGTCTGGCACCAGTCTCTCTGACTGTTGATGGTCTGGCGCGTCTTGGCATCATGCATGCCGCTACGGACAAATCCGCAAAACTGTATCACGAGCGCGATTTTTCACGCATCTGCACTGCATTGCTGCAACACATCCAGTCAGTTCAGGCTAACGCCAACTAATCACATCAGGAAATTATTTATGACAACCACAACAACCGTCGCCGACGTGTTGGAGTCATCCCTGCGCCCTGTTCGGGCGCAGCTTGATCTGGCGACATCCCAAACCACCGGCATGGCGCAGCGTTCTATAGAGAGCGCCGCAATTCTGCTGAATCAAGCACAGGCCCTGTGTATTGAGCAAATCAACCAGGAGACTGACGAATACAACGCTTTGCTTGATCGACTGGAGACTACAGGTAGCGCCTTAACCACCAAAGAGTTGGCGCTGAAGCAGATTCAGGAACGCATCGAAACCGCTGAACTGAGTGCCGCTGAAGCGATGGCTGAACGTGACAGCATCACCGCCAGGTACAAGCTGGCGCTTACCGATAATGCCATGCTGGCAAACGAGCGGAATCAGTTGAAATCGCTCAATCCAGAGCGCATGAAATCGCAACTTGTGCGCCTTAAAGAGGAGCTGGCCGACAGCCGGAAACTGCGTGACCAGCAGTTGACGGAAATCCGCCGACTAAAAAAAGAACTGGCCGACAAGACAAGTCGGCTCTCAGGCATGGTGCAACTCAACGACGAGCTAAACCGGCATCTGGTCGATGTTCAGGCGCGGTTACGGCGTGCCGACGGCGACGTGGCGCCACGCTACTGGCAGGCCAGCAATGGCGTGCGGTTTTATTTCTACACCTTCCAGTGGGGGCTGGAGCTCCGCTCCCCTGAATATGACGTAACAATCCTGAATGGTATCGACTGGCACCTGGAAATCCGTAGCACCATCGGCATTTGCATGATCGTGTCTGTAACAGATTGGGCTGTCCCGATGTATCCCATTATTGAGAGTTTCAAGGATGCCTGGCCGGAAGGGCTAAATGAAGCCGTCACAGCACGCATCCGCGAGCTACTGGAAGAAACCCACCCTCACCTGGTGCGCCGCGCTGAATGGGCCGAATCAGTGCTATCCGGCACGCTGCCACTGAAAGAGCAGTATCTGGATCTCCTCAGCGCCGCTGGCATCTATTCGTTATTCGACATTGTGCGCCGCACACCGGAAATGCTGGCCGATAAGGTGAAAGGGTTCGGGCTCGCCACCGCGCGCCAGGTGCACGCCAAATGCATGGGGTTGGTGAAGGATTGGGAACAGGCACAAAAACGCAGCGAGGCCGCCTGATATGGAAGAATTGCATTTAGGCGTCCTCTATAAACCGGAAGACGATCGCTGCAACTGGCTGAACGTCATTATTCATCGCATGCGGGCGCGGTCATCAATTCGACTGGGCGAACCGTATAAACCTGAGCCCAAGCCAATCTATACCGGTAATACGTTCACCCGGATGCCCTCCCCCATGCCACGCATCGGTGCGCGCCGCTACTACTCATCAACCATTATGCTGGCGGTGTACCAGCTTCACCGGCTAGGCATCAATGAAAACATGATAGCCAAAGATACCGGCATTCCTGTTGGTGATGTTCGCAAATTGCTGGCCCAAAAAACCCAAACACAACGCAAGCAATGGCAACGAGCCCATCAACTGCCATTGCCATCCAAATCGGTGATCTTGGGGCGGCTGGGAAAGGAGTTTTGAATGAAACGGTTTTTTTCTATTGCAGGGGCGTTTGATGCCGGGTTTGCCATCGGTTTTGCTCTGGGCCTGCTGGTTGCGAAGTTTGCCATTGAATATGACTACTTATGGCTGAACTTATGAAAAACGGCAGTATTGAAACGGCAAATACCCCACTTACCAGAAAGGCTTAATCCGCCTGACAACATTTGACCGCGCTATGCGGTTTTTTTATTTGAGGACTGACCCATGACCCATATTACAGAAGCAGCACCCTCCGTTAACGCAACCAGTCTGGCGATGGCTATCAATGATCACTGCCGTCAGTTTGAAGCATCTGAAGAGTTCCGTGACATGATCCATAAGCACGTCCGGGCGCTGTATGAAAAAACCATTGAAGATACGTTCCGCTGGGGGAGATTTCCCGATGCGGTGAAGAAGGCTCTCGAAGAGGCATTACCCGGCAACATCACCGAAATCGCTGACCTGCCGCGCTATAACCTGCTGCTGGCTCGCGCCCTTGATGAGCAGTGGAAGACCAATGAAGTTAGCGAACGCCTGGTAATGCAGATGCAGGAACTGGTGAAGGATTTCATCGAACAAGACCAGTTGCCGAAGTTCATCAAGGCATCTGACCTGTGGCGGGCCTATGTTGAACAGTATCAGGAAGAAGCCGAGCAAGAGGGATGGGAACGCCCGCAGGTTGTTGTTAATGACGACCGTGACGGCTTTTTCTACATCGGGTTTGAAAAGGAACCCGCTTCCGAAAGATCCTATCGTTACCAGAGCAAAGAGCAGAAAGAGAAAGCGCATCAGTGCGAGGTCTATCTGGGCTTTCATCAGAAGACCGTTCGAGATGGGCGCAACAACAATCCTGTTATGCACGAAGGGAGCCCTGTTTATTCGCTTTTCAACGGTAAGCTCGAATTTAACGATGCGCTGGGTAAGAAGCCGGTTCAGTTCAGAAGCACCTTCGAGAAAATGGTAGGTGCATTGTATTACGGTGATAGCCTGCTGGTGCTCGATGACGAAGCGGACGACATCAACTATCCCAATGACTATTAATCCCAATATCACCGCATCCTCACCGTGATGCGGTAAATCCCCCCCTGATTCAATGAAACCCGAAGGAGGCCGCTTTGTTCGGTCTATTTCTTTTTGTCTGTTACACATTCCAGCCGTGCCAATACGAGCCGCAGGGCTGGGTATATCCAGATCGGAAAAATTGCGAGGCGGATATCAGGGCGCAGAAATTGCCCACTGAATACCAGTGCCTGCCCGTTGATACCATCATGCCGGCATGGAGCGAAAACGATGAGTAAATCCCTGATAAAACGTTGCCAGCGGCGCTGGCGCATTCGCCTGAAACCATGGGGTGACTCAAAGATTTCCCCTTACTGGTGTAAAGCTGACATCAAGCCGTTTGCGCGGGAGAATGGAAAAATCACCGCTGATTGCCTGGTTGCTGAAATGGCAGAAAACAACGCCAAGGCCGATTTTGCCGGGCAAGGTAATCCATACGGCTGGACACCAGAGTTTTCTCGTTATTTTGATGAAAACCGTGAGCGCTACACCAAAGAGGCGCTCCACTTTCTGACTGGCGAGATCACCATCGAAGAGATTGACGACAGCATTGATGCTGAAATTGATTGCTGGGAGCCGTAAATGTCTATGTCACCCCAACGCCCTATTCTTGATATGTGCTGCGGATCAAGGATGTTCTGGTTTGATAGCCACGATGCCCGGGCAGTATTCACAGACATTCGCCGGGAGCAGCACACCCTTTGCGATGGCCGCAGCCTGGAGATAAATCCCGATATTGTCGCCGACTTCCGCGCCCTCCCCTTCAACAATGCGCAATTTGCTTTGGTCGTTTTTGACCCGCCCCATCTGCTACGCGCCGGAGAGAATGGCTGGCTGCGCAAAAAGTACGGCGCATTGAACAGGGATACATGGCGTGATGACCTGCGCACTGGATTCGCTGAAGCGTTCCGGGTACTGCGGCCGCTCGGCGTGTTGGTGTTTAAGTGGAATGAAACGCAAATCCCTATCCGTGAAGTGCTGGCACTGACTGACCAAAAACCAGCGTTTGGCCACTTATCCGGTAAGCGCAGCAATACGCATTGGGTTTGTTTTATCAAAGGAGAAAAGGAGTGACCGATTTAACAAAGACAATAATCGTTACCCTGGAATTAGACATTCCAGCTTCAGCAGCCGAAGAGGATATCTCTGGTTTCGTCGATGTTGAATTCGCTCAGTGTAACAGCATGAAATTGGATAATCCGTGCAGAGATAATTTTGAAATCGTCGGCCATTCATGGAGGGCTGAATAACATGATCCAAACAATAAAAATGAGTGGTGATTTATGATGCCAAAAGGAGGTGGGCCAGCGTTTCCTGTTGAAACACAATTTAACCCAATCAGTATGCAAGCAGGCATGCATCAGACTGGAGATAACTACCTTTACCAGTTCACCGGCATGACGTTACGCGATTACTTTGCAGCAAAGGCAATGCAAGCCTGGCTTTCGCAGATAGCACCAGAAGAGATGGAAGATATGATGAACCGCTGGGCTGACAACAGTTATGAAATGGCTGATGCCATGTTAAAGGCTCGGGAGGTTTAATAGACCGGCTCGAATATACTAATGACGGCGAATAACCGATCTGCCTAATCAGCGGATTTTTTTATTACCTAAACTTAGGAGAAACACATGCCTCAATCATGGTCAGTTCCGTTCCCAGAATCGAAAACAGAACATAACGGATATCCTGTCTACTGGCGATATTTTGAAACCGTTCAAGCGGCGGGAATTGAAGTTATCGCCGAGCAGTATATTGCCTTCCACCAGACTAATAGCTATGCCTTTCTATGCCCTGCTCACTGGGCTAAGGATTACGATATCGATCGGGATAAGGCGCGATGGCTCGACGGATGGAAAAAGAAATATATGCGATACGCGATCAAGAAAGTTGCAAGATCAGCAGAGCGATCTTTTGCTTTCCCATCACAGCAATTAGCGCTAGAAAGTCTGCTGCGCCGGAAGAGATATCATCTAATGCGGCTAAAGCAGGACATTGCCATTATCACCACAGTCGTTGAAGAAATGGCAAAGCTGGATTTTTCATCCGCGCAAATTGAATACAATCTCGGCCATAATGCCGAAACAGAAAACTGGATTTTCTACTAACCACAGCCCCTTCCTTACTCAAATAAAACGACCAAAATAAGGGCGTGTCTTTGGCATGCCCTTTTTCCGAGGACTGACCAATGACCAAAAATAATATTGTTTTTAACCATGAATGGATTGTTGAGGATGCACTAAAAGATCTGACGGGTCTCGATGAGCGTCAGATTGAACGATACCGCCAGGGATGTTGGATCGAGGGCGTTCATTTTAAGCGGGTATCCCCTTCAGGCGAAAAAACACAGCGCGGTATCACATGGTACAACCACCCTGCAATAAATCAGCTTATCCAAGAGGCATAACCAAGGAGCATACATGTCAAAACTTCCTACTGGCGTTGAAATAAGAAGCGGAAGTATCTGCATTTGGTTTATGTATCACGGTGAGCGATGCAGAGAAGTGCTAATCGGCTGGTCTAACACACCCGCAAATATAAAAAAGGCCGGAAGCTTGCGTAATATAGTGGTAAGCGAAATAAATTTAGGGGAATTCGATTATCAAAAGAGATTTCCAAATTCAAAAAAATTAAAAGACTGCGATACAAGAAAAATATCCACTTTTGGTGAACTGGCTAACGTTTGGCTCAAAGTTAGGGAAATTGAACTAACAGCCAACACGTTGCGTAAAACTGGCTCACAAATAAATACCTTGCTAAAGATTATCGGCACAGATACTAAAATAAATAGCATCAACCAAAACGATATTTTAGCATATCGCTATCAACTTCTGCATGGCGAGACATACTACAGTGAATCCGTTCGTAGCAATAAACAAGGCCGAACCGTTCGGACAGTTGACAATTATATTTCGCTCCTGTGCTCCCTACTGCGATTTGCCTACCGCTCAGATCTTATTACGGGAAGACCATTCGAAGGAATAAAAAAATTACAGAAAAGCCGACCACGCCCAGATCCTTTACTCAAGCATGAGTTTGAGCAGTTAATCAGTCACTTGTCTGGGCAGGCGAGAAATTTGTGGCAATTAGCAGTATACACGGGAATGAGGCATGGTGAATTGTGCGCTTTGGCATGGGAAGATATTGATTTGGACGCGGGCGTTATTCATGTATCTCGCAACCTAACCACCCTGGGACACTTTGGCCCTCCCAAAACACGGGCCGGCGTTCGCACAATTTCACTATTAAGTCATGCTATCGAGGCACTGTCCGCGCAAAAAGACATTACCGGGTATCGGCAGCAGCAAAAAATCATCTACCATCACAGGGAATATGGTCTAACTGAAACACAGAACCTCATTTTCGTTTTCCAGCCTCGCAAACAAAAAGGGAAAGAGAAAAACTACTCACTTTCGTCTATTGGACAGTCATGGAACGCCGCCGTAAAACTATCTGGCATTCGACGCCGTAATCCGTACCATACACGACATACTTACGCATGTTGGTTGCTGTCAGCCGGTGCAAATCCCTCGTTCATCGCGAACCAAATGGGCCACGAAAACGCTCAGATGGTATTCGAGATCTATGGTAGATGGATTGAGGAGATGAGCGGGGATCAGGTCAACATGTTGAATCAACGGCTCTAAGTTTAAAATGGGTTTTGCCCCTTTAGTGCCCTTTTAAGATATAGATACAGGATAAAATGTCAGAAAATCAATCCGTTACACCTAAGCAGCAATACAATCTCAACAAATTACAAAAACGCCTGCGCCGCAACGTGGGTGAAGCGATTGCCGATTTCACTATGATTGAAGAAGGCGATCGCATTATGGTGTGCCTGTCTGGCGGCAAAGACAGTTACACCATGCTGGAGATTTTGCGTAACCTGCAACAGAGCGCACCGGTGAATTTCTCGCTGGTGGCCGTCAACCTTGACCAGAAACAGCCTGGCTTTCCCGAGCATGTGCTGCCGCAGTATCTCGATGGCATCGGCGTGGAATACAAGATTGTCGAAGAAAACACCTACGGCATCGTTAAAGAGAAAATCCCCGCTGGGAAAACCACCTGTTCGCTGTGCTCTCGCCTGCGCCGTGGCATTCTGTACCGCACCGCCACCGAACTCGGTGCCACCAAAATCGCTCTTGGCCATCACCGCGATGACATTTTGCAAACCCTGTTTCTCAACATGTTCTACGGCGGCAAACTCAAAGGGATGCCCCCCAAACTGATGAGCGATGATGGTAAGCACATCGTTATCCGCCCGCTGGCGTATTGCCGGGAAAAAGATATCGAGCGCTTTGCCGAGGCGCGCCAGTTCCCGATAATCCCGTGTAATCTGTGCGGTTCGCAACCGAACCTGCAACGCCAGGTGATTAAAGACATGCTGCGCGACTGGGATAAACGCTACCCAGGACGCATCGAAACCATGTTTAGCGCGATGCAAAATGTGGTGCCGTCACACCTGTCTGATACCGGATTATTTGATTTTAAAGCCATCCGTCAGGGCAGCGAGGTAGTAGACGGCGGCGATTTGGCGTTTGATCGCGAAGAGATCCCGCTGCAACCGGTTGGCTGGCAAGCTGATGACGATGATGACACCCGGCCACTGGAGCGCCTGGACGTGGTGGAAATCCGCTAACGGCCATTACAGCAGCATACTGGCGGTGCCTGCCGCCAGTATTACCGTGCCCGTCAGCGAAAAGGCAACGGCAAGGCGGCTGATGCGAGTGCATGCAACCGTACAAGCTCGGCGCGACAAGTCAGGAACTGGTTAAATAACAGGCAAAAAAAAGCCGACAACGAAGTCGGCATGGTGTGAATTAATTGTGCTATGCAGTAATTCAAAAAAGGAAGTAAGACAATATGGAGCGCAACGCCCATCGCTTGACGTTGCATTCACCTGCGGAAAGGATAGTGCCGCAGGCGTAGACCAAAAATGTTGATGTTGCTCAATATCGGCAGCGGTTTTTCGCTACACGGGCAATTGTGTGACAACTCAGACAGTAATTACGATGCAAACCTCACAACCATTTACTGCGTTTTAACCACCAGGCAACTCCGCTTGCCAGCAATAATAACAACAGGCAAAACACGGTAAACCCCACGCCGCTGTTTGCCCCTGGCATCCCGCCCAGATTCACGCCAAATAGCCCGGTTAAAAAAGTGGTCGGCAAGAAAATCATCGCCAGCAGTGACATGGTATAGGTACGGCGGTTCATGGCATCCGCCATTAACGTGGTGATTTCATCGGCAATGACGGTCGTGCGGGCGATGCTGGCATCCAAATCTTCCAGCCCGCGCCCCAGCCGTTCGGCTATTTCCTGCATGCGCCTGCGGTCATCATCTCGCATCCAGCTAAATTTCTCGCCGGACAAGCGTGAGAAGATGTCACGCTGCGGCGTCATATAACGGCGCAGTACAATCAGTTGCTTGCGAATTAGCGCCAGCTCGCCGCGCGGTGGAATGCGCTGCTCCAGCAAGGCGTCTTCAAGGTCGATTATTTTCTCGTGCAGTTCATCAATAAACTCACTGGTGTGATCGGTCAGCGCCTCTGCGATAGCCACCATCCAGTCACCGCTGTCTGCCGGGCCGTTACCCTCTTTCAGGTCACTCATCACTTCATCAATCGCCGCCACTTTGCGCCGCCGGGTAGAGACTATCAACCGCTCGGTAATGAACACCCGAATGGCAACCAACTCATCTGGCCGGGCATCGGGGTTGTAATTAATGCTGCGCAGCGTCACCAGCGTGCCTTCGCCTAAACGCACCACGCGTGGCCGGGCGCTCTCACCGGAAAGCGCATTGCGCGCGCTATCAGGCAATAAAGTGGTTTCGTGCAGCCAGCGTTCACTGGCCGGTTGCGTTGAGTCCAGATGCAACCAGGCCGGTGTATCGGCGGTTGCCGTCAACGTGTTGCCAGAAAGCGGCGTAATGCCACCTTTTCCATCTAACTGACACGCAAAAACCGCGCCAGTATGGCGGACTGCCCCCCCTTCCATCACACTCACACCGTTTCTCCTGCTAGATTGGCTGCGGCCATCTTACTGCCTGCGTTTATGCATGCAATCAGAATAGCCGCCAGCGTTAATGCACTTAATGCTTCAGGATATACAGTGTATGGCTGTAAGCCACATCTTCCGGGTTGGTTATCGGATAGCCTTTGACCCAAGGTTTGATCAACCGCCCGTTGGTGTATTGATAGATAGGCGCAATGGGCACCTGCTCGGCCAGAATTTGCTCGGCACGCTGGTAGTCGTCACGCAGTATCTTCGGATGAGTTTGACCACGAGTATCCGCCATCACGCGGTCATAATCTGGCGAGTGAAAGCGGGCGATATTGCCACTGTGTTCAGATGTTAACAGAGACAAAAACGTTGAGGGTTCATTGTAATCTCCTATCCACGATGCGCGTATCACATCAAAATTGCCGGTATTACGGCTGTCGATGTAGGTTTTCCACTCCTGATTGACCAGCCGGACATCTACGCCAAGCTTGGTTTTCCACATCGATGCCACGGCGATAGCGATTTTCTGATGCACCTCTTGCGTGTTGTACAACAGCGTGAGTTTTAGCGGTTTTGCCGGGGTATATCCGGCGGCGGCCATCAGCGCTTTGGCCTGGGCATCCAGCTCCGCCTGCGAGTATTGTTGCAGTTGCGAAGGCATCGGCGGGAAGCCTGCCGTCACATCCGGGGTAAAGCGATAGGCCGGTTTCTCCCCGGTTCCCAGCACTTTGTCAGCAATGATGGTACGGTCAATCGCATAGGAGAGCGCCTTGCGTACCCGCACATCACTGGTCGGCGCGCGCTGGGTGTTGAAGGCGTAGTAATAGGTGCCAAGCTGGTTTGGTGTAAACACCTGACCGGGCAGTTTTTTCAGCAACTTCTGGTACTGGTTCTTCGGGAATGACTCTGTAATATCAATATCATCCGCAAGATAGCGGTTGGTAGCGTGAGATTCCTGATTAATCGGCACAAACGTCACCTGCGTCAGGCGGGTATTGGCATGATCCCAATAGTAAGCGTTGGACGTCAGCACCAGTTTCTCATTGACCACCCGTTCACGCAGTACAAAAGCGCCATTACCCACCAAATTACCGGGCCTGGTCCAGTCATTACCAAATTTTTCAACCGTGGCCTGATGTACCGGATACAAACTGAAATTTGCCATCAGGTTGATGAAATACGGCACCGGATTACTGAGCTGCACTTTGAGCGTATGGTCATCAACCGCCACCACACCGAGTTTATCTACCGGTAATTTTCCCGCCAGAATCTCATCGGCATTGACAATCCCCGCCAGACGGGCAAAACCACTAAACGGTGACGTAGTTTGCGGGTTAACCAGCCTGCGCCAGCTATAAACAAAGTCTCCCGCGGTTACCGGCTCTCCGTTTGACCAGCGGGCATCGGCGCGCAAGGTAAAAATAAAAGTCCGGTTATCACTGCTTTGCCAGCGCTCGGCCACGCCAGGCATCGGATTGCCCTGCGCATCCTGATTCACCAGCCCCTCAAATAAATCCCGAATAACCTGAATTTCCGGTAAGCCCACGGCTTTGGCCGGGTCCAGTGAGGCGGGTTCATCTTTGATGTGCCGCACGATAGTCTGTGTGGCGGCCAGTTCAACGCCGGGGGAACCTGTGCGGCACTGGCTGCCAGCGTGACTGAAACCATTGCAGCGATGGAAATACCCCGTACAGAAATGCCCAAATACCCCAAGTGCATGTGATGTCCTTCAAACAGAAACGGTTACACGTTATATCCTGCTGGCGCGTACCGGTACGACCCCATAAACCGATGAAAACAACCTCGGCCACCTTTCATTACGCTGGCGATTATCATAGTCGCAAATCCGCCTCTTCAACCAGTGCTATGCCCTGTCTTTGCGAAGCGCTACGCGAGAGTGTCATTACCACGAAGGCACTCTGCGAAGCGCTACGCAATTCCCGTAACACCGGCGTGAAGCCAGCCATTTTTTTGGTATCATCACACGCAACGGCCCTATGCCGCCGCCGTATTGCAAGGTGAGCGCTTTTTACAGGCAGGACATTTCATGACTCATGACCAGACACCGCATCGCCCGCGCCCGGAACGGGGCCGATTTTGCACCAGACCACAGGAATATGGCCGCTCCCGGCTGGGCGCGCCGTTATTGTGGTTTGCCGCAAGTCAACCCAGTAAGCGCAGCGGGTTGATCATCGCCGGGACACATGGCGATGAAACGGCCTCGGTCGTGGCATTGTCATGTGCATTACGTACATTGCGGCCCGAAACGCAGGCACACCATGTGATTTTGGCCGTCAATCCTGATGGCTGTCAGCTCGGCACCCGCGCTAATGCCTGGGGGGTTGACCTTAATCGCAATTTCCCGGCGGCTAACTGGCAGGCTACCGAGACGCAATATCGCTGGAGTGAAGACACCCCGGTGCGCGATGTGCAACTTGGCACCGGGGCAACACCGGGATGCGAACCGGAAACCGAGGCGTTATGCCAGCTCATTACGCAGTTGTCGCCGCCGTGGGTGATTTCATTTCATGAGCCGCTGGCGTGCATTGAAGACCCGCTGTTGTCCGCGCCGGGGGCCTGGCTTGCGGATGCCTTTGCCCTGCCACTGGTTCGCTCGGTGGGCTACGCCACGCCCGGTTCATTTGGCAGTTGGTGTGCGGATAACGCGCTGCATTGTATCACCGCCGAACTGCCTGCCATCTCGCCAGACTGCGCCAATCGAGATTATCTGTCAGCATTCACCCGTTTACTCACGCACCCTGCACCGGGCCAGTAATTTTTTATACCAATGTTGCACTTGTTGCCCTACACTAGCCAGCATGTTAATCACCTGTAATAAAGGACGTAAGCATGTCAACGAATGTACACTTTCAGGGTAATCCGGTACCGGTTGCAGGAGCCTTCCCGGCCGCAGGCAGCAAAGCACCTGCCTTTTCACTGGTGGCCAAAGACTTGTCTGATGTGGCACTGAGCCACTATGCCGGCAAACGCAAAGTCCTGAACATTTTCCCAAGCATTGATACCGGCGTGTGCGCGGCGTCTGTGCGTAAATTTAACCAGTTAGCCTCCGAACTTGAGAACACCGTTGTCCTGTGCATCTCCGCTGACCTGCCGTTTGCTCAGGCGCGTTTTTGCGGTGCGGAAGGCCTGAACAACGTGGTGGTGCTTTCCACGCTGCGCGGTGCCTCATTCCAGCAAGATTACGGTGTGGCAATTGCTGATGGCGCACTGAAAGGCCTGACCGCCCGTGCCGTAGTGGTTTTGGATGAGAACGACAACGTCCTGCACAGCGAACTGGTTAACGAAATTACCAATGAGCCAAACTACGATGCCGCGCTGGCGGTACTGAAATAACCCCGGTAACACTGGCTGAGGTTATGGTTGGGTAAACCCACCGCGCGAAGATACGTCACCTACCCGCTGTCGTCGCAGGTTTTACTCAAACCAAAGGGTGTTATGCAAAAAGGAGAGGCACATTCAGTACCTCTCCTTTTTTATTGTTCATCTTACTCATCCGGTTGCTGCGTACGCGTCCAATGCGGCTAATTCAATGCCCGATGGGGCCTTCCGGCATCAGGGTTAACTGGCTCACCGCCTGCCCCGGCAAAAGTGGCCGCATCACCCCATTAACCCAGTCACTGTATTCTGCCAGCCAATACCCGCTTAACGGATTGCCGCTCTGCCCGCCGGGCATCGCCAGTGTGGCGTGAGCTTCATCACCCGGTGTGACCACCAGCCTGTCAGATGCGCCAAACGTCGGGCGGTTAACATGGGGCACATGATTATCACCGGATAATGGCACCGAAGGCGCTTGCAATAGGGCCCCCACCACGGGCAGCGATGCCGCCAGTGGGTGGGCAATATGGCTGCGATTCATATCGCCCCAGCGCAGGCGGCCATTATCATTGTGCTGCCAGAGGGTTTCCAGTTGCTGCCAGGCCAACTGGCACCAGCTTGTCGCCGGAGCAGGCACCCAGCGCTGGTCGATCATCAATTGATGTAACGTGCTGTCCCAGCGCGGGTTAGCGGCACGGTAGCTCGCTTGCACCTGGGTTTGGCCCAGCGCTTTATCAAGGGAACCAAACACCTGTTGATAAAGTGCTTCACGCCAGCGACTTAAAAGCAGGTATGCCGTGGAGTCTGCGCTGGCCTGCCCGTGCCATTGTTGTAATTGTGCAACGATAGCCTGATGACGGGCAGAACGTTGCACAGGCTCGGCGCTGTCGCACTCGAGCACATAGTCACGCCAGCTGGCGATGAGCAACGCACGGTCATCCAGCTGAATGCGGTGCATCTCTGAGACGCCCAGCGCCTGCGTTTGCGCCAGCGCCTGATGAATAGCACTGGCCCGTACACCGGGGTCGGCACCGCCATCGCCCAGATTGTCACCCTGTTCATCAAACAGTAATCGATTATTAGCCGCCACAATCACCCCTTGTGGCGGGTCGATAAGTTGCGGGTGCTGTTGTGCCGGTAATGCGGCCTCACGCCAGCGTGCCTGTGGGGAGAGTAACGGCAGGCTATTTTGCTCACCGGGCGTGAGCCGGTCTGGCAGTGTGCCTGCCAGCGTCCAGCCGATATGGCCCTGATTATCCGCCACCAGCAGATTCTGTGCCGGTATCCCCGCCTGCTGGCCAACGACCAGCGCCGCCTCGACTGAACGGGCGTGTGCCAGCGACATCAGCGACAAGTCAATGGCACCGGGCAACTGAATCACCCAATGCATCGCCATCGGCCCCAGTTCTGTCTCCACCACCGGCCCCCAGTCGCTGGTCTGTACCGTTAGCGGCACCGGGTCTGCATGGTTCACCTTCAGGATTTCCTGCACCTCACGGCGCTGCCCTTCCCCGGGTTTTAATGCCACCCAGTCAAAAGTATCGACATAACTATTGGTAAACCCCCATGCCAGAGTGCCGTTACTGCCACTGACTATTGCAGGTGCGCCCGGCAGCGTCAGTCCGGTGGCGACAACCGGGCCGGTGTCATCAGTGTAACGCAGTTGCGCGCGATACCACACGGTGGGTAAACGCAACCCCAGGTGCATATCATTGGCCAGTATTGCTTTACCTTGCTCGCTCACCAGCCAGCCATTACTGCCTTTAGCCTCTTGTGCCAGTGCCTCACCGGGAGCGTTGTCATCGACAGACTGCGCCTGACCAGACGCAGGCCACCAGCGCGGTGCCTGTAGCGGTGCTGGTGGCTCAGAGGGTGGCTGGCCGGCCAGCGGCGCATCCCAGACGCTGGCTGCCGGAAGCAAAAAATCGGACTGCTCCGGCGTGCTGTGCCGTGCTATCCAGCCGCGGGCATACTCACGCTCAGGCTGATTATCCTGAAGGTCAAAATACATCGCGCCAACGACCAGCAGGGTATCTTCCGGCTGCCAGAGCTGCGGCTCGGTTCGCAATAAAAGATACTCAAAAGGTCGCAGTTTCAGGCTTGTCAGCCCAGCATTAACCCCTTCGGCGTAACGACGTAATACGTGCTGTTGTATCTCAGGCAGTTGCTGCCAGCGCGCGGCAAGCTGTTTTCGCAGTAAAAATAACCGCCGTTTTTTATCAAGCGGCAGGGCAACGTCGCCAACTAATTGCGCTAATTCTCCCGCAGCGCTGCGCCGTAGCAAATCCATCTGGAAAAAGCGCTCCTGGGCATGTACAAAGCCGAGCGCAAACGCCACCGTGGTCACGTCCTGTGCCTGAATTACCGGCACCCCGGCGCTATCACGGCTGATAGTGACACGGTCGTGCAGGCCCGGCAGGTGCAGTTCACCTGACTGTTGCGGCAGGCTTAAGTACAGCGCCCCGGTCATCAGGGCCGCGAGCACCGCCACACTGACTGCCAGGCAGGCGGCAACGGCGATTAACCAGCGTTTCGCGCTCATCTCCCCTCCTCTTGAATATGTAGATTTTCTGTATTATCTGTATGCAATGCGCGCAATAATGGCCGCTGACTCAAAACGGTTGCGCTATCTTGTTTATCAGCCTGCGTTCCCGTTGTTGACTTTTTCAGGAGAAAACATGTTCCCATTACTGACACCCCGTTTATGTATACGCCCGTTTGTTGCCACTGATGCCATCACACTGCATGAAGCCATTCATGAATCCATCGACTCCGTAGGCCGCTGGTTGCCCTGGTGCGCCGCAGACTATGACCTGAATACCGCACAAGGGTGGATAACCCATTGCGACCAACAACGTCATGAGGGTCATTCCTTTGAATTGGTGATGGTTGATCGTACCGCCGGGCATTTTCTGGGCTCGGTTGCCATAAACGCTATAAACAGGGCCGAGCGTCTCGGAAATATCGGTTACTGGATACGCCAGTCAGCGCAGCAACAAGGGTTGATGACCGAAGCGGTGCGGGAAATCGCCTCGTTTGGTTTTGGTACGCTGGGGTTAACCCGGCTGGAAATTATCGCCGCTGAACAGAACTACGCCAGTCGCCGTGTGGCAGAGAAAGTGGGCGCACAGTTTGAAGGCTTGCTGCGTAACCGAATCATCATTCATGACCAGCCCGTGACGGCCGCACTCTACTCGCTGACGCCTGGCGATACACTCTCGCACCAAAGCCTGTAGTTGCCCGCAGACACCCGGCTAGAGCGCTATCACCCGGCCGGTCTATTTTGCTGCTGGCTTGCAGCCACGGCCCATTATCAATGTTGCGCAGTAGCGGCCATCCGCCAGTTTTTTATCGTTTTTTAGCCTTCCCTCAACCTCAAACCCCGCAGACTGGTAAACCTCGATGGCTTTCTGGTTGGTTTCCAGCACGCTCAGGGCGATTTTTTCAATGTGACTGGCCTGAGCCCAGTCTATCGATTGCGCCAGCAAAGCACGCCCAATCCCATAGCCCCAGAATGCCTGACGTACACACACGCCAAACTCCACTTTATGCGACAGTCGCCGCAGGTCGCTGCCCTGACAACGCGAAAACCCGACCAATTGGCCATCAACCTCAGCCACTAAAAACAAATTTCCCGGCGCGCGGCTGTCTGTCGCAATCAGCGATTCAAAATCAGCCACACTCATGAATGCCTCACCGGGCTCGCGGTCGAGATATTCCGTCTCGCCATCAATCGCCAGTCGCAGCGGCGAAAGCAATACCGCATCACGGTGCTGCGCCGAACGCACGGTATAGGTGATGCCCCGTCGATGATACTGTGTCTCACCGATAATCATTATGCTTCGTCTTCTTCGCTCACTTTGCGGCCGCTCAGGCCATATTCGCGCAACTTATTGGCAATGGCCGTATGAGAAACGCCCAGTCGCCTGGCTAACTTGCGGGTGCTCGGGTACGCCTGGTACAAACGGGTGAGCACCGAGCGCTCGAAACGTTTGCTGATGTCATCAAGCGAGCCTTCCAGCAACTCATCGCTGTGGGTAACGACTTCCGGCTGAAAGGCGGGTAAGTCGATGTCGTGAAGACGCAGTTCATCACCATCAAGCTGCGCCAGCGCACGATACACGGTGTTTTTCAACTGCCGCACGTTGCCAGGCCAGCCATACTGTGGCAACAGATTATGGACTTCCTGCGCAACACGCGGCCGGGCAATGCCTTGTTCATCAGCAAAACGGGCGATAAACAATTCCACCAGCGGCATAACATCGGCCGGGCACTCACGCAAAGGCGGTAACGACAGCGTCAATACGTTCAGACGGTAGTAGAGATCTTCACGAAACAGGCCACGCTGCACCAGATCCAGCAAATTTTTCTGGGTCGCGCAGATAACGCGCACATCGACATGCACCTCATGTTCTTCGCCTACACGCCGGAAGGTGCCATCATTGAGAAAGCGCAGCAATTTAGTTTGCATCTGCGGCGAACATTTCCCCCACTTCATCAAGCAATACCGACCCACCATTTGCCTGTTCGAAAAAGCCTTTTTTCCCTTCCAGCGCATTAGGATAAGCCCCGGCGCATGGCCATAGAGCTCACTTTCCATCACATCATCAGGCAGTGCGGCACAGTTCAGTGCCAGAAACGGTTTCTTACCGCGATGGCTGCGCAGATGGCAGGCGCGTGCCAGCATATCTTTACCGGTGCCCGTTTCGCCGACCAGCAGCAGTGGTGCATCCAGCATGGCAAGTTTACGAGCCTGCTCCACCACCTGACGCAAACGCGGGCTGGCCGCCACAATATGATCAAACTCGCGTTCATCATTAATCGGTGTGTCCTGTAACTGACGCCCCATCCGCACCGCGGATTTCAGCGTCACCAGCGCACCGGCAACGGTGGATTTGCCTTTATCATCATCCAGATGCACCGGCACCACTTCCAGCAGGAAGTCCTGATTACGAATCACCACCCGCGAGGTCTCCGCCAGCCCACCGGATTCCTGCCAGCGGGTAAAGTTATAACCGCTGAGTAACTGACTGATGGATAACGTTCGTGCTTTGTCTGCGGTTATCTCAAAGAGAGTCAGCGCGGCGGCGTTGATAAGTTCAATTTTGCCTTTCAGATCCAGCGACAATACCGGCTCTGGCATCGATTCCAGCAACGCATTCAGCGCCCGATGCTCGCGCTCAGAAGGCATAAAGGCCACGGTGCGCACATCGCTGACACCAGCGATACGCCGAATTTCCGTCATCAGTTCACTGAATTCATCAAAACCGAGGGTAGTGAAATTGAGGTAGATCCGGCCTGCCGGATCAATTTCGATACCGCGCAGATCGATCTGGCGCAATACCAGCAGGTCAAGCAGCTCACGGGTCAGACCAATCCGGTCTTCACAAAACACTTCCAGACGCATCAATACAACCTTCTTCACGGGCGCGGCAGGGACGAGAGCTGCATCATACCTTGTCACCGCCACGGGATGAAGTGGGGTGTCAGCAAATGTTGACACCCCAGCGCGTTTGCGCACGCTATTTGGCTTTTTCCTCCGCCGGGAAAGGCGTGGTCAGCATTGACACGATGGTACGAATCCCTTCCACATAGTTGCCAATACGCATATTTTCATCACTGCCGTAGGCATTGTTGTCGGCATTGACCAGCGAGACGACGGCGAACGCATTTTTCAGCGCCGCCAGTGCGCCGTTGATAGGGGGGGAAACACCGAGCATCCGATTTTTTTCTGGCTCCCCTTTGAGCGGTGCTTTCACACCATCAACCGCCCACTTTGCCAGCGGCGAAGCTAACTGGGTACGCACAGCAAAAGAGCTGCCGGATGAGGTCATCATACTCAGCGAGATCAGTTTCGGGTTGTGATTACGTTCCTGCAACGACGGTGAATCCGCCCGGACGATGTAAAAACCGTTGGCGATGACATATTTCTTTATCAAATCATACAGATAATCCGGCGAGGTTTCCGGTACGGTACGAATGTTAATGCTGGCCGTTGCCGTAGACGGAATGGCGTAGATGGCTTTGCGCCCGGTGTCACCGGCTCTCAGGCCAATCACATCCAGCGAAGGGTACTGCACGGCCTCAACCGGGTTAGCGGCCATTTTCTCCAGTTGCGTGACACCGTAACGGCTTTCGATGGTGCCCGGTTTTGGTGCCTGAGAGGCCAGTTGGGCCCGCTCCTCGTCAGACAATTTCACGCGATCGTAAAAACCCGGCAGCGTCACGCGGCCGTTGGTATCCTTCAGCCCTGCCAGCAATGAAGATAACTGCTGCACCGGATTGATAATCACATTACCAAACGCCCCGCTGTGTGCCGCCGGATCGGGACCGAATACGGTCATGTCCACCTGTATCGAACCGCGATAGCCGAACGTGATGACCGGTTTATTGTTGGTGTTCACGGCCCCGTTAAAAATCACTACCCCGTCGTTTTTTAATCGCGCGGCATTTTGATTAATCACCGCGGTTAAATGGGGCGAGCCGCGTTCCTCTTCGGAATCCAGCAGCACTTTTATGTTGACGGTGGTGGCGGTATTCGCGCTTTTCAGCGCATCCACCGCCGTTAAAAACAGCTGAATAACGCCCTTGCCATCCGATGCCGAACGGCCAAACACTCGCCATTCCGGGTCAAGCCCCGGTTGCAGCAATTTTTCATTGCCCTGCGGCATCCAGATACCGCGCGAATCTTTGATTTTCAGCGTCGGCTTCCACGGATCGCTGCTCCATTCTGACGCCGTCACCGACTGACCATCAAAATGCATCAAAAACAATACTGTCGGGCGGTTGGGCTGCATTGGGCCGAGTTCGGCATACAACATCGGGTGCGCACCGTTAGCCAGTTGCTGGGTGCTAAACCCCCGCTTCTGGAAGGCTTTGTCCAGAAAGTTGAGGTTACGCTGAATATCGGCAGCGATATCCGTATCATTACTGAGCGCCAGCGCATCAAAGTATTCAGGGAAACTGGCCTGGGCGAATCGTTGGGCATCGACAGGGGTCATCACCCATTGCGCCTGGGCAGAGCCGGACATCATCAGCGCACTGAGTACACCCGCTAACACAGAGATGTTGCCACGAAGCATCATAAGTATCCTTCCAGCAAGGGGAAAAAGGATGTTCCATCACCTGATTATCGGCAGTATCGCTCATCGACTAAAGCACTGATGCATTATGTCATCTGCCGCACTTATCCTTGATTGTAGAGAATCTGTGTAGAGATCATCATGTTTCGAGGCACAGGAATGCGGGCTATATCAAAACACCGTGTGTTATTCGGCAAAAACCTCTGCTGTTGCGCAAAAAATGGTGCGGGCAAATGTTCCGCTCGCCGCAATACAGCGCTGGGTTTCGCATAGTTCGCGCTCACTCACTGCCGGTTGCCGCGGGTTTTGCGCGGATAATGCCCAGTAATTCGTGGCGAAAATCGCCCAGCCTGGGCTTGTCGTCAATCCAGGGCAACGGGCGGCATAACTCCATGGCGCGAATGCCCAGTCGCGCCGTGAGCAATCCCACCCCCAGTCCTTGTGCTGCACGGGCTGACAAGCGTGCGGCCAAATCCTGCGACATCCAATCCATGCCGATTTCCCGCACCAGTTCACTGGCCCCGGCAAACGCGACATTCAGTAACACCAGCCGAAACAGGCGCAAACGGCTAAAATAGCCCAGCTCAATGCCATACAACCGCGCTATCCGGTTAACCAGTCGCAAGTTACGCCAGGCAATAAACGCCATATCTACCAGCGCTAACGGGCTGACGGCTATCATCAGTGCCGATTGCGCCGCCGAGCGGCTTATCTCTTGTCTGGCTCGGGCATCTAACACCGGCTGCACCCATTGGGCATAGAGCATCGTCACCTCGCGGTCATTATGGGTTTCATGCAGCGCCGCCTGCCAGCGCAATAGTGCCGGATGCCCGGCAACAAGCCCGGCCTGCTGCGCCAGTTGCTCGCAAAACGCGCGCGCCTTGCCATGACCGTGGCTCTCAAGCAGCTCGCACGCCCGATCGCGGGTTTGTGCGCGCTGACGCAACTGGTATAAGCGTCGCCATTCAATCAACAGCGCCCCGACACCCGCTGCAACCATCAGCGATGCAGCGGCAACGCCCCCCAGCGCTATCCAGTCCTGCTGTTGCCAGGCCAGATACAGGGCGCGCGCGCCCTGAGCACACACACTCAGCGCCAATAACGCAAGACCGAGACCGAACATGCGTCGCCAAAGACTGCGACGCGGACGCAGCGCCTGCGTCACTATCTGACTGGCTTCATCGTCTTCGCTAAGCTTGCTATCTGGCTCGCTGGCCTGCACCGTAAAGTGCGCAGCATCATGCTCATCAAACGTTAACGTCGGATGTAAACCGGCAGCCGAGGGGGCAATCGGGGTGTCATCAAACGTCATGCGCGGCTTCAAGGGGTGGTTCGTCTCCTGTGTTTCACTCATCGCAATTTGTCTCCCAGCAAAAACTCCATCACCGCATCCAGACGAATATGCGGTAAAGGGGTATCCACCTGCATCGCCTGCGGGCGGAACGGTTCAAAATGAAACCCCTGCTCATGCCAGAATGACGCCTGCGGCAAGCGCGCTGGCACATCACCGGGGTAGAGGGTTATCGGCTCGCCATCTGACAAGCGTCGGCCTCGCAACGCCGCCTGCGGTTGCCCCTGATGCGACACCATGCCGTTTTGCGTCGCCTGTACGGCGGCTATCCCCGCACAATTGATGTCGATGCCGTCAAATGCCACGTTGCGCCACGCTTCCTGCACCAGTTGCTGTAGCAGTGAAACCAGATTGCCATGCTGATCGGCGGTAACATGGTCGGATTGAGTGGCAGCAAACATTAGCCTGTCGATACACGGTGAGAACATACGCCGTAACAAGGTGCGTTTGCCGTAGTGAAAGCTTTGCATCAGTTGTGTCAGCGCCTGGCGCATATCATTGAAGGCATGCACCCCACGATTGAGCGGTTGCATGCAATCGACCAGCACTATCTGGCGGTCAAAACGCACAAAATGCTGGCGGTAAAACTCCCGGACAATCTGCTGGCCGTAATAATCAAACCGGCGACGCAGCATACCAAACAGCGTGTTATCCGCCGCCTGCGCCAGTAGCGTATCAAGCCTGTCATCCGGCCACGGCCAGGGAAAGAACTGCAAGACTGGCGCACCGGCGAGTTCCCCCGGCAGCACAAACCGCCCCGGCTGAATAAAATGCAATCCCTCTTGCTTACAGCGCAACAGATACCCGGTATAGGCTTGCGATATTGCAGCCAGTTGGTTTTCATCGGCCGCCGCCAGCGGGTCAAGCCCCTCGCACAGCGTTAGCCAGGGCTGCGCCAGCGTTAAGCGCTCACCGTGCAATAACCCGGACATTTGCCGCGACCAATCGGCATAGTTTTGCTCCAGCAGCGGTAAATCCAGTAACCATTCGCCGGGATAATCGACAATATCCAGATATAACGTCGCCGTGTCACGAAAATGGCGCAGCAGGCTGTCACGCGAGCGATAGCGTAGTGCCAGACGAATTTCACTGACACCCCGGGTCGGCGTCGGCCAGGCCGGCGGGTCACCGTAAAGTGCAGTCATCCCTTCATCATAGGCAAAACGGGGAATGGCCAAATCCTGCTGTGGCACCCGACGCACCCCCAGCAGGCGGTTTTCACGCACCACCGAAAACAACGGTAAACGCGCCCCATGATTGGCATTCAGTAACTGATTGACCAGCGAGGTGATGAATGCCGTTTTTCCGCTGCGGCTCAGGCCGGTCACGGCCAGCCGCAAGTGGCGATCTGCACTGCGATTAACCAGCGCATTCAGTTCATGCTGTAAGCGATGAAAAGGAAGGGAATAGGCCATGACACTCCTGTTTTCACCGGGCACACCGGGCAACAGCGCGGCTGACTACCGCCCGGCCCTGTCTCTGCCCGGCAAGGCACGGTATGGATACGCTCAGATGACGATACGCCCTGGCGGCCAGCCAGCGCGCTAAAGCAGCGGGATTTGTGCAGACACAAACCCCGTGCATCAATCTCTCTTTCGGTACTACAACTGTCGAAATTTACTGCGCACGCCAAAGGCATCAGAGGTGATATAGCGCTCAATATCACGCAGGCGCTGTTCGCTGGCTTTAAGTATCACATCAGCTTCATCCAGCAGTGCAGCGGGGGCGGCCCCGGCTGTCGCGGCGCTTCCCTGCGGCTGTGGTGGCGCGGGGTCGAGCACAAAGCTCAGCACAATATAGGCAATTGCAGTAATTAAAAATAAGCCAAAGAAAATCGATAACACGGCAATCAGGCGTACCAGTTTGACTGGTACGTCAAAATAACGCGCCAGCCCGGCGCACACCCCTTTGATCATGCCCTCTTCCGGCAGGCGATAGAGGGTTTTCTCATCATGTGCACTCATCAGGATTGCCTCCAGTTAGGATGCTCCGCATCCAGAATCTGCTCCAGCGTATCAATACGCGCACGCATGCGCTGTGCTTCTTCAGTTAATGCCTCAAGCCGCTGCCGCTCCGCCTGATCCCACTGCGACGAACGGTTACGATGCTGGCTGTAGTGCAGCCATAACCATAACGGTGCCACGAATAGCAGAAAAATTGTCAGCGGAATCATTGTTATTACCAGAGCACCCATTTTTTCTCCTTCATTATTATGGTGATGCAGCAGGGGCCGTCATCACGACAGCCCGTGGCGATTACTCAACCGGTTTGACTTTCGCCTTCAAGGCCGCCAGTTGGGCATCAATCTCATCGCGGGCTTTCAGTTCAGCAAACTGCTGATCCAGCGATTTCTGTTTACCCAAGCCAACGCTTTCCGCTTCGGCTTCCAGCGAATCAATGCGGCGTTCAAACTGTTCAAAGCGGGACATGGCTTCATCAAGTTTACCGCTATCCAACTGGCGGCGGATATCGCGCGATGAACTGGCAGCCTGATGGCGCAAGGTTAACGCCTGCTGGCGAGCGCGGGTTTCCGTCAGCTTATTTTCCAGCTCGCCAATTTCTCGCTTCATTCGGTCAAGCGTTTCTTCCACTGCGGCGGCTTCCTGCTCCAGTACCGCAATCAGCTCGGTCAGTTTCTGTTTTTCCACCAGCGCCGCGCGTGCCAGATCTTCGCGCTCGCGGCGTAACGCCAGCTCGGCTTTTTCCTGCCACTCCTCCTGCTGGGCACGCGCTTGATCAATACGGCGCGACAGCTGTTTCTTTTCAGCCAGCGCCCGTGCCGATGTCGAGCGCACATCAACCAGTGTGTCTTCCATTTCCTGAATCATCAGCCGTACCAGTTTTTGCGGATCTTCGGCCTTATCCAGCAAAGCGGTAATATTGGCGTTCACGATGTCGGCAAAACGGGAAAAAATACCCATACTCTACTCCTCAGTCATTTCCGGCGTCAGCGACGCCCGATGCGTTCTCCATCAGCGGTAGTCTGATGACACAGAGACATAATCAAATTCCATGCCAACATTTAAATAAAGACTAAGTGAATGATAAATAACACAATAAAACCAGAGATGTACAATGTCCAAAGCCTTTGCTATGGTCAAATTTACCAATAAATGGTGAAAAATACAGGGCTATATCATGGCGCATGAGCAAGAATCGCTTCTGGGGGAAGCCAACCGCTTTCTGGAAGTGCTTGAGCAGGTTTCGCAACTGGCGCAACTCAATAAACCAGTGCTGGTCATTGGGGAGCGCGGCACCGGTAAAGAGTTGATTGCCAGCCGGTTACACTACTTATCCCCACGCTGGCAGGGGCCGTTTATTTCGCTTAACTGCGCCGCACTCAATGAAAATCTGCTGGATTCGGAATTGTTCGGCCATGAAGCCGGGGCTTTTACCGGGGCACAAAAACGCCATCTGGGCCGCTTTGAACGCGCTGATGGCGGCACGCTGTTTTTAGATGAGCTGGCAACCGCACCAATGCTGGTGCAGGAAAAACTGCTGCGCGTGATTGAATACGGTGTGCTGGAGCGGGTTGGCGGCGGGCAATCCCTTCAGGTGGATGTTCGGCTGGTGTGCGCAACCAATGAAGATTTACCTGCGCTGGCAGCGCAAGGCCGCTTTCGTGCTGACCTGCTAGACCGGCTGGCGTTTGATGTGGTGAACCTGCCACCGCTACGGGCACGCCAGCAAGATATCATGTTGCTGGCACACCACTTTGCGGTGCAAATGTGCCGGGAACTTGGCCTGGCGCTGTTTCCCGGTTTCAGCCCGCAGGCAGAGCAGGTACTACGGGATTACGCCTGGCCGGGAAATATTCGCGAGCTGAAAAACGTGGTGGAGCGATCCGTCTACCGTCACGGTGATAACCCGCAGCCGGTAGACCGCATCATCATCAATCCGTTCAAACCACTGGCAGAGGCAACGCCTGCGATCAACGCGCCAGAGCATCACGATAACTTGCCGGTATTGCCGTTTAACCTGCGCGACTGGCAGCATCAGCAAGAGCGGGAGTGGGTGCAGCGCGCACTGGCGCTGGCGCGCTTTAATCAGCGCAAGGCCGCAGAATCATTGCATGTGACCTACCACCAGTTTCGCGGGCTGCTCAAAAAACACGATCTGGCGCGTGATGAGCCGCACTAACGGCTCATCATGCTGCCATGGGTTAGCCAGCCGCCGCAGGCAAGTAAGTAGCCGCGGCATCGTCAATCTGAAAGCGATTTACCGTGTGCGACAGTTCACCGGATTGCTGATTGAGCGAGCGCGCGGCAGCCAGCGCCTGCATCACCAGCGCAGCATTTTGTTCCGTGCTCTGCTCCATTTGTGATACGGCCTGATTAACTTGTGCAATCCCGCTGCCCTGCTCACTGCTGGCGGTACTGATTTCGACCATCATGCTGGTGACACGCTGTACGCTGCTGACAATCTCTTCCATGGTTTCTCCGGCCCGTTTCACCAGGTCGGTGCCCTCATCGACACGCGATACCGAGTCATCAATCAGGTTTTTGATTTCCCGCGCGGCGGAAGCCGAGCGCTGGGCCAGCGTGCGCACCTCTCCTGCCACCACCGCAAAGCCGCGCCCCTGCTCACCGGCACGGGCGGCCTCGACGGCGGCATTGAGCGCCAGAATATTCGTTTGAAACGCAATACCATCAATCACGCTGATGATATCGACGATTTTACGTGAGGAGGCATCAATTGAGGCCATCGTATCTACAACCTGACGCACCACCGCGCCACCGCGCACGGCGACATCGGAAGCCGTTCGCGCCATCTGGTTCGCCTGATGGGCGTTATCGGCGTTTTGTTGCACCGTCGCCGTTAACTGCTCCATTGCCGCCGCCGTTTGCGCCAGCGCGCTGGCCTGCGAATCGGTGCGGGCTGAAAGGTCTTCGTTACCGGAAGCGATTTGCGCCGAAGCGCTGGTTATGGCATGGGTGCTGCCACGAACCTGGCCGACCAGTTCCGACAGGTTATCGCGCATCTGCCGAATGGCATGCAAAATGCTGCTTTGATCGCCCGGGCGCAGCATCACGTTCACCGTTAAATTGCCATCGGCTATCTGTTGTACTACATCCACCGCATACTGAGGCTCACCGCCCAACTGGCGCAGCAAGGTGCGCATCATCTGCCAGACCAGCAGCGAAATGACCAACAACAAGACCGCCCCGAGGGAAAGCAGCAACAAAGCGCTGCGCCAGAATGCGCTCTGGATATCATCAATGTAATCGCCATAGCCGATTATCCAGTTCCAGGGTTCAAACTTCACTACCGCATAGAGTTTTTCCACCTCCTGTGTTGCACCGGGCCGCGTGCCTTTGGCTGTCACCGTCCCAATACGCACATCCTGTAACGCCGCCCGGTAGCGTACCCCCGCCTCACGGCCACCGTTGGCATCGACTATCCCGACGCGCTTGGGGTTGGGATGGACGTAATTTACATCGTTGTCATAGCCACGCACGAAGAAGTAACGATCGTTTTGATGAAAACTGCCGATCGCCCGTTTGGCTTCGGCCTGTGCTTGCTCTGATGGCATCTGCCCGGCTTTTTCTAAATCGTAGAATTGCTGCGCCGCGGCCTGTGCCAGCTCGACCAGCGTCGATAATTGCTGGGTGCGTTCTTTCATCATCGACTGATACAGCGTATTGAGCGCCACCGCCGACAACACAATCAGCCCCAGAAGCGTAGTACCGCATAATAATGCGATGCGTGTTTTCAATGACATGCCATCACTCCATGAGAAAACGTAAGAAAAATCTTACTCAGTAGCCAAATCTTACATTCAATAACACAAAAACGATCACTATCGAAAATAAAAGAACTTAAAAAGGCCTGATTTTTTCAAAAAACGCATCTGAGGTTGCCATCTGCACGCTAAAAAAGACATACCGCGTTACCAAATGTAAACACCACCAACACCTCAGCCCGGCCAGTATGGGAGCGATGACGGCAGATTGGGGCGCGGCCGGGCTGCCTTGCTGGTGTCAAAGCGAGCAAAAAAACAGCAGACACACGTAAGCAATTGGGCGGAATGGCAGAGTGCGGTACACTCTGTGTATCGCACTCTGCCTGAAAAAAACCGTATGTTCGGAAAATATACACTCGCACTGGCGCTGGCCGGGCTGTCATTACCGGCGCTGGCGCTCACACCGCCTGCTACCTTCACGCCTGAGCAAGCCATTCGCCACAGCGGTTTTGTTTATTGTGTGAATGATGTGTTCAGCACCTTCAATCCCCAGATGGCACGCAGCGGGTTGATGGTAGACACCCTGGCGGCTCAGCTTTATGACCGGCTTTTGGGGGTTGACCCTTACACTTACCGGCTGATGCCGGAACTGGCGCAGCACTGGGAAGTGACCGACAACGGTGCGACCTACCGCTTTACCTTGCGCCGTGATGTCCCGTTTCAGCAAACGGCCTGGTTTACCCCTACCCGAATGCTGAATGCCGACGATGTGCTGTTTAGCTTCCAACGCATGCTGGATAAACAGCATCCGTTTCATGATGTCAACGGTGGCGAGTATCCCTATTTTGACAGCCTGCAACTGGCGGATAACGTGCAGAGTCTGCGCAAGCTTGGCGACTACAGCATCGAAATTCGGCTCAACAGCCCGGACGCCTCATTTTTGTGGCATCTGGCCACCCACTATGCACCGGTGCTCTCAGCGGAATATGCCCGGCAATTAACCCGCCAGGACCGGCGTGAATTGCTTGACCGCCAGCCGGTGGGAACCGGCCCGTACCGGCTCGATGAGTACCGCTATGGTCAGTATGTGCGGCTTAAACGCCACGATGCGTACTGGCGTGGCCAGCCGCGCATGGAACAGGTGGTGGTTGATCTCGGCACTGGCGGCACCGGGCGTTTGTCGAAATTATTGACCGGCGAGTGTGATGTGCTGGCCTATCCAGCCGCCAGTCAGTTGACGATTTTACGTAATGACCCACGCCTGCGGCTTTCCCTGCGACCCGGTATGAACGTGGCCTATCTGGCATTTAACGTGCGCAAACCACCGCTGAATGATTCGCGCCTGCGCCATGCCATCGCACTGGCGATTAACAATGACAGGCTGATGCAATCCATTTATTACGGCACCGCAGAAACGGCCGCGTCGATTTTACCTCGCGCCTCCTGGGCTTACGATAACGAAGCGCAAGTGACCGAATACAACCCGGATAAGTCACGCCGGTTGCTCAAAGAAATGGGCATCACCCATTTAACGCTGCAACTGTGGGTGCCCAGCGCGTCGCAAGCGTATAACCCAAGCCCGGTGAAAACCGCCGAACTGATTCAGGCTGACCTGGCACAGGTCGGCATCAAGGTGACCATTGTGCCGGTAGAGGGGCGTTTTCAGGAAGCGCGCCTGATGGAAATGAATCACGATTTGACGCTGGCAGGCTGGGCCACCGACAGTAATGACCCGGACAGCGTGTTCCGGCCACTGCTGAGTTGTGCCGCGATTCGTTCACAAACCAACTACGCCCACTGGTGTGACCCGACGTTCGATCAAGTGCTACAAGATGCGCTCTCTTCCCAGCAACTTGCGCGCCGCATGGAATATTACCGGGTCGCCCACCATATTCTGGCCGAACAGCTACCGGTGCTGCCGCTGGCCTCATCACTGCGGATGCAAGCCTATCGTTATGACATGAAAGGACTGGTGTTAAGCCCGTTTGGCAATGCCTCGTTTGCCGGCGTGTATCGTGATGATGGTAGCAAGGAGCCACCGAAAACATCAGACCCTGCCACCACGCCAAATCAGGGAGAACAGCCGTGATTA
This sequence comes from Dickeya aquatica, assembly GCF_900095885.1. Classification (NCBI taxonomy): domain Bacteria; kingdom Pseudomonadati; phylum Pseudomonadota; class Gammaproteobacteria; order Enterobacterales; family Pectobacteriaceae; genus Dickeya; species Dickeya aquatica. The sequence continues at coordinate 2,708,977 of NZ_LT615367.1, forward strand.
TTTTTACGTTACGCCGCCTGTTATTACTGTTGGTGACACTGTTTTTACTCTCGTTGATAGGGTTTAGCCTGCTCTATTACACGCCCCATGCACCGCTCAACGGTGCCGCCTTGCAGGATGCCTATCGCTTCTATTTTGTCAGCCTGTTGCAGGGCGACTTTGGTGTTTCCAGCATTAATGGCCAGCCAATTAGCGAGCAGTTGCGTGAAGTGCTGCCTGCTACCGTCGAACTCTGTTTGCTGGCGTTTTCGCTTTCACTGATGGTGGGCATCCCGCTTGGCATTACGACCGGCGTCATGCAACACAAGGCCGCAGACCGGGTGATCAGCGCGCTGGCGCTGCTGGGCTTCTCTTTACCGGTTTTCTGGCTGGCGCTGCTGATGACGCTGTTTTTCTCACTGCATTTGGGCTGGTTGCCGGTATCCGGCCGCTTTGATCTGCTCTACCCCGTCACGCCGGTGACCGGTTTTGCGCTGATCGATGCCTGGCTGTCAGATTCTCCTTACCGGGAACAAATGATCATCAGCGCCCTGCATCATTTAATTTTGCCGGTGCTGGTGCTCTCGGTTGCCCCCACCACGGAAGTGATTCGTTTGATGCGTATCAGCACCACAGAGGTGGGCAGCCGCAACTACATCAAAGCCGCCGTCATTCGTGGCCTGCCACGCGCAACCGTCATCCGCCGTCACGTACTGCATAACGCGCTGCCGCCTATCATCCCCCAGCTTGGGTTACAGTTTTCGACCATGCTGACGCTTGAGATGATAACCGAAGTGGTCTTTAACTGGCCGGGCATCGGGCGCTGGCTGGTCAACGCGCTGCGTCAGCAGGATTTTGCCGCCATTTCCGCCGGTGTCATGGTGGTAGGCGCGGTGGTGATCACCATTAACGTTTTGTCGGATATTTGGGGTGCCATGACCAACCCGCTTAAACATAAGGAGTGGTATGCACTCCGATAATCTCTACAGCGAAAAAGCCGTTCCCAGCCGCTGGCGCGATACCTGGCAAGTGTTCTATCAGGATCGCATGGCGATGGTAGGGTTTTATGGTTTTCTGATGCTGCTGGCGCTATGCCTGCTTGGTGGTACGCTGGCACCGTATGCCGTCGATCAACAGTTTCTTGGCTACCAGTTGTTGCCACCGTCATGGTCACGTTACGGCGAAGTGTCGTTTTTTCTCGGCACGGACGATTTGGGTCGTGACCTGCTCAGTCGGTTGCTGTACGGCACCGCCCCCACGTTTGGCTCGGCGCTGGTGGTCACACTGGGAGCGGCGCTGGTGGGCATCCTGCTCGGTTTGCTGGCCGGGGTGACGCATGGCCTGCGTTCCGCGGTACTCAACCACATTCTCGACCCGCTATTGTCGATTCCGTCGTTACTGCTGGCGATGGTGGTGATTGCCTTTATCGGCCCCAGCCTGTTACACGCGATGCTGGCCGTCTGGATGGCGCTGCTGCCGCGCATGGTGCGCACGCTCTACAGCGCAGTGCATGATGAGCTGGAAAAAGAGTATGTCACCGCCGCCCGGCTGGATGGCGCTTCCACACGTTACATTATCTGGTATGCGGTGATGCCGAACATCCTGCCGTTGCTGGTCGGTGAAGTGACCCGCGCATTGTCGATAGCTATTCTGGATATTGCCGCGCTCGGTTTCCTTAATCTGGGGGCTCAGTTACCCACGACAGAATGGGGCGGGCTGATGGGCAACGCGCTGGAGCTGGTGTACGCCGCCCCCTGGACGGTGATGTTACCGGGGGCGGCCATCACCGTGAGCGTCCTTATCGTTAATTTGCTGGGGGATGGCCTGCGCCGTGCCCTGCTCGCTCAAACCGAATCGTGACGGACAACCATCATGGCATTACTGGAAATTCGTAATCTGACCATTGAATTCCTGACACCGGACGGCCCGGTCAAAGCGGTGGATCGCGTCAGCATCAGCCTCAATGAAGGCGAAATTCGCGGCCTTGTCGGGGAATCCGGTTCGGGCAAAAGCCTTATCGCCAAAGCGATTTGTGGCATCAATAAAGAAAACTGGCGCATCAGCGCCGATCGCTTTCGTTTTGACGATGTGGATATCCTGCAACTGACACCGCGCGCACGGCGCAAGCTGGTGCGGCATAATATGTCGATGATCTTTCAGGAGCCGCAATCCTGCCTTGACCCGTCAGCTCGGGTAGGCCGCCAGTTGATACAATCCATCCCCGGCTGGACATTCAAAGGCCGCTGGTGGCAACGCATTAACTGGCGCAAACGCCGCGCCATTGAGTTATTGCACCGCGTGGGCATCAAAGACCACAAAGACATTATGCGCAGCTACCCCTACGAGCTCACCGAAGGGGAGTGCCAGAAAGTGATGATTGCCATCGCGCTGGCAAACCAGCCAAGGTTATTGATTGCCGATGAGCCGACCAACGCGATGGAAGCCACCACGCAGGCACAAATTTTCCGTCTGCTCTCGCGGCTGAACCAAAATAATAACACCACCATTTTGCTCATCAGCCATGACCTGCAAACCATGAGCAAATGGGCCGATCGTATCAATGTGCTGTATTGCGGCCAGACGGTGGAAAGTGCACTGAGCGATGAGTTAATTAACGCACCACACCACCCTTATACTCAGGCTCTGATTCGCGCCATGCCCGATTTTGGCCGCTCACTGCCGCATAAAAGCCGGCTGAATGCACTGCCTGGCGCGATCCCTTCGCTCGAACATCTGCCCGTCGGGTGCCGCTTAGGCCCCCGTTGCCCTTATTCACAAAAGCAGTGCATGGCCACACCACCGCTAATTCCGGTGAAAAACCATTGGTACGCCTGCCACTTCCCGCTCAACATGGAGGAGTCCTGATGGTAGAAACCCTGCTGGAAGCCCGCAACCTCACCAAAATCTTTCGTTATCGCACCGGCTGGTTCCGCCGTCAGCATGTTGAAGCGGTAAAATCGGTGAGTTTCACCCTGCGCGAACGGCAGACGCTGGCGATTATCGGAGAGAATGGTTCCGGGAAATCAACGCTGGCTAAAATGCTGGCCGGGGTTATCCCGCCCACCTCCGGTGAACTGGTGATTGACGACCATCCCTTGAGCTTTGGCGACTACCGTTATCGCAGTCAACGCATTCGGATGATTTTTCAGGACTCCGCCAACGCGCTTAACCCGCGCCAGCGCATCGGTCAGTTGCTGGAGTTACCGCTGCGGCTGAACACAACTCTCACGCCACATGAGCGCGATAAAGCCATTCATCTGGCGTTGCGCCAGGTGGGGTTACGTGCCGATCACGCCGCCTATTACCCACATGCATTAGCGCCGGGGCAAAAGCAGCGCGTCGGGCTGGCTCGCGCCCTGATTTTACAACCCAAAGTGATTGTGGCTGACGAAGCGCTGGCCTCACTGGATATGTCAATGCGTTCGCAAATCATCAACCTGATGCTGGAATTACAGGAAAAGCACGGCATTTCCTATATCTATGTCACGCAGCATCTGGGCATGATGAAGCATATCAGCGACCAGATTCTGGTGATGCAGGCCGGTGAAGTGGTTGAGCGCGGCAGCACGGCCGACGTGCTGGCCTCGCCATTACATGACTTAACCAAGCGTCTCATCGCCAGCCATTTCGGTGAAGCACTCAGCGCCGATGCCTGGCGACGAGACAGCCATCAGCCTTAACTCACCCGGGCCGCACGCGTCGCAAAAGTGGTTGGAGTACCCCTCCGGGCGTCAGGCGTGCTAGAATCGCCCGGTTTATTCACACCGATCATGGTAAAAACTATTTTGCCGATGGTCGCAGCAACAATTCTCAAAGGATACTGCCATGGGTTTTCTTACCGGTAAGCGCATTCTGGTCACGGGCGTTGCCAGCAACCGCTCCATTGCATACGGTATCGCACAGGCGATGCACCGCGAAGGTGCTGAACTGGCGTTTACCTACCAGAACGACAAGCTGAAGTCGCGTGTGGAAGAGTTTGCCAAAGAGTTTGATTCAAGCATCGTCTTACCCTGTGATGTTGCGCAAGATGACAGCATCACCGCGCTGTTCTCAGAACTGGCTAACGTCTGGCCAACCTTCGACGGCTTCGTCCACTCTATCGCTTACGCACCGGGCGACCAGCTCGATGGCGATTATGTCAACGCGGTCACCCGCGAAGGCTTCGCCATCGCGCACGATATCAGCGCTTACAGCTTTGTGGCGATGGCAAAAGCCTGCCGCAGCATGCTGACCCCGAACGCCGGGCTTATCACGCTGTCTTATCTCGGTGCCGAGCGCGCTATCCCGAACTATAACGTGATGGGGCTGGCAAAAGCCTCGCTGGAAGCCAACGTGCGTTACATGGCCAACGCCATGGGCCGTGACGGTGTGCGTGTTAACGCCATTTCCGCAGGCCCTATCCGCACACTGGCGGCCTCTGGCATCAAGAATTTCAAAAAGATGCTGTCACATTGTGAAGCCGTCACCCCTATCCGCCGTGTTGTCACCATTGAAGACGTGGGTAACGCCGCCGCCTTCATGTGCTCTGACCTCGCAGCCGGTATCTCCGGTGAAGTGCTGCACGTCGATGGGGGTTTTAATATCGCGGCCATGAACGAGCTGGAACTGGGCGAGTAATTCCCTCACAGTAAACGAGCCGGATGGCTCGTTTACTGTATTGTGCCATCGCCCTGCCTTTACCCCTGCCCCGCCCACTGCCACACTGTTTTTTTAACACGCGAATTTTTTAACACGCGAAAACGCCCGGTTCGTGCCACACGGCAACAGCAGATTGCCTGAGCGCCGGTGTATGCCGGATACACTGCCCAGCCGTTAAACAGATGGCCCTGACAGCCCGAACAACGCTTGCCGCCAGCGGCTGATTCGCGTAAAACTGTCTGCCATTAACACCATTATTAACCGTCATTTAACCGCTAATCGCAATTCTGGACGCTATGTTTCAAGACAACCCGCTGCTTGCGCAGCTAAAACAGCAACTCCACTCTCAGACGCCACGAGCGGAAGGCACCGTTAAAGCCACCGACAAAGGATTCGGTTTTCTTGAAGCCGACGCGCAGAAGAGCTATTTCATCCCGCCGCCGCACATGAAAAAAGTGATGCACGGCGATCGTATTATCGTCACGCTGCACACCGAAAAAGAGCGCGAAATTGCCGAGCCAGAATCACTGGTCGAGCCATTTCTGAGCCGCTTCGTCGGCCGTGTGCAAAAGAAAGATGACCGGTTATCGATTGTGCCGGATCATCCGCTGTTGAAAGACGCGATCCCCTGCCGTCCGGCACGCGGGGTCGAGCAGGATTTCAAAGAAGGCGACTGGGCGGTTGCCGAAATGCGTCGCCATCCGCTCAAGGGCGATCGCGGCTTTTTTGCCGACCTGACCCACTACATTACCACCGGCGATGATCCGCTTGCGCCGTGGTGGGTCACGCTGTCACGGCATAATCTGGAACGTGTTGCGCCACAGGCCGATGCGGCAGAGCTGAATGATGGCGCGCTTTCACGCGAAGACCTGACCGGGCTTGATTTCGTGACCATTGACAGCGCCAGCACCGAAGATATGGACGATGCGTTGTATGTTCAGGAGCGTGACGACGGCAGCCTGGAGATGACTGTTGCCATCGCCGACCCGACCGCATATGTCCCGGCTGACAGTGAGCTGGATGCAATTGCCCGCCAGCGTGCGTTCACCAACTATCTGCCTGGCTTCAACATTCCGATGTTGCCACGTCACCTGTCCGATGATATCTGCTCGCTGCGCCCGCATGAGCGCCGTCCGGTGCTGGCGTGCCGCATGACGGTTGCCGCCGATGGCGCACTCAGTCAGGTGCATTTCTTCGCTGCCTGGATTGAGTCACGCGCTAAACTGGTGTACGACGAGGTTTCCGACTGGCTGGAACAGCAAGGTGAATGGCAGCCGGGCAGTGAGGCCATCGCCAGCCAGATCCGTCTGTTGCATCGCGTATGTCAGGCGCGCAGCCAATGGCGCGCCACCCATGCGTTAGTCTTCCGCGACCGCCCTGACTATCGTTTCGTGTTGGGCGAGAAAGGTGAAGTGCTGGATATCGTCACTGAGCCGCGCCGGATTGCAAACCGTATCGTGGAAGAGGCGATGATTGCCGCCAACGTCTGTGCGGCCACTGTGCTGCGCGATACGCTTGGTTTTGGTATCTACAACGTGCATAACGGTTTTGACCCAGTGAGCGTCGAACAGGCGGTTACGGTATTATCCGGCCACGGCATCCGCGCTGACGCGCAGCAATTGCTGACGCTGGAAGGCTTTTGCGTACTGCGCCGTGAGCTTGACGCACAACCCACGCAATTCCTCGACAGCCGCATTCGCCGTTTCCAGTCGTTTGCCGAAATCAGCACGACGCCCGGCCCGCACTTCGGCCTGGGACTGGATGCATACGCTACCTGGACATCGCCGATTCGTAAATATGGCGATATGGTCAACCACCGGCTGCTCAAAGCGATTATTACCGGTGCCACCGCTGACAAACCGCACGATGACGTTACCCAGCAACTGGCTGAACGCCGCCGCTTGAACCGCATGGCCGAGCGCGATGTCAGCGACTGGCTCTACGCGCGGTTCCTCAAGGAAAAAGCGGGCACCGACACACGCTTTACTGCTGAGATCATTGATGTGAATCGCGGCGGTCTGCGCATTCGCCTGCTTGACAACGGCGCAACCGCCTTTGTGCCCGCCTCGTTTATTCATGCGGTGCGTGACGAGCTGGTGTGCAGCCAGGAAACCGGTATCGTGACCGTGAAAGGTGAAACGGTTTACCGCCAGAGTGACACACTGCAAGTGGTGCTGACCGAGGTGCGCCTTGACACCCGCAACATCATTGCCAAACCGGCAGCCTGAACCTTGAACGGCCTGACGCCATCCTGACGGATGGCGTTTTTTTTCCCCTTCGGCCACTCCCCCGCGCATAAAGGAGTCGATACGATGAAAAGAATTCCGCTTGGTGGCAGTACACTCAGTGTTCCCAATATTGCCCTCGGCTGTATGCGTCTTGCCGGAAAAAGCCCGCAGGACGCCGTTACCCTGATACAGAGCGCGCTTGATGTCGGCATAGACTTTTTTGACCATGCGGATATTTATGGTGCCGGGCGCTCGGAAGAGGTGTTTGCGAAAGCCATCACACAAGGCGGTATTCGCCGCGACGCACTGATCCTCCAGAGTAAATGCGGCATCCGCCCCGGCTATTTCGATTTCTCTAAACAGCATATTCTCGCAAGTGTGGAAGGCAGCCTGACGCGCCTGAATACCGATTACCTTGACCTGCTGCTGTTGCACCGCCCAGACACCTTGTGTGAGCCAGACGAGGTCGCTGGCGCATTCGACGAGCTGTACACCAGCGGCAAGGTGCGCCATTTCGGCGTGAGCAACCAGCATCCGTTGCAAATTGAATTGCTAAAAACCGCCGTGCGCCAGCCGCTGCTTACCAATCAGTTGCAGTTAAGTATTATGCACACCCCGATGATCGATGCCGGTTTCAACGTCAATATGACCCATGCACCATCGCTGCATCATGATGGTATGGTACTGGAGTACAGCCGCCTGAAAAACATGACAATTCAGGCCTGGTCGCCCTTCCAGTACGGCTTTTTTGATGGTGTATTTATCGGTAACGACCAGTTTGCGACGCTCAACGCTGCCCTGCAAAAAGCCGCCGATGAATACGCTGTCTCGACAACGGCCATCGCCACCGCCTGGCTGTTGCGCCATCCGGCCAGTATGCAGGTGATAGTCGGCAGCATGAACCCGCAACGCTTACAGGACATCGCCACGGCCTCATCACTGCGCATCAGCCGCGAAACCTGGTATGACATCTACCGGGCCGCGGGGAACACACTGCCCTGAGCACGGATAGGCACGCCTCATCCAGGCTATGCCGGGTGAGGCGTGCACCCCATGATTTGCTGCCGGTCTGCTACGCCATCTTTCACCGGTAACACCGCTGCCGGAAAAATCATTTCCATAACAAAAATATAGCTTTGTTCACATTTTTATCGCTATCTAATCACGCTCCTGAATCACTGCACTATGGTGTTTATTGATGCCACACGTTATGCGTGTGGTAACACTGCCTATGAGCCAACCGGCAGCGGGAAATGACAACCACTCTGGAGTCAGTGAGATGAAAACCATCAAAAGTATGTCAGCCTGGATAGCTGTTGCGATTGCCGGAGCGGTGGCGTTTGCCATGCTGGCACTCAGCCGTGGTGAGCATGTTAACGCCGTCTGGCTGGTGATTGCCGCCGTCGCCTGCTACAGCATTGCCTACCGTTTTTACAGCCTGTTTATTGCCCGCCGGGTGTTTGAACTCGACGACCGGCGCATCACGCCTGCCGAACGCCATAACGACGGGCTGGATTATGTCCCCACCAATAAGTGGGTATTGTTCGGCCACCATTTTGCGGCTATCGCCGGAGCCGGGCCGCTGGTCGGGCCGATTCTGGCCGCGCAAATGGGTTTTTTACCCGGCACGTTATGGATTTTGCTTGGTGTGATGCTGGCCGGAGCCGTGCAGGATTTTCTGGTGCTGTTTATTTCTACCCGGCGCGATGGCCGCTCACTGGGCGAAATGGCCCGGCAGGAACTGGGCGCATTTGCCGGTGTGGTGACTATGCTGGGCGCACTGGGCGTGATGATAATCATCCTGTCAGCGCTGGCACTGGTGGTGGTTAAAGCGCTTACCAACAGCCCGTGGGGCACGTTTACGATTGCTGCCACCATTCCGATTGCGCTGTTTATGGGCGTTTACATGCGCTTTTTGCGGCCGGGAAAAATCGCCGAAGTCTCGCTGATAGGTTTTGTGCTGATGATGCTGGCCATCACTTACGGTGGTGAGATTGCCGTACATCCTTACTGGGGGCCACTGTTCACCCTCAGCGGCACAACCCTGACCTGGGTGCTGGTGATTTATGGGTTCATCGCCTCGGTGTTACCCGTCTGGCTGCTACTGGCTCCGCGTGACTATTTATCCACCTTCCTGAAAATCGGCGTCATTGTCGGGCTGGCAGTCGGTATTGTTTTTGCCATGCCGGAACTGAAAATGCCTGCCATTTCCCGCTTTATCGACGGCAGCGGGCCGGTGTTTTCCGGTAGCCTGTTCCCGTTTTTGTTTATTACCATTGCCTGTGGCGCTATCTCCGGCTTCCATGCGCTGGTGTCGAGCGGTACTACCCCCAAATTGGTTGAGCGTGAAAGCCATATTCGTTTTATCGGCTACGGCGCGATGCTGATGGAGTCTTTCGTTGCCATCATGGCGCTGATTTGCGCCTCGGTAATCGACCCGGGCGTCTATTTTGCAATGAACGCCCCCGCCGCCGTAATAGGCACCACCGTGGAAAACGCCGCACAGGTGATAAGCGCCTGGGGATTTGTCATCACCCCGGCAGACCTGACGACCATCGCCAAAGACGTCGGTGAAAATACCATTCTTTCACGCGCCGGGGGCGCACCTACCTTTGCCGTCGGTATGGCGCATATCATCACTGACATTTTTAACAGCCGGGCGATGATGGCATTCTGGTATCACTTCGCCATTTTGTTTGAAGCGCTGTTTATTCTGACTGCCGTGGATGCGGGCACCCGCGCCTGCCGCTTTATGGTGCAAGACCTGGCAGGACTGGTTATTCCCGGCATGGGCAAAAGCCACTCCTGGCTGGGTAATATGGCGGGCACTACCGTTGCTGTCTCGGGCTGGGGCTTTTTCGTCTATCAGGGGGTGATTGACCCGCTTGGCGGCATTAATACGCTATGGCCGCTGTTTGGCATCGGCAACCAGATGCTGGCGTCAATGGCGCTGATCCTCGGTACGGTGGTGCTGTTCAAAATGAAGAAACAGCGCTACGCCTGGGTCACATTATTGCCGACAGCCTGGCTGTTTATTACCTCGATGACGGCCGGCTGGCAGAAAATCTTTCATGAAAAACCCAGTATCGGCTTTCTGGCGCAGGCAAACCGGTTCTCAAAAGGTATTGAGTCCGGCACCCTGATTGCGCCAGCCAAAACCATGCAGGACATGGCGACCATCGTTTTGAGTAACCAAATCAACGCAATACTGTGTGGATTCTTTATGCTGGTTGCAGTGACGATGTTGGTTGCCGCCTTCCTGGTGATTCGCCGGGCGCTGCATAGCCAGCAGCCCACAGTGCAGGAAACCCCGGCCAGCTGGCGTCAGGATAGCGCACAGCACTAAAACGCGTAAAACCGAACGCCCAGCCTGGGCGTTCAATCTCCCTTAACACCCCGCATGCAAAACAAACCATCAACCTGAGTGGCCAAGCTGACATTATTGGCCGTAATAGGCATGTACCCCGTGCTTGCGCAGGTAGTGCTTATCCAGTAATGCAGGTTGCATTGATGCCAGCGCCGGGGTTAACTGGTGAGAAAATAGCCCCATGTAAGCAATCTCTTCCAGTACCACAGCGTTGTGCACGGCATTTTCAGCATCACTCCCCCAGGCAAAAGGGCCATGCGCATTCACCAATACGGCCGGAATGGCCTCGGGTGATAAACCTCGCTCACGGAAGGTTTCGACGATAACCTGCCCCGTTTCCCATTCATACTGCCCGGCGATTTCGTGTGGCGTCATCAGCCGGGTACAGGGGATGGGGCCGTAAAAATAGTCAGCATGAGTGGTTCCCCAGGGGGGTAAATCTTTCCCGGCCTGCGCCCAGATAGTGGCATGGCGTGAATGGGTATGGACGATGCCCCCCAAGGCCGGAAAAGCCTGATACAGCGCCCGATGCGTATCGGTATCTGACGAGGGCTTTCTCTCACCTTCCACGACCCGCCCGGTGCGAATCTCTACGACGACCATGTCCTGCTGCGTCATCGCATCATATTCAACACCGGAGGGTTTAATCACCATAAGCCCGTGCTCACGGCTGCACGCACTGACATTCCCCCAGGTAAACGTCACCAGTTGATGACGGGGCAAAGCCAGATTGGCGTCAAGCACCTGCATTTTCAGCTCTTCCAGCATGTTCATTCTCCCGTGTGATTTTGGCTATTCTGCTGTCCGGCGGGCGGCAGCGGTATGGTGGAAATGGCTGAAAAACGGGCGGTGTTCTGCTGGGGAGACCGGTGTGCGATGACGCCAACACCACGGGAGAATGAAATCACGGCAAACGCCGCCGGTGTGCGATGAATTCAGAGTTTTTCACCTGTCGTGCCAGTGGCCGGTCACTATACTGGCAGCCAGACCTCACACCGCGAGTCACGGCAATCAAGCGCTCATGGGTTGGCGTTACCGCATGATTTTTAGCGCCGTCACCTTGCCGTAAAACAGCAATAACAGGAGTATAAAAATGCAGATGAATAGAAAACTGACTGCCACGGTACTGGCAATGGTGATTATCAGCACACTGGCTGGCTGCGCAGGCATGAATAAACGCCAGCGCAATACCGCGATTGGTGCCGGAATTGGCGCGCTGGGTGGCGCGGTATTAACCAACGGCAGCGCGGTGGGAACCGTCGGCGGTGCGGCGGTCGGCGGCATTATCGGACACCAGACAACCCGCTAATCCCCGGTGTGCACAGGGGCGTCAACACCCGATAGCAAACAGGCTCCCTGACGGAGCCTGTTTGTCTGGCAAGCGCATCAACCTCCGGCAAGCTTAACGCGCATGCCTTTCGCTTCCAGTAATGCTTTTAGCTGATCGCGTTTATCACCCTGAATTTCTATCACACCGTCTTTAAGCGCACCGCCACAGCCGCACTTCTTTTTCAGCTCCGCGGCCAGCCGCTCAAGTTCAGCATCATCAAGATCAATGCCGGTAATCAGACATACGCCCTTACCTTTGCGCCCGCTGGTCTGGCGCTGAATGCGTACCACACCATCGCCTTTGGCCCGCACAGGTTTGTCTGCCGGTTCCTCGATACGCCCGGTTTGCGTGGAGTAAACCAAGCGGCTGTTATCATCACGCATGACTGACTCCTAATGACGTCAGAATGGTTTTTAAGGTTGCCGCCGGGTCGGCTGACTGGGTGATGGGCCGGCCGATCACCATATAATCGACCCCAGCCTGTTGCGCCTGCTGAGGTGTCATGATACGACGTTGATCGCCTGCATCGCTGCCTGCCGGACGAATACCCGGTGTTACCAGACGGAAGTCCGCCCCACACACCTGTTTCAGGCGCACCGCCTCATGAGCCGAGCAGACGACACCATCCAGCCCGCACTGCTGAGTTAATGTTGCCAACTTTTCAGCCTGTTCCGCCGGCGACAAAGTGATGCCAAGGCCGTTTAAATCCGCCTCATCCATGCTGGTGAGCACCGTCACCGCAATCAGCAACGGTGCCTGATGGCCAAACGGTAACAGCGCCTCGCGCGCCGCCGTCATCATACGCGCGCCACCGCTGGCATGCACATTCACCATCCACACGCCCAGTTCCGCCGCGGCGGCCACGGCGCGCGCGGTGGTATTGGGAATATCATGGAATTTGAGATCGAGAAACACCTGAAAGCCACGCTGCTGCAACGCCGTCACACATTGCGGGCCAAACAGGGTGAACATCTCTTTTCCCACTTTTAACCGGCAGTCTTGCGGGTCGATTCTATCGACAAAATCATACGCGGCATGCAGGTCAGCATAATCCAGCGCCACAATAATCGGAGAGCCTGTAGACATCATATTCAAAGAGGTTGTTGAGCCGTTCACTGGTGTTCCCGTCGTTAAGCATGAATGAGTGAAATCGTTTTCGCGCGCATTCTACCCGCCCTGCCGGACAAATGCCAAACCACCGCGCCGCTGCTATGTCAGCAATTTTTTAGTATGTTGTAACTACCAGCCTCTCCCCTGAGGCGCAAACAGGCCTCGTTATCACGTTGGTTATCGGGGCGTTACTCGCCATCTAACCCACGAATCGGCTTCACACTGGCCCAACTGCGGCAAGAGGGGCAATGCCAGTAAAGCGACTGAGAGGTAAAACCGCATTTGTGACAACGGTAACGCGGTTTGGCCTGAATTTGCTCACCGACCATGTTGCGCAGCACCAAAAGGCTCTCTTTCGCCCGGCCATCTTCCGCTTCACGTAAGTGGTAATCGATCAGGCGGTGAAATACCCGCATGGTAGGGTAACGCTGTAACTGACGCGTGACATAGGTTTGTGCAGACTCCGTGCTTTCATATTGCTCCAGCACATCCGCCATCATCAGGTCAGCGCTGGAGCCACATTTTTCTTCCACACAGCGGCGCAAAAATGTCGCCCACACGTCTGGCTGATTCAACTGGACATAGCAGTCTTGTAGCATCGGCAGTGCTTCACTAATAAACTCCTTATCCTGCTCCAGCACCTGCCGGAGTTCGGCTGCGGCCTGGGCATAATGTTGCTGTGCCATATAGATGCGCCCCAGCATAATGGACACACGAGCGCACTGATTATCCGCTATCGATGCTTTTTTCAGCATCGCCATGGCTTTATCAAGATCATCGCTGCCCATTGCCTGCAATGCCTGTTCACAGTAGAAGTGCGCAATTTCACTGCGTTGCTGCGTTTTACCGAGTTTAAGCAGTCTTTCTGCCGTCTCGATAGCGTTTGGCCAGTCACTGGTAGATTGGTGAATCTGCAATAACTGTTGCAGTGCGCTCACCCGAAATTCGTCTTCATCGACCAGTTGTTTGAAAATTTCTTCTGCGCGGTCGTACAGCCCTGCGACCATATAGTCACGACCCAGTTGCTGCACTGCCAGCAGGCGCTGCTCAAAACTGAGCGACGCGCTTTCAGTCAGAGCCTGATGAATACGGATAGCCCGGTCAACCTCGCCGCGCGAGCGAAACAGGTTGCCCAGCGTCAGGTGCGCTTCGAAGGTGTTACTGTCGTCTTTAAGCATGTCAAGAAACAGCTCAACGGCTTTATCTTGCTGGTTGGACAACAGAAAGTTCACCCCGGTGACGTAGTCACGCGATAAACGATTGGTTTCGTCCTGTTTATCCTGCTGTGCACTCCTGCGCCCCATATACCAGCCGTAGGCGGCGGCAACCGGCAGCAACAGAAACAGCAGTTCTAACATGGAGGTTGTTCCTTAGTGGGTGGCAGAATCGGTGGACGTGGTTGCCGACGAGGCAGACAACTGCTGCTCAAGACGCTTGATTTTACGTTGTTCACGCCCCAGCGCAATGCGCAGGCGCAGATAAAACGCCCCACAAATCACCCAGCCCAGCCCAAACCCGGTCGCAAATAAGGTGGCCAGCAATGTCGATAACCGGTATTCACCCTGAGCCAGCAGATAGTTAAATGTGATCACCTGATCGTTATGTGACCCAAGCGTGATAGACACAATAAAAATCGCCAGCACCAGAAAAAAAATCAGCATGTATTTCACGTTCGCTTCCTGTGGGTGTCGTCTTACGCAAATGAACGTAAACGGATGAACTTAACCAGATGAATTATGCCAAATTTCGGCGGTGAACCCCATTAACTTAGCATTTCCCCCACCGGGTGGGAAAGACAGTCAGGAGCGTCAGGCAGGAAAAGCGGTGACACGCAGCATTATTCAGCAAATGGCTGCGTGCAGTGGATAGCATTATCGTTGTGTGATGCCTTTCGCGCAGCGGTACCTTACCTAAGGTTCGAGCGCTTTCAGGCACAAAGCCAGACGGTTAGCCTGCCGTAATGGGGCGCGACAGGCCACTCAACGGGAAGAGTATAAAATAGGGAAAAAACGCCTTAACAGCCAACCAGCCATCAGCGCCAGCACCATGCTGATAAGTGTGGCAACAACAACATCTTGTGGCCAATGCATGCCTAACGCCAGTCGGCTGCCAATCACGCTATTCGCCCATAACATCATCAGCACGACCATTCCATAACAGCGACGGGAACCGAGCAAACCCACTATCAGCAGTGCCCAACTGGCTGCAAACACGGTATGCCCGGAAGGAAAGGCGTAGTCAGCTTGTTGCTGCCAGTGTTGCTGCTGCCAGGAGGGAATGGACGTTGTTTGTTGTAACTGGCGGGCCAACAACGCGGCGCGATCATCGTCAGTTAATGCATAAAAGTCTGTGACTGTTATCTGATTCGTCTGCTCCAGCCACACCAAGAATGGCCTGGGCTCTTGCGTCCAGTGCTTCATTACCGATTTCATCCCCTGCCCGGCCACCAGTGTAGCCAACAGGATAACGATAACGGCGATGGCCTGCCGACCGCGGATACGCAAAAGCCATACCGTACAGCCTGACAAGAGAATACTGGTTAGTACACCCCACGGGGCAGACACCGTTTCGGTCATCCAGAACAAGGGTTTAAGCCACCATCCGGCTACCGTTGGTTGCCAGTGCCATCCTGTTGCCCACACCCATAACGGCAACATCATCAATGACATTGTACCAATTAAGGTACGTCTGGTGAGATCGCGCATCATTTCTCCCTATAATTCAGCAGGATATTAAAACAAATTTTTCACAATTTTATCAAAAAAGAGGGCGTCCGCTGTCAGTATGGCGTAAAATAGCTGTCAGTTATGTCAACGACACCGCTATTCCCGAGTCATTCAGTCACCGGTCATAAGGACCACGGGCCCCCGGCGCGGGGAGTATTCCGGTGGCGTCGGCACGTGATTCCCTCTCCCGTAAGGAGCCGGAATTCATCATTCATGCTTTGGAGATTAACATGCAGCTAAAACGGGTGGCGGAAGCCAAACTACCCACCCCGTGGGGCGATTTCCTGATGGTAGGGTTTGAGGAAACTGCGACCGGGCGTGATCACCTGGCGTTGGTTTATGGCGACATTTCCAGCCCGGAACCGGTGCTGGCCAGAGTGCATTCGGAGTGTCTGACCGGAGATGCACTGTTTAGCCTGCGTTGTGACTGTGGTTTCCAGTTGGAAGCGGCCTTGAATCAGATTGCCGAAGAGGGGCGTGGCATACTGCTGTATCATCGGCAGGAAGGGCGTAACATCGGGCTACTGAACAAAATTCGCGCTTACGCGCTACAAGACAAGGGCGCAGATACCGTGGAAGCCAATCATCAACTCGGCTTTGCCGCTGATGAGCGTGATTTCACTCTGTGTTCAGACATGTTCAAATTATTGAATGTGGCCGCAGTACGGTTACTCACCAATAATCCGAAAAAAGTGAATATCCTGAGCGAAGCTGGCATCAATATCGTAGAGCGAGTGCCGCTGATAGTCGGCCGCAATCCGAAAAACGAACACTATCTTGCGACCAAAGCGGCCAAGATGGGGCACCTGCTGGATAGCCAATAATCACTGTACGTCAGGTGGCGCTTGCCACCTGACGTATTTTGGCTATCAGTGCTTGATGATGTAAACGTCCTTGCTGTAGTAATCTCCTTTCAAATCCGGCTTGAACCCACCCACATACGGCTTCACCATCTGGCTGCGCACGTAGTAGTAGATAGGGATGAGCGGCATTTGCTGTTGCAAAATCCCTTCTGCCTGATGATAGAGTTTTACCCGCTCGTCCAGCGACGAGGCTTTCACTGCTTTATCCAGTACCTCATCGTATGCTTTGTCGTTGAATTTACCGGCATTGTTACTGTCTTTGGCGCGTAGGGTATCAAAATAGGTTGAAGGTTCGTTATAGTCAGCCCCCCAGGAGTTACGCACCACGGAGAAATTCCCGGAACGGGAGGTATCCAGCAGCGTTTTCCACTCCTGATTCAACAGCGTGGCCTCTGCACCAAGATTTTGCTTCCACATCGAGGCCGCCGCGATAGCAATCTTCTGATGTGATTCCGAGGTGTTATACAACAATTCGAACTTCAGCGGGTGGCTTTCATCAAACCCCGCCTCTTTCAGCAATTTTTTCGCCTCAGCGTTGCGCTGTTGTTGTGTCCAGCTGGCCCATTCCGGCTGAGTGCTGGTGTAACCGGCCATTCCTCGCGGAACGTAGTTATAAGCAGGCAACTGACCTTGTCCCATCACTTTGTCGGCAATCACGTCTTTATCCAGCGCCAAATCCAGCGCACGCCGCACCCGCGCATCATTAAATGGCGGTTTTTGGGTATTAAAGCGGTAAATATAGGTAGAGAGGAACGGCGACACTTTGACTTCGTTCGGCAGCTCCTGCTTGAGGGACTTGAACAACTGGTTCGGCATCGTGTACGTGACGTCAACCTCGCCCGCCTTGTAGCGGTTCACTTCTGCGGTATTCGAGACAATCACCAAATAGGTGACTTTGTTCAGCACGGTATGGGCGTTGTCCCAATAATTGACGTTGCGTTTGGCGCTGATGCGCTCATTAACCACCCACTCCGTCGGCACAAACGGGCCGCTGCCGACAAAGTTGGCAGTCTGCGTCCACTTATCACCAAATTTTTCAATCGCCGCTTTCGGTACCGTCACCATCACATAGTGATCGACCATCGGCAGAAAATACGACAGCGGTTGATCGAGTGTCACTTGCACCGTTTGCGCATCCAGTGCCTTAATACCCAGTTCCTGAGGGCTTTTCTTGCCAGCGATAATTTCATCGGCATTCAGAACATGCAAACTGCCCACATAGCTCTGATAGGGCGACAGCGTTTTCGGGTCAGCCAGACGCTGCCAGCTAAACACCACGTCATCCGCCGTTATCGGCGTACCGTCAGACCACTTAAGCCCCGGACGCAAATGGAACGTCCATATCTGGTTGTCTTTATTTTCCCAGCGTTCCGCCAGGCCCGGTATCACGGTGCCGTCATCACGCACCGAGATCAGTTTTTCAAAAAAATCGTGTATAAGATTGCCTTCAACATCGCTTTCCACTTTGTGTGGGTCAAGCGATGCCGGTTCAGAACCATTGGCTCTGACCAGTTCCTGTTTTTCTGCTAACGGGACTCCGGCAGGAACGACTGCCGCTTGCACTGAAACCGCAGTCAGGCTTAATGCACCCAGTACCGATGCCAGCCAACCCTTGTCTATCGTCATTCCTTGCTCCTCTATAATTTTATTTTATGGATCATGGCATTAAGCCATCAATAACTAATACTGCATCCTTGCCGTATGCACAAGAGGGGAAATACGCCAGACCATTTCCCGCCAGCCCAAGCGGCAACGCATCCGCACCAGAAAAACGATGGCATGCTTAACGATAACACAATCTGTAAATCAGGCTTTTTTAACACGGATAACAAGATAACGCGCTAATGACGTGAATATTCTCATCGGATGACCGATAACTATAACAAGGTATCTGGTCTCGCTGCGGCAACCATCACAGAGCCGTTGCAGGCTATGGTTGGGTAGTACACCTATCTTGCGACACCGCGCACAGCCAGTCTGACGGAACTGTAGCAAGATGAACTTACGCTATCCTGTTAAGATTTTTACAATTGTTATAAGTAATGATGATTAAAAAGCACAACGGTTAGATCCTATTTTCAAGTCGTGCCCTGAATAGGTCTGGCGAAGGCGGATAACCGTCACCCCACCTGAGCCAGAACGACTGTAGTACGTTTTACCTGAATACTTTTTTTATCTGACACTGCGACTCACCGCAAAGACGTTTACTGAAGGAATGGCGAATGAAACTCTATTACAAACCGGGAAGTTGTTCACTATTTCCGCATATCATCCTGCACGAGACCCGGGCCAAATTCACGCTGGTGAAAGTCGACCTGCGCACGAAAAAAACGGAACAGGGAAGCGATTATCTGTTGGTCAACCCCAAAGGGTTAGTCCCCGCACTGGCGCTTGACGATGGCACGGTTCTGACGGAAACCGTCGCCATTGCTCTGTATCTGGCAGACAAGGCACCGCAATATAATCTGATAGCCCCGTCAAGCACCATCCATCATTATCGCGCCATTGAATGGCTGGCCTACATTTCCACCGAACTGCATAAATCGTTCACACCACTGTTTCGGCCCGGCACACCGGAATTGTACAAAGAGTTATTAAAAAGCTACCTGGAGCAACGCTTTCGTTATCTGAATGAAGTATTGAGTGAGCATGACTATCTGGTGGGTAACCGCTTCGGCGTAGCCGATGCCTATCTGTTTACCATTTGTCGCTGGGCGCATGAACTGAAATTCAATTTGCTTCAGTTTCCGGCGTTGTCGGCTTATCTGGAGCGCGTATCTTCACGACCCGCGGTAGAAAAAGCGCTCACGGCAGAAGGACTGGAAGTTAAATTCTAACCGCAGGCACGTTAACGCCTCGCTCTGGCGATATTGGTACTGTTCGTAATAACCATATCTATGCTGAGGTTCATAACGGGGGGATCACTCACTCCCCGTTATGAACGTGGCCGCTTACAGGCGCGTTGCAGCAAAATGCTGGCTGGGCTGCACAATACCCTCTTGCGCCGCCACCAGTTGCAACTCATATTGCCCCAACTGTTTGGTCATACACATGACGTCGTACACAGCGGCAGTGGTGTGCTCCAGCGCCTGTACGGGTGTTGCGCCTTTGAGCAGATTTGCCAGCAGTAGACCGCTGGTCAAATCGCCAACGCCTACCGGTTGACGAGGCCCGAAATCCACCAGCGGGCGGCGAATATGCCAGGCTTCATCATGGCTTACCAGCAACATTTCAAAGCTGTCCTGATGGATAGCAGCACGGCTGAGGTGTTTTACCAAGACCAGTTTGGGCCCGCGCTGGCAAAGCGCCCGGCTGGCAATGACCGCGTCTTCAACCGTATGGATAGTGCTGCCACTCAACAGCTCCAGCTCAGGCAGATTGGGAGCTATCATGTCGCTTGCCAGCAGCGATTGCTGGCAGTGAAAATCGCTCACGCCTGCCGGAACGATACAGCCTTTTTCCGGGGTGCCCATGACGGGGTCACAAAAATAAATAGCGTCTGGATTCGCCGCTTTGACACGCCGAACAATCTCCAGAATATGCCCGCCCTGTTCAGGTGAACCGATGTAACCACTCAGTACGGCATCACAGTCTTTGAGCACATCAATATTACTGATCCCCTGCGCAATCTCGGTCAGGTGCTCGGCGGGCATCACACAACCGGTCCACTGACCATATTGAGTATGATTAGAGAATTGCACGGTGTTAAGTGGCCAGACGTTTACTCCCATACGCCGCATGGGAAACTCTGCCGCGCTATTTCCGGCATGACCAAAAACCACATGGGACTGGATAGACAGTACGTTTTTCATGAAATTAACTACCCTTGCCTGCTTAATAAATGCGATCTGTGTTGTTATTAAATACGGTGTTATCACCATGCGTGCGACCGATGTTCCCCAAAAACCGGCAGAGACTTGCCGGGAATGACAAGCTCACCGTCTCGCTTCGGGGCATCAAAGCAAAAGGGAGCAATCGCTCCCTTCGTTGGGTGGGTTAGTCCTTCCAGCAGATAAGGCAGTAGTGCTTTTTGCCGCGACGCAACAGAGTGTAGCGACCAAACAGGCGGTCAGCCGCCGAGAAGGTATATTCAGGGTCAGATTGTTTCTCGCCATTGATGGTGATGGCATTAGAGGCAATGGTTTTGCGAGCCTGACCGCGTGATGGCTGCAATTCGGAATCGACCAGCGCTTGCTGTAAATCCGCACCGCCAGCCAGTTCAACCATAGGAATACCATCCTGCGCCAGTTGGGCAAAGTCCGCCTCAGTCAGGTCGCCCAGATTACCGTTGAACAGGCTCTGGGTGATGCGACGAGCCGCTGACAATCCCTCTTCCCCGTGCACCAGACGGGTCACTTCTTCTGCCAGCACAAACTGCGCGCGCGGTGCCACACCGCTGTTTTTATCTTCCTCTTCCAGGGCATTGATAACTTCAATATCCATGAAGGTGAAGAATTTCAGGAAGCGGTAAACATCTGCATCGGCGGTATTGATCCAGAATTGATAGAATTTGTATGGACTGGTCTTCTTCGGATCCAGCCAGACTGCTCCGCTTTCGGTTTTACCGAATTTAGTACCGTCTGACTTGGTGATAAGCGGCACGGTGAGGCCAAACACCTGTTTTTGGTGCAAGCGCCGGGTTAAATCGATACCTGAGGTAATATTGCCCCACTGGTCAGACCCACCAATTTGCAACTCAACATCATACAGCCCGTTTAGTGAAGCAAAATCATAGCCCTGCAACAGGTTGTAGGAAAACTCGGTAAATGAAATCCCGACATCATCACGATTCAGGCGCTGTTTCACTGCTTCCTTGTTAATCATCTGGTTAACGGAGAAGTGCTTGCCAATATCGCGCAGGAATGTCAGCACATTCATCGAGCCGAACCAGTCGTAGTTGTTGGCAGCCACCGCGCTGTTATCACCGCAGTCAAAATCCAAAAACGGCGCAACCTGACGACGGATTTTCTCTACCCACTCTTGTACGGTGTCCTGAGTGTTGAGTTTACGTTCGGCCGCTTTAAAACTCGGGTCACCGATGAGCCCGGTGGCTCCACCGACCAGAGCAACCGGTTTATGACCGGCCATCTGAAAGCGTTTCAGGCACAGCAGTGGCACCAGATGTCCCAAATGCAAGCTGTCAGCGGTCGGATCAAAACCGCAATACAGTGCAATTGGCCCCTGCGCCAGTCGCTCTGCTAACGCAGCCTCGTCCGTTACCTGGGCCACCAGGCCCCGCTCTTGCAATTGTTGGATCAGATTGCTTGCCATCAAAGTCTCCATGTATAAACGACTGCACCTTTTACCGGTACACGACTTTTCGCCACGTTGGCGAAAGAAAAATTCAGGGTGACATAGAATAAAGCGCGGCCCACGGGAGTGCCAGCGCTTCGCGTAACAAATTAGCGTGATTTAGGGTGCCAGACGGTCAATTGACCAGCCTTGCCCCTCGCGTTGGTACAGAAAACGATCGTGCAGGCGATGTTCCCCACCTTGCCAAAATTCGATGGCATCGATAGAGACACGAAATCCCCCCCAGAAACTGGGCAATGGGATCTCCCCTTGCTGAAATTTCTGCTTCATCTCGAAAAACTTACTTTCCAGCAAGTTGCGTGCAGAAATCCGGCTGGACTGCTTTGACACCCAGGCACCAATCTGGCTATCGCGCGGCCGACTGTGGAAATACTTCATCACCTCCAGCATCGGCAATTTTTCGGCACGCCCCTGCACGATGACCTGACGCTCCAGCATATGCCAGGGGAATAACAGGCTAATACGCGAATTGACAGCCAGTTGTTGTGCTTTACGGCTGCCCAGGTTGGTGTAAAACACCATGCCTTTTTCGTCATAGTGTTTCAGCAGTACGATTCGCTGATAAGGTTGCCCTTGCTCATCAACCGTCGCCACGCACATCGCCGTTGGGTCCGCCAGTTGTGCTTCACACGCCTGTTTCAGCCAGCGTTCAAACAAATCAAGCGGGTTAGCGCTAAGATCGTGACGTCGCAACCCACCACGGGTGTATTCGCGCCGTAAATCGGCGATATCAACACTCGCCGCCTGCTGAGGAGACAGCGCGACCTTATTGCGTGACTCGGAGTGATGCACATCATCGTGTTCTGTGGTCATGAGATCCTGCCGTTACCAAACCAGACAAAAATAACAAAAAAATCATTCTGCGCCCGTGACGCCAAAATCTCAACGGCCCCTAGCGCAACACACAATCATTCACGATAATGCGCTCCCCCCTCATGATGAGCGCCTGCTGCTGCTTGCGCCAAAAGGTATACTTCCCATCGCTATACCGGCTGCCCGAGGACGCGACAACCGGATACAACGTATGCAGCTCGCCATCAAGCAGAAACGAAACGGATTCATTCCTGTCGGCCATATGCAGGTTTACCGTTAATGGCATCGTGCCACATTGATAGTGCAAGGTTTGTAATGGCGGGGAAGGGACTAAACGGGTACAGCCGCTTAATAACAGCACTGCGGCAATCAAGAGCGGTTTCACGATGTCATCTCCTGTCATTAACAATGAATCCGGCACAATGACACTCTTGTGCCGGCAACATGTCACAACAACGTAGTCTATCAACCGCCGGGGAGATGACCTGTCAGCAAAATCTGATTACCAAATGCCGGTTACTACCGGGTAAATAGCGCCAAGAATCGTTTCACAGCGAGCGCCCGTTACCGAAGGCAGGTTGCCGGGTAAACCGGAGAGTGTGCGAAAGGCCAGCCAGGCAAACGCCAGCGCTTCCATGTCATCACCACGAATACCGA
The DNA here is from genome assembly GCF_900095885.1 of Dickeya aquatica. Taxonomy (NCBI): domain Bacteria; kingdom Pseudomonadati; phylum Pseudomonadota; class Gammaproteobacteria; order Enterobacterales; family Pectobacteriaceae; genus Dickeya; species Dickeya aquatica. The sequence continues at coordinate 2,732,001 of NZ_LT615367.1, forward strand.
AATTATCGGTAGTGCTCACTTCTATCCCCGGTAAACGCGCTGACAACTGGCTCATCAATAACGGATTTCGCGCCCCACCGCCACACACCAATACCCGCTCACACCCGCCGGTAAGCAGCACTTGCCCGGCAATACTCTCGGCGGTTAATGCCACCAGGGTGGCCTGCACGTCTTGTGGGGGTAACATCGAAAAACGTGCCAGTTGCCGCTCAAGCCAGGCCAGATTAAAGTGCTCTCGCCCGGTACTCTTGGGTGCAGGCAGGCCGAAATAGGGATCGGACAGCAGATGACTGAGCAACACATTATTGACGTGTCCGGTCATCGCCCAGGCAGCATCTTTATCATAAGGTAGCCCACAGTTACGCCACACCCAGGCATCGAGCAGCATATTACCCGGTCCGGTGTCATAGCCTTTTACCGCACGCCCTGGAGCCAGTACCGAAATATTCGCAATACCGCCGATATTCAGTACGATGCGACGCTCGACCGGGTGTTGCAGTAAGGCGTGGTGAAATACCGGCACCAGCGGAGCGCCCTGACCGCCTAATGCCATATCCCTTCGTCGGAAATCCCCTACGGTGGTAATCCCTGTCATGGCGGCAATACGATTAGCATCACCAATTTGCAGCGTACATGGCGCATCCCCTTGCGGTTCATGCCAGACGGTCTGCCCGTGGCAGCCAATTGCCGTGATATCGCTGGCGCTCAGTCCGGTCTGGCGCAACAAGGCCTGTACGGCTTCGGCAAACAGTGATCCCAGACGGGTATCCAATTGCCCCAGTGCCGAGAGCGTTACCGCCTGACCCTGATTCATCGCCAAAATGGCCCGGCGTAATTCCGGGGGAATGGGGTGACAGTAGCTGGCCTGTTGGGCAACGGTAGACTCATCGATAGCCGCCAGCACCACATCAACACCATCCAGACTGGTTCCAGACATCACACCAATATATCTTCCCGACCTCATTGGATTACCTTTAAATTAGGAAAATAACGTTACCGCCACCTTTACATTTGCGCGACAGACTAGCACACAGGTAGTATATTACGGTCAGATTTTGTCTTTTTTGTCAGGCGGATGCCAATTCTGGTAAAAAATAACCGTTTGACACGTTTTTTAAGAAAAAAGAGGCTTCACAAGGAACCTCGTCGCACGTTTATTATCAATATTGACGTGTACTGTTTTATCTTAAACAGCATTTAAACCGGTGGCATCGTTCTTTCACCCACCCTCATGAAGCAGTAGATAATTCGTCGGCTCAGGCTGCACGCCCCGACGCAGCAATAACAGCAATATTAAAAGGAGCTTTTTTATGATGAAACGTTTTCTCGTGATCACTCTTGCGAGTATCACTCTGGCCGGTTGTGCCAATACCAGCACCCTGTCAGGAGACGTTTACAGTGCATCTGATGCCAAACAAGTTCAAACTGTGACCTACGGCACCGTTGTTTCTACTCGTCCGGTACAGATTCAGGCTGGCGATAAAGATAATGCTGTGGCCACCGTTGGCGGGGCTATTCTGGGTGGGGTTCTGGGTCACACTCTCGGTGGCGGTACAGGTAAAACCGTCGCGACGGCTGTTGGCGCAGGCGCAGGCGCTCTGGCTGGTAATGCTATCGGCGGTGCCGCAAACCGCGTTCAGGGCGTTGAGCTGGAAATTCGTAAAGATGATGGTACAACCATCATGGTGGTACAAAAGCAGGGCGACACCAAGTTCCACGCAGGCCAGCGCGTAGCAATGGCCAGCAACGGCAGCGCTGTCACCGTTTCTGCACGTTAATTCCTGAAAAACAATCACCACCGTTTGGTGGTGATTGTTTCTCTTTATTTCCTTTCACATTGCTAGTCTGTTCTGCGCATCCGCACCGCCACAACATGCTAATACCACCCGTATGTGCATCGCTGCAATGTCGCTGCTCTGCCCCCTAAAATTATTCAGAGGCGAATGTGACTGATCTCGTTTTGCGAAATTTTCACAACAATAATTCACATTAGTGTTACTAAAAATCAAATAGCGATTCGTCACAATATTTACTTATTCTATTAATCAGGATTGGCTCTCATGCAGTGCTAAAATGTTTTTTTCCAGTCGTGAGATAATTGTCGCCAGTTCATCGACCTCTTGCGGTGTAATGCCATCTAATATTTCGCTACGCGTTTGATCAATTACATCATTAACCGCCTGAATGATGGGATCTGCCATATCGGTTAACAATATACGCTTGGCACGACGATCGTGGGTACATATATGGCGGGTAATTAATCCTTTATCTTCAAGTTGATCCAATGTCCTTACCAGCGAAGGTTGCTCTATTCCTATGGCTTTCGCTAGCTGAATCTGGGACTGTCCAGGCGGCAACTGGTGGATATTATGCAGTGTGACCCAGTGCGTTTGCGTGAGCTCCAGCGGCTTCAATCGGTGATCAATCAAAGCTCGCCATACACGAACCAACCGGGCTAAATCAGAACCTAACGGCAATTCCATCACTTCTCCTTATAGTTAGCGTACTAAGATACATCCCTGGATTGCAATCAACTCTGATTTAAAACGAACGTTAAATAGAAAATGTTTTATTGTTGTTGTGCCATTCTAGCAAATAATAATTAATTAAAAATGATCCTGAACTTAATTTATATCATTAAATATCACCATGTCATTTAAAACAAGGTGGGTTGATCTGTCTGCGTAGACGTTGAATTTTTTTCACTTCGCTGAGCGCGTCGCATACGCTGACGGCACAAACGCAGCACATCCTGTTTTTGCGCATCGCTCATGGCCTGCCAATTAAAACGTTCATTGCGGCTTCGCAAGCAGCCACGACAAAAACCACGGTCATCGGCCTGACAGATCCCACGACAGGGATTAGGAACGGGAAAAAGCTCAAGCTGTTCCGCCACAAGACCTCCTTATCAGACCTCTTTTATTGAAGCCTTGATCGTTGTCACTGGCAAGTATGGCATCAGGCCAATACGCGAATAATCGCCATTTTACCGCATATCGCCGCTTTTTCCAGCCAATCACCGGCACACAACCGGCCAGATATTTGTGCTCTGCCCGGCAACAACGCTATACTCGGCCTCTGTTGTTTCAGGCAAGTCACTCGCCTGTACCGTCAGTGGCAGTTAACCCACAGTCTCAAGATAGGGGTCATTATGCGTTTACTTCACACTATGCTGCGCGTTGGCGACCTGCAACGCGCCATTGATTTTTATACCAAAATACTGGGCATGCGTTTACTGCGCACCAGCGAAAACCCGGAATATAAATACTCTCTGGCATTTGTCGGTTATAACGAGGAGAGCGACGGTTCAGTCATTGAACTGACGTATAACTGGGGTGTAGACAGTTACGAGATGGGCAGCGCTTTTGGTCACATCGCGCTGGGCGTCGATGATGTTGCGGGTGCCTGTGAGCGTATCCGGCAGGCAGGTGGCAAAGTGACCCGTGAAGCAGGCCCGGTTAAAGGCGGTAACACCGTTATTGCGTTTGTTGAAGACCCTGATGGCTATAAAATCGAGCTGATTGAACGTGCTCAGGCCGGCCAGGGACTGGGGAACTGACCTCCTGCCGGTTTTCTTTTTCAGGTGTCAGCCGACACCTGCCTTTCGCCGTCATCGGGCGGCGTGACCTGCTTGCCTGCTGCATCCCATGGCAGAATTTGCCATAATGTGCATTGTATGTTGCTGAAGAAATTAAAAAACGAATGGCCGAAAAACATAACCTGAACGCCCTGAATGCACGTTTCCGTGGTTTTTATCCCGTGGTAATCGATGTGGAAACAGCAGGATTTAACGCGAAAACCGATGCATTACTGGAAATCGCGGCTATTACGCTGAAAATGGATGAAAGCGGTTGGTTAAAACCAGACGAAACATTGCATTTCCATGTTGAGCCTTTTGAAGGGTCAATTTTGCGCCCGGAAGCATTGGCCTTCAACGGCATCGACCCGAAAAACCCGTTGCGGGGTGCGGTCAGTGAATACGAAGCGTTGCACGAAATCTTCAAACAGGTACGCAAAGGCATTAAAGATCAAGACTGTAATCGGGGCATCATCGTAGCGCACAACGCCACCTTTGATCACAGTTTTCTCATGGCGGCGGCTGAACGTTGCAGCCTTAAACGCAATCCTTTCCATCCATTTGCCACGTTTGATACCGCGGCACTCAGTGGCCTGGTACTCGGCCAAACCGTGCTGGCCAAAGCCTGCATCGCAGCCGGTATTACGTTTGATGCCAGTCAGGCACATTCGGCTTTATATGATACTGAACGCACGGCAGAACTTTTTTGCGAGCTGGTCAATCGCTGGAAACGCCTTGGCGGGTGGCCGCTTTCGGCTGGAACAGAGAGTGGCACGCCGTCTGCTATCGGCGCAGAAGAATAACGCCATACGACATCAGGCAACAGCCGTTGCCTGATGTCTGGCCCGCATCAAGCCTGGGATTCATCCCCTTGCTGGAGTCTGTACTTATCGGCGGTTTCTTTGATCAGTGGTTGCAATTCCCCGCGCTGATACATTTCAATCACGATGTCACAGCCCCCAACCAGTTCGCCATCAACCCACAGTTGCGGGAACGTCGGCCAATTAGCGTACTTAGGTAATTCGGCACGAATATCCGGGTTCTGCAAAATATCCACATAGGCAAAGCGCTCACCGCATGCTGACAACGCTTGTACCGCCTGGGCAGAAAAACCACAGCTTGGCAGCTTGGGAGAACCTTTCATATACAGCAGAATCGGGTTTTCAGCGATCTGACGCTGAATTTTTTCAATTGTGGTCGTCATGGTTTATGCTTCCTTAAGCGCGTGATGCCCTATCAGTTAATGTCGGGCATAGAATTGCGGCCAGGCGCACCCCGCCGCTTCTCGTTCTATAATCAGGTATTCTAACGATAGCGATGGCCACAAAAAAACGCTATCTTTTGTAGGGTTTTACGATTTCGCATTCTCCCTGCGCTCAATCAGCGGTTGCTGATGGATAATTAAGCAAAAAATGGCCGTTGTTAACGTTTTCTCACTATTTTGTAGTAATAAAAGCCCTATCCCCACTTTTTTATCAGGCCATTTTGGGGAATACTGTAAAGATTGAACGATTGAGGACACCATTCGGTCAGCATTATTATGCGGTTATTTATTACGCTTTTTTTATTATTTTTCAGTAATCTGTTTTTTAATCTGGCACAGGCTACGCCTCACAGTAACGCTGTTTTACCACGCAAAAGCGGTGTGGCGACGGCGAATAAAGCCGTGGATGATGCTAAAAAAAATAAGACGGCGAAAAGTGCTAAAAAAAGCGCCAGTGCCACACCGGCCAAACCAGCACAAAAACACACAACAGCATCGGCTAACACCGCCAGCCACACGACTGCCACCTCACACACCAAAGCAGCCACAGGCAAAGCAGCTGTAGCTTCGACAGCCGCACGCAGTCACACGGCCAGCAACAGTAAAAAAGATAAAAAAGAAGAGAAAGGTTCTGTTGCTAAATCATCACAACCTGCGGGCAAAAACGCTAAGAAAACCCTCACTGAACAGGCAAAAAATGCGCACACGCAGCCGACAAAAGTCGCTCACGCCAGTGCCAAACACCCGAACAGCGAGCCACACTCTGGCTCCGGGCATACCACGGCAAAAAACCAAAAAGGCAAATCTGCCACTACGCATACAGCGACACTAGCCGCCAATGCCCATCATGGTAAGAATAAAAACGATAAGATGAGCAAGTCAGGCATAGCCATGAACCCGGCACACCAAAAGCGCTATCAGCACGCCAAGCAAACGGCAATGAATAAGCTCATGAGCCAGATTGGCAAACCTTATCACTGGGGGGGACGACACCCTATTTCTGGTTTTGATTGCAGCGGGCTGGTGTATTACGCCTACAAAGACGTGGTGAAAATTTCCATTCCACGAACGGCCAACGAAATGTTCCATTTACGCGATGCCGCCCCCATCAAGAAGAGCGAACTCGAAAGCGGCGATTTGGTGTTCTTTCGGATAACAAATCGTGGTGCAGCAGATCACGTTGGCGTTTATCTTGGTAATGGCCGCTTTATTCAATCGCCCCGAACTGGCTCTGACATAAAAATCAGCAAGTTAAGTGAAGATTATTGGCAGGATCACTACGTAGGCGCTCGCCGTGTGGTTACGCCAAAAACCATGCGCTAATGACACCACTGTCATAACTCTACCGCCAGCCCCCTCACCAGATGAAACAAGCCCCGAAAGCGCATCTGCTCATTCGGGGCTTGTTTCATCATTATTTTGCACGCGACAAAAAATGCGGCCGCGGTGATATCACATCTGCGCGAGAGGAGCCATCAGCCAATGGTGAGTCTCCGCGTACTCAGGGTTAATTCAGCACCGCACTCATGCTAAATATCACAATCACCGTCAGCGCAACGACTGTCGTGAACAACGACATTTTCAAATTCGTATCCATAAACCATCTCCTGTATTTGACAAATCGGTGGGCCATCACATCATCAGAATAGATGGATACCGATGAAAAGCATAATCAATATCTTGCCTATTATATGAAGGACGTTTAAAAAAACCGCTTTCCCCATCACAGAGATAACACGAATTACCTCTTCCACTTTTGAGTTAAATCGGCCAAAATTCGCGGTTTACTGTATGCACTGCGTTGGCCGCCCTCCCGGCTCCCCTTCCGGCTACACTTCGGCATGTCTCCTCCTGAAAATAGTGTTTGGCTGGAGAAGAATTCACGCAGGCAAACGATTAACAACATATTTACTGCTGTAACAGATACGTTGCTGTTACAACTGTTCAGGAGTCACCTAAGATGGCAACGATTAAAGATGTGGCAAAGCGCGCAGGCGTTTCGACCACAACCGTATCACACGTGATCAATAAAACACGTTTCGTCGCCGAAGAAACCAAGGCTGCGGTGCGTGCCGCCATCGAGGAGTTACATTATTCGCCAAGCGCGGTGGCACGCAGCCTAAAAGTGAATCACACCAAGTCTATCGGTTTGCTGGCCACATCCAGTGAAGCGCCCTATTTTGCTGAAATTATTGAAGCGGTAGAAAACAGTTGTTATGCCAGAGGCTATACGCTGATTTTGTGTAATTCCCACAACAATCTGGACAAGCAGCGCGCTTATCTGTCGATGCTGGCACAAAAGCGTGTCGATGGTCTGTTGGTGATGTGTGCTGAATATCCACCGGCACTGTTGTCGATGCTGGCCGATTACCGTCATATCCCCATGGTAGTGATGGACTGGGGGGAAGCGCACAGCGATTTTACCGACACAATTATCGATAACGCCTTCGCGGGCGGTTATATGGCAGGCCGTTATCTGATTGAGCGCGGGCATCGCGATATTGGTGCGATCCCCGGCTCACAAGAGCGTAACACTGGCAGCGGGCGCTACCTTGGTTTTCTTAAAGCGCTGAAGGAAGCCGATATTACGATACGCGAAGAGTGGGTGGTGCAAGGCGACTTCGAACCAGAGTCCGGCTATAAAGCCATGCACCAGATTCTGGCACAAAAACACCGCCCCACCGCGGTATTCTGTGGTGGTGATATCATGGCGATGGGCGCTATCTGTGCGGCTGATGAGCTGGGCTTGCGGGTACCTCAGGATATTTCGGTGATAGGGTATGACAACGTTCGCCATGCGCGCTATTTCACTCCGGCACTGACTACCATCCATCAGCCCAAAGAGCGCCTCGGCCAGGCCGCATTCTCCATGCTGCTTGATCGCATTACCAGCAAACGTGAAGAAGCACAGACTATCGAAGTTCACCCAACGCTGATAGAGCGCCGCTCCGTTGCTGATGGCCCGTTTGTGGACTATCGCCGCTAAATTGCCCCTTATCTTCATGCCTGTGGGGTTCACTTTCAGCCCGCCTGATTGAATCTATTGTGCGGCCCACGCCAGTCGAATCTTGCCGACAGGCGCGGGCAGTCATAAACTTGTCATTGCCTTTAACGACAATAATCATCATGTGACGATGCAGGATTGTGATGGCTCCTCACATCGCCCATTTTGCTGCCCTGCTCATTGAGCGCCACGGTGCGCATAATCACCACCGCCTTTCCGCGCCCAGTGGCAGACGCCTTTCGTAGCCGCTTTTCTCTTGAATACCGCTGAGTCTTCAGGGCCAGACGATGGATTGAGTCCACCGAATGTTCTTCATGGGTACAATGGTCTAACGAATTCCTTGCACTGCAATGTTGGCAAGGTAGGGGGGAAGTGATGAGCTCATCTTACGCAGAGGATCTGGGGAGTGCTGGCACGTCCTGGTTCCAGATAGTCAATAATATGCTGGCGGGCGCTGGTATTACTATCAATGGCTCGCACCCGTTTGATATACAGGTGAAAAATCCCAATTTCTACAAACGGATATTGCGGGAAGGTTCACTGGGGCTCGGCGAAAGTTATATGGATGGCTGGTGGGAGTGCGAGCGCCTGGATATGTTTTTTCATCGCGCTTTACGTGCCGGGCTGGAAAACCAATTGCCGCACCGTTTGCATGACACGCTGCGGGTACTGCTGGCAAGAGTGATAAACCTGCAATCCCGCCGCCGCGCATGGAGGGTGGGCAAGGCGCATTACGACCTCGGTAATGATCTTTTCTCACGTATGCTTGACCCGCACATGCAGTACTCTTGCGCTTACTGGAAACACGCCGAAACGCTCGAACAGGCACAGCAAGACAAGTTGCATCTGATTTGCGAAAAATTGCAGCTACGCCAGGGAATGACCTTACTGGATATCGGCTGTGGCTGGGGAGGCCTGTCAGCCTTTGCCGCACGCCATTATGGCGTTCGCGTGACCGGTATTACCATCTCGCGTGAGCAGCAGACGCTGGCACAGCAACGCTGCCAGGGCCTGGATGTGTCTATTCTGCTGCAAGACTACCGTGACATGCACCAGCCATTTGATCGTATTGTTTCTGTGGGGATGTTTGAACACGTTGGCCCTAAAAATTATGACACCTATTTTCAGGCAATCAGGCGTAACCTCAAGCCCAATGGGCTATTTTTACTCCACACCATCGGAGCAAATGCGACCAACCTGAAAGTCGACCCCTGGATCAATAAATACATTTTTCCCAATGGCTGCCTGCCTTCGGTTCAACATATCGCAACCGCCAGCGAACCTTATCTGGTCATGGAAGACTGGCACAATTTTGGTGCCGACTATGACCGTACACTGATGGCATGGTATCAACGCTTCCAGCAACACTGGCCTGTTTTATCCAGCCACTACTCCACGCGTTTTCAGCGCATGTTTAGCTATTACCTTAACGCCTGCGCAGGTGCATTCCGCGCACGCAATATTCAGCTTTGGCAGGTGCTGTTTAGCGTTGAGGGGGTTGAAGGAGGTCTGCACGTCGCACGCTAATCGGTTCGGCACAAGACCTCACGGTTTCATCCAGGAAGCATAATCCGGCGGCATAATCACACGCTTTGCCGCCGGGTGAGGGTTATTCGTCCTGCGCTGACGCCGCTTCTTCCTGTTGCCGGGCCAGCTGTGCTGCCATTACGCGCTCAACCGAATCAACAATCGCCTGTGTTTGCGGGTCTATTTCAATATTGATGCTATCACCGAGCCGCTTTTGCCCCAGCGTCGTCCTCTGGAGCGTTTCCGGGATCAGGTGAACACAGAAGCGGCTGCGTGTCACCTCCCCTACCGTCAGGCTGATACCATCAATACCGATGAACCCCTTGTGCAGCACATATTTCATCAGCGTGGCATCCGACAGACGGAACCAAATCTGGTGATTATTTTCTGAGGTCAGGATCTTTACTATCTCTGCTGTGCACATAATATGGCCGGACATGACATGCCCGCCAATTTCATCGCCATATTTGGCTGCACGCTCAACATTAACCCGATCGCCCACCTGGATATCACCCAAATTAGTCAGGCGTAATGTCTCTTTGATCAAATCGAAACTCACGCGATCGCCGTCAATCTCCGTTACCGTCAGGCAACAGCCGTTATGCGCCACAGAGGCTCCAGGCTCCAGGCCCGGCAGCAGTTCGGCAGGTAACTGGATAACATGAGTGCGGAAATTGGGTTTTTCATCGACAGACACGACCGTCGCCGTGCCCTGAACAATACCGGTAAACATGATGGTGTTCTGGCCTCCTGAATCGGGAATAAACGCGATGAATACAACCGTCGCGTCTTTTCCTTATATTGGAATAACCCGCAAACGTATTCATCGAATGAACGGCAGTGTGCACCAGATTGACAGGAAAACCAAACGGAACTCACCAGCCAGTTCAGGCATTGGTTTACGACGGGTAAATCGTTACAATGCATTATCTTTTTTTACGAATAAAGGATGATTGTCTTTCTCGTAGCGAGATCTCTCTCAATCCTGTTCTAGGAAGGTTTTTGTGCAGAAGTATTTATCAGAAGCGCGCCATCTGCTGGCGCTGGCGATCCCCGTCATTATCGCGCAAGTCTCGCAAACCTCCATGGGGGTGGTGGATACCATCATGGCTGGATCTTACAGCGCAACCGATATGGCTGCCGTTGCGGTGGGCACCTCTATCTGGTTACCGGTCATTTTGTTTGGGCATGGCTTGCTAATGGCCCTCACACCGGTTGTGGCTAACCTGAATGGCTCCGGCAGGCGTGACCGTATCGCCCATCAAACCCAACAGGCGTTTCTGCTGGCCGCCATGATTTCTGTCGCCACCATGTTTGTACTCTATCAAGGGCAATATGTTATTCGCCTGATGCATGATGGCGCTCCCGAATTAGCGGATAAAGCCATCAAATATTTACATGCCCTACTCTGGGGAGTGCCGGGCTACCTGTTTTATCAGGTTCTGCGCAGCCAGTGTGAAGGGTTGTCAAAAACCCAACCGGGAATGGTTATCGGTTTTATCGGCTTGCTTATCAATATTCCCATCAACTACATATTTATTCACGGCAAACTGGGTATGCCGGAGTTGGGGGGAGTGGGCTGTGGTGTCGCGACGGCCTCTGTTTACTGGATAATGATGATATTACTGGGGGTGTACTCACGCCACGCCTACTGGCTAAAGGACATCCGGCGGCAGAAAAAGCGCCTGGAGCCGGACTGGGCGGTATTAAAACGCCTGTTCGGACTGGGGCTCCCGGTTGCACTGGCGATGCTATTTGAAGTGACTCTGTTTGCTATCGTCGCCCTGTTGGTACTGCCTCTGGGGGTGGTGGATGTTGCCGGGCATCAAATTGCGCTCAACTTCAGTTCACTCATGTTTGTATTACCGTTATCCGTCGGCGTTGCCGCCACTATCCGCGTTGGGCACCGGCTGGGAGAAAAAGCGGTGGATGCTGCCCGCATCGCCGCCCACACCAGTATTCTTACCGGCATTCTGCTGGCTGTCTGCACGGCGATTTTTACCATCACGCTGCGCGGGCACATCGCAATGCTCTACAATAAAGACCCCGCGGTGGTAGCAATGGCCTCGCACCTGATGTTACTGGCCGCGGTTTACCAGATTTCTGATGCAATACAGACCATTGGCAGTGGTGTTCTGCGCGGTTATAAAGATACCCGTGCCATCTTTTTCATCACGTTTATTGCCTATTGGATGCTGGGGCTGCCGGTAGGTTATCTACTGGCGCTGACCGACATACTGCTACCTCGCATGGGGCCTGCCGGTTTTTGGTGGGGGTTTATTGTTGGTCTGACATCATCGGCAACCATGATGGTATTACGCATCCGTCGGGTGCAGCGCCAACCTGTTGCACACATTCTCGCCAGAGCGGCGCGATAATCTGTCAGTACGCCGCTAAAAATGCGGCGTACTGCCCATAAGCTGTGCAATCAGTCTGTTGATAGCAGTATTTTTGTTTTTTCCCCTTGCCAGCATCCAGGTAGCCCGTTAATATTCGTCCCCGTCGCCGCCTGGCGATGATGTTTAAACAAATGCGTTCATAGCTCAGTTGGTTAGAGCACCACCTTGACATGGTGGGGGTCGTTGGTTCGAGTCCAATTGAACGCACCATAATGCGACCGTAGCTCAGTTGGTTAGAGCACCACCTTGACATGGTGGGGGTCGGTGGTTCGAGTCCACTCGGTCGCACCAATCATCTATAGCACACGATAGAAATTCAAATTACCCCGTTTGTTACCCCAATAACATAATCTCGCAGTGGCACACTGAAGTTGACCCCATGAGTTGACCACTACAACGAGCGATATCGAAGGGTTTCGACAAACAAAGAAAACGCGGAAGAGTGATGCCTGCGGTTAGGGTAGTAGAGATGATAGCCTGGGATGGTCGTTGTAAACTTACCAAGAACCTGGACAAGGCTGCCGTTATCAATACATTGCTGCACCTGATCCCGATGGATACACGCCAGACCATGCCCATCAAGTACCGCATCAACCAGAAGATTAATCGTATTCACTACCAGTTGCCCCTGTCCCCGTACTCGTATTTCTCGTCCGTCACTCAGTAGAGGCCATCCAATCAATGTGCCGGATGTCGGCAGGCGAAAATTGATGACGCTATGGTCAATCAGTTCTGCGGGCGTTGTCGGTGCCGGACGTCTTGCCAGATAAGCCGGGCTGGCAACGATAACCATCGGGATGTCGGGACCAATCCGCACTGCAATCATGTCCTTGTCAATATCGCCCCCCAGGCGAATACCCGCGTCAAACTGATTGGCAACGACGTCTACCAGCGCATGATCAACACTGATCTCAATATGAATATCGGGATTGTCTGCCAGCAACGATTTCATGGCAGGCATGAGTATGGTCTTGGCTGCATGCTCCACCGTCGTTATCCGGATTGTTCCAGAAGGCCGGTCACGCAGCTCACCGAGAGAGCCTATCACCGTGTCGAGGTCATGCAGCATAGGGCCAAGTTTCGCAAGCAGACGCTCTCCAGCCTCAGTCGGCGCGACACTGCGTGTCGTACGCGCGAGCAGGCGAAGTCCCACGCGCTCCTCGACGCGACGAACTATCTGGCTAAGGGCGGATTGCGCCATCCCCAGACGAAGCGCGGCTTTCGTGAAGCTGCGCTCCTCGGCAACCACCACGAAGGCGGTCAAATCGGCAATCTCGTCGCGACGCAAAGGCTTCTCCCGCCATGATTAATCACTGAAATGATAAGGCTAAGTGTTTTTATGCCTCTAGTCCACTTAATCGATACCCCTTATCTTAGCCAGCAACACCCTGACCCGGTCCTTCCGGGTCAATATTGTGCCGTAACCATTGCAAGGAAAATTTCATGGCCCATTCAAACCTCCTTTTCGACCATTTCCGCTTTGAAAATGGTATGACACTTAGAAATCGCGTTGTCATGACGCCGATGACTACCTGGTCCGCCAACCCTGACGAAACCATCTCAGATCAAGAGGTTGACTACGTTCGCGCCCGCGTCAGGGATGTCGGCATGGTTATCACTGGCTGTACGCACGTTACACCGGAAGGGGTCGGCTTTACGGGTGAGTTCGCTGCCTACGATGACCGTTTCATACCCAGCTTGCGTAAACTGGCGCAAGCCGCAAAGAGTGGCGGAGCTCCCGCCATCCTGCAAATCTTTCATGCAGGCAGCAAGGCTGTGCCGGAACTTGTTCCAGATGGACGGGTCGTAGGCCCCAGCATGATGGAAGCACCCGCCAGTCTGTTCAGCAAGGGGGGGAATACCGTCACGGCACTGACACATGATGAAATTGAGAACATCATCAGGGCATTCGCTGACGCGACGCGACGCGCGATCGACGCAGGCTTCGATGGCATTGAATTACATGGCGCACACGGATTCCTCCTTCAGGATTTTTTCTCGCCTCTGGCTAATCACCGCGACGATGATTGGGGCGGCTCGCTGAGCAACAGACTTCGCTTCCCGTTGTCTGTTGTTCAGGCCGTCGGGCAGGTCATCAAGGCGCAGACTGACCGGCCTTTTCTGTTGGGGTACCGTATCTCACCTGAAGAACAGGCTGACGGCGGGTTGCGGCTCGCGGATACCAATATACTGATCGACGAGCTGATCAACGCCGGCGTTGATTATCTTCATGCGTCACTGCACGACGTGCTCAATGGCAAGCCGATTGAGGATGACAGTGGCAAGACGACGACGCAATTGCTCATTCAGCATGTGGCCGGGCGCGTTCCGTTGATCGCTGCGGGCGGGCTAAAGACGCCGGCGCAGGCACAAGCGGCTCTGGACGCGGGCCTCTCGTTGAGCGCAATCGGCCAGGCGCTGGTCATGAATCCAAACTGGGTCGCACTGGCCAAGGCCGGTCGCGCGCATGACATTGTCAGCGTCCTTGATCCCGTATCGGTACCGGACCTGAGCATTCCAGAAAATCTGTGGGCGGTCATCATGATGGCAAAGGGTTGGTTCCCGCTGGCTGAAACCGGGCAAGCGACCGAGTGACACCTTGCGGCTGCCGCGACGGCTCTCATCCATACGGTGTCACGGTAAATTTCACACCGGATACGCGAGGTGATTGCCGTGCTCACTTGCCAGGCCCCAGTCCTGCCCGGTAGTACGGCCGGACGCGACAACGCCCAAAAGGGACTGGGCAACCGGTGTTCAAAGCAGATTTAACAGGCACATTTGGCGGCCTGTACGGGTATTAGGGTTTGAAATAATATGAACTTCACCACCTTTTCGGATGGTTTGGCGTTTTTTACTTTAATATCAGCAAGTGGCATGACGGTTCCCTCCGATTGCTGGTAAAAACGAAATCGAACCCGCTTTACCCGCATTTTTACCAGCAAACAGGTATGGCTTCGAGTGGTTTTGAATGGATGAAGATGAACCTAAAGAAAGGGATAACCCATTGATAAAATGCAAAAAACCAGATGTCAGTAGACATCTGGTTTCTTTAAATTGGCTCCTCTGACTGGACTCGAACCAGTGACATACGGATTAACAGTCCGCCGTTCTACCGACTGAACTACAGAGGAATCGCTGGAACGGGGCGAATATTATCTGTGGTGCCTTTGAGTGTCAACGGGCAATACAAGGATTTTATCTCGATTGCTTGGCTTATGTACAACGCGGTGAAAATTGCCGCACTTGCCACCCTTCATTCGGTTCTATCATTAGATAGCTGTTGTTGTTGCCACTGTTGCAAACGCGCCAGCGGATTCTGGCGATAAAATTGACAAAAATGTTGATATACCAAGGGGAAACGATCGGCCAGCAAGTCAGGAGCACTAAAAAAATACTCGGATAGTACCGCAAAACACGCCGCCGGGCTGGTCACCGCATCGGCATCCATACTGGCAGCGTCTTCACCAACCAGCTCAATTTCCTCACGTAATTCAGCCATCGCGGCATGGAGCGCTCGCTCCCAGCTTGCGACCTCGCGTAACGGTATTTCAGGCACACCGGATGGGCGCTCATTGCCCCGTTGGTCAAGGGTGTGAGCGACTTCATGAATAACCAGATTAAACCCAGATAAATCAAACGAATCCTGAATTTCCAACCAGTTCAGCATCAACGGGCCCTGCCGATCGCCGCGTTGCGACGGCGCAATTTCTGGGCCACGGTGCACAAGCCCGAATTCATCCACCCACTCATCATCAACAGCAAATGGCGCAGGGTGAATCACTACATCATGGAAACCATCGAGCCATTCAATACCCAACGCCATTACCGGCAGGCTAAACAACAAAGCAATGCGCTGTACCATTACCTCGGTGAGGACTACGCCTTGCAGTGGAATAAGCCGTTTCTGGCGCAAAAACTGCTGTGCCAGTGTGACAAGCTGCTGTTGCTCCGCTGAGGTTAAAGGGGCCAGCAGCGGAATGGATAGTGCGGGCTGCCAGTTTGGTTCGCTATCGCGCGAAAAAGACTTCCATTGCCACTTCATCATGGTGTTGCTCGCTAAGTCATCACTTGAATTCAAAGGCGTCGGTTTGCACTTGTTAACATGCCATAAAACAGGGCATCATATGCGTCACTTTTACGGAGAGATGCCGGAGCGGCTGAACGGACCGGTCTCGAAAACCGGAGTAGGGGCAACCCTACCGGGGGTTCAAATCCCCCTCTCTCCGCCAATCATTAAATAAAATCAAAAATTTACTATCAATTCTTGCTTCTGCCTTGCATAAGATCATGCGTAAAAAAGCCATTGGCCGCGGCTTTCTCTGACTCACTCATTTCTATCATGTTGTATTCTGTCGAGCATTCATTTTTCCCTCCTCTGGCTCACACTCTCAAAACAATTTATCTTTAGGTCATTGTTGGCATGAGAGAATCTGCTCTGGCTGACGTGGCCCTGACCCAAAATCCTGCTCCATTCAGAAACAGAATTCCGGCATGGTAAACATGCCGGTGCCGGAGGGGACAGGGATTGACATGTGCGCTACGGTCTCTTTCTGTTCCATAATATGGGATAGATTGTAAAATGAACGCTTTATAACAGGTGGCATCAGCAATGGCTTTGATCCCAAAAAATTACTCGCGGCTGGAAAGCGGTTATCGTGAGAAAGCACTAAAAATCTATCCATGGGTGTGTGGGCGCTGCTCACGGGAGTTTGTTTATTCAAACCTACGCGAATTAACGGTTCACCATATCGATCATGACCATACCAATAACCCGGAAGATGGCAGCAACTGGGAGTTGTTGTGTCTATATTGTCATGACCACGAACACTCGAAATACACGGAAGCCGAGCAGTACGGTACAACCGTTGTGGCGGGAGAAGACGCGCAAAAAGATGTGGGTGTAGCAACCTATAATCCCTTTGCCGATCTAAAGTCGATGCTTAATAAGAAGAAATAGTGCCAGCAACGCCCGCTTTTGGCTCTGCCCTGCAAGGGCTGCTACGAGCGGTGAATTCAGCGGGCCGATGCCTTCTCAAAACAGAAGGCTTCGCTCTTGTCTGAGAGCCCCAGGAGATAACGCACGCGGCTCCGCGGCCCCCGCCTTACTCTTTCTACCCCAATTACCTCCCCAACGCACTGGCTTCAATTCAGATAGTTAGTGACCCGTCATTTCTTCATTTTAGGAATTCAGGAAGTCACTTTGTAACGCAATGGTATTATTTTAAATGTAAAGTATCTAAACCCTATTGATGAGATCTAAGGACACAAACAAAAGCAACATGCCTGGCGCGTTATTACTTGTCAGCACATTTTTAATTATGAATATCAGAAGGATAACCTATGCAGCTTCATGAACTGATGGACCCACAGTATTCTGAAAATCCCTTTCTTCTCTACCGTAAACTCCATGAACAGGGGCCGTTTATCCGGGCCAGTGAGAACGCCATGATCAGTGGCAGCCACGCCATTGTGGAGGCGCTGCTAAATGACCGTCGTGCTGGTAAAAACTACATTGAGAGCGTCCGGCTGCGTTTTGGCGATAAGCTTGCAGAACGGCCCGTATTCCAGGGGATCAACAAAATGTTTCTCGTCATGAATCCTCCCGAACATGGCCGGTTGAGGGGGCTTATCATGAAGTCCTTCGGCACAAAAGAGATTCCGCCGCTCAAAGAAATGGCCCTTACTGCGGGGAATGCTCTGGTTGACGCCTTTATTGACCGGGGCTCATGCGATTTGGCAAAGGAATTTGCGTTTCCTTTACCGGTTCGGATCATCTGTCAAATGTTAGATTTGCCTGAGTCCGATGCTCCGGTACTTGGCGATGCCGCATCGGCACTGGTAAAAATTTTCGACCCCCAGATAACAGAAACTGACCTTCTGAAGGCCGGGGAAGGCTTCTCCACGCTCCACGCCTATTTCAGTGCATTAATCATTTCTCGTCAGAAAAATACCGGCAATGATCTGGTGTCACTTTTCCTCGGCAGTGAGAACGATAGTGATAGGTTGCAGCACGATGAAATTATCGCCAACGTCATACTGCTGTTTATTGCTGGACACGAAACCACATCAAACATGATATGCAATGCCGTGTTGGCCCTGCACAACAATCCTATGGAGCTGGAACTGTTGAGGCAGGATGACACGCTGATCCCCGGAGCCGTTTCAGAGTGTCTCAGGTATGACAGCTCCGTTCAGATGTTATATCGCACAGCGCTGGAGGATATGGATGTGCTGGGGCATCACATCAAGTGTGGAACTAACCTTTTTCTTATTCTGGGTGCAGCCAACCACGATCCCGCTGTATTTTCCTCACCGGAAAATCTGAATATCAGGCGCAAGGAAGGGCGCTGTCTGTCTTTCGGCGGCGGCATACACCACTGTCTGGGATATCGGCTCGCGCTTGCGGAAATGGAAGCTGCACTGCATATCCTGCTGACCCGCCTGCCAACAATGCAGCCGATGATGCCAGGCCTCAGGCGTAATCACAGGGCAAACCTGCGGGGCGTTAACGCGCTGCCTGTCACCTGGTAAACCAGAGAGGCTTAAATCATTATGGCCGTTATACCTTATGACTGGCCAGGAATGCGGCGCTTAACAGGCAGCGTTAAGCGGCGAGCATGGTATCCATCTTACTCTGGCTATTCTTAGTGCATCAGCCCGTGATGGCCTTACTCATGTTGACCCCCGTAATACCAAATCCATTGCTCTCGTAGATATGTCGGGCACGGGTATTATCGCCAGCAACACGTAGTCTGATTTCTTTAAAACCTTTCTTCCGTAGATGCTCTTCAAAAGCACAAAGAGTTTGTTTACCAAGCCCCATTCCCTGACAGGCGTTGAAAATATGAAAATCACAGATAAAAACACTACTCATAATTGTATCTGGTTTATACCAGAGATAACCGATATGCCTGTCCGTTTGCTCTGACCGTTCAACAAGACACAATAATACGTGTCCATGAGTGTTGACGCCCTCCGTTAGCGATTCCGATATTTCCTTAGTCGCTCTTACGAGAGAATCAGCCGGGGAAAGTCTATAGTTTGACCGTATCTCATCCGCATAATCAGAAATAAAAT
This sequence comes from Dickeya aquatica, assembly GCF_900095885.1. Classification (NCBI taxonomy): domain Bacteria; kingdom Pseudomonadati; phylum Pseudomonadota; class Gammaproteobacteria; order Enterobacterales; family Pectobacteriaceae; genus Dickeya; species Dickeya aquatica. The sequence goes on from NZ_LT615367.1 coordinate 2,750,849, forward strand.
AGTCGAGAAAAGCTGGATACTCTTCTTCAGTCATCGAACAAAAAGAGATCATCCCTTACTCCTTAGCAGTAGTTCCTACAACAACATTGAACACCATTAGTCACGCTGGCGACTCCGGAGCGTCAATATAATTCATTTCTGAGGACTGGCTGTAGTCCCTCCGGTTTTTAGTACCTTCGTCAATATTCTTCGCCAATATTGCCACCCTCAGGAGGGGGCGTGATTTCATTGCACAAGAAATGGGATTAATGGCAAACACAAACGGGCAGAGTCCCCCTGCCCGTTTGTGTTTCATACTGCGTTATGGGTTATTTAAATAATTTCTGCACAAACTCACTATACGCAGGCCGCCACACATCCATTTCGTGCCCAAGGCCTGGATACAGTTTGTAGTCAAAATGCACCCCCTGCTGCTCCAGCTGTGCTTTCAAACCTGCAATATCCTTCCCGGTCACCGTATCTTTTTCACCCACGACCACCGTAAAATTACGCAACTGTTGATTCACAACCGCTGCATGGCCCAACTGTGCCGTCACCTGTGGGTTGGGTACGGTTTCCGTCGTCACGCCGCTAAAGGTTGCCAGCCAGCCAAAGTGTTCCAGATGGCTCATGCCGGATACCAGTGCCTGATATCCCCCTTGTGATAACCCGGCCAGGGCTCGCCCATCAGCATCGCGGCGCACATGAAAACGCTCGCTAATCAACGGAATAATTTCATGAATTAACTCTTTGTCAGCCGCAGCGGCATTACGCGGATAAAAAGTCTTACGCCGCTCTTTCGGTGGGAAATCTTCCGGTATCGCCTCAGCGGTCTCCGTTTCCGTATCGGGAATAACGACCAACATGGGCACAATCTTTTTCTGTGCCAGTAAATTATCCATGATTTGCGGAATACGCCCTTGTGCCACCGCTGAATAACCGCTATCACCAAAGCCATGATAAAAATAGAGCACGGGTAACGGCGTGCCGGAAGCGCTATAACCCGGCGGAGTCCAGATATAGAGTTGCCGTTCTGATTTCAGTGACGGTGAAGGGTACGTCACGGTGCGCAATTCGCCGTGGGGCACCGCCCGGGTATCGAGCAAACTGCCAGGCACCAGAATCATACTGGTATTAACCTGGCGTTGTGGTTTAGGAAACGCTGAACCGGTATCGATACTGCGAAAACCATCAACATTAAAGAAATACTCATACAAATTAGGCTGTTGAGGTGGCGACTGCCAAGACCAGACACCCAATTCGTTTTTACTCATCGGATGGGCAACCCAGGTTTCAGGCGTCGCCCCGGTGACAACGCTCACCTCGCGTGCCTGCGGTGCGAACAGCCTAAAGGTAATACTGTTATCGGCATTCACCCGTGATACATAATGCCGCGTTGCGACATCAATACGCGGCAGTGCCGGAATACCATCTGCCGCCAGTGAAGCAAATGGCGCACACAGGCTCAGTGAAGACAGCAAGAGTGCGAGACAGCCTTTCCTGGTTTTCATGTTTAACCTCTTATTGTAGGGGTAGCGTAAATTGCCAAGTACAGAGGTGGTGAACTCACCACCAGACCTCCGCCTGCACACCGGCGGTAAATTGGTTTTTCTTGCTGTCGGCAAATGTGAACTGATCAAGCTCATTATCCAATACCCGAATATAGGTTCCGTAGAAGCGAATTTCCGGGCGCGAAGCCAGCATACTGGTATCCACTTTAATCGTGTGAAATAACGTGGTTTTATAGCCTGACTCAGTCAACGATTGCCCCGCCTGAGTTTTATTCGTTTGGCTGAAATAGCCGAGCTCAACACCGGTTTGATGGTATTGCCCCCAGATATAAGCAGGCCGGAGCACCGCCCTGACACTGTCAAAATCCGTATGTGCCCCGGTGTCATAGCTATAGACATCATGACCACGGGTATATACCAGCGCATTAGCCACGATAACATCCGGGCGCAGATACATCTCACCTTGCGATATTAATCTCAACGCCGTACCACCGCTGTGATCGCCATAATATTTACCGTTTACCGCAACAAACGGGCTGGAACCCGCATAACGCGCCAGGCTACTGGCAATCGAGTTATTGGCCAGTTGTGCAGTAAACTCATTAAACCCGTTATTAGGTAATGACTGACGCACAACAACGCCACCCAGCCAGGCGTCTTTCATTGGAAAATAATTGTTGTTGGTTTCATTATTTTTCTGGGTGTCATTTTTATTGGCCATGGCATATTTGCCAAGTACCATCAGGCTGGCCCCATTCCACAATGGAATGCCCTTGTAGCGTGCTTCTACCGCATTGGTATTCACTTGTTGAAACTGTGTCAAACTTCGATTGTAGACATCAATATCTTCGCGGGTTAATGCCACATCCAGCGCACCAACGCCCCACTTGATATTCTCTACGCCCATGCCTGCGGCTGAATCTGTTTTATTACTTTTCCAGTCCAGCATTTGAATCTCATACACGGATAATGCATGTTTACCGACCCAAAAATCCGCTTCTGGTGCAAAGGGCAAAAAGCCGTTGGTGGTTAAATAAATATCAGAGAACTGCAACTTATTTTCATTGCTACTGTCTTCACCAAACCAGCCACCGGAGTAGGATTGCCCGACATTGCCATCAAGTTTTATCACGCCATAGGCTGATTTCCCGTCTTTATTAAAAACCCGTTGTTTTAAAATCAGGTCATACCAGCTGGTATGCTCGTTACCAAAACGCCCCAGCGAACCAATGGCCCAGGATTTGGGCGAACCTTGTGAACCGCTTGCCCAACCGGATCGAAAATACCCTGAATAGGTAAAGCCGATATCGTCTTTCACTGCCTGACTCAATTCATGGATAGTCATGGTCGGTCGATTTTCGGTTGACGTTGTAGCAGGTAACACGCTTTTTTCTGCAAGCGATGCAACGCTTTTTCCGGCCAGTGAAGAAGAATTATTTGCCGTTATCGGGCGGGGTTGATGATTACTGACCAGTGCAGTCGTTTTATTCTGCTTTTCTTGTTCTTTATATCGCTGTAATTCCTGCCTGGTTTCTTTTAAATCTTTTTCCAGTGCAGCCAGCCGCTGTTCAATACTCAGCGGTGCTGCCGTTGCGATAAAAGAAACCGGATATAACAGACTCAATATGACCAATGTGCTGTTTTTTATTTTCATCACGTTCTTTCCCCGTCACTTTGTTAAAAAACCAGAAATAGAAAAAAAGCGTTTCGCCCTGCTGCCATTAAGCAGGCAAGTATTAACCACCTGCGGATGGTTTATCCGCAGGTTAATCAATAAAAAGTTTATCGGGTCAGCGTTTTTCCCTGACTGGAAATAACAGATTGATACCAATAGAAGCTTTTTTTACGCCGCCGTTCAAGTGTCCCATTCCCATTGTCATCTCGGTCAACATAAATAAAACCATAGCGTTTTGACATCTCAGCCTTTGAGGCACTAACCAAATCGATGGGCCCCCAGCAGGTATATCCTAATACCTCAACGCCATCGGCAATCGCTTCACTGACCTGTACCAGATGATCGTTTAAGTACCGAATACGATAATCGTCATGAATTTCGCCATTTTCTGTCACGGTATCTTTAGCACCTAAACCATTCTCAACAATGAAAAGCGGTTTCTGATAGCGATCATAAAGTACATTCAATAAATAACGCAGCCCTATTGGGTCAATTTGCCAACCCCATTCAGAACTTTCCAGATGAGGGTTGGGCACCATATTGAGAATGTTGCCACGCGTTTTCTCACGCTGCGCTTCATCCGTACTGACACAGCCGGTCATATAATAACTAAAAGAAATAAAATCCACGGTGGACTGCAAGTCCAGCTTATCCTGTTCGGTTACCGCCAGTGTGATGCCATGCTCGCGGAAATACCGCCACATATAGCCGGGATAAGCACCGCGTACCTGCACATCGCCAAAAAATAACCATTCCCGGTTTTGATGCAGGCTTTCCATCACATCCTGTGGTTTACACGTTAATGGATAGAGCATCGCGCCCAGTAGCATATTGCCAATCTGTGCATCGGCAATCAGCTCATGGCAGGCTTTTACCGCCCTGGCGCTGGCAACCAGTTGATGATGAATGGCCTGATAAATCGCCCCTTTATCACTGTTTGTCGGCAAACCCACACCGGTAAAGGGGGCATGCAGCGACATATTGATTTCATTAAACGTCAGCCAGCGTTTGACTTTGTGACGGTAGCGCTCAAAAACCACCCGGGCATAGCGCTCAAAACAATCGATGGTCAGCCGATTTGCCCAACCGCCATATTTTTTGACCAGTCCATAAGGCATTTCATAATGCGAGAGCGTAACCAACGGTTGAATGCCGTATTTCGCCATCTCGTCAAATAGCCGGTCATAAAATGCCAATCCGGCTTCATTCGGCTGCGTCTCATCCCCTTCAGGGAAGATACGCGTCCAGGCAATCGAGGTGCGCAGGCAGGTAAACCCCATTTCAGCAAACAGCGCGATATCCTGTGGGTAGCGGTGGTAGAAATCAATCGCGACATCTTTGATACCGCTGTCACCCGGTGTGCGCTCTGCAATATCGCCAAAGATACCCTGTGGCTGTAAATCTGAGGTGGACAACCCTTTCCCCTCAGCCTGATAGGCACCTTCTACCTGATTGGCGGCAATGGCTCCGCCCCAAAGAAACTGCGCCGGAAAAGGACTACTCATCACTGACTCTCCTGTATAGATTTCACTCATCACTGCCGCGCCAGTTGTAGCAGCGGGGCCTTGGCCTGCACACTGCCTCTGGCGGCGGCTTCAACCACCCGATACTCTTCACTGTTGGTAATCACAATTGGGGTCGTGAGATCGTATCCCGCGGCCACAATCGCGGCGTCATCAAATTCCAGTAACACGTCACCTTGACGCACCACATCACCGACCCGCACATGTGGCGTGAAATGACGCCCATCAAGCCGCACGGTGTCCAGCCCGACATGGATTAAAATTTCGGCTCCATTGCTGGATGCCAGCCCTATCGCATGGTGGGTTTTAAACAAAGAGGCGATAGTGCCATCAGCCGGGGCATATACCCGACCTTGCGCTGGCCGAATCGCAATCCCTTTTCCCATCACCCCGCTGGCAAAGGTTTTATCTGCCACACTCTCCAGCGCCACCACCTCTCCAGCCAGCGGGCTGCACAGCATTTCGTCTCGCACGGTAATCGTGTGTGAATGCTCCGTGGATGCGGCAGCAGGCGTTTGTGCTGCCAGCACTTGCGGCTCCATTTTAGGAATGCCAAACAGGTAAGTGGCTAACGAGGCAAAAGTAAAAGCGGCCAATATGCCGATGATTGCGGCCCAGACACTGTTGTCCACACCGCCCGGCGGGATTATCTGCGTAAAGGTAAAGATGCTGGGAAATCCAAATGAATAGATGGTGGTATGAAAATACCCCATCACCGCCGCGCCCAGCGCACCACCGATACAACCAAAAATAAAAGGCCGACGCAGCGGTAATGTCACCCCATAAACCGCAGGCTCGGTAATACCAAAAATGGCCGCCGAAAACGCAGACCCGGCAATACCTTTTCGTTTCATATCCTGTGTACGTAGCAGCACACCCAGTGTTGCACCCGCCTGCCCCAGTACCGCCGGTGTGAGCAGCGGCAGCAGCGTGTCGTGCCCCATGACACTCAGGTTATTAAGCATCAATGGTACAAACCCCCAGTGCAGGCCAAAAATTACGCACACCTGCCAGAACGCTCCCATCACCGCCCCCGCCAGCAGCGAATTCAGACCGTATAGCCACTGATATCCACCAGACAACATCTGGCTTAGCCAGGTGGCGGTCGGGCCAATAAGCAGAAAAGTCAGCGGCACACTGATGACAATACAGAGCAGTGGTGTAAAGAAATTGCGGATATTCGTATGTAACCAGCGGTTTAACGGCTTCTCCAGTTTGCATGACACCCAACTGGCAAACAGGATAGGAATAACCGATGAACTGTAATTAATGAAGGTAATGGGGATACCCAAAAAATTCAGGATGGCGTGTTCTGGCTGCTGCGCGGCAGTAAAAGCAGCGATCATGCTGGGGTGAACCAACGTCGCACCAATAACCAATGTGGTAAAAGGGTTCCCGCCAAATTTTTTGCCCGCGGTATAACCAAGAACAACCGGAAAAAAATAGAACAACGCATCACTGGCTGCAAACAGCAGTTTATACGTGCCACTGTTTTCTGTTATTACCTGAGTGGCAATACCCAGCGCTAAAAACCCTTTCAAAATCCCCGTTGCCGCCATCACGCCAATAAACGGAGTAAAAATGCTGGAAATAATGTCGATGAATCGGGCAAACATACTCTCTTTGGCGCTTTCGTCGCCTGCCCCCTCACCGGCATCGGCCATGTCATCGAGCGCCATTAATGCCTGATAAACATCGGCGACCTGGTTGCCAACCACCACCTGAAACTGCCCACCACTTTCTACAACCATAATGATGTCAGGGTTATTTTTCAGTACAGTTATATTGGCTTTGGCGTTATCTCGTAGTTTAAATCGCAGCCGGGTGGCGCAGTGTATCACACTGATGATATTGCTCCGTCCACCGACACCATCCCTTATTTCACTGGCTAACGTTTCATTATTCATCGCTGCATCCTTAATACTTACACTATCCCTGAAAAATATGGCTGATCATTCAGAATAATTTCATCACTGCCATTTTCAGGACGAAAAAAAACCTGAACCGTCTCTTCGCAGTGATTATCTGCAAAAACAGTTCAGGTTTTGCCTGTATTCTTTGAAACAAAGATACAGTCACAATCCAATTTTCATGCCTCAGAGATTACCGGTTATTTCCCTTCTTGCAAGACATAAAAACACCCATTGTTTATTTTGTGACGAACTGCAATTTTTACTTCTTACAATTTTCACTTTCTGCTATTTCATCACCCTCATGTTGACTCCTGTAATTCAGCCCGGACACGTTCAATATGGATAGTCAAAAACATGAGTTCTTCTTTTGTCAGGGTATAACCATAATTCAACGTAATATGCTCTTGTATTTTTTCAGCACAGCGATAAGCCAACCGGTATTTCTCCTTCACGACATCATGCAATGACTCATCCTCACTGAAAACCGGAGACTGCCCTATCAGACGTTGGGCAAAAAATTTCAGGTGCGTGACAAAGCGGTGGTAACTGAACGCCTGCTCATTGTAGTCAAGATGCAGTTGATATTTGACGATATTTAAAATCTCCTGCATCACCCGGGTGATTTTCACCACTTCGGGCATGTGACTGTCGAGTTGTGCGTTCACGAAATGCAGGGCGATAAACCCGGCCTCGTCTTCCGGCAAACGCACCCCCAGACGCCGTTCAATAATATCCAGCGCCGCCAGGCCGACGGCAAACTCTTTCTGATACAAACGCCGCACTTCCCACAGCAAGCCGTTACGAATATCCACCCCTTGCCGATGGCGCTCAATAGCGAAATAGCAGTGATCGGTCAGCGAGAGGTATAAGCTGTTTTGCAATGTGCCTGGCAGCGTTTCCTTGGCCAGCGCAATAATCCTGTCAGTGGTCGTGACGACCTCCAGCGGGATGCGGTCAATCACTTCACTCAGCCGAGCCGTCAGCTCACTGCTACGCAGCGAAAAAATCTTCTCAACCAGCGCCTGTTCAACGTCATCCCCCGGCCGCTTTTTAAAACCCAGCCCTCGACCCATCACGACCTGTTCACTGCCCTGCTCATCGATGACCGTAACAACGTTATTATTTAATATTTTGGCGATTTTCATTGTCTGAGCCCTGAAAACAAAAAAACCAGACACTCGCAACGGGTGCGAACATCTGGTTTTGCCTGCCGATACAGTAACAATCCTCGAGCAGTAACAACCCTGGTTATTCACAGTCATGATGCAAAAACCGCACTGACCGGATAGACCTCATCCCTGTTAACTTACCACCCGCCAGCCAACGCTCAAGTCTGTGGTAACGGAAACGTGAGCCGGATCGACACAAAACAGACGCAAGCCATTCGGTAAAGGCCCCTGCCATGACGACGCGGCACACCAGGGCAAGAGCGAACTGACCATCCGCCATCAATCGCTGATTTTTTCGTGCATTTGCGCAACAAGTTTGTGTAAAAACAATAAATCGCGCTTTTTTTTGCGCAAGAGCACGAAAATACGCATTATCCTTCCTGTCAACGGCTTGTATCTCTTTGCCTGATAACTATAATACGGAACGTCGTTTCATTGAATGGTTTCAGCGAATCACGTGCCACTGATAACACAACAACTCATCACACAATCCTCAGGGATATTGACGCCTCGCTTCGTATGTTTTTCGGGCCGTATCCGCTCACGTGCTTCTTCATCTTCCCGCAACTGTCACCATCTATACTTATCATTTTCATGTCATCGCAAACAGACTGTCGCCGGGGGTTCGCCTGCATCTAACCGTCGGTCATCCCGTTTTTTTATCCATCACAACTTGTAGAAACTACCGTTATGAAAAAGACCAAAATCGTATGTACTATCGGCCCGAAAACTGAGTCAGAAGACGTTCTGAACAAACTGCTGAATGCTGGCATGAACGTCATGCGTCTGAACTTCTCGCACGGGGATTACGCCGAGCACGGTCAGCGCATCAAAAACCTGCGCGCCGTTATGGAAAAAACCGGCCAGAAAGCAGCCATTCTGCTCGACACCAAAGGCCCTGAAATCCGTACTATCAAACTGGAAAACGGCGCGGATGTCTCCTTGACAGCAGGCCAGACGTTCACGTTCACCACTGACCAGAGCATCATCGGTAACAAAGATCGCGTTGCAGTGACCTACGCCGGGTTTGCAGATGACCTGCAAGTGGGCAACACCGTGCTGGTGGATGATGGTTTGATCGGCATGGAAGTCGTTGAGATCAAAGGTGGCGAAGTCATCTGTAACGTGCTCAACAACGGCGACCTCGGTGAAAACAAAGGGGTTAACCTGCCAGGCGTTTCCATTCAGTTGCCTGCGCTGGCTGAAAAAGACAAACGCGATCTTATCTTCGGATGTGAGCAAGGCGTTGACTTTGTCGCCGCTTCTTTCATTCGTAAACGCTCCGACGTTGAAGAAATTCGCGCTCACCTGAAAGCACACGGTGGCGAGCACATCCAGATCATCTCTAAAATCGAGAATCAGGAAGGCCTGAATAACTTCGACGACATCTTAGACGCCTCTGACGGCATCATGGTGGCGCGTGGCGATCTGGGCGTCGAGATCCCGGTAGAAGAAGTGATCTTTGCCCAGAAAATGATGATCGAGAAATGTAATCAGGCGCGCAAAGTGGTCATTACCGCGACTCAGATGCTTGATTCCATGATCAAAAACCCGCGCCCAACCCGCGCCGAAGCAGGCGACGTCGCAAACGCCATTCTTGATGGTACTGACGCGGTCATGTTGTCTGGTGAAAGCGCCAAAGGTAAATATCCGCTGGAATCCGTCAGCATCATGGCCACCATCTGTGAACGCACTGACCGGGTCATGAAGCAGCGTCTGGATAAAGCGCACAACACCGGCAAACTGCGTATTACCGAGGCAGTATGCCGCGGCGCAGTAGAAACAGCCGAACTGCTGGAAGCACCGCTGATCGTTGTGGCAACGCAGGGCGGAAAATCCGCGAAGTCTATCCGTAAATACTTCCCGAATGCCCGTATTCTGGCGCTGACAACGAATGAAATTACCGCTCGTCAATTGCTGTTGACCAAAGGTGTGGAAACGCAGTTGGTCAAAGAAATTGCTTCCACCGATGATTTCTACCGTATCGGCAAAGAAGCGGCACTGGCCAGTGGTTTAGCCCAGGAAGGTGACGTTGTTGTGATGGTGTCTGGCGCACTGGTATCAAGCGGCACCACCAATACGGCCTCCGTACACCGCCTGTAATTTGATAATGAGAACGTTTTGAAGCGCCCTGCGGGGCGCTTTTTATTTATATTGCATTTTAGCAACCGATAAATAGCGTGATCGGTTATACAAAAATGCTATATCCCGCGCCATAAAGGCCAGAGTTATCTGATAAAATAACGCTGTTTTACTTACTTTTTTAACCTCCCTGTAAAACTCGCTGATTCTTTGAGCGAACGATCGAAATTAAGCACGTTCCCATAAAAAATTTATTCTCATCAGAAAACGGTTTGTGTAATACTTGTAACGCTACATGGAGATTAACTCAATTTAGAGGGTATTAATAATGAATCGTACTAAACTGGTACTGGGCGCGGTAATCCTGGGTTCAACTCTGCTGGCTGGTTGCTCCAGCAATGCTAAACTGGATCAGCTGTCTTCTGACGTTTCTTCTCTGAACGAGAAAGTATCTGCTCTGACCAGCAAAGTTGACGCTCTGGCTACCGACGTACAGGCTGCTAAAGATGACGCAGCTCGTGCTAACCAGCGCCTGGACAACCAGGTTCGTACTTACAAGAAGTAAGAACTGGCTGACTGAAAAATGGCGCACTCAGTGCGCCATTTTTTTTGCCTTATCTGCCCACTACTCTGATACACACGTCCAGTCGTTTCATTCCTCTCCTTCCCTGTTATCTTCGCGTGCGGACTCTCTGGCCTTAAGCCATGCCAGAACGCGCGTAAACGCGCGCTGACCTTTCTTCTTTCAAGGTAATGGTGATGATGCACTCTGCCCTACGTTAACCAGCACAGGCATCCCCGAGCGACGTTCTATGGCTGGCTGTACCGCATGGCTATCAGTCTCTTTATCATGGATAAACGCTTTTACCTTTTGGCCAAGTGCAATCGGCAGGGTTTGCGGGTCATCCTTATCTGTATGTGACAACGGTTGATGCACTTCGATGTAGCGTTTCCCATCCGGCTCGACGGCCACTTTAATCGGCTCATTGATTATCTGCACCCGGGTTCCGACCGGCACGTCGTTGAACAGCGCTTCAATATCCTCCGGGCGCAGGCGAATACAACCGGAACTGACACGCATACCAATACCAAAATCAGCGTTCGTGCCGTGAATCGAATAAGACCCCACCGCTTTTCTCCAGCCGCAGTGCAAACAGCCCATGGGATTCTCCGGCCCCCCCGGCACCATCGCCGGTAATATCACCCCCTGCTCTTTATAGTGACGGCGCGTATTGGCTGTGGGTATCCAGGTAGGATTAGGGCGTCGCTCAATGACGTGGGTCACCATGACCGGCGTATTGCGGCCAAGCTGGCCGATGCCTATCGGGTAGACTCGCACCGTATTCTCACCTTTAGGGAAGTAATACAGACGTAATTCCGCCAGATTGACCACAATCCCTTCACGCGGCGTATCAGGTAATAGCATCTGCAACGGAATGGTTAGCGAACTGCCTGGCTTTGGCAGGAAAGGATCGGTACCGGGGTTCGCCTCCAGCATACCCAGAAGGCCTATTTTAAATTTGGCGGCAATGGTTTCCAGCGGATGACCATCATGCGGCACCGCATAGGTGATATTTTCACCAATCAGGCGGCTATCCGGCGGTGGCAGCGGATATTCCGCGGCGCAGGCAGGCGCGGTTGCCGTCAGACAAGCAGTAAAGAAGAGTCCCATCAGAGTCAGCGCTCGTTTCATTATTGGTTTCCTGTTTTACGACCACACACCAGTGCCAGCACCCAACGCTGGCAGACAATAGATATTTTTCATTACTAATCAATACATTGAAAAACCACTACGACAAACAGCGCTCAAGAATAAAAGTCGCGGTGCCGTAAATCCAGCCGATGAATTCCGAAATGTCACTACAGGATATCAGGGATGAGGGCAGCTTTTCCCCTTCACCCGTACCGTGAATGTTCTTTATAGGATAGCGATCAAAAGCATGGCGTGAAGCAGACAGCAGTTATATGATAATGATTATTATTTATATTGGAGTGACGGACATGTTTTCCTTCAACGCCTGGCTACAGACGCAGATTGATGACTATCGGCGTCAGTTACGCAATATCACGATGGAGTTTTATCTGGCAGAGTTGTCACTTGAGCGGGATGACAGCGAACTGAGCGACCTGCGGCACTATTACCTGACAGGAACACAGATGGCCGAGCTGAGCATCAGGCAAGGAGATGAAAACAGTTACCTGTTTAGCCTGATAAGAATTCATCAGCGCCTGATTATGGAAATTAACAGCAGAGGGCGAGAACGCCTGTTCCGGGTACAAAGTTACTATTTTGCACGCCAGACATTGCAGCGCATCTGCAACCAATTCAGCCTGATGGGGCACTGGGACAAAGCAACCGCATTTCAAACCGATTTTATGCAACGTGTGGTTTTTATGCCCTGAGCTTTCAACAAGGCTCCCAAGGGAGCCTGAGAGAGAGAAAACCACCGATACGATTACGACTCCGGCGTTACCACGGCCGTCGTTAAACGCGACGTACAACAAAGCCGGTCATGGTCATCGAAAATATCAATCTGCCAGACCTGCATACGCTTGCCGGTATGCAGCGCGCGGCAGACGCCACGCACTTCGCCTTCCGTCACGGCTCGCAGGTGGTTGGCATTCACCTCCACCCCCACCACGCGCTGCTCACCTTGTGAGCACAGATAACCGGCAATCGACCCCAATGACTCGGCCAACACCACGGATGCGCCACCGTGCAGCAAGCCAAATGGCTGTCGGGTACGGTTATCAACCGGCATCACCCCTTCCAGCGTTTCATCCGTCAGGCGGGTCAGGCGGATGCCAATATGGCTCGCTATACCGCCCTGCGCCATCCGATTTAACTGCTCAATATCCGTTTCACGTTTCCACAGCATCACACCAGCTCCAGCAACGCCTGCAATGGATGTTTCAACCCGCGCCCTTCCATACGTTTTACCTGGCTGCGACAGGAATAGCCCGTCGTCAGGCAACGTGCGGCAGGCAACCGCTGCAACGAAGGTTGCCATGACAGGGCGTAGATCCCTTTTGAATGCGTTAGATTACGGGTTTCATGACCATAGGTGCCGGCCATGCCGCAACACCCAACGCTAACATTTTCCAGCCGTGCGCCAAAATGGGCAAAAATCGCCGCCCATTGCTGTGTGCTGGCGGGTAAGGCCGTGGTTTCCGTACAGTGACCAAACAGATACCAGGCCTCACCGCGTAATGCCTCAGCGACATCGTCACGTTTGGTTATCACGCCGCTTAACCACTCGTGCACCAGGTGCACCTGAAAATCGCCGCGCTTATCCCCCAGCACTTCACGGTATTCATCGCGATAACACAACACCAGTGCCGGATCGACCCCCACCATGGGCAAGCCAAGACGCGCTACCCGATTGAGGAAAGCCGCCGTTTTCGTGGCCGTTTTGGCAAAACGCTGTAAAAACCCTTTAATGTGCTGGGGCTTACCGTTGGGAGAGAACGGCAGCAGCACTGGCCGCAGCCCGAGTTTTTCCACCAGCCGGATAAAATCGGCAACCACCTGTGCATCGTAATAGCTGGTAAACGGGTCTTGCACGATGAGCACATGGTCAGCGCGCTCGGCAGCAGACATCTGTTCCAGTTGCTCAAGCGTAGTGGCCATTGCGCGGTGGCCAACAAACTGCTGGCGCAGCGACGGGGCAGAAAGCAGCGGTAAATCCACCATGCCGATTTGCGTGCGGCTTATCGCATTGATCCAGGGCTGACGCAGAAAAAAGTTGAATGTTTTCGGGCTGCGCGCCATCAATGGCGCATAGCTCTCCACCCCGGCAACCAAATGATCGCGCACCGGGCGCAAATAGCGGGTGTGGTAGAGTTGCAGGAAACGGGCGCGGAACCCCGGTACATCGATTTTAATCGGGCACTGCGTAGAGCAGGCTTTGCAGGCCAGACAGCCCGACATCGCCTCTTTCACTTCATGAGAGAAATCATACTCTCCGCGCTGTGCCGCCAGCGTATTGCGGGTTTTCGCAATCATATCACGCAAACTGACGCGCGGCTGCGCTAACGCTTTTTCCAGTACCAGCGGGTCAGCGCCTTGTTCTGACAGCAGCCGCAACCACTCGCGCACCAGTGTGGCGCGCCCTTTGGGTGAATGAATGCGATCGCCGGTAATTTTCATTGAAGGGCACATCGGGCTGCGGGTGTCAAAGTTGAAGCACAGCCCGTTACCATTACACTCCATCGCCCCACGATAGGCAGTACGCACCGCCAGTGGGATTTGGCGATCATAAGTGCCACGTTTAACCGCATCGACCCGCATCATCGGTGCATCAAGGCCAAACGGTGCGCAAATCTTGCCGGGATTGAGGCGATTGTCCGGGTCAAAGGCAGCCTTAACCCGACGCAATTCATCATACAATTCAGGCCCGAAAAACGCCGGGCTATACTCTGCGCGAAACCCCTTACCGTGTTCGCCCCACAGCAAGCCACCGTATTTAGCGGTCAGCGCCACTATCTCATCAGAGAGTTGCTTCATCAGCATTTCCTGCTGCGGGTCGCACATATCGAGCGCCGGGCGAACATGCAGCACGCCCGCATCCACATGGCCGAACATGCCGTAACTCAGGTTGTGGCTATCGAGCAAGGCGCGAAACTCGACAATATAATCCGCCAGATGGTGCGGCGGCACGCAGGTATCCTCAGCAAACGGAATAGGTTTGGCCTGACCTTTGCTGTTACCGAGCAACCCGACCGCTTTTTTACGCATCGCATAAATGCGCTCAATGCCAGCCAAATCACGGCACACCTGATAACCAATCACCCCGGCTTGACGGGCAGCCAGCAGCCCGTCAAGACGTTCGCACAGCGCGCCGACCTGCCCATCTATCAGGGCCTCATCGTCGCCGGCAAACTCAACGATATTCAGCCCCAGCATCTCCTCGCCCGGCACATCGGTAATCAGTTCACTGACGGAATGCCAGACGATGTCTTCACGCGCCAGATTGAGCACTTTTGAGTCCACCGTTTCTACCGAAAGCGCGCGGGCTTCCACCATAAACGGCGCGCTACGCAGCGCAGAGTCAAACGAGTCATACTTGACGTTGACCAGTCGCCGCACCTTAGGCAGTGGCGTAATGTCGAGCTTCGCTTCGGTGATAAACGCCAGCGTGCCCTCGGCACCGGTAAGAATTCGCGTCAGGTCAAACGATTGCATATCATCGCTGAACACATGGCGCAGGTCATAACCGGTCAGGAAACGGTTCAGTTTGGGGAATTTTTCGATAATACGCGCGCGTTGCTCGCGGCAACGGTGCAACACGGTGTGGTAGATACGGCCAATGGGCGAGTCATCCTGCGCCAGTTGTTCTGCCAGCGCGACCGGCATCGCCTGCGTATCTAACAGCTCGCCGCCCAGCAGCACGGCACGCAGCCCCAGCACATGGTCTGAGGTTTTGCCGTATACCAGCGACCCTTGCCCGGAGGCATCGGTATTGATCATGCCGCCCAGCGTGGCGCGGTTACTGGTAGAGAGTTCCGGTGAGAAGAAATAGCCAAACGGTTTCAGGTACTGATTGAGCTGGTCTTTTATCACCCCGGCTTCCACCCGTACCCAGCCTTGTTCCGGGTTGATTTCCAGAATACGGTTCATGTAGCGGGACATGTCCACCACAATGCCCTGGTTGAGGGCCTGGCCGTTGGTGCCGGTGCCGCCGCCTCGCGGGGTAAACACCAGCTCACGAAACGGTGCTTCGCCAGCCAAACGCGCCAGCAACGCCACATCAGCGGTTGAGCGCGGGAAAACCACCGCATCTGGCAATAACTGATAAATGCTGTTGTCCGTCGCCATCGTCAGGCGATCGGCATAATTGGTGGCGGTATCGCCGGTAAAACCTTGCTGCTTCAATGCTTCCAAAAAGCTCAGCACCGGTTGAACGATGCCCGGTGCGTGTGTGATCTGTGGGATCATTATGTGTTGACCCTGTCCGTGCGAGAGGTGTTTGCCTAATTACGATACATGCCATCCAGGCCGCGCATTGGCTGCCTGAGGCTATCTCGTTTTATCATATTTCGCGGGCCTGTGCGTTAGTGGATAACAAAAACTTAGTGCTGTTGTCGCCATGCAAATAGACCATCGCACACCATGCTGCCGGGAGCTTTACGGTATCACTGTGCAAAGTGTTGAAAATCACGCATGATTGAGGCCGTCCTGCCATCGGGTGCCAGCCGCATCAGCGCAGGTCGCCTTGTTTTCATCATTTTTTATTAAGCCTGTTCCTGAATGAGGTAATCGCTCTTGATGAAACCATCTCAGTCACAGCGGTTCGACCTGGCGCGGATCCTGTTTAGTCTGTTATTCATTGGCATTCTGATTATTGCCTGCTTCTGGGTTGTACAGCCCTTTATTCTCGGGTTTGCCTGGGCCAGCATGGTGGTGATTGCCACCTGGCCACTATTGATTCGTCTACAGCAAATACTCTGGGGATATCGCGCACTGGCAGTCATTGTGATGACTCTGCTGCTGGTGCTGCTGTTTGTCATCCCTACCTCGATTCTGGTTAGCAGTGTTATCGATAACGCCTCTAACCTGATTACCTGGATAAACCAACAAGACCGCCTGACGCCCCCCGCCCTTGACTGGCTGAACGCCATTCCGCTGGTGGGGGCCAAGTTACACAGCAGTTGGCACTCGCTGGCGCACAGTAGCGGCCCGGCATTAATGGCCAAAGTGCAGCCTTATATTGGCCAGACTGCGGCCTGGGTTGTGGCACAGGCTGCCCATATCGGCCGCTTTCTGATGCACTGCGCCCTGATGGTGCTATTTAGCATTCTGCTGTATAGCAAAGGGGATCAGGTCGCTTTAGGCGTGCGGCGCTTTGCCATTCGGCTGGGGCGCAAAGGGGGCGATTCAGCCGTCATTCTGGCCGGTCAGGCTATCCGCGCGGTGGCACTGGGCGTGGTGGTCACGGCAATCGTGCAGTCAGTTCTGGGCGGCATTGGTCTCGCGCTGGCCGGAATTCCTTACACCACGCTGTTAACGGTATTGATGTTCCTGTCTTGCGTGGCACAACTCGGACCACTGGTCGTGCTGATACCGGCGATAATCTGGCTGTACTGGAGCGGAGACACCAGTTGGGGAACCGTGTTGCTTATCTGGAGCTGTGTGGTGGGAACGCTGGATAACGTCATCCGCCCATTATTGATCCGCATGGGTGCCGACTTACCGATGCTGCTGATTCTCTCCGGCGTGATTGGCGGGTTGCTGGCATTTGGCATGATAGGGCTGTTTATTGGCCCGGTGGTGCTGGCCGTCTCTTATCGCCTGCTCTCCGCCTGGATGAAGGATGCCCCTGAGCCACCACCCATCAGCGCACTAACCGCACCCACCCGAAAATCCTGATTATCACGATCACTCCCGGTGAGCCTTCCGCCGGGAGCATCAAATACGTAAGACATTCTTATCATTTTAAGAAAAATCTCATTAATAACCTGCAATATGCGGCAATAAACTCGACACAAGATCGCTTTGGTCGATTAAAATTCTTCTCTGGCAAATGTATTATTCAATAATAATTAACCATTAGGATGATTCCTAATGACTCTCCGTGCGCCAAAACCTACTATTCAACCCAGAGCTATTGCCAACGTAATGTTTGTCAGTGAGGTTTTTCCTCGTCAGAACGAGTAACGAATTGCTGTGTGTAGTCTTTGCCCATCCCCTAAGGTGGGCTTTTTTTTATCCCTCGTTTTCTGATACCCCCTGTCACACCATCGGTGTTTCACCCTACCGTCCACCTGATGATGCCATTTCGCTGTCAGCGGTAAGGCTCCGATTGCCATCCTAACCGGATCACTGGTCGCAATAAAAAACGCCCGGCATCCAGGACGCCGGGCGTTTACAGGCATACCGCCTGCTGATTACTGTTTTTGAGCCAGATTCAGCCAGGTCTGCACCACGGTATCCGGGTTCAGTGACAGGCTATCAATGCCTTCATCCATCAACCAGGCGGCGAAATCTTCATGATCGGACGGCCCCTGCCCGCAAATTCCGACATATTTGCCGTGGCGTTTAGCCGCCTGAATCGCCATTGACAGCAGCGCCTTCACCGCATCATTACGTTCATCAAACAGTGACGACACCACGCCGGAATCACGATCGAGCCCAAGCGTTAACTGCGTCATGTCATTTGAGCCTATTGAGAAGCCATCGAAGTGCTCAAGAAACGCATCGGCCAGCAGTGCATTGGACGGGATCTCGCACATCATAATGATCTTAAGACCGTTCTCGCCACGCTTGAGCCCCTGACTCGCCAGCTCATCAACCACCGCCTTCGCCTGCGCCACCGTGCGCACAAACGGGATCATCACTTCAACGTTGGTCAGGCCCATCAGGTTACGAACCCGTTTCACCGCCTCACACTCCAGCGCAAAGCAGGCACGGAAATCCGGCGAGACATAACGCCCGGCACCCCGAAAGCCCAGCATCGGGTTCTCTTCATGCGGCTCATAGCGGCTGCCGCCAAGCAGGTTGGCATACTCGTTAGACTTAAAATCCGACAGGCGCACAATCACCCGTTTCGGCCAGAAGGCGGCTGCCAGCGTGGCCATGCCCTCTTTGAGGCGCTCGATATAAAACTCGACGGGCGAGTCATAGCCTTGCATGAGGCTGCGAATTTCACGCTGCAATTCCGGCGTCTGGGCATCGAACTCCAGTAACGCGCGCGGATGCACACCAATCATGCGGTTGATGATGAACTCCAGCCGCGCCAGCCCCACGCCTTCATTTGGCAGACAGGCAAAATCGAAGGCTCTGTCTGGATTGCCCACGTTCATCATGATTTTCAGCGGCAACGGCGGCAGGGTATCCACCTGCGAGCTGTTGACCGTGAAATCCAGCATGCCTTGATACACATAACCGGTATCCCCTTCGGCGCACGATACCGTCACTTTCTCGCCATTACTCAGGCGCTCGGTGGCATCACCGCATCCCACTACCGCAGGAATACCGAGTTCACGGGCGATAATAGCCGCATGGCAGGTACGTCCACCGCGGTTAGTGACGATAGCGGCGGCTTTTTTCATGATGGGTTCCCAGTCGGGGTCAGTCATGTCGGTGACCAGCACATCCCCGGCATTCACCCGGTGCATTTCGCTGATGTCATTGATAATTTTCACCTCACCTGCCCCAATGCGGTGACCTATCGCCCGCCCTTCTGCGCGCACCTCGCCTGAAGCCACCAGATGGTAACGCTCCATCACCTGCCCGTTCGAGCGCACGGTTTCCGGCCGCGCCTGCACGATATACAGCTTGCCGGTGTGACCATCTTTGGCCCATTCGATATCCATCGGACGGCCATAATGTTTCTCAATCAGCAACGCCTGATGCGCCAGCGCCTGAACCTCGTCATCGCTCAGGCTGAAACGGCTGCGCTCGGCGTCCGCCACCTCTTCCACCCGCACCTGCTTGCCATGCTCCTGACTGGCCGCGTACACCATGCGAATCTTCTTCGAGCCCATATTGCGGCGCACAACCGCAGGCCGTCCTGCCAGCAATGTCGGCTTATGCACGTAGAACTCATCGGGGTTCACGGCCCCCTGCACCACCATTTCACCGAGTCCCCAGGCAGACGTAATGAACACCACCTGATCGAAGCCGGATTCGGTATCAATCGTGAACATCACACCCGACGAGGCCAGATCCGAGCGCACCATGCGTTGCACACCGGCACTAAGAGCGACACCGCGATGGTCATACCCCTGATGGACACGATACGAGATAGCGCGATCGTTAAACAGTGACGCAAACACATGTTTTACCGCCACCATCACGGCATCAATACCCTGAACATTGAGGAAGGTTTCCTGCTGACCAGCAAACGAGGCATCCGGCATGTCTTCTGCGGTCGCTGATGAACGCACGGCAAAAGACGCCTGCGGCTCACCGTCAGCCAGTTGTTGATAGGCCGCGCGAATCGCCTGCTCCAGCTCGGGCTGGAAAGGCGTGTCGATTATCCACTGGCGGATGGTGGTACCGGCTTTGGCAAGCTGGCTAACATCGTCAACATCGATGGTGTCCAGCAGTGCGTAGATACGCTGATTAATGCCGCTTTGGTTGAGAAAGTCATTAAACGCCTGTGCCGTTGTAGCAAACCCATTCGGAACCGACACCCCCAGTTCCGACAGATTGGTGATCATCTCCCCCAGAGAGGCATTTTTCCCCCCCACTCGCTCAACGTCATGCATACCGAGCTGGTTGTACCACAGGACATGACGCATATCAGGGCCGTTATTAGACATCGAAAATAATCCTTTTTGCTTACAGTTAGGGTGTAAAGAATTAAGACGTGAAATATCGCGCCGGAAACGACACCGGCTCTACGAGCGTAGCACAGGCTATCTCAAAGACCGGAAAGGTGAATCGATCAACCTGGTGAAAAAAACACAATTGACAGACAGTGATTGCCAAAAGCCATAAAAAAAACAATATTGCTCAATAAAGGCATCTTAATCAGAAAGATATTGAAATGATGTTTCAATAAAAATTCGATAAAGCAGCGAATTTTCGGCACAAAGAGTGTCTATCGTCAACGCAGGTCGCTAAGGAGCGGGTATGGAAAGAGAGCCCAATATGGAAAAAGAAATCGGTATGGCAAGAAACGTATTCTATGTCTCTGATGGTACGGCCATCACCGCAGAAGTGCTGGGCCATGCGGTGATGTCACAGTTTCCTGTCAACACCGTCAGCCATAC
Source organism: Dickeya aquatica (assembly GCF_900095885.1). Taxonomy (NCBI): domain Bacteria; kingdom Pseudomonadati; phylum Pseudomonadota; class Gammaproteobacteria; order Enterobacterales; family Pectobacteriaceae; genus Dickeya; species Dickeya aquatica. The sequence goes on from NZ_LT615367.1 coordinate 2,771,420, forward strand.
GCTGCCGTTTGTTGATAATGAAGTCCGGGCAAATGCCGTACGCGAGCAAATCGACGAGCTCTATCGCCAGAGTGGCGTTCGCCCGCTGGTGTTTTACTCCATCGTCACGCCCGCTATCCGCGATATCATTACCCACAGCGAGGGCTTCTGTCAGGACATCGTACAAGCGCTGGTGGCCCCCTTGCAGCAGGAGCTGAGCGTCGCACCAATGCCGGTCGCCAACCGCACGCACGGGCTGACGGCCAGCAACCTGACCAAATATGATGCACGTATTGCCGCTATCGATTACACGCTGGCGCATGATGACGGCATTTCATTGCGTAATCTCGATCAGGCACAGGTTATTCTGCTGGGCGTATCGCGCTGTGGTAAAACCCCAACCAGCCTGTATCTGGCGATGCAGTTCGGCATTCGTGCTGCCAACTACCCGTTCACGGCCGACGACATGGATAACCTGTCGCTGCCTGCGGCACTTAAACCCTATCAACAAAAGTTGTTTGGCCTGACGATTGACGCCGAGCGGCTAGCCGCCATCCGCGAAGAACGGCGTGGCAACAGCCGTTATGCCTCGTTACGTCAGTGCCGCATGGAACTTAATGAAGTGGAATCGCTGTTTCGCCGCCACCAGATTAGCTACATCAACACCACCAATTATTCTGTCGAAGAGATTTCTGCCCGCATTATCGACCTGATGGGAATCAATCGGCGTATGTATTAACGGTTATTTAGCACCCCAGGCCAATGGATTGTCTGGTAAACTATCGTCCATCGCAGTCAGGTTGGTCTGGCGCGTTATGCCACAAGCCGGAACAAGCGCCTCATCAGACACCACAGTGTCATGGGGCCATACCTGACAGGTATTGACTCAAAGCCCGCCTCTTACGGCAAGCTTCATGCACATTCAGAGATAACACATGCACTCCACTGATGAGCTGCGCAGCGAACGGCTGACACGCCTGATGACACCCCACGAATTGTTGAGTGAACTGCCTTTGACATCGTCAATCGCACAGACCGTCGTCACCGCCCGCACCCGCATAGAACACATTCTTTCCGGCCAGGATAACCGTTTGCTGGTCATAATCGGGCCTTGCTCGATTCACCACTCCGATAGCGCCAGAGAGTACGCCACCCGGCTGGCAAGCTTACGCAGCCGTTACCAGTCACAGCTGGAAATTGTGATGCGTACTTATTTTGAGAAACCCCGCACGGTGGTGGGCTGGAAAGGGTTAATTGCCGACCCGCAACTGGATGGCAGCTTTCAGGTTAACGAAGGCCTGAGACAGGCACGCCGGCTACTGCTCGATATCAACGCGCTAGGCCTGCCAACCGCCACCGAGTTTCTCGATATCGTCACCGGTCAGTATATCGCCGACACCATTAGCTGGGGAGCCATCGGAGCCCGCACCACCGAAAGCCAAATCCACCGGGAAATGGCCTCTGCGCTCTCTTGCCCGGTCGGCTTTAAAAACGGCACCGACGGTAATGTGCGTATTGCCATCGACGCTATCCGGGCAGCCAGGGCGCGTCATATGTTTCTGTCGCCGGACAAACATGGCCATATGACGGTCTACCAGACGCACGGTAATCCATTTGGCCACATCATTCTGCGCGGTGGAAAAACACCGAATTATGAGGCCGAACACCTCGCCCATGCCTGCCTTGCCTTACGCGAGTTTGCGCTGCCGGAACGGCTGGTGGTCGATTTTAGCCACGGTAACAGCCAAAAGCAGTTCAAACGTCAGTTAAACGTTGCAGCATCCATCGGTGAGCAGATGCGCACTGGCAGCCAGGCGATTGCAGGTGTAATGGTGGAGAGTTTTCTGCTCGAAGGGGCACAGCCGCTGCGCCCGTCAGAACCGCTTACCTACGGCCAATCCGTGACCGATGCCTGTCTGGGATGGCAAGACAGCGAGCAGTTGCTCGATTCGCTGGCACAAGCGGCAGAATGCCGGTTGCAGTCAGCCAGAGCGCTTGCCATTTAACCGCTGTTCTTTATGCTTCACCACGGATAGCGGTTTTTCCCGCCTCAGAAACGAAAACCTCCGCAGACGCGGAGGTTATTCCTTTTTCAAAGACAGCGTCAGGCAATCACTGCCCTGTCTTCCATGGCTTGCCGCCAGCCTCCCAACCAGTTAGAGCGGGCATCGATAGATTGATAGGGACAGAGTTCCTTGGGCCGACCAATAATGCCTGCCTGATAACCCCGTGAATGTGCCCGTGCCAAACGATCTCTTTTTTGTCTCTTCATGCCTTGTTTCCCTCATTTTGACGCTGGTGGAAAGAAACCAGTGGTTACTTTTCATGCAACCACTCTTTAATGAATAGTCATTTCGGCCGTGAAGATCAAGCGATAGAATTCACGAAATTGTCATATTTGTGAGCCACACGGGGGGTTTTTCCGTGGCGGAGCGGTTTTTTTCAACCTAATCGGCTGAGCATAAAACAAAATCTCTGAACACCGATTACCGTCACCGTGTGACGGTGACACAACTGCCATCCAGAGATTTTTATTGCCATCAGACGCGATAAACGCGCCCGGTCAATCTGCCGTTTTTACCTGCCGCAGCACGGACTGCGCCACCTGTTGCCAGCCTGTCGCCAGTGCGCCGACCAGCGCATCATAACCATCGTCACGCAGGGCGACCTCCTGAGCAAACGGCTGGGTTATCACACGCTGGTTATCTTGCAGCACCCACTCGCCCTGAATCACGGCGTGCCCGTCAAAGCGCCCCTGAAATGCCGTCACATTCACGCGCAGGCTGGCGGTATTTTTCGTTACCGGCCCGCTGGTAAAAACATGCCATCCGGCCAAGCCGCTACGCAACGATGTCACCAGCGCCTGTTGTAACTGCTGGTCAAGCGGGCTCGCCCAGAGGTTATTCGTGGCCATGGTGTAACGCACCGGCGAAGTCTGAAACACCAGGCCATTGCCCGCCAGCGCATCAGCCAGCATCACGGGAGCCACCCATAATTGCCGCCCTTCGGCTTGCGTTACCGATGCGTGGCTATGTTGCGCCACTGCCGGAACAGGGAGCTGATAGAAAACCTTCTGTGGGCTGGAACAGGCTCCCAGCACCAGCACCAGCCACAACGGCCATCCTTTCATTATGCCTTTCACCTTCATCATGGTTTCGCCTTCTTCGGCTGAGGATCCTGGGCACCGGGTGCCTCGAAAATCAGGGCATTACTTTTATCATTCAGCGTGCGCAGCAGCGGCTGTAATTCACGCAGTGTCTGATCCAACCGCTGCATATCAGCCACCATGCGGTTATACGCCGGGGAACCCGGTTGCACACCTTGCAGGCTCTGGTTCAACTCACGCAGCGTGCGCTGCATGTCTTGCGGCAGTTGTTGCATGGCGTCGCTGCGCATCAGGGTATTGAGCGAGGTCAGCGCTGTTTGCAATTCATGCAAGGTCGTCTGGCTTTGCGACAGGGTTTTGGTCGCCTGCTCTACCATCGGGTTTAACGGCAACCCATTGATTTTATCCAGCACAGACATCAGCTTTTGCTGAATTTGCGTTAACCCACCGTTGACTGTCGGCAGCACCGGGTAGCCATCCATTGACGCTATCGGCAAAGCCCGACCTTTTTGCTGCGGATAAAAATCAAGATCCACATAGAGTGCGCCGGTCAACAGATTGGCGGTTTTCATTGATGCTCTCAGGCCCGATATCGCCCCTTTACTCAGCTCTTGCGCAACGTCCATCCGATCGCGCAGCCCCTGTGTGAGGCGACCAGGCTCAATACGGATCAACACCGGAATACGGTAATCACTGTCAAAACTCTGCGGCAGGTTATGCGGGAAGAAGGGCACCTCGGCAACACTCCCCAGCCGGATACCGCGAAACTCGACCGGCGCGCCTACCTGTAATCCGCGCACTGACTCATCGAAGAACAGCAGGTACTCTTTATAATCGGTGTAGAGTGAATCCTGAATACTGGTTTGGTTATCAAACAACAGGTATTCATCACGCTCCTGAGCCGGTTTCCCCGCCTCCCAGCCAGCGGGCACATCAAAGCTCACCCCGCCACTGAGTAAGGTACTCAGCGACCCCATCTCCACTCGCATCCCCTGCGCCGAGAGATTCAGCGCCACACCGCTGTCTTTCCAAAAGCGCACATTGGCGGTCACCAGCGGGTCGTAAGGCGCGGCGATAAACACCTGATAACGCATCTTGCGGGCAACCGGGTCGAAATGGCTGGTTTCCACCGACCCAACGCGAAACCCACGAAACAGCACCGGGTCACCGGCGTTTAACTGGCCGGACTGTTCGCTGTTAAGCATAATGCGAATACCTTTCGCATCCGGCGAGGCCAGCGGCGGGGAGTCCAGCAACTGAAACGCCCGACTCTCTTGCTTGCCCGCCCCTGGCTGCAACTCGATGAACGCGCCGGAAAGCAGGGTGCCGAGCCCCGATACCCCCTCGCGGCCTATCTGGGGTTTAACCACCCAGAATGCGGAATCTTTGCCCAGCAACTTCTCCATGCCTTCGTTCAGACGGGCTTTAATCTCCACCTGTTGCAGGTCATCGCTTAACCTGACGTTCTCAACCACCCCGACATTGACACTGCGGCTTTTAATGGTGGTTTTCCCCGCCTCAATGCCTTCGGCACTGCGCGTCGTCAGCGTAATTTCCGGCCCCTGATGGCTGATATGGTAAAACAAAATCCAGGCCCCTATCAGTACCGTGACAATCGGCACAATCCACACCGGTGACCAGCGTGTAATGCTTTCCACCTGTGCTGTCGTTTGATTAGTCTTGGTCAACGCCATACTCCTCTCCCTGTTCGTGATGACTGTCCCACAGCAGACGGGGATCAAAGGCCATCGCGGCAATCATGGTCAAAATGACAACACTGGCAAAAAGCACTGCGCCAATAGCCGGATAAATACTCATCAGTCGCCCCATTCGTACCATCGCTGACAGTACGGCAATCACGAATACGTCAATCATCGACCAGCGGCCGACAAACTCAACCATCTCATATAACTGGTGCAGGCGCGCAGCATCGTGCCGATGGGGGCCACGCGCGCGCCAGCACAGCCAACCCAGTGCCAGCATTTTCAACGAAGGCACCATGATGCTGGCAATAAAAATCACCAGCGCAACCGGCCATGAACCACTCTCCCAGAGCAAAATAACCCCGGACATGATGGTGGATGTCACGCTATGGCCGAGCGCTTCTGTCACCATAATCGGCATAATATTGGCTGGCACATACAGCAGCACCGAGGTCAGCAGCAGCGCCAGTGTCCATTGCAGGCTATGCCGCCGACGCACATGGCCATGACGGTGACAGCGCGGGCAGCGGTGTTCATCCGCAGGTAAAATCGCACGGCAACAGGCACATGCACGCACCCCCTGCGACATCCCGCTCTCACCGCAAACCAGCCCGGCAGGCATCGGCGGCGGCGGGGCGACATCATCCCATAGCCAGCGGCGATCCAGGCTCTGAAAAGCCAGTAATTGCAACAGACAAAAGACGATATAGGGAATAAAACTGGCACCAATGCCGATATCACCGTACGCCATCAGTTTGACGAAACTGACCAGCACACCGGCGAGAAAAATTTCCGCCATCCCCCAGCTTTTCAACTGGAAGAGCACCTTGGTAAAAGAGCGCTTGATACCGGTAGATAACGGCACGCGCAGGCATAACAGCGCCATCATCAGCATTGAGCACGCCGGTATCAGTTGCACAAACAACAAAAACAGCGTCGCCACACTGGCGTAGCTTTCCGCCACCATCACCCGTGGAATTTCCAGCAGCGTAATTTCGCTGCGAATACCGGCGACGGTCATGGAAACAAACGGAAATAGCATTGATAACAGCAACATTATCAATGTACTGAAAGCAAAACTGGCAGGCCGCCAGCGCGGCTCACGCTGGCGACTGGATAACACCGCATGACAGCGCGGACACACCGCACGCTGGCCATCCTGTAACGAAGGCAGTTCCAGCAGCAGGTCACAGTGCGGGCACAGCATATGCCGGTCATAGTGGTGATGATGTCCACACATTCGCCGCCTCCGGGTGGCCTGACTGAGACACAAAAGCATGACGCTGCGCTGAGCAGACAACCCTCGTCTCAGCGCAGCCCTTCACACCCAGAAACACCGCAGGCAGGCGACACTCTAGCGCCTGCCTCGTACCTAAGCGTTTTTCTGGGCTTCCAGCGTTTCCCAACGCTCAAAGCAGCTTTCCAGCTGTTGTTCTGCCGTGGCCAGTGCATTGAGTACCGGCTGCGTTTCATCATGCGTGCGAGAGAAAAACGCCGGGTCGTTCATTTGCTGTTGCAGGCGCTCAATCTCTTGCTCCAGCGCCTCAATCTGTTGTGGCAACTGCTCAAGCTCACGCTGTTGGTTATAACTGAGTTTCCCGCCAGTGCGCTTGGCGCTTGATGCGCTGGCCAGAGTTGCCGACGGCACAGCAGGCTCTTTTGGCGCGCTCGTCGCGCTGCGTTGCGCTGCCGAGGCGGCACGCTGTTGCTGTGCGTCATAGTAACCGCCAACATAGCGGCCAATCACGCCATTGCCTTCGAAAATCCAGCACTCGGTAACACTGTTATCGACGAACTGACGATCATGGCTGACCAGCAGCACCGTACCCTGGTAGCTTTCCAGTAACTCTTCCAGCAGTTCCAGCGTTTCCACATCCAGATCGTTGGTCGGTTCATCAAGAATCAGCAGGTTGCTGGGTTTAAGGAACAAACGCGCCAGCAACAGGCGGTTGCGCTCCCCACCGGATAATGCCCTGACCGGTGTCATGGCGCGTTTCGGGTGAAACAGAAAGTCTTGCAAATAGCCCAGCACATGGCGCGAGCGGCCATTAACCATCACTTCCTGTTTGCCTTCGGCCAGGTTATCCATCACCGTTTTGTCCGGGTCCAGCTCGGCACGGTGTTGATCGAAATAAGCCACTTCCAGTTTGGTGCCACAGTGGATACGTCCGGCGCTGGCGGCCAGTTGCCCCAGCATCAGCTTCAGCAAGGTGGTTTTTCCACAGCCGTTCGGCCCCACCAGCGCGATTTTATCGCTACGCTGTACCTGTGCCGAAAAGCCGGACACCAGCGTCTTGCCCGCCACCTGATAGTGAACGTCTTCCAGCTCAAAGACGATTTTGCCGGATCGCGCGGCCTCTTCTACCTGCATTTTGGCTGAACCCATCACTTCACGGCGCTCGGCACGCTCCTGACGCATCGCCTTGAGCGCCCGCACCCGCCCTTCGTTACGGGTACGCCGCGCCTTGATGCCCTGGCGGATCCACACCTCTTCCTGCGCCAGCTTGCGGTCGAACTCCGCATTCTGTAACTCTTCGACCCGCAGCGCTTCCTCTTTACCGGCCAAATAGGTGTCATAGTTACCCGGCCAGGAGACCAGCTTGCCGCGATCCAAATCGACAATCCGGGTCGCCATGTTGCGGATAAAAGAGCGGTCATGGGAGATAAACACGATACTGCCGGAAAACGCCTTCAGGAATCCTTCCAGCCAGTCGATGGTTTCGATATCCAGATGGTTGGTCGGCTCATCAAGCAACAACACCCGAGGGCCGCTCACCAGCGCCCGGCCGAGCGCGGCCTTACGCAACCAGCCACCGGAGAGCGCCGACAGCGGCATATCCGCGGATAACCCCAACTGCGCCAGCACTTCATTGATGCGGTCTTCGAGCTTCCACAACCCCTGGTGGTCAAGCACGTCCTGAATTTTCGCCAGTTGATTGAGGTTTTTCTCGCTCGGGTCTTCGCCGACCTGGCGCAACGCCGTATGGTAGGCTTTAAGGTATTCGGCCTGCGCGGCCACCCCTTCGGCAACAAAATCGAACACGGTGCCGGCCACATTACGTGGCGGATCTTGCTGCAAACGAGCGACAATCAAATCCTGCTCATACACCAGCCGGCCATCATCCAGCGGCGTCTCCTGGGACAAAATTTTCAGCAGCGTCGATTTCCCTGCGCCGTTACGCCCCACCAGACACACCCGTTCGTTGTCCTCAATGTGCAGCTCGGTATTGTCCAACAGCGGCGCGTCGCTAAATGACAGCCAGGCACCGGATAAACTGATCAATGACATGGTAATTACTTTTCCTCGAAAGCGTGTGTGAGCAGCCAACTGTTGTGGATCTGGCGGTTACGGGCGAAATCCTGCGACAACGTCTGTGCACTGATGTCCTTCGCCGACAGCCCCAGTGCCGTCAACCCGGCGATATCCATCTGGAAACCGCGCTTGTTATTGGAAAACAGGATGGTGCCGCCGGGGCGTAACATCCGTTTAAGCTGGGTCATCAGCATCAGGTGATCGCGCTGCACATCAAACGATGCCTCCATCCGCTTGGAGTTAGAAAACGTCGGCGGATCGATAAAAATCAGGTCGAACTGTTCGTGCGTCTCCTGCATCCAGGCCAGGCAATCAGCCTGCATCAGGCGATGCTGGCGGCCGGTCAGGCCATTAAGGCGCAGGTTTTTCTCCGCCCACTCCAGATAGGTACGCGACATATCTACCGTGGTGGTGGAGCGAGCGCCACCGAGCCCGGCGTGCACACTGGCGGTGCCGGTATAGGCAAACAGGTTGAGAAAATCTTTGCCTTTGCTCATCTGGCCCAGCATTTGCCGGGCAATGCGGTGGTCGAGAAACAGCCCGGTGTCGAGATAGTCAGTCAGGTTCACCCACAGTTTGGCGTTAAATTCGCTGACTTGCAGAAACTCGCCCTTCTCGGCCATTTTCTCATACTGATTTTTGCCTTTTTGCCGCTCACGGGTTTTCAACACCAAATGGCTGGCCGGAATATCCAGCACGCTAAGGGTGGCATTAATGATGTCAAACACGCGCTGGCGGGCTTTTTGCGCATCGATACTCTTGGGCGGCGCATACTCTTGTACCACCACCCGGCTGCCGTAACGATCTATCGCCACGTTGTACTCCGGCAGGTCAGCATCGTACAGGCGGTAACACGCGATCCCCTGCTGCTGCGCCCATTTTTCCAGTTTGCGCAGGTTCTTGCGCAGGCGGTTGGCAAAATCCTCGGCAAAGACCGCCGTTTGTGGGGTATCGCTCTGCAGCTCGCCTGACGCCAGGCGGTAGTTTTTCTGCACGCACTCCAGCGGGCCGTTTTTCGCCTTGAACTGGCGATCGGCACGCAGTTGCAGACAACTGAGCAGTTCCGGCGAGGCGCTAAACAGCGATAACTGCCAGCCGCCAAACTCACTCTTCATCTTACGGCCCAGCAGGTTATGCAGTGCGATCAGCGCCGGTTCGCTCTCCAGCCGCTCGCCGTAAGGCGGGTTGCTGACAACGGTGCCTGCCGGCCCTTGCGGCAGCGGGTTTTTCAGCTGTGTGGCATCACGCGCGTCAAAAACGATGATTAGTTCGCTGACGCCGGCACGGCGCGCATTGGCGCTGGCAATCTCGATGATGCGCCGGTCAATATCCGAACCGAAGAAACGCGATGTGGTGGCTTGCAGGCCGGCACGGGCGCGCGCTTGCGCGTCGGTTGTGACGCTTTTCCACAGCGCGGCATCGTGCTTTTTCCAGGCCAGAAAGCCCCAATGCTGGCGATGCAGGCCCGGCGCGCGATCGGCGGCCATCATCGCCGCTTCTATCAACAGCGTGCCTGAGCCGCACATCGGGTCACACATCGGCGTGCCCGGCAGCCAGCCCGAGCGCTGCACAATGGCCGCGGCCAGCGTCTCTTTAAGCGGAGCTTGCCCGGCCTGCTCGCGGTAGCCGCGCAGATGCAGCCCTTCACCACTGAGATCCAGCGCAACGCTTGCCTGCTCGCGCTGCAAAAACACATCCACGCGAATATCGGCTTGCTGGCGGGCCACGTCCGGGCGCTGGCCGGTTTTGCGGCTAAAGCTGTCAACAATCGCATCTTTCACCTTGAGCGCACCGTACTGACTGTTGCGAATGACCTCGTTCGTGCCATTGAAATGCACCACAAAGGTGTGATTGACATCAAACATCTCGCTCCAGTCCACCGCCTGCACGCCCAGATATAAATCCAGATCGCTGTAGACCTTAAACGTATTGAGCGGCAACAGAATACGGGACGCCAGGCGGCTCCACATCAGGCTTTGGTACAGCAGCCGATTGTCTCCCTGAAAGTGCACTCCGCCCTGCACCACCGTGCAGTGCTGCGCGCCCAGCGCCTCCAGTTCACTTTTTAACAATTCTTCCAGACCACGCGCCGTGCTGGCAAACAGAGAGTTCATATCGCAGCTATCACCTTAAAGAAAATTGAGGCGCATTATAGCTAATCCCGGCGGCTTGTCATAAAGTTGCCGCTTTCATTCAGCAAGGAGCCCCCTGTGATAGCACTCAACCGGCTTTTTGTTCATCCGGTCAAATCAATGCGTGGCATCAGCCTGTCGCCCATGATGGTCAGCCCCGGCGGGCCTGCGTTTGACCGCATCTTTATGCTAACCGAGCCAGACGGCACCTTTATTACCGCGCGACAGTACCCGCAACTGGTGCTCTTTACCCCCGCGTTGACGCCAGAAGGTCTGTTACTGAGCGCGCCGGATGGCAACACACTGGCGGTTAACTTTACTGATTTCACGCCCTCGCTCGCGCCGACCGAGGTTTGGGGCAACCACTTTGAGGCGCATATTGCCCATGACCCCATCAACCGCTGGCTCAGTGAATACCTGCAACGTCCGGTGCAGTTGCGCTGGCAGGGGCCAGAGCCGTCGCGGCGCGTTAAGCGCCACCCGCAAACACCGCTGCATTTTGCCGATGGCTACCCTTTTTTGCTGGTGAATGAAGCTTCTTTTGACGACTTGCGCCGTCGCTGCGCTGCTGGCGTGCGAATTGAGCAGTTTCGCGCCAATTTGATTGTCAGTGGTGCTCAGCCCTATGCCGAAGACAGTTGGCAAACCGTGCGCATAGGGGACGTGATTTTCGATGTCGCCAAACCCTGTAGCCGCTGCGTACTCACCACTGTCAGCCTCGAGCGCGGGCGTCGCCACCCATCGGGAGAGCCGCTGGCAACGCTGCAACAGTATCGCACCGCGCAAGACGGCGACGTGGATTTCGGCATCAACCTGATAGCGCGTAGCCGTGGCATCCTGCGCGTGGGGGATAGCCTGGAGGTACTGGCCACCAAACCGCCGCGCCCTTACGGAGCCGCAGCTCAGACCGGTGGCGAAAACAAGACGGCTGCACCGGCGGATACACGAGCGGTGCGCATCACCTATCAGGGCAACACCTTTACAGGTAATAACCAGCAGATAGTGCTGGAGCAACTCGAGCAACAGGGGATTCGGGTGCCTTATTCATGCCGGGCAGGGTTGTGCGGATGCTGTCGGCTCACGCTGACACAAGGTGCTGTCGCGCCACTGAAAGCGGGGCACAAACGGATGATGGGGAAATTCTGGCGTGCAGTTGCGTGCCCGTGAGCGATATTACGCTGGATTAAGCCACGCCGCAGCGGCGAAAACACAGGGCAACGCCCCATCACAGGCGGTGCGTTGCCCTGTGTTATCCGGCAAAGGCGTAACGGGGAGAAAGCGTCTCGGGATGCGGCGAATAAAAGCGTAGCCGGTCGTGCATGATTTTAATGGCGTCCGCGCGTTGTAGCGTTTTACCGTTCAGCACCAGTTGCTCTTGTACCAGCAGGCACAGGCTGGCGTTATCGCCGGCCTCCACCACCATGAAATAAGCCGACTCCGGGCGCTCATTTAACATCACACTCACCAGATCACCGGTCTGCGGCATGCCGTCAAGCGCGCCATACACACGAAAATGCCAGCTTTTCGGCATCAGCGGTTTCAAAAAACGGTTCGCCACCAGCGCATTGAGTACCAACTCAGCGGTTTCAGTCGTGGTTAACCCCAAAGGCTGGCACTTCTCCTGAAAAGTGAAAAACAGTGCGGCATCCTCAACGCAAAACGCTGCGGCGCTAAAGGCATCCGGCGTGAGCATGGACGCAGGGAAGTGGGAACAAAACACCTTGCCATTGGCAAGGTCAAGCATCAGGCGCGCCTGTTCGGCATCAAAATACCAGCGCCAGTGATCGTCAGGTATCAGCTTCATGTCTAACCTTTATCCCGAGCCTTTGGCTCAGTTCTGATGCTTTTTATACAGTAGGCTTCACCGCAATAAGGTGAAGAAAATCAAGATGACGTCATTTCATGCAAACGAAGCCGAATATAAACCAGCGTCGCGGGGAAATAAACCCCGACGCTGGCTGCGACAAATGAAAAATCAGATGTGAGTAACAATATCTTTAATCAGGCGAGGGCCGTGATAAATAAACCCGCTATATACCTGCACCAGCGTTGCGCCTGCCGCCAGCTTTTCACGCGCGGCCACCACCGAGTCAATTCCGCCAACGCCAATAATCGGCAAACGCCCGTGTAATTCCTGAGATAAGCGGCGAATCACCTCGGTACTACGCGATTGCAGTGGCCGCCCGCTTAATCCGCCGGTTTGCCCGCAGTGATTCAGGCCCTGAATCAATTGCCTGTCGAGCGTGGTATTGGTGGCAATGACACCGTCAATCTGATGGCGCACCAGGCTGTCGGCAATTTGCACCAACTCCTCGTCGGATAAATCCGGCGCAATTTTTACCGCCACCGGCACATATTTCTGATAACGGGCATGCAGTTCAGCCTGTTTATTTTTTATCGCCTGCAATAAATCATCCAGCGCGTCACCGTATTGCAGCGTGCGCAGCCCCGGCGTGTTCGGTGAGGAAATATTAATGGCGATATAGCCGGAGTGGGCATAGATCTTATCCATACAGAGAAGATAATCGTCTTTGCCCTGCTCAACCGGAGTGTCTTTATTTTTACCGATATTAATGCCAAGCACGCCGCCAAAACGGGCACGTTTCACATTCTCGACCAGATTATCCACCCCACGGTTATTAAACCCCATGCGGTTAATCAGCCCCTGCGCTTCCACCACCCGGAACAGCCGGGGTTTGTCATTGCCCGGTTGCGGGCGTGGCGTCACGGTGCCTATCTCAATAAAACCAAAGCCCATTGCACCGAGCGCATCAATACACTCGCCGTCTTTATCAAGCCCTGCGGCCAGCCCGAGCGGGTTGCGAAACGATAACCCCATACAGATGACAGGTTTGGTCGGCACAGACTGACGCACCAGCCATTCAAAGGGAGTATGGGTAATTCGACGCAACTGATGCAGAGTAAACTCGTGCGCCTGTTCGGGGTCGAGCTGGAATAACGCTTTACGAATGAGGGGATACATGACTTCTCCTGAGTCCCGGTAGCAAACCGGGGGCGTATTATCGTCTATCGGCCCGTGAAAGGGAATTGACCTTGGCCAAAAAACGGCACATCAACGCAATCGTTTTCTTTGCCCAGCCCCTGCGCTGCCGCTTTTTTATTCGTTTTTTCACTTTCCATTCCACAATAAATCATTTTTCGAACCCGCATCCGCTCTGCCAGACTGCAAAACTGTTATTAAATCGTGATGATTGCTAATTTTTGGTTATAAGGAGTCACTATGCGTGTCATAACGCTGGCAGGCAGCCCGCGCTACCCTTCCCGCTCTACCGCTTTATTGCATCACGCCGGTAAGTGGCTGGAAGCACAAGGTGTTGAAGTGTTGCCCTGGCACCTGCACAACTTCGCGCCCGATGATTTGCTCAACGCCCGCTTTGACAGCCCTTCGCTGCAAACGCTCAATAGCCAACTGGCCGAGGCCGACGGCGTATTGATAGCAACGCCCATTTATAAAGCCTCATTTTCCGGCGGCCTGAAAGCGCTGCTCGACTTACTGCCCGAGCGGGCATTTGAGCACAAAGTGGTGTTGCCGCTGGCAAGCGCAGGCTCGATAGCCCACATGCTGGCGATTGATTACAGCCTCAAACCGGTACTCAACGCCCTGAAAGCACAGGAAATTCTACAGGGCGTGTTCGCAGAAGACAGCCAGATAAGCCACTACGACCGCACGCCGGATTTTGCCCCGGCGCTCGAAGCCCGGTTAGAAGACGCGCTGCATCTGTTTTTCCAGGCACTGCTGCGAAGGGCACCAGATGCCCAGCGCCAGCCAGCCCCTGAGCGGCTAAGCGCCTGACCCCAGACTGAACGTTGACATTGCCTTAAACATGGAAATGAGGACACCTGTTATGTTGCACCGCCCGCTGCTCTCGCGTTTGAAACACGCCGCCCTCACGCTGTTGCTCCCGGCACTCGTCGGGGCCACTTCGCTGGCCCATGCGGCCGATCCGGCGCAGTTGCGCGTCGGTTTTCAAAAAGGCTCGGTCAGCCTGGTACTGGCGAAAACCCATCAATTACTGGAAAAGCAGTTTCCCCAGACACAAATCAGTTGGATAGAGTTTCCCGCCGGGCCGCAAATGCTCGAAGCGCTGAACATCGGCAGCATTGATGTCGGCAGTACCGGTGATATTCCACCGCTGTTTGCCCAGGCGGCAGGGGCGGATTTGGTCTATATCGGCGTCGAGCCCCCTAAACCCAAAGCGGAAGTGATTCTGGTACGTGACGACAGCCCGATAAAAACGGTGGCCGACCTGAAAGGCCGTAAAGTTGCCTTCCAGAAAGGTTCCAGCTCGCACAACCTGCTGCTGCGTAACCTGCAAAAAGCCGGGCTGACCTTTGCCGATATTCAGCCTGCTTACCTGACGCCCGCCGATGCGCGCGCCGCCTTTCAGCAAGGCAATGTCGATGCCTGGACCATCTGGGACCCGTACTACTCAGCGGCACTCTTGCAAGGTGGCGTTCGGGTACTGGCCGATGGCACCGACCTGAATTTGACCGGCTCGTTTTATCTGGCCTCACGCGCCTATGCGGAAAAATACGGCCCGTTCCTGCAACAGTTCCTCAATACCCTGACGCTGGCTGACGCGTTAACCCTCAGCCAGCGCGCGCAAAGCGTCACGCTGCTGGCCAACGCCATGGGGCTGCCGGAAGCGGTGATCGCCAGTTATTTCGACCATCGCCCGATTACCGTTATCAAACCGGTGGACGACCGCACGCTGCAAGCGCAACAGCACACCGCCGATCTGTTTTACGACAATCACCTGATCCCAACCCGGCTTGATGTCGCCAGCCGAATCTGGCGTGCCCCGGTCACCCCCTGATATCCAGTTTGAGAGAACGGAGATACTCACAATGAGTCTGAATATTTTCTGGTTCCTGCCCACCCACGGTGACGGCCACTATTTTGGTAAAGGTGAAAACGCCCGCCCGGTCGATCACAGCTATCTGCAACAAATTGCCCAAGCGGCCGACCGTCTGGGCTTTGGCGGCGTCTTGATCCCAACCGGGCGATCTTGCGAGGATTCGTGGCTGGTCGCCGCCTCCCTGATCCCGGTAACGCAGCGGCTGCGCTTTTTGGTTGCGCTACGCCCCGGCATCATTTCGCCTACGCTTGCCGCGCGTCAGGCCGCGACGCTGGACAGGCTCTCCAATGGCCGGGCGTTGTTCAACCTTGTCACCGGCGGCGACCCGGACGAGCTGGCGGCCGAGGGGTTGTTTCTCGATCATGAACAGCGCTACGAAGCCTCTGCCGAATTCACCCGCATCTGGCGCGGGGTGCTGAAAGGCGAAACCGTTGACTATGATGGCAAACATATTCAGGTCAAAGGGGCGAAGCTGCACTACCCGCCGGTACAACAGCCCCATCCGCCGCTCTATTTCGGCGGCTCCTCGGATGCCGCGCTGGATTTGGCCGCCGAACAGGTTGACCTCTACCTCACCTGGGGCGAACCGCCGGCGCAAGTAAAAGAAAAGCTCGACCAGGTGCGCGCCAGAGCCGCAGCGCAGGGGCGACAAGTCCGCTTCGGTATTCGCCTGCACGTTATCGTGCGCGAAACCGCCGAAGAAGCGTGGCAGGCCGCCAACCGGCTCATCTCCAAACTGGATGACGAGACGATTGCCGAAGCGCAGGCATCGCTAAAACGCTTTGACTCGGTAGGCCAGCAACGCATGGTGGCGCTGCATGGCGGCAAACGCGACAAGCTGGAAATCAGCCCCAACCTGTGGGCCGGCATCGGGCTGGTGCGCGGTGGCGCGGGCACGGCGCTGGTGGGCGACCCGCAAACCGTGGCGCAACGCATTGAGGAGTACGCCAGTCTGGGGATTGATACCTTTGTGTTATCAGGCTACCCGCATCTGGAAGAGGCCTACAAGGTGGGCGAGCTGCTGTTCCCGCATCTGGATGTGGCGGTGCCCGAGGTGCCACAGCCGCAGCCGTTACGCTCGCAAGGCGAAATCGTCGGCAATGAATTTGTGCCGCTGTTAAAAGCCGCCCAGAGCTAAGGAGCCTGCCGATGCGCCGGATTGTACACCTCACGGCCGGGCGGCTCACACCCTGGCTACTGCCACTATTACTGGTCGCCGTCTGGCAACTGGCCGCCAGCGCAGGCTGGCTCTCCAGCCGAATTTTGCCGTCACCGCAAGCGATTGTGCTGACGTTCTGGCGGCTGACGCGCAGCGGTGAGCTATGGCAACACCTGAGCATCAGTACCTGGCGGGCACTGACCGGCTTTGCCGTCGGCGGTACGCTGGGGCTGGCGCTGGGGTTTGTCACCGGGTTGTCGCGCACCGGTGAGCGCTTGCTGGATACCTCGATGCAGATGCTGCGCAATGTGCCGCATCTGGCGCTGATCCCGCTGGTGATTTTGTGGTTCGGCATTGATGAAAGCGCCAAGATTTTTCTGGTCGCACTCGGCACGCTGTTCCCCGTTTACCTCAACACCTATCACGGGATCCGCAATATCGACAGCGGCCTGCTGGAGATGGCACGCAGCTACGGCTTATCCGGCTTTCGGCTGTTTTACGAAGTGGTGTTACCGGGGGCGCTGCCATCGATTATGGTTGGCGTGCGCTTCTCGCTCGGTTTGATGTGGCTGACGCTGATTGTGGCTGAAACCATCTCTGCCAGCTCCGGCATCGGTTATCTGGCAATGAATGCGCGCGAATTTCTGCAAACCGATGTGGTGGTAGTGGCGATTATTCTCTACGCCCTGCTGGGCAAACTGGCGGATGTTATCGCCCTGACACTGGAACGGGTTTGGCTACGCTGGCACCCAAGCTGGCAGTTGACGGAGGAAGCAGCATGACACTGTCTCAAGACGCACCGGCACGCCTGAATGCCGGGACACCGGTGCTGATTAATGGCGTGAGCAAACGCTATGGCGCACGCACCATCCTCAACGACATTCACCTGCACATCCCCGCCGGGCAGTTTATCGCGGTGGTCGGGCGCAGCGGTTGCGGCAAAAGCACCTTACTGCGCCTGCTCGCTGGCCTCGAGTCGGCAAGCGCGGGGGCGCTGCTGGCGGGCCGCGCGCCGTTACAGCAGGCGCGTGACGACATTCGGCTAATGTTTCAGGAAGCGCGCTTATTACCCTGGAAACGGGTGCTGGATAACGTCGGCCTCGGGTTACGCGGCGACTGGCGCACCGCCGCGCATCAGGCGCTGGACGCCGTCGGGCTGGCATCACGCGCGGCCGACTGGCCTGCGGCGCTCTCCGGCGGGCAAAAGCAACGGGTGGCGCTGGCGCGCGCATTGATCCATCGCCCCGGCTTGCTGCTACTCGATGAGCCGCTGGGCGCGCTGGATGCGCTGACCCGCATTGAGATGCAGGGGCTGATCGAATCACTCTGGCTACAGCACGGTTTTACCGTATTACTGGTCACGCACGATGTCAGCGAAGCCGTCGCCCTCGCCGACCGGGTGATTCTGATCGAAGACGGTCAAGTCGGGTTGGATGTGGCGATTGACCTGCCGCGCCCGCGCCGCCGTGGTTCCGCCCGGCTGGCAGAGCTGGAAGCACAGGTGCTGGAGCGGATACTGACGCCGGTGGCTCGCGCGACACAGCCCGCGCCTCAGCGCGTCGGTTGATGAGATGGTTGATGAGATATTCGCCACCAAGGGGGCGACAGTGTTTCACTGCCCCCTGCTCTTCTTTAAAGCGGATAATCGAAGCGGTAAATGCGTCCGTTCTCATTGAGTGCCGCCACCTGCGCCAGTGCATCCTGCTCGCTGTAGCCAAATTCGTTCATCAGCACGGTAAACAGATGATAGAACTCCCCTTTCATATCGGTGACAAAAATCCCCTGATCGTCAGATCCTAATGCCACCGACATAGGATGATCGCCTGCAACATAACGCTCGGGAAGATGCATCCAGCGGAATACATGGTGCTGGGTAATATCCTCGTAATAACTGATCCTGACATTGCTGGTCGGCAGCGTTTCAATCACTATATGTTTTTCACGCACCCGCTTTTGCACGTATTGCTGTGCAGCAAGCAGGGTACTGTCAGGCAGAAAATCGGTGTCGAACTCGGCGGAGGCTTCATACCGCGTGATCACGTCTGCATCAAACCAGCGCTGTTTCAGCAATATCAACGCCTCTTTGCCATAGCGTTTTGCAAACTCACCGACCCGCTCGAACTCTTCTCCCAGCCAGCCCACCGGCCTGTCCGTCTTATCTTGCAGATAATTTCGCACCTGTATGGGGTCAAGCCCGCGACCGTCAAAAAAGAGCTGTAACACGACGATGGAAGGGTGCTGTGCAAAAATCCGGTACGCCAGCATCGCAATTTCGCTATCCAGCCGTACCAGCGATAAATCGCTGCCCTCTCGCTGTTCCAGTAATAACTTGCGTACAAACAGCAGGTTTTCCAGCCATTCGCCTTGCTTAATGAACAACGTCTCCGGCATTTTCGTACGCCAAAACGTCGGCATAATACCAATCGCCGTAGCATGACCGATGCGATCGCCATTCGATAACTCCAGCAGCGTCAGGCTGTCATAGACGGCGCGAATGCCACTGATCAGATGTTCAAAATCCTCCCCGGCGTGATAGGTGAAATGGGCGATACCCTGACGGCGTGCCTGACGAAAAAGCACGGCGAACACTTCCGGTGGAGCCTCGCGCTCATTGGCAGCGGCATCAAACCCGGTAAGCAGCGAGCGCAACGCCGGAAACGCCTCCAGCACCTGAAATAATGCATGAGCACGCATCAACACACCTTCACGTAGTGCGCTGAAATGGGAAGAGCCATCACGATAATCCCAGTGACGTTTGATGAAATGCACCACCAGCCGCAGCGCCGGACGTGTCGCGCCAAGACAGGCTTGTGCCAGCGCATTTAACTCTGGTGGCTTATCAAGCGATGACGCACTCGGGTTCTGGTAGTCCCAAAACCCGTCAAGGATACGCGTGATCAGTTGCTTATTCTTATCGGACGTGTCTTTCGGCGCAAAGCGCCCTTCAATCGTCGCCATCATCGATGTGCCCGATGTCCGCTCACCATGTAACTGATAAAAACGGGCAGCATAGCGTTCTTCTATCGGCTCACGTGGACCTAACTCGGTAAATTTCTGGAACTGATCAAAACCTATCTGATCGGTGCGCTGCACCAGCAAACGCTGAAACAGGTTCATGCATAGCAAATACAGCCAATAGCAGGCATCTTCCGTCGCCGACGGATGAGCGCGCAACGCATGTAACACCCGGATATGAAAATGCAGCTCGCACAGGCCCTGATACTGTTGCTCCTGAGCATACGCCGCCTGTTCCCAGGCAAAAAAGCCCGCGTCGGGAGCGACAATATCGTCACAGCGCAGCAAGTCAGCAAAGTGCTGTTTTGCCGGTTTACCCTCACACGCCGGGTGATACCGACCTTCGGCCCAGCGTAGTAGCCACTCGCGGCAATAACGCGCGATATGCAGCATACGGCTCACTTTAATCGGGGTATCCAGCGAGTGGGCTACGGCATAAAAGCGCCGCAATCGGGTAGGGTCATCCTTACGGCTTTTCTCCATTTCATTAATCAGCGCATCAGGATTCAGCAGGCTGTGATGCCACATCAGTTCCACAAAGGTCGTACCGTTAAGGTGCATATGCGCTTCATGCAACCCTTCGTGTTGCAGATAATCTTCAACGCGTGGATGCCAGGGTGACACAATCGGCCGGTAACCCAACGTCTGCTTCAGCCGCGCCAGTAATTCAAACAACGGTGGGCACGTCTTGCCGCACCACATCTGCTCCAGTTGATAAGCGATAACCGGGAAACCAGATTGATTCGCCACCCAGTTTTGCCACTCGCCAAAGCGCGACTGGCGCACCGCCAGCCGACGCTGATCTTCGTCCAGATGGTAGCGAGCCGCCTGCCCAAGCAACGCCCTGCACCACCCTTTGGCTTCACGCTGACGTGACAGCAAGTGATCCCAGTGGCGCTCAAACATCGGGTCGGTATGGGTAAACTGTCTCTGATACCAACTGTTATACGTCACGGCTTCGATGTCTTTTTCCGGCAAAGTCGAGCGCTCACCCGACAGCAACAACGGCAGTTGCGTCAGCAAAAGCTCATACAACCGGGGCTCCGCAAGAAGATATTGGTTGAGAAACATGTTGTGGCCTTACTTTGTATTTAGTTGCGAGCTTTTCTTTTCTGTAAAACACCCAGAAATAGGCAGTCTGGAAATATATAAATACTTGTCTTGCGCAGATGCCTCACCGGTTTTCCCTGATACTGAAATCGTTTTCTTTATAGAGTACAGGTCTTTCATCAAGTCGGTGGATAGAATTGCCTGATATAATTTTTCTCGGTCTGTTCTTTTATTTTTAATAGGGTTAATCAATGTAATATCCTCATCACTTTCCATGTAAAAACCTGACGAATTTAAGTCAGGGAGTAAAAATGGAAGAATTAATGGACACCGAATTATCTCGCTAGTCACAGGAAGGAAATTACAAAAAAAACCGCTCTTAACATATTCATCATATTGTTCATTTTCATCAAAAAAATCAGTAACACGCTTTATGTTAATAACTAACTCCTTAGGTGAAGAGGCTGTATTTTTAGCGGAAATAAATTTCCTCACCAATCCCTCTGGGATATTTTTATTATAGTTAACTTCCTCTATCATAAATGCATTTATTACTCCAAAAACAAATGATGAAAATAGGTGACTAAGCAGAATATCTTCTTTCCTTTCCACATCTTTATATAAAAATTTGCTACCTGAGAAATCTTCAGAAGCAGGAAGCAGCGTATACTGAATTCGCTCCCAGACTTTTCCCATTAGTAATGATGAGCAAGTTATTTTACTCTTTCCCTTCCACGCTGTGATTTTATCATTCAGAATTTTTATATACTTATTCTCTAAGTTTTGTGTATCATCATCGCTTGCATCATCCTCAACATCCTCATCTTCCGTCTCTTTTTTCCTATCCAAAAAGACCGGATAACCAAACGTCTGTACTGAAATGAAGCGCTCAATTGGATAATCACTGTTTTTATCAAGCAACCGAGCCATTACCGCCAGCAAGCTAAAAATAGAAATATAATCTCTTTTTTCTGCCCCTTCCTGGACACTGCTGGCGGATGCCAAAATAGTCACTGCTGACACCACATCAACATAATTCTGATTAACTTTATCCAGATTACTGGAAAGCCAGCTTAACGACTTTATCAAATCATCTTTTCCACATCCGGTTAGCTTTTCAAAGCGGCCCGCATCAAACCTGCTACTCCTTCTCCTATTGACTTTTATTACTCCACCATGAATTTGCTTTAATGCATTATCATATCCATGAAAAATAACCGGATTACAATGCGCCACGACTCCAGTAACATTTTCCCCTCGAGTTAATCCAAGGTACTCAACATATGCTCTTGGCAGATTATTTACCCCTTTTTCTTTTTCAGCCAAATAGTGCATATAAATATTAGCTGGCATTGCACTGGTTAGCATAAAGGTCAGTGCGTTTGACAGTGTATTTTCTTCTAACAACCGATTAACCACCATCGCCAAATATATTTTTACAGCATTATAAGCATCATCATCGCTATCCGGACGTAAATAAAATCCAGTTTCAAGTTCGCCATTTTTATGGCATAGGATAAATATTGCACAAGCAATTTTGTTAAGGTCTTTATCTCCACCATCCAGTAAAGAATAATCAATATTTTGATCGATAATTTCACCAATAAAAATACGTTTTAATGCCGATATAACTAAATCTCGTAATTCAGGTGATTCAGTTAATTTTCCATCCTGGTTAACTGGCATCATTTTTAACAACTGCACGACGGTTCGTATTGGCTGATAAAGAATAAAATTCCGATAATATTTTTGCTGTGCATCCTTAATCTTTAGCGTAAGAGAAATAATATCAGACAAGAGATCCGATGATTTCTTACCTATACTCTGCTCAGCGCTTTCAATGCCTTGGTATATCTTACCACCTTTTGAGAAAATCACTTTCCTATTTTTATTTTCAAATAACTGAATTAACAATTTTAAGTCGATGCGTTGATAGGCTGGAAAAATTTTTGCCATATATTGCTGGGTTAAATGGCTTACCAAATCCCTAGTCTCTTTTTCATCATTGCTCTGTTTGCCACCAGATTGTAATTCAAGTTGTTTTTTGTTTTTGACAATATGATTGTATAGTCTTAAATCCCCGGAAATCAGCACCACGACCCTGGGGTGATTGAGGTAGCAGCGGATAGTTTCCAGCACCTCATAAGCTTTTTCAGTATGGGTATCAACATCATCAATGGCAATGATAAATAATTCTTTATTTAATGCATCTGAAATTTCATTAATAAAATGGTGTAGCCGTTCTTCTAAACATTGCCCGCTCTTAGCACTTTTCAACGTCTGACTTAAGAACCAGCTATCGTCATGTTTATCATGGTTTGTTTTATGGTGACTGGCGAGTTTCAGCCCTTCCGCCATATCTTCAAGGCATTTATTCAGTCGCTGACTTTTCTCTTCATCCATACAATACTTAAGCTTGCTGTCATAGAGTTGTTTAAACTTTACGACAATATCAATCAGGATATTTTGATGTGTCTCGATTAAGGTCGGATCTATAAACGCCAGAGGAAAAACACCATCACTATTCTTTTCCTCAGAGTAATAATTCAACATCGCTCTTAGAAAGGTAGTTTTACCGGTGCCGCGTTGGCCATTAATAAAAATGGTATTATTTTTACGAGTTATTTCATCTAGAAAACCATTACTATTCGGCTGGCGTGATTTTTCTTTATTGTATTTTTTCACATCTTCAACAAAACCGTTCAGTAATTGAACTAATTGATCTTTCGCCGCATATTGCAGCATGGTGCTTTCATCGTATCGATTTAAATCAAATACATTATCGAGATCAATAATAATCTTACTAATACTTTCATTACTCATAAACACTCCATGCCATTAAATTATATTGAAATAACAAAGC
Organism: Dickeya aquatica; assembly: GCF_900095885.1. Classification (NCBI taxonomy): domain Bacteria; kingdom Pseudomonadati; phylum Pseudomonadota; class Gammaproteobacteria; order Enterobacterales; family Pectobacteriaceae; genus Dickeya; species Dickeya aquatica. The sequence continues at coordinate 2,794,620 of NZ_LT615367.1, forward strand.
AGATAGTCTTATTTTACGGCCAAAGTTATTACACTCAGATAATTGAATGTCAATAAAAGCAGGATAGGTGGCAGGTGATATAACTAACCGAATGGCTGTAATGTGATGGAATTAAAAAAGCCGGGACTTTCCCGGCTTTGACGGTGAGCGAATAAATAACCCACCCTTGATGTTTAAACTTTACGCCTCCAGCGCTTTCGTGATTTTCTCGAACAGATCGCCGGAGAGGTTTTCCAGCCCTTTGAGGGTTTCCAGCGCCTGGCGCATCAGCGCCTGACGCGCTGAATCGTAACGCTTAAGGCGGATTAACGGTTCGATCAGGCGCGAGGCCACCTGCGGGTTGCGGGTGTTCAGTTCGGTCAACATGTCGGTGAGAAACTGATAACCGCTGCCGTCTTTGGCGTGGAATGCTGACGGATTACCGGCACAGAAGCCGCCAACCAGCGAACGCACCCGGTTGGGGTTGCCAAGGCTAAATGAGCGGTGGTTAAGCAAGTCGCGTACCCGCGCCAGCACCCCGGCCGCCGGGCTGCTGGCCTGCAAGATAAACCATTTGTCCATCACCAGGCCATCGTGGTGCCAGCGTTCATCAAACGCCGCCAGTAGCGTATCGGCGCAAGGCAACTGCGCGGCCACGGCCGCGCTCATTGCCGCCAGCGAATCCGTCATGTTATCCGCTTCATGGAACTGCGCCGTCACCCATTTATCCGCCTCGGCGCGATCGGCAAAGGCCAGATAGCTGAGGCAGAGATTACGCAGCGCGCGTTTGCCCATATCGTGTTGGTCAACGCGGTATTGCGCGAGCTTATTGGCGCGATACACCGCCAGCAGTTCATCCGCCATCTCGTGTGCCAGCGTGTGCACCAGCATCTGGCGCACGGCAGCAATCGCATCCGGGTCGATGACCTCAAACAACTCGGCCATTTCGTTTTCACCCGGCAACGACAAGATCTGTGCTGCCAGCATCGGGTCGAGTGCCTCATCCAGCAACACGCCCCGGAACGCATCAACCACATGCAGCGGCAGCGACAACGGCTGTTGCTGCTGGAAACGCGCCACGTTCAGGCGAATATAGTTACCCAACAGGCTTTGTGCCGCATCCCAGCGTGAGAAGGCATTGCTGGCGTGGCGCATCAGGAAGGTGAGCTGTTCATCACGCCACGGGTAATTGAGTTTTACCGGTGCCGAAAACTCACGCAGCAGTGACGGCACCGGCTGGCAAGGCACATCGTCAAACACGAAGGTTTGCTCCGCTGCGGTGACATTGAGCACCGACCCCAGCGCCTGCCCTTTCTGGCGCAGCGCAATCACCCGGCCTTCGTTATCATACAACTCGACATCCAGCGGAATGTGCAGCGGCAGCTTGTCTTGCTTGTCCGCGCCGACCGGCGTCATCTGGCTGACGTGCAAGCGGTACTGGCGGGTCGCTGCGTCATACTCGTCGCTCACGGTCACCACCGGCGTGCCCGACTGGCTGTACCAGCGGCGGAACTGCGATAAATCCACGCTTGAGGCGTCTTCCATCGCCTGCACGAAGTCATCACAGGTGGCAGCGCTGCCGTCATGACGGTCAAAATAGAGCCGCATTCCTGCCTGGAATTTCTCTTCGCCCAGCAGGGTGTGCATCATGCGGATCACTTCCGAGCCTTTTTCATACACCGTCAGGGTGTAGAAGTTATTCATCTCGATGACTTTGTCCGGGCGAATGGGGTGCGACATCGGGCTGGCGTCTTCGGCGAACTGCGCGCCGCGCATCACCCGCACGTTGTCAATGCGATTGGCCGGGCGGGAACCGACGTCCGAGCTGAACTCCTGATCGCGGAATACCGTCAGCCCCTCTTTGAGGCTCAACTGGAACCAGTCGCGGCAGGTGACGCGGTTGCCGGTCCAGTTATGGAAATATTCGTGGGCGATCACCGCTTCGATACCGAGATAGTCCTTATCGGTGGCGGTTTCGGCTTTGGCCAGCACATATTTGGAGTTGAAAATGTTCAGCCCTTTATTTTCCATCGCCCCCATGTTGAAGAAGTCCACCGCCACTATCATATAGATGTCGAGGTCGTACTCCAGGCCAAAGCGGGTTTCATCCCACTTCATGGCGTTTTTCAGCGAGGTCATGGCCCAGTCGGCCCGGTCGAGGTTGCCGCGATCGACAAACAGTTCCAGCGCGACATCACGGCCGGAACGGGTGACAAAAGTGTCGCGCAACACGTCAAAATCACCGGCCACCAGCGCGAACAGGTAGCAGGGTTTCGGGAACGGATCTTGCCATTCCACCCAGTGGCGGCCATCCTCCAGCTCGCCTTGCGCCACGCGGTTGCCGTTAGAGAGCAGATACGGGTAGCGGCTTTTCTCTGCCGTAATGCGGGTGGTAAAGCGCGCCAGCACATCCGGCCGGTCAAGATAATAGGTGATATGGCGAAAGCCTTCTGCCTCGCACTGGGTACACAGCGCCTCGCCCGACTGGTATAACCCTTCCAGCGCGCTGTTCGCCGCCGGGCTAATTTGCGTTTCGATACGCAACGTGAAGGCCTCTGGCACGCCGGTCAGCTCAAGTGCACCAGCCGTTTCACGGTAAGCCGACCACTCTTGCCCGTTCACCGTGACCCCAAGTAACGTCAACCCTTCACCATTAAGGCGTAATACCGCGCCTTTTTCTCCCCGTAACACCACCTGGCTGGTTGCCACGACACGGGTCTGCTGTGCACCGAGATCAAAATCCAGCGCGATGTCAGTGATGGTGTAATCCGGCGCACGGTAGTCGTGCCGATATTTTACCTGTGGTTGTTGACTCATAACTGATTACCTTATGACTAAATGAGGGATAGCGCCGTATGCTCCGGCCACCGCATCATGCTTTCCTTCTTTCTTCTCTGTAGTGCTGTATAAAGAAAGAAACGCCTGAAACCCGCTATGGCAGCGCTGCACTATCCTGATGTATTCGCCCGGCAAACAAGAACAAACAGCGGCAACACGCCGCTGTTTTTACTCCGCCAAATGACGGGTCATCTTGTCTGTTTTTCACGCTGTTCCGTTACGCAACAGGCTGTTAGGTCTATTAAAGGGGAGAGACCGGAGGAATGCAAACTTTCTGCATTCATTCTCAATATTGCCATGAGCAGCGCGTGAGTGCTGTTTTTTTGTTTAGTATAAAAAACATTATGATTCAATCACTCCTGTTAAATCTGGCGTAAAAACAGATACTTTTTTGTCACAATCGCACAATTGAATCTCGCCTTCATCCGCCCAATATGATGTGATAAGCGCCATTGAACAGACAGCCGGCTGATACAACCGCGCCAGCGCTGCTAAACAGCACTGTCAACTGCATTAAACAAGATTGTCTTAAACGAGGATGCGGGAACGCATTATGACTTTACACACCTCCCCGATACTGACCTCATTGCTGGATACCGATGCCTATAAACTGCACATGCAGCAGGCGGTATACCACCATTATCATGATGTTCATGTTGCAGCGGAGTTCCGCTGCCGTGGCGATGAGTTACTGGGAGTCTATGCCGATGAGATTCGTGCACAGATAGACGCCATGAGTCAGTTATCGTTACGTGATGACGAATACGCGTATCTCGCATCATTGCCGTTTTTTAAACCCGACTACCTCAACTGGCTGAAAACCTTTCGTTTTAACCCGGCACAGATAGTCGTCAGTCAGCATCAGGGCAAGCTGGATATTCGCATCACCGGCCCGTGGCACGAAGTCATTTTATGGGAAGTGCCGTTGCTGGCGGTGATCAGTGAAGTCGTGCATCACGCCCGCCACCCGGGTGATTATACCGGGGTGGCCCTGGCGCAATTGCAACACACGCTCGATGCATTTCGCACGCTCAGTGCCGATGTGGATTTAAGCGGTTTCCGCCTGATGGACTTCGGCACCCGCCGCCGTTTCTCCCGTCACGTACATCACGACATTGTGCGCACCCTGAAGGCACAATTCCCGTGGCTTATCGGCACCAGCAACTATTTTCTCGCCCATCAGTTGCAGCTCACCCCGGTGGGAACGCAGGCACACGAGTGGTTTCAGGCCCATCAGCAAATCAGCCCGACGCTTGCCAGCAGCCAGCGTGCAGCGCTTGATGCCTGGTTGCAGGAGTACCCCAATCAGCTCGGCATCGCCCTGACGGACTGCATCACGATGGATGCCTTCTTACGCGACTTCGACCAGCGCTTCGCCGAGCGTTATCAGGGGTTGCGCCACGACTCGGGCGACCCTATCGAATGGGGCGAAAAAGCCATTGCCCATTACCGCGCATTGGATATCGACCCCATGAGTAAGACGCTGGTGTTTTCCGATAATCTTAATCTGGAAAAAGCGCTACACCTCTACCGCCATTTTCAGCAACGCATTCCGGTGGTATTTGGTATCGGCACTCGCCTGACTTGCGATATTCCGGGTATCAAACCGCTGAATATCGTTATCAAGCTGGTGGAGTGCAACGGTAAACCGGTGGCCAAATTATCAGACAGCCCCGGTAAAACCATCTGTCAGGATCAGGCCTTCGTCAGCGCACTGCGCAAAGCGTTCGATTTGCCACGCGTAAAAAAAGCCTCCTGAGGCGCACCTTACTGCCTACTCTTTAATCCGCCGACACCGCTATCGCATAAAACTTAGTGCGTTGCGGTGATTTCCACTTGTGTCCTGCAAGGCGACAAGTAACATAAACCCACGCCCCATGATGGGGCGATAGGCGTATTGATGAATTCCACCCACATTGACCAATAGAGAGAATGTTATGAGCGTAGTGCCTGTAGTCGATGTACTGCAAGGCCGTGTCGCCGTTGACAGTGACGTCACCGTGCGCGGCTGGGTACGTACCCGGAGAGACTCTAAAGCCGGTATTTCCTTTATCGCCGTCTATGACGGTTCCTGCTTTGATTCGCTACAGGCCGTCGTGAATAATAATCTGGACAATTACCAGAGTGACGTACTGCGCCTGACCACCGGCTGCTCTGTCGAAGTGACGGGCAAAGTGGTTGAATCCCCCGGTGAAGGGCAAAGTTTTGAACTTCAGGCAACGGCCATCAATGTGGTTGGCTGGGTCGATGACCCGGACACCTACCCGATGGCCGCCAAACGTCACAGCATCGAGTATCTGCGTGAAGTGGCGCACCTGCGCCCGCGCACCAACCTGATTGGTGCTGTCGCACGCGTGCGTCACACGCTGGCGCAGGCTATTCATCGTTTCTTCCACCAGAACGGTTTTTATTGGGTTTCCACCCCGCTCATCACCGCCTCAGACACCGAAGGTGCCGGTGAAATGTTCCGCGTCTCCACGCTGGATTTGGAAAACCTGCCGCGTAACGAGCAAGGCCGGGTCGATTTCAGCGAAGACTTCTTCGGCAAAGAAGCCTTTCTGACAGTATCAGGCCAGCTTAACGGCGAAACCTATGCCTGCGCGCTGTCTAAAATCTACACCTTCGGGCCAACCTTCCGGGCGGAAAACTCCAACACCAGCCGTCACCTGGCCGAGTTCTGGATGATTGAACCCGAAGTCGCTTTCGCCACACTGGACGATGTCGCCTCACTGGCGGAAAACTTGCTGAAATTCGTGTTTCAGGCAGTGCTGGAAGAGCGCGCCGATGACATGAAATTCTTCGCCGAGCGAGTCGATAAAGACGCTGTAAGCCGTCTGGAGCGCTTTGTCAGTTCCGATTTCGCACAGGTGGATTACACCGATGCGATAACCATTCTGGAAAACTGCGGGCAGACGTTTGAGAACCCGGTGTCCTGGGGCATCGACCTCTCTTCCGAGCACGAACGCTACCTGGCCGAAAAGCATTTTCAGGCACCGGTGGTCGTCAAAAATTACCCGAAAGATATCAAAGCGTTTTATATGCGCATGAATGAAGATGGGAAAACCGTGGCGGCCATGGATGTGCTGGCTCCCGGCATTGGCGAAATTATCGGTGGTTCGCAGCGTGAAGAGCGTCTGGAGCAGTTGGACGCCCGTCTGGAAGAAATGGGGCTCAGTAAAGAAGATTACTGGTGGTATCGCGATCTGCGTCGTTACGGCACCATTCCACATTCTGGCTTCGGTCTCGGCTTTGAACGCCTGATTGCGTATGTAACCGGTGTACAAAACGTGCGCGATGTGATCCCGTTCCCGCGTACACCGCGCAATGCAAGTTTCTAAGCAAAAAATTACATAAGAAAAACAAATATCTGCATCAACAAGGGCACCCTGGCGGTGCCCTTGTTTTTTTATTTTAGAGATCGCTCACAAAGTTCCGCTTTATTTACAAATTGTAATACAAATTTTCTATTGGTTACTCGATTTCGAAATTAGTATCATTTAAACGGTAGATAAACACGCAACTGAATGGAACACTGCGTGCAGACACAGGAAGACAACTGTATCGGCAATAAAGTTCCCTATGGGGTTTTAAATTGTGATGCAGGTGCCTTAATAACACCAATGAGGGTAATAATGATGAAGCGCAATATTCTTGCAGTGGTAATCCCGGCTCTGCTGGCTGCTGGCGCAGCCAATGCGGCTGAAGTATACAACAAAGACGGCAACAAGCTGGATTTGACTGGTAAAATCGAAGCTGCCCATTATTTTGGCGATGAGTCCAAAAGTGTCATGGGTGACGGCGACCAGACCTTCGCTCGTCTGGGCTTCAAAGGTGAAACAAAAATCAATAGCGATCTGACCGGTTATGGTCGTTTTGAGTATCAGTTTGACGCATCCTCTGCTGAAGATACTAACAGCACTGCTGGTAAAACCCGTTACGCGTACGCTGGTTTGAAATTCGGTGACTTCGGTTCACTGGATTACGGCCGTAACCGCGCAGTTGGCTATGATGGCCTGTCTTACACTGACGTACTGCCGGAGCAGGGTGGTGATTCCGTCTATACCGACAACATCACTGGCCGTAACGCTGGCGTTGCAACCTACCGCAACAAAAACTTCTTTGGTTTGGTAGACGGCTGGGACTTCGCGCTGGGTTACCAAGCAAAACATGATGATTCATCAGAATACAGAAGAAAAACTGGCGACGGCTGGGCTGTATCCTCTTCTTACACCGCGCCGTTTGGCGTAGGCGTGATTGGTTCTTACACTGCAGCCGATCGTACTGACAAGCAGACCGCTGACAATCGCGGTAAAAAGGCTGAAGCGTGGGCAACTGGCCTGAAATATGATGCTAACAACATCTATGTGGCTACCACCTACGGTGAATACCACAACCTGTCTTATAAAAACGCTGCTGCTACTTCTGCTTACGACAAAACCAAAGTGTTTGAAGCCGTTGCTCAGTACAACCTCGATTTCGGCCTGACTCCGTCTTTAGGTTATGTCAGTGCTAAAGCAGATGACGATAGCGCAAAAACCAGTGGTTACCTGAAGAAATATGTGAGCATCGGTGCTACCTATGCGTTCAACAAAAACTTCTCTACCCTGGTTGAGTACGATATCAACCTGATCAAAGATGACAGCAACCAGCTTGGCGTTAAAACTGGTAACACTGTAGCAGTTGGTGCAATTTATCAGTTCTAATCAGCTCTGCTGATTAACTGATTTACACACTGTCGGGAACATCAGCCGCCTTGTCGGCTGATGTTTTTTTATTGCATCTTACGTCACTTTATTCTTGCTCTTTTCTCTGTTATCACTACCTTCTTAAACCTTCCTGCTGTCACTTTCTTTTGCTGCATTTATCACCGTAAAAACAGCACCATCGCGCATTTTGCTTAATAAAGACACCTTTAAAGTAAGGTTTAACACTCAATACCCACCTCAAAACCACCTACAATCAAAACCCTTTTTTATCTTTTTAATTTCATGAAAATGAAAGATTTTTTTCATATCAAATTCATATTTATAGATATAGGAAAACGCTATTTCACACTATAAAAGTGTGAAAAAATCATAATAAAAGTCAAATTAAAGATAAATGACGTATTTTTTATTTTTAAAAAATATTTAGTTACATATAGAAATTAAGTGTTTCACCAACACGTAATTAGTAGCATTTATGAAGTAGATAAACCGCACCATGAATGGAACACTGCTTGCGGACACAGAAAGACACCGGCTGGCGACAGAAGTTCACTGCGATATTTCTGTAAAGACAAGCCGGACACATAACACAACGAGGGTCGTTTAATGATGAAGCGTAATATTTTAGCCGTGGTTATTCCGGCACTGTTGGCAGCAGGCGCAGCCAACGCCGCAGAAGTGTACAACAAAGATGGTAATAAGCTCGATTTAACGGGGCGAGTACACGCTGGCTATTACTTCGGTGATGCCGCCAAAAGTTTTCAAGGCAAAGGTGACCAGACCTACGCTCGTTTAGGCTTTAAAGGTGAAACCAAAATCAATAGCGAGCTGACCGGTTATGGCCGCTTTGAATATCAATTCAATGCCAGCAAAGCAGAAGATAGCAATGCCGGTGCTGGGAACAGTAAAACGCGCTATGCCTATGCCGGCCTGAAATTCTCTGACTTCGGTTCGTTTGATTATGGCCGCAACCGCGGCATCGCCTATGACGGTATCTCTTATACCGACGTGCTGCCGGAATGGGGTGGTGACCAAAGCTATACCGATAATATTACCGGGCGCAGTGCCGGTGTTGCGACCTATCGCAACAAGAACTTCTTCGGCCTGGTGCAGGGCTGGGATTTTGGCCTGCAATATCAGGCGAAACATGAAGACTCAACCAATGTGGTAAAACAGACCGGCGACGGTTTTGGTATTTCCTCTTCCTATACGTCGCCGATTGGCGTGGGCGTGATTGCCTCTTATGAAGCGGTAGACCGCACCACCTCACAGGTAGCCGATGGCCGTGGCCAGAAAGCGGACGCCTGGGCTGCCGGCCTGAAGTACGATGCCAACAACATCTACCTTGCTACCACCTACGGTGAGTTCCATAACCTGAGTTACATTAGCAGCGCAGCAGCAGCAGACAAGACCAAAGTGTTCGAAGCCGTTGCCCAGTACCACTTTGACTTTGGTTTAACACCGTCTCTGGCGTATGTTTCTGCTAAAGCCGATAACGACACTTCTGCGGTGAAAACCAGCGGTTATATCACCAAATATGTCAGCATCGGCGGGACGTATAACTTCAATAAGAACCTGGCGGCTAACGTCGAGTATCTGGTCAACCTGATTGATGCAGACAGCAACCCGTACGGTAAGAAAACGGGTGACAGCGTCTTTACCGGCCTGACCTACCAGTTCTAATCTCTCTTGATGTCACACCTGTGTTAAGCCGGGAACCCTCTCCCGGCTTTTTTATTACCTGAGCACATCGGCGGCGCGATAGCGGTATGTTTACGCAAAGATAGGCTTACCACACCGCCCGACAGGGCCATTTATGCCAGTGTTTACCCTTGTGCCATTATTTCTGTTTCTTTTGATGCAAACGGTTGGCAAAGCCAGACGCTGGCGTTAACCTGCTATTTCTGTTTACTCTCTGTCATGGATTACGTCGCAATGTTTGAAAAAATCTCTGCCGCTCCTGCTGACCCGATTCTGGGGCTGGCTGACCTGTTTCGCGCTGATGAACGCCCGCACAAAATTAATCTCGGCATCGGCGTCTATAAGGATGAAACCGGTAAAACGCCGGTGTTGACCTGCGTTAAAAAAGCAGAACAGTTGCTGCTGGAAACAGAAACCACCAAAAATTACCTGAGCATTGATGGTATTCCTGAGTTTGCACGCTGCACGCAGGAACTGTTATTCGGTAAGCACAGCGAGATTATTGCGAATAAACGCGCTCGTACCGCACAAACCCCCGGCGGAACGGGTGGTTTGCGCGTTGCGGCGGATTTCATCGCCAGCCAGACCAGTGCGAAACGAATTTGGGTGAGCAACCCAAGCTGGCCGAACCACAAAAATGTGTTCGCTTCTGCCGGGCTGGAGGTGTGTGACTATACCTATTATGACGCCGAAAACCACGCGCTGGACTTTGACGGCATGATCAGCAGCCTCAGCGCCGCGCAGGCAGGAGACGTGGTGCTGTTCCACGGCTGTTGCCACAACCCAACCGGCATTGACCCGACAGCCGAGCAGTGGGAACAACTGGCAACGCTGGCGCAGGAAAAAGGCTGGCTGCCACTGTTTGACTTTGCCTATCAGGGCTTTGCCCGTGGGCTGGAAGAAGATGCGCAAGGGCTGCGCATTTTCGCGGCGAAACACCCGGAATTACTGGTTGCCAGCTCTTATTCCAAAAACTTCGGCCTGTATAACGAGCGTGTCGGGGCCTGTACGCTGGTTGCCGCTGATGCCGCCACGGCAGATACCGCATTTAGCCAGGTGAAAGCCGGTATTCGTGCCAATTACTCCAACCCGCCGTCACACGGTGCGGCGGTTGTGGCTACCGTGCTGTCAAACGACGCGCTGCGTGCCATTTGGGAACAAGAGTTAACCGCCATGCGTGAGCGCATTCAGCGTATGCGCCAGTTGTTTGTTAACACCTTGCAGGAAAAAGGTGCCGCGCAGGATTTCTCGTTCATCATTAACCAAAATGGCATGTTTTCATTCAGTGGCCTGAATAAAGATCAGGTGCTGCGCCTGCGTAACGAGTTTGGTATTTATGCCGTGAACTCTGGGCGTATCAACGTGGCGGGGATGACACCGGAAAATATGGCTCCGCTGTGCGAGGCGATTGTCGCGGTGCTGTAATACCGGCAAATGCACCCTTTTAGGGGCAGGCCCGTATCCAGATTGAATGCCAGTCAGTTACCCTGACTGGCATTATTTTTTACTGCGCCCGCAAGGCACAGCAACCGGATGCTGAAAGCCCGCCGCTCAAGGCTCGGGCGTCCTTCCCTCACCCTCCAGAGCGCTTACCCTGAGCAACCGGCTTCCCAGCCCCTGTGCGGGCCTGTGTTTTGCCTTTGCTGACCGGCCTGGCTTGAGCCGGTTTTGTATGGCCTTGCCCACGCGGGGGTGAGCATTACCACGCTGATGTTTGATATCACTGTGCCGGGTCAGCGCGGGCCGGGCTCCCTTGCCGGAAGCCAGCGCCGCGCGCTCGCCACGGCCTTCGGCCGGAACCAGACACTCAGGGCCGGAGCCAATCAGATACCCTTTGCCCATGGCCTGAAGCGCTTCACGGATAATCGGCCAGCCAGCCGGGTCGTGATAGCGCAGGATGGCCTTGTGCAGGCGACGACGACGCTCGCCCTTGGCCACAAACACGTCACCGCCGACCCGGTGCACCTTGGCGAGCGGGTTTTTCTCGGTGTAATACATGGTGGTCGCATTGGCGAGCGGCGATGGGTAAAAATTTTGTACCTGATCGAGTTTGAAGCGGTTGGCTTTGAGCCAGAGCGCCAGATTTATCATATCTTCATCGGTGGTGCCGGGGTGCGCCGAAATAAAATAGGGGATCAGGTACTGCTCTTTACCCGCCTCTTTCGAGAATTTGTCAAACAGCGCCTTGAAGTTGTAGTAGGTGCCCATACCCGGCTTCATCATCATCGCCAGCGGGCCCGCTTCGGTGTGCTCCGGCGCAATCTTGAGATAGCCGCCAACGTGATATCTGGCGAGTTCACGCACGTAGCGCGGATCTTCCACCGCCAGGTCATAACGCACTCCCGAAGCAATCAGGATTTTCTTGATACCTTTGAGGTCACGCGCTTTGCGATAGAGATTGATGGTCGGCGTATGATCCGTGTTCATATGTGGGCAAATAGCCGGCCAGACGCAGGAAGCACGGCGGCAGGTCTGCTCGGCGCGGGGATTCTTGCAGCGCAGCTTATACATATTGGCAGTTGGGCCGCCGAGATCGGAAATCACACCGGTAAAACCCGGCACCTTGTCGCGGATCTCTTCAATTTCTTTGAGAATCGACGCTTCCGATCGGCTCTGGATAATGCGCCCTTCGTGCTCGGTGATGGAGCAAAACGAGCAGCCGCCAAAGCAACCACGCATGATGTTGACGGAAGTCTTGATCATATCGTAGGCCGGGATCTTCTCCTTACCGTAAGCCGGGTGCGGCACCCGCTGGTATGGCAGGCCAAATACCCCGTCCATCTCATCGGTTTCCAGCGGGAAAGCGGGCGGGTTAATCCAGATAATGCGATCGCCGTGTGCCTGCGCCAGCGCCCGGGCGCAGCCGGGGTTGGTTTCGTGGTGCAAAATGCGCGAAGCATGGGCATAGAGCACCTTGTCCTCTTTGATGCGCTCGAAAGCCGGCAACTTGATGTAGGTCTTCTCCCAGGGCTTGGGTTTGGCTGGCTGTACCAGCACCGGTTTCGCTTCTTGTGCAGCTGGCGCGCGCTCACTGGCACTGTCTGAACATGGCGCGCCTTCCATATACGGGTTAGGGATAGGATCGATACGGCCAATCTGGTCGAGTTTGCTCGAATCGACCCCGCTCCAGCCCGGCAGCGGCTCGCGGCGGATGACCGCCGTGCCGCGGATATCCTGCATCGCCTCAATACGTTCACCCGCGGCGATGCGGTGTGCCACCTCAATCAGCGGGCGTTCGGCATTACCGTAGATAAGGATGTCAGCCTTGGCATCAAACAGGATGGAGCGGCGGATAGTTTCCGACCAGTAATCGTAGTGGGCAATGCGGCGCAGCGAGGCCTCAATACCGCCGATGACGACCGGCACCTCTTTGTAGGCCTCCTTGCAGCGCTGGGTATAGACCAGCGTGGCGCGATCGGGCCGCTTACCGGCGACGTTGCCGGGGGTGTAGGCATCGTCGTGGCGCAGTTTTTTATCCGAGGTGTAGCGATTAATCATCGAATCCATGTTACCCGCCGTCACCCCGAAAAAGAGGTTAGGCTCCCCCAGGCGCATAAAATCCGCTTTGGAAGACCAGTCCGGCTGGGCGATGATCCCTACCCGAAACCCTTGCGCTTCAAGCATGCGGCCAATCACCGCCATGCCAAAGCTTGGGTGATCCACATAGGCATCCCCCGTCACCAGGATAACATCGCAACTGTCCCAGCCGAGTTCGTCCATCTCGTTGCGCGACATGGGCAGGAAAGGTGCCGTACCGTAGCATTCGGCCCAGTAGCGGGGATAGGAGAAGATCGGGGTTATCGGTTGCATATTGACCACCTGAAAAATTCTGGTCGCGCATTATACCGGCTGGCCGGAGCTCCGGCGATGCCTTTTTGCCCCCGCCTGCGAAAGCGGGCAAACCTCTGGCAACTGGCGGGACGGCCGGTGTTGCTGTCATAAAAACACGGCATTCCTGGCCACTGAGTGAAAATACGTTGTGTGGAAACAAATTGTTTGGAAACAGATTGCGTGAAAATGACCGCACCAGCCTGTCATACACAATACGCAAAAGATAATGCCAGTCAGGATCCACTGACTGGCATGACACATACCGGCGGGTTTGTTTCGTGCACTGATACAAAAATCAGTCAGGATCACGCACAAACGGGTTACTGCGGCGCTCTTCACCAAAGGTGGACATCGGGCCGTGGCCTGGAATAAAGGCCATATCGTCGCCCAGCGGAAACAGTTTATTGCGAATAGAGTCCACCAGTGCCTGATGATTGCCTTGTGGAAAATCGCTGCGCCCGACGCCACCGCGGAAGATGACATCACCGACCTGGGCCACTCGCGCTTTTTCATCAACAAACACCACATGCCCCGGCGTGTGCCCCGGACAATGCACTACAGACAGCACCGACTCACCAATCACCACCGTGTCGCCCTCTTCCAGCCAGCGCGTTGGCACCAGCGGCGGGCAGTCGCGCAGGCCAAACATCCGGCTTTGCGCAGGCAGACCATCGAGCCAAAACGCATCCGCCTGATGCGGGCCAACAATCGGCACGGCAAAGTGTTCAGCCAGTTCAACCGCCGCCCCGACATGATCCAAATGACCATGCGTCAGCAAAATTTGTGTGACGGTGACCCCAGCCTGTGCCACCGCCTGCTTAATGGCCTGAGCATCGCCGCCGGGATCAACAATAGCGGCCTGTTGCGTGTTTTCACACCATAATAGTGTGCAGTTTTGCCTAAAGTCCGTGACGGGAATAATCTGGTATTTCATACCGCTCCGTTAGTTACCTCATCCTTGCAGGGCACCTATTCTCTGCTTGGTCGTTTAACGTTACCAGGTGCGAACAACCCCGGTATCAATATGGATAAAATTACTCTGCGGGTAATATCCCACCCCGCCGGCGCGCATTTTTAACGCCGCCTTGCGGATATTCGCCAGTTGCACCCCTTCGATATGAAAGTCCATGGCTTTACCCTGAGTATGGTAGCTCTGTTTCGCCACGCCCCGACTGCTTGAACGCAGGTCTTCATTCGTGCTGTAGGAGCGATAGCCAGAGATCAGCTGTACCGGCTTGGTTGTTCCAAGCATCACTTGCAGGCGGTATAGCTGATCAAACAGGGCCGGGTCGATGGTTTTCACTTTATTCGCCCGGTAATCACGAAAGAAATGGTTCAGACGTGAAAGCTCTGATTTGTTATAACGGCGGCCATCAAAGAATTCGACTTTGATACGTTCACCGGTATTCACATTATTGAGCGTCAGGATACGGGGACGAGCGGTAGACAGAGAAGCCAGCGATTGCCCCGGCAGCAATGCAATACCCAGCGCCGCGCCGCCGAGTGCAAGCCATTTGCGTCGATGATGATCAATTGGTTCCATAAAACACGAGCACCCTGGACTGAAAAAGGAGGAAGCGATACACAACGTGTACCGCCCTGCACCTTAACTGCCACACTTCGCGGCGTCAACCCGCTTTAGGCCGACGGCTCACGCCACCTCACCTCGGCTATAACGGCAGTATGCCGACAACCTCAGCAACAGAATGACCTGAATTACGGAGACTTACTGCAATAATAAGCCTGCTTTGGATAACGCCATCGCCCCGCTTTTCACCGTATCATCATAATTGTAAATATCTGTGCGGAACTGCGGTTTCCCCTCTTCCGATACCCAGGCCGTCAGATAATAGAAATGAACCTGTACCCGCTGGCGTACCGGCACATAGGTGGTGTTGCCCTGATCGAGGGTCGAGGAGATACGCGCACTATTCCAGCCTGCATCCTGTAGTAACAGTGCCGCCAGCTCTGCGGCTTTGTTAACCCGCACACAGCCTGAGCTCAGTGCACGGATATCCTTCTGGAACAGGTTATGATTCGGCGTGTCATGCAGGTAAATGGCATCCGTATTCGGGATATTGAATTTATAACGCCCCAGAGAGTTACTCTGCCCCGGAGCCTGGCGCAGCCGATAAGGAAAACTCCCTGCCGACACCATCGGCCAGTCGATCATTGCCGGATCAATAGCCTGGGCATTGTCACTCCAGTCAGAGAGTACGGTATAACCGTGGCGCTGCAAGTAACTCGGGTCTTGTACCACTTTGGGAATAATATCCTGACGCGTCAACGTGGTTGGCACATTCCAGGGCGGGTTCATCACCACATTGCTAAGTGAGGTGTTCATCAGCGGCGTTTTGCGCTTCGGTTGCCCGACAATCACTTTTGAGGCCAGAATCTCAGTGCCGTTTTGATAGTAACTGAGCGAATAATTAGGAATGTTGACAATAATGCCGCTGTTAACGTTGTCAGGCACTAAGCGTAAACGCTGGATATTTAGCGCCAGTAAGGTGGCCCGCTGCTGAGGTGACACATTCAGCCAGTCGCGCGTGCGCTTACCTATCACCCCGTCATCCTGCAACCCCTGGGCATGCTGAAAACGTTTTACCGCTTCAACCAGCTCGCCCTCATAACGCTCGGCAACCGTTACGGCATGCTCCGGCTTGAGCAGCCCGGCTCGTTGCAAAATCTCAGCCAATATCGGTAATGCATCACTGCTATCGCCGGGTCGCAGAGACTCAGCCAACGCCAGTTTCGGCCACGGCCGGTTATCTGCCAGCATGGTTTTCAATGCGCTGTGCATCTTCGCATATTGCGAATGGCGCGGAGCCAGCGAGGCGATAAACGCCAGCCCATTACCAGCGACAACGGCCTGTTGCCATTGGTTAATCATCGATGCCGGTGGCACTGACAGCGTATAAGGCACATTACCATAAAGCCAGCTATTGCCATTTTTCTCAACGCTTGCAACAAATTGCATATACCCGAGCATCGCATCAGACAACACCACATCACGAGAGAACCCCGTCAGTCTGGGGTCAGTCAGCCACGTCACCCAGGTGGTGAATTGCGGCTGCACGCCGGATAAAGCCAGCTCGGCGAGTTGTTGTTGAAAGGCGTTAACCCATGCATTGTCATGCCACAGCGGCTGCATATGCTGATGTGAATACAGCGCATTCAATTCATTGAGGTAACGAGGGGAAATGCCTGCGGGCAAACCAGCCGTGACAGAAGAGGGATGATTTTTAGCCGCTGGTACAGCCGCCTGTGCCGGTGTAGCAGGCGTGGCTGACTGGGCAGAAAATGCCGTCAATAGCCCGCCCAGCCACACTGAACTGACCATCCCCAGCAGCAGCCTGTGTGTTTTTTGTTTACCTAACAACATCCATTTATCCCCTGTACTTAAAATAACCCTGCTCTATGACACCTGCGTCGCCTGCTCCCAGAAGCCCGTCCGCTCACCGACAATCACGGCGCGAGGTGACAACGGCAGCCTGTTCATGCTGCTTTATGAACATCGGACAATAACCCGTAGTTTATACCGAACAGGCACTATCAAGCTGCCAATAATCACATGCTCCTGACAATAATTCTGACTATCATACAGTCAGTTATCTGAATATTCCCGTCATACTTCTGCACCAGTTGACATTAACGCCGTGACAACCGGCCGATTTGGGCTGGCACGCGTTAACTGGAGCAGGAGATCACCAACCGTTTTCCCCACGCCGGGGGCAATGCCGCCAGGTCAGCCATATCCGGTTGTTCATCATACGGCTGACGCAATGCCTGATGGACTCTCGCCAGCAAACGGCTATCGCCTGCCGTCACCGCGTCAATCACCTGCTGGGCCAGATAATTGCGTAACACATAGCGCGGGCTGGCTTGCTTCATTTGCTGTTGACGTTGATTATCATCACACTCTTCCATCATCAGGCGCTGGCGATAGGCATCCAGCCAGCTGTCAAGCGCAGGGCGGTCAACAAACAGATCTTGCAGTGGAGAATAGCGGCTATGCCGTTCGGTGTCGGCCAGCAAGCGGAACGTCTGGGTGTAGTCGGCCTGCTCACGTTGCATCAACGCCAGCAGCCCTTGCAGTAACGCATTATCTTGCGCCTGAGGCGTACCAAACCCCAGCCGGGCGCGCATCAGTTCACCAAAACGCTGCATCAATGCCGGTTGATAACGTGCCAGTGCCTGCTCCAATTGCTCAACAGGCATGAGCGCTGAAAGAGATTGAGCCAGCCGATTCAGGTTCCACAATCCAACCGCCGGTTGATTATCAAACGCGTAACGCCCTTGATAGTCTGAGTGGTTGCAGATGAATCCCGGCTGATAGTCATCCATAAAGCCATAGGGACCGTAATCAAGGGTTATCCCCAAAATAGACAGGTTATCGGTATTCATGACCCCATGCGCAAACCCCAAGGCCTGCCAGTGTGCAATCAGGCGTGCGGTGCGCTCTGCTACATCGCAAAACCATAAAAAATAGCGTTCAGGCTCTTGCTGCCACTGTGGCCAATGCCGGGCAATCACATAGTCCGCCAACTGGCGGACCTTTTCCGGCTCCTGACGATAATAGAAATGCTCGAAGTGACCAAAACGCACATGGCTTTCAGCCACCCGCATTAGCATGGCTCCGGTCTCTTCCTGCTCGCGCTGTACCATCTGCTCACTACCGACAATCGTTAACGCCCGTGAACTGGGAATGCCAAGGTGATGCAGCGCCTCGGAGGCCAGAAACTCGCGAACCACCGAGCGCAGCACCGCCCGGCCGTCCCCCATGCGGGAGTAAGGCGTGCGCCCTGCCCCTTTGAGATGCCAGTCCTGAGTACGCCCATCAGCCAGTTGCTGCTGCCCCAGCAGAATACCACGCCCGTCGCCGAGCTGTCCGGCCCACACGCCGAACTGGTGCCCGCTATAAACCTGTGCCAGCGGTGCCATCTGCGCAAGTAAACGTTCGGCGGTCCAGATTTTCTGGTTATCACCGCGAAAACAATCGTCAGATAATCCCAACGACTGAGCCAGTGGTGCATTGTGGTAGAGCAAATAAGCCCCCTGCAACGGCTGTGGGGTCTGTTCGGTATAAAACCCCGGCAACTGCTGGTGATAATGGTTATTAAACGACAGGTGATGTGGCATAAATCCCCCTTTTTCTGTCAGTGTAGAACCGCACTACGGGAATTAACACCGAGCAACCACAAGGTTATTACACGGGGATGGCAACCGAAAAATCAGGCAGGAAGACGGGGATAGTATCGGGAAAAAGGCCGCATCCGTTGCGGTATATTCTCCTCTTAGCCGTAGCAGGCGACCGGCATTAGCGCATTGTCGAGTGCATCCGGCGATAGCGGTGGCCACAATTGCCCCTGTACGGCATCAACGTTAAGTTCGTGTATTTTTTCAAACGCATCCATATCATCAATGCCCTTCGCCACAATAAGCAATGACGGGCAATGCTTTTTCATCACTTGCAGCATCGGATTGATAATCGAAACGGACGCAGGGCGAGCCAATAACTTATTGATAAATGATGCCTCTATTTTCACACTGGCAATCATGCCATCATAAAAAGGCTTCATATTTATATGGCCAGAACCAAAGTTATCCAGCCACAAATGAAAAGACTGACTTAACTTTTTCAACCGAACATTATCACGCCCTGCGGAAATATCCTGGAAATGCTCATTAACTTCAATCTGTAAAAAAGACAGAGCACGAAATGCCTGAGCCAACAGCGCATCATTAATTAGAAAGTCAGCCAATGTATGATCAAGCTTTAGCAACACCATCACGCGATGCTGACTAAACCAGGCGGCATTATCCTGCAAAAGAGACAACTGCTCTCTTAATAACATGAGCTTTTGTTGGCGGGTCAGTAACCCCAACATTAATGCCTGCGGCATGGATAACTGACCACGCACACTGTGGAAACGGCCAACCATCTCCATTGCCAGTAATCGTGAATCAAGGAGGTAGACAGGCGAGAAGAAATATTCGCTGTCATAATCAACACCAAGCTGGATACGCATAGTATTCATAGCCAGAGTTAAAAGATGAAACTGATTACACCCGTTATCACCATACAGAAAGATGCCAGATAACCCGTCGCACCTTTAGCATCGCAGATGCCCTTTATGCCGGACGATGAAGTACGCTAAACCAGCCGCCTGCGTTACCACACAGACTTATCTATTCGCTGTCACCACAAAAAGGATTAAAATTAATTAACAATACTTTTATTACATCAATAAGCCTGCCCTGGACAGCGCTCTATTTCGTATAGCAAACGCGATATACATTACCCCGAATTTGAAATCTGTTATTAACAACAACCGCAGTTAATCAGCTTTTTCTGCATCAGAAATTATTGATGCTGCTATATTCGTAAAAAAGTATGATAATTTATCTCAGCCCCTAATCAGGCGAATACCCACTTCGTTTTCCATTCATGTTTACTGCCAAACAACGCCGTTAATTTATCGTTTGTGATGGGCCGAAAACAATCCGTTTTTCATTTTTCAGACAAACGCCTAATCGGTATATCAAATCATTAACGAATACTTGTGACTATCCAGTCAATCAATGCGTTAATCTCATTTTGCTGTTCAGGGTATTGTGCAACCAGCGGCCCGGCGAGAGCAACCAGCGCCTGCGGCCGATACACAACACCGTGTAAGGCTGCCGCCACCGCCTCTAAAGGTGCCGGAGACAGGCTATCGGTAAACAGCTGACAACGGCTTATCACGCCCTGCTCCACATCGAAGTGCAACTCCACACCGCCCCAGTCAAAGCGAGTATCAAGTGTGTGGGTAAAGTTCGGAGCCTGACCAAAGTTCCATGCCCAGCTACGTTGATGCGCAAATAACGCTGTAAAACCCGGCAAGTCTGGCAACGCGTCAGGGGAAATACGCTCAGGCTCACACCGGGTCTGATAGTGTTCAAAGAAAGCCTGCGTGATAGCATCACACACGGTGTCATGACCAATATCCGGCAATAACTCCACCAGATTGGCCACACGAGAGAGTACCGAGGTAATCCCCTTGGCCTGCAATTTTTTGATATCCGGGTTCAGATAATCCGCCAGCCGTGCCAGATCAGCCGACAGCAGCAATGTACCGTGGTGAAACCCGCGATCGATTCGCTCGCGATAAGCTGAACCGGAAATTTTTCGGCTACCTTGCGTGGTGTTGACTATCAAATCATTGCGCCCGGAAGCCTGAGCATTCACGCCCAGCGCAGACAGCGCACGCAAAATAATGCCGGTTGAGACGTTTTTGTCGTAACCGGGTTTACCGGCCATAAACGTAAAACAGGTGTTACCCAAATCGTGAAACACCGCGCCACCACCGCTACTGCGTCGCGCAAGCTTAATGCCATCCTGCTCCATGCGCCGGGTGTTACACTCTTTCCACGGGTTTTGTGCCCGCCCAATCACCACGGTTTGTGCATTACGCCAAAGAAACAACACCCGCTGTGTTGGCGGCATCTGGCGAAAAATGCACTCTTCCACGGCCAGATTGAACCAGGGGTCAACAGAGTCAGAAATAAGCAGACGAAGGGAAGACATGAGAGGACTCCAGATACAACCGGCCGCCCATCGCGGCCAGAACGTCAGATGCGCCGAGCCTGCCAGTAGGCTCGCTTCCAGTACACATTATTCAGCGATGAGCGCGTCACACCGCGGCTGGTAGAGGCATGAATAAACTGGTCATTGTTGTCGTAAATACCGACATGCAACCCGTTTTCGCCGCTACCGGTGCGGAAAAACACTAAATCACCTGGCAACAGCTCATCACGCGCCACACGGGTTCCGACCTCGGTTTGCTCCTCTGTTGAGCGCGGTAAATTCAGGCCGAAACGATCGCGAAAGGTCAGATAAACAAACCCGGAGCAGTCAACGCCATCTTTATCCAGCCCACCATAGCGGTAAGGCGTACCGCGCCATTGCGACAACTGTGTATGCAACTGCGCCTGCACCTCGCTGGCATCCCCCAGGCGGGTATGCTGTGAAACATGGCTGCTACACCCGGCCAGGCATAACGCCATCAAAATGAGCCAGAACCGCCAAAATCTCATGCCATCACGCTCACTGTAAAAGGTAAAACACCGAAGAAGATAGAATTTCGTCATACTATCATGCTGTTTCGGGCATTAATCGCCAGAAAACCACCGGTTTATCCCTGTTGCAACGGGGAAATGCGGGGAACAGCCCCCCATCGCCTTACGCCGCACTGAGACGGTGACATTGCTACACGCCAGAAACAGGGCGATATTATCTATCCTCACCCGTCGGCATCTCCTCACGCGCCAGCATCCAGTGGCGATCGGCCAGCGTGTAGCGGGCAAAGGCGACGCCAAATAACCGAGATAACGGCTCAGGCTGCATCACCTGTTCGGTCGGCCCTTGTGCAATAAGCTGACCATTTCCCATCAACCACACACGGTCGGCATGGTGCAAAGTGTGGTTGAGATCGTGGCCAGAGGCCACCACCGCCACCCCTTGTCGGCACACCTCAGCCAGCAGGCTGTCAAGGGCCACACGCTGACCGATATCCAGACTGGCAGCGGGTTCATCGAGCAGCAGCAAACGGGCTGAAGGATTCAGCGTTGGCCAAATCTGCAAAAAGGCCGCGGCGAGTCGCACTCGCTGCCACTCGCCACCGGAGAGCTGAGTCAACGGACGCGCCAGCTTTTCACGCAACAGCAGGCGATCGGCCAGCATATGCACCCGCTCATCCACCCATTTAGCATCGGCCTGTGGCGGCTGATGCAATTGCAGATACTGGAACACCGGCATCAACACCTGCACGGCATGGTGCTGGGGCAAATAGGCACGCACGCGCGCCATGTCACGGGCAGACCATGCCACCATAGGCTGCCCCAGCAGAGAAACGGCTCCATGCCCCGGCAACACCCCCGCCATCAATGCCAGCAGCGTACTTTTCCCGGCACCGTTAGGCCCGATGATGTGTATCAACTCGCCAGCGGCACAGTGAACGGATACATCAGACAACCGCTGTTCTACGCTTGCATGCTGCACCGTCATAACGTGCGGCGTATCGGGCTCTGACGGTGTCAGAGGCCTCATTCCTGTGCCAGCGCCTGTTCAATAGCCGCAACCAGTTGTGCATCATCCGGTGTCGTGTCCGGTGAAAAGCGCGCAATCACCTCCCCCTGGCGATTAATCAGGAACTTTTCGAAATTCCATAAAATATCCTCAGGATGTTGAGGAGCCTGACCACGGCTGACCCGGCGTTCGTAAAATTCACTGCCCTGAGGGTGCAGCGCCTGTGGTTGTGCATCAATCAGTGCCTGATACAACGGATGGCGGCCATCGCCGTTCACCGCGATTTTGCCAAACAGCGGAAATTGCACGCCAAACGTGGTACGACAGAAAGCCTGAATCTCTTCATGGCTACCCGGCTCCTGACCGGCAAATTCGTTGCATGGGAAACCCAGTACCGCAAACCCGCGTTCACGATAGGTTTCATACAGGCTTTCCAGCCCTTCATACTGTTTGGTCAGGCCGCACTGCGAAGCGACATTCACCACCAGCAGCACCTGTTCACGCCAGTTTGCCAGTGATGTGGATTGTCCGTCGATGGTTTGCAGGGAAATAGCATATAACGCGTTGCTCATGGTCTTTTCCTGTATTGAATCGCTACTTGCTGGCTGGGGCATCTCGTTTAATGCCACACCCGCTCACTTTATTTATGCCTGATGACGTAACAGCAGCCAGATAAACCAGGGCGCACCTAGCGTTGCCGTCACCACCCCCACCGGCAATTCCGCCACCGGTAACAGTGTGCGCGCCAGCGTATCCGCCAGCATCAGCACCAGCGCACCGCTCAGGCCACTGCCGGTTAATAGATAACGCTGATCGGTCAGGCCGCACAAGCGCAAAATATGTGGGATAACCAACCCGATAAACCCAATCACCCCCGCCAGCGCCACACTAATACCAATCAAGGCCCCCATAACGAGCAGCAGCAGGTTACGCCAGGACACCACGGCCACCCCTAATTGCCGGGCCGTTATCTCCCCCAGCGCCAGATGATTTAACACTGTGCCACTGCTTGCCAGCACGACCAGCAACGGTAACAGCAGCAGCATCAGGCCAGCATAACGCCAGTCCACTCCGCTAAAGCCGCCCATCATCCAGTACATCAATTGGCGCAAATCCAGATTGGTGCTGAAATACACCGCCCAGGTCATTAGGGCACTACAAATTATGCCAAGTCCGACGCCAATCAGCAGCAGGCGGGCGTTCGATACCCCGGTACGGGAAAAATGCAGCAGCAGTGATGTCATGAGCAACGCACCGGCTATCGCACACAGGCTCAGGCACCATATTGGTAATCCGCCCTGCCCAATTAATACGGCAAACACCAGAGCCACGCCTGCCCCGCTTGACACCCCCAGCAAGCCGGGTTCGGATAACGGATTGTCGAATACCGCCTGCATCACCCCGCCCCCCATCGCAAGACTGGCCCCCACCAGCATGACAGCCAGCGTGCGCGGCAGTCTCAGTTGCCAGATAAACATTGAAGCGTCGGGCTCCAGCCAGTGTACCGGCCAGATCCAACTTTCACCGGCAGATAAACTTAGCAGCAGCCCAACGGCCAAAAGAAGCGACAAGACCGATAGCCGCTGGCGATTGCGCCTGCGTTGCTGTTGTTTAAGTCGGGTATAGTTCACCAGAATGGGCGGCATAGCAGGCCTGAAATCAAATAGTCGGACGATGACACCATCATGCGGATATACGCAGTGATATCAAGTTGATAAAGCGAATTTTCGTACCCGGCCGTAACACACCTCGCACAGGTGACAACGTTTTTTCACTCATTTGCATCGCGCCTTCATCACGCTACGCATATCTGCCACTGTCATGAGCCTAGCTAAAATGATTATTTTTTAATCTTTCCGAATTCCGCTATGCTGCCTGTGATATCCGTTTTCATTCTCCGAGGGAGGACTCCATGCTGACATCCTTTTGGCTGACGCTGCGTAACGTGCGCCGCGATTGGTTATCACGCCCGCGTCACGATGCGTCCTCAATCGCGTGCAGCGAGTGTGAGTATTGCTTTTATAACCACCAGGCTACCCTGCCGTTCGATCAGATAGACGAATGCCTGCGCGCACGTCGTGATGCGCTGACACAGCACCACACCATCACGGCTGAGCGTTATTACGCTAACAGCGCTAAGTCAAACTAAGCAAGCCATCGGCCGCGGGATACCGGCCAGGAGGAGAACATTGCTGATGAGCCCGGTGAAGGCGGGCGCATCAGCCGTGTGAGGTTAGTCAGATACCGGCATATGCATGGCAAGCCAGTTCTGGACAAAGCGCGGTACTACCTCGGTTGCCGGGCCGTAGATACGCTCATCAAATTGGCTTTGCACCTGACTCGGCTCCAGATTCAGCTCCACCGTCTGCGCACCATGAGCCTGCGCCTCATGCACAAATCCCGCCGCCGGATAAACATGGCCCGAGGTGCCGATAGCGATGAAAAGATCGGCCTGTGACAGCGCATGGTAGATGTGGTCCATACCCAACGGCATCTCGCCAAACCACACCACATGCGGGCGCAACGGTGCCGGGAACTGGCAGCAGTGGCAGCGCTCGTCAACGGCAACATCGTCAGTCCAGTCAAATACCTGCCCGCTCTGGCTACAACGCACCTTCAGCAGTTCACCATGCATATGCACAATGCGTTTACTGCCCGCACGCTCATGCAGGTTATCGATGTTTTGCGTCACCAGTAGAAAATGGTCGCCAAGCGCCGCTTCCAGCGTGGCCAGTGCCCGATGTGCGGCATTCGGCGCAATCTCTGGTTGCTGCAACTGACGCCGACGCTGGTTATAAAAACGCTGCACCGTAGCCGGATCACGATGAAACCCTTCCGGCGTTGCTACATCTTCAACCCGATGATCTTCCCAAAGCCCATCTGCCGCACGAAACGTGCGAATACCGGATTCGGCAGAAATCCCTGCTCCGGTCAGTACAACAATACGTGGCTTATTCACGTTTTTGACCACCAGATAATCAAGATGAAAAATACGGGCACGCAGGCGCTGATGCCGCAGACGTTTTCGCTGTCGAAAACGGTGTAACCGCAAAAGCGAGTGCATGTCTGCTCCTTTTATTCACGATAGCCCATCTCGTTATTTTCCCCAAAAAGCGCCGGGGTTAACGAACGACTGCCTTGATAATAGCGTGTTGAGTGTGACTGTTCAGTATGCCCCTGTCAGAAGTATGACTGAACCAGAGGAAAATACCCTACCGTTGCAGAGCCCCTGCATCAGGCGTGATGATTAATCACATGTAATAAAGCTGCCCCGCGCACGCCACCGGCATCACCATGCCGTGCTTTTTCAATACGCGGTAAATGTGCGCCGGGTAACAGGCTTGCCGGTAAACGCGGTGGTAACTGGCGATAGATTTCATCGAAATTCGACAAGCCGCCGCCCAATACCAGCAAATGCGGGTCAAACAGCGTCAGCACATTGCCAAGACATATCGCCAGCAGCGACAAATAGCGCTCGACGTGGGCCTGCGCCGTGCGCTCGCCCGCCGCATATTGCGCGATTATCTGCGTTGCAGACAATCGCTGATGAGAGAAATGGCTATACAGCCATTCAAAACCGCGCCCGGACAGGTAATTCTCAACACAGCCCTGACGGCCACAGCCACAAGGCAGGCGCGGTATATCCGCGCCGAGTATATCCAGCGCCTCAACCGGCAGACGAAAATGGCCAAGCTCACCGGTCATGCCGTTACGTCCGTCCACCACCTGACCGTTTACCACCAGCCCACCGCCCATACCGGTGCCCAAAATCACCCCGAGCACCACCGGATAGCGGCGAAACTCATCATCCCAGGCCTCAGAGAGCACAAAACAATTGGCGTCATTACTCAGGCGCACCTCGCGTGCCAGCAGGCGTGATAAATCAGCCCTCAGCGGACGGCCGGTTGCCGCAGGCAGGTTGGCGGCAAACAGCTGGCCGGTTTCAGCGTGTTCAACACCCGGCACACCGAGACCGATGCACCCCTGGCAGCCTGTAAAAGCATCCGCCTCGGCCGTGAGTGCGCGCAGGGTATGCAGTAACGCGCTATAGTCTTCACGCGGCGTCGGCACCCGTTTACGCCAGCAACATTGCAGTGCCTCATCAAATACCGCGATTTCAATTTTGCTGCCGCCGACATCGAACCCGTAGTAATACATGCGCGTTGTTACCCCCACCGCACGGTTAGTACACCGACCCTCACAAACACTCTGGCCGGATTACTGGCCGCTCAACACCCGTGCCGGGTCAATACGGCTGGCGCGACGGGCAGGATACCAACTGGCAACCAGACTCAGCACCAGCGACGTCACCAGCACCACCACTACGTCGAGCAGATGCAGCTCCGAGGGCAGAAAATCGATAAAATAAATATCGCCGGAAAGAAAACGATGACCAGTCAGTGATTCCAGCGCACGGATAAGCGGGGTCAGTTGCAGGGTAATAACGATACCGGCTACGGTGCCCACCACGCTGCCGAGTAACCCGGCCAGCAGCCCATACCAGACAAACACCGCCCGAATCAACCCATCACCCGCGCCCAGTGTACGCAGCACGGCAATATCACCGCTCTTGTCTTTCACCGCCATTACCAGCGTCGAGACGATGTTAAAACTGGCCACGCCAATCACCAGTACCATAGCCAGATACATAATGGTTCTGATCATCTGGATATCACGGTACATATAGCCATACGTACCAATCCAACTGCGAATATAGACATACACACGGGTCGCTTCACCGGCATCTCGCACCAGTTGTTGTGCCGCGAACACGTCTTTTGCCTTGAGTGCAATACCGGTAATGCCATCGCCCAAATCCAGATATTGCTGGGCATCAGCCAGCGGCACCAGCGCCAGGCTGTGGTCGAGCTGGCCGCTGAGTTGTAAAATACCGGTCACCTGTAGCCGGATGCGCTTGGGCTGCAACAATTTCATTTGTGGGTCGCTATTGGGGATCATCACCGTCACCCAATCGCCGCTTTTCACGCCCAGGGTATCGGCCACCCCTTTACCGATAACGACTTGCTGTGCCCCGGCATGAAAGCGCGACCAGGCGTCATCCAGCACGAAACGTGGCAACGCGCTCAGTTTCAGCTCCTGCACCGGGTCAACGCCTTTAAACTGGATGGCCTTCAGGTTAGCCCCATTTTCTAACAGCCCGGTAAAGCTGACATACGGTGCCGCCGCCGCCACACCCGGTACCTGCTCGATTTTCGGCAACAGCGGCTGCCAGTCACGAAACGGTTGATTGACCGCTTCGATTTCGCCGTGCGGCACCACCGCCAGAATGCGGTTATTCAGCTCGCGCTCAAAGCCGTTCATCGCGCTCAACCCGACAATCAACACCGCGACGCCAAGAGCGATGCCCAGCGTTGAAATCACCGAAATCAGCGACACCATACCGCCACGACGACGACCCCGGCTAAAACGCAGCCCGATTTGCAGCGCGAGGGGAGGAAAGGTCATCGTGACGCCCCCATCAGGGTTAACTCCTGCTGTAACTGCCCGTCACGCATTTCGAGCTGTCGTCCCAGGCGGCGTGCCAGATGCAGGTCGTGCGTCACCACCAAAAAGGCCGTCCCCTGGCGGGCATTCAGTTCACCGAGCAGTTCAAAAATCGCATCTGCCGTGCGTTGGTCAAGGTTGCCGGTCGGCTCATCGGCCAGCACCAGCGACGGCTTATTCACCAGCGCGCGGGCAATCGCCACACGCTGACGCTCGCCACCGGATAGCTCTGACGAGCGGTGCTGACTGCGCTGCGCCAGTCCCACCGCCGCCAGCATCGCCTGTGCCTGCTCTTTGGCTACAGCCGGGGCCGTGCCGCCGATGAGCAGTGGCATGGCGACGTTTTCCAGTGCAGAAAAATCCGGCAGCAGATGATGAAACTGATAGATAAACCCCAGCTCACGGTTACGCAACGCCGCTTTGGCCGCCGCAGACAATGAGCCCAGTGCCTGCTCTTTGAAAATCACTTCACCGGAGGTGGGCGAATCCAGCCCGCCAAGCAGATGCAACAACGTGCTTTTACCCGAGCCGGAACTGCCGACAATCGCCATCATTTCGCCGTGCTGTACGTCAAATGACACCTCACGCAGCACATCCGTGGACAGATTGCCCTCCTGATAACGCTTGCTCAGTTGACGGCACGCCAATAAAGGGGAATTACTCATAACGTAGAGCCTCTGCGGGATGGGTGGCGGCCGCGCGCCAGGAAGGATACAGCGTGGAAAGCAGTGCCAGCAGCATCGCCACCAGCGCAATCATCAGTACCTGCATCGGCAGGATTTGCACCGGCAGGCTGCCGCCGTCTATCAATAGCCCCAGCAGCGGGATCAGGGAATTCAACTGGCTGGCCAGCACCACGCCCAGCAACGCGCCCAACAGCGCGCCCAGCACACCGGCGCTGCCGCCCTGAATCATGAACACGGCCATAATCTGGCGGCGGGTCAACCCCTGGGTTTGCAAAATGGCCACTTCACCCTGTTTTTCCATCACCAGAAGCCCGAGCGAGGTGACGATATTAAACGCAGCAACGGCAACAATCAGGCTTAACAACAGCCCCATCATGTTCTTCTCCATGCGCACCGCCTGAAACAATTCACCTTTGCGGTCACGCCAGTCTTTCCATACGGTGCCCGGCACCAGTGCCTGCTGGCTTAAGGTGTCCACCGCCAAGGGCTGCTCAAGCCACAGACGCCAGCCGGTAATATTCCCCGGCGCATACCGCATGAGTCTTGAGGCATCCTGCTGGTTAACCAACAGTTGATAGCCATCGACCTCACTGCGGGCGGAAAAGGTTCCCGCAACCGTGAAGAGGCGCTGGCTGGGAATGCGCCCCATCGGCGTTAACTGGCTGGCTCCGGTCACCATCAGGCGCAGCGAGTCGCCCCGGTTTACCCCTAACTGCTTGGCCAGTTGCTCGCCCAAAATCACCTGGTACTCCCCGGCTTGCAGTTGTTGCAACCGGCTATTGACCAGATAGCGCGCCAGAGGCTCCGCTTCATCGGGATTGACGCCGAGCATCACCCCTACCGCCACGCTGCGGGCGCTTTGCAGCACCACATCGCCAGTGGTCAACGGCGCAATACGCTGCACGCCGGTTAAGTGGGCGAGTGAAGAGGCGGGGATCGTTTCAGGGTTGAGCGAGCCTTGTGGCGTGGTGATCAGTGCTTGTGGCATCAGGCCCAGAATGCTGTTTTCCAGCTCCCGCTCAAAGCCGTTCATCACCGAGAGCACCGTGACCAGCGCCATCACCCCAAGGGTGATGCCAATGGCGGATAACCAGGAAACAAACCGCCCAAAGCGGTCAGCAGCCCGCCCTCGCATATAGCGCAGGCCAATGAAAAGTGCGACAGGTTGATACATGAAATCCGTCTGGATGAGGTTGCTAAAGCAAAGTGAACAAGGATAATAAAGGGTAGTCCCACTTTATGGAACCCTAACCCTCTCTCTTCCCGACTTTTTCTTAGTGGATATCGAGACCTGATAATCGGATGATGCCAGAACACTATCGCTATACTCTGCCTGGCAAAGCGGGTGAACAACGCCTGCTGGGGCAGCTTACCGGCGCGGCTTGCGCCGTTGAATGCGCGGAGATAATAACTCGTCACCCCGGACTGGTGGTTCTCATCACCCCGGATATGCAAAACGCACTGCGTTTACGTGACGAAATCCGGCAATTTACCGCTGAACCGGTGATGACGTTACCGGATTGGGAAACGCTGCCCTACGACAGCTTCTCACCACATCAGGAGATCATTTCAGCCCGCTTATCCACGCTGTATCAGTTACCCATGCTGACGCGTGGCGTATTGATCCTGCCGGTTAACACCCTGATGCAGAAAGTGTGCCCGCACAATTTTTTGCACGGCCACGCGCTGATGCTGAAAAAGGGCCAGCATTTGTCACGCGAGGCATTACGTCATCAGCTTGAGCAGGCGGGGTATCGCAGTGTTGACCAGGTGATGGAACACGGTGAGTTCGCTACCCGCGGAGCCTTGCTTGACCTGTTCCCGATGGGCAGTGAAGAACCGTTTCGTATTGATTT
This sequence comes from Dickeya aquatica, assembly GCF_900095885.1. Lineage (NCBI taxonomy): Bacteria > Pseudomonadati > Pseudomonadota > Gammaproteobacteria > Enterobacterales > Pectobacteriaceae > Dickeya > Dickeya aquatica. The sequence continues at coordinate 2,824,789 of NZ_LT615367.1, forward strand.
TTTTGATGATGAAATCGACAGCCTGCGGCTGTTTGATGCCGATACCCAACGCACACTAAACGAAGTCGAGCACATTCACCTGCTGCCTGCGCGCGAGTTTCCCAGCGATAAAAACGCCATTGAACTCTTTCGCAGTCAGTGGCGCGAGCGCTTCGACGTGCGTCGTGATGCCGAGCATCTCTATCAGCAGGTCAGCAAAGGCACCTTACCGGCAGGCATAGAATACTGGCAACCGCTGTTCTTCGCTGAACCGCTGCCGACACTGTTTAGCTACTTGCCCACGACCACGCTGCTGATTTCCGTCGGCGATATCCAGCAAGCCGCCGGGCGCTTCTGGCAGGATGCCGAACAACGTCATGACAGCCGCCGTCTAGACCCGATGCGCCCGTTGCTGGCTCCTGACACCCTCTGGCTGGCTGATAACGCGCTGTTTAGTGCCCTCAAAGCCTGGCCACGCGTGCAACTGCGTAGTGACGCGCTGCCTGAAAAAGCCGCTAACCACAATCTGGGCTATCAGCCACTGCCGGTGCTGGCGGTGGCCCACCCGAGCAAAACACCGCTTGACGCACTGCGCCGCTTTACCGAATCGTTCGACGGGCCAATTATCTTTTGCGTGGAAAGTGAAGGCCGCCGCGAAACCTTGCAGGAGTTGTTATCGCGCATCAAGCTTGCCCCGCAACTGATTACGCATCTGGATGAGGCCACCGCGTCGGGTTGCTATTTGATGATAGGTGCCAGCGAGCATGGTTTCATCGACACCCTGCGCCAGCGCGCGCTTATCTGTGAGAGCGATTTGCTCGGCGAGCGCGTCACCCGGCGGCGTCAGGATAGCCGGCGCACCATCAATGCCGATACCTTAATCCGCAATCTGGCCGAGTTACGCCCCGGTCAGCCGGTCGTGCATCTGGAGCATGGCGTGGGGCGCTATGCCGGGCTGACCACGCTTGCCGCCGGGGGCATTACTGCCGAGTACCTGATTTTACACTATGCCGGTGAAGATAAACTGTATGTGCCGGTTTCCTCGCTGCACCTCATCAGCCGCTATGCAGGGGGGGCGGAAGATAACGCGCCGCTGCATAAACTGGGCGGCGATGCCTGGGTGCGGGCACGGCAGAAAGCGGCGGAGAAAGTGCGCGATGTGGCAGCCGAATTACTGGATGTCTACGCCCAGCGCGCCGCACGCAGCGGCTTTGCCTTCAAGCATGACCGCGAACAGTATCAGATGTTCTGTGAGGGTTTCCCGTTCGATACCACGCCTGACCAGGCGCAAGCTATCAATGCCGTGCTCAGCGATATGTGCCGCCCAATTGCAATGGACCGCCTGGTCTGTGGTGATGTCGGCTTTGGGAAAACCGAAGTGGCGATGCGCGCGGCCTTTCTGGCGGTAGAAAACCACAAACAGGTCGCGGTACTGGTGCCAACCACCTTGCTGGCGCAGCAGCATTACGACAATTTCCGCGATCGTTTTGCCAACTGGCCGATACGCATTGAAATGCTCTCACGCTTTCGCAGCCCCAAAGAACAGCTTCAGGTGCTCGAACAAACGCAGGAAGGCAAGGTCGATATCCTGATAGGCACCCATAAGCTGTTGCAAAACGATATTCGCTGGCGCGATCTCGGGTTGCTGATTGTCGATGAAGAGCACCGCTTTGGCGTGCGCCACAAGGAACGCATCAAGGCGATGCGTGCTGATGTCGATATTCTGACGTTGACCGCTACACCGATTCCGCGAACCCTGAACATGGCGATGAGCGGCATTCGCGATCTGTCGATTATCGCCACGCCACCGGCACGCCGTCTGGCCGTGAAAACCTTTGTGCGTGAATACGACAGTCTGGTGGTGCGTGAGGCTATCTTGCGTGAAATACTGCGTGGCGGGCAGGTGTACTACCTCTATAACGATGTGGAAAACATCGAAAAAGCCGCCCAGCGCCTGACGGAACTGGTGCCAGAAGCCCGTGTCACCATCGGTCATGGCCAAATGCGTGAGCGCGATCTTGAGCGAGTGATGAACGACTTTCATCACCAGCGTTTCAACGTGCTGGTCTGCACCACCATTATTGAAACCGGCATTGATATTCCTAATGCCAATACCATCATCATCGAACGGGCTGACCACTTTGGTCTGGCACAGTTACATCAGTTGCGCGGCCGCGTCGGACGTTCACACCATCAGGCTTACGCCTATCTTCTCACTCCGAACCCCAAAGCGATGAGCAGCGATGCGCATAAACGGCTTGAGGCTATCGCGTCACTGGAGGATTTGGGCGCGGGCTTCGCGCTTGCCACCCATGATTTGGAAATTCGCGGTGCCGGGGAACTGCTGGGAGACGACCAAAGCGGCCAGATGGAAAGCGTCGGCTTTTCGCTCTATATGGAGTTGCTGGAAAGTGCGGTAGAGTCGCTCAAAGCCGGGCGTGAACCTTCGCTGGAAGATTTAATCAGCAGCCAGACGGATGTCGAACTACGCCTGCCAGCCCTGCTGCCGGAAGCGTTCATTCCTGACGTTAACACCCGATTGTCATTCTATAAACGCATCGCCAGTGCAAAAAACCCTGGCGAACTGGATGAGCTGAAAGTGGAGTTGATTGATCGTTTCGGCACCCTGCCGGACGCCGCACGCCATCTGTTACAGGTCGCCGCATTGCGCCAGCAGGCGCAGTCACTCGGAATCAAGCGAATTGAAGGCAATGACAAGGGCGGGTTTATCGAATTCGGCCCGCATAACCGCGTTGATCCAACGTACCTGATTAGCCTTTTGCAGCGTCATCCTGGTTTGTACCGGCTGGATGGCCCCACCCGGCTGAAATTTATCAAGGCATTGGATGCACACCCGCAGCGGCTGGCGTTTGTGAGTGATTTACTTGAGGAGATGGCGCGCCATACCCACGCAATATAATCCTATTGGTAATAGAAATATTTTACATGTCTAATCATTTTGTGCTCTATATCGCAAAGGTACACCTAAAACCAACGCGATAACCGCCGATATACCTTAATGCGCCTGAATAACATGGCGCAATTTTGCGGTATCGGTTCCGGTAGCCTCCCCGGTACTGATAGTCGTCAGTGGCCGGGGAAAATGGCCTGTTAGCACACAGATCCGCAATACGCTGAGTCAATGGTCGTCTTGTCCGTTGGGCTTTATCGAATCAGCGGGTTGACCGGCTTTTCTTAACCGTAACGTGATAAACGTAATCTGTATCGGTAAATTAAGTCGGTATACAACCAGTCGGTATACAACAATAAGGTCAGCCAAGGGCCCCTATAAGAATGAATAAATTGATCGCTTTTCTGACGTTTTTGGCGATGATGGTCTTAGGTTCGTGGGCTATTTACTACCAAAATTATCGATCAGACCAACAGCTTGCCTATGCAGAAGCTGAACGGGCGGTCAGCAGTATTGAAGCGGTCATCGATGAAGCCCGGGAGGCGGTATTACGCACCCGGCCATTGTTAACCCAGCCTTGTACACCAGATGTTATCCGCATTCTGAACATGACGGCAGCGACCGAGCCGCACCTGCGCACCGTTAGCCTGATTCGAAATGATATTGTCTATTGCTCATCGCTCTATGGTGTTGATAACCGGCCAGCGGCGCTGGAGCGTTTTTTTATGGGCCAGTTGGTCCTGCTGCCCGGCAACGCCGTCACCCCAAACAAATCGCTGGTGATGTACCTGGAAACAACCCTGAACGGTAGCGTCGGGATAGGGATTCACGCCGCCCACCTGACCAATGTTTTAAGCCTGCTCAGTAAACGACGCGAACTCTATTTCAAGGTAGGAAATACCTGGGTGTCGAAGGAAAACAAGGTGCAACCATTCAGCACCAGTGAACTCCCGGATTTCATCACCATCTCCTCCCAGCGTTACCACTTCGCCATTATGTTCCCGATGGCAACCTCCTATAACCTGCGGGTATTCTGGGAACAGGAAAAAATGACGCTGCTGGTGGCGTTCCTGATTGCGTTCGGCTCCGGTGTTCTGGCCTATAAGTACTCCCGGCGCTTCAATACCCCTTATGACGGTATCCGTAGGGCCATCGAGCAGCAGGATGTCATCCCTTATTATCAACCGGTTATCTGCACCAAAACACAGGAGATGTATGGCGTTGAGGTGCTGGCTCGCTGGTTTCACCCGAAAAGTGGATTTATTGCGCCCGACGTATTTATTCCCTTGTGTGAACAGAGCGGGCTGATTATTCCCCTGACCCGTTCACTGATGAGCCAGGTGTTACGCGACTTGCTTAGCCATGTCGATAGCCTGCCCGATGAGTTGCACATCGCACTGAATATCAGCGCCCTGCATTGCCAGTCAGACGAGTTTATTCGTGATTGCCAAAATTTCGTATCGGCCTTTGGCAGCAAGAAAGTGAACCTGATGATTGAGATAACTGAGCGGGAAAAAATTGACCTGACGTCCGACGTGCTCGGCTTTTTCAGTAAACTGAGCGCAGCAGGTATGTCAATTGCGCTGGATGATTTCGGCACGGGCTATTCCAATTTTGATTATCTGCGCAAACTGCGAGTGAACTTTCTCAAGATTGATCAATCCTTTGTCAGCATGATCGATGAGAATGATCCGCAATCCAGCACGCTGGTTAACTGTGTTATCGACCTGGCGCAGCAGATGAACCTGATGACGATAGCCGAAGGGGTAGAAACACCCTATCAGGCCGAATTTCTCAGCAAAAAGCACATCAACTACATGCAGGGCTACTATTTTTCCCGCCCGCTGCCTTTTGATGAATTGATGCAAACCTGGCTGAATCGCGATACCTCCTGCCCTCGTCAGCCCTGACGGCCACCTTTCAGCATATGGCGTTGAGTGCTTTGCATTCTGCATCACTTTTCCATCCCTGATTATTTACAACCCCGCACACACGCGGTAAATTCCCGCCCCTTCTCTACTGGCATGGGGATAACCACATTATGTTTATCGGTTTTGATTACGGCACCGCTAACTGCTCTCTGGCAGTGATGGATAGGGTGTACCACGATTATTGTCTCTGGAGCAGCAGTCACCTTATCTGCCCTCTATGCTGTGTGCCCCCAGTCGCGAGGCCATCAGTGAATGGTTGTGGCGGCACCATCAGGTTATGGCTGAAGGTGAAAACGCACAGTTACTGCAACGGGCCATCGCTTACAACCGTGAAGAGGATATCCGGGTTCAGCCACAGAGTGTTCAGTTCGGGCTGCAAGCCCTGTCACTCTATATGGAAGACCCGCAAGAAGTCTGGTTTGTTAAATCACCCAAGTCATTTCTGGGGCAAAGCGGCCTGAAGCCGCAACAGCTGGCGCTGTTTGAAGACCTGGTCTGCGCGATGATGTTGCATATCCGCGAGCAGGCACAACAGCAGCTTGATACGCCACTGGAGCGCGCCGTGATAGGCCGGCCGATCAACTTTCAGGGCACTGGCGGCGAGGAAGCCAACCGTCAGGCGCAGGGTATTCTGGAGCGTGCGGCAAAGCGCGCCGGGTTCGGTCAGGTCGCGTTTCAGTTTGAACCGGTCGCTGCGGGGCTGGATTTTGAAGCGACGCTGGAGAGAGAGCAGCGGGTACTGGTGGTGGATATCGGTGGCGGGACAACTGACTGCTCCATGATCCTGATGGGCCCAGACTGGCGCACCCGCAGCGACCGCACCCAAAGTTTGCTCGGGCACAGTGGCTGCCGGGTTGGCGGTAACGATCTGGACATCATGCTGGCATTTCGTCAGTTCTGCCCGTTGCTGGGCATGAATGGCGTGACGGAAAAAGGCAACGCACTTCCGGTGCTGCCGTGGTGGAATGCGGTGGCAATTAACGATGTTCCGGCGCAGATAGAGTTTTACAGCCCGGCATGTGGCCGATTACTGCGTAATCTCATCCGCGATGCCCGCGAACCTCAGCATGTCGAACATCTGCTGACCGTGTGGCAACAGCGTCTGAGTTACCGGCTGGTACGGCTGGCCGAAGAGCAAAAAATTGCCTTATCCAGCACAGACCATGTACAGGCGGCGCTGTCATTTATCGCACCGGCACTGCACACCGAAATTAACGCAGAGGCACTCGAAATGGCGATAGCCCAGCCGCTTGCTCACATCAAACAGCAGGTAACGCAGGTGATGGCCAGCAGCCAAACCCGACCGGATGTTATCTACCTGACCGGTGGCAGCGCCCGCTCGCCGCTGCTGCGCACCGCCATTGGCCAGTGTCTGCCAGATGTCCCGATAGCCAGCGGCGATGACTTTGGCTCCGTTACCGCCGGCCTTGCCCGCTGGGCCGAGACGCTGTTCCGCTAGCCACACGCCATCAAGCCCTGACCACTGCCGTCAGGGCTTGATAGCGCCGCAAGCTTCATTGACTTCAAACTGGCTAAACCAGCCTCGGCTGTCATACTCATCGCCCAGCACAATGCCGAAATGCTGATATAAGCCCGCCAGATAATCCCGGTGACAAGTCAGATACTGCTCTGTTTTCTGCCCTTGCTGAGTCATTATCAGGCGGTTGCCTGATAACGTCACCCGCCCTTGTGCGGTGGCAAGGGTACACAGCGATTTACGGGTAAACGGCGCGTCCGGTGAGGTTTGGTGGTAATGCGCCATCGCAGTGAACTCGTCAAGCTGTCGTGCCTGAGGCGTAAAGCGGTACATTGGCTGCCAGGACGCGCCCGCAGGGCGTTGCAGCAACAGGTATTCGCCGTCAGTGGCGGGGGCAACCCGGTAGCTGGCAAACGCTTCATGTGATACCTCACCCGATAGCGGCACCGGGATACAAAACGCATCGCCAAAACTGATATCGGCAATCACCGGCCCTTGAGGCAGCGCGACTTGCAAGAACAGGTGATCATACGGCGGGCCATAGTGGCCATCATCATTCCATACCTGCCCGGCCAGGATCTGCACCTCAAAGCCCAGCGCCTGGAGTAACAGGTAAAAACCGTAATTCAGCTCATAGCAAAAGCCGCCGCGTCGCGCCTCAATCACCTTATGAAGGATCGCGGTTTTATCAAGATGAATCGGTTTACCAAACACCACGTCCAGATTCTCAAAAGGGACATGGGTTAAATGGGCAAGATGGAGTGTACGGAGTTGTACCGCGGGGTCATCAGGCAGCGAACGAATACCGATTCGCTGCAAATAGCGTTGCACTTCTGTCTGTTCCAGCATAACTCTTCCCGGTGCCTGAAAAACTTCCAATGTGCCATTGATAATACCCGTTCAAATGCTGTTGATAAACGGTGGCGTGTCATCAGGCAACCTGGAAAACGACATAAATCACTACATAGCGAATACTATAAAGAAACTTTTAACGACGTTATGCCCTCACTGGCTCCGGCAAGCGATAGTGCGCCGTGCATTCGCCATGAATGTAGAGCGCCCGGTGTTCGCTGTCAGGAAGCTGCACACGCAGTGCCTGCCACGCTGGCCGGAAGGCTCCCTCTACCCGGAACGTGATATCAATACGCTGCGCGCTGTAATCAATATCCCAATACAGCCATAATCCTTGCCCGTCGCGCCAGCGGTGGCTGACACCATCATCGTCAAACACCATGCCGTGGCTGCGGCCGTTGCCTTTTAACGGGAAGAGCTGCAAGGTGCGCTGGTCATCCTGCTCCGGGCTGACAAAATCCAGACGTGACGAAAGTGGCAGCATCGCACCGGCTCTGACCAGCAACGGCAACCGCTCGAGCGGAGCCGCCAGCGTGATGGTTTGCCCGGCGCTGAACCACTCGCCCTGGTAAAAATCATACCAGCCCTCGGTATTATCAGGCAGATAGACCTCCCGCTCACGGGCTCCCTGCGTCACCACACTGGCCACCAGCACATCGCGCCCGAGCATAAAGTCATCGTTTTCCTCAAACGTCTTCGGGTCATGCTCATGGTCAAGGAAGGTTGGGCGCAACAGTGGTTCATCCTCCGCATGTGCCCGCCATAATAGGGTGTAGAAATACGGCAACAGCCGATAACGCAACTGGATAGCGTCACGGATAATCGGCGTAAACGCCGGGTACATCCAGGGTTCATTGACCGTCGCATCATCATTCCACGAGTGAATGGTAAAACGCGGGTGCATCACACCATTTTGAACCCAGCGCACGAACAGTTCAGCCTCCGGCTTGTCACCGGCAAAGCCACCGACATCATGCCCGATGTTATATAGCCCCGACAGGCTCATGCCGACGCCCATCCGGGTGTTGTAGCGCAAGGTTTGCCAGCTGGTACGGTTATCACCACTCCAGGTTTGCACATACCGTTGCATGCCTGCACTGCCCGAGCGGGAAATGAGATAGGGCCGCAATTGCGGTGCAAAGCGCTGTTGTGCCTCCATTGAGGCCCGCATCATCAACAACGGCATTAACGGGCGAATGTGCTTGATAGCCATCGGCTGGCCAAAACCATGACAGCGCGCCTCGCCATCCCAGATCTCAAACTCGTTATTATCATTCCAGGTTGAGTCGATGCCTTTTTCCAGCAACTGCCCGGTGACATTTTGCTGCCACCACGCCACCGTGTCCGGGTTGGTAAAATCCAGATGAGAGCCTTCATCATCCCAAAAGCTTGAGCGTTCCGGGTTATCCGATTCAGAGTCGCGCACGAACAGGCCCTGTGCCGCCACTTCCTGATAACGCGGGTGGTCTTGCAGCAGGCAGGGCTTGATATTCGCCGCCAGATGCAACCCGGCATCATGGAATGCGCGAGTCATCTGCTCAGGCTGCGGCACCTTGTCATAGTTCCAGTTAAAGACGTAGCGCTTGTTGCCAATCGAGGTGTAACCGGAGGAAAGCTGAAACGAATCACAGGCAATGCCATGCTGCTTGCATAAAGAGATAAAGCCTAATAACTGCTGCTGGGCATCTGGCGCATCCGTGTAGTGCATGGTCGAACCGCTGTAACCGAGGCTCCATTTTGGGCCAAAGCAGGTTTTTCCGGTGAGCCGGACAAACGCTTTAGTCACATCCAGCACCGCCGGGCCAAACAACATGTAGTAATCCAGATCGCCTGCGTGCGCCTGATAGCGCCGGTAAGCCGGGTGATAGTTATCAATTTCGTTGCCCAAATCCAGCCAGGTCACGCTGAGGTTGTCGTAAAACACACCATAGCTCGCGCCCGGTTGCTGAATAATGGTAAACGGCAGGTGCTTGTAGAGCGGGTCGGTGGTTTGCGCGTTGTAACCCATCGCATCCAGATTGCGGAATTCGAAACGACGCCCGGCACGGTTTAAATCGCCGGCTTTTTCTCCCAGCCCGTAGCAGCGTTCCTCAGACGAGCGCCGCTGATAATGCGCGATGCCATCACCGTGCATATTCAGTAAATAGGCTCCGGTCGGGCGATCGCAGGCCAGCGGCTGCCACTCTCCCTGAGCATCACAATATTCCCACTCCAGCCATAATGGCTGATGTACGTTAACCCGCATGGCTCCACTGGTTATCAGCAGAGTCTCACCCTGCCAGTCCAGTTGGTAGCCCGGCAAGGGAAACCCGGCGCTACTGTCGCGCTCACGCCCCTGCCACGGCACATCCTGTTCGGGTTGTGGCGTAATACTCCAGGTGCGGTTTACGTGCAGTTGACCGTGCTGGCGGATAAGTACACGCATCACGCCCGGAGCCAGCACATACACCACAACGTGGTGTGCGTTATCGACCCGGAGTTCTACCCGATCAGCGGCCTGATGGTGCAATACCCAGTGTTTTAATGTCTTCATACTGTATTCATCCGTAATAAAAAAGGGTCAACGGGTGCGCTGGCGGCGCTCGGCAATAAACGCAATCAGAAACACTGCGCCAAACAGGTCAAAGAATCCCATGGCAACAAACAAGGGATTAAACCCGATTTTGTCTGCCGTCATGCCAATGACCAGCGAGAACAAAAAGCTGGCAATCCATGCGCTGGCACCGCGCATCCCGTTGACGGTCGCCATCTGGCCTTTATCAAATGAGTCCACCACGACGGCGCTTAACATGCAGGAGATGATTTGATGGCCGAAGCCGCCAATTGAGATCAGCACAATCGCCAGATAAGGATTGTGCGTCAGGCTGACCAGCGTCAGTGACAACATCAAAAACGCCCCCGTCACCGAACTGCCTACCACCGAATTAATGCGCGAACACCCAAACAGCCGGGCGTAAAGACGGGTCAGATAACCGCTGGCAATGCTGCCAAAGTCAGCCGCCAGAAACGGTAGCCAGGCAAACATGGCAATATGTTTTAAATCCATGCCACGCTCGTTTGCCAAATACAGTGGCACCCAGAAACTCAACATGGCCCAGGCGGGTTCTGCCATAAACGCCGGAATCGCAATGCCGTAGAAGCGGCGGTTTTTGAGTACCCCCTTCAGCGCAGTAAGAAATGGCTGCCTTACCGGCACCGGCTCATTATCCTGACAAATAAACGCGCGCTCTTCCTCGCTCAGCGCCGGGTGTTTATCCGGGTCATGGTAGAACAGCCACCACAGCACCACCCATAACATCGCCAGCACCCCGGCGAACAAAAACGCACCCTGCCAGCCAAAAATGGAATGAGCGGCCACGATAATGGGGGGAGCCAGCATCGCACCGATAGAAAACCCCACCCCGGCCCAGCCTGCTGCAATCGGCCGCTCTTTGCGGGGAAACCATTCGCCGATAGTCTTGGCATTTGCCGGTGTTGCCGCTGCCTCCGCGCCCCCCATCATGAAACGCAAAATGGCCAGATGAACCCAGCTCGCGGCCCCGGCATGTAACAAACACATCAGCGCCCAGATAATGGCGCAGAACATAAAACCCAGTTTTAAACCAATAACATCAATCAGCCAGCCACATAACGGCTGAAAAAAGGTGTAAGCCAGTTGAAATGCCCCGACAATCCACGAATATTGTTCGGTGGTAATGTGAAGTTCTGTTTTTAATTCAGGAGCCAGAATACCCAGTGAATTGCGGGTGATGTAATTCACCGTCACACCAAACAGAAATAACGCCAATATCCACCAGCGTAATGACTTGATGTGTATTTTCTTCTTAACAGCGGGAGAGGAATTAACGTCGAGACTCATGGCTATCTCCTTGCAGCAGATAACGGTGAAACCCTAAGGGGCGTCACCATCCTGATGTTCTAATTTTCATAGGGTTATGAATCATTTTTATCGTGTCATGGTGTTCGTTTCCGTCGTGATTCGCCGGAATATCGCCACCAATCCAGCCTAGGAAAATTGAAAAGCCGGAGATACTCACTTTTTTGCAACTTTTTTCATGCTAGGGTGTGTCCCGTAACTGTTTTTTGTACAATCAGGGACATGATTTTGCCACAAAAAGTACTTCAATTTGGCTCGTTACGATTTTCCCGATGATGCATGGGCGCTGATTTCTCCCATGCTGCCGCCTGAAAGAGGCTCTTCCAGAGGCGGCCGTCCTTACTTTGCTCACCGGCATGTCATGAATGGCATATTTTGGGTGCTTTGCTCCGGCGCACCGTGGCGGGATTTACCTGAGCGTTATGGTCAATGGAAAACGATTTACAACCGCTTTAACCGGTGGTCTAAAGCCGGAGTAATAAACAGTATTTTCAATAAATTACTCCAGATTCTGGATGAGGGCGCACTGATTGACTGGGATGTTATCGCGCTGGATGGCAGTAACGTTCGCGCCCTGAAAGCGGCCGCTGGTGCGAAAAAAAACATCCCGATGAACACGAGGACCATGGGCTGGGTCGCTCACGCGGCGGCTTTGGCACCAAAATCCATCTGGCGACAGATGGCACAGGATTACCGCTAAGTTTTTGCCTGAGCGGTGGACAGGCCCACGAAAGCCGGTATGCGGAAACGTTGCTTAACCGCGTCGGGATTATCCGAAGAAGTGGGCATCTGAAATCGCGTCCGAAAGCGGTACTGGCGGATAAGGGTTACTCAAGTAACAGCCTCCGCATTCATTTGAAAATAAAGGGAATAAAAGTGGTAATTCCGTTTAAATCGAATGAGAAAGCCAGTCAGGACAGACGTCGGCCCCTCGACAGAGGCCTGTACAAAAAACGCAATGTCGTGGAGCGCTGCTTTGCGATACTCAAAGAAAATCGTCGTATCGCTACACGCTCGGAAAAAACAGCCAGAAACTACCTGAGTATGCTAAAGCTGGGGGCGATCAGGTTATTTTTGAAGCGGTTGTTAAGTTAAGGGACACAGCCTAGTGTCAAAACAGGCCGATTTATCGCCGCCATCACGCGATAAATCGGCATTGTGATGGCTATGAAAATTTTTTCACGCGCCAAATTGAACGGGATCACAAAATGAAGAAAAACCTCAGAATTCATGATATCGCCATGCAAACCGGTTTTTCCGTCAGTACAGTTTCCCGTGTATTGGCAGGCAAATCCAACACCAGCGATACCGCCCGCACCCGTATTCTGAGTGCCGCACGGCAATATGGTGTGATGGATAATCTGGCCACAGGCCGGATGTTGCTAAATAGCCTGACCGTGTTCGCCCCTGAACGCGCCTTTAACCGGCGGACAGACATTTTCTATCACAACGTGCTGGAGGGCATTCTTGATGCGCTGAAGCCGCACGACGTGCGGTTGCGTTACTGCGGGCTTGCGGAAAACAACAGTGATGTGGCGCTGTTTCTGGAGAAAATGTCAGCGGATGATACCGAAGGCGCAATCCTGATTGGCATTGATGACCCCTATATTCATACGCTGGCCGCCGAGCTGGGCAAGCCCTGCATACTGATTAATTGCCTCGACCATAAAATGCGCCTGTCCGGCGTCTCTCCGGCTCATCAGCTGATTGGTGAGTTTGCCGCTAACTACCTGATAGAACAGGGGCATCGTCAGTTACTGACGCTGTTATGCCTGCGGCGTTATACCATGGAGTGGCGGCTGGCTGGGGTGCGCGAGGCCTATCAGCAACACAATCTGCCCTTTAGCGAAGCGTTTAACTTGCTCACCCCCGGTGGTTTTGGTGCGGAACAAGCCCGGTATGCCGTCAGTGATTTTCTGTCGCACTGCCCGCCGGATAAACGCCCAACCGCAATTCTGGCCGGCGGCGATTTTATGGCCTCAGGCGCGATTGAAGCCCTGCGCCAGGCTGGGTGGCGAGTGCCACACGATATTTCTGTCATGAGTATGGACGGTGAAAATCTGGCGGCAATACACGATATTCCGCTCACCTCGGTGTTGGTTCCTCGTGAGGAACTGGGGCGCGAAGCAGTGCGATTGTTACAGTCTCAGTTGATGCAGCCCGGCAGAAGTGCCGGTCATATGCTGCTTAACGGCACGCTGGTCATTCGGGATTCGGTAAAACGCATTCGTCCAAGCCCGCGCCACGCCACCGTGCAAGACACCGATTTGTATGACACCACAGAGCGCGGATAGCGGCCTGCAAGCAGACAGCGTGCCGCAGGCCTGTTACTCACCATAAGCAGATAGTATTACTGGCGAGCAGCATTAAGAATTAACTGACCATTGCTATCAATGGGAATACGGGTGCCGGGATCGCTATCCATACGGATTTTCCCTTCACGATCGCCAATTTTGTAGCTGACGTCGTAACCCAGCACCTTCTGTGACTTGTCATAAACGGTCTGGCAGCGCGGTTGCGTCGCGCGATAAGTATCACTCTCTTGCATGCTGCCCTGAACCTGATTACCGGCGTAACCACCGGCCAGCGCCCCCGCCACCGTTGCCACATCTCGCCCATGGCCACCGCCAATTTGATGCCCCAGCACGCCGCCCGCCACCGCGCCCAGCAGCGATCCGGCCAGCCGGTTTTCATCCTGCACCGGTTGACGGTGCGTGACCGTCACATTGTGGCATTCCTGACGCGGCATTTTGACGGTTTCTTTGATAGGGGTTGCTGTCAGTACCTGTGCGAACTGCGGCCTGGAGGCAAACACATCCAGACTGGCTATCGCAGCAACACCCAATGCTGACGCCATGCCGATCCCCACACCCGCTAGCATTGATTTGTTCACAGGAAACCTCCTGAATAAATAATCACGCATTTTTTATCGCCGCCCACCTGCTGATACAGGGTAGCGCGATAGTCTTCCCCACCAGAGTCATGCGATAGCTGATGAACCGGCATACCCCATCACCTGATACCGTGAAGTCTGCCTAATCACTCAAAAGGGCTCAATCAGATTCCTCCCCCAAAGCCGTTCTTTTGCTGACAAACGCACCACCTTTGAGAATTCTCTGACCGGAACTTTTTAATCAGAACATTACGCTTAATAAGCTATATTTTACGAAATTTAAAATTGACGGCTTTTTATTTATGGCGAGATGCACCCGTCTGAGCAACATCCGCCGGGCATAAGCCCAGCGGAGATGCATGACAGCGATGCTTTTTAAAGCGGAAAATCAGCCGGTGTGGCGCACTGATTGCTCATTAATGATGAGCGATACCATTTTCGTGCGAACTATCACATTAAGAAAAAGATTAGTGCAGTTTAAGCCGAGGGCGGATCACCCGGTTAATACTGCCAACCAGCATCATCAGGCCGGTTTTGATGTAGCCATGTAACGCTATCTGGTGCATGCGATACAGCGAGATATACACAAAGCGCGCAATACGCCCTTCCACCATCACCGAGCCACGCATCAGGTTGCCCATCAGGCTGCCAACGGTACTGAATTTAGACAGTGACACCAGTGACCCGTGGTCTTTATACACGTAGGGCTTGAGTGGCTGATTATTGAGCAGCGCCAGAATATTGCTGTAACAGCGCGATGCCATCTGGTGTGCGGCCTGAGCGCGCGGCGGAACAAAGCCCCCACCCGGCTGCGGGCACGACGCACAGTCACCTATCGCGAAAATCGCCGGGTCACGCGTTGTCTGCAACGTCGGTTCGACCACCAACTGATTGATACGGTTGGTTTCCAGCCCGGCAATCTCTTTCATTGCATCAGCCGCTTTGATACCGGCAGCCCACACCATCAGGTCAGCATCGATAAACTCACCATCCTTGGTATTCAGCCCGCCGGGGGCAGCACTCGTCACCATGGTTTTCGTCAACACCCTGACGCCGAGATTGGTCAGCTCATGGTGCGCAGCCGCAGAAATACGCGGTGGCAGGGCCGGGAGAATACGTTCACCAGCTTCCACCAGTGTGACATTCAGTGCCTGGTTACTCAGCCCGTCAAAACCGTAGCTGTGCAACTGCTTAACCGCGTTATGGAGCTCGGCGGATAACTCCACCCCGGTCGCGCCACCACCGACAATGGCGATATTCACTTTCTCTTTCTCGCCCTGCGAGGCGGAGAATTTCAGGAACAGGTTGAGCATTTCATTGTGGAAGCGGCGCGCCTGTTTCGGGTTATCAAGGAAAATGCAGTGATCTTTGACACCCGGTGTGCCGAAATCATTCGATGTGCTGCCTAGCGCAACCACCAGAATGTCGTAGGCAAGCGAGCGGGCGGCGACCAGCAACTCACCCTGCTCATCACGGATTTCCGCCAGCTGGATGGTCTGCTGTTCACGGTCAATATCGGTCAGCATCCCCAACTGGAAATTAAAATGATGATTACGCGCATGAGCCAGATAGCTCAACGCATCCATGTCATCATCCAGTGAACCGGTTGCCACCTCGTGCAGCAGCGGCTTCCACAGGTGGCTATGGTTACGATCCACCAGCGTGATGTCTGCTTTCTTTTTACGGCCAAGTTTATGCCCCAGACTGGTTGCCAGTTCCAGCCCACCGGCACCGCCGCCGACAATCACGATTTTCTTGGTTGGCAATGATGTCAAAATGACCCCCTGAAATTTTGTGAACCAATAGTTAATAAAGGGTAAAAAATAATATCCTTATATTACATAAGGTTATGAAAACAAAGAGTGGATATCTGCCATGAGAATACCATGCAAGGTCATTTGGTCATACCAAATTTGATTTATATCAATTTAATTTAGTTACAGATCGTCAGGCAGCACAAAAATACATTTAAATACAAAACGTTAAAAAAAGGCCCCACAGGGCCATCAGGGAGACGCTGCCGGACGACTTACCGGGTCCGGCAGCCAAAGACAGGTTAACCTAGCGCTTTGAAGGCTTTGATACGCTGCAAATGAGGGGAGAGATCGCGGAATTTGTGGCTGGCAGCATCATTCCAGATAACTTCATAGTATTCGCCCAGCAGTCTGGCGCTGCGCGGGTTATCCAGCACCTCATCGTGACGAGACAACACGACCAGACAGCGATCGCGGTTTTTCTCCCGAAAGTTCTCCACGCACTTGGTGGCGATGTCGGCATACTCTTCCGGGCGGTCAATCTTGCCCGCCATATTTTCTTGCGGGAACAGATTCGGATTAAACATCACCTGACGGATATCACACAAAAACCCGATTCGCTCGGCCCAAAACCCACCGAGCCCTACGCCGCAAATCAGCGGGCAGTCATCAGTGCAGGACTGTAGCATCCTGTCAACTTCACGCAACAGGTGTTGCATGTCATGGCGCGGATGCAGCGTACTGTAACTCTGTAGCCGAACATCCGGGTCAATGAACTGCAACTGCAACACTTTTTCATGATTACCCGGACTGCTTGAATCAAAACCGTGCAAATAGATGATCATTATGCCTTCTCCCAGCGTCATGTTGCGGGTGAGTTAACCAGCCGCCTTATGCGCCTGCCAACGCTCACTCAGTGCGGTCAACTGTGCATGCGCCTGCTTCCAGCGCGGCGAGCCCAGTAATTCCTTACGCACTATCCCACCCTGATGGTAAAGCGTCTCAAGCCCCGGGACATTGACCGGCGACAGATTATCCAACACGCTGATTGCCCCCTGTCGCTGGTTACACACCAGAATCATATCGCACCCGGCATCACGCGCAGCCTGAGCACGTTCGGCATAACTCCCCAGCATCGCCGCCCCTTCCATCGACAGGTCGTCAGAAAAGATAATGCCATCAAACCCCAGTTCCTGACGCAGCACCTGCCGCAGCCAGTAAGGTGAACCGCTGGCCGGGCGCGGGTCGGCATCGGTATAAATGACGTGCGCGGGCATCACCGCATCCAGTTGCTTTCGGGCTATCAGTTCACGGAACACCCGCATATCGCGTTCGCGTATCTGCGCCAGCGGTCGCGCATCACGCGGGGTTTCTTTATGCGAATCTGCACTCACTGCGCCATGACCGGGAAAATGTTTCCCGGTCGCTTTCATACCGGCACTGTGCATCCCCTGAATAAAATGTTCAGCCACCACCAGCAGCGTGTCCGGGTCATCATGAAAAGACCTGTCGCCAATCGCCGCACTTTGATGACCCACATCCAGCACCGGGGCGAAACTGATATCGATATCCATGCTGATCATTTCAGCCGCCATCAGCCATCCGGCATCTTGTGCCAGTTGCCGGGCCTGCGCCAGCGGGTTGAGTGCGGCAAAGGATTGTGCGGCCGGCAAGGCGGTGAAGCCATGGCGAAAACGCTGCACCCGGCCGCCTTCCTGATCGACCGCCACCACCAGTCGCTCGCGCGACGCGGCACGAATCTGGCGCACCAGTTCAGCCAGTTGATCCGCATCGTGGAAATTACGGCTAAACAAAATCACGCCGCCAACCAGCGGGTGCTCCAGCACTTCTCTATCTTCAGCATCCAGTTCATAACTGGCGACATCTAACATTAACGGGCCCACGACTCTCCCCTCTCTTTTTTCAGCGCAAACGCTGATTGCATAAACGTGTGACGCAGAAACGAGGCTACTGTTGCCAGTGGTCTGCCATCTGCCGGTAAATCTCTTCGCCACTCTGCTGCCAGCGTACTTCACACCACATCAACACCAGGTAATCGACAACGTCATACCAGCCGATAACGTGGCGCAGCAACCGCGCGGGCGTCAGGCCCGGCCAGCAGGCACAGTAGTGGTGTAAAAAATCCTGCTGCTGTTGCCGGGATAACCCGGCAGAGCGAAATAGCAGCGCCAGCTCCAGGGCAATATCGCCATCAGCGGCATATTCCCAGTCAATCAGGCGATAACCGGAGGCCGTCGCCACCAGATTACCGGCATGAACATCTAAATGTAGCGGTGCGATATGCAATGGCGCGGGCAAGCGTCGTGTCGTGATGCGCTGGTAAGCGCGCCGAAGTTTAGGCGTGCGCCGGCCCGGAGCCATATTCTGCCAGTGCTGCTCCAGCAGGCGCGTCAGGGGTAGCGGATAACCATAACGTGGCCGATGATGTAATTCGGCCAGCCGTGTTGCCAGCCCGCCGTCATGCAACCAGGCAAAAAACTGTACCCTGTTCAGAACCTCGCCTGACAGCCACTCCACCAGCAGCCAGCCATCACGCCAGCACAGCGCTCGCGGCACAATCCCTTGTAAATGTCGCAGTACCCGGAACTCGCGTTGCCGGGCAATGCCCATCTGCCGCCCCTGTGCCGTTTCACCGCGAGCCAGCCAGTTTCCTGCCTCACAGTCGATACGCCAGCTCTGATTGCTAAGCCCGCCGAGCGGCTGCAACTTAAACCCGCCGCTCACGACCGCCGGGAATACCTGTTGCAACACAGCGTGAAGCCTGTCACTAGAGGCTGACACTGCCATTACCTGACCAGACAATTTCTCCGGTTTGCACCAGCATCAATTGCATCGATAACTGCGGTGACTTCACCTCACCGCTGGCATCGGCATACAACACATACTGCGCGCCGACATACCGGGCCAGCCCCACTGCCTTGCTGCGCGACTCCAGGCTATCTTCTTCAGATAACCCCAGTGATTGACGGGCCGCGCCTACCTGCTCATGGGACACCAGCGTAAACACCCCGGCCGACGCCAGTGCGTTATACAGTTCATTGGTTGCCTGTGCCGTCTGCAATGACCCATTGGTGTTATTTTTCAGTTTGTTGACAAGCAACATACTGCCTTTCGCCACCCCCTGCGTTTTCACCATCTGCGCCACCAGCGGCGCGGCGGCGGCCGACCAATTCAGCACCTGTACCTGTATTTTCGGCGGCACCGGCAGCGGCTGGCTTTGTGCTGGCGGCGTGACCGGTTTTGGCGGCGTTGGCACTGACGGCACAGCGGGTTCAATGCTCACCGGCGGTAGCTCCGTTTGTGGCGCACGGGTCGAACACCCGGCCATCACCAGCGCCATCAGCACCACGCCAAGATATTTTTTCATCTCACTCCTCGCAATTGCATCTCGGGTCTGTCTCTCAGAGAAAAAGGTAAAGCCGCACCTGGCGGGCAGATGGAGCCACCCGCGATGCCGTGACGTCAACTTCAGCATAGGCAGGCACCACCACTGTTTGAACCGGTGACACCGGCATCACCTCCAGCCCTTGCTGATCGTACCAATAGAACCGGCAGGAGACGGTGACGGGGTGGGCGGATGCATTATGAATACGGGCTGATACCTGTTGACCGGTCGGGGTCGAGCGCCATGCTGGTTCTGATACCGTGATGCCTGCGGCAACCACCGAGGCATCCAGCACCCGTGTTTGTGCGGGGTTGATAGCCAGCGAGGCGGTTTTACTGCAACCTGCCAGCATCAGCCCTATTAGTGACAGGGCAAAAAGACGCATGACCACGATTAACTGGCCAGCAGTGGCCCCAGCGGGCGACCACCCAGCAGGTGCATATGAATGTGATACACCTCTTGCCCGCCATGACGATTGCAATTAATTACCAGTCGATAGCCGTCTTGTGCGATCCCTTCCTGACGCGCAATCTTCCCGGCAACGGTTATCATGCGGCCCAATGCGGCTTCGTGTTCTGCGCTTGCCTCATTGACCGTGGGAATTAACACATTAGGGATGATCAAAATATGTGTCGGAGTACGCGGGGCAATATCACGAAAGGCCGTGACCAGTTCATCCTGATAAACGATATCAGCAGGGATTTCACGGCGGATAATTTTACTAAAAATAGTTTCTTCGGCCATAACAGAGTTCCTTTAAAAGGATCGCAATATGCGATACGGGGTGCAGTATGAGTGATAAATCCGATACTTTTCAACCCTGAATGCCCGCGCACGCGCGCATCCGTCAAGGCGGCTTAACACACTCAAAACGCCCCGCCCATCCGAAAGCAGGCACATCATGCTGGCGAAAAATCCTCATGCGCCATGCCAAGCGAACATCCGGCCTCGACTATTTTGCGCCATTCGCCATCAGAAATGGCAATACCGTGTAACTGGCGTTGCTGCTCTGCCAGGCGCTCAGGCTCACCGGCCAGCAGAATAGGGTTATCAGGATGTTGCGCACGTGATGCCCGTACATACTCCAGCATCGCCTCATATTCCTGCCGCAGCCAGCTCATCGTCACCAGTTTTGACGGGTCAATCAAAATGGTGGTCATGTTGTTAACAATAGCGCCTTCACGCGGGTTTGCCGGGTGGATAGTGCCGCCGCCAGAGAGGATGCCGGCCAGCAACTCTGCGGCCAAAATCAGGCCGCCGCCCTTGTGACGGGCGATGGGCAGCAGGGCTCCGGCCGGCTCCTCTTCCCACATTACGCGTGGGTCGGCGCTCGGCTGACCGTGGTTATCCAGCATCACCGGTTCATCAAACGTATTGCCCGCAAGCCAGGCCACTCGCGTTTTTCCCAGCGCTACCATGCTGGTGGCAAAGTCCAGAATAAAATCAGGGTGCGTTTCGCTGCCGGGAAACGCAATACAAACCGGATTCGTACCAAAACGTGCATCGCTGCCGCCAAAAGGGGCGACCAGGGGCGCGATATCACTGACATTGACAAAATGAATCGCAATCAGCCCGGCGGCGGCAGCCATTTCGCCATAGGTACCAATACGGCCAAGATGGCAGGTCGAGGAGAGTGTCATCAGGCAGACACCGGTGCTTTTGACGCGATCCATCGCCGCCTGCATCGCTTCACGGCCCGTACGCTGCCCAAACCCTCTGTCACCGCTAAATTGTAAGATGGCTCCACCATCCTGTAACAGCCGGGCTGGCGTATTAGGGTGCATAACGCCCTGCGCGATAAACTGCACGTACTCCGGTAGCATGCCGACACCGTGGCTGTCGTGCCCTTTGAGATTGGCCGCGACCAAATGACGAGTGACCACCTCGGCTTCATCCTGTTCGCACCCGACGTGGCGCAACAGGTTATACGTGATTTGTGTTAAACGACTGGCTGAAATCTGCATACCTTTCCCTTAGAACAGCATTCGGCTGTTATGTGTGTTTATGAACACAGCTTGTGATTCGTGCATTCTGTTTTTGGCCAACAGGCGTATTGGCATACTCACGAGTTATGCCAGAGTGCACTGCATCAAGCGGTATCCTACTGCCGAATCTCATCGCAGGGGAAACGATTCTGCGATGCTGGCGGGTATTTTCAGACCATAAAAAAAGGGGCCGAAGCCCCTTCTGACACCGAATAATCTCTCAGCAATGACGCTGACAAATTGTTAGTGCTGACGAATATAGTCATCCATATCGGTTTTCAGGTTATCCGATCTGGTGCCGAAGATAGCCTGCACACCAGAACCGGCGACAACCACACCTGCGGCACCCAGTCTCTTCAGTGCGGCCTGATCGACGCGGGAGACGTCGCCCACGCTGACACGCAGGCGGGTGATGCACGCATCCAGATTGGTGATGTTATCTTTGCCACCGAACGCGGAAACCAGTGAGGCCGCCATTTCAGAGCCACCCTGCGCAGTCTGCTCAGAGGCAGACTCTTCGCGGCCCGGCGTTTTCAGATTCAGTTTGGCAATCAGCACGCGGAACACGGTGTAGTACACTGCGGCATAGCACAGACCGACTATCGGGAACAGCCACAGCTTGCTGCCGTTACCACTCAGTACCACGAAGTCTATCAGACCGTGTGAGAAGCTGGTGCCATCACGCATCCCAAGCAGAATACAGATAGGGAATGCCAGACCGGCCAGCACAGCGTGGATGACATACAGAATCGGTGCGACGAAGATGAAGGAAAACTCGATAGGCTCGGTAATACCAGTCAGGAAGGCCGTCAGCGCAGCGGAGATCATGATGCCGCCCACTTTGGCGCGATTTTCCGGTTTAGCCGAATGCCAGATAGCCAGTGCTGCGGCCGGCAGACCATACATCTTGAACAGGAAGCCGCCAGACAGTTTACCCGCCGTCGGGTCACCTGCCATATAACGCGGAATATCACCGTGGAACACCTGACCTGCCGCGTTGGTAAATTCACCCACCTGCATCTGGAACGGCACATTCCAGATATGGTGCAAGCCAAACGGCACCAGGCTACGTTCAACAATGCCGTAGATACCGAACGCCAGCACCGGATTTTGGTAAGCCGCCCATTGGGAGAAAGCCTGAATCGCACTCCCCACCGGCGGCCAAATGAACGACAGCGCCACACCGATGATGATGGCAGTCAGACCGGAGATAATTGGCACAAAGCGTTTACCGGCGAAAAAGCCCAGATACTCAGGCAATTGAATACGGTAGAAACGGTTGAACATATACGCCGCGATCGCCCCTGCGATAATGCCGCCTAACACGCCCGTATCGGCCATGTGGCTACTGGCAATATCACTCGGCGACATGTGCAACACCAGTGGCGCAACCACGGCCATGGTTTTCACCATAATGCCGTAAGCCACCACCGCAGCCAGCGCAGAAACGCCGTCGTTATTGGTGAAACCCAACGCGACACCGATAGCAAAAATTAACGGCATATTGGCAAAAACCGAGTCACCTGCCTGTGCCATCACACTGGAAACTACCGCCGGCAGCCAGCTAAAGTTGGCTGAACCAACGCCCAGCAGGATACCGGCGATAGGCAGCACGGACACCGGCAGCATCAGCGACTTACCTACTTTTTGCAGGTTTGCAAATGCATTCTTAAACATAATAGAGAGTGCTCCTGAGTAATAGTGCTTGTACTTCTGACAGTTAACTTTAAAGAAGAGCCAATCCACCTTCGGATAGTCGGGATATGACTGGCATCCTCACTAATTTTTACGCAGGGTAAAATAAATGTTGCATCAAATGTTTGATAGCAGTCACGTTTCAACTCATGGGAAACCCATGTCACTATCAGAAGTCTTATAGTTTGTGATCTGACGCTGAAAATCCTCCCCTGCCACCGTGTGGCATACGCCAGAAATTGCCGGGGATATCAGCGATTAATTACGAAGCCAAAAAAAACTCGCGTATTCTCAACCAGGATCAGCCCGTGGTCAACCGTGCTGCATCAACGTGAAATAACCGAGCAAAATTTTCGGTTGTTGCGTGAGCAAGTTGCTCAAGACTGATGTTTTTAAGTACAGCCAGATATTCAGCCACATCACGGGTATAAGCAGGCTGGTTCTCTTTACCTCGATGGGGAACCGGTGCCAGCCAAGGCGAATCGGTTTCAATCAATAGCCTATCTAACGGAACATAGCGCGCTACTTCGCGCAATGCTTCAGCATTACGAAACGTGACTATTCCTGAAAAAGAGATGCAGAACCCCAAATCCAGTAATTTTGCCGCCGTTTCCTTATCTTCGGTAAAACAGTGTAGTACACCGCCGCACTCATCGGCTTTTTCTTCCCGCAAAATGGCCAGCGTATCTTCACGGGCCGCACGGGTATGCACAATCACCGGTTTGTTGAGTTCCCGGCCAATGCGAATATGTTCCCGAAAGGATGCCTGCTGCTGCGCCATATTGTCTTGCTGATAGTAGTAATCAAGCCCGGTTTCGCCCAATGCCACAACCGCAGGTGAGCTCGCCAAAGCACGCAGCTCGGAGAAGTCGTAAGGCTCATCCTGATTCAAGGGATGCACCCCACAGGAAAATGCCACATTATCACGCTCACCAATCAGCGCCGTCATCGCACGAAAACCCGGCAGCGTGGTTGCCACGGCCAGAATAAAGCCGACATCACGCTGACGCGCTTTTTCCAGCACCTCCGAGACGTCTTTGTGCAATGCCTGATAATCCAGGCCATCAAGATGACAATGGGAATCAACTAATAACATAACAATAATTATCCGGTTTTCAGGAAAAAGAAGGCAACACAGGTCGCTGTGGGGAAGACAACGCGCGTTCCCAATCCAGCAGCATTGAGGTTAATAACAGTTCACGGTTCACCCCCGTGACAGACAGTAGCTGATGCCGACACTGTAACCAGCGGCGCAGGCTGTAATGCAGTTGTTCATCGTGCATTTCCCCCCACTGAGCTATCAGCGCTAACTGGTCGCGATTAATCAGGCTATTTCGCGCCTGATGCCGCCATTTCAGCGCATCAAGCCACACGCTGCATACCCAATGGATACGTTCAGTTGCCTCATCATGGTGAAGCAATGCCAACAGCGATAATGCATCATGACGATGCACACCGTATGACAGTTGCTGACAAAGTTGCGCTCGTGCCTTCCAGCGCTCCGGCTGCAACAGGGCCAGCGCCGCGAGGGGTGCGCCGTGGCTCAGTCGCAACGCCGTCTGACTGGCCACATCATCCGATTGTCCACGCGTGCGCAACCACAGTATTGCCTGCGTTTCATCGGGCGTATCAAGGTAATGGTACAGACAGCGACTGCGCAGCGTCGCCAGCAAACGTCCCGGCTCACGGCAGCCCAGCAAGAAATAACTGTCTGCCGGTGGCTCTTCCAGCGTTTTCAATAACGCATTGGCTGCCGCTTCCGTCAGCAATTCAGCTTGCGCCAGCCAGACAATTTTTACGCCGCCCTGGCGCGATCGTTGATAAACCTGCTCCACCACCTCACGAACCTGATCCACGCCCAGGCTTTGCTTTCCCTTTTCCAGCACCAGGGGATGCCAGTCCGGGTGCGTTCCGGCACGCATCAATTGACAATCATGGCAGCGCCCACAGCTTTTACCGCCTTCTGGATGTCGGCATAACAGCCGGCGGCCCAATGCATAGACCAGCGAAGCTTCACCCATCCCTTCAGGTGCATGCAATAACACCGCGTGATGACCTCTGCCCGCCTGGTGTGAGGCCAGCCATTGCCGATAAGGCACATTCAGCCACGGATACCACTCCATCAGTTGGCAGCCTTACCCGTGATTGCCTCTCGTTGCAGCCAGCCAGACAGCGCCTGACGAATATCTGCACTGACCTCGGGCAACACCTGTGAAGCATCAATAGTAATAATATTGTCTTCCTGCAACGCCAGTTGCTGATAACGGGCTCGGGTGCGCTCGAAAAAGGCCAGAGACTCCTGCTCAATCCTATCCAGTTCACCGCGCTGGCGTGCACGTTTAAGCCCAAGCTCCGGGGAAATATCGAGATAGAGCGTAAGATCCGGGCGAAATGCGCCCAGCACCGTATCGCGCAGTGACATCAATAGCTGAGGATCAATGCCTCGCCCGCCCCCCTGATAAGCCTGAGAGGAGAGATCGTGCCTGTCACCCACGACCCACGCACCACGAGCCAGCGCCGGGCGAATTACGTTTTCCACCAGTTGCACCCGGGCAGCATACAGCATCAGCAATTCGGCTTTATCCGTGAGCGTCTCACCGGCCACACCTTGCTTAATTAACTCACGCAGTTTTTCGGCCAGCGGCGTTCCCCCCGGCTCACGCGTAAAGACGATGTCCTGAATGCCAAAAGCACGCAGTGTCTCAACAACAACGGCCTGGGCACTGGTTTTACCCGCACCTTCCAGCCCCTCGATAACGATAAATTTACTGTCCATTCTTTTCCTTCCCGGCGGCGGCTTGTGTTGAACGATAAACCTGTACTGCACGGTTATGGTCGCTCAGGTTGGTGGTGAACGTATGTCCCCCCTTACCGTCGGCCACAAAATAGAGATAGCTGGTTTTCGCCGGATGGGCAGCAGCGTCCAGCGAGGCCTTACCCGGCATCGCGATAGGCGTTGGCGGCAAACCGCTGATGGTATAGGTATTGTAGGGCGTTGCTGTCTCCAGCGCGCTGCGCGTAATGGTGCCGGTATAACTGTCGCCCATGCCATAAATCACCGTAGGATCGGTCTGTAAACGCATCCCTATCCGTAAACGGTTGAGAAAGACTGAAGCAACCTGTGCACGCTCTGCGTCAACGGCCGTTTCTTTCTCAATGAGTGACGCCATGATAAGTAACTCATAGGGCGTTTTATAGGGCAATCCTTCAGCGCGACCTTGCCACACCTCATTAAGCACTTTAGCCATACGTTGATGTGCGCGCTGCAACACGGATTTATCGCTCATACCGGCCGTATGCAGATAGGTATCAGGATAAAACCACCCTTCCGGGTTTGGCGTATCCTTTAGGCCGATACTATCCGCAATGTCCTGCGGCGTTTTATCTTCCAGCGTATGTTTCAGATAGGGTGAATTTTTGAGCGTATCCAGCCACTCTTTAAAGCGCGATCCTTCGACAAATAGCATGGAAAACTGCGCTTCTTTACCGCTGGCAAGTAATGCCAGCATGTCACGAACCGTCATCGCCGGGGTGAAGCGATAAGTACCGGCTTTAAACGCCGCCAGCTCCGGCTCCAAATGCAGGAGCGGTAACAGGCTACCGCCGTCAGGAATGATATGCTGCGACACCAGCAGATCTTTCAGTCCTTCACGATTTGTTCCGGCGGGAAGCGTAAAAAGGGTTTCCTTATCAATCGCCAGCGGAGAGCTGGCAAAACGCTGGATCTGCCCCCAGCCCCACCACGCACCGGCCGCTAACACAAGCAGAATGCCAAGGCCCCACGTTATTTTCTTCATGACCGCTTATGACTCACAATAAGGGCTCAGAAAGTCATACAACTCTCGTGAGCGATAACACCAGTTATGTGCCTGGTTCACAGGAATAATCGGCATCAGCGCATTACACACCATCACCTCGTCGGCATCCGCCAGTGTCTCTGGCGGCTCACACACAACCTGCAACGAAAAAGGAGAAGTCTGTAAGCACGCCATAATATGCTGGCGTGTCACACCATCGACGCCCGCCAGCGAAACATCCGGCGTGAAAACCTGCTTACCCTTGCGCCAGAACAAATTAGCCGCACAGCATTCCACCAGCGCCCCTGAGGTGTCAAGCACCAGCGCCTCATCGGCCCCTGCACGCTCAAGATGCATGCGGATAAGCACCTGCTCAAGCCTATTGAGGTGTTTGATACCGGCAAGCCAGCGATTTTGCGCCAGCGGCACCGGGCTGAGTGCCAGACGGATGCCTTGCTCGCGCCAATGGATATAGTGCTGAGGATAGTCAGCCAGCATCACCATCCTGACCGCTGCCTGACAGCCAGCAGGGCTATACCCTCGCCCGCCACTCCCCCGGCTAATCACCACTTTGACCACGCCCGCCTCACGGCCACTCGCCGCCTGCTGCATTTCCGCGCACAGTAGTGACCAGTCAATCTCGGGTAACAGCAACTGCTGTGCCGCCCGCTGCAAGCGCTGAATATGTCGCTCCAGCCAGACGATACGCCCATGAACGACGCGGGCCGTTGTAAAACAGCCATCGCCAAACTGTACGCTGCGATCCGAAACCGGCAGGAACTGCTCCGCTTTACCGTTAATCCACCACATTATCGCCCCTCACCGCCCACACGTGCCCGCCGGACAGGATGTCGCCTGCTCCTGCGACCTGCTGATATGCGTCAGACAAAAAAAAGCCCGGCATAACCGGGCTTTTCAAGATGAACCACATCAGACCTTACGAAACACCACGGAACCGTTGGTGCCACCGAAGCCAAACGAGTTACACAGCGTGTATTCCAGGTTGCTAACCTGACGTGCCTCGTGAGGCACAAAATCCAGATCACATCCCTCATCCGGGTTATCCAGATTAATCGTCGGCGGAACGGCGTTATCACGCAATGCCAAAATACTGAAAATCGACTCTATCGCACCCGCCGCACCTAACAGGTGGCCGGTCATGGATTTGGTGGAGCTGACCATCACGCGAGAGGCATCAGCACCGAACACCGACTTCACCGCCTGCGTTTCTGCTTTATCCCCTACCGGGGTCGATGTACCGTGCGCATTGATATAACCAACCTGCCCGGTGGTAATACCCGCATCGCGTAGCGCATTGACCATCGCCAGCGCCGCGCCAGAACCGTCTTCCGGTGGAGAGGTCATATGATAGGCATCGCTGCTCATACCAAAACCAACGATTTCGGCATAAATTTTTGCCCCACGTTTTTTGGCATGCTCATATTCTTCCAGCACCAGGATACCGGCACCATCTCCCAGCACAAAACCGTCACGATCTTTATCCCACGGGCGACTTGCCGCCTGCGGATTATCATTACGGGTTGACAAGGCACGAGCGGCACCGAACCCACCTACACCTAACGGGGTACTGGCTTTCTCTGCGCCACCGGCCAACATAACATCGGCATCGTTATACGCAATAATGCGTGCAGCATGGCCGATGTTATGCACACCAGATGTACAGGCAGTAGCAATAGAAATGGTTGGGCCACGCAGGTTAAACATAATGCTTAGATGACCTGCGACCATATTCACGATAGTTGAAGGCACAAAGAATGGACTGATTTTACGCGGGCCACCATGCACCAGCGCGCTATGGTTTTCCTCAATCAGCCCCAGACCACCAATACCCGACCCGATAGCGGCTCCGATACGGCCCGCATTCTCAGGCGTGACTTCAAGGCCAGAATCCTGCATAGCCTGAACGCCTGCTGCAATTCCGTATTGAATAAAGGCATCCATCTTGCGCGCTTCTTTGCGCGAGATGAAATCTTCACTGTTAAAGTCCTTTACTAAGCCAGCAAAACGCGTTGCATAGACACTAGTATCGAAATGGTCAATCAAGCTGATACCACTCTGACCGGCAAGCAGAGCATTCCAGGTTGACTCTACTGTGTTGCCGACAGGAGATAACATGCCAAGACCAGTCACAACTACTCGACGCTTAGACACGCTTATCCTCCAGGGAGGGAAAAAATGATTCTGAGGTAGAAGAAAACTTAGGCGGTCGGACGACCGCCTAGATATGTCCGATTACTGCTGATTAGCCTGAATGAAATCAATAGCTGCCTGAACAGTTGTGATTTTTTCAGCTTCTTCGTCTGGGATCTCGGTATCGAATTCTTCTTCCAATGCCATTACCAGTTCAACAGTGTCAAGAGAATCAGCGCCCAGGTCATCAACGAAAGAGGCATTGTTCACGACTTCTTCCGGCTTAACACCCAGCTGTTCAACGATGATTTTCTTAACGCGTTCTTCGATAGTGCTCATACTCTTAAATTTCCTATCAAAACTCGCTTTCGCGATGGTTTTCGTAGTGTATAAAATGTTGAAAAAGATGCAACAAAATCAAGACTGGTCGAACCAAGATTTTGTGCTTTTTGCAGTTTTCGCTGCAAATTAACGCAGATTACGGTGGTACTCGTTAGATCATATACATGCCACCATTGACATGCAATGTTTCACCGGTAATGTAACCCGCCTCATCAGAGGCTAAAAACGCCACAGCACTGGCGATCTCTTTGGCATCACCCAAACGGCTGGCAGGAACATTCGCCAAAATGCCCGCCCGCTGTTCTTCTGTCAATGCCCGCGTCATATCGGTTTCAATAAAACCCGGTGCCACTACGTTCACCGTAATGCCACGCGACGCCACTTCCTGAGCCAGAGATTTACTAAAACCAACCAGACCCGCCTTGGCGGCAGCATAATTCGCCTGCCCGGCATTGCCACGAGAGCCAATGACCGAACCAACGGTAACAATGCGTCCAAACCGTTTTTTCATCATAGCGCGTAATACCGCTTTCGACAGACGGAAAACGGAACTCAGGTTGGTATCCAGCACTTCCTGCCAGGCGTCATCTTTCATACGCAGCATCAAGTCATCACGGGTAATACCGGCATTGTTCACCAGAATATCAATATCCCCAAACGTTTCTTTGATGCTGGCTAATACGCTCTCGATAGACGCGCTATCGGTCACGTTTAATGCATAGCCTTTGCCCTTCGGGCCCAGCCACTCGCTGATATCCGCAGCGCCTTTCTCACTGGTTGCCGTACCGATAACAGTCGCCCCACGGGCAGCCAACGTTTCAGCAATTGCACGACCAATGCCACGACTCGCGCCCGTCACCAGGGCAATTTTTCCATCAAAACTCATTATCTTCACCGTTTTTACTGTTCAAGCGCTGCGGATAAGGAAGCAGGATCATTAATCGCTGTTGCCGTGAGACTATCAACGATGCGTTTAGTCAGCCCGGTCAACACTTTGCCAGGGCCGACTTCCAGCAAGGTTGATACGCCCTGGGTTGAGATATATTCGACACACTCCGTCCAGCGAACCGGATTGTACAACTGACGTACCAGCGCGCTACGAATAGCTTGCGCAGAGGTTTCAACACGCACATCCACGTTATTTACCACCGGAATGGCTGGCGTATTAAAGGTAATATCCTCAAGCGCCAGAGCCAGTTTACGCGCAGCCGGTTCCATCAACGCACAATGAGAGGGCACGCTGACTGGCAACGGCAGCGCACGTTTTGCACCAGCGGCTTTACAAGCCGCACCGGCGCGTTCTACCGCAGCTTTGTCGCCAGCGATAACCACCTGCCCCGGTGAATTAAAGTTGACTGGTGATACCACCTGGCCCTGTGCCGCTTCAACGCAAGCCTGAGCGATAGAGGCGTTATCCAGACCAATAATCGCGTACATGGCCCCCGTTCCTTCTGGAACGGCTTCTTGCATTAATTTGCCACGCAACTCAACCAGGCTAACAGCCTGTTTGAAATCCATCACACCTGCACACACCAGCGCAGAGTATTCGCCCAGACTATGGCCGGACATCAATAACGGCAACGGCCCACCCTGCTGTTGCCAGACACGCCACAGCGCAACCGAAGCACACAACAGTGCAGGCTGGGTTTGCCAGGTTTTATTCAGTTCTTCTGCCGGCCCTTGCTGGACAAGCTGCCACACATCGTAGCCGAGTACCGAAGCGGCTTCATCAAAGGTTTCCTTGATAACCGGAAACTGTTCCGCCAGTTCAGCCAGCATCCCCACAGACTGGGAACCCTGACCGGGAAATACCATCGCAAATTGCGTCATAGTAATAGGTCCTGAATAATCAAAAACGAATCAGAGCAGAGCCCCAGGTGAAACCGCCACCAAACGCTTCCAGCAAAATCAGCTGGCCTCGCTGAATCCGACCGTCACGAACGGCTTCATCCAGCGCAGAGGGAACAGACGCCGCCGAGGTGTTGCCATGTCTGTCCAGCGTGACCACCACTTTATCCATCCCCATGGCGAGCTTTTTAGCCGTCGCGCTGATAATACGCAGGTTGGCCTGATGAGGAACCAGCCAGTCCAGCTCACTTTTATCCAAACCCGAGGCATCCAGCGTTTCTTCAACAATATGCGCCAGTTCCGTTACGGCCACTTTAAAGACTTCATTGCCTGCCATCGAGAGGTAGGCCGATTGCGACTCATGCTCATGGCGGTCGGCATATGGCAGTGCCAACAAACTGCCATAACGACCATCTGCATGCAGATGTGTAGAGAGAATACCCGGTTCTTCCGAACGCCCGACTAATACGGCTCCGGCTGCATCACCAAACAGAATTAATGTGCCTCTGTCTTCAGGATTCAACGTTCTTGACAGGGTATCGGAGCCAATCACCAGCGCGTAGTCTACCGCTCCGTTTTTTACATATTGGTCAGCGACACTAAGCGCATAAGTAAAGCCCGCACAGGCGGCCGCAAGATCAAAGGCTATCGTATCCTTGATCCCCAACATCTGCTGGATCTGACAGGCTGAACTGGGAAACGCATGACTGGACGACGTCGTGGCAACAATGATCAGTCCCACCTGTTCTTTGTCCACTCCCGCCATGTCGAGTGCATTCTGCGCAGCCCGGTAACCCATAGACGCAACATTCTCGTCAGGTGCGGCGATACGGCGTTCGCGAATACCGGTACGAGTGACTATCCACTCGTCCGACGTATCCACCATCTTCTCTAAATCAGCGTTCGTCCTGATTTGCGCGGGTAAATAACTGCCCGTTCCGATAATCTTTGTATACATGTACGCTTAGTCACTCTTGGGTAATACAGCCTTTAGTCGCGACGCAATCCTCTCGGGAAGTTGCCGCTGCACTGCCTGCACCGCCTGTTCAATGGCCATTGCAAACGCATTCTGATTCGCTGCACCGTGGCTTTTTATGACAGTTCCACGTAATCCTAACAGACATGCACCGTTATAGTGGTCAGGGTTCAGGTGCCCAAAGCGTTTTGCCAGACGTTTTTGTACCCAACGCCCTAAAAAACGCAACCACCACGACCGTGTTTGTTGCCCGACACCCTTACCCGATGGCCCTTTTAGCAGGGACAAAAACATTCTCACTACACCTTCCAGGGTTTTTAATGTGACATTACCCACAAAACCGTCACAGACCATGACATCCGTTTTACCCGTCAGTAATTCATTACCTTCCAGATAGCCGATGTAGTGGATTGATGGCATCGCTTTTAGCTGTGCTGCGGCATCACGGATGCTGGCAAGCCCTTTCGTTTCTTCTTCACCAATATTGAGTAAAGCGACCCGTGGGTGTGCCAATCCAAGCACTTCCTCTGCCATGACAGCCCCCATCACGGCAAATTGCACCAGCATGGTGCTGCTACACGCCACATTCGCGCCCAAATCCAAAACAACACTTTTTCCATGCTGTTGATGCGGCAATAATGTGACCAGTGCCGGGCGGTCAATCCCGTCAACGGGTTTGATCAGCAACGTTGCCAGCCCCATCAACACGCCGGTATTACCCGCACTCACACATGCCTGTGCCCGCCCGTCTCTGATTAACTCCAGGGCGATACGCATAGACGTACCCCGACTGGCGCGGATAGCCTGAGATGGGCGTGCATCACCCGCGATCACCGATTCGGCAGGAACAATGTCCAAACGGGAAAGTAGGGAGAAATCGACTTTGGCAAGTAATGGGGTAAGCGCGGAAGGATCACCCACCAATAAAAGATGGAGATCTGGATTAGAAGCCAGTGCCTGCAATGATGCAGGCACTGTGACGCAGGGACCAAAATCCCCGCCCATTGCATCTAACGCCAAGGTTAGGCGCGTCAAAGTTTTTCCTTGCTAAATCGCAGGAATTACTTAGCGATAACCTTGCGACCGCGGTAGTAGCCATCCGCAGTGACGTGGTGACGCAGATGCGTTTCGCCAGAAACTTTATCTACGGATACAGCGGAAGTGGTCAGCGCATCGTGAGCACGACGCATACCACGCTTGGAACGGCTAGGTTTATTCTGTTGTACGGCCATGGACCTTACTCCTTAATTACTTACGCTTTAAACTGGCTAATACGGCAAATGGATTCGGTTTTTCCGCCTCGGCGGGCAACTGACCAAACACCATATCCGCTTCGGACACTTCACAGTGTTCAGAATCATGCACCGGTGCAATAGGCAAAGAGAGGATTAACTCATCTTCGATCATTGCCAGCAAATCAACCTCGCCAAATTCATTGACTTCGACAGGCTCATATGCTTCCGGCAACGCTTCGGCCTGCTCATCATTGATGACCGGGCTAAAACAGAACGAGGTGTGCACATGATGTTCGAAAGACTTGCCACAGCGCTGACACCGTAACGTCACCATTACGTCAGCCTGTCCGTCAATCACTGCCAGCCTTTGACTGTCAATGCCAAACGATAGCGTCGCGTTTACATCGCTGTCCACACTCACCACTGACTCGGCAACACGCATCACCTGTTCAGCGGCATAGACACCAACATAATCTAAACGCTTTTGAGCAGTGCGAACCGCATCAAGGGTTAAGGGTAATTTTACCTTTTGCATAGGGCGCGCATATTAACGTCGTAACGACGGAGAGTCAAAGAAAAAGGTGGTCAAGCGCGGACTTTCCCGAAAATTTACTGTCGGCCACCTCGATTGGCTTCCAGAGCACAGTAAAGTTTAAAATGCATTTCTTGATTACACCCTACTCCTCCTGCACCAGGTTGCAGGGATCACGATTTTGTGGCGCGCTATCCAGCGATGACATAGCTCATCGCGCCACAGCGTGGGAGATTACCGAGGCTAACATATAATGTATCCGTTGGTGCTTGCATCCACCTCACCTTATCGACAGGCATTACTGCGCAAACTTGGCCTGCCTTTTCTTTGTGCGCCCCCCAATACCGATGAAACACCGATAGCAGATGAACGCGCCTGCGACCTGGTTCAGCGGCTGGCCACCGATAAAGCACGGGCGCTGGCTAACGACTACCCTCATCATCTGATCATTGGCTGCGACCAGGTTTGCGTGCTGGCAGGCAACATCACCGGTAAACCACATACCAGAGAGAATGCGCTTCGCCAGTTACGTCTCGCCAGTGGCAACTGCGTCACTTTTTATACCGGACTGACGCTGTTTAACAGTGCGACAGACCGGCTGCAATCTGTTGTCGAACCGTTTGAGGTCTATTTTCGCCCGCTCAGTTCAGCGGAAATAGAGCACTATGTTGATACCGACACCCCTTTTGACTGCGCCGGCAGTTTTAAAAGCGAAGGGCTTGGTATCACGTTGTTTGACCGGTTGGTCGGGCGTGACCCAAATACGCTGATTGGACTTCCGCTCATAGCATTGCTGGCATTGTTACGTGATGAAGGTGTTAACCCGTTACGGCCTTAATCCGCCCGGGCACGTCCTCAGATCAACCTGATAACCACAAGCCCTGAATCGTCACCCAGGGCTTGTGTTATCCATCACTGAGCGTTATTGCTGGCGCTGACGTAATGCGTTCAGGCAATAGCGCAGCATGGGGTCGAGCGGCGCTTCGATACGCATGGTTTCGCCGCTGTGGGGGTGCTCAAAACGCAATGCCTGAGCGTGAAGAAACAAACGGTTGAGCCTGGTATCTACCAGTTGTGTATCAAAATCACGATCGCCATAGCGGTCATCAAACGCGATAGGATGACCGGCATATTGCGCATGTACGCGAATCTGATGGGTTCGGCCGGTCACCGGGCTGGCTCGCACCAGTGTGGCACAGTCAAAGCGCTCTTCTACTTTAAACAACGTCTCAGACGGCTTACCTTCACTGTTGACACGCACAATGCGCTCACCACTTTGTAATATATTTTTCAGCAGTGGGGCCTGAACCGTTTTACAGTGTGATTGCCACTGCCCTCGGACTAACGCCAGATAATCTTTTTGCATTCCTTTGCCACGCAATTGCTCATGCAGTGAGCGCAGCGCCGAGCGTTTTTTCGCCACCAGCAACACGCCTGAAGTATCACGATCCAGGCGATGCACTAATTCCAGAAAGCGCGCGTCCGGGCGAAGTGCTCTCAAACCTTCAATCACCCCAAAGCTCAGCCCGCTTCCGCCGTGGACCGCTGTCCCTGAAGGCTTATTAAGAATTAACAAATAGTCGTCTTCAAATAAAATGCACTCAGCCAGCGCAGAAACTTTCCCCAGACTGGCTGAGACTGGAGCATCTTCACGTTCTGCCTGTCGGACAGGGGGAATGCGTAATTCATCACCATCAAGCAATTTATATTCAGGCTTAACGCGCTTTTTGTTAACCCGCACCTCGCCTTTACGCAAGATGCGATAAATCATGCTTTTTGGCACACCTTTCAGTCTGGTGCGCAAAAAGTTGTCGATTCGCTGACCAGATTCCTCGGCGGAAATTGTCAGAAACTGTACGGTTGGGTTCTCTGTTTTCATGAAGGCGAATTTTAAAGAGCACTCACCGATAGCGCCACATCTTTTTCTATGCTTAACTGTCAGTCTGACTTATGAAGATGACGTTGCTGCAATGACTCACTCTGTCATTAGCATCAAGATGCGTCAGTTTGATTAAAAACAGCACAATAATCTTCATATTGGCAGGCAGTCACCTTGCTATTGATGTATCAGCAATGGAATAATGCTTTGGCTTTCCGTGCTGATTTCCGATAAAACAAGGGAAATTGCGGAATTATTATCTTTGCCGGATTACTCATAAACGCAGCAATGGCGTAAGACGTATTGAATAATCAGGCAGTTAGCGAGCTGTGGTTGACAGCTTGGCCGGCATATGGAATCAGATCTGGCAACGTATTTTCAGAAGCTATTCCCGCAGTAAATGCGCTGTATTCCATCAGGAAATACAGGCTACCGAAACATGCGCCTCTATGCAGGCGACAACCGTGAGGTTGACGCACCTGCGATAAGACACGAGGCCATCGGTCCCCTCCGGTCACGCACCGCGTTCACCCGCTGCTCTTATCAATAATGCAAGTAAAAATAACGAGTTAAGTACGATGAAAAGAATGTTGATTAACGCAACTCAACAGGAAGAGTTGCGTGTTGCCTTGGTTGATGGTCAACGGCTGTATGATTTGGATATTGAAAGTCCCGGTCATGAGCAGAAAAAGGCAAACATTTACAAAGGCAAAATCACCCGCATAGAACCCAGTCTCGAAGCCGCTTTTGTTGATTATGGCGCAGAGCGACATGGCTTTCTCCCTCTCAAAGAAATCGCACGCGAATATTTCCCCAGCCACTACAACGCTCACGGACGCCCCAATATCAAGGACGTACTGCGCGAAGGTCAGGAAGTTATCGTTCAGGTGGATAAAGAAGAGCGCGGAAACAAAGGCGCGGCCTTGACCACCTTTATCAGTCTGGCGGGCAGCTATCTGGTTTTAATGCCCAATAACCCGCGTGCTGGCGGTATTTCTCGCCGTATCGAAGGCGATGACCGAACAGAATTAAAAGAGGCGCTCGGTTCACTGGAGCTGCCTGAAGGCATGGGACTGATTGTGCGCACCGCTGGCGTGGGCAAATCCGCTGAGGCCTTACAGTGGGATTTAGCCTTTCGCCTAAAACACTGGGAAGCCATCAAGAAAGCGGCAGAAGGCCGCTCTGCACCGTTTCTTATTCATCAGGAAAGTAATGTCATCGTTCGCGCATTCCGAGACTATTTACGTCCTGACATCGGCGAAATCCTGATAGATAACCCGAAAATTCTTGAACTGGCCAAGGAACACATCGCCGCACTGGGTCGCCCAGATTTCAGCAGCAAAATTAAACTGTACACCGGTGAAATCCCGCTGTTTAGCCACTATCAAATCGAATCGCAAATCGAGTCTGCTTTCCAGCGCGAGGTTCGCCTGCCTTCCGGTGGTTCTATTGTCATTGATACCACTGAAGCCTTGACTGCGATTGATATCAACTCAGCCCGAGCCACTCGCGGTGGCGATATCGAAGAAACAGCATTCAACACCAATCTGGAGGCAGCCGATGAGATTGCCCGCCAGTTACGCCTGCGCGACCTGGGTGGCCTGATTGTTATCGACTTTATCGACATGACGCCGGTTCGCCATCAGCGCGAAGTGGAAAACCGGTTGCGTGATGCAGTACGGCAGGACAGGGCCCGTATCCAGATAGGCCGTATTTCCCGTTTTGGCCTGCTGGAAATGTCTCGCCAGCGCCTTAGCCCTTCACTGGGCGAATCCAGCCATCACGTTTGTCCGCGCTGTAACGGCACAGGAACGATTCGTGATAATGAATCCCTGTCGCTGTCTATTTTGCGGTTAATTGAAGAAGAAGCGCTCAAAGAAAATACGCGTGAAGTTCATGCCATCGTCCCGGTGCCCATTGCCTCTTATTTGCTTAACGAAAAACGAGAAGCCGTCAATGCTATCGAAAAGCGCCAGGGTGGCGTAAAGGCAATTATCGTGCCGCATGATGGTATGCAGACACCGCATTATGCCGTCGTCCGTGTCCGCAAAGGTGAAGAAAAACAAACGCTGAGTTACATGCTACCGCAGTTGCTGGAATCTGAAGCCCAGACGACAACGGAGGAGCAGACAGCTGAACGCCGTGCACCCGAACAACCCGCGCTGGTTTCGTTTGCTATTCCGGACATTCCACCAACTGACAGCCAACCGACAGCCGCTGAAGCCCCGGCAGCTCAACCTGAGAGCAACCCGGTCGCTAACGATAAAGGCCTGTTTGGCCGCTTGTTTGGCGCGCTAAAAGGACTGTTCAGCGCTCCGGCAGAAGAGAAACCACAGGCATCAGGTGAGGACACCACTGAATCTGGTGAACAGCAGCAGAAACAGGAGCGTCGCAACAACCGTCGTCAGCCTAACCGACGTGAACGCAATGGCAACGAGCGTACACGCGAACCACGCGAACGCGATGAGCAGCGTCGTAATAAGCGCCCTCAATCACCAAATGCCGTGGCTGACGTAACGCCATCAGATGACGCTCAGGCTCAGGATCGCACCGCTCGAGATGAGCAACGCCGCGAGCAACGAGCCGATCGCCAGCGCCGTCGTCAGGAAGAGAAGCGTCAGGCTCAGAGCGATGTAAAAGAGCTCAATACCACGCTGACAGAGACTGAAGTTGAAGAGGTTCAGCCACAAGAGCAGGAAAAACCGGCACCAGTCATGGTTCGCCGCCAGCGTCGAAATCTGTCCCAGAAAGTGCGGGTGCAGGATGAAACAAATAGCGATGCCGCAACCTCTGTTCCGCCGATCGAAGCTCAGCCAGAGGCTATCGCCCTGCCCGTAGTGCCGACTGTGGTACCAGAGCCCGAACAAGCAGCGGACGTTAGCGAAACGGAAAGTGAAACCAGCAGCACGGAAAACGCTCGTGAAAATGGCTTACCTCGCCGCTCTCGCCGTTCACCACGCCACCTGCGCGTGAGTGGTCAGCGCCGTCGTCGTTATCGCGATGAGCGTTATCCGGCACAATCGCCAATGCCTTTGGCTCAGGCATCTGCGGCTCCAGAGATGGCATCAGGCAAAGTGTGGGTGCGTTACCCGGTAGTCCAGCCTCAGCAACCTGAAATCACGGAGGCGGTGACAACTGAACGTACGGATATTCAGGCGACAGAGGCCGTCGGGCAATTATCCTCGCAGCAGGCAGCAGCAGTAGCACTGACTAAGGTCGATACGCTGGTACAGGTTGTAACGCCTGACAATGAACCCTCGCCTCTTGCTCTTGCTGAAGCCACGCCGTCGTTGGCAGAACCGGTGGCAACCGAACAGGAAGCAGCACGGGCTGGTGAGATATCCGAAGAGGAGCACAGCAAAGCAGCCGATGCCGAAACGCCGGTAACACCGGTTGTAGCTACGGTGTCATCTGATGTCAGCCCCTCGGTAATAGACACCGTCAACGTAACACCGTCAGAAACAGAGCTTACTCATGCCACACCGGCTGTTGAGGCCGAAACGGTGACAGCACATCAGCCGCATGTTGTCGAGGCAGACGTTGCAGACACCTCATCACCGGTCGTGACACCAGCGCTGAAAAGCCATGCCGCTGAAACGCAGCAGAGTACCAATACGCCATCGGCTGTTGTTGCTCCGTTGCGCTACGCCAGTGCTCCGATGACACGAGCGCCTGCACCAGCTTACGTGCCAGAAGCCCCGCGGGTAAGCCACTGGCAACGCCCGGTATTTGATTTTAGTGGCAAAGGTTCTGCAGGTGGTCATGCAGCTGAGCATCATGCCAGCGCACCAGCAACACGCCCGGAAAGCGAATAAACGATGCCCCCTGTTGAGGGGGCTTGTTTCTGCGCTACGCTGTAAAGATGAAGCCCGCTATTATGCGGGCTTCATTATTCAGGCAATGGTACTGAGCTGCTTAATATCTATACCTTCGATTTTTCCTTCCAGTTGAGCCACAAATGCCTGAAAATGCGTTGTCTGCTCATGCGCTTTTATTGCCTCCTGATTTTTCCAGCGCTCAAAAAAGACGAATGCCCCTGTTTTATTCAGTTCTTCATGCAACTCATACTGCAAATTACCTTCTTCCAGACGGCTTGGGGCAACCACTTGCCGGACGGCAACGGCCACATCATCAACAAACTCCGGCTTAGCCTGAACACTGGCAACAATACGAATTTCCATCTTCATTCTCCTTTGATATGAATTAACGACGAATCTCACCATAAAACGCCAAGCTTTGGCTGATTTCAACCTTTTCACAACAAACGGGATGCATTCACAACTTTTTCCGCTTATGCTTATTCCCCGCCGTATCACGCCCTGATTCAGGGACGTTATTTACTGACCGCCGGAGCTTGTCATGACCCCGTTGCCCACTACTCTTACCATTCGTCGCCCCGACGACTGGCATCTTCACCTGCGTGATGATCTGATGCTCAGAGCCGTACTCCCTTATACTAGCCGGGTGTTTGCCAGGGCTATCGTCATGCCGAACCTGACGCCGCCTGTCACAACCATTGCGCAGGCTGAGGCGTACCGTCAGCGAATTTTATCTGCCGTACCGACAGAACACCGCTTTGAACCGTTAATGACCTGCTACTTAACGGAATTCCTGAACAAAGATGAAATCATTTCAGGCCATCAGCAGGGGGTGTTTACTGCGGCCAAACTGTACCCGGCACACGCCACCACCAACTCCAGCCACGGTGTTTCTGATATCAAAACCATTTACCCGATACTGGAAGCGATGCAGAAACTCGGGATGCCACTACTGGTTCACGGTGAGGTCACCGATCCGCAAGTTGATATTTTCGATCGCGAAGCCCGCTTTATTGAACGCATCATGATGCCACTACGAGCACACTTTCCTGAACTCAAAGTAGTATTTGAACACATAACAACCCGAGAGGCCGCACAGTACGTGCAATCCGCCGATCGGTTTGTCGCCGCAACCATTACCCCACAGCATCTGATGTTTAATCGTAACCATATGTTGGTCGGCGGTATTCGCCCACATCTTTACTGTTTACCGATTCTAAAACGGAATACTCACCAGCAGGCATTGCGTGAAGCGGTCGTCAGTGGCAGCGAGAAATTTTTCCTTGGTACGGATTCAGC
Source organism: Dickeya aquatica (assembly GCF_900095885.1). Lineage (NCBI taxonomy): Bacteria > Pseudomonadati > Pseudomonadota > Gammaproteobacteria > Enterobacterales > Pectobacteriaceae > Dickeya > Dickeya aquatica. Next base: position 2,865,426 of record NZ_LT615367.1, read on the forward strand.
CCCTCACAGTAAACATCGCAAAGAGTCATCTTGTGGGTGTGCGGGGGTTTTCAATGCACAGGCATCATTAGGTGCTTATGCTACGGTATTTGAGGAAATGAACGCGTTAGACAAGCTGGAAGCCTTCTGTTCGTTAAATGGCCCGCGATTTTATGGATTACCCGTTAACGAAGAGAGCATTGTTTTACACCGTACACCAGAACAGTTTCCGGCAGAAATTACTATTGATGATGACACCATTGTGCCTTTTCTGGCCGGCCAGAGCCTTAACTGGTCTATAGCCTGATAGCCCGTCGCTCTCTGCCAGGCAGAGAGCGCTATTTTCCTTTCCACTGCTATTGCTTTCCTAAAAAAACATGTATAAATAAACAGTGCATTAAGGAGACCATCATGCGTGTTGAACTGACGATAGCAAAAACTCTCACCCTTCCTGCGGGTGCCCTGGATGCGTTAACCGGTGAATTCAGTCGGCGCATTCATTGCCACTATCCAGAGACCTCCGTTCAGGTACGTTATGCTGCCAGTAACAATCTCAGCGTGCTGGGAGGCAGTAAAGAAGATAAGGAACGGATATCGGAGCTCTTACAAGAAACCTGGGAAAGTGCTGACGACTGGTTTATACAAAACGAGTAGCGTTCATTGTTAGCAGCTCCCCTCCTGTTTTTGTGTGGCGCGTTTGGCTGCAATTGACTGTTATTGCAATGAACGGGTCTGGAAACAACAGTTGCGCAGACGGATTCGTGTTTCTTACCGCCTTTCTTTGCGATGATTATGGTCATTAACCAGCACATCCATTTGAGTTTTTTTACATTTAATTTCCATAAATGAATCTGGCAGGGATATACTGATATAGCTCATTGACAAGAGCCGCCTTAAACCTCGTTTAGTCACTCACGGTAGTCACTAGTTAATAAGGGGGATTTATGGACAGAAACAATGAAATTATTCAGACGCACCCGCTTGTCGGCTGGGATATCAGCACCGTTGACAGTTATGACGCCATGATGATCCGCTTGCATTATCTTTCTACAGCGGATCAGGCCCCTGATGAGGCGCACGTTGACCGGACATTGTGGTTAACCACTGATGTGGCAAAACAGCTCATCTCTATTCTTGAGGCGGGTATTGCCAAAATTGAATCTAAAGAATGTCATCCTCTTGATTATCTAAAGCATTAGTATTTTTAATATTCCACCATACTTCGTTAATCTTTGTGCATGACACCCCTTACGGGGTGTCATCACGCCGTTGGTTGAAAACACGATATCTACAATCAATAAAAGTCTATTTAAAATAAAACAAGATAAAGAAATAACATGCGTTAATAACCCAAAAATAACTTTTAAAAAAACAATCTTACACATGAAAATTTAATGCGTTATTTCTCATATCATCATTTTTATTGATATAACAAAACAACATTTAATCATGATAATTTTTTATTGATTTTATGTATCATGATGTTTATTTTTATTCTGGACATACATCTTCGATAAGGAACTCGATAATGATTTGGCGTAATACGTCAACCCGATATGGATATGTGAGTATTTTTCTGCACTGGCTCTCGGCTGCTACTGTATATGGTATGTTTGCACTTGGTTTATGGATGGTCGGACTGGGTTATTACGATCCCTGGTATCATAAAGCGCCAGACATACATAAAAGTATTGGTACCTTACTTTTTGTAATCCTGCTTTTCCGCATCATATGGCGCTGGTTCTCTCCCGTTCCAAAGCCGTTATCCAGTTACTCAGCAGTAACACGAATAGGTGCAACACTGGCGCATATTTTTCTGTATCTGCTCTTATTTGGTATTTTGATTAGCGGCTATCTAATTTCCACTGCTGAAAACCAGGCTGTCTCTGTTTTTGGCTGGATTTCTATCCCCGCCACACTCAGTGGAATTCCAGGTCAGGCTGATATAGCCGGTGCTTTGCATTTATATCTCGCCTGGAGTGTGGTGATATTATCGGTTCTTCATCTGCTGGCTGCGTTAAAACACCATATTATTGATCGTGACAGTACGTTAAAGCGGATGTTAGGCCGAAATACCGACTAGTCCCTCTCTGGTTAAAGGAAAAACCAATGTCAAAGAAAAAATTTTTAGGTATCACTCTGGCTTCATTATTTATCCTTGCCGGTACAGTTCAGGCGGCAGAGTATAAAATTGATAAAGAAGGTCAGCATGCGTTTATTCAATTCAGAATTAAGCATCTTGGGTACAGTTGGTTATATGGCACATTCAAGGACTTTGATGGAACCTTCACATTTGATGAAAATAATCCCCCGGCAGATAAAGTCAATGTCACTATTAATACTAACAGTGTGGACACAAATCATGCAGAACGTGATAAACATATCCGCAGCGCTGAATTTTTGAATTCCGCAAAATATCCGCAGGCCACATTTACCTCAAGTGAGGTCAAAAAAGAGGGGGATGAGCTAAAAATCGCAGGTAATTTGACATTAAATGGCATCACAAAACCGTTAATATTGGAAGCGAAAGCCATTGGCCAGGGTAATGACCCCTGGGGGAATTACCGTGCGGGATTTGAAGCTGAAAGCGAGATCAAACTGAAAGACTTCAATATTAATACCGATCTTGGCCCTGCCTCACAAACCGTAGAGTTGATTATTTCAGTAGAAGGTATTCGTCAAAAATAACCTTTCAACTGCGCTATTGCTATAAATAAACAATCTGGCCCAGAGCATAATACTCCGGGCCAATGCCTTCAGCGATAGTTATTTCTCATCAGGTACAGGAATACCTAATGTCATGTTCAATCGCCCTTTTGATTTATTGAATATTTTCATTTCCACTTCTCGGTTTTTACGCCGTTCACGCTGTTCGGCCTGGGGTAATGTTGTTTCTTCCAGACAGGTAAGACTACAGCATCCTGCATATTTTTCTGAACACTGGGCACATTGAATAAATAGCAAATGGCAACCTTGATTGCGGCAATTCGTATGGCTATCACAGGGATTACCACACTGATGACAATGTGCAATGACATCATTCGAAACCCGCTCGCCCATGCGTTCGTCGAAAACAAAATTTTTGCCAATAAACTTCAGCGGTAATCCTTTTTCCCTTGCCTGACGCACATACTCAATAATCCCCCCCTCTACGTGATAGACATGACGAAAGCCATGATGCAGCATGTAGGCGCTGGCTTTCTCACAGCGGATCCCACCGGTGCAATACATCACAATATTTTTATCTCGTTTATCTGCCAGCTTATCCAGCGCCATAGGCAACTGCTCACGAAAGGTATCAGAAGGAATTTCAATGGCGTTCTCAAAGTGTCCGACTTCATATTCATAGTGATTACGCATATCCACAAACACAGTTTGTGGGTCTTCCGCCATACGGTTAACCTCTTCCGCTTGCAGATATTGCCCTACCCGGCTCGGGTCAAAACTTTCATCATCGATACCATCAGCAACAATACGTGAACGAACTTTCATCCGCAGCACCCAGAATGATTTACCATCATCCTCAAGAGCAATATTAAGACGGACGCCATCAAGAGAAGGATGTGACAGAAACAGCCGGTCACGAAACCCTTCAAACTGACTCGCCGGCACACTGACCTGTGCATTAATGCCTTCTCTGGCGATATAGACACGTCCAAATACTTTGAGCTCCATCAATGCGATATATAGCGCATCACGAAACGCATGCGGATCATCGAGTTGAAAGTATTTATAAAAGGAGACTGTGGTGCGAGGCTCGGTTTCGGCAAGCATGCGCGCTTTCAGTTCCTCATTGGAAACACGGTTATGTAACACTGGCATGGTGTACTGTCCTGTTTTAATTGAGGGGAATGACGTTAATATGGTGTTGGAGTGATGTTACGTATCAATTAGGTGCCGCATCATACACGATGAAAGACCAGACTGTCAGCGCACGAGCAATCTGGTCAGCAAAGCATGGTGAGAGCACGTCTGATTTTTAATCTGCCCACGCAAGAGAGGAGTCATCATTATGAGTATGTTGTTCAGCCCATTAACGCTGGGAAACCTGACGCTCCCTAACCGTATAATTATCGCCCCTATGTGCCAGTATGCGGCTGAAAATGGCAAAGCAACCGAATGGCATATGATGCACTTTGGTACGTTATCGCACTCTGGTGCCGGTTTATTCATCATTGAAGCAACAGCAGTCACACCTGAAGGACGAATCTCACCGCAGGATCTGGGGTTGTGGGATGATGATACTGAGCGAGCCTTGCTGCCGATTATTCGCGCAGTTCGTAAACATTCAGCCATACTGCTTGGTATACAACTTAGCCATGCCGGGCGAAAAGCCTCAACCTGTGTCCCGTGGGCTGGCAGGGCATTCCTTTCTCCGGAGCAAGGTGGCTGGCAAACCTTAGCCCCTTCAGCGCAGCCTTATCATCCTGATGATATTCCGCCTGTTGCCATGAGCCATGCACAAATTAAAAACCTGATCGATGCCTTTGCAGCTTCAGCCAAAAGAGCCGACAGGCTTGGATTTGATGTAATAGAAATTCATGCCGCTCATGGCTATTTATTGCACCAGTTTCTCTCACCGCTCACGAACTTGCGTGACGATGAGTACGGTGGCTCACTCTCAAACCGTTTACGCCTGCTACATGATGTTTATCTGGCCGTTCGCAAAAGTGTTGCTTCTCATAAGGTTGTGGGCGTACGTATCTCGGCAACAGATGGTGTAGACGCAGGCTGGGATTTGGCTCAATCCATCACGCTAGGCACCATGTTAAAGCAACTGGGTTGCGATTATATTCATGTCTCAAGCGGTGGCCTCTCCCCCTGCAACAGATTAAGCCCAGCCCCTAACTATCAGGTGCCGTTTGCCAGAAAGATCCGCGAGGAAACAGGCTTGACTACTTTTGCCGTAGGGTTAATAACCGAGCCTGAACAGGCTGAAGCGATTGTGGCCACCGGTGATGCTGATGCCGTCGCTCTCGCACGTGCAATATTGTTTAATCCAAGGTGGCCCTGGCATGCCGCAGTAAAACTGCAAGCCCAGGTCACTACTGCACCTCAGTTTTGGCGCAGTGAACCGCGTTATGCCAGCGGGCTTTTCCGTCAATCATAAGCCGCTTCCCTCGTGAAAAAGCGGGGGAAACGTTATAGCAAATGTCATCAAACGTTAAAAACCTCACACAGCAGGTGCTATTATAAATATTACGTTGAATTTACGAGCAAAAATGCTGCTTGTATTGTTTATCTGGTAACGCTATCTCAGGCCATGAGCTTAGGGAGCCCTGATTACCCTGTTAACTATCAGCACATTACTGCCGCTTTTTGATACTGAATCCATGACACACATTCCCTCTTTCAACCGATCGTTGCTACACCCCCGTTATTGGGCAACATGGGCCGGCATTGCCCTGCTTTATCTGGTCGTTTTGCTTCCTTACCCGCTGATTTATCGTATCGGAACCAGGCTTGGACGACTCTCGATGAAGGTATTAAAACGCCGTGTCGCGATAGCAGATCGTAACCTGCAACTCTGTTTTCCCGATATGTCAGAACAAGAGCGTGAGCAACGGGTTATAAAAAATTTCGAATCGGTCGGCATGGGAGTAATGGAAACAGGCATGGCATGGTTTTGGCCTGACTGGCGTGTGGCCCGCTGGTTTACGGTAATGGGTATTGAACACATGCTACCGCTGCGTGAGAAAAAACATGGCATCCTGTTGATTGGTTTGCATTTTCTTACACTGGAATTGGGGGCGCGCATTTTTGGCATGCAAAATGCCGGTATTGGTGTTTATCGTCCGAATGACAACAAACTGCTCGACTGGCTGCAAACCAGAGGAAGAATGCGTTCCAACAAATCAATGTTAGATCGTAAAGACTTGAAAGGCATGATTCGAGCGCTAAAACAGGGGGAAATCATCTGGTACGCCCCCGACCATGACTATGGCCCACGTAGTAGTGTCTTTGTGCCTTTATTTGCAGTTGAGAAAGCCGCAACCACCGTAGGCAGCCATATGCTGGCCCGGACAGCCAAGCCGGCTATTGTGCCATTTGTGCCACGCCGATTAGCTGATGGTAAAGGGTATGAATTGATCATTCGCCCGGCACAGTTGGATATCCCGCTCGACAGTGAGGAGGCGACCGCCGCCTGGATGAATAAACTGATTGAAGAAAATATCCTGCTGGCGCTTGACCAATACATGTGGCTACATCGGCGTTTTAAAACCCGGCCAGAGGGCGAACGTTCTTTGTATACAGATTGATGACCATAGCAACAGTAACACACTGCTTCGTTTTGAAAGAGGGCGTTATATTACCCCGTATTGGCTATTCATCATAACATCAAGAGTCGTGCCGGTATGCAGTCTTATACAGTGGAATATTGCCAGACAGCAAAATAAAAATGCGATACCTGATTATTCAATATGCATAAAAAAAGCAACGGCCAAAGCCGTTGCTTTTAAATTGAATCATTGATTCGTTAGATGTTTTTTATCACCGGGGCATGGAGAGCCTGATAGGCATGATGCCAGTTTTGATAACTATCCGGCTGGCTCCATAAACGATAATGCAGACGAGCCAGCGTAACCGGGTCACTTAACAACGCCAAACGCAACGCACCATCGATATCTTGTGGCTTACGAGCTAATGCCTCGTTAACACGCTGCTCACGCATATTCTCAATAGGCTGGCTAAAGCCGTGGCGGGCTGTTGCCATCGCACTGGCCAACGCATTGATTGAAGGATCAAACACCGCATGCATAAAACCGTGCTCAAGCTTACGCTCACGATTACGGCGGAAATATTCATCCGTCGCCACCAATTCGCGCGGCGGGTCAGACTCTTCGGGGATCAGCAACAACTGATTGCGTTTACACGCCAGCCCGAGATTGGCTCGGCTAGAAAGCACAGAAACCAGCGGAGACAAGATCAGTGAGAATACAATTGGAGCAAGCCACCACAGGAAGCGCAGATCAAGCCACGCCATGCCAATTGCCCATACCAACCCAAGTAACAGTTGTGAGCCATGGCGGGCAAAAGCCTCACTCCAGGGGGTCGCATCATCATCACGCTGTGGCGATTTCCATTGCACAGACCAGCCAAGGAATGCACTAACCACAAAAACGGTGTGGAATAGCATGCGTACCGGGGCCAATAGTACGGAGAAAAGCATCTCAATCAGTAATGAGGCAAACAATCTGACTGCACCGCCGTAAGCTTTCGCGCCCTTGGCACAAACAAGAATCACACTTAACAACTTTGGCAGAAACAGTAACACCAATGTGGTCGAGAAAAGGGCAATGGCCAGTTCAGGACGCCACTGAGGCCAGACCGGAAAAAGCTGGCGAGGCTGCAAAAAATACTGCGGTTCCATCAGAGTGTGTACAACCTGTAAGGCCGTAGACAGCGCCAGGAACATAAACCACAGTGGAGCTGACAAATAAGACATCACCCCGGTCAGGAACACAGCACGATGTACAGGGTGCATACCTTTAACCAAAAACAACCGGAAATTCATCAAATTACCGTGGCACCAGCGGCGGTCACGTTTTAATTCATCAAGCAAATTGGGTGGTAATTCTTCATAACTTCCAGGTAAATCGTAAGCAATCCACACACCCCAGCCTGCACGGCGCATTAATGCAGCCTCAACAAAGTCATGAGACAGAATAGAACCGGCAAACGATCCCTCTCCCGGCAGCGGAGCCAGTGCACAATGCTCAATGAAGGGTTTTACCCGAATAATCGCATTATGCCCCCAATAATGCGATTCACCCAGTTGCCAGAAGTGCAACCCTGCCGTAAATAGCGGGCCATAAACACGCGTCGCAAACTGCTGACAACGGGCATACAGCGTATCCATACCTGATGCCCTTGGCGCAGACTGGATAATACCGGCATTGGGATTAGCCTCCATCAAGCGAACCAGTGATGTCAAACACTCACCACTCATCACACTATCAGCATCCAGCACCACCATATAGCTATACTGATTTCCCCAACGGCGACAGAAATCATCAATGTTGCCGCTCTTACGTTTTACGCGGCGGCGGCGGCGGCGATAGAAAATACGACCAGCACCGTCTACTTCACGGCACAGATCTATCCAGGCTTTCTGCTCAGCAACACAGATGTCAGGATCATTACTATCACTCAGAACATAAATATCAAAATGATCCAACTCACCCGTTGCCGCCACTGATTCATACGTCGCACGCAATCCGGCAAAAACACGCTCCACGTCCTCATTACAGATAGGCATAATGAGCGCGGTTCGATGGGCAGGATTGAGGGGCTCATTTCCAACCGTTGTTGAAGAGATACTGTACTTATCCTTACCTATCAGCAGTTGCAGGAATCCCATCAACGCGGTCCAGAAACCCGCCGAGACCCAACAGAACAGCACAGCAAACAGAATAAGAATGCCACTTTGCAATACATAAGGCAGTAACTGCATTAAAGTACGCCATACATCCTGATGCACCATGGCAAAAGGATCAATCAGCGCCCAGCCCTGGTAAGGGAGAATGGTTTTCATATACCAGGTAGCAATGGCCGTCTGGAAAAGGGTTAGCACCAGCAAAATATAGCGGCGCAGTGTACCTACTTTGCGCCAGCGGTTTTCCGCTTCGTTTTCTTCGGTGCTCTTGTACTGATGGCGAAGCGGTTTAACGCGACCATTAATGTTATCCCACCATCGCACCATCGGGTTAGTCTGCCAGGCATCAGGAAACATCGACGCACGGGTAATCTTCGGCATCGCCTGCAACGCAGTGCGTCCTTCACGATCTTTACCCAGCTGTTCACCCCCATTTAGCCCATCGTTCCACGCCAGTTCCAGACGACGTTGAACCGAGGCCAATGGCACATCATCTGGCGAACGCATCGATACCGCCGTGTCGTTACCAGATAGTGATTGGTGTAGCGAAGAGAGATCCTGAGACTGTGATAGCGTCTCGCGCAGGCCCTCTGCCTGGCCAGCAGGCAGAGGTAATTTCTCGATATAATCGAGGGAAGAAGGAGTTGACTTATTCATTAGCAGGCAACTGATAGCTCCAGGTTTCAGTCAATGTCGTTTCACCATTGACCAATGCCGCTCGCATTTCCGTCGGTTGCTTATTGTCTTTCACCTTCATACGCAGTGTCAGACGCCAACCATGAGTTACCGGATTATAGCGAACACTGTTTTCCACAATTTCACCGTTGTCACCGATACTGACTTGTGATGCTACCGGCGTATTCGGGTCCAGATCCTTCACGTTGCCCCCGACAAAATCGACCAAAAAGGCGGTCGTTCCATCTGGCTGACGAATCAGGTTAGATTGCTTTACATCGCCAGTAGAACGCATTGTCTTCATGACATAGGCCAGTTCTTGCGAATGCAGCGCTTCTTCGTCTTTTGTGAAGTGCAAACGGTATTTGACTTCCAGCGGCTTACCCTTCTCTGGCAATGCCTCTGGAGTCCAGAACGCAACAATATTGTCGTTCGTTTCATCCGCTGTTGGAATTTCTACGAGTTCAACCCGGCCTTTACCCCAATCGCCTTTGGTTTCAACCCAGCCACTGGGACGTAAATCATAGCGATCATCCAGGTCTTCATAACCAGAGAAGTCACGACCACGTTGTAATAACCCAAAACCCTTAGGATTTTCAATCGTGTAAGTGCTTACCGACAAATGTTTCGGATTATTTAACGGACGCCAAATCCATTCGCCATTACCGGCATGAATGGACAAACCATTTGAATCATGCAAAGCCGGACGGTAATTCAGCGTTGGCGATGGCTGGCTAGGTCCAAACAAGAACATGCTGGTCAGCGGTGCCACACCCAGCTTACCGACTTTATCTCGCAGATAAACCTTCGCCTCTACATCCACCATGCTGTCACTGCCAGGATAGACAACGAACCGGTAGGCACCGACAGAACGCGGCGAATCAAGCAATGCATAAATCACCAGATGCTTGTCTTCAGGTTTTGGATGCTCAATCCAGAACTCTCGAAAACGCGGGAATTCTTCACCTGATGGCAATGCGGTATCAATTGCCAAACCGCGCGCAGACAAACCGTAAACCTGGCCTTTACCAACAACACGGAAGTAACTGGCTCCCAGCATACTGAGAATTTCGTCGTTCTTATCCGCTTTGTTGACAGGATACAGAACCCTGAAACCAGCAAATCCCAGATCCTTCACCGTTGCCGCATCATGATTGACAGAGCCAAAGTCAAAATAATCCGTGGAATATTTTATTTCATTGACTTCAGTAGCCGTTACTTCGTTGATTTTGACCGGAACGTCAAAATACATACCCTGATGGTAGAATTGCAGTTTGAAAGGCGTCTGGTCTGAATTCCAGTAGGATTTGTCCTGGTTGAAGCGAATCTGCTGGTAATCAGCGAATTTCATATCGCGGAACTGAGCAGGCAAATTGCTCTTTGGTGCTTCATACCCTTTTTCAGCAAGCTTTTCTGCTTGTTGCGCAACATCATCAATAGAAAAAGCCCAAGCGTGTAATGACGTCAGCGACAACATCACAGCGGCTGAAATCCAGCGAAGCGAAACGCTACGCGGCTTAACCCTAAATTTATTAACCAGCACATCTCCCCCTGTATGTGTGCCTAAATCAACTAAAACCCATATTAAAGGATAAGTTAGCTTTCCGACAACTTGAGAAAAGAATGCGTCATCATAAAAGCTCACCGTTTAAACAACATTTCCCCGTACATGAGGGTGAAGGACTTTTTACAAAGCGATCGCTATCACGTTCTCTGCCTGATAAGGCACAAAAATAGCCTGTGATAACGCGGAGGTAAATTCTCCTCTCACCAGGCAGCAGTGGCAAGAAACTTCTGGGGACGATGGTGTGCTATAGATGTTTTATGGAAAGCTTGCCGCATTTTTTTTACTTAACACCCTCAAAAGAAAACATCGCCTTAACCATCCTGATCGGTTCAGGTAATATGATTTCATGTGATCCATTATCATTCTCATACTAACAACCACTTGATGTCTTTGCTTGAACTAAGACGCTCGCGTTTTCCGGCGTGGCTCGCGATTTTAGCGCTTCTCGCTATCTTTCTCGCACCACCAATCTCGCAATTTCTGCGGGCACACCATCATGTTCAAGCTCAGCCCTGCCCATCAAACGATGTAACGCTTTCCCTGCCAGACTCGGTCAACACCCTATCGGGGCACGGGCAACATCCCCATCATCATACCCTGCCTATGCCTTCCTCTGCGTCCATGATGGGCCACGATCATATGGGCGAAATGGGTATGGATCATGCAGCCTGTGGCTATTGTGTGCTGTTTACCTATCTGCCCGTGCTGGTCATATCCGGCGCACTGCACCTTGCTGCCACACGCTGGCGACAACATGGGCGAGAAAGCAGGCATCATCAAGCCCATTTTTATCATGTTTGGTCTCTTTTCCCTCAACCTCGTGCTCCCCCCTCGTCTTGCTCATTCGCTTTCACGACACGATTAAGATTAACAATGGCTCACGCTGGCCTGGCCGACGGGTAATCAGCCCGCGTTAGAACGCGTGTCCAATCATGACTTGCATCTATCGAATCATTCCCGATAGGTCTTCTTACTGACTCTTTCTTAAGAGAGGGGTTTTATGTCCGTATCTGCAACGGGAAAAACAGCTGTCCAATCAGCAAAATCGGTGACGCCAACACTTTCCGATACACATCACAATACGACTACCCGCTCACAGCGGGCTGCATTACACGCCTTACTCATGCGATTACATTTTTATATTGGCCTGTTCGTCGGGCCTTTTATTTTTGTCGCAGCCCTGACTGGCACCGTGTATGTGTTAACACCGCAAATAGAATCAATGTATTACTCCACATTTCTTTTTACCGGCAACACCGGAGAGGCACATCCGTTATCACAGCAAATAAATGCCGCCACACAGGCATTGAGCCGCCAACAGCCAGCGGCCAAACTCACTGCGGTACGCCCCTCGCCAAGCGCAGGTCAAACGACACGCGTGATGTTTTCGCTCCCCTCACTCGGCCCTTCGGAGAGTTATGCGGTGTTTGTCGATCCCGTATCGCTTGAGGTCCGTGGCTCTGCGACCGTATATGGCACCAGTGGTATTTTACCGTTTCGGACGATGCTGGATTACCTGCACCGTCAGCTGTTACTTGGCGAAGTAGGACGTAATTACAGCGAACTGGCTGCTTCATGGCTATGGCTTGCGGCGCTGGGAGGAGTTTATCTTTGGATAAGCACGCGAAAAGTCGCCCCTAAATTACGCCAATTGACTCAGTCTGCCAGCAGAAAATTCAGCCCGGTGAGACAGCACCAGCATCTTCGCCACCGCCACTCAATGATGGGATTGTGCTTAATTATCGGTCTGGTTTTCTTTTCCGCGACGGGCCTGACATGGTCACGTTGGGCCGGCGATAACGTTGCTGCACTAAGAGCCGCGATGGGCTGGCTCACCCCTTCGGTTAACACCCAGCTAAAAACTCCTTCACTGCATGATATGAGTGTTCATGCAGAGCATCAGTTGCTGACAATACCTGCTGCATCCCCCCCTCTGCGGACAACGTTTGACAAAATACTGGCTGTCGCCCGTGAGGCTGGAATTGACGCGGGAAAAATTGAAATTAGGCCTGCAACAAAACCGCAACGAGCCTGGACGGTAAGTGAAATTGATCGTTCATGGCCAACTCAAGTCGATGCCATCGCTATCGACCCAATCACATTGACCGTGATTGATAAAGTCCGCTTTGCTGACTACCCGTTAGCCGCCAAACTCACTCGCTGGGGCATTGATGCACATATGGGCATCCTGTTCGGTTTACCCAATCAGCTATTGCTGGCAGCGTTTGGCCTTAGCCTGTGTACGTTGATTATTTGGGGATATAAAATGTGGTGGATTCGTCGCCCTCGCCATCGAGCAGTACCCCATCCGATACAAACGCTGACGACAGCGTTCCTGGCTTTACGAACCACAGCAAAAGCGTTGGTATTGTTGATAACCACGCTACTGGCCATCACCTTACCCGTCATGGGAATAAGCCTGGTGCTCTTCTTGCTGGTTGATATTTGGCGTTGGACACGCGCCAGACGTTACGCGATTGCGTAACCCGGCGTGATACCGCCTAGTAAACCGCAGCCTGTGCTGCGGTTTACATCACGATATTATCAGTCCGATAGCCAGGTTATCAAAATGTTGCCCATTGTGGTGTTCTTACCCGTTCTTTATCATTAAGCACCGCCAACTCCGCCTCCAGAACACTATGCTGATGCTGCCACACCGCCTGGGTTGCCTGCGCACCTAATTTAAACACACTCACTGTTTTCGCTAATGCATGAGCCTGCTCTTGTAATGACAAAGCTGCCGCTGCCGACTCTTCCACTAATGCTGCATTTTGCTGTGTGGTGACATCTATCTGCCCAACAGCCAGATTAATCTGATTAATTCCATCACTTTGCTCTTGGCTGGCCTGCGCTATCTCTCGAATAATTCCCCCTGTATGATGGGCATTATTAATGACCTCATCCATGGTCTGTTCGGTATTTTCAACCAGCAACATGCCGTCTTTAATTCTCTGTACCGAACTGTCAATTAACGCTTTTATTTCCTTAGCTGAATTAGCACTACGTTGTGCTAAAGCCCGAACTTCACTGGCCACCACGGCAAAGCCTCTCCCCTGCTCCCCGGCTCGTGCAGCTTCAACTGCGGCATTAAGTGCCAGAATATTGGTCTGAAACGCAATGCTGTCTATCACACTGACAATCTCTGCCATTCGCTGAGAACCATCGTGAATTTCGCGCATTTCACGGGTGACATTCGCCATCATCTCACCACTTTGACGCACGATATCAGATGCCTGCCCCGCCAATGACGCCGCATGGTTCGTATTCTCTGTTGTGTTCTTGATCGTCGCTGTCAACTGCTCGACAGAGGCGGCAGTTTGTTCCAGTGAGCTGGCCTGCTCTTCAGTACGAGCGGATAAGTCCTGATTACCGGCAGCAATCTGCGATGCAGCAGACGAGATAGTTTCTGCACCATCACGAACCTGACCAACAATATTACGCAAGCTATCATTCATGTTATATAAAGCATGAAGCAACTGACCGGTTTCATCTTGATGACATACTGTTGGCTCAAATGTCAGATCACCCGTTGAGACTCTTTCTGCCAGCTTTACAGCGTCACGTAATGGATGTGTCACACTACGAGTCATCCACCAGGCTATAATACCGCCAGCGATGATACTGAATATCAAAACCAGCCAGAGCCCTAATTTAATTTCGGTATAACTTCTCTGTACATTCTCACTTGAGGCAACCATTTGATCATCTTGATAATCAATAAACTCTGCAATTTTAGCTTTGTATTTCTTTTGTAATTGCAAAGAAACATGGAGTAACTCAGCAATCGCACTTTGCTTATCACCACGGCTGGCGAGTTCCATTAATTTATTACCCGAAGTTGAGTATTCAGCACGGAGCTGTTGAATATCTCGTAACAAACTGGCAGAACGCTCATCATTTGCGTGTGAGCTTAAATCTGACAATAACGCCGTAATTTCCGCAGAATTTTTTCTGGTTTCTTCATTTCGCTGTCTTATTTCTTCTTTGGAGTCCAGCATCAATATCAGCTGCTGCCCCATCAACGCATTATTTAACTCTTCAATCAGCCTATGCCCCTTTGCTGTTACCGGATAAAGTGTAGAAACGGTATAATTCATTTTTCGATTAAACTCGCTTAATTTACTTAATGCAACAGAGCCTGTAATTAACAGCATAACGATAATAAATGAGAATCCTATCGCAAGCCTATATCCTATTTTAAGATTAGAAAAATTCATTTTGCACGCCTCCATAAAATCCCTTTGACGACCTTCCGATAAATAATGCATGAGCAATAGATTCATCCATCATACATTATGTCCATTATACTTCACCCGGCATCTGCTCCGATAACCGGCCTTCATCAACCACTGATACTGTAAACGCCAGCGTTGCTCCACATTTGCCATTTTCTAATAGTACAGTCTTCTAATAGTACACATGCCTGTTAATATTACATTAAAACACCATAAACGCTGGAAGAGGACATTTGAAAACAATGCCGCCATATTTCAGTAACAGCGGAGCTCTTACCTGTTTTTAATAAGGTATTAAACGTCTTGATATTGTCATATGACATCATAAAGAAATAGCTTTTGATTGAGACATGATTGCTCAGTAATAGGTTCCATACCGATTGTGTGGTAGGACCATATGTAATATCTGATTTGGAAATCACTTTATCCTCCATGACATTGATTTCCGCTGAAAACAGTGACCCTGCCGTCACATTTAGGCTACGAGGGCACCGATAAAATTTCCCAAGGTGACAGAAAAATTTTCTCGATTACTCGATAAACGCCTAAAAAAACACCCTGTTATTTCTATGATTGCCTATTGCTTAACATAAGGTGAGCGGCAATCAATTCTTTCACAATACAATAAAAATGATAAGTATATTGTGTCCAAGAGCAAGAAAATTTACAGAACTCATTCGACCACAAGCAAAGGATTATGCTGTACCCAAAGTCCATTCGGGCATTAAGTGACGAAACCTCGCCTCTCGTTCCCAACACCAGAAGAAAATTATGGTTTCTTGAGAATCGATACCAGGTATAGATGATGTATCAGGATGGTATGGGAATGGCCGCGATTATTTTATAGTGGGCGATTATCCCGTGCCCGATATGGGCACGGCACAGAAGGAAAATAAGAATTATTTTTTCTTGGTCAATCCTTTACCTTTTAATAACTGACGAAGTTTCTTTATCTCTTTTGCTGTCAGCGGCTGTTCAGTAATTTCTTCTGTGTTTTGATTATCAATCGCGTCTGCCGCATCTGCATCATCGGCATGTTCTTCGATATCAAAACTTTTCAGCAGACGAGCGCTGACCTCGGCACTAAGAGAAACCTCATTCTCCAGAGCAGCCGCTTTGATCTTCTCTTTGAGATCCTGCGGAATTTTCAGGGATAGACTTGATATCTCACTCATTTTATTACCTTTATGGCAGCACAAAACTCCAAGCTATGCCAGTATGCAGTCAAAGTCCATACGGAAACAAAAAATTAATATAATTGTCATATCATGTTAAGGAAAATGCCAAACAAACGTGTTGTTGGTGTGATATAGGCCAAATTTTCATCTTTTTTGTAAAAAACCACGGCAAAACAAACATCATACGGCTGCAAACCCGCGCGCCAAATACTCTGACACATGCGATAAACTCATCGGATACTCCCCCAGACAGCGAATCAGAATTTTCTGCATTACATTTTTTTGACGTGACCGCCAAAAATAAATAGCAACTCAACCTATTATTAATGCCTGACAGGCCATTTTGCTGTTGATGTTTTGCAACCACACCAAAGACCACAAATTATTAACATTTTCAGCAGTGCATTCGTTGCGGTGCACAACACATCATCCCATAACGTGACGTGCGGCAGATCACATCTCAGCCCATAGCGTATCTGGCCTGGATATCTTTACCCCCCGAGAAGAGGAGCATCACAAAGAAGAGAAAAAACAACGGCAAGTTAATCGATTGATCATGAAATTTTAACGGCATAGAATACGCCCCCCTACGACCATAAGGATGCCAGCGTGTCACACCATCATTTGTGGGAAACGATAAGAACCCTTTATTTCATTGGCTTCCCGGTATCAATGTTATTCACGTTTTTTATGAGCCGGGATAATTCGTTAACCATGCGTTTTCTGGCTTCAATATTAATCGGTGTAACCTGGCCATTGAGCTTTCCGATAGTGGTGGTTTTTTCGTTTTTTTAATTATAATTAATTAAAAAATTAACTCGATTGCACTATTAACCATAAAATAAAAAAGGATTTAAACCAACGAGCTCGACCTTTCCCCAACAGGCGATGAGGCTAACGTCAACATCTGGCTGCGCTGACGCAGCCTGTAAGACAAAAAACATCAATCCGAATCTTTCGCCAGAGGCGTCTGTTCTATCGATGATGGCTCAAGAATAGCCGCCAGATCCTGCTTTAATACAGACATTTGATTCGCGTATTTCTCTTTATACTCAGCATCTTCGATTAATTGCACAATCGTCTCTGACAGTGTGATTTCTCGTCGTTGCGCCAGCGCTGCCAGACGCTGCCAGACCAAATACTCTAAATCGATGGATTTCTTACGGGTATGCTGATGCTCGGCGTTGAAATGCCGTTTGCGACGGGCGCGAATGGTCTGCTTCATCCGGTTCTCCAGCGCCGGACTCATAAAGCGCTTTATCCACTCCAGCACGTCTACCGGGTGGTTCTCCATTGCCAGTAACTGCGCAACCGCCTCATCCGCAGCACTCTGTTCAATAAACCGCGTAATGGGCTCACCTTCCCGATGTTTTTTGACCAGATATTTCCATTTCCAGCCGCACTCAAGATTTTTTAATTGTTGATATTTCATGCTTTATTCTGTTGTGATCGTGTAACATGGCTGAATATAGGCTCATTGTTGCCTGATATGCCACTACAGGCAATCCTTTGCTGGTTATTTTTCACCCAGTATTTTACACCAGATGCTCTCTGCCTCGCATCTCATGGCACAGCACATATGCAGCCTCAAGAATTCTTGTATAATTGCGGTTTCCCTTTAAACGATTACAGCAGATACTTTGACCAATAACCGACTCGAATGGCAGCAACTACTGCCCGATCATACGCCATATCAGACATTATTCTCCCAGGCAGCCCAACTTGCTCCTGCCGAGTTTGCAACGGTGCAACCACGTCTGGCTAATGCACTGACGATTTTTTGTCACCCTCGCTCACCCTCGCGCTTTATGCTATTGAAAGCGCAAGAGAATAATGCTTATCTGGCGCTGATTGACCAGGCTATCAATCAATTGCCACCGTCATCAGAGATGTTACACGGCTGCCGTTATCAGATTGATGGCAACCAGGTTAGCTGCCACCCCGCTCAGTATCCTGATGATAACTTTGCCGCCAGCCAGCGCTGTGGTTATCAGGAATGGATTGAGCCTGAACAACTCTTTGGTTGTGTGCGTATCTTTAAAGACCAAATCAGCCTTCAGCCTGGGCTTATCCACCGCGTTAACGGCGGTACGCTCATTCTCTCAGCCCGTACCTTGCTGGCTCAACCGCTTATGTGGTTGAGACTAAAACAAATTATCCTGGATGGACACTATCATTGGTTGTCACCCGATGAACGTGCGCCCCTGCCAGTGAATATTCCGCCGATGCCCCTCGAGCTGCGCTTAATTGTACTTGGCGATCGTGACAGCCTGGCCGACATTCATGACATGGAGCCCGAACTGGGCGAACTGGCGATTTATGGTGAGTTTGAATCGCAACGGCAATTAATCGACCCGGAAGACATGGTGCACTGGTGCGCTTATATCAATGCGCTATGTCTTGAATATCAGTTGCCTGCATTATCTGCGGATGCCTGGCCTGAACTGTTTACGCTCGCCGTCCGTTATAGCGGTGATCAGGGGAGCGTTCCACTCTGCCCACAGTGGTTAGCGCATCAACTCAAACATGCCGCGATCTACACTCGCCAGGAAGAAATTACCGCACAGACGATTATTGATGCCGTAACCACTCGCCGCTGGCGTGAAGGTTATCTCTCCGAGCGCATGCAGGATGACATTGAACTGGGTCAGATTCTGATTGAAACCGACGGGGAAGTCATCGGGCAGGTAAACGCATTGTCAGTGCTGGAATACCCAGGTTATCCGCTGATGTTTGGCGAACCGACCCGTATTACCTGTGTTGTGCATCCCGGTGATGGCGAGTTGACGGACGTTGAGCGCAAAGCTGAACTGGGCGGTAATCTGCATGCTAAAGGCATGATGATCATGCAAGCCTTCCTGATAGCTGAACTGGAACTCGATCAACAGTTACCTTTCTCCGCGTCGATTGTCTTTGAGCAATCTTATAGCGAAGTCGATGGTGACAGTGCATCTTTGGCGGAACTTTGCGCGTTGGTCAGCGCATTATCGCAGCAACCAATCAACCAGCAATTAGCCGTTACCGGTTCCGTGGACCAGTTTGGTCATGTGCAGCCTATTGGTGGCGTGAATGAAAAAATCGAAGGGTTCTTTGAGGTTTGTCAACGTCGGGGGCTGACGGGCCAACAAGGTGTAATTATCCCGGCCACCAACCAGCGTCACTTATGCCTGCAACAAGATGTCATTGATGCTGTACGTGAAGGCACTTTCCACGTTTATGTGGTGGAATCTGTTGCTGAAGCGGTGACCATCCTGACCCAGGTTCCGTACGATGACGAGCACCAACCCTGCTTGCTGGCCGCTATTCGGGAACGTATTGCACAATTGTTGCCTCAAGAGCGGCGTCGTTTCCCCTGGTTTTTCCGCTAAGGAAACTGGTTGGGCCAGAAGTAACAGACTTGCTCAGCGTACATCTGTACGCTAACCTGCGTGCTCCACAAAAACAGGGCTTATAGAAACATGGTAGATAAACGCGATTCCTATTCCAAAGAAGACCTTTTCGCCAGCGGCCGGGGTGAACTGTTTGGCTCACAGGGCCCACAATTGCCAGCCGGTAACATGCTGATGATGGATCGTGTCATCTCAATGACCGAAGAAGGTGGCCTGCATGGAAAAGGCTATGTGGAAGCAGAGCTGGATATCCACCCGGACCTGTGGTTCTTCGGTTGCCATTTTATCGGTGACCCAGTAATGCCAGGCTGTCTGGGCCTGGATGCCATGTGGCAGTTAGTCGGATTTTATCTGGGCTGGCTGGGCGGTGAAGGCAAAGGTCGTGCTCTGGGTGTGGGCGAAGTCAAATTTACCGGACAGGTCCTGCCAGATGCCAAAAAAGTGACTTATCGCATCCACTTTAAACGTGTCATCAACCGCAAACTGATCATGGGCATCGCCGATGGTGAGGTACTGGTTGACGGTCGTCTTATTTATACAGCCACCGATCTGAAAGTCGGCCTGTTTAAAGATACCAGCACATTCTAGTCTTGACCCGGCACGGCACATGTCGTGCCGGGTATTTGTATCGCAACCGTCGTACGCCACAGATTGCGTAATACCGTTACCCGGCTCATTTGCACATAAACGGCTTTCCTTTATTTTGATGATGTTATCAAGGTCTTCGCCGGCAACAGGTTCCTCCCCTTTATTGCGTAAAATTGTCGACTGACTCTTCTTTCGAAAACCCCGTATCCATAGCCTGGCATTCGTACACCTGCGTTTAAGGACGCGACCAGGTCACGTTTTTGCGATCAATTCCCAATTCTGGTGGTTTGCGGTTTTAATTGAGCAAGGTATACTGAAGCATCTAAATGAAATAGTGTTTTAAAAAAATGTAATTCTCCGCACACAATGGCGTCGTGCGCATCAATAAAGGAACGAACATGAAAATTGCACTGATTAACGAGAACAGCCAGGCTGCTAAAAATGCGATCATCGCTGCTGCATTGACCAAAGCGGTAGAGCCTCTGGGGCACACCGTTGATAACTACGGTCAGTACGCTGTTGAAGATGCTGCTCAGCTGACTTACATCCAGAATGGCATTCTGGCTGCTATTTTGCTGAACTCCGGTGCCGCTGATTTCGTGGTAACCGGTTGTGGTACGGGTCAGGGTGCAATGCTGGCTTGCAACTCTTTCCCGGGCGTTATCTGCGGTCTGGTTGTTGACCCGTCTGACGCCTATCTGTTTTCCCAGATCAACAACGGGAACGCCGTTTCTCTGCCTTATGCCAAAGGTTTCGGCTGGGGTGCTGAACTGAATCTGGAAAACCTGTTTACTCAGCTCTTCAAAGAAGAAGGTGGCCGTGGCTACCCAAGCGATCGCGTTGCTCCGCAGCAGCGTAACAAGAAAATTCTGGATGCGGTGAAAGAAGTCACCTACCGCGACCTGATCACCATTCTGAAAGGGCTGGATCAGGACCTGGTTAAAGGCGCGATCGCTGGTCCGAAATTTCAGGAATACTTCTTTGCCAACAGCAAAGACGCTGAACTGACCAGCTACATCAAATCACTGCTGGCCTGATTGATTCGGCCTGCGCCAGCAAGATATCCATCATCAGACCACCGCCCTGTCGGTGGTCTTTTTTACTCCCAGCCAGTGAATTTTCCTTGTTCGTTCAACACTTCACCAGATTTTTCAAAAGCCTGAAATACTGCTTGACCCTGACCTGACGACTCCCTATAGTAGCGCCGCATTACCACATGATGGTAATCCCGGTGAGGTGTCCGAGTGGCTGAAGGAGCACGCCTGGAAAGTGTGTATACGTGAAAACGTATCGAGGGTTCGAATCCCTCCCTCACCGCCAAATGATTTGCGAAAAGGCCCTATGAATCTCATAGGGCCTTTTTATTTTCAGACTGGAATATTTTTCTGGTTTAACCAAATGGAACTGTCATACATTTTAGCAACCTGTCTCAGGCACCCGCTGTCCATACCGTCCTCTCTTCCTGATACGCATGTTCGTACCCTTATCATGTTAGTGACCTGCCCCCAGTATTAGATACAACGATCAGTTAGTAATGGACTGCCCCCACCCCGGTAGACGATCCTGCTCTATAGTTTGAGCATAGGGGGAGCATATGGGCACACCACGATTTACACCTGAATTTAAGGAAGAAGCCGTCCGTCAAATAACGGAACGCGGTTATTCCGTTGCCGAAGTATCTGACCGTCTGGGGGTTTCTGCACACAGCCTCTACAAGTGGCTACGGGCTATCAAACCTGATAACAGTGAACAGCATGCCCGTGATTTACTGGAAGCCAAAAGCGAGATCCTGAAACTACGGGCGCAGCTAAAACGCACCGAAGAAGAACGGGATATCCTGAAAAAGGCCGCGCGGTACTTTGCAAGGGAGCCCGACTGAAGTACCGCTTTATCAATGAGCACCGCAATATATGGGGTGTGATGACGATGTGTCGGGTACTGAATGTCGCCCGGGCCGGGTTCTATGCGTGGCTGCATAACCCTGTCTCGGCGCGTGATAAAGATAACGAGCGCCTGCTGATGCTTATCCGTGACTCATACTCACTGAGCGGAGGCGTGTATGGTTACCGGCGGGTTCATGGCGACCTGAACGAAATCGGGGAAACCTGCGGTAAAAACCGGGTGAGCCGCATCATGCAACTGAACCGGATTAAAGCTGTGCGCGGCTATAAAGCGCCACGCCGTATCGCTGGCAGACCCTCAGTAGTCGCGCCTAATCGCGTGCAGCGGCAGTTTACTGTTGTCCGGGCCAATCAGGTCTGGGTCACCGACATCACTTATATCCGCACCTGGCAGGGCTGGTTGTATCTGGCGGTAGTTATCGACCTCTTCGCCCGTAACGTAGTGGGCTGGTCGATGAAGCCGACTCTCTCACGCGAACTGGCGCTGGATGCGCTGATGATGGCTGTCTGGCGACGTAAACCCGACGGCGAGGTCATCGTACATAGCGATCAGGGCAGCCAGTACGGCAGCGATGACTGGCAGCGCTTCTGCCGGGCCAATAACCTGGCCCCGAGCATGAGCCGGCGTGGCAACTGCTGGGATAATGCGGTGGCCGAATCGTTCTTCAGTTCACTGAAAAAAGAACGCATCAGAAAGAGAATATACAAAACCCGGGATCTGGCCCGAGCGGATATCTTCGATTACATTGAAGTGTTTTACAACCGGGCCCGGCGCCACAGTCATCTCGGCGGCGTCAGCCCGGAGGCCTTTGAACAGGCCTCGTCGTGAGGACAGGTTTTGTCTACTGTCGTGGGGTCAGTCCATAATATCGGTTTGTTTACCTTCTAATTTTCCATTTCTCCAGCTTGCTGCAAATTCAGACGGCGTCTGGTAATTCAGCGATGAATGAGGTCTGGACTCGTTATAGTCCTGCCGCCAGTCATTAATGATTTTCCGGGCATGAAGAATATCGCTGAACCAGTGTTCATTCAGGCATTCATCCCGAAAGCGACCGTTGAAACTCTCAATAAATCCGTTCTGCGTTGGCTTACCTGGCTGGATAAGTCGCAACTCCACACCATGCTCAAAGGCCCATTGATCGAGCGCACGGCAGGTAAATTCCGGGCCCTGATCGGTTCTTATTGTCGCCGGATAGCCACGAAAGAGCGCGATGCTGTCCAGAATACGCGTGACCTGAACGCCTGAAATACCGAAAGCAGCAGTGATCGTCAGACACTCCTTCGTGAAATCATCCACACAAGTCAGGCACTTAATCCGGCGGCCGCTGGCAAGTGCATCCATGACAAAATCCATCGACCATGTCAGGTTCGGCGCATCCGGGCGAAGAAGCGGAAGCCGCTCAGTCGCCAGACCCTTACGGCGCTGTCTGCGTTTTACGCCCAGGCCATTGAGATGATAGATGCGGTAGACCCGTTTGTGGTTAACGCAAAGGCCTTCACGACGCAGAAGCTGCCAGATACGCCGGTAACCGAAACGTCGGCGTTCCATTGCCAGTTCGGTGATACGTGCAGACAGATACGCATCAGTAGCCGGGCGGTGCGCATCATAACGGCAGGTCGACAGGGACAAACCTGTCAGCCTGCAGGCACGCCGTTGCGACAGACCTGTCGCTTTGCACATCACTGTCACGGCTTCCCGCTTCTGGTCTGTCGTCAGTACTTTCGGCCCAAAGCCACCTGTAGTGCCTCTTTATCCAGCATGGCTTCGGCGAGCAGCTTCTTGAGGCGGGCGTTCTCTTCTTCAAGTGACTTAAGCCTTTTTACTTCAGGTACGTCCATGCCACCAAACTTCTTACGCCACGTATAAAACGTGGCGTCGGAGATGGCGTACTTACGGCAAAGTTCGCGGGCGGAAACACCCGCCTCGGCTTCGCGAAGAATATTGATGATCTGTTCGTCGGAAAAACGCTTCTTCATGGGGTTGTCCTCATGTTGCTGATGAAGACATTACTAACATCGTCGTGTGTTAATCAATGGGGAGCAGGTCAAACATGGATAACCCCTCCAGCATCGTGCACAGTAACTAATAAGCTTGATTATAGTTATCTGTTTTATATTTACGTGGTAAATATAAATATAAAGTTAACCGTTAGTCTCATTAATGTTCACTTAATCTAATTAAAATAGATTGGCTACAGAAAATGAGTTATACCCTTACATTCTTACCATGCAGTCTCTGGCGGAGTACTCCAATATGACTATCGTGAAAAAATTAGCCATTGCTATCAGCATCTTCACTCTTGCACTGATTAGCGTGGGTGGTCTTGGCTTACAATTATTGAGCCAATCAAAAGATCGTCTGGACTATGTGATGGTCAACACATTACCCAGCCTCGATAATCTGGTAAGAGCGAACAATGCATTAAGCAATGCTCTTAACGATCTTTCACTGATGTTTCTGACCCGTGATGAACAACAACGTAATACATTAAAAAGAACGCTTGAAAATAATCTGGCCAACGTAGAAAAGCTCAGCACGGCATACCGTGATGGCCTGGTTTCTGACAAGCAAGACTTGCAGATGTCAAACGATAACCTGAAATATTTAAATGACTTTCGCGCAGCCAAAGATAAATTGCTCCAGCAGGCACAAACTGATAATCAGGCCGTTGAAAAAGCGTTTTCTGACAGTGGATACCTGAATCAGGCCCAGGCTAAGTTGGTTAAAGGATTTCAGGAGCAGTACAACTACAATGTCGAGCTGGCCGGTGGGCTTCAGGCTCAAAACGGCAGCAGCTTTAAGCAAGCATTCTTCGGCCTGGTTAGCCTTATCGTGATTGCGCTACTTACCGCAGGCACACTGTCTACGATCATTATCAGTTATGTACGCCGCAGCCTGAATGCACTGCGCCAGACGCTTATTTCTGTCAGCGAGAATTTGGATTTAACGCTGCGTGCCGATACCAGTAAAAACGATGAGATAGGTCAAACCTCAAGCGCGTTTAATCACCTGATTGAACGATTCTCGACGGTGCTCTCCGATGTCCGTTCCGCAAGTGAGAGTGTCTCTACAGCAGCAGGAGAAATTGCCGCAGCCAATGAGGATCTCTCCGCCCGTACCGAAGAGCAGGCCTCATCACTGGCACAAACGGCAGCCAGTATGCACGAGATTTCATCCACCATAGAGAGCAATGTTGAGAACACGGCCCAGACTAACCGC
Organism: Dickeya aquatica; assembly: GCF_900095885.1. Taxonomy (NCBI): domain Bacteria; kingdom Pseudomonadati; phylum Pseudomonadota; class Gammaproteobacteria; order Enterobacterales; family Pectobacteriaceae; genus Dickeya; species Dickeya aquatica. The sequence continues at coordinate 2,890,535 of NZ_LT615367.1, forward strand.
CTGAGTCAGCAAGCAGGTAATGTCGTCGAACATGGCAACGAATCCGTACAACGCATGATGCATGCCATGGAGGAAATCGCGAGCGGCTCAGAAAAAGTGGCCGATATTACCAACCTGATTGAAGGCATTGCCTTTCAGACCAATATCCTGGCACTGAATGCGGCGGTTGAGGCCGCCAGAGCGGGTGAGCATGGCCGAGGGTTCGCCGTGGTTGCCAGCGAGGTGAGAAACTTGTCGCAACGTTCGTCCTCTGCGGCCAAAGAGATCAAAACACTGATTGATAGCGCTATCACCGCAGTACAACGCGGCACTGTACAAGCTGACGATGTACGCGAAGCTATCGGGAACGTAAAGAATGTCATCCAGAGTGTTTCAGGCTTAGTGAATGAGGTGTCGCTGGCATCAGAAGAGCAAAGTCGTGGTATCTCGCAAATTAATATCGCGATTAACCAAATGGAGTCCGTCACTCAGCAGAATGCTGCCATGGTCGAGCAAGCTTCCTCGGCGGCAGACTCGCTAAACGATCAGGCTATCCGGTTGCGCCAGTCTGTAGAAATTTTTAAACTGGCAAACACCAGCCATCATGGCTCTAACCAACCGATGGAAGGTATGCGTTCTCTGCGTTTAGGGCATCGCTGACAGGTAAATCGTTTTGGTAAGCGGGGCTGCCTGGCAGCCCCGTTATTATGTCAGGAATACGCCACCAATGTTCGCTGACAAAGTTCGGAGCGAACACAGTCTTGCGTAACAAAGTTAACAATTCCCACCATCTCATCTTCGGAAAAACGCTCTAATGCATCACGCAAGCCGGATTTTACGCCCGCGGGTAAATCACATTGAGTGATATCACCATTAACAATGACAGTGACATTCTCACCTAAACGGGTCAGGAACATTTTCATTTGATTAACGGTTACATTCTGCGCTTCATCGAGAATAACAAACGCATTCTCAAATGTACGACCTCGCATATATGCAAACGGTGCAATCTCCACCTTGGCGATTTCTGGTCGCAAACAATACTGTAAGAACGATGAGCCCAGACGGCGCTGGAGCACATCGTAAACCGGACGGAAATAAGGAGCGAACTTTTCAGCGATATCACCGGGCAGAAACCCAAGATCTTCTTCTGCCTGTAGCACGGGTCTGGTCACAATAATGCGGTCGACCTCTTTATGAAGCAAAGCTTCCGCTGCTTTAGCAGCACTAAGAAATGTTTTTCCACACCCGGCCTCACCACTGGCGAAGATTAATGACTTATTTTCTATTGCAGACAAGTAGTACTGCTGGGCCAGATTACGCGCTTCAATGGCAGAAGCATCACGGCTTTCACGAGCCATACCGATGGCTTCGATTCCGCCTAGCTGCACCAGAGAAGTGACCGAATCCTCTTCACGCTGACGATGATTACGCGACTCGCGCCTGATAACCCGTTTCGCTTCACGACGCGCTTTGATCACTGCTTTTTGTCTTCCCATAGTGGCACCTTACAGTTTGTTTCACTGACAATTCGGCAAAATGCCGAAGGTGTTTCGTTCACAAATGAGATTTGGCTTCCTTACTAAGCCACAACAAAGATGAAATGAGAAAAGCCGGCGTTTACCCCACCCTATCAGTTTATCAATAGGAATGGTTTTTCCGGCATCGTATTGATGAGAACAAACAGCGGACATAGAACAGGCAGGCTTACAGCAACAATAGCGATAAGCGGCGACGGTGGCTATAAACAGGCTGGACAAAATCACGCTGGAGAAAATAGTGCGGGAGAAACGAACACCGCATTGAATATGCGGCAAAGACAGGCGAATATGCTGACTGCTATGTCCAGAGAAGGACTCTACCATTCGCGCTCCTTACTGTGACAATGACTATTCAGATGAATAATGATTGATCGCATCGGGCTTCCGACATCATGAAAACGTTATCGTTCATTGATGTCAGTAAGATGACAGTGCGCTATTTTGCCCCTGTTTGGCAAGTATTTTTGCACTGTCATCATATAATGGTATACACCAGCATACCGCTACTGATGGACGATATTATCGAAGGGGTCAATAATGTTTCTGCCAATGCAGGTATTGGTCGTACTTCCGTAAGGCACTGCGGTAGGTTGTTTGCTCAATATCGGGTAAATAATCGCAGATACGCTGCTGAACATTACCGTCTGAAGCAAAACTTTCCTGTGGGTAATTTTTCGCCACCAATAACTCATCGAGACGACGTAACCGAATAACATATTCACGCATCGTGCTATGCCGGACTTCAGTCTGCTCGATCAGATATTGAGTGAAGGACTTGATATCAAAATAATTGGCGTGAGTATTGCAAAAAACTTCGCTACAAAAGCGACATAGCGGGACAAGTTCTTCCTGAACTGACTCCCAGATAGCGTGATCGATTAAGCGATCCATCATGGCTATCGATTTCTTATTGATAAGCTGATCGCGAAATACCAAAGAGACGCGATCAAGTTCTTTCGCACAGTTAGCACAGTGTGTCTGTTTGTGCTTAAAATCTTTCAGATAACGACTAAGAAGCTGCTTCTTCCTGGTTGATTGAGGCATGAGTCCATTCCTGACTGTAGAGTGATACTACTTCCATGTCTGCGCGCCTAAATTAAACGTCGCTCATTAATTTCGCACGCAGACGCTTTATCGCCTGGCTATGCAACTGACTAACGCGTGACTCTCCCACCTCCAGAACAGCACCAATTTCCTTTAGGTTCAGTTCTTCCTGATAGTAGAGTGTCAATACCATTTTTTCACGTTCTGGAAGATTTTCAATCGCATCCATCACCCGCTGGCGCACATTAACATCCATCAGTTGATTAAGCGGATTCGCTTCTTCATTTCCTTCCAGTAACGCCTCGGCACTATCCCCGTGCTCTTCACGCCATTCATCGTAAGAAAACAACTGGCTATTGTTAGTATCCAGAAGAATCTGTCGATACTCTTCAAGCGGAATATTCAGGGTATGGGCAACTTCCAGCTCGGTTGGTGCCCGGCCAAGAGACTGTTCAGCCTGTTGCATTGCCTGTGCGACTTCACGGGCATTACGCCTGACGCTGCGTGGTGCCCAGTCCCGGCTGCGTAACTCATCCAGCATTGCGCCACGAATTCGTTGCACAGCATACGTAGTAAACGCCGTACCTTGTAACGAATCATAACGTTCTACTGCACTAAGTAACCCAATCCCTCCGGCTTGCAAGAGGTCATCGAGTTCCACACTTGCCGGAAGACGAACCTGTAAGCGCAAGGCTTCATGGCGCACCAAAGGAGCATAGCGCTTCCATAGTGAATTTTTATCCATTGTGCCTTCAGCGGTATACAGTTCGCTCACAGTGATAAATACCTATAATTTAAGGTTCTACATAACATTATGCGTTTAGCATACAACGGCAATCGGAAGAATAGGTGTAGAAAAAAGGCTTTTTTCAGATATGCTGCCCAATTGCCATTTCTGAGTATTGTAGCTTCTATCGCTGAAGCTGGACACCTGCACTATCCCAAATGAGAGCAATTTTTGTGATATCGCTCTACAGTGATTGACTGGTAATGAAAGAAACTATTAACACATTAACCGTATGTCGATGAAAAACCAGATTACGTTCTTAGATATTCTTATCAGACTATTATAGAAATAATGGTCGGATGTGTCGGATGAAATGACGTAAATAGTCGCCTTGATCTTTTTTTAACCGGATGCTATCACGCAATGAGATTATATTTTTCAAGAAGATAATTTTTATATGCTGAGTAGTTATTTTCTGCGTCCTTGATGGTGGTGACTGCCCACATAAATGCCCCTTCTTGATGATTGATATCAAAGACAAGAGACGTATCAATCCGTGCAATATTTGTTGACTCTCCAACACCATCCAAAACAGCAGATAGTGCAACTTGATCCAAAAACCAGACAACATTGTTTTTCTTCAAATTATTCCATATAAAAAGGGCAACTTTTTTAATAAACCGCCTGGACTCCTCACTACCATTAAGATAGACAAATCCAGCAATCGCTTTTTCCCAGAAAGGAGCACCTTCACTTTTGGTTAACGCTATATCGGAGGATACAAGTTTAGGCTCAACAAACCGCCAATTGTTTTTTATCAGAGAATCCGCATCAACAATTAGTAATGGCCCCTGAAATATCGATAAAAGATAATTTGCTGCGGTAAATCGCCTACACGCATAGTGAACATTAATACCCGATACATTCCCGATTGGCTCAAGAGTACAAGAGATATTTAACTCAGGCAGGGAGGCATGTTTTATTTTTATATTTTCTATAGTCAACTCATCAGCATCATAGACGTGAAGGTGTACATTAAAACTATCACGATTAGACTCATATAAAGAATAGATGAGGGACACTGCATGTTGATGATAATATTTCACATCACAAGAAATCAGTATTGTAGGCTTGTCATTTTTTATTTCTCTCTTCAATAGCCACTGATAATGATCATAACTAACATCGTCTTTTTTAGATATAAGTGAAGTGAAGTCGATATATGAATCAGGATAACCGCCACTCTTAAATATAGTAGTAACTACCATCAGCAATGCTAGTGGATCTTCACCTATAAGATAAGAGTTAGCAGCCATCCTTTGTGCCAGTAACATTGCATACTGGTAATCTTCCTCAAGAATACAGGTGAGCAATAATATCTTAAACACAACAGGCACATCCTGCAACACCTCTAGATTATTCTCAATCAAAGTAACAGCATGCTCTATAGCACCAATACGGAATAGTATCTGGATAGACACTACTAAATATTCTAGATTCGGAGCTACATCCAGTACTTCCCCAAGATAACTAACAATGTTATCGATATATTCGCTCGGCAATCTTACCTGCTGTCCTTTCCATTTTTCATCCAGCGTCAGATTAGATAACGCAATAGCATTCAACAACAGCCTTAAAGCTTTATCCTGTTCTGGTGGTAAATTGCTTTGACTAACCGATAATTTTTTATTCAAAGTGTAAATGTCACAACTTCTTTTGACGAAAATATCAACTATAATATCTTTTGATAATCCGCCAATATCACCAATAACCAACTCACTACTAAACACATCTCGATAATATTGGTGAGCCGACTTAACATTGGAGTAATTTGACATGAACAACCTCATTATTGATAAATGATTATAGCATTAGCGCAATATATCATTAGGATATTCGTTTTTTAAAACAGATAATTCTCTACAATAAAAAAACCACTAATAAATTAATGGTGAGATTTTTAGAGAATTATGTATTGACGTTCTTAATTAAAAACCACGTGTCATTGAATAAACTAAATCATACCCATCCCATTTCATAGAAAAATCTAAGGTTTTTCCAATCGGAACGACTCTGTCAATACCAAGAGGTTTATAGTGCATCATGAAGTCATGAATAACTTCATTTCTGACACCTAATGTAGCTATCGTCTGACATCGCTCACCACATACTGGATATATTTCAGAAATGTCATCAGCCATATACTCCATAAAGTAGCCACAGTTACCTGAATATGACATTGTGTTATTATCAAGATGACTCAGTTGAATTCTAAAAACAGTGTTATTATCATCAGATATTTTTTTCACTCCATCATGTGATGCACAAAGCTTATAAAAATCAGCTAATTTCCTGACTGCGGATACTGCATTGAGCTCGTATCTTTCATTAGCTAGAATTGAAAATTTTTCCCAAAATAAAGACATTGCAGTAGTCTTATTATTGCCAAGCCAGACAATAAGCTTAGGTGAAGTACAGGCATTTTGGTCTGATAGAAGAGTGTCATTATAAAAATCAGAAGCAATCTTTTCTTTATTTTCAACAGCCAGGTATGATTCAGCATCAATAATACAGATTGAATAACGATCTGAAAAAACGATATCCAGATTTCTCGGGTTTGCAGGTGAGGCCTGAAGCGTTGAAATAGTCAGGTCACCGCCCCATATTAATCTAGTTCTACAAATAGATGAAAAATAATCATTGATAATTTTATCGCGTGGATAGCGGAGAAGAATGATATAAGGAGATAAATCAGGGAAATCACTTAACGTTCGATTAATTTCCTCACAAAGCAAATCAATTTGTGGGAATGCCTTTGATGGAACCCTGACAACGCTTGCATTTCCTGTTAATAATCCAGAAAATAAGGAGTATGCGAAATTCAATGCAACATTTGAGGGGGCGATATGAAATGCAACACCTCGACCTAGCCGATAACCTAAAGAAGGATATTCTTTATCTTTTATACCCAGAATGGATGCCTTCCTACACCAAAATGCTAATGTAATAACATCAGGATGATCTTTTGCCTTTGTGTTTTTAAAAATATTTTTCGATAAAGAATCCAAAAAATCAATAACTCTGCTTTCAAATGCAATCAAAGGCCTTGCTTCTGACAACTGTTCTATTAAGAGCTGGCTACCTACCAGAATAGTAATTCTCTCAAAATTATGAAGCATAGGTATCACTACACCCTCTTAATTCAGCGTTCTGGAACCGTCCCAAGACCGAAAAATACTTTCCCAGTCGCCCACAAGGACAGTCATCCTCACCTAAAACCACACCAACATCTTCAGTCAACAGTGAATGCCCTGGATATGATTCTGGAATCAAGGATAGAACCTGTATAATACCTGGACGCCCATTGGGAAGGACTGAAAAATCTTTTGGATCTCGGATTATAATATCGGAGAAAACACTTGCATGGAGATGGCCGTGCTCGCATTGCATATATATACAGCCCGTTTGTTCGACCATACCATAATAATCGAATGTCTGCTTGATTCCACAAGAATCATTTAATAGCCGAGAGAATTCTTTTTGAGATACGGCTTCAGATTGAAGTTTTTTCCATCCACCACCATGGATAAGAATAGCATTAGATAAGTCTATTTTTATATTTTTTTCTTTAAGGCTTTTATAAAAAAACTGCCAGACCATAAAAGTAAAACCAAACAAGAGAACCTTTCTTCCTTTGTGCTTAGATAAGAAAGAAGAAACAGCCTCGATATCAATATTCATATGTTCATCAAGGCAAAAAATTTTATCCGATGCAAAAATAGAGAAACCCAAGATACCTGCACCGCGAGCAGAGAATAAATTTCTATCTTTCATCACTGTTGGTGTATCTATAACAATCAATGGAAGTCGGGATGTTCCAGTAAAATCACTAACAATCTTTACAAATGCTTTTTGCTGATTGCTCGCTGTGTCTTTATTTAAAAAAATTTTCGAAACCTGTTGTCCTGTAGTTCCTGATGATGTCATTGTTTTGATAATTTCATTTTTTTCGACACTATACAAATCTAGCTGCTTAAAAAGAGAAACAGGCAAAAAAGGAAAATCAGTAATTTTATTTATTTTTTTAATATCAAACGAAATTCCATTCAACATCTTCTCATACGGCAAACATGAAGCTGCATGATATACAGTGAGATAACTCAAGCGTTCTATGAAGAGACTATTTTTTTCATTTTTATTTAAAGAGTATGGTGGAAGGGAGAATATATTATCGTAGCTAATCATAGTTGCAATCCAACTTTGAGTATAATGTTTTCCCTGCCTCATTTTTAGGTATATCAGAAATAACTTTAAAACTGAAGGCACTATGGTTTATTTTCATGCTATCTGATAGCATCTTTTTAATAGAATCGATAAGCTCACAATCGACAATAAATATGGATATCTTATCATCAGTACCGCTACACGCACATTCTATACCAGAAAATCTTGATTTTATTAACCCTTCAACTTCATCCAAATTAACTCGATTGCCAAACACCTTTAAAAAACGTTTTTTCCTTCCAACGATATAGTAGTAACCCTCTTCGTCTCTCTGAGCAACATCCCCTGTTTCAAGACGGTTATTTCTTTCATTACCTTTAGCCAGATCAAGCCGACATTCAGCATAACCCAAAGTAACATTTTCACCCCAATAGACCAACTCACCAACTGTATTAGGTGTAGCTACTTCAATACCATTGTCATCAATAATAGAAAATTGACCACCGGGAATACTTTTCCCCATGCTACCAATTTTTTCTAAAGAAACTTCTGCCGGAAGATATCCCATACGAGAGGTAGCCTCTGCTGCACCATACATAACATAGAATCGCTTTCCTTTTTCTTTGGCATATTGAGCAAAATTTCTATGTAATTCAGGTAACAACTTCCCTCCTGCCTGAGTCATTGTTTTAAGATCAGGCAAGTCCATATTAAAAAACCTTATTTTTTTCAACATCTCATATGTGTAAGGCACACCAGAAAAAGATGATGCTTTATATTCTTTGACAAAATTCCAGAAATCTTTCTGCATGACGCCTTTGTTAGTTAATAAAAGCATTGCACCTTTAATCAAATGGCTATTGATAATAGACAGCCCATAGACATAATGCATCGGCAAATTAACCAAAGCTCGCTCACCTTCATCAATATTCAAATATGAAGATATGCTAAGTGCATTACTGAAGATATTTTTATAACTTTGCCTGACGAGCTTAGGACTTCCTGTTGATCCTGATGTTGTAATCAGTAATGCAAGCTCATCATGGAGATGACAATCAGGGCAATTAGTCTCAACTAATTCATAATCATGCAAGCGAAAGATAACCGTATACTTATCATTCGACCTGGAGACGGGTTGCCAGAAATAATTAGGTTGATATATCTCGATTAAATTTTCTAAGAAATCAGAATCGATATTTTTATCTATCAACAGAGGAACAACATGGTTCGATAAAAAAGTGACATAACCAACAAGGCTACCAAAGGAATTCTCAGTAAAACATAAGACCAATGTTCCTTTTTTTATTTTCTTTGATAATGAATTTACACTATCAACCAATTCACCATAGGACAGGCTATTGCCATTCTCATCAATTGCAACGAGATTTTCAGATGGATGTTTTTCTATATCAAGAAACATAATTACTCACTTATGTTTTCCTTTATTTTTGTAACGATGTCAGACGCCGTCAATCCACTTATTGACAATAAATAATTATAATCTCCTGCATGAGGATATCCCTGGGGAATACCCATGATAAGTTGTCGAGGACGGTTTACTTTATCTGATAGATACTCAGCAACCGCACTACCTAACCCACCAATAATACTATGCTCTTCGACCGTAACGATTAATTTTTTATCAAGGTTTTCTTCAAGAGTGTCAGTATCAAGGGGTTTTATTGTATGCATGTTTACAACTGAACACCTAATCCCATCATATTCTAAGGCCTCTGCGGCTTTAATAGATGGATAAACCATGCTTCCTGTCGCCACAATGCATACATCTGCCCCATCTCTCAGAGTTATAGCTTTACCTATCGAGAGCTCATAATCGGAGTTATACACTATCGGAGCTCTCATATTTCCAGTGAGTCTGAGATATACAGGCCCTTGATACTGTAATGCCGCCTCTGTCATTTTTGCTGTTTCAACACAGTCAGCAGGAGAAAGTATCGTAATATTTGAAACTGCTCTTAGTACTGCTATATCTTCTATACCATGATGTGTTGCGCCAAACATTCCTGTCGCAACACCACTGGCAAGTCCAACCAATTTTACATTTTCATTCATGTAGCCTAAATTATGGCGAACCTGCTCTCCAGCACGCATTGTCAAAAAATTCGCAAAAGATGTGACAAATGGAATAAAACCGCCAGAAGCCAAGCCGGAGGCAACACCTATCATATTTTGCTCAGCAATTCCGGTATTAAAAAAACGATCAGGGTATGTACTACTAAAACGATCAAGTCCAGATGATTTACAGAGGTCGGCGGATAATGCTACCAGATTGGGGTATTGGTGAGCCAGCTCTAATAACACAATACCAAATGTTCCTCTGGAGCCTAGCATTGACCATGAACGAATATTTGATGATTTAATATCTAGCATGCTTTATTACCGTCTATTTCAGATAACGCTAACATGTGTTGCTCTTTAGATAATTTATTTCGATGAAATTCTTTATTGTTTTCCATAAAAGAAACTCCTTTACCTTTCACTGTGTTAGCTACGATAACTTTAGGCTTTCTATTATGAGGAATATTAAACGCTTCTATGAGTTCATCTATATTGTTACCATCACACTCAATTACGCACCATCCACATGCACGCCATAAAGCAGATAAATCAAGATTTATTATGTCGCGAGTCATCCCATCAGATTGCAAACCATTTTTATCCACAATAACAGTCAAAGAGTCCAAATGCTGCTGAGCAGCAAAAAAAGCGCCTTCCCAGATAGCCCCCTCGTTACACTCTCCATCCCCGACGAGAACATAACTATGCCAAGACTGCTTTTTTAAACGGTGGCTTAATGCCAAACCGATACCGAATGATAACCCCTGAGCTAAACTGCCACTCGAAAAGTCTATCCCTAACTCAGGACACTTCGTTGGGTGCACTTGCAAAACAGAACCATTTATTTCAAAAGAGTCAAGAGTCTCTTTACTGATTACATCAAACTCTTGTAAAGTAGCATAGAGTCCTAATGCAGCATGTCCTTTACTTAAAATAAATACATCTCGCTTTTTATCTATTATATTTGAAGCATCATATCGCAGTACTGAACCATAAATTGTTGTCAGTATATCAACAATTGATAAAGCTGGTGAGATATGAACACCATCACTTGGTGCATGATGAGCGACCTGTAATATAGTCTTACGTATATTACGGGCTCGGTCAAATAGCATGGTTACATTATTCATGATTTTAAACCCCCATCAACACGAATAACCTGACCAGTAATATAAGCAGATAAATCAGATGCAAGAAAAACAGCTGTATCAGCAATTTCCTTTGGATAACCTACCCTAAGAATATCTGTACTATTTATAGCACCTTCCAGAATAACCGATGGTAATGTTGTTAACATGTCCGTGTCTGTCACACCTGGAGCAATGCTATTTACTCTTATCCCTGATTCTCCAAGCTCAGCAGCAATTGATTTAGTCATCGCTATTATTGCAGCTTTAGATGCACCATAAGCTGACTTCCCTGGATTTCCATCCTCGCCAGCTGTAGAAGAGATATTAATAATACTACCGTTTCTATGTCTGACCATTAATTTAGAGATATACTGAGTGAAAATAAAAACAGAGAAAAAATTCACTTCAAATTGATTTCTTAATGCATCTTCCGTCGTCATTTGGAATAGTGAATTTAATGTAACACCGGCATTATTTATCAAAGCATGAATAATTTTCTTCTCTGCCATTAATTTCTTTACTGCCAGTTTCATTCCTTCACGATCGGTCATATCAAAATAGATGGGCCATATTTCGACCTGATAGCGGGATGCTATAGATTGGATCAGTGAGGCAAATTCAGGTGTCTCTTGTCTTGCATGAGCGTATATATTAGCGCCATTGGCAGCGAACGCTTCAAGCATCGCTTTCCCCATACCTCGAGCCGTTCCGGTAATGAGAACATTTTTCCCCGTCAACAACATAATATCCACCTGTTATCCAATACCACCATCAACACGGATGACTTGTCCGGTGATATAGCTTGATGAATCCGATGCAAGATAAAGAATAGCATTAGCTACTTCCTCTGGTAAGCCAATGCGATGCAGCTCGCATCGGTTTAATTGCCGGTCAAGAGCCTCTGTAGGTAAATCCTCAGTCATTCTGGTTTTAATAATACCAGGAGCAACAGCATTCACCCGTATACCGTGTTGTCCTAATTCAGTAGCCAACGTTTTTGTAGCTGCAATTATTGCAGCCTTTGATGATGAATAGGCAAGCTGCCCTGGATTACCATCAATAGCTGATATACTTGAAACATTTATAACGCTTCCCTTTTTATTTCTCACCATTAATTTTGTTATATATTGAGTGAGATACATTTGGGAAAAAAAATTAATTGAGAATGTATTTCTCAATTGTTCCATAGTCATCATATGAAAATAGGCATCAATATTAGCGCCTGCTATATTTGCCAATATATCTATGGATTTCTTGGTTTTTTGTATAAAATTTGCACCTTGCTTTATTGCATCATAGTCCATCAAATCAAAATATACTGGTATTATTTCAACATCATATTTTTTTTTAAGCTCCTCAATGTGTGAAATAAAATTATCATCAGTATACTGGCAGCAAGCAAAAACATTCGCACCCGCTGCGGCGAATGCATCTAACGTTGCCAAACCAATACCTTGCAAACAACCTGTAACTACAGCATTTTTTCCTGACAGCAGCATGAATGACTCCTAAATTACCACGTCATACTTACTCAGAATTTCTTTTCCTTTTTCATAAGAAGAGAAATCAATAATATCTTCTGTATCCATCATAATATCAAATGCTTCTTCTAAAGCTGATATCATTGACATATGCCCAACAGAGTCCCATGATGCAGTATCCTGATATTTATATCCTGGTAATATATCTTCAGAAACCTCAAATGTTTGAATGAAAACTTGATTGTATTTTTCTAAATTACTCATTAGTTAACCCTTTAGTAATAGATTATAACTTACAATAACATGGCTATTATTAAATATAATAGCGCCGTGAAACTGTTAATTAGCTAAAAAAAATCAATTGAAGACTTTTTTGCTATCATTCTTTCGTAAAATTCGTGCAGGATTGCCGAGTGCGATAACCTCATCCGGTATATCGTTAAATACTGCGGCCCCCATACCTACAATGCTCATATTTCCAATTGACGTTTTTTCTTTTACGACTGCACCCATCCCTAGAAACGATTGCTCACCAACATGACACCCACCCGCAAGGCTAACATATGTGGATATTATTGAGTGATTTCCTATATAAGAATCGTGCCCTATACTAGAGTTAGGCTGAAAAAAAACATTTTTGCCAATGGATGTATCACAGGATATATAAACACCCATGTTAATCACACAACCTTCACTTATTTTTGTACATTTTGGCACAATTACTGAAGGGTGAATCAGCGTTGCTAACATTATCCCATTCGACTCAATTCTATCGGCAAAACATGCTCGCAAAGAAGGTTCACCGACAGCAATGACCACTTCAATATCACTGAGGTCCTGCCCATTGAGTAGTGACTCAAATGATACAACACAATGTTTTTTTACTATCCTGTCAAAGTTTAGATCATCTATGAAGAAAATATCATTCCATCGAGAATCTAGTGAGTTTATATATTCGGCCAGAACTAATACTTCTCTCCCCAACCCACCTGACCCATATATTCCAAGTTTCATACAGCCCTCTATTTTATATATTTATTGATGATATCTCTGATAGCGAGAATGACCCTTTCTTGCTCATGAGAGGATAGGTCAGGATATATGGGAAGGCATAATACACGACTAGATATATCAGTTGCCACTGGCAGGTTGTCGCTATGCGAACTATCTAAACCACGGTACATTGGAAAAGAACTAATTAAAGGGAAAAAGTATCTTCTGGAATAAATATTTCTCTCTTTGAGCTCATTGTAAATGGCATCCCTCATTCCATCGGGGCACTCTTCAAGAAAAATAGGGAAATAGGCATAATTCCAATCAATGCCATCTATATTTTTAAGCATTCTGATCTGCGGTATATTAGAAAAGGAACTAATGTACTTCTCATATATATGCATTCTGGCATCAAGTGCATTGTTAATGTATTTTAATTGAAGCAATCCAAATGCAGCCTGTACTTCATTCATCTTTGAATTTATACCCGTAGCCACTACAGTTGTTTCATCTGCAAATCCAAAATTCTTCAAATAATCGATTCGCTGCTTCATTTTTTTATCATGACAAATTATTGCGCCACCTTCTATTGTATTGAAGACTTTGGTCGCATGAAAACTGAGTATTGATAAATCACCATAGTTAAGAATACTGACATCTTGTTTTTTCACACCAAACGCATGAGCCGCGTCATAAATAACTTTAATACCATATACATCAGAAATCCTCTGGATCTCATCAACATCACATGGAATACCATAGCAATGTACAGGTAATATTGCTGATGTCAGTGGTGTAATAGCTGCCTCTATTTTGGTTGGATCGAGATTACAACTAACAGGATCGATATCAACAAATACAGGCTTTAATCCATTCCATAATAAAGAATGCGATGTTGCCACAAAAGAGTAAGGCGTTGTAATAACTTCACCAGTAATTCTTAGTGCCTGCAGTGCCGTTAACAACGCAAGCGTACCATTACTGAATAAGCTCAGATACTTTACACCGAGGTAATCAGCCAATTCCTTTTCTAATGCTTCATGGAATGGGCCGCCATTTGTAATGTGTTGATTACTCCATATTTTTTCAAGATAAGGTGTAAACTCTGCCAACGGCGGAAGCAACGGTCTTGTAACAAAAATATTATCTTTCATACATCCCCTTGTTACAATTTTTCATTAACTTTTAGACTCTGGCAAAGCTACCGCCCTTGGCTATAGCTACCAATGTGCTACTCAATAACTCACTGCTACATACATGTGATACTTTTGCTCTATTTATCGACAGAAAACGTAATTGGTTTTCCAGCGCTACAGTAAATATCCCACGCTTTCCTAAGTATCTTCTCAAAATATAACGAAGGTTTAGTACCACTCATTATGGACTTCGTTATCTTTGTACGCAAATTTTCACGGACATAGGCAAGTCGTGAGTGATCCTTACTGAACGCGATAGCTTTTTCTTTATACTCTTGCCGGGAATGAGCAACAAAGTCGTCTAATTCAAGCCCTCCTGTTGACAAAAAGCCTTGCAGCGTTGCTAACGTATCACCCACCATGGTCAATGTTGGTACCCCCATCCATAGCGCGTGATTGGTTGTTGTTCCTCCGGTATAAGGGAATGTATCCAGCAAAATATCCACTTCATGATGGCTGTGAAGATATGCCCCCATTCCTGTCTTGAGACGGAAAATTAATCGACTTTTATCGACACCCCAATTATTCATTTTCTGGGTAATTGAATTAATGAGTTCGTTTCCGGGCATATATCCAAGTAATAACTTAGAGTCAGGGACTTCACATAAAATTTCCGCCCACAACTTCAACATATAATCATTAATTTTTTGTGGGCGATTAAATGTCCCAAATGTTATATATCCGTTAGATAGTGCTGGTAGTTTATTAACTTCCGGGCTTCCCTTTGCCGGCTCAAACATCTTCACGAATGGCATGAAAATTAATTTTTCAGTAAATTGCTCTTGTAAACTTTCTGGCAAACTCACGTTTGCATTCACAATATAATAATCAAGAGCAGACATTCCTGTCGTTCCTGGATAACCTATCCAGCTCATCTGGATGGGCGCTGGTTTAAATGCAAGCACAGGAAGCCGGTTGTAGGCGGTATGACCAGACAGATCAATAAGGATGTCAATTTCATCTTTATTGATGAGTGCAGCCAATTCCAGATCACCCATCTTATCAACTTCATACCACCCCGCAGTCGTCTTTTTCAGACTATCTGCTTTCTCATCGTTACGTTGAAAACTGGAATAGGCATAAATAGAGAAGGTGTTGCGATCAAGTGAATTCCAGACAGGCTCCAGAAAATTTGTCACCGGGTGACCACCTAAGTCACCGGAAATAAAACCGATGCGCAGTGGGCGTTGAGAGTCTTTATTATCAGTATAAGTAAATCGGTGGCGGTAACCCGCAGCAACATCTTCGACACGTTTACCAAAAACGAGGTGCTCTTGAAACAATTCTGCGGGCGTCACAGTAACATCATGCGACAACCCCAACAATAAGTTACTATGTAAATGAAACGCACTAGGCATCAACTCAATTGTTTTACGGTGATATTTGATAGAGTCCTCTCTCCCCAAATTATGGCAGACCATGCCCATATGGCTAATAAAATTCGGGTTTTCTGGGTCAATTTGTAACGCCTTCTCCATACAAATAAATGCAGAATCAAAGTTATTGGTAACGTTTAATAGTACCGCCAACGTATCCCATGCAAAGCCTTTACGTTTGTCACATCGTAATACTTTTCTGGTTAGTGCTATCCCCGAATGTAATTCACTCTTTCTCCAGAAACATATAGCCATATCAATATAGAAATCCCAGCTAAATGGCATCAGTGCAATTGCTCTGGTAATAATGCTTAATGCGCCATCAAAATCCCCCGAGCGGACATAAGTATTAACAAAGGGGTACCATGCCCAAAGATTATCGCGATAGGTATTCATGATAGCTTCTGCCTGAGCTCTGGCTTTAGTAAAATTTCCTATAGCCATCAGTTTATCTATTTCCTCGTACACCTTGGGGCTTAACGCATTTTTATCTTGCCGACTCTTTTTATGTGTTACTGATTTCTCTGGCTCAATAAAGCCACCAGCATTGCTTTCACTGACATATACCACCAGCGACTGGATATAAATAGCAACCTCAGCGGTATCAGCCTTGACAATAGCTTCCTGCAAATAGTCTCGCCATGCGCGCGGCGTTCCCCATACGACACCTTTGTTACGCAGCCCCCACAGTTGGCTATAGAACGCTTTATCTTTATCTTTGATTGATGAAGGCAGTTCCTGCAAAAATTTTCTCTCAGCGCTATCGAGTGAAACCGGCTCATGCCAAAAATTAAATGCCAGCCCGGTAGTTGCAAGCGCTGGTAAGGCGGTGAGCGTTTTGTAGCAACTGTTACGGTAAGGACAATTCCCTATACGGACGTAAAGACCACTGATACCTTTTACAAACAGATTTTTTAGCGCCTGCAATACATCATGCCGGTGATTTTCATTTTCCTTTTCCGGCTGCTGAGTATTAAAAATTAGCTGTTCCAGGCTAAGACTAGCAGGCCATGCTTCTCCTAAGGCATCAAGAATACTTAATACTATATAATGCTCGGTGCTGATATTCTCACCAGTACCAGAGGTATGGGCATTCAACGTCTTATCGTCTAATTTGACGCGCTGAAAATTTCCTGCCCAGTTAAAGTCGATGAGTTTTGAGAGGTCTGGCTCAGGCAGAATCTCTCCTGCTCTTTCTTGTGGTGCTAGTATGCTGAATCGCTGAGAGCGGTTAACGGCAAAATCCAGGTATTGCTGACGTAAGTAAGTGGTATTTTTAGGGCAGACTGTCTCATGCAAATGTGAAACCTGGTCGCCATAATGGCTTGCCATCTCGGTATACGCACGAACATCTCCGACATAAGCAAATCCAGTTTTAGTAATCTGCGCGTAGAAATCAACGAAATAGCAAGGCTGATTCAATCCTTGCAAATAATGCAGGGAAAAATCCACATCAGATTGTTTTTCAGCCTGCTCAATAAAGGCCTTCAGGGCTATATTCTGGGCATTATCAGGAGAGGTACCTAAAGATAGATAGGTCAGCATTGCACGAGCACTGGCTTGCGCTGTCTTCTCATCGTCAGCAAGGCTACTGTGCAGTTGGATGGCATCACGCAAAATTTCGCCGGCCTTCCACCCTGGGTAAGTGTTGTAGCTATAACAAACGATACCTTCGGTAGTCAGGTGATCATGGCAGAACTGCAACAAGGCATCTCGGGTCTCACCACCAATCAGGCTAAACAATCCGTGGATAACAATGTAGTCAAATTTGCCTGGGTCACAGGCCAGTAACGACTCAAGATCTAACGCAAATAATGCAATGTTATCAAGTTCAAGCTGTTTTATTAAGGCACAGCCTTTTTCAATTTGATTGGCATCAAGATCGATCCCGATAGATTGTGACTGTGGATTTGCCAGCGCGAAGGGTAATAAATTACCGCCATCCTTACACCCAATCTCAAGAACGCGTGCTGTTTCCGGTGCAGCGGATTTAATGCCGTAAAGATGTGCTGTCGCTTGCAGATGAAAAGGAGCGGTATGAGGAATCGGTGAGGATATTGAACTTAATAATGTTTCACCCGTATCGTCACCCAGATCAGTGCTGTTCGCTAAAGGTTGTGTATCTGGCATGGTCACAAGGAATTTCCTTCAATACTTTATGCGGAGATAAAATTGCCTCTAGTATATAAGAAAGTTCTTTTCACCAATCCCTCGATCATCAAATTATAACATCTCTATTTCATCGTTTAAGAAGCCAATTTTATTTATCCCTGTCATATCTCAGAATAAATAAAAAACCAACCCAAGAGGGTTGGTTTCTCAATCGACAACTAGGTAAACAAGGATTACTGCAACAGTTTCAGAACTGTCTGCGGTACCTGATTCGCCTGAGACAGTACAGAAGTACCAGCCTGCTGCAGAATCTGCGCTCGGCTCATGTTGGATACTTCGGTTGCGTAGTCAGCATCCTGAATACGGCTACGTGCAGTGGTCAGGTTGTTAATGGTGTTGCTCAGGTTATCAATGGTAGACTGGAAGCGGTTCAGCGTCGCACCAATGTTGGCCTTGGCGTTGTTAATATTCTTCAATGCAGTGTCAACCGCCTGAACGACTGCTGTCGCTTTAGCAGCAGTAGAGACATCAGTCGCTGTTGCACCAATACCCAAGCCGACGGTGGTTGCGTTGATCAACGCGGAGCTACCCACAGAAATGGCATCGTTGGTTGTAGTGCCAGCACCAACCTGAATGTTGAAACCAGTAGCGTTAACGCTACCGTCCAGCAGAGCCTGGCCGTTAAAGTTCGCGCTGGCGGCAACACGGTTGATTTCATCAACACGACGGTTAATTTCAGTCTGGATAGAATCACGGTTGACGGTGTTGTTGGTATCGTTCGCCGCCTGTACCGCCAGCTCACGAATACGCTGCAAGTTATCGTTGATGGTGTTCAGGTTACCTTCAGCGGTCTGCACCAGAGAGATACCGTCGTTGGCGTTTTTAGAAGCCTGAGTCAGACCACGGATCTGAGCGGTCATATCGTTGGAGATACCCGCACCAGCTGCGTTATCTTTGGCGCTGTTGATAGCCAGACCAGAAGACAGACGCTCGATAGCAGTCTGCAGAGAAGATTGAGATTTGTTCAGATTGGACTGGGCCAACAGCGACATACTGTTTGTATTAATGACTGCCATAATTATATTCCTTTTATCTCTGTTAATGGGGGTGGGCTGTTGCCCCCGGTGTCATCACCGTCACTAACTGTATCGGCCGGGGTAAAACAACCTTTAGCTTTTTTTTGAAATTTTTGTATCCCCCAGATAACGCCACCTATCTTACAGCACTGTACTCAATGAAACGGTACTTCCTTGAGTGATATCTCCCCGCATGGCCACACGTACATGATGGAAATCAGGGCGAATAACGATTACGCTGAAATTTACATTACGGCTATAAATTTTTGGTATACAGTGCCGATAAGATTGTCAGTTCATAATTTAAACGGAAGGGTATGTCTATGGCGACTTCAGTTAGCTCCAACTCAGATATTGTCTCATCAATCGGTTTGAACCTGGGGTCGACAATTAGGGGTCAATCGCTTGATTTAAGTAATCTTATTACCAAGCTACAATCTGTCGAAGAACAGCGATTAAAACCGTATACAAACAAACAAACCTCGTTGAGCGCACAGGCCACCGCCTACAGCGCAGTCGAGACAGCGATGAAAACCCTGCAAAGCGCTACGACCACGTTGCAGAACATGAAAACCATCACATCAACGGCAGTCACCAGCACCAATACTGCATTCAGTGCCACTACGGATAGCACTGCGGTGGCTGGCTCGTATAGTGTTTTCGTCAATAATCTCGCGCAGGCACAGTCACAAATATCCGGGGCTTTTAGCAGTGCATCAACCGCGCTGGTCTCAGGCGGTACTTCCAGTACCAGCAGCACGATCACGATATCTCAGTCCAGCCAGTCTACCCCGCTGACGATTACGCTGACTGATGACAAAACATCGTTAAATGATATCCGCGATGCTATCAACAATGCCGGTGGTAGCGTCAATGCCAGTATTGTTAATGACGGCACCAGCAACTATTTAATGCTAACGGCAAAAGATACTGGCACAAAATCCGCAATGACTATTTCAGTCAGCGGTTCACTTTCCAGTTCGCTGGGCAGCAGCAGCTTTAGCGAGCAGGTTGCAGCTAAAGATGCCTCATTTACGCTCAATGGCATGGCGATAACCAGCCAGAGTAACACTGTCACTACTGCGGTCAGTGGTGTAACAATCAACCTCAAATCGGCATCTACTGTAGGTTCGACCGCCGAAAACCTGACGATTGCATCCAATATCACCAACACCAAAAAAGCCGTTCAGGATTGGGTCACGGCTTACAACAACGTGCTGGATGTGATTAAAACCCAAACCAATGCCAGCACTGGGGCACTGAACGGTAGCGGTACGGTTCGTGCTCTCCAACAGCAACTGCAAAGTTTGATGACGAACGTTCAGAGCAGTAGCGGTTCGCTACGCATCATGGCCGATATGGGCATTACCCAAGATTCAAAGAACAATGGCAAACTGGAGATTGACAATACCATACTGGAAAATACGCTGAAAACCAGCGCCAGCAGCGTAACCACATTCTTCACGGGTGACGGAACCACCACCGGATTCGCGACCCAGGTGGGAAATTTCCTGACCAAGACTGTGGACTCGTCTGATGGTCTGCTCAAATCTGCCAAAGCAGGTATTGAGACCAGCCAGCAAAATCTGGCAAGGCAGATAACCAGCATCCAGGACAGTATTGATGCCACGATGAAACGTTATAAAACACAGTTTACTCAGCTCAACACTGCGCTAGCCAAAATGACATCAACCAGTAGTTACCTGACAAAACAGTTTGACAGCAGTAAATCCAGTTAATTAGTACAACGAGAAGTGCCGTATCAACGGCACTTCCCTTACGATGAATATTACTGTCTTTTTTATTGTTAATCGGTTATTTCAACATATGGTCATGTATAGAAAGAATGTCAGTCAGGCTTACACACAGGTGGGGGTGGAAAGTGCAGTAATGAGCGCTAGCCCACATCAGTTGATTGTCATGCTGTTTGACGGTGCCAAGAGTGCCCTTATTCGGGCAAGAATTCTTATTGGACAGAATGATATCGTCGGAAAAGGGAACGCCTTATCAAAAGCCATCGACATTATCAGTAACGGGTTAAAACTCGGACTGGACATGGAAAAGGGGGGCGAACTGGCAGAGAATCTTGCCGAGCTTTACGATTACATGGTGCGTCGATTATTGCATGCCAATATTAATAATGATGTGCAGGCAATAATGGAAGTAGAAGCTCTTATTGATAATATTTCGGATGCCTGGAAACAGATCGGGCCTGGTTATCAACCAACGACGGAAACGCGCTAATGGAAAAGCTCTATCCATTACTAAATGAGTATCAGAGGCTACTCACACTCATCCGAAATATTAAAACCATGGCTATCAATGGGCTATGGGATGATGTTGTAGAACAGGAGATTGTTTACATTCAGTCGATCGAGAGAATCAGTCAGGTTAACGTCCCGACCAATATTCCCAGTACCGTGCAGTTGCAGTTTCGGCAACTTCTTCAGGATATACTGGATACGGAAGCACAAGTGAAAGAGCTTTTGCAAAACAGAATGCAAGAACTGGCAATACTGATACAGCAGTCTCAAAATCAAAAGTCGGTGAACAGTGTATACGCCGAGTTTTCCAATGACGTTCTTCCAGGCAGACCGCAATCTTAATTACTGTCCATTTATTAAATCATGAGCCCCAATCCTTAAAGTGGGCTCATAGATACTATCAACGTGTCTTTCCTGGTCTCTCTTAAAAAACGGGGTGAATAGCTACTAATCATTCACCCGGCCTTTCGAAAATAACGAAACCAAGCTGATTTATAAAAATTGCAGATGATATAGTTGCGGTATTCGTTTGCTTGTACAGTGATATTATATTGTCATATTCATGACTTCCTGATAGGCAGATACCAGTTTGTTTCGTACCTGAACGCCCATCTGCAAAGCGATAGAGGCCTTCTGGTTATCAACCATGACATCATTCAGTGCAATACCCGGTTTACCCAGCGTAAAGGCTTCTGCCTGGGTCCGTGCCTGAACGCGTGTTTCGTTTATTTTGTCAAGGGCAGCTTTTAATTCTTCAGCAAACCCGGAAGGTGCCGTGACGCCAGAACCTGAGTTAAGCCCACCAGCGGCTTTGGTAGCGGTTACCTGCATTTGCTGTAATACTGTATCAATACCTTGAATGGACATGCCTGATTCCCCAAGTAAATGTCATGGGTGTTACAAAAACTTATAAATGAGAGACATAGCCAAAGCCAGCATGCGATAGTAACAAGCCAGAACTGTCTATTTCACATGCATCTCTTTACAAGTTCAATACGCTACCATATCCCCGGGATGGTAAATCGTATAAATGAGATTAAAAATGCTGGCTTATCGACCCATCAATTTCTACGTAACGGAAAATAATGGCATGCCGATAAATGTAGGCGATGAGTTTTTATGATTGCGCAATCAGGGAGTTCTGTTTTGTTACGTTACAACGTTACCTATATCGTTCAGCAACCAGGCAGAGAGAGAGTATGAACGCCTTAACATCCGGAGCCGCAACCGGTGGGAAAAGCTTTGGCGAAATACTCAACCGTTTGCGCACTAACCCTAAAATTCCTTTACTAATCGCTTCTGCGGCAACCATTGCCATTGTTGTCGCATTGTCACTCTGGGCCCGTAGTCCCGATTATCGCGTTCTTTATACCAACCTGAATGAGCGTGATGGTGGCAGCATTGTTTCCGAATTGGGCAAAATGAACATCCCTTACCGCTTTACAGAAAGCGGTGCTGCCATCATGATTCCGGCAGATAAAGTCTATGAAACCCGCCTGAGACTTGCCCAGCAAGGTTTACCAAAGGGTGGAGCCGTTGGTTTTGAGTTACTCGATCAAGAAAAATTTGGCATCAGTCAGTTCAGCGAACAAATCAACTACCAGCGCGCACTGGAAGGTGAACTGGCTCGTACCATGGAGACGCTCGGGCCGATTCAAAATGCGCGAGTCCATCTTGCTATTCCTAAACCATCATTGTTTGTCAGGGATCAAAAATCTCCATCTGCTGCGGTTACCGTTACTCTCCAGCCAGGACGCGCGCTGGATGACAGCCAGATAAGTGCCATTTCCTATCTCGTATCAAGCAGCGTCGCCGGGTTGCCTGCCGATAAAGTCACGATCGTTGACCAAACCGGAAAATTACTGACACAAAATGATGGTTCAGGGCGAGACCTGAATGCAGCACAATTAAAATACGCCAATGAAATCGAAAATAATTATCAGCGTCGCATAGAGGCAATTCTTTTACCCGTTGTTGGTCCAGGCAATGTTCATGCGCAGGTAACCGCACAAATTGATTTTGCAAGCCGTGAGCAGACAGATGAGCAGTACCAGCCCAATCAGCCGCCCAATCAGTCCGCCGTACGATCTCAACAGATAAGCCAGAGCGATCAGCGTGGTGGTCCAAACGTTGGCGGAGTTCCTGGCGCGCTGTCAAATACGCCGACGCCTGCGCCTACAGCGCCGATTTCTACACCACCAGCGGCGAATACCAATAATGCCAACGCCAATGGAAATACAACGAGCACTAATGCTCAGACGTCAGCGGGTAGCAGTAGCTCTGCCAGTCAGACGTTTAATAGCCGCCACGACCAAACGATTAACTATGAAGTTGACCGTACCATTCGCCATACCAAGCAAAATACCGGTAATGTCCAACGCCTGTCTGTCGCTGTAGTGGTTAACTACACGTTAGGAACCGATGGCAAACCCGCAGCACTCAGCGATGAGCAGTTAAAGAAAATTGAAGCGCTGGTCCGTGAAGCAATGGGTTTCTCAGGCGATCGCGGAGATTCATTAAACGTTGTAAACACACCATTTACCGTCACAGATAGCGCCGCAGGCCAGTTACCATTCTGGCAGAAACAAGCCTTCTTTGATCTGTTGATTGAGGCCGGTCGCTGGTTACTGGTGTTAATTGTTGGTTGGATTCTGTATCGCAAATTGGTGCGCCCGCAATTGCAACGGCGCGCCGAGCTTCATGAAGCTGCGCTGGCTGCGGCATCTTTACGCGGACAAGATGCTGATGTCAGTGTGACGATAAGTAGTCTCGAAGCTGAGCAGCAGAAGAAGTCCGAGCAGCGGGTTCATACCGAGATGCACAGCCAGCGTATTCGTGAACTGGCCGAGAATGATCCTCGCGTCGTGGCCCTGGTCATTCGCCACTGGATGAGTAACGAACTATGAGTCTGACAGGTACAGAAAAAAGCGCAGTGTTACTGATGACTATCGGTGAAGACCGTGCGGCAGAAGTTTTTACGCACCTCTCAACCCGTGAAGTTCAGCATCTCAGTACTGCGATGGCGAATATGAAACAGGTATCGCAATCAGAGTTGCTGGATGTGTTGCGCGAATTTGATATGGAAGCGGAACAGTATGCAGCTCTCGGCGTTAATGCTGGCGAGTATCTGCGTTCCGTACTGGTCAAGGCTCTGGGCGAAGAACGTGCATCAAGCCTGCTGGAAGATATTCTTGAGAGCAAAGAAACGTCATCCGGTATGGAAACGCTCAACTTCATGGAGCCACAGAGTGCTGCCGACCTTATCCGCGACGAACACCCACAGATTATTGCCACCATTCTTGTGCATTTAAAACGCGCGCAGGCTGCTGATATTTTGGCCCATTTTGACGAGCGTATGCGTAATGATGTCATGCTTCGTATCGCAACTTTCGGTGGTGTACAGCCTTCCGCATTAGCCGAACTGACCGAGGTACTTAACGGGTTGTTGGATGGTCAAAACCTGAAACGCAGTAAAATGGGTGGTGTTCGTACTGCGGCCGAAATCATCAACCTGATGAAGACGCAGCATGAAGAGGCCGTTATTGATGCCGTACGCGAATTCGATGGCGAGCTGGCACAGAAAATCATCGATGAGATGTTCCTGTTCGAAAACCTGGTGGAAGTGGACGATCGCAGTATCCAGCGCCTGCTTCAGGAAGTGGAGTCCGAGTCTCTGCTTATTGCACTGAAAGGTGCAGAACAGCCATTGCGCGAGAAATTCCTGCGCAACATGTCGCAGCGTGCAGCAGAAATCTTGCGCGACGACCTGGCGACACGCGGCCCTGTACGTATGTCTCAGGTGGAAAACGAACAGAAAGCAATTTTGCTCATTGTACGTCGTCTGGCAGACAGCGGCGAAATGATTATCGGTGGTGGCGATGACGCGTTTGTCTAATTACTCCAATAATCTTGACTGGCAACCATGGAAGCTGGATGACTTGGCCTCGCCGTCGTTGTCATCAGCAAACGAAACCTCTGCAACAGTCTCTTCTGCTGCGCCGTTAGCGCGTTCAGATGACGAAGGTAGCGAGTTTTTCTCCATGTCTGATTTCCAGCAGCCTCAGGACGATCTGGCCACATTGCGCGAGCAAGTGCTGCAACAAGCCCGCGAAACAGGTTTCAACGAAGGCAAGCAGCAAGGTTACGCAGCAGGTTATCAGGATGGTCACCATGCAGGTATGCAGCAAGGGTTGCAAGATGCTGCTGCGCAGCAGCAGCCCGTTATTGCACACATGCAGCAGATGGTTAGTGAATTCCAGCAGACGCTGGATGCACTTGACAGCGTCATCGTTTCACGCCTGATGCAGTTGGCGCTAACAGCAGCAAAACAGGTTCTCGGCCAGGCCCCTATCTGTGATGGCACCGCGCTGATGGGGCAAATACAGCAATTGATTCAACAAGAACCAATGTTTAGCGGCAAACCCCAGTTACGAGTTCATCCGTCCGATCTGGAGCGGGTGGAGCAACATTTGGGCCCTACGCTGAGTATCCACGGCTGGCGTTTATTGGCTGATAACCAATTGCATCCGGGTGGATGCAAAGTCAGTGCTGAAGAGGGCGATCTTGACGCCAGTCTTGCTACCCGCTGGCATGAACTTTGCCGACTGGCTGCACCGGGAGAACTTTAATGACAGTACGCCTCTCTCGCTGGCTCTCTTCCATCGATTCATTTGAGAAACGTATTGCTAATACACCCACAATACGTCGTTATGGACGCCTGACTCGGGCAACAGGATTGGTGCTTGAAGCAACAGGCCTGCATATGCCACTAGGGTCAACTTGTCTGATAGAGCGTCAAAACGGTAATCAGGTCGAAGAAGTAGAAAGCGAGGTGGTGGGTTTTAACGGTCAAAAGCTATTCCTGATGCCACTTGAAGAAGTCGAAGGCATTATCCCTGGTGCCCGGGTCTATGAGCGTGTGGGATTCTCTGGCAGCAATCAGGGTAAGCAGCTCCCTTTAGGCCCTGCCCTGCTCGGACGCGTCCTGGATGGCGCAGCCAAGCCCCTTGATGGCATGCCGGCACCCGATACCGGTTATACGGCACCGTTGATGTCCACGCCGTTCAACCCCCTACAGCGTACGCCTATCGAGTATGTGCTGGATGTAGGGGTTCGCGCCATCAATGCATTACTGACCGTTGGCCGTGGCCAGCGCATGGGGCTTTTTGCAGGCTCAGGGGTGGGTAAAAGTGTGCTCCTTGGCATGATGGCCCGTTATACGCAAGCCGATGTTATCGTCGTAGGGCTTATTGGTGAACGTGGCCGTGAAGTAAAGGATTTTATTGAAAACATTCTGGGCACTGAAGGTCTTGCTCGCTCGGTAGTTATCGCAGCGCCTGCGGATGTGTCACCATTGTTGCGTATGCAGGGTGCGGCTTATGCTACTCGTATCGCAGAAGATTTCCGCGATCGTGGCCATCATGTATTACTGATTATGGATTCACTAACACGTTATGCGATGGCGCAACGTGAAATTGCACTGGCAATTGGTGAACCACCGGCAACCAAAGGCTATCCACCCTCTGTGTTTGCAAAATTACCCGCATTGGTAGAGCGTGCAGGCAACGGCATTTCTGGTGGCGGTTCGATAACTGCGTTTTATACAGTATTGACAGAGGGTGACGATCAGCAAGATCCGATTGCCGACTCGGCGCGAGCAATACTGGATGGACATATCGTACTATCACGGCAATTGGCTGAGTCTGGTCATTATCCGGCAATCGACATTGAAGCCTCCATCAGCCGAGCGATGACAGCACTAATAGATGAAAATCATTATTCAGCGGTAAGGCAATTCAAACAGTCATTATCCAGTTACCAGCGTAACCGCGACCTGATTAATGTTGGCGCTTATGCAACTGGCAGTGACCCGCTGCTTGACCGGGCAATACAGCTTTATCCACACATGCAGGCCTTTTTGCAGCAAGGCATGTTTGAGCGAAGCTCATTTGAGGAAGCCTGTCAGGCACTGAATAACATTTTCCCGTATAATCGGTAGGAGTGCGCATGAGAACTCAATCTACCTTTATCATGCTGCGCGATTTAGCGCAGAAAGAAGTTGATACGGCAACAACACAACTGGGACAAGTGCAAAAAGCCTATCTACAGGCGGAAGAACAACTTAACATGTTATTAGGCTATCATGATGATTACCGGCAACGACTTAATGAGTCGATGACCGAAGGGATGGCTAATACCGCCTGGCAAAATTATCAGCAATTTATTCTGACTCTGGAAAAAGCAATTGAACAACATCGCCATCAGTTACTCAATTGGTCGTCCCGACTGAGCCAGGCGATGAAAAACTGGCAGGAAAAGCAGCAACGGCTGAATGCCTTTACCACGTTGCAGCAGCGTGAGCAAACCAAGATGCTGGCACACGAAAATCGCCAGGAACAAAAGCGGATGGATGAATTCGCCCAACGTGCATCAATGAGGAAAACATAACCATGAACTTGCCAGCAATGACTGCCACTACTGTCACTAATACGACTGATGCAAGCACAACCACGCCTCAGGGCAATTCCTTATTGGCGCTGTTGGGCAACGATACCTCTTTACCCGAAAATTTTGTTCAGTTGCTGTCGCAAAAACTGTCAGCGTTGCAATCATCCAAAAAGGTGGCTGTCAGCGCTCAAGAAAGCGCCGAATTTAAAGATGCGCTGGCGAAAAATGGAATAGATGCGAACAGTGAAGAGCTGAATTCAATCCTGACCGCCTTAACCACCGGCAAACTCACCGTTGCTGACCTGCAAGCAGATCATTCTCTTGAGTCTTTACTGGCTAAAACGCAGAAAAAGAGTGACGCGAAAGACGAAAAAACAACTACCAATGATGCGCTGGCAATGCAAGCGCTGTTTGCCATGATACCGCAACAAGCGTTGGTGAAAACGCCAGCCACCGAGTCAGGCGGCATCTCCTCTGCGTTATCAAATACGCTGAATTCGGTAAAAAATCACGCCTCGGATTCAGATAATGATGTGCTTGGCGCACTGTTGTCCGGCAAGAGCGCGAATACCAGTAAGGGTGAATTCTCCGTCGATAAGTCGGATAGCACATCCGTCACTACCGCTGCTATTACTGGTGCATCAACAGCAGGTAAAAATGCCGCACCAGCACTAAATGAAGGCTATCTGAATTCACTGCGCGATAATAACCTGCTGTCTTCACGTAAAGAAGATAGCGTGAGTAATCCAACCGCAGCGTCAGCACCGGCAGATTCAATCGCCTCCTCGTCACTGCAAACGCTATCGTCTTTATTTGCTAATAATGCCGCACCCACGCAACCCGCTGCACAGCATGTCACCAGCCAGATTACGGCCCCGCTGGGTACACAGCAATGGAACGATGCCCTGGGTCAACAGGTGGTGATGTTTACCCGTAACGGACAACAAACCGCAGAACTTAAACTCCATCCCGAAGAGCTGGGGTCATTGCATATCATGTTGAAGGTTGAGGATAACCAGGCACAAATCCACCTGGTGTCTGGAAGCAGCCAGGTGCGCTCTGCGCTGGAATCTGCATTACCTCATTTACGCAATGCCATGGCTGAAAGCGGTATTAATCTCGGTCAAAGCAGCGTAGGTGCAGATGCCGGTGGCTGGCAGCAGTCACAGCAACAGCAGCAGTTGGCTGGAAACGCCAGTGGCAATGGTGGCAATAACGCATCATCCTACCAACAGCAGTTTGGTCAATCTGATCGAGCTCACGAGACAGCGAATGTACTGCCCGTACCTTCGGCATTGCAGTCAATGGCAAGCGGGCTCAATGGTGTTGATATCTTTGCCTAATAAACAAGTTAACGCTTTTTTTATTGTTTATTCACTGTATTGACAAGATGAATAGACGGGATAATCGTGATATCACGTATTTGTTTAATGCTGAAATAGTCATTAAATACTGATAAATAACAGGATATATCATTGGCTACGTCTAATAAGAAAGCTCAGTCGGGCGGTAACAAGCGGTCCATCTGGCTGATACTCTTGATTGTTATCGCTCTGGCAGCGACTGCCGCAGCGGGTATCGGCTGGTGGTTATTGGGTCATAAACAAGCGGATACAGCCACTCATGAACCGCCGCCGCCGCCGGCACCGGTATTCATGCCGCTGGATACGTTTACCGTTAACCTATTGTCTGCGGATAATAATCCAGACAGGGTATTATATGTAGGAATCACTTTGCGTTTGCCGGATGAAGCTACCCGTGCACGCTTGACCAATTATCTGCCGGAGATTCGCAGCCGCCTGATTATGCTGTTTTCGCGCCAAAGCTCATCAGTGCTGGCTACAGAACAAGGTAAACAAAAGCTGGTTGAAGATATCAAGCAGGTATTAAGCCCACCGCTGGTTCCTGGGCAACCTAACCAGGCCGTCAGCGATGTCCTGTTCACTGCTTTCATTTTGCGGTAATCACTATGGGTGACAGTATTCTTTCACAGGCAGAAATTGACGCCCTGCTAAACGGTGACAGTGGCGATAGCGATGCTGATGCCAGCAACGCTGCGTCGCAAAAAGACGGGGATGTCAAACCCTATGATCCCAATACACAACGACGCGTTATACGTGAGCGTTTACAGGCGCTGGAAATTATCAACGAGCGTTTTGCTCGCCAGTTCCGTATGGGATTATTTAACCTGCTTCGCCGTAGCCCGGACATTACCGTTGGTGCGATTAAAATCCAGCCATATCATGAGTTTGCGCGAAATCTGCCTGTTCCGACCAACCTTAACCTGATACACCTGAAGCCATTACGCGGTACTGCGTTGTTTGTGTTTTCGCCGAGTCTGGTTTTTATCGCGGTGGACAACCTGTTTGGCGGTGATGGTCGTTTTCCGACCAAAGTCGAAGGGCGTGAATTCACGCATACGGAACAGCGTGTTGTCCGACGCATGCTTAAGCTGGCACTGGAATCCTACAGTGATGCCTGGAATGCCATTTATAAGCTGGATGTGGAATACGTTCGTTCTGAGATGCAGGTTAAATTTACCAACATCACCACATCACCGAACGATATCGTTGTAACAACACCGTTTCATCTGGAGATTGGGACATTAACCGGTGAATTCAGCATCTGTATCCCGTTCTCGATGATTGAACCATTGCGCGAGTTATTGGCTAACCCGCCACTGGAAAACTCGCAACAAGAAGATCAACATTGGCGTGAAACACTGGCAAAACAAGTCCAGCACTCAGAGTTAGAACTGGTTGCTAACTTTGTTGATATTCCGGTTCGATTATCAAAGGTGCTCAAACTCAAGCCCGGCGATATTTTGCCGATTGATAAACCTGAACGACTGGTCGCTCATGTTGATGGTGTTCCGGTATTGACTTGTCATTACGGTACCTTGAACGGCCAGTATGCCTTGCGCGTTGAACATTTGATAAACCCTATTTTAAATTCCCTGAATGACGAGGAACCGCTCAATGAGTGACATCAAGAAACCGTCCGAAGAAACGGATTCCGTGGACGATCTGTGGGCTGATGCATTTAACGAGCAACAGTCAGCAGAAAAAGAAAAAAGCGCACCCGCCACCGACGATATATTCAAAAGCTTTGACGTGCAGGATAAGCAGGGTTCAATGCAGGACATCGACCTGATTTTGGATATACCCGTTAAACTGACGGTGGAGCTTGGCCGCACCAAGATGACCATCAAAGAGTTGTTACGCTTGTCGCAAGGTTCTGTTGTTGCGTTGGACGGGCTTGCGGGTGAGCCATTGGACATCATGATCAACGGCTACCTGATCGCTCAAGGGGAAGTTGTCGTGGTTTCTGATAAATATGGTGTACGTATCACGGATATTATTACACCGTCAGAGCGTATGCGCAGGCTAGGCCGTTAATGCCAACAGCCAGCCCGACCACCGTGTCAACCATTCAGCAGCCCCAAGCGGCTGCTGAATCCGTTATTTCAGGCGGTGCGCTGGTGTCGCAAGTGGGCACAGCGCTGTGTGGTGTTTTGCTCTTAATCCTGCTGGTAGCCTGGTTGATGCGCAAACTCGGTTTCGCCCCGCAGGCAAAGAATAACAAGCTGCTAAATATTGTATCGGCCTGTCCGGTCGGGCAACGGGAAAAAGTCGTGATCATCGAAGTTGAGGGTAACTGGCTTGTACTCGGCGTCACGTCGCAGCAGATAACGCATCTTCATACATTACCCGCGCAACCCCTCAGCACGGTGGGCGCGACGGAAAAAATAGCGTCAGCTGATTTTATTCAATTCCTCAAGAAAGCGACCAAACGCCCGGAAAAAACCGAATGAGTACCCCACTGTCTCGGAAACCTTTTTTTGCCTGGCTGCGTCTACTACGCTATCCAACTGCCGCGATTTTACTGTTGACCACGCATCCGTCGCTGGCACAGTTACCGGGTATCGTGACTCAGCCATTAGCCAACGGTGGCCAAACCTGGTCTCTGCCTGTACAGACCCTGGTTTTCATTACCTCGCTGAGTTTTATTCCAGCGGTATTACTGATGATGACGTGCTTTACCCGCATCATCATTGTCTTGAGTTTATTGCGCAACGCATTAGGTACACCCACTGCGCCGCCTAACCAGGTGCTCCTGGGTCTTAGTCTGTTTTTGACTTTTTTCGTTATGTCACCGGTCTTAACGCGCGTTTATGATGAAGCCTATCGGCCATTTAGCGAAGACAAAATCAGTATGGAAGTGGCTATCGATAAAGGTTCTCAGCCTCTGCGCGAATTTATGTTGCGGCAAACACGGGAAGCTGACCTGGCATTGTTTACCCGTCTGGCACAA
This sequence comes from Dickeya aquatica, assembly GCF_900095885.1. Taxonomy (NCBI): domain Bacteria; kingdom Pseudomonadati; phylum Pseudomonadota; class Gammaproteobacteria; order Enterobacterales; family Pectobacteriaceae; genus Dickeya; species Dickeya aquatica. Next base: position 2,922,518 of record NZ_LT615367.1, read on the forward strand.
ATTCCTTCGCTGCAAGGCCCGGAAGCAGTCCCAATGCGGGTGCTCGTCCCTGCGTATGTTACCAGTGAACTAAAAACAGCGTTTCAAATTGGCTTTACTATTTTCATCCCTTTTTTATTGATCGATCTGGTTGTCGCGAGTGTGTTGATGGCTCTGGGGATGATGATGGTTCCTCCGGCCACCATCTCACTGCCATTCAAGTTAATGCTGTTTGTTCTGGTCGATGGCTGGCAGTTGCTGCTGGGGTCATTAGCACAGAGTTTCTATACTTAGGTGAAACAAGGCATTCGCATCGTGCACACGGTTTACACCATTAAGGAATGCGGGTATGACACCTGAATCTGTCATGGCTTTGGGCTATGAAGCGATGAAAATAGCGCTGATGCTGGCGGGCCCACCGCTTCTTGCCTCACTTGTCAGCGGCTTGATTATCAGCATGCTGCAAGCCGCCACACAAATTAATGAAATGACGCTGTCCTTCATTCCCAAGGTACTGACCGTATTCTTTACTTTGGTGATAGCTGGCCCCTGGATGCTCAGTGTCATTCTGGATTACATGCGTAACATGCTTAGTCAGTTTCCTCATATGCTTGGATAAATATGGTTACGCTTAGCAGTATTGATATGATTGGCTGGTTTAACCAGTTTTTCTGGCCTCTGGTCAGGATCCTGGCGTTAATCAGCACTGCGCCCATATTTAATGAACGCGCTATTACGCGCCGTGTAAAAATCGGTTTGGGAGTTTTAATTACGATAGTCGTCTCCCCAACCCTTCCCCCTAGCTCTATCCCGGTATTTTCAGGTGCAGGCATCTGGATGCTGCTTCAGCAAATACTGATTGGTGCAACGTTGGGCTTTGTCATGCAATTGGCGTTTGCGGCCATTCGGCTAGCCGGTGAAATGATTGGTTTGCAGATGGGCCTCTCGTTTGCCACCTTTTTTGACCCAAGCGGTGGCCCCAATATGCCTGTAATATCGCGTTTTATGAATTTACTGGCACTGTTACTTTTTCTTAGTATGAACGGCCATTTATGGCTTATCTCAATGCTGGTCGATAGTTTTCACACGCTTCCGGTTAGTGCAGCCCCTATCAACGGTAATGTCTTCCTCGCCATCGCTCAAGCAGGCGGGAAAATTTTCGCTAATGGCCTGACGCTTGCTCTGCCACTGATAACCTTGTTGTTGACTATCAATATGGCGCTCGGTCTCTTGAGCCGTCTGGCTCCACAGCTCACCATTTTTGCAATCGGTTTCCCTATCACACTATTTAGCGGGATTAGCGCTCTGGGTTTCCTTATCTTTCTCATCTCACCTTATGCAGAAAGACTTTTTGGCGAGACATATGATTTAATTGCTGATCTTATCGGCCGATTTTAGCCTCTATTGGCGCGTCTCTTCCCGGCACTCGCCTGCCTGCATCAAAAAACTGACTTTTTAATCCTCTTTACCGCTAATCCGCTATTTATCCGGCAGGCCCCTGACTGACGCGATATCACCTTTCTCTATCTTTTCTCTGCCACAGGTCACAATTTTCGATTTGTTTCTTTTCGTCGCATTGATGTTTCGATTTCTTTCTTATAGGGTTTAAAAGAAACCAAACGAAAGCAGGATATCTCACATGAAAAAGGTCATTACCGTTTCATTGCTGGCTTTATTTATTTCCGATTACGCCGTTGCGGCCAATCATACCCTTAATAACGAAAATATGGCTATTTCGTTTGATGACGAGAGCACCTTAGCAACGATTCAAGACAGGCAATCCAGGAATAAACTGTCACCGCAAGAACTTTTCTTTTTAACGCTACCGGATGAAAAAGTCATTCATGCATCTGATTTTAAGATTAAGCATGTCGGGAAAAAAGATAATGGAATTATTATTGAATATGATCGTCCAGACTTCAACGTAACAGTGATGCTTAACCTGCTGAAAGGAAAATATGTCAGTGTCGATTATACAGTTGCCGCCGTAGGGAAAGCGCGAGATGTAGCCAAAATAACGCTTTTCCCAACACAAAAGCAGTCTCAGGCACCTTATGTTAACGGTGCCATTAACAGTTCTCCCATTATTGCTGATTCATTTTTCATGCTGCCGGGAAAACCCGTCATCAACAGTCATGCTTATGAAGCAACAACCCACTTTAATGTAGAATTAAAAACACCGATCCAGCCAGAAACACCCCTCAGTTATACCACCTACGTTGGTACGTTCGCGGAAAAAAACCAGTTACGCCGTAGCGTCAATCAGTTTATTGAGGCCGTTCGCCCTCGCCCATATAAACCTTATTTGCATTATAATAGCTGGATGGATATTGGTTTCTTTACTGCTTATACTGAAAAAGATGTACTGGAAAGAATGGATGAGTGGAATAAAGCGTTTATTACCGGACGCGGTGTAGCACTTGATGCTTTCTTATTAGATGACGGGTGGGACGATCTCACCGGAAAATGGTTATTTGGCCCGGCATTCAGTCATGGTTTTGTAAAAATAAGAGCGAAGGCTCGCAATCTGCATAGCTCCGTTGGTTTATGGTTGTCGCCTTGGGGCGGATATAATAAGCCGCGTGATATTCGCGTGTCTCATGCCAGGGAGTATGGATTTGAGACTGTTGATAATAAACTGGCACTCTCTGGCCCAAATTATTTCAAAAACTTCAATGCACAAATTATTAAAATGATTGAGAATGAGCATATTACCTCTTTTAAACTTGATGGTATGGGTAATGCCAACTCACATATTCAAGGCAGTCAGTTTGCCTCTGACTTCGATGCATCGATTGAATTATTGCATAACATGCGCAGTGCAAATAAAGAGGTATTTATCAACCTGACAACAGGTACTAATGCCAGTCCATCCTGGCTGTTCTACGCTGATGCAATATGGCGTCAGGGTGACGATATTAATCTGTATGGCCCCGGCACACCAGTGCAACAATGGATAACCTATCGTGATGCCGAAACCTATCGCTCTATTGTCCGTAAAGGCCCACTATTCCCACTAAATTCATTGATGTATCACGGAATTATTAGCGCTCAGAATGCGTATCACGGGCTGGAAAAGATCCAAACAGACAGTGACTTTGCCGATCAGGTCTGGAGCTATTTCGCAACCGGAACGCAACTACAAGAGCTGTATATTACGCCATCGCTTCTGAATAATGCGAAGTGGGATACGCTGGCACAAGCAGCCAAGTGGTCACAGAGTCATGCCAGTGTACTGGTTGATACACACTGGGTGGGTGGCGACCCAACGGCACTTGATGTTTATGGCTGGGCGTCATGGAATAAAAATAAATCGATAATCAGCCTGCGTAACCCGTCAGATAAGCCGCAGACTTATTATCTAAACCTCGCTAAAGACTTTGAAATTCCGCAGGGAGAGACAGCATTTTTCACCATGAAATCAATTTATGGCACAAACATCAGCATACCTACCAACTATAAAAATGCCCTGGTGATTACATTAAAACCTCTGGAAACAATAGTATATGAAGCAATACCGGTAAAAAAATAATCATCATACCCGGGGGTTCCCCGGGTTGTTTCCCACTCGATTTGACTAGAAATACATAGCCAGACACAAGCCTTATCACTGATATTAAGAACTCGTTATATGTGGAGAGAGAAATGAAACGAAGATTATTTATAAAATCTGCCGCATTATTATCGGTAGCCAGCTCTTTGCCTGCATTTTCGAACAGCACCACTACCTGCCAGAAGGAGAATAATAGCCAAGAGAGTTATCAAACATCAATTGCGATAGTCAGTGATTTGCACATCAGTAGTAATGCTTTGTTAAGTGATTTTGAAACTGCATTGAAAAACATCACCCAAAATCATCATGTTAATGCCATCATTATTCCTGGTGATATCGCTGAAAATATTGATTTCATAGAAAGAACAATCAACTCCACAATAAATTACTTTAATAATAAGAAAGCCATCATCATACTTGGAAATCATGATGTCCGGGGGCCAGATAGTAAAATCTGGGTAAAAGATCCTAAAGCTGACAACCCTTATTATAAAGTTGTGATTGAAAAATACGTACAAATCAACTCACTGTTTGCAAAACATGTTACGGGACATGCTTGTTTTGACGAATGGATTGACGGGCACCATTTCATCGCATTAAACACAGACCGCGGCTTAAAAGACCAAGCTTTTTTTGATGAAAGCACACTGAGATGGTTTGAAGGAAAAATGAATGAAAACACACAGGGCAAAAAGAAATTTGTCATCGTTCATCAGTCATTGAATGACACACACTGGCGCGCAAATCTCTTTGGCGGCTTTGGTGAACAAGATAAAAGAATCAAAGAGATTTTATTACGTCACCCAGAAACATTCATCATATCAGGGCATATTCACAATGGGTTTGGTGTTCTGGAGGCGATGCAAAAAAATTCGGCACACTGATTGAAATCCCTTCATTTAACCGAACAGAGAATGGACTCATCGAGAAGGGGTATGGGTTTATTATGCGTATCGCAGAGGATACCGTACTGTTCGAAGCCTGGAACTTCCTTAAAGATATTCACTATCCAGAATATGACATAAAAATTGATGACCAGTCGGTCAATTATCTGTTAAGAGCAAAACAGAATGACTGTACCAGCCAGTCCCTGAATGAAGAATATCCCTGGTCTGATATCGCCAAAGCACATAATGGCGGTGATGGTATTACGGAAGGCCAGGAGCATTTTGGCTTGAGAAAACTATGGCCAAATTACAAATGGGATCTTTTCAAACATAAATCATTTCATTAAGGCAGCACCGCTATCTTGGTCACTGCGTCTGGAGGACTTGTTCGCCCCTCCTCGTATGGTGCGCCTCGCCGGTGGCTGTTATTTCCTGTTTCTCCCATCGTGCGCGGATATCGGGTATGTCACAATGCGGGCACATACTGATACCGGTGATTGCATCAAAGAGAAGGAGTGAAGATGAGTTATGCCCCCGGCGCTGGCCTGTCCGCCAGCGCAGCGTTAGACAGACTGGAAGCGCTGTATGACAACGCCGTCAACGCATTGCGTAGCGCTATCAGCGACTTTATTGCACAAGGTACGCCACCAGATGCTTCGGCTCGCGCCAATGGGTTATTTGTCTACCCTCAATTACGCATCAGCTGGGATGGATTATCACAAAAACACAACAAGACCCGAGCCTATGGCCGGTTGACCCACAGTGGTAGTTATTGCACCACCATTACCCGACCACACCTGTTCCGTGCCTATCTGGCTGAGCAACTGGCGATTTTAGAAAACGAATACTCGGCCACGATTGAAGTCACCCCTTCTGCACAGGAAATCCCCTACCCCTATGTGATAGACGGAGCCAATCTGGGGCTTGAGCGCTCCATGAGCGCCGCGCTGGCGCAGCATTTCCCCACCCCATCACTGTCGCAAATTGGTGATGAAACCGCTGATGGCTTGCTCGAGCGTCTCGATCATGCGCCACTGTCACACTTTGATGCGCTGCGTACCGATTTTTCACTCGCGCGTCTGCGCCACTATACCGGTACGCGTGCCGAGCATTTTCAGCCCTTCGTCTTGTTTACCAACTACACCCGTTATGTGGACGAGTTCGTGCGCTGGGCCTGCGATCAAATTGCCGACCCTGCCAGCCCTTATCAGGCGCTCGCCTGCGCGGGTGGTGCGCTGATTAACGCCGAGAGCGAGAACCCGCAGCAAGCCGTGTCGGATCTGGCATGGAAAAATCACCAGATGCCCGCCTATCACCTGATTTCACGCGAGGGGCGCGGTATTACATTGGTGAATATCGGCGTTGGCCCGTCAAATGCCAAAACCATTTGCGACCACCTCGCGGTATTGCGCCCGCATGCCTGGCTGATGATTGGCCACTGTGGCGGCCTGCGTGAAAGCCAGTCCATCGGCGATTATGTGTTAGCCCATGCTTACCTGCGTGATGACCACGTACTCGATTCGGTACTGCCGCCGGATATTCCTATCCCCAGCATTGCTGAAGTGCAGCGAGCGCTGTACGACGCCACAAAACAGGTGAGCGGTATGCCCGGTGAAGAGGTGAAACAACGCCTGCGCACCGGTACGGTTGTGACCACGGATGACCGTAACTGGGAGTTGCGTTATTGTGCATCGGCACTGCGATTTAATCTCAGCAGGGCGGTGGCCGTCGATATGGAAAGTGCGACCATTGCTGCACAGGGCTACCGCTTTCGGGTGCCTTACGGCACGCTGTTGTGCGTTTCGGATAAACCCCTGCACGGTGAGATAAAACTGCCGGGCCAGGCCAACCGGTTTTATGAAGGCGCAATTTCTGAACATCTGCAAATCGGTATTCGTGCCGTAGACCTGCTGCGTGCCGAAGCGGAGCACCTGCACTCACGCAAACTGCGTACCTTTAACGAACCGCCCTTCCGTTAAATCGGGCTATCCACCGCTGTTTCTGACGGGTCATCGTGGGTGCATCCGTCAGATCTCAGCCTGTCACATACAGCCCGCACAGCTGGTACAGCGCCAGTCATGCGGGTTTACCGCCTGATAGAAAAAGCGAAAATAGCGCTCTTCAATTGGCACCTGATGGTGTGCAAAACAGTCGGCAAGCCAGTCCACGTTTGCCAGGATCCAGTCATCCTCATCGAGCCCGTCGCGGTACAATTCATCGTCTGGGTCAATCACCGAATAGATACCCAGAGTCCCCAGATGTTGTTCCCGATAAGGCTCTGGCAAGGTTATCTCGTGCTGCTGGTAGCGAATAATCCAGTGGCCGTGGCACAACAAATTACCATTGCGGCTCCATGCCGCTGTGAAGGGATTCATCATTACTCACTCTGTTACTCTCCTCTCACCGTTCCCGCTGAAACTGATGTTATGAGAAGTATCTGTATAAATATCAGAGTAATAACTCTACGCCCAACGCCCGAACAGGTAAATGCAACACATGGAGAATCCGGCCAGGCAGGCGGGAAATAAAGCGGTATAGCGGCGTACATACAGAGAGGTAGAGGTAATCATACATGCAGGCCTGGAAAAAGGCTTTTTTGCGCCCAAAAACACTGGCACCGGTGCCGGTGTAGTGTGCGTGTCAGCGTCACAGCCACACACTGGCGCAGCATAGATTGCACAATAACGTGATATACCGCAAAGGCTTACGAAATAAATGGCCCTATAACATGCCTGAGCAACATGAAAAATCCATTATCGCGGTAAAAAGCGATAAATCGGCCTATGATGGAGAGGCCGCCAGGCTGAACGGGATACGCTTGCCAATCTCGGGTGGGCGCATTTCATCTGGCTGGCGTGCAGGGCACCCACCGGTATAAGTATGCAAACAGAAACAAAAGGAGATAGTGATATGGCAGGCAGTAAGAAGAAGAAAAGCCCGATTGGCCTGGATGTACAGCAATCTGAAAAGATCGTCACCAGACTGAACACATTGCTGGCTAACTACCAGATTCTTTATATGAATGTGCGTGGGTATCACTGGAATATTTCCGGTGCAGCGTTTTTTGAGCTGCACGCTAAGTTTGAGGAAATCTACAACGAGCTGTTGCTGAAAATTGATGAGCTGGCAGAACGTATTCTGGCACTGGGTGGACAACCGCTGCATGCCTACAGTGATTATCTGAAAGTGGCAGATATTCAGGAAGACATTAACGCCACCGACGGAAAGAAAACACTGGAAGGGTTGCTGGCCGGTTATGCGGTATTACTGCAACAGCAGCGTGAAATTTTGCCTCTCGCGGCTGAAGCCAGTGACGAAGGCACCGCTTCCTTGATGACGGACTATATCAAAGAACAGGAAAAACAGATTTGGATGTTTAACGCCTATCTGAAATAAGCCGGCTGCTCCGGCTCGCTCAGCCAGACCGAGCCGGAGAACTGACCGCTGGCAAACCCGCCGCACACCACAGTAATGAGATTTCGTGGCCGCTTTCTCCCCATCACCGCTTGGGTGATAGACAACATGCCATTATTTCAGAATACGCTTTTTTTTCCTGCCAAGTTTAAATAAAAGCCAAACGGAAATTTTATTATTTACTCTTTCCTTCCTTCACTAAATCAATATTCAACAACACAGAGATTACGATTTTACTTTTATTTCACATCACTATAATCAGCAACACTGACATAAATAGCTGAGGTTAGCATACATCTTCTTTACAGGATTTAAATAAGCTAACCCATTCATTAATCACAACAAAATAAATATATCAGATATATTTATTTTGTTGTGGTCACACCTATACGGTAAGAGAAAAATGGAAAATACATCTGCATTATCAGTTTTTTATCATTTACTTGGTGGTTATTTTTTTGGTAAGAAGATCTGGCATAAAAATGATATTAAGGCCAAGTTTTTATTGCGCTCATTATTCATGCCTGCCATAACGCTAATGTATTTACGCCAGATAATCAAAAGCCCGTCGATGCGAAGAGCGGTGCTGGTACAGCCTGCACTCCCCAGCAAAATTCACCGCCCCTATTTATATGCCAGCCTGCGCCCCGCCGCACGGGCTGATGCCATTTGCTCTCACTATCATTTCGTTGACTCGCTGGCTAACCCTTTTCTCAAACAGGCGTTGTTAAGTCAGGATGAATATTGCCTTGCGCGTTTTAACGGTAAGAACGGTGAAAGTATCGCCATTCTTTGCAGCGCTTCGCGCTATGACAAGGAAGGAGAAGCGACATTGCGTATTCGCTTTAATAACGTGGTACTGGCATCACTGACTTTCTCCGTGGTGCACGACCATAACACCCGTGCTGTCATAATAGGGGGACTGCAAGGTAAAGGTAATGACCAGACACGCGAACTTATCAAAGAAGCATCCAAAGCCTGTTTTGGCCTGTTTCCCAAACGGTTATTACTGGAATGCCTGCTGACGCTGACCCACCTGAATGGTATCAATACCATTCTAGCCGTCGGTGATGAAAACCACGTCTATCAGAACCTGCGCTATTGTTATCGCAAAAACAAAGTACGCTTCTCCAGCTATAGCGAGTTTTGGTTATCGGTCAGTGCCGATAAACGCGAAGGCGGGCTCTATCACATTCCCCTGCATATTGCGCGAAAAACGTCAGATGAACTCCCGAGCCGTAAACGGGCACAATATCAACGCCGCTACCAATTGCTCGATGAAATTAACCGGGAGATCCAACAGACGCTCGGCCATGCCACGGCGACGGAAGTATCGCCCACACATATGCCTGGCACCAGGCAGGACAGAACGCTGCACCCACTGGCGAGCTGACTGACCGCTGGCCGGGGTCAGGCTCCGGCCAGAACAGGTTGCGCATCAAGTGGCGACAGGCAGACCGTACAACCGCGCCCACTCGCTTTTGCCTGATACAAAGCCACATCAGCTGCTTTTAGCCAGTCCTGATAATCGGTAAATTCCGGCTGGAATTGCACCATACCAACGCTTATTCCCACCTGTAACGACGGAGCCTGATGCAATTGAATCGCCAGCAGATGCTCACGCAACTGCTGGACAATAGGTTCTGCCTGGGCAACCGGTGTCTGTGGTAACACCATACCGAATTCATCACCGCCAAACCGCCCGGTGATATCGGACTTCCGCAGCATCGATTTCATTCCCTGACTAAGCAGTAAAATCACATCATCACCGACCCGATGCCCAAAGCTGTCGTTAATGTGCTTGAAATGATCGATATCCAGTAAAGCCAGCGTGGCGACACGCTGGTGCTGCACGCACTGTTCAAATTCGTATTGTAGCCGTTGTTCCCAGTGATGGCGGTTATACAGCCCGGTCATCCCATCATGAATACTCATTTCCCGCAGCTGTTGTTTGTGTTCAGCAAGCTTGATAGCCGTGCGATAAGTCACCAGCCCAACAAAAATGGGATAAATAAACAACATTGGCAGGCAGAAATAGATTTGTCTTGGTGTTGTGGCAAACATCACCTCTGTGCCGTTCAACCCGAGCGCCACCAGCGCACTCACTGCCTGAATCAGTACCCCGTGTAAAAACAGACGCAAACCACCGGCCGCAATGTTGTTCATCCCCATCATCGCGAGTATCAATACCGATGGCAGGGCATTTAGCCCCATCATGCCAATCCATATCCCTCCCAGGCAGGCATCTAAGCGTAAATTACCAAATTCAAATCGTTTCGGATCTCGTGCCAGTCGGGCGAGTTGAAAAGCCAGGTGCGGCCAAAGAAAACCGTTAAAAAACAGCAATCCCCATACCCAGGACGACCATGCGGCGGTTTGCAATCCTGCGGCGACATAAAAAAAACCCAATCCAAGGCCTATCATTCTTGGCACATAAACACGCCGGACAAATGCCAAACCAGACCGGCGGCGATCAACATCAACCACGTTAAGATCAGGCGAGAAAGACACGCCACTCTCCTTTTTATAATTCTTATGCGAGAAACGGAGATTAATTATTCCAAATTATTCGATAAATCACCTCATAAAGATGAGATTTTTCTTGCTGTTGTCCTGTCGGGCCGATGGCCTCTCCTGACGAAATAACGGGCAATGAGCCATGGTGACGGCGTAGAGCGTTATCAGGTGAATGAAGGCAACAAGAGAGAAAATCACAGAAAGGAGAAACCTGGCTGGCACAATAGCGAAGCCAGGTACGGGACTTGGTTAAGGGTGCTCCTGGTTATCGTAATGAAAGCCGCCCGGCCCGCCCCAGGGTGGCGGAAACAGGCAGCCACTCAGGGTCATTATCAGCGCCAGTACACTGACCAGTCGTACACTATTTTTCATGCGTTACCTCGGTATCAAGAGGGCTGCATGATAGGAAAACCACCGGGTTCCAACAAGTGAACCAAAAACAAAAACATCATTATTTACATTGAGTTATATTAATTACACCGGCCTTTCAACATGCTTTCGGTTTCTTTACAACCGGCATTACCCCTCAGTACGCACTCAGGGGCAACGCCGGAAGCACACCGTGCGATGTAATGTTCACCTTCCATCAAGGCGCACCATGAAACACACGACACGGCGTATGTGGCATCTTATTCCAGCCATTCGGTATGGAATACACCGTCTTTATCTGTGCGCTTATAGGTATGAGCACCGAAATAGTCGCGCTGAGCCTGAATAAGGTTAGCCGGCAGTACCTCAGAACGATAGCTGTCGTAATAGGCAATCGCGGCCGAGAAGGTCGGCGTTGGGATACCTTGCTGCACCGCATAAGACACCACATCACGCAGCGCCTGCTGATATTCATCTGCAATCTGGCGGAAATACGGTGCCAGCAGCAGGTTGGCTATCTCTGCATTCTCTGCATAGGCATCAGTGATTTTCTGCAAGAATTGAGCACGAATAATGCAGCCTGCGCGGAAAATCTTGGCAATTTCACCGTAGTTCAGGCTCCAGTTATTCTCATCAGAAGCGGCTTTAAGCTGTGAGAACCCTTGTGCGTAAGAAACAATTTTTCCCAGATACAACGCACGACGGACTTTCTCGACATACTCGGCTTTATCACCGCTGAAGGCCTGTGCCACCGGGCCACTCAACACTTTGGAAGCAGCAACACGCTGATTTTTAAGAGAAGAGAGGTAACGGGCAAAGACGGACTCGGTGATAAGTGACAGCGGCTCGCCCAGATCCAGCGAGCTTTGGCTGGTCCACTTACCGGTGCCTTTGTTGGCCGCCTCATCCAAAATCACGTCAACCAGGTATTTTCCCTCTTCATCTTTCTTGGTGAAGATATCCGCGGTGATTTCGATCAGGTAGCTACTGAGCTCACCTTTATTCCACTCAGCAAAGGTGCTCGCCAGCGCTTCGTTGGAGAAACCGAGCGCCTGTTTTAGCAACGCATAGGCTTCGGCAATCAGCTGCATGTCGCCGTATTCAATACCATTGTGCACCATTTTTACGTAGTGACCGGCACCATCAGCACCGATATAGGCGACACAAGGTTCACCCTCAGCGCGAGCGGCAATTTTCTCCAGAATCGGGGCCACCAGTTCATAGGCTTCTTTCTGTCCACCCGGCATAATCGATGGGCCTTTCAGTGCACCTTCCTCACCACCAGAAACGCCAGTGCCGATGAAGTTAAAACCTTCGGCAGACAATTCACGGTTACGGCGGATGGTATCTTTGTAGAACGTGTTACCGCCATCAATCAGGATGTCACCTTTCTCCAGATACGGCTTGAGCGACTCAATGGTTTTGTCCGTCGCTTCCCCGGCCTTGACCATCAGCAGAATACGGCGCGGTTTTTCCAGAGAGTTCACGAACTCTTCGACGCTATAGCATGGCACCAGTTTTTTGCCCGGATTCTCTGCAATCACCTCATCCGTTTTATCTGTAGAACGGTTAAAGATGGAAACAGTATAACCACGGCTCTCAATGTTCAGCGCCAGATTGCGCCCCATTACCGCCATACCGACAACGCCAATTTGCTGTTTGGACATTAAAGCAACTCCTGTCTGAAGGTTACCTGCCTGCGGCTGCTTTCGCCACAGGCCATAAAAAGCAGGCTGACATGGTAACTCAGCTAACGCTGGGTGAATAGTGATTGGTGCAACAGGTACGCCGGTGGGGGTTGATAACCGATGATAGCCACTGTAGCCGGTGGTTTTACCGGTAACAGCAGACACTCTTTATCGAAAACAGAAAATAATCGAAAACAAAAAATAACCGGAAATAGAAAATACGCAGCATCATAAACTATCGGCCCGCCGGTGATACAAACAGGCGGGCCGATAGTTTCAAAAGAAGCAATATCAAAACATTAAGCTAATGCACTTACGCGTGGTATTTATTCAACAGCGATTCTATCTTGGCTTTGAATGCACCACCCAGCTCTGGGTTACGCAGCCCGTAAGAGACAAATGCCTGAACATACCCCATCTTACGGCCACAGTTGAAGCTGCGCCCGGCCATTTGAACCGCGTCCACCGGCTGGGTTTTAATCAGCTCAGCAATCGCGTCCGTTAGCTGAATACGTCCCCATGCGCCCGGCAGAATCTTATCCAGAATCGGCCAGGCATCCGCCGTCAGCACATAACGCCCTACCGCAGACAAGTCAGAACCTTCGACCGGAGCCAGTTCGGGCTTTTCAATCATCGAAACAATCGCTGCCGCATCACCTTCGCGCGTCAGCGGTTTTTCGCACTCGACAATCGAGTATTCCGGCAGCACTTCATACGGACGGTGTTTCACCAGCACCTGACTGTGCCCCGTGGCTTCAAAACGGGCAATAAGCTGCGCCAGATTGTCTTTTGACGCGTCAGCCGAGTGCTCATCCATCACCACGTCAGGCAGCACCACCACAAACGGCGCATCACCAATAATCGGACGAGCGCAGGATACCGCATGCCCCAGGCCCAGCGTCTGGCCCTGGCGGACATTCATGATAGTCACGCCCGGCGGGCAGATGGACTGCACTTCCGCCAGCAACTGACGTTTAGCGCGCTCTTCCAGCAGAGATTCCAGCTCAAACGAGGTATCAAAGTGGTTTTCAATCGCATTTTTAGACGCGTGTGTTACCAGCACAATTTCTTTGATTCCGGCGCTGACACACTCGTTGACGATTTTTTCGATTACCGGGCGATCAACCAGCGGAAGCATCTCTTTGGGGATAGCCTTGGTAACCGGTAATAAATTCATCCCTAAACCGGCAACGGGAATAATCGCTTTTAATGCTGTCATGTGTATTCTCTCAAAAACAGGCTACTTATCATCAGGAGCAAAGACGTGCCTTACCACCGATGTTTCGGATGCAGACGGCCTTTAATGTGTACGATGGCTATGTCGCCACAGCGTATCTCCCTATGGCGCTTAGATTACACTTAATCGGCCCCGAAGAGATCGCGGGTATAGACTTTTTCCATTACATCAGACAATTCTGGTGCCATACGGTTCGATAAAATCACATCCGACAGCTGTTTAAAGTCCTCTAAATCGTGAATCACCTGAGAGCGGAAGAATTCGGACTCTTTCAATGCAGGCTCATACACCACCACATTAATCCCTTTGGCTTTAATACGCTTCATCACGCCCTGAATAGCCGACGCGCGGAAATTGTCCGAACCGGTTTTCATCACCAGCCGATAGATGCCGACCACTTTAGGGTTGCGTTTAATTACCGAGTCCGCAATGAAGTCCTTGCGCGTGGTGTTGGCATCAACAATTGCCCGAATCAGGTTATTGGGCACCGACTCATAATTGGCTAACAGTTGCTTGGTATCTTTTGGCAAACAATAACCACCGTAACCAAAGGACGGGTTGTTATAGTGCTGACCAATACGTGGATCAAGCCCCACGCCCTCTATTATCTGTTTACTGTCAAGACCCAGTGTCTGTGCGTAGGTATCCAGTTCGTTAAAATAGGCCACCCGCATCGCCAGGTAGGTATTGGCGAACAGCTTAATCGCCTCAGCCTCGGTCGAGTCGGTAAACAAGACAGGAATCGATGTTTTAATCGCCCCTTGAAGCAGCAGGTTGGCAAAACGCTCGGCCCGCCCGGAACGTTCCCCGACAACGATACGCGAAGGATAAAGATTGTCATACAACGCACGACCTTCACGCAGAAATTCCGGTGAAAAAATAATGTTTTGACTGTCAAACTGCGCTCTTACCTGCTGGGTATACCCCACCGGAATGGTAGATTTGATTATCATCACCGCATCCGGATTCACCGCCAGCACCCTGGCAATCACCGCCTCGACCGAGCGGGTGTTGAAGTAGTTGGTTTTCGGGTCGTAATCCGTCGGTGTGGCAATAATCACAAACTCAGCGTCGCGGTAGGCTTCATCAGCATCCAGCGTTGCACGGAAATTTAGTGCAGGGTTACGCAGGTACTCTTCTATTTCCTTATCGACAATCGGCGAAATACCCTGATTGAGCCGCTCGACCTTCTCCGCAATGATATCGACCGCGACCACCTCATTATGCTGAGCCAGCAGCATCGCGTTGGATAACCCAACATATCCCGTACCCGCAATTGCAATTTTCATCATCTGTTCACATTTATCCTACGAGGTACACTGTTGCACCCGTCACAGAACAAGGGCAAAAGCGCAGAGATGTTCACTGCGTATTGCCGTCTAGCCGTTTTATGCCAACCATGCCATGCATATCGGCGACATTATCATCAGACCTGATAGAAATCCCGATACCATGCGACAAACGCACGCACACCTTCCACTACGCCAACCTGCGGACGATAGCCTGTCAGTGCAAATAAATCGTGGGTATCGGCGTAAGTCTGATAGACATCGCCTGCCTGCATCGGCATGAAGTTTTTTATCGCTTCCACGCCAAGCGCGTCTTCCAGCGCAGTGACAAAATCCATCAGCCGCACCGGGCTGCCGTGACCAATATTGTAAAGCCGGTAAGGTGCTGAACTGGTAGCAGCCGAACCAGACTCC
This sequence comes from Dickeya aquatica, assembly GCF_900095885.1. Taxonomy (NCBI): domain Bacteria; kingdom Pseudomonadati; phylum Pseudomonadota; class Gammaproteobacteria; order Enterobacterales; family Pectobacteriaceae; genus Dickeya; species Dickeya aquatica. Next base: position 2,937,865 of record NZ_LT615367.1, read on the forward strand.
ACCGTCCAGTTGGCAACCGGTTCAGGGAGCCTGTCCATCACACGTAATACACCTTCAACAATATCGGTGACGTAAGTAAAATCGCGCCACATATCGCCCTGATTGTAGATATCGATAGGCTCGCCCGCCAGCATACGCCGGGTAAACTTGAACAACGCCATATCTGGTCGCCCCCACGGGCCGTAAACCGTGAAAAAGCGCAGACCGGTGGTTGGCAGCCGATAAAGATGCGAATACGCATGAGCCATCAGTTCATTGGATTTCTTGGTTGCGGCATACAGCGAGATGGGGTGATCGGTGGAATCGGTCGGGGCGAACGGTGTCTTGCTATTCAGCCCGTAAACCGAGCTTGAAGACGCATAAATTAAATGGCCAACACCATGATGACGGCAGCCTTCCAGCACATTCAAATGCCCGATCAGATTACCTTCGGCATACACCATCGGGTTTTCCAGGGAGTAACGCACCCCTGCCTGAGCCGCCAGATGAATCACCCGGTCAAATTTTTCTGCCGCAAACAACGCCCCCATCACCTGGCTATCAGCAATGTCTATCCGTTCAAAACGAAAACCGGGCAGCGCACGCAACCGGGCCAGACGCGCCTCCTTGAGCGATACCTCATAGTAACTATTGAGGTTATCGATCCCCACAACGGTATGCCCGGCGGCACAAAGTGACTGACAGGCATAGAAACCGATAAAGCCGACTGCGCCGGTAACAAGAACTTTCATTCAGCAACTCTTAATATGACGTTAATGGCGCAGATAATACCATTCACCACCGGGATTCAGCACCCGCAAAGCATCGAAAACCTCACCAGAGTGGCAGAACCCTCCTCAATCTTAAGGCAACAACCTTGCTATCCAGCTTGTTTTTTCTTCTATACACAAGAGGTTACTGATTAACAGACGGATGTCAGGCAACTTCATCTGAAAAAATACATTTGACGTACAGCCACAAAGAGGCCAGCAATTTGATATCCGTCAATCACAGCAGGGCAGGTTATGGTTGAACGTCATAACCCCTGATAGGCTATACCGCTACGAATCTGACAACACAGGTAAATTCAGCATATGGAATGGATAGCCGATCCAACCATCTGGGCCGGTCTGGCAACACTGGTGGTACTGGAACTGGTCTTAGGCATCGATAATTTGGTTTTTATTGCCATTCTGGCTGAAAAGTTACCGGCAACCTCTCGTGACCGGGCCCGCATCGTCGGCCTGTTACTGGCGCTATTGATGCGCTTTGTTCTGCTTTCCTCTATTTCCTGGCTGGTGTCGCTCACTCAGCCGCTGTTCAGCTTTCACCATCATCCTTTCAGCGCCAGAGACGTTATCATGCTGATTGGCGGCGTTTTTTTGCTCTTTAAAGCCACGGTGGAATTGAATGAACGGCTCGAAGGAAAAGACGAGCCGCAGCATACGCAGCGCAAAGGCGCACGTTTCTGGCCGGTTGTCGCACAAATTGTCGTCCTGGATGCAATATTTTCACTCGACTCCGTCATCACCGCTGTCGGCATGACAGAGCATCTACCGGTGATGATGGTCGCTGTCACTGTCGCTATCGGCCTGATGTTACTGGCCAGCAAACCGCTCACCCGTTTCGTTAGTGCACATCCGACAATCGTTATTTTATGTCTGAGCTTTTTGCTGATGATTGGCTTTAGTCTGGTGGCGGATGCATTTGGCTACCCGATACCGAAAGGGTATCTCTACGCCGCTATCGGTTTTTCCATCATGATAGAAATGCTCAATCAGATGGCGCAATTCAACCGTCGTCGCTTTCTCTCCTCGTCGATGCCACTGCGCCAGCGCACAGCAGAAGCGGTTCTGCGGCTTTTGCGCGGTGAACATGAAAAAGCCGAGCGGGATAACGAAACTATCCACCGGGCGGCAGATAGTACCGGCGATGCTGGCCAACCGGTATTCAACCGCCAGGAGCAGCGCATGATAGAGCGGGTGCTCGGCATGTCGCAGCGATCCGTCAGCAGTATCATGACCATCCGGCATGATATTGAGCATGTGGACGTCAACATTCCTCCGGCGCAATTCCATGCGCTTATCGAAAAAAACCAGCACACCCGGCTGGTGATTGTTGATAACCCGGTGTCTAATGAACCGCTCGGCGTTGTGCATGTCATTGATTTATTACGCCAGCAATTGCAAGGACAGCCAGTAGACTTACGGGCGCTGATCCGTGCACCATTGGTATTTCCAGAACAATTATCGTTGCTTTCAGCGCTGGAGCAGTTTCGTGAAGCGCATACCCACTTTGCCTTTGTGGCAGATGAGTTCGGCTCGATAGAGGGGATTGTCACCCTCAGTGATGTCATGGAAACCATCGCAGGAAATCTGCCGCTTGAAGGTGAAGAGCTGGATGCCCGCCACGATATTCAGGAAAACACCGACGGTTCATTTATCGCCAATGGCTACCTGCCAGTAGAGGATTTGCTCATGTATGTGCCGCTAACACTCAACGAAAAACGCGAATACCACACACTGGCGGGGTTAATCATGGAATATGCACAGAAAATCCCGCAACAGGGAGATGAAGTGCGCATCGATAATACCCTGTTCAGGGTGTTAGACGTGGAGAGCCATCGCATCATGAAAGTGCTGATAACTCATCTCAATCAACCACAAGAAGACTACGAAGTCTGAAACTGGCAAGTCAGGGACAAAGGAGGGTGACTCTCCGCATGGGAGGCGAGAGTCACCGGTATATCCAGCCACCTTACTCTGGTTTAAGCGCAGGGTTGATTTTCTCACTCCAGTCATTGAGGCGCTTTTTCACCTCATCTTGCAAGCGCTTACGCAGCAACTGGTCTATCGGGAATTGATAATTCAGGTTATCAAACTGACCATACAGCCGAAACGGAATAGCATTATCTTGCAGCAGTTGCTGTATCAGGTTGTCCTGTTTACCACGCTGATTGAGGCGTACATCGACGTGGATATCGCAACGCTGTGCGGGCAAGTCAAAATGGCCGTCCCCCTCAAGCGCCAGCACTTCAGAGTATCCGGACAGTGACGCTAAGGTCAGATTGCCCGTATCCAGCGTGGCGTCTGCACTCATCTGCTGTATATCGGTATAACGGGCAAAATTATCCGGCATCGACAGATTGTTGGTGCTGCGCGCCACCGCCTGCTGGAGCAGTTGCTGAATATTCAATCCCGGGAGCCGCAACGGTGAAAAAGTGACCTCAGCATTTCCCCGCCACTGTGAGAGCAGCGCCGCACGCGACAATTCATCGCCTTGTAACTGCCCTTTCAGGCTGACTTTCCCTTCAATTGGCAGGCAACCCAGCAAGGGTAACAGGGTAGACATCTCCATCGAGGTGAGTGTCGGTTGCAGCATTATTGCCGGAGAAGCATCAAGACTCAGGCTTCCCGGTAGTGAAAAGGAGCCGCTGCCAACCTGACCACGCAGCGTACTGATGGCCATCTTGCCATGTTGATTACGGCCTTGCAGGGCAAATTGATTTACCGTGATGCCTTGATAAATCAGCGATTTTGCCATCACCGACACCTGCGCTACCGAATCCCGCATCCCCTGATACGAGGCAGACGTCGGCTGTTGTGAAAACACGGGCGGCATTACCAGCGGTTTCTCGCCATTGGCAGTACGTTGCGAAGGATGAGCCCATCCCAGTAATGCATCCAAATCCAGCCTTTCTGATGTCAGCGATAACACGTAATCAGGTGAAGTATCAAAGGTCGCAGACAGTGCCCCACCCAACTGGCTGTTATTGGCACTTAATGCAAACTGGCTAACCGTAACTTTTTCCGGCTGGCGCTGATAGTGACCCTGTAGCGTCCCTTTTCCACTGATGCCCTCGGCAGGCAGCCCCGCACCCTGTAGCTGATAGCTAACGTTGTCAACGTTGGCCGCAATTTGTTGCGGATAGTTTTGCATATCCAGTAAGGCATGCAGTGAAAACTGTAAATCACGCTGATCGCGGTTAAAACGGCTGGATAATGACACCGTCACCTGCCGGGCATCGTCCCTCTCCATGCGAAATTGGATATCACGCACATTGAGCGCTGGCGCATTACCGCGCTGGAACACCAGCAAGCTGTCGGTCACATCAAGCCGGTTAATATCAAAGCGCCACGCGCTTTCCGGCTCCGGCAGGGTCGATTTGGCCGGCGCAATCGGCACAGGGCCAACCACCCTGGCCTCACTTTCCGGTGTCAGACGGATCACGGCACCTTTTAGCATCACCTGCCTGACTTCAAGACGGTGCGATAACAGCGGCCAAAGCTTGACGTCAAGACGCATGTTCTCGGCGCTGACCACCGGTAGTGTCGCACCCGGCGCGCTAAGCGATAAGCTGTCGGAAAGGATGCTCAGTTGTGGCCAGACATGCCAGCGCAACTCGCCATCCAGATTGAGCTTATACCCGGTGCGCGCTTCCACCTGACGCACCATATAAGCGCGAAAATCGTTGGGGTTAATCAGCAGCACCAGCGCGGACATCCCTGCCGCCAGCACAACCAGCAGAATGACCAACGTGGTAAACAGTCTTCTCATGCCATCCTCATTGAACCTTGCAATGTCCCGTACCGTGCCAGTCGGTTAGTCTTTGTCAATCCGGCTTGCTACCGCACCTTGCTGGTCTTTGTACTTGGCATCCTCACGGCGATTATAAGGACGAGCCGCCGGGCCGGAGAGCGGCTCAAAACTCAGTGCGCCGATTATCATGCCAGGGCGCAGCGCCAGCGGCAGCTTGCCGGAATTATAAAACTCCAGCACGATGCACCCCTGCCAGCCTGGGTCAATACGATGCGCCGTGACATGCACCATCAGGCCCAGGCGGGCCAGCGACGAGCGCCCATCGAGCCAGCCGACGAGGTCATCCGGCAACGTCACCGACTCCAGCGTCACGGCCAGTGCCAGTTCTCCAGGGTGCAGGAAAAAGGCCTCATTTTCTGCCAGCTTGATTTCGTCACTCATGACGCGATCCAGCGCAGCACTGACTTCATCTTTCGGCCCGCTGAGGTCAATAAACGGTGCCGTATGACCACTAAACACCCGAAATTGATTACCCAGCCGCACATCCACCGTCGCACCATTAATGCGCTCAATCGGTGGGCGGGGTGTAATCGTCAGCCGCCCATCATCCAGCCAGGCTTCAATATCGCGGTCACACAGTCTCATTGTTTTCTCCAGTCACATACGTGCAGGCAGCCAAACTGCCACAGGACGGCCAGAAATACCATTCTGCTCATCTGGATTTCGCGAGGCTCATTCCAGAAAGCGCAGGCTGGCTCATCGACGGCAGCGCGATGTCTTTATTCTGGCGGCACTGCAATCCTCTTTATCTAAATCAACAGTTACTCAAAGAACTGGCTGATCTTCGCCTTCAATATGTCGATGGCGATACGGTTTTTCCCACCTCGCGGCACAATAATGTCGGCATACTGCTTGGAAGGCTCAATAAACTGCAAAAACATCGGCCGTACCGTTTTTTTGTACTGCTCCATGACAGAATCCATAGAACGGCCACGCTCATTAACGTCACGGCGCATACGGCGCATCAAACAAATATCGAGCGGGGTATCAACAAAAATCGAGAAGTTCATTTCGCCACGTAACCGGGCGTCGGTCAGTAACAAAATCCCCTCCAGAATGATCACTTTTTTCGCCGCCAGTTGCACCGTTTCCTGCAGGCGGGTGTGTTCAACATAACTGTACTGTGGCAATGATATCGACTGACCGGCTTTGAGCATCTGAAGATGTTGTAGCAACAGGCTATGATCCATGGCGCTGGGGTGGTCATAGTTGGTTTTGACCCGCTCTTCCATGGTCAGGTGCGATTGATCCTTGTAGTAGCTGTCTTCAGGAATGACACCAATGTGTTCATCACCGACCTGATCGCGTAACTCGCGGTAGAGCGTACTGGCAATGAGACTTTTCCCTGAGGCAGACGCACCGGCAATTCCGATGATGACACACTGGCGAGACTTATCAGTCATGGTAATAAAGACCTGATTAAAAAATAAAAGGAGGGATGCACACCAGGCTGCCTGGACAGCAACCCACCGGCTAGGATCCGGGGACATCGCCATCGGCCTCGTTGATAAAACAGGGGGTTGAGCCTGAAGTGCATGGACGCGGCAATTATAGGGAGTAAGCCCGTTTCACGCCAGCATTACGACCGGTATCGCGGCGAAACCAGCGCGATAATACGCAGGATTTTTAGGTACAGCACAACGGCATCACGGATGCCACCCGCGGTGGCATCCGCCAACGGCGATTACAATGCGCGAAACGCGATTTCTGTCGGGATCACCTCACCCTGCCAGTAGAGCTGGGCCGCAACCCGGCCTGCCAGCTCGCGGTACAGTTGAGTGAACTCGCTGTCCGGCTGGCTGATGACCGTCGGTTCACCGCGATCGAGGTCTTCACGTAATGAGATGTGCAACGGCAACTGCCCTAACAGCGAACACTGGTATTTTTCCGCCAGTTTCTGCGCACCACCGGTACCGAAAATCGGCTCCAGATGACCGCAGTTGCTACAAATATGCACACTCATGTTCTCGACAATACCCAGCACCGGCACTTTTACCTTCTCAAACATCACGATGCCTTTCATCGCATCCACCAGCGCAATATCCTGCGGCGTGGTGACGACCACCGCGCCGGTGACCGGTACGTTTTGCGCCAGCGTCAGTTGAATGTCCCCGGTGCCCGGCGGCATGTCCAGTACCAGATAATCCAGCTCTGGCCATAAGGTATCTTGTAGTAGCTGTAGCAGTGCCTTGCTGGCCATCGGCCCACGCCACACCATCGCATTATCGTCAGTCACCAGATAACCGATAGAGTTGGTGGCAAGACCGTGCGCCATAATCGGTGCCATATGCTGCCCATCGGGTGACGTCGGCCGCTCATTGGCCGCACCCAGCATCGTCGGAATGGACGGGCCGTAAATATCCGCATCCAAAATGCCCACACTGGCACCCTCTGCCGCCAGCGCCAGCGCCAGATTAACGGCCGTACTGGATTTACCCACACCGCCTTTACCCGAACTCACCGCAACAATATTTTTGACACCGTTGATACCCGCCTGATTGTTGACACGGCGCAGCGTGGCAATCTGATGGGTTAAGCGCCACGCCACCTCATGAGCACCAGACAGGCGCAGCAGTTCCTCGCTCACCGTGTCTTTTAAATCAGCAAGTCCACTGAGCCAGGCAAACGGCATGGTCAGCTCAATATGCAACACACCATCCAGTAACGCGCAGTGATGCAATGCATTGAGCGCCGTCAGGTTATTCTTTAACGTCGGGTGTTTAAAAGAGGACAGCACACCATTCACCATGGCGCGCAACATCTCGGGGTTCTGCGCAGGGAGTTTATCGTTCATCCCGGCTCCTTGAGTTGATTTAGGGTCATTATAAAAACGCCCTAGCATAGCAGAACGCTTGTCACGGGGTGTATCACCGCACTCTTCTGGCGTGAAAAAATCCTCAGCAGCAGCCATCATGGCTACCCCGTCGCAACGCCGCACGTTGTGGCTTAGCGCGCCATCAGGAGCGCTGTGCAATAGATACGGTTCCGTCCCCGCATCGGTTTTATCGCCAGACGTTGCGCCACACGGTTTACGCATCAAGGCGCGATGGGGTAACATCACCGCTCCTTCTTAATTTATCCACCAATCAAAGCAAGTTCCCCACTATGACTCAAGTCGCAAAGAAAATTTTGGTAACGTGCGCGCTGCCGTATGCTAACGGCCCGATTCACTTAGGCCACATGCTTGAACACATTCAGGCAGATATTTGGGTTCGTTACCAGCGAATGCGCGGCCATCAGGTGCATTTCATCTGTGCAGATGACGCCCACGGTACGCCTATCATGCTCAAGGCACAGCAAATGGGGCTGGAACCAGAGCAGATGATTGCGGCGGTGAGTCAGGAACACCAGCAGGATTTCGCCGGTTTTAACATTAGCTATGACAACTATCACTCCACACACAGTGAGGAGAACCGGGAGCTGTCAGGGCTGATTTACCGTCGTCTGAAGGAGAACGGTTTTATCAAAAACCGTACCATTTCACAGCTGTTCGACCCGGAAAAGAGCATGTTCCTGCCGGATCGCTTTGTAAAAGGCACCTGCCCGAAATGTAAAACCCCGGACCAGTATGGCGATAACTGCGAGGTGTGTGGCGCAACCTACAGCCCGACCGAGCTTATCGAGCCGAAATCAGCGGTCTCTGGTGCCACTCCGGTGATGCGTGAGTCCGAGCACTTTTTCTTCGACCTGCCGGCATTTAGCGACATGCTGCAAAGCTGGACTCGCTCCGGCGCATTGCAGGAGCAGGTGGCCAACAAGATGCAGGAGTGGTTCGACGCCGGTCTTCAGCAGTGGGATATCACCCGTGATGCACCCTATTTCGGCTTTGAAGTGCCGGATGCGCCGGGTAAATATTTTTACGTCTGGCTGGATGCGCCGATAGGTTACATGGGGTCGTTCAAGAACCTGTGCGATAAACGTGGCGACCTCAGTTTTGACGAATTCTGGCGCAAAGACGCCAGCACTGAGTTGTATCATTTCATCGGTAAAGATATCGTCTACTTCCACAGCCTGTTCTGGCCTGCGATGCTGGAAGGCAGCGGTTTTCGCAAACCCACCAACCTGTTTGTACACGGCTATGTGACAGTCAACGGCGCGAAAATGTCAAAATCTCGCGGCACCTTCATCAAGGCTGACACCTATCTGAAACATCTTGATGCCGATTGCCTGCGTTATTACTACGCGGCCAAGCTCTCGTCACGCATTGATGATATCGACCTGAATCTGGAAGATTTCGTGCAGCGCGTCAACGCCGATATCGTCAATAAACTGGTTAATCTGGCCTCGCGCAACGCCGGGTTTATCAACAAGCGTTTTGACGGCAAACTGGCGGACTCACTGGCCGACAGCGCGTTGTATCAGACCTTTATCGATGCGGCACAAACCATCGCCGAGGCCTATGGCAGCCGTGAATCCGGCAAGGCGATTCGTGAAATCATGGCGCTGGCCGATCTCGCTAACCGCTATGTGGATGAACAAGCCCCGTGGGTCGTCGCCAAACAGGAAGGCCGTGATGCTGACCTGCAAGCCATCTGCTCGATGGGCATCCACCTGTTCCGCGTACTGATGACTTACCTCAAACCGGTATTGCCGTCGCTGGCAGAACGGGCCGAAGCCTTCCTGCGCACCGAGCTTTGCTGGGACTCGCTGGCACAGCCGTTGCTAAACCATCAGGTCGGTACGTTTAAAGCGCTGTTTAACCGCATCGACATCGCACAGATTCAGGGCATGGTGGCATCGTCCAAAGAAGACGCGGCCGCGGCAGCTAAACCAGTATCCGGCCCGCTGGCTGACAACCCGATTCAGGACACCATCGACTTTGCCGATTTCGACAAAGTCGATATGCGCGTTGCCTTGATCCAGAAAGCCGAACTGGTGGACGGTTCAGACAAGCTGCTGCGCCTGACGCTGGATTTGGGCGGACAGACCCGTCAGGTGTTCTCCGGCATCCGTGCCGCCTACCCGGACCCGGCGGCGCTGGAAGGCCGCCTCACGGTACTGGTGGCAAACCTTGCGCCGCGCAAAATGCGCTTTGGCGTGTCTGAAGGGATGGTGATGGCCGCTGGCCCCGGCGGCAAAGACATCTTCCTGTTAAGCCCTGACAGCGGCGCTCAGCCGGGGATGCAAATTAAGTAATCAACCGCCCCCTCAGGCCGGTCTTCCGCCCTGAGGGGGCGTTTTCTGTCTCTTATGTTAACGGCGTCTCCCTTCTCTCTTTTGCCCGTGTTGCCCAATCCTGTTCTACCTCACCGCCGATGTTTTTAAACAAAACGTTATAAGGTAAATCCAAACGGCATAACGCCCCCTCTTTGCAGCCTGCAACGTTACCCGTTATGATTTCTGTCACACTTAAAATAGACATCCAGACATAAAGATATCCACATAAAGCTATCTACAAAAAGATATCCATAAACCAGGCAACCCCTTTCACAACACCGAGGATTGATGATGAAAAAATTCCCTGTCGCTTTACTGGCACTCAGCCTGACGGCCTCTTTCACTACGCTTGCAACCGAAACCCCGGCTAGCGCCGCACCGGTTCCGGCCGCTCTCGCGGGCCATCAGGGGCAGGTGCGTATCGCGGTCATTCGTAATCTCGGCTCTGACGATAACACCACGCAATTTGTGTCGGGCGTGCTGGAAGAGGGGAAAAAACTCGGTTTTAAAGTCAGCACCTTTCTCAGTAACGGTGATGACGCCAAATTTCAGGATTTCGTCAATCAGGCCATCAGCCAGAAATATGACGGTATCATCCTGTCGCAAGGCCGCGCACCCTACTCCACTGACCTGATTCAGCGCATTGTGGACAGCGGCATAAAAGTGGCGGTGTTCGATACTGCTGTCGATCGTGCGATTCCCGGCGTCACCGTCACCCAGCAGGATGATGCCTCACTGGCAAACGAATCCCTGGGCCAACTGGTCAAAGATTTCAACGGTAAAGCCAATATCATCAAACTGTGGGTAGCCGGTTTCCCGCCGATGGAGCGCCGTCAGGTCGCCTATCAGCAGATCCTCAAAGATAACCCCGGCATCAAAGAGCTGGAATCTATCGGTGCGGTGTCTTCCGATGTGCAGGGCGATACCGCCAATAAAGTCGGTGCCGTGCTGGCAAAATACCCGAAAGGGAAAATTGATGCTATCTGGGGTGCCTGGGATGCGTTCAGTCAGGGTGCCTATAAAGCACTGAAAGAGAATGGCCGCACCGAAATCAAACTCTATAGCATCGATATTTCCAATCAGGATTTGCAACTGATGCGCGAAGCCAACAGCCCGTGGAAGGTGAGCGTGGCGGTTGACCCGAAACTCATCGGCAAGGTTAATTTGCGGCTGGTGGCCAATAAAATCGCCGGTGAACCAACGCCCGCCAGCTACGAATTCCGGGCCGCCAGCATTCCGCAGGCACTGCTGGCCAGCCAGCCAGGCCCGGTTAACGTGACGGGGTTGGCAAAAATCATTCCCGGCTGGGGGCAGACCAATGACTTTGTCGCACCGTGGTTTGCTACACTGGAAGCCAAAAGCAAATAACCGTCTGTTATCACGGAGGCTTCTATGGCATCAACGCCCCTGCCCATGCCGGAGTACAGCCGCAATATGCGGCTGATTGGACACAGCGATCAGGGCGGGCGTCCTGATGGCGTTCAGGTCATGGTTCATCGTGGTTACGCCTACATCGGACACATGGTGTCGCAGGGCGTATCGATTGTCGATGTGCGTGACCCGAAAAACCCACGCGCGGCCGGATTTATCGCCGCGCCACCGGGCACATGGAATATTCATCTGCAAACCCATGATGACCTGCTGCTGGTGGTCAATGCCCGCGACCTGTTCGCCGACGCCCGTTTTGCCGAAGAGAAAGTTTATTACACCCGCTCGGTGGCACAAACGGTCGCCACAGGCCCGCAGGATAAGCGCTGGAGCGCGGGGCTGCGCATTTTTGACATTTCAACGCCAGATAAACCGTATGAAATCAGCTTCCTGCCGCTTGACGGTATCGGGATTCACCGCATCTGGTATGTCGGCGGACGCTGGGCGTATGTCTCCGCCCTGCTTGATGGCTACAGCGACTACATTTTCCTGACCATCGATCTGGCTGACCCGCGTAAGCCCGAAATCGCCGGGCGCTACTGGCTGCCCGGCATGCACACGGCGGGTGGTGAAACACCCGACTGGCCACAAGGCAAACGCTACGCGCTGCACCACGCTATTGTCAGCGGCGATACCGCCTACGGTAGCTGGCGCGACGGCGGCCTGACGCTGCTGGATGTCAGTAACCGGGCCGAGCCGACACTGATTTGTCACCGCAACTGGAGCCCGCCGTTTGGCGGCGGTACCCATACCGCGCTGCCACTGCCGGATCGTGACCTGCTTATCGTGCTGGACGAGGCGGTGCTGGATAATCAGGAAGACGGCGAAAAGCTGATTTGGGTGTTTGATATCCGCGAGCCCGCCAATCCGGTGAGTATCGCCACCTTCCCGCAGCCCAATGAAACCGACTATGTGAAGAAAGGGGCGCATTTTGGCCCGCATAATTTGCATGAAAACCGGCCGGGCAGCTTCATCAGTTCCACACTGATTTTTGCCACCTACCAAAACGCCGGGGTACGCGCCTATGACATCAGCAACCCGTACCGCCCGAAAGAGACCGGTGCGCTGGTGCCTGCCGCACCGGAGCGCATGATGGATAAGCGTCCAGGCCGCCCGCGTGTTATTCAGTCCTGTGATGTGTTTGTCGATGCCCAGGGCATTATCTACAGCACCGACTACAACGCCGGGTTGTCAATTATCGAATACCGTGGCTGATCGGCAGACAAAACGCAGACAAAAAAAGATGAACCCTGCGGGGTTCATCTTTTTTGCATGATGGCCGGTTTGCTGCTTTATGCCAGCGCCAGCACCGACACCCACATCGGCCCCTGTCCCACCGGGTAGCGCGCCAGCGGCGTCAGGCTGCCGTTATCCGGCGCAATGCGATAAACCTCAATGTGATCGGATTTTTGCCCGGCGGCTATCAGGAACTGGCCGCTGTTATCGATGTTAAAACCGCGCGGCTGGGTTTCTGTCGGCTGATGGCCGGTCAGCGTCAAGGTGCCGTTCTGCGCCGACACCTGGAAAATACCGAGCACGCTGGCGGTGCGATCGGTGATATACAGGTGACGGCCATCCGGCGTGATGTGAATATCCGCCGCCCAGCAGGTGCCGGAAAAATCTGCCGGCATGGCGTTTAGCGTCTGTACTCGCTGCCCTTCCCCTTGCGCATCCAGCGCAAACACATCCACCGTGCTATCCAGCTCATTCAGGCAATAGCCCACGCGCAGGCTCGGGTGATACGCCATGTGGCGCGGCCCGGCTCCAGTGGCGCTGGCATAGCTGTCTGGCTGATGTTCGCTCAGGCGGCCATCGTCAGCCACCTTATACAACCGAATGCGGTCTTCTTTCAGGCAAGGAGCCCACAGAATCTGGTCATCCGGGTCGATATTGCTGGAATGACACCCTTCCAGCCCGTCAAATTGCTGCACGGGTGCAACGACCACCCCGTCCTCGCCGATCGGGCTGACACTCAGGCATGCGTTACTGTAAGAGGCGCTGAACAGCACCCGACCTTGCTTATCGGTAGACAGATGCGTCGGGCTGCCCGGCAACGGTGCTACCCCGGCCTGACTGAGTTTACCTTCCGCATCAATACGATAGCTGATAACACGAAATTCCGGGCGCACACCGACATACAGATGGCGCTTATCCGGCGCGACCACCATCGGTTGCACCTGACCGGGAACCGCCACCACCTGTAGCAGGCTCAGTTCTCCGCTCTCCCCCAGTTGCCAGACATGGATCTGCTGGCTGTCAGGACTGGCAACATACACCACTTGCTGCATTGCATTCTCCTTGTTAAACCCGGTCACGCACGACGGCAACACCGCCTTAACCGGTACGGCCCGCAAAAGAGCCTGTTGATCGCGATGGCTTCCAGTGTACCATCCCAATGATATGAACCTGATAATCTGATGAGCATACCATGAGCTATCGCATCATTGCCCTCGACCTTGACGGCACTCTGTTAACCGCCAAAAAAACCATCTTACCGGACTCGCTACACGCACTGGCCGAGGCCAGACAAGCGGGTCTTCGCGTGATTATCGTCACCGGCCGTCACCATTCGGCCATTCATCCGTTTTATCAGGCGCTGGCGCTGGATACGCCGGTTATCTGCTGTAACGGCACCTATTTGTACGACTATGCGCGCGCGCAGGCGCTGCATGCCAACCCACTGAGTACCGGGCAGGCCAAACAGGTGCTGAACCGACTCCAGCAGTATGACATTCACGCCCTGATGTATGCGGATGATGCGATGTACTACCAGCAGGAAACCGGGCACATTACCCGAACCCAAACCTGGGCGCAGAATCTGCCGCACGCACAACGCCCGGTATTTCGTCAGGTCACGAGCCTGATGGACGCGGCGGATGAGGCAACAGCTATCTGGAAGTTTGCCACGCATCACAGCAACACCGCCGTACTCAATGACGCAGCCAAACAGCTGGAGCATGAACTGGGGTTGTCATGTGAATGGTCATGGATGGATCAGGTCGATATTGCCCAGACCGGCAACAGCAAAGGGCGGCTGCTGCAACGCTGGGTCGAATCCCAGGGCGTGAGCATGAATGAGGTCGTGGCTTTTGGTGATAACTTCAATGATATTAGTATGTTGTCATCGGCAGGCTTAGGCGTTGCCATGGGCAACAGTGCCGATGAGGTAAAAGCGCACGCCGATATGGTGATCGGTGATAATGAATCACCGGGGATTGCCGGGGTCATACGCCAGCGCATTCTGGCCTAAGCGCCTCGCGTCACCGGGCCGTCAACACGGCGGCCCGGTTTCGTTACAGGGTTTACGGTGTGACGGGGTTCACGGCGTAATAGACACGCTTTTAATCTGGGCATACAGCCACTGGCGTGATTTTATCCCCAGCTCGTCGCGCGCCCAGGGTGTAATGCGCGCCCAAAGCACCTGACCGCCGATATCGAGCTTCACCTCCACCTGATCCTCAACATCCAGGCATTCGATAACAAACACCGCCAGCACATTGCGAATGCTGCTTGCTGATGGGCGCTGCGTCACCAGCGACACATCGGCGGCATTGATGCGAATACGCAGCACCGTCCCCTGTTGTGCATCAACGCGCCCGACCCACAGATGCTGTTCACCCAGTGACAGCGCTGTCATCGCATAACGCGGGTGATGCGCCATCACCGTCACTTTCAGAATACTGCTCTGCTCCTCGCGCGGCAGCCAGGCACGCAGCGCACTGCTTGCCCAAACCGCTTCCAGCGTACCTTGTGCTTTCACCTGCCCGCTATCCAGCACCAGTACCCTGTCCGCCAGCCTGACCACCTCTTCCAGACTGTGGCTGACATAGAGAATCGGCGTGTTAACCTCACGCGCCAGCCGCTCCAGATACGGCAACAACTCGCGCTTACGCGGCGTATCCAGCGAGGCTAACGGCTCATCCATCAGCAACAATTCCGGGGCAGTGAGCAGCGCCCGGCCAATCGCCACCCGCTGCTTTTCGCCGCCGGACAAGGTGAGCGGATACCGCCTGAGCAGCGGTGCAATACCGAGCAACTGCACGATGTCATCAAACTGCGCGCGCATCTGTGCGGCCATGCCGTAACAAAGATTGCCGCGCACCCGATAATGCGGAAACAGGCGGGCATCCTGAAACACATAACCGATGTGCCGCTTTTCTGGTGGCAGAAACAGCTTACGCCCGGTATCGACCAGCACCCGGTCATTGAGTTGAATACGCCCCTTGTCCGGGCGGCTTAACCCCACAATGGCATTAATCAGCGAGGTTTTACCGGCACCGGACACGCCAAATACGGCACTGATACCGCTGGCAGGCAGTTCACTGGTAATGTTGAGTTGTAAATCTCCCAGTTGCTGTGTGAAGTCCAGTTGCAGCATTACCCCCCAGTTTCCTGCGGCTCCAGCGCGTCAGCCATTCCGACAACAGCAAGGAAACCAGTGATAAGCCAATGGCTATCGCACACAGCCGGGCGGCCTGCATTTCAGCCCCCGGCGTTTCTATCAGGGTGTACATGGCGTTAGGAATGGTGCGCGTCTCCCCTGGGATATTTGACACGAAGGTAATAGTCGCACCGAACTCGCCCAGCGAACGGGCAAACGCCAGCACGGTGCCGACAATAATGCCCGGTAGCGTCAGCGGTAGCGTAATGGTAAAGAAGACCCGCCAGCGCCCGGCTCCCAGCGTGCGCGCCGCCAGTTCCAGCCGGGTATCCACCGCTTCCAGCGCCAGCCGGATAGCACGCACCATCAGTGGAAAGGCCACCACCGCCGCCGCCAGCGCCGCACCGTGCCAGCTGAAACTAAAACTAAAGCCGAACCACTGATACAGCAAAGCCCCCACCACACCTTTACGCCCCATCACTATCAACAACAGGTAGCCAATCACCACCGGTGGCAGCACCAGCGGCAGGTGGATAACGCTATCCAGCAGGGATTTACCGACAAACTGGCAGCGTGCCAGCACCCAGGCTACCAGAATACCGAATGGCAGGCTGAGGCTGACGGCCACCAGCGACACTTTCAGGCTTAAGGCAACCGCCTGCCACTCATAGTCCGTGAGGAACATACTTTCGCTACCGAATAGCATTAGCGCGGCGTAAATCCATATTGCTTAAATACAGCGGCGGCCTGCGGTGTTTTCAGATACTCCGCAAAGGCGTTCACCACCGGAGTGTTACGCCCTTTGATAACCGCCAGCGGGTACTCCACCGGTTTGTGTGTGTTCTCAGGGAAAATACCGACCACTTTGACTTTGGTGCTGGCGACTGCATCGGAGCCATACACGATCCCCAGCGGCGCTTCTTCACGCTCGACCAGCGCCATCGCCGCACGCACATCATTGGCTCGCGCCATCAGCGGTGACAAGGTTTCCCAGGCGTTCAGGGTCTGTAGCGCTTCTTTTGCGTAAAGTCCGGCCGGAACATGATCCGGGTCACCTACCGATAAACGCCCGCCCTTGAGCAAGCTTTTCCAGTCGGTTTTTTCTTCAATTTTAAAGCCTTTGGTATCGGCCGACTTCGGTGCAATGACCACCAACTGGTTGCCCAGCAAGGTGACGCGGCTGCCCTCTTCCAGCAATTGTTTACCCTGCGCATAATCCATCCATTGCTGATCGGCCGAGATGAACACGTCTGCCGGGGCACCCTGTTCAATCTGGCGCGCCAGCGTGGATGACGACGCGTAGGACGCCACAATCGACACCTGCTTTTCTTTCTGATAGAGCGCGGCGATATCCTGCAAGGCGTTGGTCAGTGACGCGGCGGCAAACACGGTAACGGTTGTCTGCGCCTGTGCGATAGTGGTGCTCATTCCCAGCGTCAGAGTGGCGGCAGCAAGCCAGTGCGTCCATGAAGATTTCATTCTTTTCTCCCATACTTATCGTTGTGTAGTAAATAATATAACGATAAATACCCAATATCGATGGCATTGTCATTGTTCTGGCGCAAAAAAAATCCGGCCACAGGCCGGATTCGTCATCACAGAAATCAGACGGGGATTACTTACGCGCCGGTGCAGACTGGCGATGGCCGATAGCAGAAAACAGGTTGAACACCTCTCCCAGACCGTAGATAGCCCCTAAAATCAGCGCCATCATCACCGGCACCATGCATACCGCAAACAGCAGGCTTTTCAGCAATTCCAACATAGCTACCTCGTATTTCATGCCGACTGGCGCACTCTCCACCGGCAGTCATTAAATTCAGAAAGCGCAAACCACCTTCATCACAGCTCACCAGTTTACCTGAATCGCCAAAACCGACGCGGCGATTTGTGCGGTTTGCCTGTTGGGCGCAAAACGATAACAATAGCCAAAAGCCTCAACTCAAACAGGGATATTCCCCATGCATGCAGAGATTCTCCTTACCCTGAAACTTCAGCAACGACTGTTTGCCGACCCAAGGCGCATCACGCTGCTCAAGCAGGTCAAACAGACCGGTTCCATCAGCCAGGGCGCACGCCTGGCCAGCATCAGCTACAAAAGCGCCTGGGATGCCATTAACGAAATGAATCAACTGGCTGAACACACCGTGGTCGAACGCACCACCGGCGGCAAAGGCGGTGGCGGCGCAAGAGTGACACGATACGGCGAGCGTTTAATACAACTGTATGATTTACTTGGTCAGATTCAGCAAAAAGCCTTTGATGTACTGCACGATGACGGCATACCGCTGGACAGCCTGCTTGGCGCAATTGCACGCTTTTCGCTGCAAACCAGCGCGCGCAATCAGTTTTTTGGCACCATCCTCGACTGTGACCAGCAACCGGTGCAGCAGCATCTGTCCATTTTACTGGCTGACGGCCAAACGCGCATTCAGGCAGCATTAACCCAGCAGAGCGTTGCGCGACTGACGTTAGCAAGCGGCAAAGAGGTACTGGCACTGATTAAAGCGCCCTGGATTATCGTCACGCCGCAAACCGCCCCGCGGCCCGCTCACGATAATGTGCTGGCAGGCCACATCAGCCACCTGCAACCAGGCGAGACTCACAGTGAAGTGTTGGTGACGCTGGACGGTGGCGAAGTGGTCTGCGCCACACTCGCCAACGAAGAGGTAGCCCAGCGAGGCCTTCAGCCTGAAACGGCGGTCTACGCCAGTTTTAATGCCGACAAGGTGATTATCGCTACCCTGTGTTAAGGCCAGACAAGTTCAATAATGAGGCTTACCATCATAAAAAATTAAGAATATCTAAAGTTTTTGTTCACTCTGCCGTTTATTATAGCCACGAAACAGGCTTCTCCGGCCTGTATTGATTAACCGATAATTCATATCTAAATCAGTACATTACCAAGGATTGGAGAGAATGAAGAAGGCATTACTCTTAATACCTGTACTCATAACAACAGTGATAGTAACGCCGCCCTCACCAGCGGCGACAGGCAGCATCACAAAATCATCTTCCGCACAGATAAAATTTATTTATTCAGATGGGACGACGTCGATGGGATTAAGTGCCATGTACGCGACTTCCACAGATTTCCCCTCTGGCACGCTAAATACGCCCAAAAAATTGGCTCGGGTGAGTTACGAAATAGCGGCCTACCCGGGAGCGTATACCGACAAAGTACAACTGTGCTATTTCCAATCCTATCAAACCTCTCCAACACGTTGCATCTCCGTGCCAAGTGGAACATCCGGCACAACGACACAGTTCAACGACTTGCGGTTTGATCTGGGTACGCAAATGCAAATTCGTCATGACATAACCGGACGTCCTGGCAATAACCTTCAACCTTCACGTCGAGAAAGTGTTCGTTGGGACTATAGCTATTAGCGATATTCCCTCACACTTTTAATGACACCGCCAATCACAAAATTTGGGCTAATAATTGGGCTAATAAAAGGTCACAACATGGAAATTCGCGCTGATACCACGACCTATTTTCCGGTTAAAAACACCGCTGACAGCACGCAGAAAGCCGACCAAAATGCGCGGTCACAAACGGGCTCTCACCAAACACCGTCGTCAACCGTCCCACAGACAACGTTCAGTGGTAAAGGGCTGATGATGTCTCGACTGTTCGGTGATGCACACGCAACCCCCACCATCCAGACCGAATTGACGCAGACGACCATGAAAATGTCATCGGTGAACTTTCTCACCCATGAAGACAGAGACAGGCTTTCAGCCCTGTATGCCCATGCACAACAATCTGGCGTGGACTTGCAGTATGTTGATGATTTAGCGCGCGACCTCGGTGACTACCGCATGTTTGGCCGCGTGAGCGTCAGTGTCAATAACGGCAAAATGTACGATATGAACGGCCACGCCCAGACCTTTGCGTTCACGGATGCCGATGCCGCGACCGCCACCCAGATCCTAACCAGTGAAAGCCTCAACACCACGCCATTAGACACCGGGTTTTTGCGCTACCAACTTGACCCCGGCTTTTCGTTCAACCACCGGACAAACTTTGCTTTTTTGGCGGAGGTGGTCAACACCTTCGGTCAAGGGGCGGCCCAGGCCGATGAACCGATGAGCACCGCATTTTCTGTTTACCAGGCACCGGGAAATCATAATTTTGTTGTGAATACCGCCAGTGACAGCACTCTCGCTGTTGAAATGCCCGATCTCCACTCGGTTGATGGCCTCATCTCACTGACCCCAGCCGCAGAGCAAGACGGGTTTCAGCTTGTGGCAGGCAAACTGATACAGCGGGCCATAATGACGCCCATTGAGCAATTGCTCGCCGAGAAAAGCGGGCATTAACCCCCGCCACCGCGGCCGCTGGCTAAAGGGCCGAGGAAGAGCGGCAACGAAACCTTGACAAGCCCGGCACTTGCCTTTACCCGTAAAGGTTATTTGCGTGCTATCAAGGAAATGGACATGTCAGTGTTACACATTCAGCAGGCGCAGTTCCGGTTAAGCGATACCCGGATGATGCATCTGGAGGATTTCAGGCTAGATTCGTCGCAGTGCTGGGCATTTGTCGGCGCGAACGGCAGCGGCAAATCGGCGCTGGCGCGGGCGTTGTCCGGTGAGCTGTTACAATTGGCCGGTCAGCGTCAGTGCGACTTTCAGCGCCTCGCCCGGCTCTCTTTCGAGCAATTGCAGCACCTGGTGGCGCAGGAGTGGCAGCGCAACAATACCGATATGCTCAGTGCCGATGAAGACGACACCGGGCGCACCACTGCCGAGGTGATTCAGGAGAACATTCGGGATGCCGGGCGTTGCCAGCAACTGGCGGCACAATTTGGTATGACGCCCCTGCTGCACCGCCGCTTCAAATATCTTTCCACCGGTGAGACTCGCAAGGCGCTGCTTTGTCAGACGTTGATGGCACAACCCGATTTATTAATTCTCGATGAGCCGTTTGACGGGCTGGATGTCGGCTCACGCAGGCAACTGGCTGAGCTGCTGGCAGCGCTTGCCCGCCAGGGGCAGACGATGGTACTCATACTCAACCGCTTTGAGGATATACCGGCATTTGTCAGTCAGGTCGGGGTGCTGGCAGATTGTGCGCTGGTCAGCCAGGGCGCTCGTGAAACGCTGCTGGCCGATTCGCTGCTCGCCCAACTGGCACACAGTGAGTCCCTTGCCCACACGGCACTGCCGGAGCCGGAACACCCGGCGCAGCGCCCGCAGTTTGCGGCCGAAACACCGCTGGTGCGCCTTGTTAACGGGGTGGTGAGCTACAATGATAAACCGATCCTTCACCAGTTGAACTGGGAAGTGTTACCCGGCCAGCACTGGCAAATCACCGGGCCAAACGGCGCGGGTAAATCGACGCTCTTGAGCCTGATTACCGGCGACCATCCACAAGGTTACAGCAATGACCTGAGCTTATTTGGCCGCCGACGTGGCAGCGGTGAAACCCTCTGGGACATCAAGCGCCATATTGGTTATGTCAGCAGCAGCCTGCATCTGGAATACCGGGTGAGTACCAGCTTACGCCACGTCATCACCTCCGGTTTTTTTGACTCTATCGGCATTTATCAGGCTATCTCCGACAGGCAGCGCTTTCTGGTCGCCCAATGGCTTTCGCTGCTTGGCCTGCCTGACCGCGTGGCTGATGCGCCCTTCCAGTCTCTCTCCTGGGGGCAGCAACGGCTGGCACTCATTGTGCGGGCACTGGTCAAACATCCCACCCTGCTCATTCTGGATGAACCGCTGCAAGGGCTGGATGCCATTAACCGTCAGTTGATTCGCCGCTGGCTGGATATTTTGATGGCGCAAGGGCACACGCAACTGCTGTTCGTTTCTCACCATGCCGAAGATGCGCCGGATTGCATTACCCACCGCCTGAGCTTTATTCCCGACGGTGACGGCTATCGTTATCAGGTACAGCGCTGCTGATATCGCCAGGGCTTTTATGCTGCGTGGCTCCTGCACTTCCCAGTGTAGCCACGCACGATAATCATCGCCACCGGGCAAGTGATAACGTTACCACAAAACCCGTAAATGCTTTATCCTGCCTGACAGTCTCAGACGGAAAGATCGTCTCGATTGATCCACCGGTGATAACACCTCAATATCGCTAATTAGGGCGTTGATCACCTTTTTCCGCCATTGGTCATGCTATTTTTTCCATCAGTTTTCTGCGACAGAGGTCATTATGAAAGTATTGGTTACAGGTGGTAGCGGTTACATAGGCAGTCATACCTGCGTACAACTGATCGCCGCGGGTCATCAGCCGGTTATTCTCGATAACCTGTGCAACAGCAAAGCGAGCGTGGCGGATGCCATTCACCGCGTCAGCGGGCAGGCCGCCGTGTTCTATCAAGGTGATATCCGCGACCGCGCCCTGTTGCAGCGCATTTTTTCCGAACAGGATATCGGTGCCGTTATCCATTTCGCCGGCCTCAAGGCGGTGGGGGAATCCGTCCGTGAGCCGGTTCGTTATTATGACAATAACGTCTACGGTACGCTGACGCTGGTCGAAGCGATGAAGCACGCCGGTGTTAAGACACTGATTTTTAGCTCATCAGCCACGGTCTATGGCGACCAGCCTCAGATCCCTTATCAGGAAAGTTTCCCGACCGGCACACCTGCCAGCCCTTACGGCCACAGCAAATTGATGGTCGAACAAATTCTGCAAGACCTGCACCGCGCCGAGCCTGACTGGAGTGTGGTGCTGTTACGTTACTTTAATCCGGTAGGTGCCCATCCCTCGGGCGAGATGGGGGAAGACCCACAGGGCGTACCGAATAACCTGATGCCTTACATTGCGCAGGTCGCCGTAGGCCGCCGCGACTCGCTGGCGATTTTCGGTAATGACTACCCCACCCCCGACGGTACCGGCGTGCGTGATTACATCCATGTGGTTGACCTGGCCGATGGGCACGTCGCCGCCATGAACACGCTGCACGGCAAGGCTGGGGTACACACCTACAATCTCGGTGCCGGTGTTGGGTACAGCGTACTACAGGTCGTCGAAGCGTTTAGCCGCGCCTGTGGCAAACCGCTCGCCTATCACTTCGCGCCACGGCGCGATGGCGATCTGCCCGCTTACTGGGCCGATGCAGAAAAAGCCGCCCGCGAGCTGAAATGGCGCACGAGCCGGACTCTGGATGAAATGGCCGCTGACACCTGGCGTTGGCAGTCTCGTCATCCGAATGGTTTTCCAGACTGATTGGTGTGCTCATCGCTTGATGAGCTATCCCGTTGACCCGTTTTCGATGACATCGTTAAGGCATTCTCATGGCGTATTTTGACCCCGTTGAACATCCGCATCGTCGTTATAACCCGCTGACTGACCAGTGGGTACTGGTATCGCCACACCGGGCCAAACGCCCGTGGCAAGGGCAGCAGGAAAGCATCTCTTCCGAGGTGCTGCCGTCACATGACCCAGGCTGTTTTTTGTGCCCTGGCAACCTGAGAGTCACCGGGGATACCAACCCGGATTACTCCGGCACCTTTGTGTTTACCAATGACTTTGCTGCCCTGATGGCCGACACCCCGGCTGCGCCGGAAAATACTGACCCGCTGATGCGCTGCCAAAGCGCGCGTGGCACCAGCCGGGTAATCTGCTTCTCGCCTGACCACAGCAAAACCCTGCCGGAACTGCCGTTAGTCGCGCTGGAGCAGGTTGTGGCCACCTGGCAGCAGCAGAGCGCAGAGCTGGGGAAAATCTACCCGTGGGTACAGGTGTTTGAGAACAAGGGCGCGGCAATGGGATGCTCTAACCCGCACCCGCATGGGCAGATTTGGGCCAATGATTTCCTGCCCAACGAAGCCGAGCGCGAAGACCGCCTACAGCGTGACTATTTTGCGCAGCACGGCTCACCGATGCTACTCGATTATCTGCAACGTGAATTGCGCGACGGTGCCCGCCATGTGGTGGAAACCGCGCACTGGCTGGCCGTCGTACCCTATTGGGCAGCGTGGCCGTTTGAAACCCTGTTGTTACCCAAAGCCCATACGCTGCGCCTGCCGGATCTCACGGCCGAACAGCGCCAGGATCTGGCGCTGGCGCTGAAAAAGCTCACCAGCCGCTATGACAACCTGTTCCAGACCTCATTCCCTTACTCAATGGGCTGGCACGGCGCGCCGTTTACGCAAGGCGACCAGCAACACTGGCAATTGCACGCCCACTTTTACCCGCCGCTGTTGCGCTCTGCCAGCGTGCGTAAATTCATGGTGGGCTACGAAATGCTGGCAGAAACCCAGCGTGATTTAACCGCCGAGCAAGCCGCCGAGCGGCTGCGGGCAGTCAGCGACATTCATTATCGTGATTCAGGAGTTCAGGCATGACCTTATCAGCACGTACCCAGGCAGTGTTTCAGCAGCAGTTCGGCTATCCGGCCGCCCTCACCGTGCAGGCACCGGGACGGGTTAACCTGATAGGGGAACACACCGACTATAACGACGGCTTTGTGCTGCCCTGCGCGATTAATTATTCCACCACGATTAGCGCCGCGCCGCGGAGTGACCGCCAGATTCGGGTGATTGCCGTTGATTATGATAACCAGCAAGACCTCTTCTCACTGGATGCCCCGATTGAACATCATGCGCAGTGGCAGTGGGCCAACTACGTGCGCGGTGTGATAAAACACCTGAAAACCCGTGATGACAGCTTCGGCGGCGCGGATTTGGTCATCAGTGGCGATGTGCCGCAAGGCGCGGGCCTGAGCTCATCGGCATCGCTGGAAGTGGCCGTGGGCAAGGCGATTCAGACACTGTATCAATTGCCGCTGGACAATGTGGCGCTGGCGCTCAACGGGCAGGAAGCAGAAAACCAGTTCGTTGGCTGTAACTGCGGCATTATGGATCAAATGATTTCCGCCCAGGGCCAGCGTGGTCACGCGCTGTTGATAGACTGCCGCACCCTGGTTACGCGCCCGGTATCCATGCCGAAAGACGTCGCCGTCGTTATCATTAACTCGAATGTGAAACGTGGCCTGGTGGACAGCGAATACAATACCCGTCGCCAGCAGTGTGAAGCGGCAGCGCGCCATTTTCAGGTCAAGGCGCTGCGTGATGTCAGCGAAGCAGATTTCGCCGCCAAATCCGCCGGGCTGGATGAGGTTGTCGCCCGTCGTGCCCGCCACATTATTACCGAAAACGCCCGCACGCTGGCGGCAGCCGATGCACTGACGCATGGCAACCTTCGCCTGATGGGCGAGCTGATGGCCGCGTCCCATGCCTCAATGCGCGATGATTTCGAAATCACCGTGCCGCCGGTCGATACCCTGGTCGAGATAGTCAAATCGGTGATTGGTGACGAAGGTGGCGTGCGCATGACCGGCGGCGGCTTTGGCGGCTGCATTGTGGCATTAGTGCCGCAACACTATGCCAGAGCAGTGCAACAAGCGGTGTTACAAGAGTATCCGGCCAGAACCGGCTTACAACCGACCTGTTACGTCTGTCAGGCCTCGCCGGGAGCCGGTTATGTCGAATGATGCGCTCGCGCCAGACGGCCAGCCGTTTCAACTCACCTTGCTGCAAAACCGCCACGGTATGCACGTCACGCTGATGGATTGGGGAGCCACCTGGCTCTCCTGCCAGTTGCCGTTAAGCGAAGGGGAGACACGCGAGGTGCTGCTCGGCTGCAAGCCTGAGCAATACCCGCATCAATCCGCCTATCTGGGGGCCTCCGTCGGGCGTTACGCTAACCGCATCGCTGATGCGACGTTACATCAGGGGGATACCGCTATTGCGCTGCATGCCAATCAAGGCGTACACCAGTTGCATGGCGGGCCGGAAGGGTTCCACGCCCGGCGCTGGCAGGTTATCGGGCAACAGACCCATCAGGTGATTTATCAGTTGACGTCACCCGATGGCGATCAGGGATTCCCCGGTATGCTGACAGCTCAGGTGCGTTATCAGCTTACCGACCAGAACGCGCTGGAGATTGAGTATCAGGCGGTGGTGGATAAACCCAGCCCGGTTTGCCTGACCAACCACGCCTATTTCAATCTTGACGGCTCGGCCAGCGATGTGCGCCAGCACCGGCTGCAACTGATGGCGGATTATTATCTGCCGGTAGGCAGTGATGGCATCCCGCTGGACGGCTTGCGCGATGTCACCGCCAGCAGTTTTGATTTTCGCCAGCCTAAAACGCTGCAACAGAACTTTCTGGCTGATGCCGATCAACGCGCGGTTGGTGGTTATGATCACGCGTTTTTGTTGCACCGCACCGGTGGATCTGACGCAAGCCCGGCCGCCTGCCTGTGGTCAGCCGACAACAGGGTACAGATGCAGGTTTATACCAGCGCGCCTGCGCTGCAACTCTACACCGGTAACTTTCTTGCAGGCACGCCGTCACGCGAAGGCGGATGCTATGCAAACCATGCGGGTGTGGCGCTGGAGAGCGAGTTTTTGCCAGACAGCCCCAACCACCCGAACTGGCCACAGCCGGATTGCTGGCTAAGACCCGGCAAACGCTACAGCGCCCTCACCCGTTATGTATTCAGCGCCCATCCGGCAGGTCATGACCGCCAGGCCGATTAATCCTCCCTGAGCCAGCACCGCTGGCTCTTTACAAAACTGTGCAAATTCCTGCTTGTCCGGCGTGAAGTACGCCTCGTACACTGACACTACCGTTTATAGGGATATTGCCTTCATGACAGCATTTCGCCATCGTCCATTCAGCCTGCATGCTCTGCGCCATAAAAGCGCATGGGGCTGGCTGCTGGCGTTATGCTGGTTGCTGCTCAATACCCAACTGGCTGTCGCGGGTCACCGTTGCGGGCTTACCATAACGGCTGCGCCGGTTATGGTGCAGCATGAAGCCCACCGGATGTCACACCCTGCCGATATGCCAGACGGGCAAACCACTGCGCAGGTTAAGGCAAGCGCAGAGATAAGCCCGCTGTGTGAAAAACACTGTTTGCCGGATTCCGCTACTCAGGAGTTGCCTTCACTGTCACTGCTGGCTCTGCCGGTCAATGATGAACTGCTGCCCGTGCCCCCCTCGCCATCGTTAGCCGTCGCCAGTGATGACAGGCTGACACCACCTGTCACCGGCCCCCGGCCACCATTCGCTTTTGCCGATTCAGAGAATAGCCCCTGCGATAAATATCATTTATGCGCCTTTACCATAACATTTTGTTATTTATCGTATTTATGGAGCTATTATCATGCCTAAACTCTCTGTGGCCATCGCCACCCTGCTGGTTTTTTTCCCGCTACTGACACACGCTGACACCCAAACCCATGACATGGGCAACCTGCCCCATACCATGATGGACGAAGCACAACCGCACGCTGCCCAACCGGCCTCACCGGAGACGGCCACGCGCTACCATGCCAACGGCATCGTCAAACAGTGGGACAGCCGCAATGTGACACTTTCGCATGAGGCCATTGCCGCGCTGCGCTGGCCTGCGATGACCATGACCTTCCGCCTGCCCGCGAACCGCGAACTGAGCGTTTTACCGCAAGGCAGCGCGGTGAGTTTCAGCTTTGTGCAAAGCGCAGACGGTTACACCCTGACTGATATTACCCCACGGCAGAATTAATCGGAGCAAACCATGTACATACGCAAGTTTCGCGCTTCCCGCGCGTGGCTGGCGATGTTGCTGTGGCTGCCTGCCGCGTCGTTTGCGGCAACGCTGGGTCTGGAAGAGGCATTACAGGCGGCGGAACGCTATTCCGCTGACCTGTCAGCCAACCGGCACCAGATTAGCGCACTACAGAACATGGCCGATGCCGCAACACAACTGCCTGATCCGCAGTTGAAATACGCTCTCGATAACGTACCGCTCGGCGGCAACAATAACGCTCGCCTGACCCGGGAAGGCATGACCATGCAACGTATCGGTATCATGCAAACCTACGTCAGCGCGACTAAACGTGAGCGCAAGGCACAGACCCTTGAAGCCGAGGCCAAGGCCATACGCAGCAACGGTGAAACGCTGCGTGCCCGGCTGCAACGCGATACCGCTCAGGCCTGGCTGGAACTGGCTATCTCCGGTCAGACGCTAAAAGAGATTGATGCGCTGGTCAAAGAGAGCGGGCAACAACTGGCCGTGCAAAAAGCGGCAGTAGCAGCAGGCACAGCCCCCGCAAAGGTGCTGGAGGCGCAACTGACGCTCGCGGGAATGCAGGACAAACAGGCCGATGCCCGCAGCGTATTCGCCATCGCACAAGCCCGGCTCACCGCCCTGACCGGTATGACCGACATTACCCCACAAGGAGCCATACCGCGCATTGAACGCTTGCCCGCCGACCCCGCACAGCTCTACGGCGCGCTCATGCAACACCCGGATATCGTGCAAGCTGAACAGGAAACCCGGCTGGCGCAGGCGCGTGCTGCGCAATCAGCGGTGGCGGCCCTGCCCGATGTCGGTGTTGAGGTTTACTACGGCAAACGCGGCAACCGCTTTGATGACATGGCCGGTATTGCAATCAGCGTCGATTTACCGCTCTTTCAGTCTCGTCGTCAGGACAAAGATCATGCCGCCGATCTGGCTCGCGGCCTGGAAGCACGCGACCGGGCCGCGCTGGTACAGCGAGAGCACCGGGCACAGCTTGATGCGCTGCTGGCGCAATATCAGGCAGTGCAGGCACGCTGGCACCGCCTGAATGATGAGGTGCTGCCCTTGCAGCAACAGCGCATTCGCCTGCTGCAAAGCCAGTATCAAAGCAACACCGGCGATCTCTCCGGTGTGCTCGACGCACGCCGCGCCCTGCTGGAGAGCCGCATCGCAGCCCAAAACACCACCCGTGAGCTGGCCATGTTATGGGCCACATTGCGTTATCTGACCCCTCAAGGAGCTTTGGCAAAATGAACCGGACGCTCATTACAAGCCTGATAGCCGTTGCACTGGCCGCCTCGACAGCCGGTTACATGATTGGCAAACGCACGGCCCATTATGTCCCCCCTGCATCTTCGCCACAGGCAGACGGTGCGCAGGGCTCGCCCCAGACGAACGATAATCGCACGCGCAAAGTGCTTTACTGGTATGACCCAATGGTGCCGGACAAACGCTTTGAACAGCCGGGTAAATCGCCGTTTATGGACATGCCGCTGCTCCCCCGCTACGCCGATGAGACACAGGATAATGGCGGTGTGCGGATAAACCCGCGCCAGCAACAAAATCTGGGGGTGCGAACCGCACGCGCCGAGCGCCGCGCCCGTACACCCGCGCTTAACGGCTACGGTACGGTGGTGGTTAATCAGCACAGCCTGCGCACCCTGGTCGCCCCCGCTGGCGGCGTAATCGAGCAGCTTGAGGTCAGCGCCGTACAGCAACAGGTACAAAAAGGCCAGACGCTGGCTATTGTGTGGAACCCCGGCTGGGCGGCTGCCCAGCAGGAGTATCTGGCGGTACGCCAGTTAGGCGATGCCGAACTCAGCCGGGCGGCGCGCCAAAAGCTGGCGCTGGCGTTTATGCCAGAGAGTGTCATCCGTAATGTCGAACGTGACGGTAAAACGCAATCCCGGCTCACCATCAGCGCGCCACAAAGCGGTTATGTTAACCGGCTGGATGTGCGCGTCGGCACGCAGCTCACTGCGGCGCAACCCCTGTTTGAGCTTGCCTACGCCGACCCGGCCTGGCTTGAGATAGAGTACCCGGCGTGGCAGGCGGCCGCCGTACACCGTGGCGATACCTTCCTCGCTACCAGCGATAGCTGGCCCGGCGTCACTTTTCAGGGGCGCATCACCGAGGTACTGGCGCAGCTTGATACCACCACTCGCACCCTGAGGGCGCGCATTGAGCTGGACAACCCGGATCAACGGCTCAAACCGGGTATGTACCTGCGCGTGCAGCCCGCCGCCGCACCGGCCCAGACGGTGTTAATGGTTCCCCAATCGGCGCTACTGATGAGCAGCCAGCAAAACCGGGTATTGGTCAGCGACGGGCAAGGCTACTTCACCCCGCGTCAGGTGCAAACAGGTGCGATACAGAATGGCTGGGCCGAGATTTTATCCGGCCTGAATGAGGGCGACAGTGTCGTGACATCCGGCCAATTTTTGCTTGACTCTGAAGCCAGCCTGCACAGCGCATTGGCTGCATTTAGCGACGGGGAGCAAGAGTCTAAAGCGGCACAACCCAGCGCTGCCCCGCCAGAGGGCGACTATCAGGCCACAGGCACTCTCAACGCCATTAACGGCAGGCAGGTGACGATTGCCCATGAAGCCATTCAGGCTCTGGGCTGGCCACCGATGACCATGGATTTCACCGCCGACAGCGCATTACCCGATACCCTTCGCCCCGGCATGCAGGTGAGATTTCGCTTTCGCCTGCAAGACAGCGGCGCACAACTGCGGGATCTCCAGCCGATCGCCACGACAGCACACGGAGGCCACCAATGATAGCGCATGTGATTCGCTGGTCCATTCAGAACCGGTTTTTGGTGCTGATAGCCACACTGCTGATGGCGTTCTGGGGAGGGATATCATTACAGAACACGCCGCTGGATGCCCTGCCCGACTTATCTGACGTGCAGGTGATTATTCGCGTCAGCTACCCCGGCAAATCCCCTCAAGTGGTGGAAAACCAGGTCACCTACCCGCTGACCACCACCATGCTATCCGTGCCGGGAGCCAAAACGGTACGCGGTTTTTCGATGTTCGGTGATACCTATGTCTACGTGCTGTTTGAAGATGGCACCGACCCCTACTGGGCACGTTCGCGCGTACTGGAGTACCTCAGTCAGGTGCAATCGACCCTGCCTGCCGAGGCGAAAGTCGCGCTGGGGCCTGATGCCACCGGCGTTGGCTGGATTTACGAATATGCACTGATTGATAAAAGTGGCCAGCACAGCCTGGCCGAACTACGCGCCATTCAGGACTGGCAACTGAAATATGAGCTGAAAACGCTGCCCAATGTGGCAGAAGTCGCCAGTATTGGCGGTATGGTGCGCCAGTATCAGGTGGTGCTGAACCCCGAGCAGTTGCGCGCACTTAACATCACGCACCAGCAGGTCATCGAGGCACTGCGGGCAGCGAATCAGGAAGGTGGCGGATCGGTTATCGAGCAGGGCG
This sequence comes from Dickeya aquatica, assembly GCF_900095885.1. NCBI lineage: Bacteria > Pseudomonadati > Pseudomonadota > Gammaproteobacteria > Enterobacterales > Pectobacteriaceae > Dickeya > Dickeya aquatica. Next base: position 2,968,401 of record NZ_LT615367.1, read on the forward strand.
AGGCCGAGTACATGGTGCGCAGCCGCGGTTATCTGCTAAAACCGGCCGATTTTCTCAACGTGCCCGTGGGCCTGCGTGAGGGCGTTCCGGTGTTATTACAGGATGTCGCCAGCGTACGTGAAGGCCCGGAAATGCGCCGGGGCATTGCCGAGCTTAACGGCGAAGGGGAAGTCGCCGGGGGAGTGATCGTGCTGCGTTCGGGGAAAAACGCACTGGAAACACTGCGTGCAATTCATGCCCGTGTACAGCAAATCCGCCAGCAACTGCCTGCCGGGGTTGAACTGGTCACCACCTATGACCGCTCACCGCTGATTGAGCGTGCTATCACCACCCTTAGCCATAAACTGCTGGAAGAGTTTGTGGTCGTTGCGTTGGTGTGCGCGCTGTTCCTGTTTCACTGGCGTTCCTCGCTGGTGGCGGTCATCAGCCTGCCGCTTGGTATTCTGGGGGCGTTTATCATCATGCGCTATCAGGGTATCAACGCCAACATCATGTCGCTGGGCGGGATTGCGATTGCCATTGGGGCGATGGTGGACGCCGCCATCGTGATGGTTGAAAACATGCACAAAGTGGTCGAACAGTGGCGGCATCAGCACCCTGACCGCGAGCCCGATAACGCCACCTGGTGGCAGCTTGCCACGCAGGCCGCCACCGAGGTAGGCCCGGCCCTGTTTTGCAGCCTGCTGATTATTACGCTGTCGTTTATTCCGGTGTTCTCGCTGGAAGCACAAGAAGGCCGCATGTTCTCGCCGCTGGCCTTTACCAAGACGTATGCAATGGCGGTCTCGGCGATGCTCGGGATAACGCTGGTGCCGGTGCTCATGGGTTATGTGGTGCGCGGCCGTCTGCCCGATGAACAGGCCAACCCGTTAAACCGCTGGCTGATTGCACTCTATCAGCCGGTGTTACAGCGGGCACTGCGGTTTCCTAAAACCACGCTGGCGCTCTCACTGGCGTTACTGTTGCTCACCGCCTTTCCGCTCATGCGCCTGGGCAGCGAGTTTATGCCACCGCTTGATGAGGGTGACCTGTTGTATATGCCCTCGACCTTGCCCGGCATTTCGCCTCGTGAGGCGGCGCGTTTGCTGCAACAAACTGACCGACTCATCAAAACGGTGCCGGAAGTCGAAAGCGTATTTGGCAAAGCCGGACGCGCCGACAGCGCAACTGACCCGGCGGCGCTGACCATGTTCGAGACGACCCTGCGCCTGAAACCACGCGAACAATGGCGACCCGGTATGACAATGGACGCACTGATTGCCGAGCTTGACCAAGCGGTGAGCCTCCCCGGTATTGCCAATGTCTGGGTACCGCCTATCCGCAACCGGCTTGATATGCTGGCAACCGGTATCAAAAGCCCGGTGGGTATCAAGGTCAATGGTGATAATCAGCAGGATATTGAGCGGGTAGCGGCACGTATCGAGCAGGTGGTAAAACGCGTACCCGGCGTCACCTCGGCGCTGGCAGAGCGGTTAACGGGAGGGCGATATATTGATATTGACATCGATCGTGTCCGCGCGGCCCGCTATGGCGTTTCCGTGCAAGAGTTACAATCGATGGTGGCTACGCTGATTGGCGGACAAAACATTGGTGAAACACTGGAGGGCCGCCAGCGCTACCCGATTAATGTGCGCTATCCGCAGGAAAGGCGCGATTCGCTGGACGCTATAAAAAATCTGCCGGTCGTCACACAACGCGGTGCGCACCTGACGTTATCCGAGCTGGCGGATATTCGTATCAGCGAAGGGCCGCCGATGCTAAAAAGCGAAAATGGCCGACTGAGTAACTGGGTCTATGTTGATTTACGCGGGCGTGACCTCAAATCAGCCGTTGACGACATGCAAAAACAGGTGGCGCAGCAGATTATCCTGCCACAGGGCGTCTCACTCAGTTGGTCCGGGCAGTTTGAGTACCTGGAACGGGCTACCGCCACCATGAAACGGGTGGTGCCCTTCACATTGATGATTATTTTCATTCTGCTGTACCTGACGTTTGGCAAGATCAAAGACGCGCTGCTGATTATGGGTACACTACCCTTTGCACTGATTGGCGGCGTCTGGTTGCTATACCTGCTTGGGTATCATCTTTCTGTCGCCGGGGCGGTGGGGTTTATTGCACTGGCCGGGGTGGCTGCCGAGTTTGGTGTCATTATGCTGCTATACCTGAATCAGGCGGTGGAGAAACATCGCCTGCCCGGGCAAAAGCTGACCGAGCATCAACTGATGGCTGCGATTCGTGAAGGCGCAGTCCTGCGCGTGCGGCCTAAAATGATGACGGTAGCCACCATTATGGCCGGTTTGCTGCCGATTATGTGGGGCGGTGGCAGCGGCTCGGAAATGATGCAACGCATCGCCGCACCGATGATTGGTGGAATGATCAGTGCTCCTGTGCTCTCCATGCTGGTGATCCCGGCGCTCTTTTTGCTACTTCAACGCAATAAAGTGGAGAAACAGAGCAACTGAAACGATAAAGCGCGCTATTTTGTCGTCATCATGCTGACCGATAAATCCGTCGGCCAGATGACTAGCGATTGCCGATAACCGCTCTGCGGCCCTATAATGAGCGTAGTTATCATAGAAATCTTAGTATATGAAGGAGTTAAGCTATGGCTGTAACGAAACTGGTACTGGTGCGACATGGTGAGAGCCAGTGGAACAACGAAAACCGCTTCACCGGCTGGATGGACGTTGAGCTGTCTGAAAAAGGGGTTAATGAAGCCAAACAGGCAGGTAAACTGCTGAAAGAAGAAGGCTTCAGCTTCGATTTCGCCTACACCTCGGTGCTGAAACGTGCCATTCACACCCTGTGGAACGTACTGGACGAGCTGGATCAAGCCTGGCTGCCGGTCGAGAAAAGCTGGAAACTGAACGAACGTCACTACGGTGCGTTACAGGGTCTGAACAAAGCGGAAACCGCTGAAAAATACGGCGACGACCAGGTCAAACTGTGGCGTCGTGGTTTTGCCGTCACCCCGCCAGAGCTGACCCGTGAAGATGAGCGTTTTCCGGGCCACGACCCGCGTTACGCGTCACTGAGCGACAAAGAGCTGCCGCTGACGGAAAGCCTGGCGCTGACTATCGAGCGTGTGGTGCCGTTCTGGAACGAAACCATTCTGCCGCGTCTGAAGACTGGCGAGCGCGTTATCATCGCTGCACACGGTAACTCCCTGCGTGCACTGGTGAAATACCTGGATAACATGAGCGAAGAAGAAATTCTGGAACTGAATATCCCAACCGCCGTGCCGCTGGTTTACGAGTTTGACGAAAACTTCAAACCCCTGAAACGTTACTACCTGGGCAATGCTGACGAAATCGCAGCAAAAGCCGCAGCTGTTGCCAACCAGGGCAAAGCAAAGTAATACGTGAAATCATCACCCTTTCGCGGTGATGATGAAAAACCCGGCCTGGCCTAATGCTTGTCAGTTAAGCCTTTGAAGGAGGCCGCAACGGATAACGTTGCGGCCTCTTTTTTACCGCTATGGGGTAATGACGTGCTCTTCGTTCCGGCAGGACCAACCCCGGGGCCATCGCCATTATCTCTTTCATTATTCGCGGGATTTTTCCCGGTGCCACACCCGGTAACAGGCTCAACTGACTTTTCAGATACAGCGCTGACTGTTTAAAACTCATCTGATAAGGCTCCACACCTTTCAGGCTATACGCCATCTGTGCCATCATGAACCTCAGAAGATTGTAGGACAGCGCCACTCCCCACCGTTCCTGACGCACAAGCTCCGGTTTTTTGCTTCTTACCGTTAGCTCATTATTCAGCAGATGTTGTTTCATCTCCCTGAACCCATGCTCTATTTCCCGGCGATGACTGTACAGCTCCACAATATCAGATTTTGGATACCTCAGCGGGTCACACATGGAGGTCAGTATCTGTACCACCTTGCCGTTGAGCGCTTTGCTGATAAGCCTTGCTGTCAGCGTCTGCGGCGCGAGCGGCCATTTTTTCTTCGCCTGTGGCGATAACGATAATTCCACCAGTTCCTGCCCGGCACCTGACTTGCGTATCACTCGGTACTGAGCACCTTTACGCAGTGGCCGCATCCAGTGCCTTTCCGTTCCGGTGAGACAGGGGCGTTTTCTCAAACCACAGGCGCTGAGTTTTCTCAAACATTAACCGGACGACGTCTTCACCGGGTCGCTGGCGAGCCTGAACAACGGCACTGGGCGCGACAAAGGGTCGTTTCCCCGGCAGCAGAATGTCCAGATGAGACACGAGCTGGTTCATTGAATGGGAACGAAAAAGTGACATTCCCATCACGGCCCAGACCATCATTTCCATCGACAGTCGGCGTTTACGTAATGTGACCACGCCGGTATCGGCAAGGCACTCATCAATCAGTTCAGGAGAAAGGCGGTCTGAAGGGGCTGCGAACTCCTGAGGAGTAAATGGGTGGAGGGTGTCCAACGCCTGGCTGAGAAGCATAAAAAAATCCGTAATCCTTGAGAGATTACGGATTCTTGCAGAACTGCCGGATCGTTCAACCGATCATTTTTGTCTTAACTGATCGGCATTACGGCCTGGCCGGTTTTTTTTATTGCTTCAGCAATCAGCCCCGACGCTGGCGTACTGCGGCAGCCAACTGGCGCAGCAGTTTTTCGGTGTCGCTCCAGCCGATACAGGCATCGGTCACGCTTTTGCCGTAAACCAGTGCGTCACCGCTCTCCAGATTCTGATTACCCTCAACCAGATGACTTTCGACCATCACACCCATGATGGCACGCTCGCCCCCGGCAACCTGACGGCAAACATCCTCACAGACATCCATCTGTTTCTTGAACTGCTTGCTGCTGTTGGCATGGCTGAAATCGATCATCACCTGCACGGGCAAACCGGCTTTTTCCAAACCGACTTTCACAGCCTGAACATGTTGTGCACTGTAGTTAGGCTCTTTGCCGCCGCGCAGAATGATGTGGCAGTCGTGATTGCCGCTGGTATTCACAATCGCAGAGTGACCCCACTTGGTCACAGACAGGAAGCAGTGCGGTGCACGGGCGGCATTAATCGCATCAATTGCCACCTTGATAGTGCCATCCGTACCATTCTTGAACCCAACCGGGCAAGAGAGCCCTGATGCCAGCTCACGATGCACCTGCGATTCAGTGGTACGCGCACCAATGGCCCCCCAGCTCATCAAGTCTGCCATGTACTGCGGGGTGATCATATCCAGAAACTCACCCGCAGCCGGTAAACCGGTGTCATTAATTTCCAGCAGCAACTGACGTGCAATACGTAACCCGTCATTAATCTGGAAACTGTTATCCATATGCGGATCGTTAATCAAGCCTTTCCAGCCAACGGTCGTGCGCGGTTTTTCAAAATAGACTCGCATCACCACTTCTAAATCGCCATGCAGTTCTTCACGTAACGATAATAGCTGTGCCGCATACTCTTTGGCGGCGATGGGGTCATGAATCGAGCAAGGGCCAATCACCACCAGCAGGCGATCATCACTGCCTTTGAGGATTTTATGGATGGCGCTGCGGGCATTAAATACCGTTTGTGCTGCACGTTCGGTGGCAGGGAATTTCTCCAATAATGCAACGGGGGGAAGTAACTCTTTAATTTCTTTGATTCTCAAATCGTCATTCTGGTAATTCATAATGGGTCCATGTCTCCAGGGCTGCGAAGGGAGCCTTCCCTCTCAGCCCAGAGTAAAAACAGAAAAATAAAAATGTCGTGAACATATTGCAGGCTGGCGATGATAAGTCAAGCGGCCAAAAAATAACGCCATGTCTCGACAAGGCGTTTTACCGGTTCTCGGCGATGTGTCCATGTTAAATGCCACACCAGCCCTATCACGTAATATTTACGCCACACGCGCCAAAGGGTGAGAATGATTGACCCTGGCACTGTTTATCCACAACCGGCTCCCATTGAGCGCAATACCGGTCAGGATAAGATACTGCAATGACATGGCATAGACGCCCTGACAGGCAAAGATAACGACGCTTATCACGTCAATTACCACCCACAGTAACCAGTTTTCCACATATTTTCTTGTCATTAGCAGCATGGCGGCGACCGAGAGCACCGTCATGGCGGAGTCCCAGAAGGGGAATGCATCCGGTTGCAGTTCAGGCATCGAAACATCCAGCCCAATCGCCTGCATCAGCGCCACCGCAATCTGACTTAGCAAGGCAAAGAAAGCATCGATATAACGTGACATCAGCAGTGTGGCAATAACACATCCCGCTCCCCAGAGCACCGCCTGACGGCGAGACAGCCAGCGAATGCGCAGCTCGGTTTGCCGATCGCCGGTTTTGCGGCTCCAGGCATACCAGCCATACACGTTGGCGGCGATGAAAAAAATTTGCAGTAACAGGCTGGCGTAAAGCTGAATCTGAAAGAAAATCAGCGCAAATAATGACACATTGATCAAACCGAACAGGTAGTTCTGCGTTTTTTCCAGACTGGCAAGCCAGATGCATGCCAACCCCGATAACGTTCCCAGCGCTTCAATCCACGACAAGTCGTAACCTTTTGCCCCTAACGGGATGTGAACCAGAATTGTGCTGGTACTAAAAAAATCCATGTGAACTCCTGAGCCTGACTCGCTACAGCGACACAGGCGATGACCTCTCTATCCTGATTATCAGGGTAGCGATTAACGTGAAGATAAATTACGCCCTGAGTGTAGCAGCAAATGCCAGCATCCGATTCAGCGGCACCAGCGCCTGCTGACGCAGCGATTCTGCCACGGCTATCACATGGTCAGAGATATCCTCTGACGCCAGTGCATCAGCGATGGCCTGTAGGCCATTCATGGCCATCCACGGGCAGTGCGCACAGCTACGGCAGGTTGCCCCCTCCCCGGCGGTGGGGGCTTCCAGCAACTCTTTTTCCGGGCAAACCTGCTGCATTTTATAAAAAATACCGCGATCAGTGGCTACAATGAGTTGTTGATGCGGCAGCGTTTTGGCGGCCTGAATCAGCTGACTGGTCGAGCCAACGGCATCAGCCATCGCCACCACACTCTGGGGTGACTCGGGATGGACTAACACCGCGGCCTGCGGATATAACGCTTTCATCCGTTTTAGCGCCTGCGTTTTGAATTCATCATGAACGATACACGCCCCCTGCCAGCACAATATGTCTGCTCCGGTCTGCTGCTGCACATAATGCCCAAGGTGGCGATCGGGTGCCCAGAGGATCTTCTCGCCAAGGCTATCGAGATGCTCGATTAACTCTACCGCAATGCTGGAGGTGACAACCCAGTCGGCACGGGCTTTTACCGCCGCAGAGGTATTGGCGTACACCACAACAGTACGATCAGGGTGGCTGTCGCAAAATGCGTGAAATGCCTCAGGAGGGCAGCCCAAATCCAATGAGCACTGCGCTTCTCGCGTCGGCATGAGTATGGTTTTTTCCGGGCTGAGGATTTTTGCGGTTTCCCCCATGAATTTCACACCAGCCACCACCAGCGTACTGGCTGCGTGCTGGCGGCCAAAGCGCGCCATTTCCAGCGAATCAGCAACGCATCCGCCGGTTTCCTCAGCTAACGCCTGTATCTCCGGGTCAGTGTAATAATGCGCGACCAGCACTGCATCACGCGCCTTAAGTAACTGTTTGATTTGCTGGCGGTAGTGCTGTTTTTCCTGATGAGACAGCGTTTTAGGGCGGGCAGGGAAAGGGTAGTCGATAGTCGGATGTTCTACAGACAGGCTCATTATGAATCCCCAGGCCATATTGATGGCCGCAAATGGCTGAACTTTGTTTTACATACTAAACAAAATACATATAAAAAGCCAAGAAACCTGCAAATATCGCCAGCATTCGTTTTTTTTGTTTAATCGATTAAAAAAATACACCCTATTGCGGTACAGGGCCAAACGGCCCTGCCAGAGTAGTCAAGCGAATAAACGTCGTCAGGCGAACAGACGATGCCAGTACAGAGAAAGGGGAATAATCAGCACTAATGCCGGAAGGAAATTGACGACAGCAAAGGTTTTAATCTGCGCGATACGCAACCCGACAGCCATCATGACAATCCCGCCACAGGCGGCAAAATCCCCCATCGTGATGTCATTCATAAAGGGCATGATAAGTTTGGCGGAGAAAAACAGCAGGCTCTGTACCAGAAACTGAGGGATCGCTATCGACATCACTGCCACCCCGAGAGTAATGGCAAAAATTAACGCGGTAAAAATATCAAGCGCCGATTTAATAATCAGCAACTGATAATCACCCGTCAGCCCTTCGGTCATTGAACCCACTACCCCGGTACCGCTGGCGCAAAACAGCACAATCAACGCGGTAAAGTTCTGGGTGTAAACATCCTGCGGCAGCTTGAGTGCGGGGGCAGGAACAAACCGGCTCAACAGGCGCTCAATCATGATGGCCCCTTTTTGTACGCCAGCTTCAAGACGTAAAAACTCCCCTACACCCACCCCAAGAATAATTGCCAGCGCGACAGCGGGCAGTTGATGCACCTTTACAACCAGCGTAATCCCCATAGCAATCGACACCATGGCAAATGCCGGTGGCAGACCATCACGCATACGCTGTGGAATAAAACGCTGTAACACCACGCCCAGCGCCCCTCCTGCCAGAATGGCAACACCATTAATTACCGGACCTATCATCACGTCTCCCTTAAGGCTTATCCTTCAATTGTGCAGCTTGCGAAGGGACATTGCCCTCAATCAAAAAAGAAGCTTCCACTATACGCCAAATGTGCTGTCGTGCTTAAACCGGTACAGGGTAAAAAGAGATATAGCAAACAACATGAAGCGGTAAGGGGTTTTGCAATACGGCAGGAAAAGGTGGCGTGTCTTACCAGATGAGTACGGTGTTTACGGGGTGGTAGTTGCCGGTTTGTTCGTGCGGGAGTGGTTTTATGAAATCACGCCGGAGCAGGCGGCAATCGTTTAGAAGACATTTACTTCTACTTCGCGGTGGTGGGTCGTGCAGGATTCGAACCTGCGACCAATTGATTAAAAGTCAACTGCTCTACCGACTGAGCTAACGACCCGCTATTGGTGTGCTACACAGAGATATCTTGCTTTGGTGGGTCGTGCAGGATTCGAACCTGCGACCAATTGATTAAAAGTCAACTGCTCTACCGACTGAGCTAACGACCCGCTACAGGTGTGCCACAAAGAGATATTTTGTTTTGGTGGGTCGTGCAGGATTCGAACCTGCGACCAATTGATTAAAAGTCAACTGCTCTACCGACTGAGCTAACGACCCAAAACAACGGCTGCTTTAGCAATGGCATATCGCCTTGGCAACGGCGGCATATATTACTAATATAATTTTTCTGTGCAACCTATTTTCAGAAAAAAAAATCAATTGCTTATAGCTTGAACGCCAAAGCACAAAAACCGCGCACATTGCGCAGTTTTTGTGTAGGAATAGCGATTACAAACCCGACAACCGTTTCTGAGCCTGCTTGGCCCCATCGGAGTTTGGGTAGGTTTTTATCACCTGTTCATAGACGGCTTTGGCTTTATCCGTCTGGCCCTTTTCCTGCATCACGACACCCACTTTGAACATCGCTTCTGAGGCTTTGGGTGATTTAGGGTAATTTTTGACAACATTAGCAAAATAATATGCTGCGTCGTCTTTTTTTCCCTTGTTGTAAAAAAGCTGACCTAGCCAGTAATTGGCATTTGGCTGATAAGTTGAATCAGGATACTTCTTGATAAAGTTCTGAAACGCCACTATCGCCTGGTCATACTGCTTTTTTTCCAGCACCAGTGATGCAGCCGCATTGTAGTCGGTATTAGCATCTCCCGTCATCGCAGGTGCGGCTGCGGCGTTTGCGCTAGCACTGTTTGCTGACCCCACGTCAGGGGATGCCGCACCGCTCGTTGCTGCCGATGACGCTGACGAGGAGGTGGATCCCTGAGAACCCAGACTATCGATCTGTTGATAGATCTGCTTCTGGCGTTCAACCACCTGATTCAGTTGATACTGATTTTCCTGAATTTGGCCGCGCAAACCATCAATATCGCGCTGAGTGTCGGCAAGTTGCTGCTGGAGTTGGGTTAATAGCTGGCTGTGAGCGTTGGAGATACGCTCAAGTTGAGTGACTCGATCTTCTGTCGAGCCAGAGCCGACATTACTGATTGGCGCTTGGGCAGTAGCGGCCCAGGGGGCCACTACGCCAACCAGTAACGACAGACTCAGCAAATGATGTCTGAAGTTACTGCTCATGCGATTCTCTTAGTATACCAGAACGGCACGACGGTTCTTGGACCATGCAGCTTCGTCATGACCCAGAACAGCCGGTTTCTCTTTGCCGTAGGAAACCACAGAGATCTGATCGGCAGACACGCCTTTGCCTTGCAGGTACATCTGCACAGCGTTAGCACGACGCTCGCCCAGCGCGATGTTGTATTCCGGCGTACCACGTTCGTCAGCATGACCTTCAACAGTCACTTTGTAAGACGGGTTGCTGCGCAGGAAAGCCGCGTGAGCATCCAGCATCTGAGCGAAATCAGGACGAATGTCATATTTGTCCAGATCGAAGTAAACGATGTTATTGCGTTGCAGTTCCTGCATTTGCAGACGAGCCTGCTCAGCAGAAGACATGTTGCCGCCATTGTTTTCCAGACCTGCACCGCCATTCAGAGAGGACTGGTCATTGTTAGCGTGTTTGTTGGAGCTACATGCGGCAACAGCCAGCACCGGCAGAGCCAACATCAGGCCTTTCAGCACTTTATTGAATTGCATTTCTATGTCCTTTAAATAGGTTATTGTACATATTTTCATTACATATACGGCGACCAGGCAGGGAATCTCACCTGACCATCGGTTGCCGGAAGACGCGCTTTAAAACGCCCGTCGGTCGAAACCAGTTGCAGCACGGATCCCAGCCCTTGTTTGGAACTGTAGATTACCATGGTGCCATTTGGCGCGACACTAGGCGTTTCATCCAGGAACGTGTCCGTTAACACTTGAACGCCACCCGTTACCAGATCCTGCTTGGCGACATGTTGAGCGCCGCCGTTGGAGCTGATCATCACCAGGAATTTGCCATCGCTGCTGACTTCAGCATCCTGATTCTGTGCCCCTTCCCAGGTGATACGCTGTGGCGCGCCACCATTGATACCGACTTTGTAAATCTGTGGACGGCCAGCCTGGTCAGAAGTATAGGCCAGCGTCTGGCTATCGGGGAACCAGGTAGGCTCCGTATTGTTGCTACGGCCATCGGTTACCTGGGAAATCTGTCCTGAGCCCAGATTCATTACATACAGGTTCAAACTGCCACTCTTGGACAGCGCGAATGCCAGTTTGCTGCCATCCGGCGAGAACGCAGGAGCCCCGTTGTGACGAGGGAAAGAAGCAACCTGCCGGATATCGCTGTTAGCCAACGTCTGGATGACCAGCGCGGAACGACCACTTTCGAAGGTCACATACGCCAGCTTGCTACCATCAGGAGACCATACGGGTGACATCAGCGGTTCCGGGGAGCGATGCACCACGAACTGATTATATCCGTCATAATCAGCAACGCGCAGTTCATAGGGATATTGACCACCGTTAGTCTGTACGACATACGCAATACGCGTACGGAACGCCCCTTTGATACCACTCAGTTTCTCAAACACTTCATCACTGGCAGTATGCGCAGCATAACGCAACCACTGTTTCGTGACTTTGAATTGATTTTGCGCCAACACGCTACCGGCATTACCCGAGGTATCAACCAACTGGTAAGACACCAAATAACCATCGGCAGTTGGCTGAACCTGACCGACCACTACCGCATCGATCCCCAATGCAGTCCAGGCTGATGGCGTCACTTCCGCCGCGCTGCCCGGTTGCTGGGGCATACGACTGGCGTCGATCGGGTTAAATTTACCACTGTTACGCAGATCGGCGGCCACAATGCTGCCAATTTCTTCAGGAACAGCGCCACCTGTGGACTTAAACGGCACAACGCCAATCGGCCGGGCAGAGTCTACCCCTTGGGTAATTTCAATGCGAACTTCTGCGTGTAATACAGCGGTCCACAGCATCAGAAAACTCAATGCTATTTTTAATGCCTGCTTCATCTCATCTCCCTTATCACGGCTACAGCGCCAACGATAATCTGGCAGCGTTTTAACAAACCCATATCAACAAACACAAAGTGTGTGATAGCCGGTTAATCCACAGTTACGCACTCTGGATACCGACAACCTCATCACTGCGGTTTAAAGTCTATCGGTGCATTTTTGAAAGCGTCATAGACGTCGGTGCTAGGCGGTTTTGGTATCCGTGCTTGCTTGGCAGCAGCAATTGCCGCCTGACACAACGCAGGGTCGCCCCCTTCTGTCTTCACATCAATCAGCAGGCCATCAGGTGCCAGTCTGATACGTAACGTACAAGTACGGCCTTTGTAGGACTCCCAGTCATAAAATTTACTCTGGATAGCAGAGCGAACCTGGCTGCCGTAACTATCGAGCGCAGCACCGGATGCACCGCTCTTTTTACTGTTTCCCACCCCGGCCGCGGCTGCACCACCACTGGCACCGCTCGAACCGCCCTTAGGTGCATTCTTCGAAGAAGCCAGTCCACCTAAGAGATCATCGACTTCGCCCGCTTGTTTAGCGGAGGCAGCCGCTGCTTTTTTCTTATCATCAGCCGCTTTCTTCGCCGCAGCGGCGGCTTCTGCTTTCTTCGCGGCCTCAGCAGCAGCTTTTTCTTTAGCCGCTTCGGCAGCCGCCGCTTTAGCCTCTTCTGCTGCCTGTTTTTTCGCCTCAGCAGCGGCCTTGGCCTTGGCTTCTTCTTCCGCTTTTTTCTTCACTTCGGCGGCTTTAGCTTTGGCCTCTTCCTCCGCCTGTTTCTTTGCCTGTGCAGCCGCAGCAGCCTTGGCTTCTTCTTCAACTTTCTTTTTTGCAGCAGCAGCAGCGGCTTGTTTCTTGACTTCTTCTTCCGCCTGTTTTTTCGCTTCAGCCGCGGCTTTGGCTTGCTGTTCAGCTTCCGCTTTCGCTTTCGCCGCCGCGGCTTCAGCTTGTTTTTGCTGCTCTTTAGCTTTCTGCGCCGACTCTTCAGCCTGTTTCTTCGCCTCAGCCTGCTCCTGTGCCTGCTGCTTGGCTTCTTCTTGTGCTTGCAGACGCTCTTTTTCTAGTTCCTTCAGACGCTGCTGTTCAGCCGCCTGCTTTGCCTGTAACTCTTCAGCCTGTTGCTCGGCCTGTTTTTTACGCAGTTGCTCTGCACGGCGCGCATCACTCTGTTGCTGTTGCTGGCGATTATACTGATCGACGACGGCACCGGGATCAACCATCACCGCATCAATCGATGAACCACCGCCGCCACCGCTGGCGTCATCCATCTTCTGATTCATCGAACTCAGGATCAGCAACGCAATCAAAATAATGTGCAAAACGACCGAGATAGTAACGGCACGCTTTAGCTTATCGTTTCGTTCGTTTGCCTTTAACACAAGGGATTCCCAAAAACAGTTTTGCCAGAAAAATGACGATGCATCATTTACGGACTCGCCAGTTAAATCGGTTGGGTCATTAACCCGACAGACTTGACACCGGCCTGATGTAACAAATTCAGTGCCTTGATTATCTCATCATAAGGAACATCTTTAGCTCCTCCGATAAGAAAAACCGTTTTCGGGTTTGCATTCAGGCGTGACTGTGCCTCAGCCACCACCTGCTCTGCCGGCAATTGATTCATACGATTATGATCAACCACCAGGCTGTACTGCCCCACGCCAGACACTTCGACAATCACAGGTGGATTATCATTACTGGAAACTGCTTTAGATTCTGTCGCATCCGGCAAATCCACTTCCACGCTCTGTGTGATAATGGGTGCCGTTGCCATAAATATCAGTAACAACACCAGCAGTACGTCCAGCAGGGGAACAATATTAATCTCGGATTTTAGCGACCGACGGCCACTACGCGCACGAGCCATATTACCTCCCGATTACCGGTTGCCTTCACTGGAGAACGCCTGGCGATGCAGGATAGCAATGAACTCTTCCATGAAGTTATCGTAATTCTGCTCAAGCTTATTCACACGCTGATTTAACCTGTTGTATGCCATCACCGCTGGAATAGCCGCAAACAGACCAATCGCTGTCGCAATCAAAGCTTCAGCAATACCCGGTGCAACCATCTGCAACGTTGCCTGCTTAACCGCCCCCAAAGCGATAAATGCATGCATAATCCCCCAAACGGTACCGAACAACCCGATATAAGGGCTGATAGAGCCGACGGTGCCAAGAAATGGAATATGCGTTTCCAGCGTTTCCAGCTCCCGGTTCATAGAAATACGCATAGCGCGCGATGCCCCTTCGACAACCGCTTCTGGCGCATGGCTGTTAGCACGGTGTAAGCGGGCAAACTCTTTGAAACCGGCATAGAAGATTTGCTCAGTCCCGGTCAGATTTTCACGGCGCGTCTGACTTTCCTGATATAAGCGCGACAGCTCAATACCCGACCAGAACTTATCTTCAAACGCTTCGGCGTCACGCGTCGCAGCATTCAGAATACGGGTACGCTGAATGATAATTGCCCAGGAGGCAATAGAAAAACCGATTAAAATTAACATGATAAGTTTAACCAGAAGGCTTGCCTTCAGGAACAAATCAAGAACGTTCATTTCAGTCACTGCTTAAACTCCGCGACAATAGACTTAGGAAGCGCGATTGGCTTCATTTGAAATGGATCGATGCATGCGACTAACACCTCAGCATGGCTCAATGAAGTGCCCTGAGAGTCAATAATGCGCTGTGCGAATGTCAGGGAAGCGCCGCGTATGCCAACGATTTCGCTCTGCACTTCCAGTAAGTCATCAAGACGCGCCGGGGCAAGATACTCAACCGTCATTTTACGAACAGCGAAGGCGACATGTTCATGCATAAGTTCACGCTGATGAAAGCCATGTGCGCGCAACATTTCAGTTCTGGCCCGTTCATAAAAGGCCACATAGCGTGCGTGATAGACCACACCACCTGCATCAGTATCTTCGTAGTAGACGCGTACTGGCCAGCGGAACACTGTATTACTCACTCTACATCCCGGTAATGCGATAAACCCCGCTACTATACGCAAGAGGGATAAGGTTTGGAATGGGTTCTATGTACAGGATGGTAAATAATTATGGGTTGTGCACAACCCATAACCAAAAGGAATGAGCGGATATTCTATAAGAAGTAGAAATATAATCCTGCGGCCAGGATCACAAAGGCAGGCAATGGGCTGAAGGCAGCACGCCACCTGACTCGCAGAGGACGAAAGCCCACACCATGTATTACCCCGCTGCATACGGCCCAAATGAGCGCCATGCCCTGCCAGACGGCCAATGAACTGGTTCGTGCAGCAAAACGGGCTGGCTCCCAGAAGACACATCCGGCCAGCAACAGAGCCATGCACAGGGAAAGGGCCCTTAGCGGGCCCTTATCCATGCAGCGATAGAGACTATCAATGAAGGCAATCATTGCGGTTTATCTTTATTCGCCTTGGTCGCTTCGCTCTGCTCTAACGCCAGAGCCGTAATGACGCCCAGCGAGCAAGCAAGAAGCGTTCCCAATATCCAGGCAAAATACCACATAAATCAGGCTCCTTACTTAGTACAAC
This sequence comes from Dickeya aquatica, assembly GCF_900095885.1. NCBI lineage: Bacteria > Pseudomonadati > Pseudomonadota > Gammaproteobacteria > Enterobacterales > Pectobacteriaceae > Dickeya > Dickeya aquatica. The sequence continues at coordinate 2,983,943 of NZ_LT615367.1, forward strand.
GAATGAGTGTTCTGCTCAATATGTTCTTTGGTGATACGACCGAACATCTTGTAGTAACACCAGATGGTGTAACTCAGCACGATAGGCACGAAGATTATCGCCACCACCGTCATTACACGAAGCGTCAGCAGGCTGGAAGTCGCGTCCCACATCGTCAGGCTGACATTCGGTACCGTTACTGACGGCATCACGAACGGGAACATCGCAATACCGGCAGTCAGGATAACGCACGCAATGCTCAGTGAAGAGAATAGGAACGCGAGTGCGCCTCTCTGCGCTCGCGCCATAATCAGCGTGACCAACGGCAGCAGCACCCCCAGCAGCGGAATAGCCCACAGCGCAGGGTAATGATTAAAGTTAACCATCCAGGCACCAGCCTGACGCACCACTTCTTTATGTAACGGGTTGGACTCGCCAGCCGTATTGATAACCGAGGTAATCACATAGCCGTCAATGCCGTATACCACCCACACCCCCGCTAATGCGAAAGTGACGGTCAGTGCCAGCGAGGATAGCTGGGCTGCTTTTTTTGCACGGAAGTGCAAATCACCCGTGGTACGCATCATCAGGTATGTCGCGCCCTGAGCCAGAATCATGCTCAGGCTGACAATACCCGCCAGCAGGCCAAACGGGTTGAGCAACTGGAAGAAATTACCGGTGTAATACAGGCGTAAGTACTCATCCACATGAAACGGGACACCTTGCAGCAGATTACCAAACGCCACACCAATGACGACAGGCGGTACAAAGCTACCGATAAAAATGCCCCAGTCCCATAGGTTGCGCCAGCGTGAACTCTCCAGTTTTGAACGATAATCGAACCCTACCGGACGAAAATAGAGAGAAGCCAGCACCAGGATCATCGCGATATAGAAACCGGAAAACGCGGCAGCATACACCATCGGCCAGGCAGCAAATAAAGCGCCACCTGCCGTAATCAGCCAAACCTGGTTGCCGTCCCAATGTGGCGCAATGCTGTTAATCATCACACGGCGTTCAACATCGTTACGGCCCATCAGGCGCACGAGCATCCCGACACCCATATCAAACCCATCGGTGACCGCAAAACCGATCAGCAACACACCAATCAGCAGCCACCAGACAAAACGCAATACTTCATAATCAAACATAGTGGACTCCTGTTACCGTGCTTCCTGAGCCGCGATCGGCTGTTCGAAGTGATAGGCCCCTGTTTTCAGGCTGCTTGGACCCAGACGCGCATACTTGAACATCAGGTAAAGTTCAGCGACCAGGAATAGCGTGTAGAGACCGCAAATCAGTGCCATAGAGAACAGGATATCGCCCGCCGTCAGCGAAGAATTCGCTACCGCCGTCGGCAACACTTCACCGATAGCCCAGGGCTGACGGCCATACTCGGCAACAAACCAGCCTGCTTCAACCGCAATCCACGGCAGTGGGATACCGTACAACGCGACACGGTGCAACCAACGTTTTTGACCAATCTTGTTACGCAGTACCGTCCAGAAAGACAGACCGATAATCAGAAGCATCAGTACGCCACATGCCACCATGATACGGAAAGAGAAGTACAATGGAGCCACACGCGGAATGGAGTCCTTCACCGCCTGTTTGATCTGCGTTTCGCTGGCATCAGCTACGTTTGGCGTGTAGCGCTTGAGCAACAACCCGTAGCCCAGATCCTGTTTGTTTTTGTTAAATGCATCGCGCACAGCAGGATCGGTATTACCGGAACGCAACTGCTGTAACAGATGGTAAGCCTGCATACCGTTGCGAATACGCACTTCATGCTGCACCATCAGCTCTTTCAGGCCGGTGACCGTCTTATCGGTAGAGCGTGTCGCGATGAGTCCCAGCATATAGGGGATCTGAACCGCGTATTTATTCTCCATCGTATCCTGATTAGGCACACCGAATAAGGTAAATGCCGCAGGAGCAGGCTGGGTTTCCCACTCAGCTTCGATTGCAGCGAGCTTGGTTTTCTGCACATCACCCATCTCATAACCTGATTCGTCGCCCAGCACGATAACTGACAGTACCGCCGCCATACCAAAACTGGCTGCAATAGCGAAAGATCGTTTGGCAAAAGCGATGTCACGCCCTTTCAACAGGTAGTAGGAGCTAATGCCCAGAATGAACATAGCGCCAGTGCAATAACCGGAAGCCACGGTGTGGACGAATTTCACCTGTGCGACTGGGTTAAGCACCAGATCGGCGAAACTCACCATCTCCATACGCATGGTTTCGAAGTTGAAATCCGACGCAATCGGATTTTGCATCCAGCCGTTTGCTACCAGAATCCACAGTGCCGACAGGTTAGAACCTAACGCAACCAACCATGTCACTGCCATGTGCTGAACTTTGCCCAGACGATCCCAGCCAAAGAAGAACAGCCCGACAAAGGTAGACTCCAGAAAGAATGCCATCAAACCTTCGATAGCCAGCGGAGCACCGAAGATATCGCCTACGTAGTGAGAGTAATATGACCAGTTAGTACCGAACTGGAACTCCATAGTCAGCCCGGTGGAAACGCCCAGTGCGAAGTTGATTGCAAATAACTTGCCCCAGAACTTGGTCATATCTTTGTAGATCTGTTTACCGGACAGGACATATACGGTTTCCATGATCGCCAGCAAAAACGCCATCCCCAGCGTTAATGGCACGAACAGGAAGTGATACATCGCGGTCAAGGCAAACTGTAAACGTGACAGTTCGACTACATCAAACATCTTAACTCCTTGCTCCTCGCAGGAGGGTCTTTAGCTCGCTATGCAAACAAGCCACTAAACACCCGGCAGTTAGTAACCTAAAGAAAACACAACAATTGCTTTAGCACAGGCCTTAATATGCGCTACCACGTCGCTATGCGCATTTGGAAAGTGAGCCAAAAAAATCACAGAATTACAAATAACATACTCAAATATGAGTACGGGTATATTACGCCTCTGTAACCCTACAATAAATAAGTTTTTACGTGATATGGATTGAGTTTTTGCCTCTGCATCAATCCCCGCGTAACAACCCGTCAAAGGCGTAATTGACCTGTAGCAATTTAATCTTATTTCTTAAACGATATCCAGCTCGCTTTTTTGATCTCAAACAATAATTTCCTGCAATGTTAACAACTGTGGTATTTATTTTTACACAAACACTCATTGTTAATTTAATGTAATAAACCGATTTCGTGCGTAGATTGTTAAGAATATATTTTTAAGTTTAATTAAAAATGGCGAAATTTGATCTCGGAATACTAAATTTTTTAATCGCCCCCTATTTGTTGTTTTATTGTTATTTTATTGGGTTGGTTTGTTTTCAGATAAACTGTTTTTTTGCGACGGCAATCAATAAATTTTGCAATAAGTCAGGACAACAGTGACAGCCACATTTCCACAAATACACCGGGCTTACACTCGGCACAAAATGACTGCAATAAAAAAGGCCACTCACAGGAGTGGCCAACCATGTCGAACCCAGAAAACGACAGACTCGATTTTTTGTCTACCCATTCCAGAACAGGAATGAAGGTAACTTAGCGGCTCAGTACCGCTTTCACCGCATCACCGATATCCGCCAGGCTACGTACAGTTTTAACGCCAGCGGCTTCCAGGGCGGCAAATTTGTCATCTGCCGTACCTTTACCACCCGCGATGATGGCACCCGCATGACCCATGCGTTTGCCTTTCGGCGCGGTGACGCCCGCTATGTATCCCACAACCGGCTTGGTGACGTGTTCTTTAATGTAAGCGGCCGCTTCTTCTTCTGCCGTCCCACCGATTTCACCAATCATCACGATAGCCTCAGTCTGTGGGTCTTGTTCGAACAGCTTGAGAATATCGATAAAGTTGGAGCCTGGAATCGGGTCGCCACCGATACCTACACAGGTTGACTGGCCCAGACCGGCATCCGTAGTTTGCTTCACTGCTTCATAGGTCAATGTGCCCGAACGCGATACGATACCCACTTTACCCGGCAGATGAATATGACCCGGCATGATACCAATTTTGCACTCACCAGGTGTGATAACGCCCGGACAGTTAGGGCCAATCATCCGAACCCCACTCTGCTCAAGCTTCACTTTCACTGTCAGCATATCAAGCGTTGGAATGCCTTCGGTGATACAGATAATCAGCTCAATACCCGCGTCAATCGCTTCCAGAATCGAATCTTTGCAAAACGGTGCCGGAACGTAAATCACCGACGCCGTCGCTCCGGTCGCTTCTACCGCTTCACGCACGGTGTTAAATACTGGCAAGCCCAGATGCTCAGTGCCGCCCTTACCTGGGCGTAACCCCCCCACCATCAACGTTCCGTAAGCAATCGCCTGTTCAGAATGAAATGACCCTTGGCTGCCGGTAAAACCCTGACAGATGACCTTGGTGTTTTTATCGATCAGAATGGACATTATTTACCCTCCACTGCCGCAACCACTTGCTGAGCCGCATCCGTCAGGCTGGTCGCAGCAATGATGTTCAGACCACTATCCGCCAGTTTTTGTGCACCCAGTTCGGCATTATTCCCTTCCAGACGCACCACGACCGGTACATTCACCCCAACTTCGGCAACGGCACCAATAATCCCGTCGGCGATCAGGTCACAACGCACGATGCCACCGAAAATATTGACCAGAACGGCTTTTACCTTGTCATCAGACAGAATAATTTTGAAAGCCTCGGTCACTCGCTCTTTGGTCGCACCGCCTCCCACGTCAAGGAAGTTGGCCGGGGAACCACCATGAAGTTTCACGATATCCATGGTCCCCATCGCCAGACCGGCACCATTCACCATACAGCCAATGTTACCGTCCAAGGCAACATAGTTCAGTTCCCACTGGGCTGCATGTGCTTCGCGTGCATCTTCCTGTGAGGGGTCACGCATCTCACGCAACTCAGGCTGGCGGAACAGAGCATTGCCGTCTGCACCCAGCTTGCCATCCAGGCAGATCAAATCGCCTTGCTTAGTGATAACCAGCGGGTTAATTTCTACCAGCGCCAGATCGCGTTCCAGGAACAGCGTCGCCAGCCCCATGAAAATTTTGGTAAATTGTGCAACCTGTTTGCCACTCAGGCCCAGTTTAAAGGCCAGTTCACGCCCCTGATAGGGCTGAGGCCCGGTTAGCGGATCAAGCGCCACTTTATGAATCAGATGCGGCGTTTCTTCTGCCACTTTCTCAATTTCAACCCCACCTTCGGTCGAGGCCATGAAGACCACACGCCGACTGCCACGGTCTACTACCGCACCCAGATAGAGTTCTTTATCAATATCGGTTGCCCCTTCCACCAGAATTTGATGAACGGGCTGACCATTGGCATCTGTCTGGTAGGTCACCAGACGTTTACCCAACCAGTTTTCGGCAAAAGCGCGAATCTCTTCTTTGCTATTAACCAGTTTCACGCCACCGGCTTTACCGCGACCACCTGCATGTACCTGGCATTTTACCACCCAAGGGCCTGCACCAATTTTTGATGCGGCTTCTTCCGCTTCACGCGGTGTTGTGCAGGCGTAACCGGTCGGAGCCGGCAAACCATACCGAGCAAAGAGTTGTTTTGCCTGATACTCATGTAAATTCATGATGTTCTATCCATTTAAGTTTGAAGATAAGTCCTGGGACTTTCTATCGTGGATAACGCCGCCACATTCATTTAGTTATTCATGTAACGGCCTGCATAGCACTCGTTATCGCGGCGGTCGGGCGCAGGCCAACCGCCTTTCACCGTAGTGTGTCAGACGTCCAGCAGCAAACGTGCCGGATCTTCGAGCATCTCTTTTACGGTGACCAGGAAACCAACGGACTCACGGCCGTCAATCAGGCGATGATCGTAGGACAGCGCCAGATACATCATCGGCAGGATAACAACCTGACCATCAACGGCCATTGGGCGATCTTTGATGGCATGCATGCCAAGAATCGCGCTTTGTGGTGGGTTGATAATCGGCGTAGACATCAAAGAGCCAAACACGCCGCCATTAGTGATGGTAAAGTTTCCGCCAGTCAGCTCTTCAACGGTTAATTTACCGTCGCGACCTTTCACTGCCAGCTCTTTAATTTTCTTCTCGATCTCGGCCATACCCAGCAGATCGACATCTTTCAGCACGGGTGTCACCAGCCCGCGCGGAGTAGACACCGCGATGCTGACATCGAAGTAGTTGTGGTACACCACATCTTCACCATCGATAGATGCATTTACTTCAGGATAGCGTTTCAGCGCTTCCACAACGGCTTTGATATAGAAAGACATAAAGCCCAGACGGACGCCATGACGCTTCTCGAAGGCTTCACCATATTGCTTGCGCAAATCCATGATAGGCTGCATGTTGACTTCATTGAACGTCGTCAGCATGGCGGTACTATTCTTCGCTTCCAGTAAACGCTCAGCGACACGCTTACGCAGGCGGGTCATCGGCACGCGTTTTTCACTGCGGCTGGCGAGTACCGGTGCCGAAGCCACCACGTCAGGTGCTACTGCTGGTGCTTTTTTCTGGCTTGCCAGATGTTTCTCTACATCTTCACGCGTAATTCGTCCACCGACACCACTGCCTTTGATAGCAGCAGCATCCAGATCGTGCTCGGCAATCAGGCGACGAATCGCCGGGCTGAGGGCATCATTATTCTCGTCTTCCAGCCCTGCGGTGTGGCGCTGTGCTGGCGTTGATTCTTTACTTTGTGCTTTCTCGCTGGTTTCTTTACCCGAGTTATCTCCGGGGCGCAGGCGTCCGAGTACCTGACGAGAGGTGACGGTTGCACCTTCTGCTTCCAGCACCACTTCCAGCACACCCGCTTCAATAGCCGGCACTTCCAACACCACTTTGTCCGTTTCAATTTCTACCAGCACGTCATCACGCTGGACGCTATCACCCGGTTTCTTGTGCCAGGTAGCCACAGTGGCATCAGCGACTGACTCCGGCAGATCGGGAACAAGAATGTCTACGCTACTCATTATCTATCCTTATTTATTTAATTAACGTTCAGCGCGTCATCAACCAGAGCTTGCTGTTGTTTCTGGTGTACGGACATATAGCCGACGGCGGGTGAAGCAGAGGCCGGACGACCGGCATACCGCAACGAGGCACCAAATGGAATGACCTCACGGAAATGGTGCTGGCTACAGTACCATGCCCCCTGATTCAACGGCTCTTCCTGGCACCAGACAAAATCATGTACGTGAGCAAAAGGCTCCAGTGCAGCCTGCACAGCCTGATGCGGGAACGGATATAACTGTTCAATACGTACAATCGCCACATCGTTCTGTTCGTTTTTGCGACGTTGCTCCAGTAAATCATAGTAGACCTTGCCAGAGCACAGCACGACGCGCTTCACTGCTTTTGGATCAAGCGCATCAATTTCACCGATTGCAGGCTGGAACTGGCCGCTTGCCAGCTCGTCAAGTGACGATGTTGCCAGCGGGTGGCGCAATAACGATTTCGGTGACATAACAATCAGCGGACGGCGCATGCCACGTAACGCCTGACGGCGCAGCATGTGATACACCTGTGCTGGCGTAGAGGGGACGCATACCTGCATATTCTGTTCAGCACACAATTGCAGATAACGTTCCAGACGTGCAGAGGAGTGTTCCGGCCCCTGGCCTTCATAGCCATGCGGCAGCAACATCACCAGACCACACATACGGCCCCATTTCTGCTCACCAGAACTGATGAACTGATCGATAACCACCTGTGCACCGTTAGCGAAGTCACCAAATTGTGCTTCCCAGATGGTCAGCGTACGCGGTTCTGCCGTCGCATAGCCGTATTCAAATGCCAGTACGGCTTCTTCTGACAGAACAGAGTCCCAGACATTAAACACGCCTTGCGCGTTATGGACATGCATCAGCGGTGTATAAGTAGAACCGCCTTTCTGGTTATGCACCACCGCATGACGATGGAAGAACGTCCCGCGTCCGGCATCTTCACCCGACAAGCGCACCGGAACCCCTTCATCAACCAGGGTCGCGTAGGCCAGCGTTTCAGCCCCACCCCAGTCGAACAATTTCTCACCAGCCGCCATTTCAGCGCGGTCATTATAAATCTTGGCAACGCGCGGCTGCATTTCCAGTGCCGATGGCACTTCGCTGATGCGACGGGCCAATTCTTGTAAGCGCTTGGTTTCTACCTTATGCGGATAAGGCTCATCCCACTCATGGTTGAGATAAGACATCCAGGCGAAAGAGTGCATATCCATTGGTCGCCATTCATCTACCACGCATTCGCCAGCATCCAGCGCATCGCGATAGACGTTGACCAGCTCAGTCGCATCCTCAAGCGTCGAGACTTTTTGCTGCTCCAGACGATCGGCATAAATTTTACGCGGTGTCGGATGCTTCTTGATTTTCTGGTACATCACGGGCTGAGTCGCACTCGGCTCATCCGCTTCGTTATGGCCATGACGGCGATAACAGACCAAATCAATGAACACATCGCGTTTGAAGGTGTTGCGGAAATCCAGCGCCAGGCGAGTCACAAACGCCACCGCTTCAGGGTCATCCGCATTAACGTGGAAAATCGGAGCCTGTACCATCTTGCCAATATCAGTACAGTATTCAGTAGAGCGGGCATCACGCGGGTTAGAGGTTGTAAATCCCACCTGATTGTTGATAACAATGCGAATAGTACCGCCGACTTCATAGCCACGGGCCTGAGACATGTTCAGGGTTTCTTGCACCACACCCTGGCCAGCAATAGCCGCATCGCCGTGAATCGTAATCGGCAGCACCAATGAACTGCTGGGTTTATCCAGCCTATCGATACGCGCACGAACCGACCCCATTACCACCGGGCTGACGATTTCCAGATGTGAAGGGTTAAAGGCCAGAGCCAAATGGACTTTGCCCCCTTCGGTTTCCATATCAGACGAAAAACCCTGGTGGTATTTCACGTCACCCGTACCGAGGTGATCTTTATGTTTACCAGAGAACTCATCAAACAGATCCTGAGGTTTTTTCCCCATCACGTTGACCAGCACATTGAGACGACCGCGGTGGGCCATCCCCATTACCACTTCGCGTGTGCCATTCTTACCCGCATGCCGGATCATTTCTTTAAGCATCGGGATTAACGCATCGCCACCTTCCAGCGAGAAACGTTTCGCACCAGGAAATTTAGCCCCGAGATAACGCTCCAGCCCTTCAGCCGCCGTCAGCTCTTTCAGAAACCGTTTTCTTTCTTGATTGGTAAAACTTGGTTGCCCGACAACTGATTCAATGCGTTGCTGAATCCAGCGCTTCTCATCCGTATTGGTGATGTGCATATACTCTGCACCAATCGAGCCGCAATAGGTCTGCTTAAGGGCGGCATAGAGTTCGCCCAACTGCATGGTGTCTTTACCTATCGCAAACGACCCAACGTTAAAGCTCTCTTTGAGATCGTTATCCGTCAAATTATGATAGGCCAGTTCCAAATCGGCGACGCGATCCTGCTTCCATAAGCCCAGTGGATCAAGATTAGCATGCTGATGACCACGGAAACGGAAAGCGTTTATCAATTGCAGGACTTTCACCTGCTTCGCATCGCTGTCAGGATCGGTAATAGAAGAAGCATAACGCGCCGCATCTTTCGCCAAACGGCGGAAATAATCACGCGTTTTAGAGTGAAGCTGATCGGGTTTAACCCCGGTGGTAGGAAGTTGTTGAAAGATCGAACGCCAGCTGTGATCGATAGAATCTGGATCTGTTAAAAAATCTTCATAGAGCTGCTCTATGTAGGACTGGTTCGCGCCCGCCAGATAGGAGGAATCCAGCCAGGCCTTCATTGCGCCGTTCTGCATTGTGATCCCTTAAGCTAATAAGCCTTCAGTTTTCGCCGTGGTTAACATGTTTTATCTTGCCGTAATAAAAACGGACAGCCGTAAAAACGGTTCACTTACAGTGCCTTCTGACGCACGAGGCGCATATTCCTATCCAGAAGGAACCTTTAAAAAACGGTTCGGCGCGTGAGCCGGCTTTTAAAGGTTTCCTGCCAGCTCCCCTGCTCGCTTGCAAGGGAGCATGTCATCTTAGCTGCTGAACAATCAGGCGCTGCGTTGCAGTAACATCGATTTAATATGCCCAATAGCCCGCGTCGGATTAAGTCCTTTAGGACATACGCTGACGCAGTTCATGATGCTATGGCAGCGGAACACACTGAAAGCATCATTCAAATCATCCAGACGTGCCTGCGTTTGCGTATCACGACTATCAATCAGGAAGCGATAGGCCGCCAGCAAACCCGCAGGCCCGATAAATTTGTCCGGATTCCACCAGAACGACGGACATGAGGTGGAACAACAGGCACACATAATGCACTCGTATAATCCATCTAACTTTTCACGTTGCTCTGGTGCCTGCAAATGTTCACGGGCTGGTGGATTCTTCCCATTATTCAACAGGTAAGGTTTGATTTTCTCATATTGAGCATAGAACTGGCCCATGTCTACCACCAAATCACGCACAACCGGTAATCCCGGCAATGGCCGGATCACAATTTTGTTATTACCGTTGCGCAAAGTGGAAACCGGTGTGATGCAAGCCAGACCGTTTTTACCGTTCATGTTCAAACCATCAGAACCGCACACGCCTTCACGACACGAACGCCGGAACGCCAGCGTTGGATCCTGCTCTTTGAGCTGAATCAACGCATCGAGCAGCATCATGTCCCGGCCATCTTCGGCTTCCAGCGTATAATCCTGCATGCGCGGCGCGTTATCGACATCCGGGTTATAACGATAAATGGAAAATTCAACTTTCATCGCTGTTTCTCCGCACAATTAGTAGGTACGCACTTTCGGCGGGAAGGCCGGGCGCAGTTTGGGCTGCATGTTCACCTCACGGCGCGTCATGCTCTCACTTTGCGGTTGATACAACGAATGGCACAACCAGTTCTCGTCATCACGATCAGGGTAGTCGAAGCGGCTATGCGCACCACGACTTTCCGTACGGAAATTGGCTGATACGGCAGTTGCATAAGCCGTTTCCATCAAATTATCCAGCTCCAGGCACTCAATACGCTGGGTATTAAACTCACTCGATGTATCATCCAAACGGGCATTTTTGAGGCGCTCACGAATCACTTTCAGTTCTTCCAGCCCTTTTGCCATCGCATCACCTTCTCGGAATACCGAGAAATTGTTTTGCATACAAGACTGCAACGCTTTGCGTATTTCGACCGGATCTTCACCAGAGCGGGTGGTATTCCAGCGGTTAAGCCGGTCAAGTGAGGCGTCGATATCAGACTCACTGGCATCACGGCTTGCTCCCTGCTCGGCCAGAGATTCTTGCAGATGCATACCGGCAGAACGGCCAAACACCACCAAATCAAGCAGTGAGTTACCCCCCAAACGGTTCGCACCGTGCACCGATACACAGGCGATTTCACCCACAGCGAACAAACCTGGGATCACCACATCTTCGCCCTTCTCGTTTACCGTCAGCGCCTGACCTGTCACTTTGGTCGGAATGCCGCCCATCATGTAGTGACACGTTGGGATAACCGGAATAGGCTCTTTAACCGGATCGACGTGAGCGAAGGTACGGGAAAGCTCCAGAATCCCCGGCAAGCGAGATTCCAATACCTCTTTACCTAAATGATCCAGTTTCAGCTTGGCATGCGGCCCCCACGGGCCTTCACAACCACGCCCTTCACGAATTTCAATCATGATAGAACGGGCTACCACGTCACGGCCGGCCAGATCTTTGGCATTCGGTGCATAGCGCTCCATGAAACGCTCACCGTGTTTATTCAGCAGATAGCCGCCTTCGCCACGGCACCCCTCAGTCACCAATACCCCAGCACCAGCAATGCCAGTCGGGTGGAACTGCCACATTTCCATATCCTGTACCGGTACACCGGCACGCAGAGCCATACCAACACCATCACCGGTATTGATATGGGCATTAGTAGTGGACTGATAAATACGGCCCGCGCCGCCGGTTGCCAGCACCGTCGCGCGGGCTTTGAAATAGACGACTTCACCGGTTTCAATACAGATAGCGGTACATCCAACCACCGCGCCATCCTGATTTTTAACCAAATCAAGCGCGTACCATTCGGAGAAGATGGTGGTGTGATTTTTCAGATTCTGTTGATACAGCGTATGCAACAAGGCGTGACCGGTGCGGTCTGCCGCCGCCGCGGTACGCGCTGCCTGCTCGCCGCCGAAATTTTTGGACTGACCACCAAACGGACGCTGATAAATGCGACCATCGTCCAGACGCGAGAACGGCAACCCCATGTGTTCAAGCTCCAGAATGGCTTCCGGGCCGGTTTTACACATGTATTCAATCGCATCCTGATCGCCGATATAGTCAGACCCTTTCACGGTGTCATACATATGCCATTCCCAGTTATCTTCATGGGAATTACCCAGCGCTACCGTGATGCCACCCTGAGCGGAAACGGTATGAGAGCGGGTCGGAAAGACTTTTGATAACAGGGCGCACGACAACCCCATCTGAGAAATCTGCAATGCAGCACGCATTCCCGCGCCACCTGCGCCAACAACAACAGCATCAAACTCTCTGATTGGCAAATTCATCACGCACCCCACACCACAACAGTTCCATAAATGACGTACACCAGTAACGCGACCACAATCGCCAGTTGCAATGTCAGGCGAATGGCTAACGGTTTGATGTAGTCAGTCAACACCTGCCACATGCCAATCCAGGCATGAACCAAAATCGCAAATAGCGTCAGCAGGGTGAATACCTTGGTGAGATGCATGGCAAAGAAACCATGCCAGACTTCATAGGTAATGTTACCGGCGCTGGCTACAAAGCCAACGATATAAAGCACATACAGCACGATGACGATGGCAGAAGCACGAAGTAATAACCAGTCGTGTACGCCATTGCGCCCCAATGCGGAGGCATTGCTTACCATACGAGGACTCCAGCCAAAAATGAAAGCACGACAGTAATGATGAACGAGGTTTTTGCAGAACGAGCGCCTGCGGCGAAATTTTCTTCGATATAACCGAAATCCATCAGCAAATGGCGAAGACCACCGACGATATGATAGGCCAGCGCGGTCATGATGCCCCAGACAATGAATTTCACGATGAAGCTGCCCATGATGGCCGATGCCTGAGCAAACCCTTCAGCGGAAGACAGGGAGAGACCAAGCAGCCATAACAGAATACCCACAGCCACAAACGTAATAACGCCGGAGACACGGTGAAGAATAGATGCTATCGCAGTAACGGGGAACTGGATCGTTTGGAGATCCAGATTGACAGGTCTTTGTTTTTTCACGGGTTTGCCCACACAGCTTTTATTATTTTCTTCCTCCGGACCTGTTGTGGGGTCAGACAGTGTGGACGATGAGATGGTGTTCGTCTCTGTTGATGCACACCTGAGTAACAATCCTTAATACTTCAGTTATGCAAACCGATCACACTGGGTGCTCCTACTGCAGGGTATTCCGGAGACCTGGCGGCAGTATAGGCACTTCACATTCCCATTACAATTACCCTACAAACGGTTTGGGCACATTTGCCCTGAACAGTGATTAAGATCACGCATTTCACAATTTATATAAAATTAATTATCTGATTTGACAAATCTTAAACATTTAAATTACAACTAGTGCCCAAGAATACATTGGCCCTGTTAAAGCTTGTCAGTAGCTCTTTCCCATTCGCCAAAGTTATGTAACAGTGGGGAATAAAGTCCACGGAAAAGTTATAAGTACTAGCTACACTTAGAGCAGGACAGGGTCAACCCCTTGGCAGGAAGAACAACCTGTTCATTCCTGGCTGTGGCCGCCTGACGATAACAGTCAACTCTGTATCCAGTCTTGTTCCTGACGACAGAGCGACGTCTGGTCTGTTTACTTTGTCCAGCGTGCGGGCATGACGGTATTTCTGCAGTGACGAATTTTTAAAATTAAAGATTAAAGCGCTAAGGAGACTGTAAATGGCTGATAAAAAAGCAACGCTTACAATAGACGGCAAAGAAGCAATTGAGCTGAATGTGCTGTCAGGTACGCTTGGCAACGACGAAATTGATATTCGTAGCCTGGGTTCTAAAGGTTACTTCACGTTTGACCCCGGTTTCACTTCCACCGCATCCTGCGAATCTAAAATTACCTACATTGATGGCGATCAGGGTGTGTTGTTGCACCGCGGGTATCCGATTGCACAACTGGCTGAAAAATCAAACTATCTTGAAGTTTGTTATATTCTGTTGTTTGGCGAAGCCCCAACACAGGAACAGTACGACACCTTCAAAACGACGGTCACGCGTCATACCATGGTGCATGAACAGATTACCCGCCTGTTCCACGGCTTTCGCCGTGACTCGCACCCTATGGCGGTACTGTGCGGTGTAACGGGCGCACTGGCGGCGTTCTATCATGACTCGCTGGATATCGGTAACGAGCGTCATCGTGAAATCGCGGCTTATCGTCTGCTGTCAAAAATGCCGACTGTGGCAGCGATGTGTTACAAATACTCTATCGGCCAGCCGTTCGTTTATCCGCGTAATGATTTGTCCTATGCCGGGAATTTCCTGCATATGATGTTCGCCACACCTTGCGAACAGTATGTCGTTAACCCGGTGCTGGAGCGGGCAATGGATCGCATCCTGATTCTCCATGCCGACCATGAGCAGAATGCTTCTACCTCAACCGTGCGTACTGCGGGGTCTTCAGGTGCCAACCCATTCGCGTGTATTGCTGCGGGTATCGCTTCACTGTGGGGGCCTGCACACGGTGGTGCTAACGAAGCCTGTTTGCGTATGCTTGAAGAGATAAGCTCTGTTGAGCATATTCCGGCTTTTATCAAGCGCGCCAAAGATAAAAATGACTCGTTCCGCCTGATGGGCTTTGGGCATCGTGTTTATAAAAACTATGACCCGCGCGCTACCGTTATGCGCCAGACCTGCCATGAGGTGCTAAAAGAGCTGGGTACGAAAGATGACCTGCTGGAAGTTGCGATGGAGCTGGAAAACATTGCTCTGAACGACCCGTACTTCATCGAACGTAAGCTCTACCCGAATGTGGACTTCTACTCAGGCATCATCCTCAAAGCCATGGGTATTCCATCAACCATGTTCACCGTTATCTTTGCGATGGCACGTACCGTTGGCTGGATTGCCCACTGGAGCGAAATGCATGGTGAAGGGCTGAAAATTGCGCGTCCGCGCCAGTTGTATACCGGCCACAGCGAGCGCGATTTCGCCCCCTCGGTCACTAAACGTTAACAACGCTTTGTCGGGGTAAAAACCAGTACAAAGGCCGGGTATTCCCGGCCTTTTTCATGTTTACCGGCTCACCGTTACGCTATCGCTGGCAATGCGGGCAAGCATAAAATGGCCGTGAGGTGACCTGACTTTTCACGATCAATTGACCACAACGCCCGCAAGGCTCGCCATCGCGATGAAAAGCATGAAACCGGAACCGCGCACCATGATAACGTTCATCGTCACTTGCACTGCCGCGGGTCTGGTACGACAAGCGAGGAATATCCAGCAGATTCTGGCTTAACACCGCCAGTTCATGCTCATTCAGATCCACCGCTCGCCGCATCGGGCTAAGCGCACATGCCCATAAAACTTCCACCCGCAGATAGTTGCCAAGCCCAGCCAGAAACCCCTGGTCAAGCAACAATGCCCCAAGCTGCCTGCGACCGAAGCGGGCCGACAGCAATCGCTCTCGCACGCGCTCAGCACTCAACGTCTCATCCAGTACATCAGGCCCAAGACGCTGCAAGAAAGGATGGGCTTCAAGCTGAGCAGCACTTAAAATGCTCACGTCTGAAGCACTATAGAGTGACACGGCGTTATCGTCCGTCTCCAGTCTGACCCGCAATTCCCGGCGTGTGTCCGCCAGCGATTTACCCACCCGCCAGACGCCGTAGAGCTGATTGTGGCTGTACATCACCCACCCATTGGCGAACCACGTCAACAGCGCTTTTCCCCGGCTGCTCACCCGTTCAACCCGCGTGCCTGTCAGTATCGTTTCATAGGGTTTGAGCTCGGGAAAAGCAAACCACACGCGGGTCAGCGTTTTTCCTGCCACAGCGGCAGCAAGGCTATCGGCAGCACGGCGAATTTCGGGGCCTTCTGGCATGCGTACTCCTACTCCTGACGGGCGCTGACGTGGATACCGTACTGGGTAAAGCACTGCCGCAAGCGTCGGGCGAATGTCAGCGCATGTTCATTATCACCGTGCAAACACACGGTTTGTGCCACCACCGCAACCCAACTGCCGTTGCTGGCTCGCACCCGCTGGCGTTGCACCATCTCAAGCGTCTGAGCCAGCGCCAGTTCATCACTGCTGATCACCGCCGAAGGTTGATCGCGCGGCACCAGTGAACCGTCTGCCTGATAGCTGCGATCGGCAAACACTTCTTCACGCGTTGCCAGCCCTGCTCGCTTGCCAGCGCGAATCAGTTCGCTGCCGGAAAGCCCGACCAGATATAACGCCGGGTCAACGGCCGCGACAGCACGGGCAATCGCATCCGCCAGTGCCGCATCACGCGCCGCCTGGTTATACAACATGCCATGCGGTTTGACATGGAACAGTTGCCCGCCTTCAGCTTTGGCGATAGCTGCCAGCGCCCCCACCTGATAGATAACCTGGGCATACACCGTTTCGGCAGGCAGGCTCATGGCGGTGCGGCCAAAATTTTCACGATCGGGAAAGCTGGGGTGTGCCCCGATAGCAACACCGTACTGCAATGCCCAGCGTACCGACTGGCGCATGGTTTGCGCATCGCCTGCGTGGAACCCACAGGCAATGTTGGCAGAGCTCACACACTGTAATAACGCCTCATCATGCAAGCCCCCTTCGCCCAAATCAGCGTTTAAATCAATGACCATGCAACCTCCAGGCCAGTTGTTCCAGGTAATGCTGCTGCGCCTGTGCGGCATGGAGCGCTTCATCCAGTGAGCAGCGCAGGAAATGCACCGGTTCACCCAGACGCATTTGCGCCAGATGATAGAGATCGGCCTCAATCACACAACCAATACGGGGATAGCCACCGGTTGTCTGGGCATCGCTCATCAGCACAATCGGTTTGCCATTATGCGGCACCTGAATCACACCCGGCAGCAAACCGTGAGAGAGCATCTCCCGTGGCGTCTCGCGCACCAGTTCCGGCCCTTGCAGACGATATCCCATACGATTGCTTTGCGGGCTGAGATGCCAGCCTGTCCGCCAAAAATCATCACGCGATACCTTGCTAAACTCCTGATACTCCGGCCCCGGCAGCACCCTTACCCGGTTGGTAAACAGCAATTGCTTCACGCCAACAGAGCGTAAAGGCAAACGTTGCGGCTCGCCTAACGGTAACGCATCCCCGTCAACCAAAGGACGCCCCGCCACCCCGCCGATACCGGCTTTGACATCGGTACTGCACGAGCCCAGCACCTGCGGCACCAGCAATCCCCCGGACACCGCCAGATAGCTGCGCATCCCGTTACGCGGTGAGCGCAAGCGTAGCGTCTGCCCGGCCTGCACGGCAAAACACCAGCCCGTCCACAAGGGTTTACCGTCAAGCGTGGCGTGGCAGTCAGCGCCGGTTAGCGCAATCCAGCAGGGTGTGGTAAATGTCGCTACCAGTTGTCCCAGCGTCACTTCCAGCGCAGCGGCTCGCTCCGGGTTTGCCACCAGCAGATTAGCCAGCTTCAGTGCCGGTACATCCAGTGCACCGCACTGGCTTATGCCCAATGATCTGACCCCATTACGTCCGGTGTCCTGCACCGTCGTCTGTAATCCGGCGCGGAGAATGTTCAGCATACGCCCTCCCGTTGCGGTACAAAGCGAACCCGGTCACCCGCTTTGAGCAAGACAGGCGGTGTGTGCATCGGCTGAAACAGCGCCACCGAGGTGCGGCCAATCAGTTGCCAGCCGCCGGGTGTGGCGAGTGGATAAACCCCGGTCTGGCTGCCGCCGATGGCGACAGAACCCGCAGGCACCAGAAGGCGCGGCTCTGCACGCCGGGGCACAAACAGGGCTTCATCCAGCCCACCGAGATAGGGAAATCCGGGCTGAAAACCCAGAAAATAGACGATATAACGCCCGGCGGCATGGCGCTCGACCACTTGTTGTGGCGTCAGGCCGCAGTGCTCCGCCACAATGAGTAAATCCGGCCCTTGCTCACCGCCGTACACCACCGGAATATCAATATCACGCGCGGGCAATTCACCGACAGCTTCACTCTCTTCCCACCAGCGTTGTAAGCGCTCTATCGCATCCAGCGCACTCTGACGGGGATGTTTTAACACCACGGTCAGGTTGTTCATGCCGGGAATGACCTCACTGACATCCTCATGCCCTGTCAGACGCTCGGCCAGCCCCCATATCCGCTGCTGGCTTTCCAGACGCAATGGCGGCTCAAGCTCCAGCACAACCGCTTTTTCCCCTAACAGATAACAGCGCGCGCGTTGCATCCTACCTCCTGAGCGATGTTCCCATCCTTTACCAAACGGCCCCCGACATCGGCATTACGCACCGTTTCTGGCCTCGGGGGATTACCACGGACTATGCCGGGTTCGGGATATCGATAAATGTCACATCAAATCCATGTTCAGTTGCAAGCCACTCGCCCAGCGCGCGTATGCCAGCTCGCTCGGTTGCATGATGGCCTGCGGCGTAAAAATGCAGCCCCATTTCACGGGCGATGTGGATGGTTTTCTCGGAGACTTCGCCCGTGATAAAGGCATCGACACCAAACTGCGCCGCCTGTTCAATCAAGCTCTGTCCGCCACCGGTACACCAGGCAACGCGCCGTATATGGGCTGGTGCATTGTCACCACAATGTAATACCGGGCGCGCCAACTGATGCTCCAGCGTCTGTTGCAATGCCTGTGCGGTTTGCTCTACAGCCAGCTCGCCATAGGGCAGGAACGGCTCAATGTCCCCCAGTGTACGAATGCCAAGCATGGCCGCCAGTTGAGCGTTGTTGCCGACCGTCGGGTGGGCATCCAGCGGCAGATGATAGCCGTACAAATTGATGTCATTCGCCAACAATGTTTTCAGGCGCTGACGCTTCATGCCACGGATAATCGCCGTTTCGTTACGCCAGAAATACCCATGATGCACCAGTACCGCATCCGCCTGATGCGCCACCGCGGCATCGAGCAGGGCCTGGCAGGCGGTCACACCGGTCACGATACGGCGCACCGTTTCACGGCCTTCCACCTGTAACCCGTTAGGGCCGTAGTCCTGAAAGGCGGTAACGTTCAAAAACCCATTCAGCAAGCTTTCCAGCTCGGTATTGCGCATACCCATTGCTCCTTGATTCGTTCAAATAATCTGGCTATTGCGACTTATGCAGACTCCGCGCGCTTCGCCGCTTCAAACGCGGCTAACGTGCGCACGCGCGCCTGTTTATGATCCACCATCGGCGACGGGTAGGCGAGCTGACGCCGCTGGCGCACCGCCCAGACATGCGGCTGATGCACCGCTTTACCGGGGATCATGGCAAGTTCCGGCACCCAGCGCCGAATAAAATCCCCTTGCGGGTCAAAGCGTTCCCCCTGCGTGGTGGGGTTAAAAATGCGAAAATAGGGTGCAGCATCGGTACCGGTCGAGGCTGCCCACTGCCAGCCACCGTTATTTGCCGCCAGATCGCCATCCAGCAGTTGTTCCATAAAATACCGCTCGCCAGCGCGCCAGTCGATCAACAAATCTTTGACCAGAAAACTGGCGCAAATCATACGCAGGCGGTTATGCATCCAGCCCGTCGCGTTCAACTGGCGCATGGCCGCATCCACGATGGGATAACCGGTTTCCCCCCGTTGCCAGGCTAACAGTTCTTGCGGTGCCTCGCGCCAGGCAATGTGACGCGTCCAGCCGATAAAGGGTTGATGGCGGCACAACGCCGGGCTAAATACCAGTAAATGGCGATAAAACTCACGCCACACCAGTTCATTAAACCAGCTGAATGCACCGCTCTCCGGCTGTGTTAACACCTCCGGGTGCTCCATGCGCAAACGGTTAATGCATTGACGCGGCGAAATCACCCCCAGCGCCAGATAGGGCGACAACTGGCTGGTGGCGTTTAGAGCGGGTAAGTCACGTCGCTGATGATATTGCGCCACCTGTTCGCGGCAAAACTGCCGCAATCGCTGCAACGCAGCCTGCTCCCCGGCCGGGAAATCAGCCCCTTGTGGCGTGAACGCCTCGGGTCTGGCAAGGCACTGCGTCGGGTAAGAAAATGGCGTCAGCGGTTGTATCGGGCATTCGCCCTGTTGGCGGGCGGCAGGGGCCGGTAGCGAGCGCACCTCGCTTTGCAACAGGCGGCGGATAAACGCCGCACGAAACGGCGTAAACACTTTATACATCTCGCCACTGCCCGTCACCACACTACCGGGTGGCAGTAACAGGCTGTCGTCAAATCCCCGGCATTCGGTTCGCCCGCTAAGCGCTTGTTCCAGTTGCCGGTCACGCTGGCATTCGTTCCACTCATACTGGCGGTTGTAGAACAGCGTTGTCACCTGCCGTTCATGGCAAAACGCCGCCAGCCACTCCACAGTGCCAGCAAAATCATCACACTGGTGATAATGCAAAGGGATGCCTTTTTCCTGCAATGCCTGCTGCAACATGCCCAGGTTAGCCTGTAAAAAAGCCGCCTGACGAGGCGACATCGCGTGGCGCGCCCACTGCCCCGGCGTGGCGATAAATACCGCCTCGACCTGTGCAGTGGGATTTTCACAGGCGGCAGATAACGCCAGATTATCGGTAAGACGCAGATCGTGACGAAACCAGACCAGATGTGTGGTCATGAACCATCCTCAATAAACTGAAAAAGGGAATCTGTTATGGGTGACGCGGTTTGCTGATATGGGTGACGACACCCCAATAACGCGGCCATGGCAAAAAACCCCGGCGCACTGACCACCTCGAGCCAGAAGGCTACGCGTCATCAGTATCACCAGGGGCTTTTACACGCGTTTAATGCCCGTAGCGCAAACGTAGCGCTTCCGGGTAAGGGTCGAAATAGCGTTGCTGTGCCAGCCAGGCATCCGGGTATTCACTCATGTAATGGCGCAGCAGCGTTAATGGTGCCAACAACGGCTGCACGCCCTGGCGATAGCGTTCAATCAATGTCGCCAGTTCCTGACGCTGCCCGGCGGTGAGTTGCCGACGAAAATAGCCCTGCACATGCATCAGCACATTCGTGTGGTTACGCCGGCTTGCCGGGCGCGACAGCAAGTCCATAAAGTACAGACGATATTGCGCAGCGAAATCCTCCAGTGAGTCCCATTTATCCATCGTGGCGACAAACGGCCCCAGTTTGCGGTATTCCGGCTGCGAATGTGCCAAAAGCAGTAATTTATAGCGGCTGTGAAAGCTCATCAGCGCTCCGCGGCTCAAACCGCTACGCCATAACTGGTTGAACTCATGCAGGGCATAAACCCGGGCAATAAAATTCTCCCGCAGCACCGGGTCATGCAAACGGCCATCCTCCTCAACCGGGAGCCAGGGCAGCGTGGCTTTCAGTTGTTCGGTAAACAGCCCAACACCGCTTTTGCGCGCATTATTCTGCGATGCATCATAGACCTTGACCCGCTCCATACCGCAACTGGGGGATTTCGCACAGACGATGTAGCCGCCAAGATGCGCAAGCGTCGGCGCGGTTTCAGCGGCAAAGCGCCGCATCGGCTCCGTGACATCCAGGCCGGAACCATTGCTACTGAGCATGCGAATATCATTATCGTCTGACTTAACCAGCCTTAGCGCCGGGCGCGGTACTGGCAAGCCGACCGCCATTTCCGGGCATATCGGCGCAAAATGGAAATAAGGTTCTAGTTGCTCAACGGCAAATGCCAGCCGTTTATGGCCTCCGTCAAAACGCACCGGATTACCCAGCAGACAGGCACTGATCCCTACGGGAATCTTCTCGACAGTCATTGTTAGTCCCCTTCCATTTAAAAGAGAGTGTTATCTCAATAGCATAGCGGAATTATGCCGGTTTTCTGTAACAGATAAACACCCAAGGTAGATTCCGTTGCCATGAAAAATCTGCCGTACCGGGAACCTGCGCGACAACCTGACATGTTAAGAGGGGCGAAGGAGGGAAACATTGATGGACAATCACCACGCCACATCGGCGATGGCGGTCAATAATATTGTGATTCCGGCTGTCAGTACGATTCCGGCTGTCAGTAAAAGTGCCCGCCGGATTGCTCCGACTGTTCCAGCCACACCGGTTTGTCACTGGTTTTGAGCCAGATGCGATGTAAATAGCTGTAAAACCGGGCACGTTCATGCCAGAACATCATCACCGGTAACGTGACCAGCCCCACCACAATCACCATTATACGGCGTAATGCCACCCGATACCAAGGGAACACGGTATACGACATGCTGTTATCTCCTGATGTTGTTATCACAGAAAAAAGAATATGGTTAAATTTTACACTCATCAGACCAGATAACAACCCATGTTCACTGCAAACGGCCTTAAACATCATAAAGTTAAATTAATGTTAACTTTATGATGCATCCATATGGCAACTTACCGCCGTGCTTGCCTGCCAGCGGCAACAGCTAACCCGGCGTTACCGCGCTGTTTTTTTGCGCGGTACCTGTCGGTGGTTTACGCCACCGGAAAAAACCGCATGCACCAAAGGGTTAATCCTTCACCATTTTTATACTTTTTTTACGCCCGCCATCGGGAAATTTGCACCTTCTTTTCCCGCCCCTGCGTAGCCTGAGCGCCAGGGTATGAACCATGCCCTTGATTGAACACACCTCATACTGATGAACATCTCGGATATTGACACCATGGTTATGAATGCCACCGGAGGTAAACAGTGAATCCTGGTCTGATCGCGGGCGGGGCGCTGGTCGTGCTGCTGCTGGTTTATCTTTTTTATGCATTGCTCAATGCGGAGGACTTCTGATGTCCAGCGATGCCTTTTTATTTATTGTCAGTCTGTTTGCCATCCTGATGATTATGGCCCAACCATTAGGGCAGTTCATGGCACGGCTGGTTGACGGGGAAACCGGGAGGCTGAGCCGCTATGAGCTCAGCTTCGCTCATCTGTGTGGTTTTTCTACCCAGGAAATGGGCTGGCAGCGCTATGCTTTGTCCATCGTGGTGTTCAACTTACTGGGCATTGTGGCACTGACACTGATGCTGATGTATCAACACTTCCTGCCGCTGAACCCACAACAGATGCCAGGGCTGTCATGGCATCTGGCGTTGAATACCGCTATCAGTTTTGTCACCAATACCAACTGGCAGGCCTATAGTGGTGAAAACACCCTCAGTTACTTCAGCCAGATGGTGGGGTTAACGGTACAAAACTTTCTTTCCGCCGCCACCGGTATTGCCGTAGCCTTTGTGTTGATGCGCGCCTTCGCACGCCGCACCACGCATGAGCTGGGTAACTGCTGGCTGGATTTACTGCGCATTAACCTGTATTTGCTGCTGCCATTGTCACTGTTGCTGAGTCTGTTTTTCATCAGCCAGGGCAGTATTCAAAATTTCCTGCCCTACCAACACATCACCACGCTGGAGGGCGCTTCGCAACTCTTACCGATGGGGCCGTTAGCCTCACAAGAAGCCATCAAGATGCTGGGCACCAACGGTGGCGGCTTTTTCGGGGCCAACTCCGCCCATCCGTTTGAAAACCCGAACGCACTGACCAACTTTGTGCAAATGCTGTCTATTTTGCTCATTCCCGCGGCGCTGTGCTTTAGCTTTGGCCGGGTGGTCAACGACCGTCGTCAGGGCCACACCCTGCTGTGGGCGATGTCACTGATGTTGATAGCCGCAACGGCCGTCGTGATGTATGCCGAAGTCAGTGGCAACCCGCATCTGCTGGCGCTCGGTGCCGATAGCGCACAAAACATGGAGGGCAAAGAGAGCCGCTTTGGCATTCTGGCCTCCGCCTTTTTTGCCGCTATCACCACGGCGACATCTTGTGGTGCGGTTAACGCCATGCATGACTCCTTTACTGCATTAGGCGGCATGGTGCCGATGTGGCTGATGCAAATAGGGGAAGTGATTTTCGGCGGTGTTGGCTCCGGTTTTTACGGCATGCTGGTCTTCGTGTTGCTAACGGTGTTTATCGCCGGGCTGATGATTGGCCGCACCCCGGAGTACCTCGGCAAGAAAGTGGAAGCCCGGGAAATGAAGATGGCCGCGCTGGCTATTTTGATAACCCCGGCGCTGGTGTTGCTTGGCACCGCACTGGCATTGGCCACCGAGGCCGGCCGCGCGGGCATCCTCAACCCCGGTGCACACGGGTTTAGTGAAGTGCTCTATGCCTACTCGTCAGCGGCTAACAACAACGGCAGTGCCTTCGCCGGCCTGAGTGTTAACACCCCGTTTTATAACCTGACGCTGGGGGTTGCCATGTTGCTGGGGCGCTTCTCTTCCCTGATCCCGGTGCTGGCGATTGCCGGTTCACTGGTGGCGAAAAAACGTCAGCCCGAAACCAAAGGCTCACTTTCCACCCGTGGTCCGCTGTTCATTGGCCTGCTCATCACCATCATTTTGTTGATTAGCGCACTGAACTTCATCCCGGCGCTGGCATTAGGCCC
Organism: Dickeya aquatica; assembly: GCF_900095885.1. Taxonomy (NCBI): domain Bacteria; kingdom Pseudomonadati; phylum Pseudomonadota; class Gammaproteobacteria; order Enterobacterales; family Pectobacteriaceae; genus Dickeya; species Dickeya aquatica. The sequence continues at coordinate 3,008,396 of NZ_LT615367.1, forward strand.
GGTTGCCGAGCATTTACAGTCCAGTCTGGTTCACTGAGCCGGAGAAAAAGAACATGATCCGTAAACAGCAAACGCTTTTTGATTCTGCCCTGCTGCGCCGCGCACTGGTGGATGCAGTAAAAAAACTCGACCCACGCGTACAGTGGCGTAACCCGGTGATGTTCGTGGTGTATATCGGCAGCCTGCTGACCAGCGGTGTCTGGCTTGCCATTCTGTGCGGGCAAGCCACCGGCGATGCCGGTTTTACCGGTGCCGTTGCACTGTGGCTGTGGGTAACGGTACTGTTTGCCAACATTGCCGAAGCCCTGGCTGAAGGCCGCAGTAAAGCCCAGGCACAAACCCTGAAAGGGATGAAAAAGACGCACTGGGCCAACAAACTTGCCAGCGCCAGCACTACAGCCAGCGCCCAGAAAGTGCCCGCGGAAAGCCTGCGCAAAGGCGATATCGTGCGCGTCGTTGCCGGTGAGATGATCCCCTGTGACGGTGAGGTACTGGAAGGGGGAGCCTCCGTCGATGAAAGCGCGATAACCGGCGAATCGGCTCCGGTTATCCGCGAGTCCGGCGGCGATTTTTCCTCCGTTACCGGCGGCACCCGGGTACTGTCTGACTGGCTCATCATCCAGTGTACCGTCAACCCCGGTGAAACCTTTATCGACCGGATGATAGCGATGGTAGAGAACGCCAAACGGCGTAAAACCCCGAATGAGGTGGCTCTCACCATCCTGCTGGTGGAACTCACCATCATCTTTTTGCTGGTGGTCGCCACGCTCGCGCCCTTCTCCTGGTTTAGCGTGCTGGCCAATAACAGCGGTACGGTTATCAGCATGACCGTCTTGGTCGCCCTGCTGGTGTGCCTGATCCCAACCACCATTGGCGGGTTGCTATCAGCCATTGGGATTGCCGGGATGAGCCGGATGCTCGGGGCGAATGTGATTGCTACCAGCGGCCGTGCGGTGGAAGCCGCCGGGGATATTGACGTACTGCTGTTAGACAAAACCGGCACCATCACACTCGGAAATCGTCAGGCTTCGGCCTTTATTCCGGCTCCGGGCGTCAGCGAGCAGGCGCTGGCCGATGCGGCACAGCTGGCATCATTAGCCGACGAGACCCCGGAAGGTCGCAGTATTGTGGTGCTGGCCAAACAGCGCTTCGGCCTGCGTGAGCGCGCCTTGCAAGAACTGGATGCCACCTTTGTGCCGTTCTCGGCGCAAACCCGGATGAGCGGCGTCAACATTCAGGGCCGAACCATCCGCAAAGGGGCGGTCGATGCCCTGCGTCGCTATATTGACGCCAATCAGGGGCTGTTCCCCGCACAGGTAGAAGACGCCGTCAGCGAGGTTGCACGCCAGGGGGGAACACCGCTGGTGGTTGCCGAAGGCAAACGGGTACTCGGCGTGGTGGCGCTAAAAGATATCGTCAAAGGCGGTATCAAAGAGCGCTTCGCCGAGTTACGTAACATGGGTATTAAAACGGTGATGATCACCGGTGATAACCCGCTGACAGCCGCCGCAATCGCCGCTGAAGCCGGTGTGGACGATTTTCTCTCTGAAGCCACACCCGAAGCCAAACTGGCGCTGATTCGCCAGTATCAGGCACAAGGGCGCATGGTAGCGATGACCGGCGATGGCACTAACGATGCCCCAGCGCTGGCGCAAGCTGATGTGGCGGTGGCAATGAACTCCGGTACTCAGGCCGCCAAAGAGGCGGGCAACATGGTGGATTTGGACTCCAACCCGACCAAGCTTATCGAAGTGGTGCACATCGGCAAGCAGATGCTGATGACCCGTGGCTCGCTCACCACCTTTAGTATCGCCAACGATGTGGCGAAGTATTTCGCCATTATTCCGGCAGCATTTGCCGCCACCTACCCCAACTCAACGCCCTTAATGGTGATGCAGTTGCACTCCCCGGCCTCGGCGATGCTCTCCGCGGTTATCTTCAATGCGTTAATCATCGTCTTTCTGATCCCGCTGGCGCTAAAAGGCGTGGGGTATAAACCGATGAGTGCGGCGGCATTACTGAGCCGTAACCTGTGGATTTACGGGCTGGGCGGGCTGGTGGTGCCGTTTATCGGCATCAAACTGATTGACCTGATTCTGACTGCTACCGGGCTTGCCTGAGAAGAGATAACATCATGAATACGCTTCGTTCTTCACTGGTTTTATTGTTATTGATGACCCTGATTACCGGTGTGGCCTACCCGTTGTTGAGCACCGCACTCGGGCAACTGCTGTTTGCCCGTCAGGCAAACGGCTCACTGCTCTACCAACAGGATAAGGTGGTTGGCTCTTCGCTTATTGGCCAGGTCTTTAGCGGCGAGGGCTATTTTCAAGGCCGCCCGTCAGCCACTACAGACACCGCCTATAACCCGCAATCATCCGGTGGCAGCAACCTTGCGCCCAGCAATCCGGCGCTGGATAAAGCCATTACGCAAAATGTCGCGGCCTGGCATCAACGCAGCGGGAATAGCGCCCCGGTGCCGGTAGACCTGGTCACCGCCTCAGCCAGCGGACTTGACCCACACGTCTCTGTGGCGGCGGCGCGCTATCAGGCTCCCCGTATCGCGCAGGTACGCGGATTATCCGCGCAACAGATAGACACACTTATCACCCGCTATACCAGTACGCCGTGGCCCGGATTCATCGGAACACCGGTGGTGAATGTCGTAGAATTGAACCTGGCGCTGGATGCGCTGGCCACACAGCACTGAGTCATCGCGCCGGGTATCCGGCGCGTAGCGCAATTGATGAGGAACCGTAATGACCGACCCGGAACAGCAGCGCCCCAACCCGGATGACCTGCTCAGTCAAATTGAGCAACAGCCGCGCGGCAAACTGAAAATTTTCTTTGGTGCCTGTGCTGGCGTGGGGAAAACCTATGCCATGTTGCAGGAGGCGCAGCGCCTCAACGCGCAAGGGCTGGATGTGCTGGTGGGGGTGGTGGAAACACACGGACGCAGCGAAACAGCCGCACAGCTTGGCGGTCTGCCATGTCTGGCAATGAAAAAAATCAGTCATTACGGTCGCCATCATCATGAGTTTGATCTCGATGCCGCGCTGGCGCGCTGCCCGGCGCTGATTCTGATAGATGAACTGGCACACAGCAATATTCGCGGCTCCCGACACCCCAAACGCTGGCAAGACGTACAAGAGTTACTGGATGCCGGTATCGATGTGTTCACCACGGTAAACGTCCAGCATCTGGAAAGCCTCAACGATATTGTCGGCGGGATAACCGGCATCCGCGTGCGGGAAACCGTCCCTGACCCGATTTTGGATGACGCCAGCGAGGTGGTGCTGGTGGATCTCCCGCCGGATGACCTGCGCCAGCGTCTTCACGAAGGCAAAGTTTACCTGCCGGTGCAAGCCGAGCGGGCCATTGAGAATTTTTTCCGCAAAGGCAATTTACTGGCGCTGCGTGAACTGGCGCTGCGGCGCATGGCTGACCGGGTTGATGACCAGATGCGGGCGATGCGCGCCGGTCAGGGCCGTGAACGGGTCTGGCATACCCGCGATGCCATTTTGCTCTGCATTGGCCGGGGGCTGGGCAATGAAAAACTGGTGCGTACTGCGGCACGGCTGGCGGCACGCCTTGGCAGTGTCTGGCATGCTATCTATGTAGAAACCCCCCGCCTGCACCGTTTGCCTGAGGGCGAACGCCGCGCCATTTTGCGCGCACTGAAGCTGGCGCAAGATTTGGGGGCAGAAACCGCCACCTTATCCGACCCGTCCGTCGAGCGCGCCGTCTTGCGCTACGCCCGCGAGCATAATCTGGGTAAAATTGTGATTGGCCGCCATGCCGAGCAGCGCTTTGGTGGCTGGTATCGCACCCGTTTTTCGGAAAAGCTCGGCAAACTCGGGCCGGACCTGGATTTGGTGATAGTCTCGGTACAAGACGATAACGGGCCGCTCACCACCAAAACACCTGATACGCGCAGCCTGACCGATAGCCGCAGCCTGATGGACAAATGGCGACGCCAGTTCTACGGCTGTAGCGTTGCCATACTCCTGTGCGCGCTGGTGACACTGCTGGCACTCTGGTCGCCCTTCTCAATGCTGGAGCCGGTTAACCTGGTGATGCTCTACCTGCTGGCCGTGGTGATCATCGCGCTATTCTATGGCCGCTGGCCATCGGTGCTCTCAGCGGTGATCAACGTCGCCAGCTTCGATCTGTTCTTTGTGGTACCCAAAGGCACCTTCGTGGTGGCTGACGCTCAATATCTGGTCACGTTTGCCGTGATGCTGATAATCGGGATACTGGTCGGCAACCTGACGGCCGGAGTGCGCTACCAGGCGCGCGTGGCCCGCTATCGAGAACAACGGGTACGCCACCTCTATGAGATGTCACGGGCACTGAACCGCAGCCTGACGGTGCAGGATATCGCTAACGCCAGCCACCATTTTCTGCGCTCAACGTTTCAGGCCAAGATTGCCATTTTGCTGGCTGACCCGGTTGCAGGCCCCACGGCAGCACTGTACCAGACCACACAAGAGGAGCCGGACAGCCTGACGGTTGATAACGCCATTGCCCGCTGGAGCTATGACCATGCCGCGCCCGCGGGCGCTGGCACCACTACCCTGCCGGGCGTGCCGTATCAGATTTTGCCGCTGGCGACACCGCAGCAAACCTTCGGGATAGCCATTGAGCCGAATAATACGCGCCAGTTGATGATCCCCGAACAGCAACGCCTGCTGGAAACCTTTACGGTGCTGATAGCCAATGCACTCGAGCGCCTGTATCTGGTAAAAAGCACGGAAAACGCAAGGCTTGATGCCGAGCGTGAACAACTGCGTAATTCGCTGTTGGCCGCCTTATCGCATGACCTGCGCACCCCACTGACCGTGCTATTTGGTCAGGCGGAAATTCTGACGCTAAATCTGGCAGCAGAAGGCTCGCCTTATGCGCCGCAGGCCAGTCAAATTCGCCAGCATATTCTGAGCACCACCCGACTGGTGAATAACTTGCTGGATATGGCACGCATTCAGTCTGATGGGTTTAACCTGCGTAAAGAGTGGCAAACACTGGAAGAATTGACCGGCAGTGCGCTACGCCAGTTGGAAAACTCGCTGGTAAACCATACTATTCAATTGCACCTGCCAGAAGAGATGCTGCTGGTGCACTGTGATGCCAGCCTGATTGAACGGGTGCTGATTAACCTGCTGGAAAACGCCATTAAGTACGCCGGCGATCACGCCACGCTGACCCTTTCTGCCGCGCCAGTCGTAACGGCAAGCGCAGGCGAGATGCTGGAAGTACGGGTACAGGATAACGGCCCCGGCATTCCGGCAGGCCAGGAGAAGGTGATTTTTGACAAATTCGCCCGCGGGCATAAAGAATCCTCTATTCCCGGTGTCGGTCTGGGGCTGGCAATATGCCGGGCTATCGTGGAAATTCATGGTGGACGCATCTGGGCGACCAACGCCGATGAAGGGGGAGCGGTGTTCCATTTTACGTTGCCACTGGCACCCCCACCGGTACTCGAACCTGAAGAGATGGAGTGATAACGCGGTTGCAACCCACTATTTTGATTGTCGAAGATGAAAAAGAGATCCGGCGCTTTGTTCGTCAAGCGCTGGAGGCCGAAGGTTTTCGCGTCTTCGATGCCGAGACGCTACAGCGAGGCCTGATAGAAGCCGCGACCCGCAAACCCGACCTGATCATTCTCGATCTCGGCCTGCCTGACGGTGATGGCATAGATTACATCCGCGACTTGCGTCAGTGGAGCGCAATTCCGGTGATTGTGCTATCCGCCCGGGCCGATGAGCAGGACAAGATAGACGCGCTGGATGCAGGAGCAGATGACTACCTGACCAAACCCTTTGGCATCGGGGAGTTGCTGGCGCGGGTGCGGGTGGCGCTGCGCCGCTTTAGCACGCCTGCACAGGAAACACCGCTGATTACCTTCTCCACCGTTACGGTTGATTTGATAAACCGCCAGGTGATGCGCAATCAACGTGAATTGCATTTAACCCCCATCGAATTCCGGCTGCTGGCAACATTGCTCGCCAGCCCCGGCAAAGTGCTCACCCAGCGCCAGTTACTCAATCAGGTCTGGGGCCCGAATGCGGTTGAGCACAGTCATTACCTGCGCATTTACATGGGCCACCTGCGCCAGAAACTGGAAGATGACCCAGCCCGCCCACGCCATTTTCTGACGGAAACCGCCATCGGTTACCGGTTTATGCCTTAAACGATAGCTGGCACCCGGCAGGGCTCCGGCGTAGCATCATCCTTTTGATCTGCGAGAACAATAACCATGAGTAGCTGGTTACTTTATGCCTTACTGTCGGCGTTATGCGCCGCGCTGGTCGCACTGTTTGGTAAAATCGGTCTGCAACAACTTGATGCCAATACCGCCACCGCCATCCGGGCGGTGATCATGGCGCTGTTTCTGGTTGGCGTTGTGGTCATGCAAGGTAAATCATCGCTGTTTGGCACGGTACTCGCCAACCATAAGGCCATGTTGTTTATCATCCTCAGTGGTGTTGCTGGTGCGTTGTCCTGGCTGTTTTACTTTATGGCGTTAAAAAGCGGCAACGTGGCGCAAGTCGCGCCTATCGACAAACTCAGCGTGGTGTTCGCCGTTATTCTGGCGGTGCTATTGCTGGGGGAAAAAATATCGTGGCTGGCGGGCATCGGCGTGGCGCTTATCTCGGCCGGTGCACTGTTGGTGGCGTTAGGATAGCGCCTTTGGCGATAAAAAAGGCGCTGTTGCTACAGCGCCTGATGCTAACGGGCAACGCCGGGAGGTTACTGTGCGCGGCTTAATACTGCGCTGACAATTTCCACGGCTTCCTGTTCGATTTTCTCGCGGTGTTCCGCACCCAGAAAACTTTCGCAATAAATCTTGTACGCTTCTTCGGTGCCGGAGGGACGCGCGGCAAACCAGCCGTTATCGGTCATTACCTTCAGGCCGCCAATCGATGCGCCGTTACCGGGTGCTGCCGTCAGACGAGCGGTTATCGGGTCACCGGCCAGCATACTGGCTGATACCTGCTCTGGCGAAAGCTTCGAGAGCGCCGCTTTTTGTGCATGCGTGGCCGGTGCCTGTATACGGTTATAACTCGGTGCACCGAAGCGTTCTGCCAGCGCATCGTAATGCAGCTGCGGGTTTTTACCGGTCACGGCGGTGATTTCAGCGGCCAGCAGACACAGGATGATACCGTCTTTATCGGTTGACCACGGCGTGCCGTCAAAACGCAGGAATGAAGCCCCGGCGCTCTCTTCGCCGCCAAAGCCCAGCGTGCCATCAAACAGCCCATCGACAAACCACTTAAAGCCAACCGGCACTTCTACCAGTTTGCGGCCAAGATCGGCAACCACACGGTCTATCATGGCGCTGGATACCAGCGTTTTGCCCACCGCAACCGACTCGCTCCACTGCGGGCGATGGCGGAACAGGTAGTTAATCGCTACCGCCAGATAATGGTTCGGGTTCATCAGCCCTGCCGGGGTTACAATCCCGTGGCGGTCATAGTCCGGGTCATTGGCAAACGCCAAATCAAACTTATCACGCAGCGCCAGTAAACCGGCCATCGCGGAAACGGAGGAACAATCCATACGGATAACACCGTCGTGATCCAGCGTCATAAAGCGGAATGTTTGGTCAACGGCGTCATTGACCAGTGTGAGATCCAGCTTGTAATACTCGGCAATACGCTGCCAGTAGGCAATACCTGAACCACCGAGCGGGTCAACGCCAAGCTTCAGGCCCGCACGCTGGATAGCCGCCATGTCCACCACATCACCGAGGGCCGCCACATACGGCTCCACCAGATCACGCTCGTGCAAATGCCCGCTTTGGCGTGCTTTATCCAGCGACTGGCGTTTCACTTCACGCAGATTATCGGCCAGCAACGCATTGGCGCGCTTTTCAATCACGCTGGTGAGGTTGGTATCGGCCGGGCCACCGTTAGGCGGGTTGTACTTGATGCCGCCATCTTCCGGCGGATTATGCGAAGGCGTAATCACAATGCCATCGGCCAGCGCGCCGCCCTGACGGTTGTGCACCAAAATCGCATTGGATACCGCTGGTGTCGGGGTAAATCCGTTGTCTTGCTGAATAATGACATCCACACCGTTCGCCGTCAGCACTTCCAGCACGGAGATAAACGCCGGTTCAGACAGCGCATGGGTGTCTTTACCGACATAGCACGGGCCAGTAATCCCCTGGCGGCTACGCTCTTCGGCAATCGCCTGGGCGATGGCCAAAATATGCGCTTCGTTAAAACTGTGGCGGGCGGCACTGCCGCGATGACCGGATGTACCAAACTTCACGCTGTGAGCCGGATCGGTAACCTCCGGGCGCAGCACGTAATATTGTGACGTCAACTGTGCGACATTAATCAGGTCGCTTTGCCGGGTAGGTTGTCCGGCTCTTGGGTGATTAGCCATTGGCGTTTCTTCCTGACGCAGTGATTTAAATGGTGCCGCAAACTTTCTCTGTCAATTCCGGCGGGAACTGCATCGCCAGCATGATGTACTCAACCATGCTGCGTTTACGACCGGTATTCGTATTGGTAATAACCCAATAGGGCGTGCCCTCAATCGGGCGGGGTTTGGTCTGGGTACCGTGCAACAGCAATGTCTGCTCATCGGTAGCGAAATAGACCCGCGTGCGGCCGTGCAACGACTCGGTTGCCGCAGCAAATGCCTCGGGTGATAAACAATAAAGCGTAGACAGCACCATCATGAAACGATTGACCGCCCTTTTCTGCTCGGCGTACTCATCCGATAATAGCAACTCGCGCATGGTTCTTACCCGATCGCGGGCAGGCTGTGGCGTGGCAGGTTCGACACGTTGAATCTCTGACACCGTGGATGCCACCACGGCGACGGTGCTCGTACGGTCAAACTTCAACATGCGCCGTAAAATATCCGATGCACTTTCGCCAATATGTTGAGTGTGGCTGGCGATATAACGGTAAAGCTCGTCGTCTACCTCAATAGTTTTCATCTTTATCCAGTACTGTTTTATGTCTTTAATCAATCGTCAGAAATTATACAGGCTATGCCCAACCTGCGCACAGCCACAGGAAACAGCAGTCTACATTCGGGATTATCCGAACCGCCTCTGCAATTGCCCCCTGCGGCGTACTACTGATTGGCATCGCGCCACACCCGACAGCACAATCATTGATAACGCCATCATCAACACACGATAGCCGGTAGCACGATTCTGACAGAGGCCCTGACAGGATTTATCCCCGGCACAGACGCATGCTAAAGTCATGATACCCTAAGCTACTGTCTCTCTGAATGAACTTCACCATGAAATTGAATTATCGCTGGCAAAATGCACAGCAGCCGCAGCATCGATTACCGGTCATTCTGATTCACGGCCTGTTCGGTAATCTGGATAATCTTGGCGTACTGGCGCGCAGTCTGCAAAAACATCATGATATCTTGCAGATAGACCTGCGTAACCACGGCCTGTCACCACGCTCACCAGAGATGAATTACGCGGCCATGGCGCAGGATGTGCAAGCGCTTATCGAGGAATTAGGGCTGCAACGTGTGATCCTCATCGGCCACTCGATGGGCGGAAAAGTGTCGATGGCGCTGAGCGCGTCACTCGGCGAACGCATTGAACGCATCGTGGCCATTGACATCGCACCGGTTGATTATCAGGTTCGCCGCCACGATAACGTGTTTGCCGCGCTTCACGCGGTAAGTGATGCCGGAGTAACTCAACGCGCCGAGGCTGCTGACATCATGCGACCGCATCTGGCAGGCGAAGAAGGTGTAGTTCAGTTTCTGCTCAAATCCTTCCAGCAAGGCGAATGGCGCTTCAATGTGCCGGTGCTGTGGGAGCAATACGCGCATATCGTCGGCTGGGAAGATATCGCCCCCTGGTACGGCCCGATTCTGTTTATTCGTGGCAGCCTCTCCCCGTATCTTGATGATGTACACCGTGACGCACTGTTACGCCAGTTTCCCAATGCGAAAGCGCATGTTGTCAGCGGAGCCGGGCATTGGGTTCACGCGGAAAAAACCGACGCGGTGTTACGTGCCATTCACCGCTTCTTCGATGCACACGAAACCGAGCGTGATATCTAACTTACCCCCTCGGGGTGAAAACGGCGTCAATCCGTTGTTTAAATAAGGGATGGACGCCAGTAAACCGTTGTCGCCGCCGCAACGGCTGAGGTATGATGGCGCGCGCAGTAAGGAACGGCTGGCTGGCCGCTTGCATCATTAACCACATATCATCAAAACGCCGTGAACACGTCTCTGATGCTGTTGCCTGAAGCAAGGGCGAATAACATCAGTAGTACGGTTTGGCATTTTGGCCGGATTTCTTGCACGACCACAACCTATGGCAAAAGAACAAACGGATCGCACTACGCTTGATCTGTTCGCGAATGAGCGCCGACCGGGGCGGCCCAAAACCAGTCCGCTCTCTCGCGACGAACAGTTGAGGATTAATAAACGCAACCAATTGCGGCGTGACCGGGTGCGTGGGCTGCGACGCGTTGAATTAAAAATCAACAGCGAGGCGGTAGATATTCTCAACGCGCTGGCGGAGAAACAAAATATCAGCCGAAGCGAATTAATTGAGCAAATGTTGCTGGCACAGCTGGCAGATAAACCATGTTAATGGTGACGGTCGTTAATTAACGCTAGTCATGGTCTGTTTAGGTGATTATTGGCCAGAACAGCCTTTTGATTCGAATATTATTTATTCAGAGTTGTTTTTGACCAAACCGTGATGCCTTCACTGTGTTGCTCCCCCTTTTTGTTTTTGTGCACCTGAATCGGTAAACCCTGTAACCATCTGCTTGTTGTTCGGCTTTTCTCTGGCGTCATCCATGACGCCCAACTCGGTTGTTCACTTACTTCATCAGAACGTTTCCCAGTTATCACTGCCTTTGGCACTTCGGGCAGTCGTCGCGGCTGGCAGCGCTTTACTCGCGGGTGCCGCTACCGCTTTAGGCGCAACCGGGCGATCGCGCCTTGCCATACCCGCACCGGATTGCTCTTCCGTCAAACGGAACACCGAAACCGCCTCGGTCAACACCATCGCCTGCTCTTCCAGCGAACGGGTTGCCGCAGAAGCCTGTTGCACCAGTGCCGCATTTTGCTGCGTTACTCCATCCATTTCCGTAATAGCCAGCCCGGCCTGAGCAATACCTTTACTCTGCTCATCTGATGCGGTGGCTATCTCTGACATAATATCGGTCACGTTCGTTACCGCTTTGACGATATCACTCATGGTGGTGCCGGCATCAGCCACCAGGCTCGATCCGTTATCGACACAGCGTACAGATTCGGCAATCAGCCCTTCAATCTCCTTGGCCGCCTGCGCACTGCGCTGTGCCAGGCTTCTGACTTCGCCTGCCACCACCGCAAACCCGCGCCCCTGTTCACCGGCCCGCGCCGCTTCTACCGCGGCATTCAACGCCAGAATATTGGTCTGGAATGCTATTCCATTAATAACACTGGTAATTTCAGCAATTTTCTTCGAGCTACCGGAGATTTCCGCCATGGTTTTCACCACGTTATCAACCAGTTCGCCCCCCTTGCTGGCCGTTTTCGACGCCTGACGCGCCAACTGGCTGGCATGGCTGGCATTTTCCGCATTCTGTTTCACGGTCGATGTCAACTCTTCCATACTTGCGGCACTCTCTTCCAGCGCCGCCGCCTGAGATTCCGTACGGGATGCCAAATCGTTATTGCCTGAAGCTATCTCTGACACACCTTGATAAATAGAATCTGCGCTGTGACGAATGGTGCTGACGGTATTGGCCAGACTGCTCTGCATATGCCGCAATAACGGGAACAGTTTACCGACACAGTTGTTACCAAAATCCAGAATCGGTTTACCCAGACGGCCATCGGCAATCACCTGGAAGTGATCGCGCAAATCATTGAGCGGGCGAACCAGATACGCTACCAGGTAGCGATCGGTCAGGAACAACATGATCAGGCCTGCAACCAGGCCTGCAAGCAAGATGGTTTGCCCCACCCCTGTAATGCTCTCCAGCCGAACGCCCGCATCAACAAACATTGCAGAACCGGCTTTATTGAAAGCGGTAAACGACACGTTAAACTGGCGGCTAAATGCTGGCACGATATCTTTGGCATATTTATCGTATTCATCGAGCTTTTTATCCGCGGCTCGCTGGAACATGGGTTCAACACCCTGAGTGATAAGATTGCCCCAGTCGCGAATGACCGCGTCAACCAATTCTTGCGACATTCCTGCATGATCAATTTTTTTAAACGCCTCAAGATTGGATTTCAGTAAATCCAGCGCCGCCTGTGACGATTTCTGCTGCTCATCCGCTTTTTGGTTGTCATTGCTTTGGCGGTAATCAATCGCCCGTGCCAGGCGCGTTACCATGCGGAAATACTGATCGTTACCGGTGTTAACCAGGTTCATATTATTGACCAGCAATGCACTGGTTTTGGACGTTTCATTCATGGTACGAAACGAGTACATGGTATAGACCGAAACCGCAATCCATAACACACAGAAGACACCAAGCACCCAGAGCATTGCGGTGCGAATGGCAATATTTTTCAGGAATTGCATAGTTGACTCCATATGTGAGCTTTTGGTCGGGTAAGACGTGTTGTGGCAGATGCAACTGAATCTGACATCACACAAACTGGCGTGACAGAATTTATTATGGTCATCGCTGTGTAAAAAACAGTGTGCGTATTTACATTTTATAGAAGCACTATGTTCTGTAATCGTCAAAAACAAAGGCACATTTAGATCGAGATACCGGTTTAAAAGCTAATATAATTTATATATTTATCTAATTATCCATATATTCAGTTATATAGGCTATATATGGTATTTTAAAAAAATTAAAAAAACATTAAGGGCAAGGTTAAAAAGCAGCCAGTTCATTTCGCTTTACCATTTGCCGCCACGGTTACAGATACACGTTTATCCATCTGAGCGCGTCTGTTATGATTAGCGGATCGCGGGTGACGCAGAAACCATACCCTTAGGAATCAAGAGGTTATTTTATCTATGGCTCTCATAGGCATTTTTTTTGGCAGTGACACAGGCAATACCGAAAATATTGCCAAGACTATCCAGCAACAACTGGGCAGCGACGTTGCCGAGTTGCATGATATTGCCAAAAGCAGCAAGGAAGACCTTGAGCGTTTTGACATTCTGCTGCTGGGTATTCCGACCTGGTACTACGGTGAAGCGCAGTGTGACTGGGACGATTTCTTCCCAACGCTTGAAGAAATTGATTTTGAAGGCAAACTGGTTGCGCTTTTTGGCTGTGGCGATCAGGAAGATTATGCAGAATATTTCTGTGATGCCATGGGAACCATCCGTGACATTATCGAGCCACGCGGGGCCACTCTTGTCGGCCACTGGTCAACGCAAGGTTACTATTTTGAAGCCTCAAAAGGCCTGGCGGATGACAACCATTTTGTGGGTCTGGCGATTGATGAAGACCGTCAGCCAGAGTTAACCGGCGAACGCGTTAGCGCCTGGGTCAAGCAAATCAGTGAAGAATTAAATCTGAAAGAGTTGCTGGCCTGACAGAAAGAGGGGCTCTGCGGTATTACTCAGAGTCCTCTTTCTCATGCTGACACAAGGTCTGCCAGCCAAACGGCGCAGCCCGGTGCTCATCGCCATAAATATTGGCTGGCACCACCTCCCGCAGAGATATTGATAGAAAATACCTATAACAATAAATTGTACAATTTTTTAACTTTTTGCCTTTACAGGGTACAATGCCCGCACGGTTGACCGTGTCACGCCCTGTGTCTCTCTCGCCACTGAATCTGCTTTTTGCCACAAAGAACACAAAAAACAGTCGGTTGGCGAGTATTATATTGTAAAAGTTCGGTGGTTTTAATTTCGACGCCACGGTTCTATAATTGATGCACAGTGACCTTTTTTAAGCCAACCGATAATATCAGGCTTATAGCCTCCCAGATGAAGCACGTAACAGGACTAAATCCGCATGACTGACAACAACACCGCATTAAAAAAGGCAGGCCTGAAAGTAACACTTCCGAGACTGAAAATTCTGGAAGTGCTTCAGGATCCTCAATGCCACCATGTCAGTGCGGAAGACTTATACAAGAAACTGATTGATATGGGTGAAGAAATTGGCCTTGCCACCGTTTACCGCGTACTGAATCAGTTTGACGATGCCGGTATCGTCACCCGCCATAACTTTGAAGGTGGCAAGTCGGTTTTCGAGCTGACCCAGCAACATCATCACGATCATCTGATTTGTCTGGATTGTGGTCGCGTCATTGAATTTAGTGACGAGTCGATTGAAGCTCGTCAGCGTGAAATTTCCGAAAAGCACGGCATCAAACTCACCAACCACAGTTTGTATCTGTATGGTCATTGCAGCAGCGGTGACTGCCGTGAAGATGAAAACGCGCACGATGAGCGTTAATTGATTACGCCGCATCCCGTGTCTGAATACTAAAAAATAAAACCGCCGAGGCGGTTTTATTTTTATTCAATTCGCTGGTGAAGCTCAGCCCGCCCAGCTATCCCGCAGGCCTACCGTCCGGTTAAAAACCAGGCTGTCCGCACTGGAATAGACGCGATCGGCACAGAAATACCCTTCACGCTCAAACTGATAAGCTTTTTCAACCAGGGCATCACGCAGGCTCGCCTCTACAAACCCTTGCGCAATATTCAGCGAAGCAGGGTTAATGGTTGAGAGAAAATCTTCCGCCGCACCAGGATTCGCCACGCTGAACAACCGGTCATACAAGCGGAATTGTGCCGGTAAAGCATGTGGCGCAGACACCCAGTGGATCACACCTTTCACTTTGCGACCATCAGCCGGGTCTTTACTCAGCGTTTGCGCATCATAGCTGCAATAGATAGCCGTGATAACACCTTGCTCATCTTTCTCAACGCGCTCAGCCTTAATCACGTAAGCATTACGCAGGCGCACTTCCTTGCCCAGCACCAGACGTTTGTACTGCTTATTGGCTTCTTCACGAAAATCGGCGCGATCGATATACACTTCACGGCTGAACGCGACCTGGCGCGTGCCCATCTCCGGCTTGTTGGGGTGGTTTGGCATAGCCAGCCACTCTTCGTGCCCTTCAGGTAAATTCTCAATCACCACTTTTACCGGATCCAGCACTGCCATTGCGCGTGGCGCGCTCTCGTTCAGGTCATCACGAATGCAAGACTCGAGGGCAGCCATCTCTACGGTGTTATCCTGCTTGGTCACACCGATACGACGGCAAAACTCACGAATAGACGCAGCCGTATAGCCACGGCGACGCAGGCCGGAAATCGTCGGCATACGCGGGTCGTCCCAGCCTTCCACGACTTTTTCGCTCACCAGCAGATTCAGCTTACGCTTAGACATCACGGCGTATTCAAGATTCAGACGGGAAAACTCATACTGGCGCGGATGCGCCGGGATCGAGATGTTATCCAGCACCCAGTCATACAGGCGGCGGTTGTCCTGAAATTCCAGCGTGCACAACGAATGGGTGATACCTTCCAGCGCATCGGAAATGCAATGGGTAAAGTCATACATCGGGTAGATGCACCATTTGTTGCCAGTCTGGTGATGCTCGGCAAATTTGATACGGTATAGCACCGGGTCACGCATCACGATAAACGGCGAAGCCATATCGATTTTGGCGCGCAGGCAGGCGGTACCTTCGGCAAAATCACCGGCGCGCATTTTCTCAAACAGCGCCAGGTTCTCCTCTACGCTGCGATCGCGAAACGGACTATTTTTACCCGCGCTCGTCAATGTGCCACGGTATTCACGGATCTGCTCCGGCGTCAGTTCATCGACATAGGCCAAACCTTTATTAATCAGTTCAAGCGCATAAAGATACAACTGGTCAAAATAATCAGAAGAGTAGCGAACCTCGTCACTCCATGAGAAGCCCAGCCATTGCACGTCATGCTTGATAGACTCGACGTATTCAATGTCTTCTTTTACCGGGTTCGTGTCATCAAAGCGCAGGTTACACTTGCCGCTGTAATCCTCCGCGATGCCGAAATTCAGGCAGATAGATTTGGCGTGACCAATATGCAGATAGCCGTTCGGTTCTGGCGGAAAACGGGTCTGAATATGCTTGTGCTTACCAGAAGCCAAATCTTCATCAATGATCTGGCGAATAAAGTTGGTTGGGCGGGCTTCAGCCTCACTCATGTTTGGTTCCTCAAAATACGAAAAAACAACCCATAACCGCTAATGATCCAACAAGCCACGCTTTGAAACAACCGTTTGTTTCACGAAAGTTTAAGATAAAAAAACGGAGCACGCCGTGGATGCGTACTCCGTTTTCACTTGCGCGGCCAGTCAGCCGCAAAATTCAGGCTAACCCGCGTTGCGTTAGTCCACCGCCGGTGATGACACTTCACGCAGGGCGGCAGCGATACTTTCTGCCTGTGTCCCCACCACAATTTGCACACTCTGCTTATTGAGGCGAATCACCCCGGCGGCCCCCAACTGACGCGCCGCTGACTCATCAACCAACGCAGAATCCTTCACACTCAGACGCAGACGGGTAATACAGGCATCAATCCCCGTCAAATTATCTGCCCCACCAATGGCCCGCAGGTATCCCTGCGCGACATCCTGACGGCTTGAAACCGATACCTGCCCCTGCGCAGGTGCCGCTTGCGTAGCGGCTTCACGCCCAGGGGTCATCAGGTTAAAGCGGGTAATGGTAAAGCGAAACACCAGGTAGTAGATAACGAAAAACACCAGACCTTGCAGCAACAACATGTACCAGTGCGTTGCGAGGGGATTGCGGGAGGAAAGCACCAGGTCAACCAGCCCGGCACTGAAACCGAAACCCGCGATCCATTGCATACTGGCCGCAATAAAGACCGAAATACCGGTGAGTAACGCATGCAGGACATACAACACCGGAGCCACAAACATAAAGGAGAATTCCAGCGGCTCGGTGATACCGGTAAAGAACGCGGCAAACGCGGCTGCAACCATAATTCCCGCCACCCGGCTGCGGTTTTCAGGGCGGGCGCAGTGATAAATCGCCAGTGCGGCACCCGGCAGGCCAAACATCATAATCGGGAAGAAACCGGCCTGATAGCGCCCGGTGATGCCAGGGATGGCTTTACCGGCATCAATCGCCTGCTGGCCGCTCAGGAAATTGGGAATATCATTAATCCCAGCTACGTCAAACCAGAATACGGAGTTGAGCGCGTGATGCAGCCCAACGGGGATCAGCAGACGGTTAAAGAACGCATACACACCAGCACCAACCGAACCCAGTTGCTGAATATGTTCACCAAACCCAACCAGCGCGTTATAGATAACCGGCCAGACGTACATCAGTACAAACGCGACCACTATCATTAGCAATGACACTAATATCGGCACCAGCCTGCGGCCACTGAAGAAAGAGAGCGCTTCGGGTAATTTTACATGGCTGTAGCGGTTGTACAGTTCAGCCGCAATAACCCCAACCAGAATACCGATGAACTGGTTTTCAATTTTTCCGAATGCTTTAGGCACATTTGCCAGCGGAATGTGCTGAATCATCGACACTGCTGCCGGAGAGCACAGCGTCGTCAGCACCAGATAACCAACAAACCCCGATAACGCCGCTGCGCCATCTTTGTCTTTTGACATACCATACGCCACCCCAACGGCAAACAGCACCGCCATGTGTTCAATGATAGCGGCACCGGATTTAATCAGTAATGCCGCCAGCGCATTCTCACTGCCCCAGCCAACCGGGTCAATCCAGTACCCGACCCCCATCAGGATGGCGGCGGCTGGCAATGTAGCAACCGGCACCATCAAGGCGCGGCCTATTTTCTGTAAATAACCGAGTGTACTCACCTTCCCCCCTCTTGCCTTTTACGGGCAATAAAATTGTCTGTCAGCCTTGTCATTAAAAAAACCCGCCAGCCTTGTGGGCCTGGTCAGAGTGCAAAAAAATAATTCGCCACGCAAATTAATAACCGTGATTATGTGATAAAACTCACTCAAAAATCACATACAAAAAGTTTATGCCGCATCATTTTTATAACTTATTTCAAGACTAAAAAAAACAAGATACACTACCGGGCAGCGACAGCGTGAAACACTTTAGCCCGGTTGTCAGCAGCAAAAATGTCGCGGCAAAAACAGAAACACCGTTATCACCACCATACATGGCGGCACGCAGCAGCCCACATGACCAGGAGAGCTTTATGAGACTGATTCCATTAACTACCCCGGCCCAGGTTGGCAAATGGGCTGCCCGCCACATTGCCGATCGCATTAACGCTTTTCAGCCAACGGCGGAAAAACCATTTCTGCTCGGCTTGCCAACCGGCAGCTCGCCGCTGGAAGCGTATAAATCGTTAATCGCACTTTATCAGGCAGGTGTCGTCAGCTTCAGACATGTCGTGACCTTTAATATGGACGAGTACGTCGGCCTCGCCGCCGATCACCCGGAAAGCTACCGCACGTTCATGTACCAAAATTTTTTCAATCACGTTGATATTCCAGATGAAAGCATTAACCTGTTGGACGGTAATGCACAGGATATCGAGGCGGAATGTCAGCGATATGAAGAAAAAATCAAGTCTTACGGCAAAATCCACCTGTTTATGGGTGGCGTCGGGAATGACGGGCATATCGCCTTTAACGAACCGGCCTCCTCACTGGTGTCTCGCACTCGTATCAAAACGTTGACTGAAGAAACCCGTATTGCCAATTCCCGTTTCTTCGGCGGTGACGTCAGTCAGGTGCCCAAATACGCGCTGACCGTCGGTGTCGGTACGTTGCTGGATGCCGAAGAAGTGATGATTCTGGTCTCCGGTCGCCATAAAGCGCTGGCGCTCCAGGCAGCGGTTGAAGGTAATGTTAATCACCTGTGGACCATCAGTTGTCTGCAATTACATGCCAGAGCCTTGATGGTCTGTGATGAACCCTCCACCATGGAATTAAAGGTAAAAACCGTCAAATATTTCCGGGAACTGGAAGCTGACAATCTCAATAATCTGTAACCGGCAAGCCAGGAGCTTATGATGTTCGCGTTAACCCATGGTCGTATTTTTACCGGCCATCAGCTATTGGATGACCACGCCGTCATCATCGCCAACGGCCTGATTGAGGCCATCTGCCCGAGCCGGGAGTTACCGGCTAACCTGCCTTGCACCTCACTTGACGGTGCACTACTCAGCCCCGGCTTTATTGACCTGCAACTGAACGGCTGTGGTGGCGTGCAATTTAATGATGCACTGGAAAATATTTCAGTTAAGACGCTCACGACCATGCAGCGCGCCAATGAACGTTCAGGATGCACCAGCTTTTTACCCACGCTGATCACCTCTTCCGATGCATATATGCGCCACGGTATTGGCGTGATGCGGGCATGGCTTGCCCAGCACCGTCATCAGGCGCTGGGCCTGCATCTGGAAGGCCCCTGGCTTAACCCGGTCAAAAAAGGCACCCATGACGCAAATCTTATCCGCCAGCCTGATGATGCACTGGTGGATTATCTGTGTGATAACGCTGATGTCATCGCTAAAGTCACGCTGGCCCCGGAAACGGTGCCAGATGCGTTGATACAGCGTCTGAACGCAGCAGGTATCATCGTCTGCGCCGGGCATTCCAATGCCAGTTGGGAACAAGCTAAGCGCGGATTTGCCGCCGGTATCCGCTTTGCGACCCACCTGTTCAATGCCATGCCACCGCTAACCGGCCGTGAGCCGGGTCTGGTGGGTGCGGTTTATGATGCCCCGGAAATTTACTGTGGCATCATCGCCGACGGCCATCATGTCAGTTGGGCGAATATCCGCAACAGTAAACGTATCAAGGGCGATAAGCTGGTGCTGGTCACCGATGCCACCGCACCGGCAGGCTCGGATATCGACCAGTTCACATTTGCCGGTAAACCCATATACTACCGTGATGGTATCTGTGTGGATGAGAACGGCACCCTTAGCGGGTCGGCACTGACCATGATTGATGCTGTACGCAATTGCGTAGAACACGCGGGGATTGCTCTGGAGGAAGCGCTGAGAATGGCAACGCTCTACCCGGCAAGAGCCATCGCAGAAGACCACCGCCTCGGCAGCATCTGCGTCGGTAAGGTGGCGAATCTGACGGTGATGTCCCGAGATTTGACTATCCTCAGTACGTTCGTCAATGGTGAGGAGAAATATCACTCACGCTGACAACGATTGAATCAACACGAGTAATGCGTCATGACCCCAGGCGGACACACCCAGATAGGGAATATTGATCTGGTTAAACAGCTTAACAGCGCGGTGGTGTACCGCCTGATTGACCAGCAAGGGCCGATTTCGCGGATCCAGATTTCCGAACAAAGCCAGCTCGCACCCGCCAGCGTCACCAAGATCACTCGCCAGTTGCTTGAGCGCGGTTTGATAAAAGAGGTTGACCAACAGGCCTCAACCGGCGGACGGCGTGCTATTTCCATCGTATCGGAAACCCGTCCGTTTCATACTGTCGCCGTCAGGCTTGGCCGCCATGACGCCACTCTTGCCCTGTATGACTTGCAAGGCAAGCGGCTGGAAGAAGAGCATTGCGTTCTGCCACAGCAAACGCAAGAAAGCCTGCAACATGCCCTGTTTGACGCCATCGATAATTTCATTAGCCAGCATCAGCGCCGCATTCGCGAATTAATCGCCATCTCGGTCGTACTGCCGGGTCTGGTAGACCCGCTGGCAGGGGTCGTGCATTACATGCCGCATATTGAAGTCAACCGCTGGCCACTGGTGGAAAATCTGCGCCAGCGTTTTCAGGTACACAGCTTTGTTGGCCATGATATTCGCAGCCTCGCGCTTGCCGAGCACTACTTTGGAGCCACGCGTGACTGCCAGGATTCCCTGCTGGTACGGGTGCATCGTGGTACCGGGGCAGGGATTTTGGTTAACGGAAAGATCTTTCTTGGCAGCAACGGTAACGTTGGCGAAATTGGTCACATTCAGATTGACCCGCTGGGCGATCGTTGCCACTGCGGTAATTTTGGTTGCCTTGAAACCGTGGTTTCAAACGGTGCTCTCGAACAGCGCGCGCGCCACCTATTGCAACAGGGGTTTACCAGCAAGCTGACGCCAGACCATTGCCAGATTAGCGCTATCTGTAAAGCCGCGAATAAAGGCGATACCCTGGCAACCCAACTGATTGAAACCGCAGGCCAGCAACTCGGTAAAGCCATTTCGATTGCCATCAACCTGTTTAATCCGCAACGGGTGGTGATCGCCGGAGAAATTACTGGATCCAGTCGCTTATTATTACCCGCCATTGAGCGCTGTATTCACACACAGGTTCTCAAAGAGTTTCGCCAAAATCTGCCGGTCGTGGTGTCCGAACTGCAACATCTGTCTGCTATTGGTGCCTTCGCGCTGGTAAAACGCGCCATGCTTAACGGCGAGTTGCTACAGCGTCTGCTTGAAAATCAGTAAGTTCTTTCCGCTGTCATAAGGCCGGATTATGTAATCACTAAAAATCCGGCACCTTCCCCCGATTCTTTTAAAGAAAAAAGAATAAATCACGCTAAAAATTATTCATTCATCAGCACAATGGCTTTTTTCATTAAATGATATTGAATTGCCATGCTGTTTTGATGCTAAATCAGTGTTACCGACACGGCGGAACGTCATCGAACATGATGTCATGCGGCAGGGAAACTGCTGATAACCGCCCTCAATTCTGACTGTTATTACGCCATCTGCGTAATCAAGGGAGCCTCGTGTATGTGTTCTATTTTTGGTGTGCTTGATCTGAAAACCGACCCGGTTGAACTGCGTAAAAAAGCGCTTGAGTTGTCACGACTGATGCGCCATCGCGGCCCCGACTGGTCCGGTGTTTATGCCAGCGATAAAGCCATTCTGGCTCATGAGCGTCTGTCAATTGTTGATGTCAACACCGGCGCACAACCGCTCTACAATCAGGCTCACACCCACGTTCTGGCCGTGAACGGTGAAATTTACAACCATCAGGATCTGCGCCAGCAGTATGGCTCCCGCTATCAGTTCCAGACCGGTTCTGACTGCGAAGTGATTCTGGCGTTGTATCAGGAAAAGGGGCCTGAGTTTCTGGATGAACTGCGCGGCATGTTTGCTTTCGCACTCTATGACAGTGAAAAAGACGCCTATCTGATTGGCCGTGACCATCTGGGTATTATCCCGCTGTACATGGGCTATGACGAGCACGGCAACCTGTACGTGGCGTCTGAAATGAAAGCGCTGGTGCCCGTTTGCCGCACAATCAAAGAGTTTCCGGCAGGCAGTTACCTGTGGAGCCAGGACGGTGAAATTCGTGAATATTATCGCCGTGACTGGTTCGATTACGATAACGTCAAAGACAATGAGACGGATGCGGTTGCCCTGCGCGAAGCGCTGGAAGAGTCCGTTAAAAGCCACCTGATGTCTGATGTCCCTTATGGGGTATTGTTATCTGGTGGGCTGGATTCCTCCATCATCTCCGCCATCACCAAAAAATTTGCCGCACGCCGCGTAGAAGACGGTGAACGCAGCGAAGCCTGGTGGCCACAGTTGCACTCGTTTGCCGTTGGGCTCGAAGGCGCGCCGGATCTTAAAGCCGCGCGTGATGTTGCCAACCATCTTGGCACCGTACATCACGAAATTCACTTCACGGTGCAAGAAGGGCTTGATGCCATCCGTGACGTGATTTACCACATCGAAACCTATGATGTGACCACTATCCGTGCTTCAACGCCAATGTACCTGATGTCACGCAAGATAAAAGCCATGGGGATCAAGATGGTGCTTTCCGGCGAGGGATCCGACGAAGTGTTCGGCGGCTATCTCTACTTCCACAAAGCCCCCAACGCCAAAGAGCTGCATGAAGAAACGGTGCGTAAATTACTGGCATTGCACCAGTATGACTGTGCCCGTGCCAACAAAGCGATGTCAGCCTGGGGCGTTGAAGCGCGCGTTCCCTTCCTTGATAAGACATTCCTTGATGTGGCAATGCGCATTAACCCGAAAGACAAAATGTGCGGCAATGGCAAAATGGAAAAACACATTCTGCGTGAGTGCTTCGAGTCTTACCTGCCGCACAGCGTCGCCTGGCGTCAGAAAGAGCAGTTCTCCGATGGCGTGGGTTACAGCTGGATAGATACACTCAAAGAAGTGGCGGCAGCGCAAGTAAGCGATCAGCAGCTGGAAACCGCACACTTCCGGTTCCCGTACAATACACCGGCGTCCAAGGAAGCTTACCTGTACCGCGAAATTTTTGAAGAACTGTTCCCGGTACCGAGCGCCGCAGAATGCGTACCTGGTGGCCCATCTGTTGCCTGTTCATCCGCCAAGGCCATTGAATGGGATGAATCCTTCAAGAAAATGGATGACCCATCAGGCCGTGCTGTCGGTGTGCATCAATCAGCCTATCAATAATCTGTTTTTAACGGGCCTTTACAGGCCCGTTTTTCTTCTGAAAGGCGGGAAAAAAACCGCTTTCTGGCGCTTTTCTCACCATACTGCTCACAAGCCAAACAAACAGTACAAACCGGCTATTTTTAGGGAAAAAATGTGTTGACGGAAAAAGCCCAACTCAGCATAATGCGCCCCGCAACGCCGATGAAGGTGACGCGGAAAAGATGGCTACGTAGCTCAGCTGGTTAGAGCACAGCACTCATAATGCTGGGGTCACAGGTTCGATTCCCGTCGTAGCCACCATTTTTTCTGCGGGAGTGGCGAAATTGGTAGACGCACCAGATTTAGGTTCTGGCGCCGCAAGGTGTGCGAGTTCAAGTCTCGCCTCCCGCACCATTATCTTCGTCAAGGCGCTGACAGGTGACTGTCAGGTGCAATGCAGCAAGATGTAACGTTTTATTGGGGTATCGCCAAGCGGTAAGGCAGCGGGTTTTGATCCCGCCATCCCCAGGTTCGAATCCTGGTACCCCAGCCATATTTAAGTCAGACACACCTGTAACAGTGTGCACCCTGTTGGGGTATCGCCAAGCGGTAAGGCAGCGGATTCTGATTCCGCCATCCCGAGGTTCGAATCCTCGTACCCCAGCCAATTTATGTCGAAAGCCAATGCGCTTTCAGCAAAAAGTAAAATTTGGCTACGTAGCTCAGCTGGTTAGAGCACAGCACTCATAATGCTGGGGTCACAGGTTCGATTCCCGTCG
Source organism: Dickeya aquatica (assembly GCF_900095885.1). Lineage (NCBI taxonomy): Bacteria > Pseudomonadati > Pseudomonadota > Gammaproteobacteria > Enterobacterales > Pectobacteriaceae > Dickeya > Dickeya aquatica. The sequence continues at coordinate 3,032,468 of NZ_LT615367.1, forward strand.
TAGCCACCACCTTAATTGGGGTATCGCCAAGCGGTAAGGCAGCGGATTCTGATTCCGCCATCCCGAGGTTCGAATCCTCGTACCCCAGCCATAAAAAAGGCCCGCTAACGCGGGCTTTTTGTTTTTCTGGCTTTGTTGTCTTCTTAGAAGAGTTAACGCGGTTTTTCTGCCTTTGACCGATTCAGCCCACGTCGTGGGCTCAGTGTGTTACCGATGAAGAAAACAGGTTAATCACCGCCACACCCGCGATAATCAGCGCCATTCCAAGCAGTGCAGGCCAATCCAGCCGCTGATCGTAAAAAACCCAGCTCACGGCGGCAATCAGCACAATCCCCACCCCTGACCAGATAGCGTAAATCACCCCTGTCGGCAACACTCGCATCGAAAGCGTCAGACAATAGAACGCCACGGCGTAACCCACTACAGTTACGATACTGGGCATAAGCCGGGTAAAGCTTTCTGATTGCCTTAACGCCGTGGTGGCTATCACTTCTGACACAATAGCCAGCGCTAAAAATACATATGTCATCAACACAACAACCTCAAAATATTACAATTTAAAGATGAATAAGCCCGGCTGCCGTAGCGAACGGCTGCCGGAAAAACACAGCGACAGCGCGGGTGACTCACACCGCGTTGGTTACTGACCCTGTAATCACCACACATAAACACCGCATGGCCGCGCGCCAAGCATAACGCGTACAGAGTATATGAACCGTCACTTAGAGCCCCAATGCATACCGTAATGCATGCTGTTTGAGCTTTCCGGCTCGTTGTGCGGCCATCAATGCCACATTACGGGCAAACTCAACCGGAGCCAGACGGTTGCTAAAGGCTTTATAAAACAGATCCATCCCGCTTTGCATAAGCAAATTATCCGCTCGACGCCGCTGTTCATAACGCCGTAAGACGGCCTCACGGTGGTACCCATCATTTCCTTGCCGGTGCGCCTCTAGCACCACATCGAGCAAGGCAGAGACATCACGATAGCCGAGGTTAACGCCTTGACCCGCCAGAGGATTAATGGTGTGTGCCGCATCACCAATCAGCGCCAGCCCCGGCAACACATAACGCTGTGCGTGGCGACGCACCAGTGCAAACGCGCCTGTCGCCACCGCATTTACGGGCGCTAACCGGGCCGGGAACGCCTCGGTAATAGCACGATTAAGTTGTGCCAGTGGCATCGCTTGCAACTGGCGAATACGCTGCGGGCTGTCATACCACACCAGTGAGCACCAGCCCTCAAACAGGGGTAAAAACGCACGCGGGCCGGCAGGGGTGAACTGCTGCCAGGTTATATCCTGCGGCGGGCCCGCACACTCGGCACTGATTAGCATGCATGACTGCCGATATTGCCAGCCGGTAATTCCTATCCCGGCCCAATGACGAATGTTTGAGTGGGCTCCATCCGCACCAATCACTAACGGTGTGTGCAAGCGCTCCCCCTGTGTATTGTGCAGTATCCACTCCTCACCTTCTCGTTGCAGATGAGATAACGGCCAGGGGCACAGCACCGTCACATTCGGCGCTTGCATCAGGCTTTGCCACAAAGCCAACTGCAATACGCGGTTTTCTACCATAAAACCAAGCTCAGAAAGATTAAGCTCGCTGGCATCAAACTTCACCTGGGCATTCTCCCATTCCCAGGTTTCCAGCCGACGGTATGGCACACTGCGCATTTGCAACACCTGCGGCCAGACACCTAATTGCTCCAGTAATCGCACCGACGATTGCCCAATAGCTGACACCCGCACATCCGGTACGCTGCCCGCCACAAACGCCGCAGGAGCGCCTTGCTCCAGCACCGCGACCTGAAGCCCTCCTTGCGCCAGCCCAAGGGCCGCTGCCGCCCCCACCATACCGCCACCGACAATGACTGCATCAAAATGCATACCTGCCCCACTCGAGTTCTTTCTGCCACGCCTTGAGACGCCATGACTCACACGCCAAAGATGGCTATCAGTCTACTGGATTTCCGACGGCTTTTCAGAAAACCGACAGATTACCCGCTCTGGTCACAACGCCAGCAAAAGATTACAATACGCGCCCGCATGTGCGCCTGCCTGATGGCAAGCGAATTTCCCGCACTGAGTAACATGGCCAGTCGATGACGATGACGACGATGACAAAGAAACTGCATATCAAAACCTGGGGCTGTCAGATGAACGAATACGATTCATCGAAGATAGCCGACCTGCTGGAAAGCACACACGGTTACCAGTTGACCGAGGTCGCGGAAGAAGCCGACATTCTGCTGCTGAATACCTGTTCTATCCGTGAAAAGGCACAGGAAAAGGTCTTTCATCAGCTCGGTCGCTGGAAAACGCTCAAAGACGTTAACCCGAACCTGATTATCGGCGTAGGCGGCTGTGTCGCCTCGCAGGAAGGCGCACACATTCGTGAACGCGCTCATTACGTTGATGTTATTTTCGGGCCGCAAACGCTGCACCGCCTGCCGGAGATGATTAACCATGTTCAGGGAACGCGTAGCCCTATCGTGGATATCAGCTTTCCTGAGGTAGAAAAGTTTGATCGCCTGCCAGAACCCAAAGCCGAAGGGCCGACGGCGTTTGTCTCCATCATGGAAGGCTGTAATAAATACTGTACGTTCTGTGTGGTGCCTTATACCCGTGGCGAAGAGGTTAGCCGCCCGGTTGACGACGTGCTGTTTGAAATCGCGCAACTGGCCGCACAAGGCGTGCGTGAAGTCAATCTGTTGGGCCAGAATGTCAACGCCTATCGCGGTAGCACCTATGATGGCGAGATGTGCAGCTTTGCTGAACTGTTGCGACTGGTTGCCGCGATTGACGGCATCGATCGTATTCGCTTTATTACCAGCCACCCCATTGAATTTACTGACGATATTATCAGCGTCTATGAAGACACACCTGAGCTGGTCAGTTTCCTGCATCTGCCGGTACAAAGCGGGTCGGATCGCATTCTGACGATGATGAAACGCCGTCATACCGCACTGGAATATAAAGCGATTATCCGCAAGCTTCGCAAAGCGCGCCCGGATATTCAAATCAGCTCTGACTTTATTGTCGGTTTCCCTGGTGAAACACAGGAAGATTTCGAGCAAACCATGAAGCTTATTGCGGATATCGATTTTGATATGAGCTTTAGCTTTATCTACTCCCCTCGCCCTGGTACGCCTGCCGCCGACATGGTGGACGATGTTTCGGAAGAGGAGAAAAAACAGCGCCTGTACATTTTGCAAGACCGTATCAGCCAGCAGGCGATGCAGTACAGCCGTCGTATGATGGGCACAGTACAACGCATTTTGGTTGAAGGGACATCGCGTAAAAATGTCATGGAACTGTCCGGTCGCACTGAAAATAACCGGGTGGTGAACTTTGAAGGCACACCGGACATGATAGGCAAATTCGTGGATGTTGAAATCGTTGACGTTTACCCGAATTCGCTGCGTGGCGTGGTGATTCGCACCGAAGATCAAATGGTGCTGCGCGTCAGTGAATCACCCGCTGATGTGATAGCCCGTACCCGTAAAGAGAATGAAATTGGCGTGGGTATCTACCAGCCCTGAGTCACGCACTCTCACCGTTCACCGGCGGGCTTACAGGCCCGCCGTTTTATTTTCTGCCCAAGCCACACCCTCTTCGGCGCTAAAAACGAGGCATATCGCATCGCAATCTATGCCCTCATCCTCTGCTTATACCGAATGTGACTTGCGCCGCGCAGGGCTCACGATAAATAATCAGAGAAATGGCTGCGGCCGTGCTGGCAGCGGCATACCGTGATTACTCATTCAGCGTAACTCCAAGAGGAATAGTTTGAACGTAACGATAAAAGAAATCGCCCTCGAACCGGCGGACAATAAACGTCTGCTTAGTCTGTGCGGCCCGTTTGATGACAATATCAAACAACTGGAACGCCGCCTTGGTATAGAGATCAATCATCGCGACAATCAATTCAAACTGGCAGGCAGGAGTCTGTGCATTGAAGCTGCTGCCGACATTTTACGCCATCTGTACGTCGATACGGCACCGGTGCGCGGTGTTATCCCCGATATTGACCCGGAACAGATTCATCTGGCGATTAAAGCGTCTCGCGTACTGGAACAGACGGCTGACAGTGTGCCTGAGTATGGCAAAGCGGTGAATATTCGCACCAAACGCGGCGTTATCAAGCCACGTACGCCCAATCAGGCACAATATATCGCCCATATCCTTGACCATGACATCACTTTTGGCATCGGCCCGGCAGGAACAGGTAAAACCTATCTGGCGGTAGCGGCAGCCGTTGATGCGCTGGAACGACAGGAAATTCGCCGTATTCTGCTCACCCGTCCGGCGGTGGAAGCCGGTGAGAAACTGGGCTTTTTACCCGGCGATTTGAGCCAGAAGGTCGATCCTTATCTGCGCCCGCTTTACGATGCGCTGTTTGAAATGCTCGGCTTCGAGCGGGTGGAAAAACTGATTGAACGCAACGTAATTGAAGTGGCACCGCTCGCTTATATGCGCGGGCGTACGCTAAACGACGCGTTTATCATTCTCGATGAGAGCCAGAACACCACCATCGAACAGATGAAAATGTTCCTGACGCGTATCGGGTTTAACTCAAAAGCCGTTATCACCGGCGACATCACCCAGATTGATTTGCCGCGCAACCAGAAATCCGGCCTGCGCCATGCCATCGATGTGTTATCTGGCGTGGAAGAACTCAGCTTTAACTTTTTCCATAGCGAAGACGTCGTGCGCCACCCGGTCGTGGCGCGCATTGTTACGGCCTATGAAGCCTGGGAAAGCGCAGACCAGAAACGCCGCGAAGAGCAGGCAGAGCAACGCAAGCGTGATGCGCTGGCAGCCGTGCAGGAGCCCAAATGAGCCAGGTTATTCTCGATTTGCAAATCGCCAGCGAAAGCCCCCTCGGGTTACCGCCGGAAACCGATTTTCAGCGCTGGCTGCAAGCCGTGCTGCCGCAGTTTCAGGAGATAGCAGAAGTCACTATCCGGGTCGTGGACGAAGAGGAAAGCCATCACCTCAACCTGACGTATCGTGGCAAAGACAAACCGACCAACGTGCTGTCGTTTCCATTTGAAGCACCGCCGGAGGTAGAGTTGCCATTGTTGGGCGATCTGGTGATTTGTCGCCAGGTCGTTGAACAAGAAGCGATTGAGCAAGGAAAAAGTGCCGAAGAACACTGGGCGCATATGGTTGTTCATGGCAGCCTGCATCTGTTAGGTTATGATCATATCGAAGACAGTGAAGCCGAAGAAATGGAAGCACTGGAAACGGAAATCATGCAAAGCATGGGCTATAACGACCCCTATCTGGCTGAGAAAGAAGATTTTACCGATCGGCCCTAGATTCGGTATGTTAACGCAGTAGAGTCACGCAATAACGCCAGCGGCGAGAAAACGACACGGTTGTGCCGTTTTTATACCGACCGCTGGCCACCATTTTCTAACAAGAGAGATATTCACTGACGCCATGAGCGACGACCACTCCTCCAACAGCGATGCCCCCAGTCCCAAAAAGGGGTTCTTTTCTCTTTTCCTGAATCAGATTTTTCATGGTGAGCCAAAAGATCAGCACGACCTGCTGGCGTTGATCCGTGATTCGGAACAGATAGACCCGGAAATCCGCGACATGCTCGAAGGCGTGATGGATATCGCCGAACAGCGGGTACGCGACATCATGATCCCCCGTTCACAGATGATCACACTCAAGCATAACCAGACGCTCGATGAGTGCCTGGATGTTATCATCGAATCGGCGCACTCGCGTTTTCCGGTCATCAGCGAAGATAAAGATCACATCGAAGGCATTCTGATGGCCAAAGATCTGTTGCCGTTTATGCGCAGCCAGTCGGAACCGTTTAGCATGGATAAGGTGCTGCGCCCGGCTGTCGTGGTGCCAGAGAGCAAACGGGTCGATCGCATGCTCAATGAGTTCCGCTCGTTGCGCTATCATATGGCGATTGTCATTGACGAGTTTGGCGGCGTTTCCGGTCTGGTGACCATTGAAGATATTCTCGAGCTTATCGTCGGTGAAATTGAAGATGAATACGATGATGAAGAAGACCGCGATATTCGCCAGCTCAACCGCCAGACCTATACCGTGCGTGCGCTGACACCGATTGAAGACTTCAACAAAACATTCGGCACCCATTTTAGTGATGAAGAAGTGGACACCATCGGCGGCCTGGTGATGCAGGCGTTCGGTCATCTGCCTGCACGCGGAGAAACCATCGACATAGACGGTTACGTGTTCAAAGTGGCGATGGCAGACAGCCGACGTATTATTCAGGTTCATGTCAGGGTGCCTGATGACACACCCCAACCGCAAACTGGAAGATTGATTTGATTCATGGCTGTAGCCTTATTACTGCAACGCCAGCAGGTCGCCTCCTGCTGGCGCTTTTATTCGGTGCCTGCGGCACACTGGCGTTTTCTCCCTATGATGTCTGGCCTGCGGCGATAGTCTCGCTGGCGGGCTTACATGGGTTAACACTCCATCGCCGCATCCGGCAGGCTGCCGCCCTCGGTTTTTGCTGGGGATTCGGCCTGTTTGGCACCGGTATCCACTGGGTGTACTACAGCATTGCCGATTTCGGTGGCATGCCTGGCCCGGTGAACGTCGGGCTGGTGTGTTTACTGGCGCTCTATTTATCACTTTACCCGATGCTATTTAGCACCCTGCTGACCACCTTATGGCCACGGACCACTGTCTGGCGGCTGGTGCTGGCCACTCCGGTATTATGGCAGTTAACCGAGGTGGCGCGAGGTTGGGTGCTGACCGGTTTTCCCTGGCTGCAATTTGGCTACAGCCAGATAAACGGCCCGCTCAAGGGCATCGCGCCGCTAGGCGGCGTCGATACGCTGACCTTTTTGTTACAGGTCATCAGCGGGTTGTTGATATTAGGCCTGAGCCTGCGTCAATGGAAACCGCTACTGGCGGGTGCAGCCCTGCTCCTGTTGCCCTGGCCGCTGCGCTCATTGCATTGGTATACGCCTCAACCGGATCGCGCTGTAAATGTCGCGATGGTACAAGGCAATATCGCACAAGAGTTAAAGTGGGATCCGAACGAGCTGCGCAACACGCTCAACGTGTATCGGGATAATACGGTTTCGGTCATGGATAACGTGCCACTGGTCATTTGGCCTGAGTCAGCCATACCGGATGTCGAAGTGCGTCAGCAGCCCTATCTGACACAACTTGATACGTTGCTACGTGAGCATCACAGCAGCCTTATTACCGGTATCGTGGATGCACGACGCAGCAATGGCCGAACTGATTTCTATAACAGTATCATTGTACTAGGTGATAAACAGCCTTATCAGTACCCAACGGTTAACCGTTACAACAAGCATCACCTGGTACCTTTTGGCGAGTTTGTCCCGTTAGAAAGCCTGCTGCGACCACTGGCCCCGTTCTTCGATTTGCCGATGTCAGCGTTCAGCCGTGGTGAGTATCAGCAACCACAGCTGGTGGTGAACGGCTATCGTCTGACCGCCACCATCTGTTACGAAGTCATTTTAGGCCAGCAGGTGCGTGATAACTTCCAGGCCGACACCGATATGTTGCTGACTATCTCGAATGATGCCTGGTTTGGTCACTCCATCGGCCCCTGGCAGCACCTGCAAATGGCGCAAATGCGCGCACTGGAGCTGGGGCGTCCTTTGCTGCGAGCCACCAATAACGGCGTAACAGCCGCAATTACGCCCGAAGGTGATATCAGCGCCAGCCTGCCGCAGTTTACTCAGGCGGTGTTGACAGCCCAGGTCATCCCCTCAACCGGCATGACACCTTATGCCCGCTTTGGCTCCTGGCCACTGTCGTTGACAGAAGCTATCCTTGGGATCATTGCGCTGCTACGCCGCCAGCGTTAACCCACCTCACGCTCATTCTCTATACAACAAGACATGCTCTGACATGTCTTGTTGCATTTCTGGCACACGATTTGCTTATAACCTGAGGGAAACGTTTGATGTTGCCCGTTTGCAAGCCGTGAATGCACTGGTTAAGCACACTTTCAGAGCATCACCTGCACCAAACTGGTGCCATAAACTGTTATTGCAGCACTTTGGTGCGGGACGCATCGCAAAAAACAAACATTATCGTTTCAATATGTTTACAATCCGCTATTTTTAGATCTGACAGCGTTTTATTCGCTCTTTAGGCGGTGCACAGCATGGCATGAACGGTATACGAACTGCCGGGCGATGTCTGGCACCGACCACAACAGCAAAGGAGTTAGAACATGCAATTGCGCAAACTGGCACTGTCATTACTGTTGATCTCAGCAACCGGCACTCTGGCCCACGCAGAAGAACTGACGGGGACACTGAAAAAAGTCAAAGATAATGGTGTTATCGTTATTGGCCACCGCGAATCGTCAGTGCCATTCTCCTACTATGACAGCCAGCAAAAAGTGGTGGGGTATTCACAGGCCTACTCCGAAAAGATTATCGAAGCCGTCAGAAAAAAACTGGATGCGCCAAACTTGCAGGTAAAACTTATCCCCATCACCTCGCAAAACCGTATTCCGCTGTTACAAAACGGAACTTACGACCTGGAATGTGGCTCTACAACCAACAACCTCGAACGTCAGCAACAGGTGGCATTTTCCGACACCATCTTCATCATCGGCACACGCCTGCTGACCAAGAAAGACTCTGCCATTAAAGATTTCAGTGAGCTGGCAGGTAAAGCCGTCGTCGTTACCTCAGGCACCACCTCAGAAGTGTTGCTCAACAAAATGAACGAAGAGAAGAAACTCAATCTTCGTATCATCAGTGCCAAGGATCATGGTGACTCATTCCGCACGCTGGAAAGTGGCCGTGCTGTGGCGTTCATGATGGATGATGCGCTGCTGGCAGGCGAGCGCGCCAAGGCCAAAACGCCGGATGAATGGGTGATAACCGGTACACCGCAGTCCCGCGAGGCCTACGGCTGTATGCTGCGTAAAGACGATCCGCAATTTAAACAACTGGTTGATGCCACCATAAGCCAGGTGCAAACCTCTGGTGAGGCTGAAAAATGGTTCGAAACCTGGTTTAAAAACCCGATCCCGCCGAAAAACCTGAACATGAACTTTGAGCTCTCTGACGATATGAAAGCCTTGTTCAAAGCACCAAACGATAAGGCGCTATAACCGAATTAATAATGACAATAAAGGGCAGTAATCTGCCTTCCGATTGCTGATTCGTGGCAAGACAGACAGGTGCCGGGTGGTCGTTCCCCATCCAGCAAAGCCATAAGCCACTCATCAATCTTCGGGGTAGCGAAGGCTACCCCTTTTTTACCGGAGTTTGTTATGTCAATAGATTGGAACTGGGGTATCTTCCTGCAACCCGCTCCGTTCGGGAATACGACGTATTTGGGGTGGATTATCTCCGGCCTTAAGGTCACGGTTTCACTGTCCATCTGTGCCTGGATTATCGCCTTCCTGCTGGGCTCGCTGTTTGGTATTTTGCGTACTGCCCCCAGCCGCCTGCTCTCGGGCATAGGTACCTGTTATGTCGAACTGTTTCGTAATGTGCCGCTAATCGTACAATTCTTCAGTTGGTATCTGGTTGTGCCAGAATTATTACCTGTCAAAATCGGCATGTGGTTTAAAGCCGAACTCGACCCGAATATCCAGTTTTTTGTCTCTTCAATGTGTTGCCTTGGCATGTTTACCGCAGCCCGTGTCTGTGAACAGGTACGCGCGGGAATTCAATCACTGCCACGCGGCCAGAAAGCAGCGGGCCTGGCCATTGGTCTGACGCTTCCCCAGACCTATCGTTACGTGTTGCTGCCCAACGCTTATCGGGTGATAGTGCCGCCGCTAACCTCAGAAATGCTAAACCTGGTCAAAAACTCCGCTATTGCGTCTACCATCGGCCTGGTTGACATGGCGGCGCAGGCAGGAAAATTGCTGGACTACTCCGCACACGCTTATGAATCGTTTAGCGCCATCACGCTGGCTTATGTCGGTATTAACGCCATCATTATGTTGATTATGCAGGTTGTTGAACGTAAAACCCGCCTGCCGGGTCATATGGGGAGTAAATGACCATGTACAATTTTGACTGGAGCTCCATCCCCCCGAGCATGCCTTATCTGTTACAAGGCCTGGGGATAACGCTAAAGATAACGCTGACGGCGGTGATTATCGGGATTGTCTGGGGAACTGTACTGGCAGTAATGCGCCTTTCACCCATCAAACCAGTCAGTTGGTTTGCGAAACTGTATGTTAACCTGTTTCGCTCCGTGCCGCTGGTGATGGTGTTATTGTGGTTCTATCTGATTGTGCCGAGCTTATTACAAAATGTGCTTGGCCTGTCACCGAAAACCGATATTCGACTGGTATCGGCTATGGTAGCCTTTTCGCTGTTTGAAGCAGCCTATTATTCTGAAATTATCCGCGCAGGCATTCAGAGTATCTCCAGAGGGCAGTCATCCGCGGCGCTGGCATTAGGGATGACACACTGGCAATCCATGCAACTGGTGATTCTGCCGCAGGCGTTCCGGGCCATGATCCCCCTGCTACTGACGCAAGGCATCGTCTTGTTTCAGGATACGTCACTGGTGTACGTACTCAGTCTGGCTGATTTCTTCCGTACCGCCACCACCATTGGTGAACGCGATGGTACGCAGATAGAGATGATCCTGTTCGCAGGCGTGGTGTATTTTGCTATCAGCCTCTCAGCGTCGATGCTGGTCAATTATTTGAAGAGAAGGACGGTTTGATGATTTTCCTGAAAAATGTTTCTAAGTGGTATGGTCAATTTCAGGTGCTGACCGACTGCTCCACCGAAGTCAAGAAAGGTGAAGTCGTGGTGGTATGCGGGCCTTCTGGCTCCGGGAAATCGACCTTAATCAAAACCGTTAATGGCCTGGAGCCTATCCAGCAGGGGCAGATTGAGGTAAACGGGATTCAGGTTAACGATAAACGTACCAATCTGGCCCAACTGCGCTCCAAAGTCGGGATGGTGTTCCAGCATTTTGAACTGTTTCCTCATTTGTCGATTGTTGACAACCTGACGCTGGCACAAGTCAAAGTGTTAAAACGGGATAAAGATGCCGCGCGTGAAAAAGGCCTGAAACTGTTGGCACGAGTGGGATTATCCGCCCATGCCAACAAATTCCCTGGGCAATTGTCCGGTGGTCAGCAGCAGCGTGTCGCCATCGCACGGGCACTGTGTATGGACCCGGTCGCGATGCTGTTTGATGAACCGACCTCAGCGCTTGACCCGGAAATGATCAACGAAGTGCTGGATGTGATGGTGGAACTGGCGCAAGAAGGCATGACCATGATGGTTGTTACCCATGAAATGGGGTTTGCCCGTAAAGTGGCACACCGCGTGATTTTTATGGATGAAGGAAAAATTATTGAAGACACCCGCAAAGAGGACTTCTTTAGTCATCCTCAATCCGAGCGCGCCAAAGATTTTCTGGCGAAAATCCTGCACTAACACATCATCTTTCAGGCTTATTGCCTTATCAGGGTGCTCTGGCACCCTGACTATCAGCCCTGACCCGAGAATATTATCCTTATCTTGACGATGTTTCAGGGCGAAAAAGGCTGACGATGAAACTGGTCATGGCCGCATTTGGGGCAATGGGGCAACACTTCAGGCGTGTAAAACGTCACATGGTGAAGGCACTGTTCACAGACCAGATTGCCAAGCCCCACTACTTCACCACTGTGATAGACACCGTGATGGCTGACATCCTTAAAGATCTCACGCCATTCAAGCTGCGTTTTATCGGTAATATCCGCCAAGTTTTGCCACACACTCTCGCGGATAACCCGCATGAATACACTGTCGGTAAAGGTGTCCTGGCTGTGTACGTAACTGACCGAGAATGCTTGCAGATCACGCTGAAGGGCACTCATCACCTGCTCAATTTCCTTTTGTGTCAACGCGTGCGTTTCCTGCAAATGCTGACGCGCCTGCGACATCAACCGGTCAATATCGCGCTCCCCCGGCTTAACCATTCGGTCACGGCAGACAGCAGTTCTCGATAATACCGAATCACTTTGTTCATCGGGACTCCTTAGCGTAAAGCAACCTTAGCGAGGCTCATTCCCCGTCACACCTCACCAGTGTAGTTGATTTTTCTGCTATAACCGGGAGGGGCTTCCCAATCCCTTGTTTTCCTGCCATGACAGGCACGTACGGCAGAAATCACCGCTACGGGCGTTGCAAGCGGTTGTTGAGCCCGCAACTTATCAGCTATGCTATGCGGATCTTTTGATATGAAACAGCACATGCTACCGAGGTAGCGATTTTCACTAAGGACCACTGGCAGCCATGCAAGAGCAATACCGCCCAGAAGACATCGAAGCGCATGTCCAGCTTCACTGGCAAGAAAAACAGACTTTTAAAGTGACCGAAGAGCCCGGCAAGGAAAAATACTATTGTCTTTCCATGCTGCCTTATCCTTCTGGCCGTCTACACATGGGGCATGTCCGTAATTACACCATCGGTGATGTGATTTCCCGCTACCAACGCATGCTGGGTAAAAATGTGCTGCAACCGATTGGCTGGGATGCATTTGGCCTGCCCGCTGAAGGAGCCGCAGTAAAAAATAATACCGCGCCTGCACCCTGGACGTATGACAACATTGAGTACATGAAAAACCAGTTAAAGCTGTTAGGTTTTGGCTATGACTGGGATCGTGAAATTGCCACCTGCAAACCCGATTACTATCGCTGGGAGCAGTGGTTCTTCACCAAACTGTATGAAAAAGGTCTGGTATACAAAAAGACTTCAGCCGTGAACTGGTGCCCGAACGACCAGACCGTGCTGGCAAACGAGCAGGTGATCGACGGCTGCTGCTGGCGCTGTGACACCAAAGTCGAACGTAAGGAAATTCCGCAGTGGTTTATTAAAATCACCGCTTACGCAGAAGAGCTCCTCAACGATCTTGATACGCTGGAAAGTTGGCCTGAGCAGGTCAAAACCATGCAGCGTAACTGGATTGGCCGCTCTGAAGGGGTGGAAATCACCTTCAACGTGGCTGACAGCAACGATACCCTGACTGTTTATACTACGCGCCCGGATACCTTTATGGGGGTCACTTACGTGGCCGTGGCCGCCGGTCACCCGCTGGCGCTGAAAGCCGCAGCAAACAACCCCGAGCTGCAAGACTTCATTAACGAATGCCGTAACACCAAAGTGGCAGAAGCCGATATGGCAACCATGGAGAAAAAGGGTGTTGCAACCGGCGTGTTCGCTATTCACCCCCTCACCGGTGAAAACGTGCCGGTTTGGGCTGCTAACTTCGTGTTGATGGAGTACGGCACCGGAGCCGTGATGGCGGTGCCGGGTCACGACCAGCGTGACTGGGAATTTGCGCATAAATATCAGTTGCCGGTTAAGCCAGTTATTCTCAATGCCGACGGCAGCGAGCCAGATTTGTCTGGCGAAGCGCAAACCGAAAAAGGCCGTCTGTTTAACTCCGGCGAGTTCGACGGGCTGGATTTTACTGCTGCATTCAATGCCATTGCCGACAAACTGGTCGCTAACGGTGTGGGTCAGCGTAAAGTCAACTACCGCCTGCGTGACTGGGGGGTTTCCCGCCAGCGCTACTGGGGTGCCCCCATCCCGATGGTGACGCTGGAAGATGGCTCCGTTATCCCAACCCCGGAAGATCAATTACCGGTTATTCTGCCGGAAGACGTGGTGATGGATGGTATCACCAGCCCAATCAAAGCAGACCCACAGTGGGCAAAAACCACAGTTAACGGCCAGCCTGCACTGCGTGAAACCGACACCTTCGATACGTTCATGGAGTCGTCCTGGTATTACGCACGTTATACCTGCCCGCAGTATGATAAAGGGATGTTAGACCCGGCTGCCGCTAACTATTGGCTGCCGGTCGATCAGTACGTTGGTGGTATTGAACATGCCATCATGCACCTGATGTATTTCCGCTTCTTCCATAAATTGATGCGTGATGCAGGTCTGGTGAACTCCAGTGAACCGGCTAAACGACTGTTATGTCAGGGCATGGTGCTGGCAGATGCATTCTATTATGTTGGCAACAACGGTGAGCGCGTCTGGGTTTCTCCGGTAGACGTCACGCTGGAGCGCGACGAAAAAGGGCGCATCCTCAAAGCATCCGATAAAGAGGGCCGCGAGCTGGTGTATGCTGGCATGAGCAAAATGTCGAAATCGAAAAACAACGGTATCGACCCGCAAGTGATGGTTGAGCGGTATGGCGCTGACACGGTGCGGTTGTTCATGATGTTCGCCTCCCCTGCGGAAATGACGCTGGAGTGGCAGGAATCGGGTGTGGAAGGGGCCAACCGCTTCCTCAAGCGTGTCTGGAAACAGGTGTACGATCACACCGGAAAAGGTGGTGTACAGCCGTTAGAGGTGGCAGCACTGACCGAAGACCAGAAAGCGTTGCGCCGCGATTTGCATAAAACCATTGCCAAAGTCACTGATGATATTGGCCGTCGCCAGACGTTCAATACCGCCATCGCTGCCATTATGGAGCTGATGAATAAACTGGCCAAAGCACCGCAGGAATCGGAACAAGACCGCGCCCTGACGCAGGAAACACTGCTGGCCGTGGTACGTATGCTTTACCCGTTCACGCCGCATGTCTGCTTCGTGCTCTGGGGCGAACTGCAAGGCGAAGGTGATATCGATAAAGCACCATGGCCAGTGGCTGATGAGCAGGCAATGGTTGAGGACTCGCGTCTGGTGGTCGTTCAGGTCAACGGTAAAGTGCGTGGCAGAATCACCGTCGCGGCCGATGCAACCGAACAGCAAGTGCGTGAGCGTGCAGCCCAGGAGCCGTTGGTGGCAAAATATCTGGATGGCGTCACCGTGCGCAAGGTGATTTTCGTTCCGGGCAAACTGCTTAACCTGGTTGTAGGTTAAGGCAAGGAGGTACTGTGCGACACCCGTTTTTCACGCTGGTGCTGGGGCTGGTGGTCTTAATGACCGCCGGCTGCGGCTTTCATCTGCGCGGCACCACTCAGCTCCCGGCGCAATTTCACAACATGATACTGGATAGTGGCGATCCTTATGGCCCGACAACGCGGGCGATTCGGGAGCAGTTACGTCTGAACAATATCAACATCGTTGATGATGCCAAGCGTAAAGACATTCCCTCACTGCGCCTTATGGGGGAAACACTGACACGCAGTACCGCTTCCATCTTTCAGGACGGGAAAGCCGCAGAATATCAATTTATTCTGACCATGAAAGCGCAGGTGCTGATACCGGGCAGTGATATTTACCCGATTAGCATCTCCGTGTTCCGCTCCTTTTTTGACAACCCTCTCGCCGCACTGGCGAAAGAGGCGGAGCAGGATATCGTCCTAAAAGAGATGCGTGAGCAGGCCGCCCAGCAACTGGTGCGCAAACTGTTAACCATCAAAGGTGCGCAGACAGAGAAAAATAAACCACAAGCGGCTGTCGCTAAACCGGCACACCCATGATCCGTCTTTATCCTGAGCAACTCGCCGCGCAGCTCCATGAGGGGCTGCGCGGTTGTTATCTGCTGTTTGGCAATGAACCGTTGCTGCTACAGGAAAGTCAGGACAATATTCGTCATATCGCCAGTCAGCAAGGTTTTACCGAGCATTTTAGTTTTACGCTGGACAACCACACTGACTGGGATGCTATTTTTTCCACCTGCCAGGCTCTGAGCCTGTTTGCCACTCGCCAGACACTGCTGCTTATATTGCCGGAAAGCGGTATCGCCGCGTCAATCAGCGAACACCTGGTTAAACTCACCACGCTGTTACATCCGGATATTTTGCTGATAGTGCGGGGAGGCAAACTGACCAAAGCGCAGGAAAACAGCGCCTGGTTTAAAGCGTTATCACAGCACGGCGTCTATCTTCCCTGCATGACACCGGAGCAAGAGCACCTGCCACGCTGGGTCGCTCAGCGGGCTAAAAACATGAAGCTGGAACTGGATACAGCCGCAAGCCAGCTCATTTGTTACTGCTATGAAGGGAACCTGCTGGCGCTGGTTCAGGCATTGGAGCGCCTGTCACTACTGTATCCTGATGGTAAACTGACTTTACCGCGCGTTGAGCAGGCAGTAAATGACGCCGCCCACTTCACCCCCTTCCACTGGCTGGATGCCCTGCTCACTGGAAAGAGCAAACGCGCCTGGCACATTTTGCAGCAGTTGCGTCAGGAGGAGTGTGAACCCGTTATTCTGATGCGCACACTCCAGCGCGAATTATTGTTGTTGCTACAGCTAAAACGACAGATGCCAGCCACCCCCTTGCGCACGCTGTTTGACCAGCAAAAAGTGTGGCAGAACCGGCGTACATTGCTGACACAGGCATTGCAGCGCCTGACGATGCACCAGTTGCAACAGGCTATCACCCTGCTCACGCAACTGGAAATCACGTTAAAACAGAACTACGGGCAACCCGTATGGGCAGAGCTTGAAACCCTGTCGATGATCTTGTGTGGCAAGGCATTGCCAGACAGCCTGCTTGAGGTATAGCGCCTTGACCCTGCCAACGCACTCTTCCCTGACAGCCTATTTTGGCGGCACTTTTGACCCGATACATTACGGACATTTGCGCCCGGCGATGGCACTGGCTGAAGAAGCCGGCCTGCACCAGGTGATTTTGTTACCCAACAATGTGCCGCCACACCGCCCTCAGCCTCTGGCTAGCGCTCAGGCACGGAAAGCGATGGTGGAATTGGCGGTGTATAACAACCCGCTATTTCAGGTTGATGACCGGGAACTGCAACGCGCCACACCGTCATATACCATCGAAACGCTGGAAGCGCTGCGGGCAGAGAAAGGCCCGGATGCCGCACTGGCGTTCATCATCGGTCAGGATTCATTATTGACGCTGCATCGCTGGTATCGCTGGCAGGATATCCTCACCTATTGCCATCTGCTGGTGTGCGCCCGCCCGGGCTATCGCCAGCAGCTTGATACCCCCGAGTTACAAGCCTGGCTGGCCGCCCATCTGACAGATGATGTCCGTCACCTGCATCAACACAGTCACGGACGTATTTATTTGGCACACACCCCACTGCTGCCTATTTCAGCGACTGAAATCCGCTCACGCCGCCAGCATGGTATCGACTGTCATGACCTGCTGCCCGCGGCCGTCCTGAAGTATATTGACACACACGGGTTGTATCGATAACCCAAGCGTTGATACCACTCATTATCAGGCCATGCTATACTCCGCCGCTGGTTTCAGCCTGGGGGGGGTAAAGCACCCAGGCCGCGAGAATCCGGCAACAAGCGGGGTCTTGCAGATACCGCTATCCAGCCAGTCAGAATAAGCGGCTGATTAATCAATTATCCAAGGGGGAACCTTTGCAAGGTCAAGCACTCCAAGATTTCGTTATTGATAAAATTGACGATTTAAAAGGTCAGGATATCGTGGCTCTCGATGTCAAAGGGAAGTCCAGTATCACGGATACCATGGTCATCTGTACCGGGACATCCAGCCGCCACGTTATCTCGATTGCCGATCACGTCGTGCAACAATCCCGCGCAGCCGGACTCATGCCCCTGGGTGTTGAAGGTGAAAATGCTGCTGACTGGGTTGTGGTTGATCTTGGTGACGTGATTGTTCATGTGATGCAAGAAGAGAGCCGCCACCTGTACGAACTGGAAAAACTCTGGGGCTGATATGAAGCTGCAACTGGTCGCCGTTGGCACCAAAATGCCTGACTGGGTGCAGACTGGCTTTACCGACTACCTGCGCCGTTTCCCCAAAGATATGCCCTTTGAGCTCACAGAGGTTCCGGCAGGTAAACGCGGTAAAAATGCCGATATTAAGCGCATTCTGGAGCGTGAAGGCGAACTGATGCTGGCCGCAGTGGGCAAAGGTAATCGCATTGTCACGCTGGATATCCCCGGAACTCGCTGGGAAACGCCGCAACTGGCACAGCAACTGGAACGCTGGAAACAGGACGGGCGTGATGTCAGCCTGCTGATAGGCGGCCCGGAAGGTCTGGCACCACAATGCAAGGCCGCAGCAGAGCAGAGCTGGTCGCTCTCGCCGCTGACGCTGCCCCACCCGCTGGTCAGGGTGCTGGTCGCAGAGAGCTTGTACCGTGCCTGGAGCATTACCACCAATCACCCTTACCATCGGGAGTAAGGCGAACGATGAACTTCGTGAAGTAACAGTCGCTGGATGAACATAGAGCGTAAACCCTTTCGTGACTATACCGCCGAAGCGGCCCTGTTTGTACGCCGGGCGCTGGTGGCATTTCTGGTCATCTTGCTGCTAAGTGGTATTTTGGTTTTTAACCTTTACCATTTGCAGGTTTTACGTTTTGACGATTATCGCACCCGGTCAAATGAAAACCGCATCAAGCTGGTACCCATCGCCCCTAGCCGGGGAATTATTTATGACCGTAACGGTACGCCGTTAGCGCTTAATCGCACCATCTATCAGTTGGAGTTAATTCCTGAAAAAGTCAGCGATCTGGAAGAGACGCTACAGGGGCTTAAACCGATTGTTGATTTAAGCGATGAGGATATCGAAAACTTCCGCAAAGAACGCAAACGCTCGCGCCGGTTTACCTCCATCGCCGTCAAAACGGCACTCAGTGAAGTTCAGGTAGCCAGTTTCGCCGTCAATCAATACCGTTTCCCCGGTGTTGAAGTCAAAGGTTATCAGCGCCGTTACTATCCCTACGGTTCAGCGCTGACGCATGTCATCGGCTATGTCTCTAAAATCAACGATAAGGATCTGGACAGGCTGGATAAAGAGGGCAAGCTCGCCGATTACGCGGCTACCCATGACATCGGCAAACTCGGCATTGAGCGGTACTATGAAGAAGTGTTGCACGGCAAACCGGGCTATGAAGAGGTCGAAGTCAATAACCGGGGGCGGGTTATTCGTCAGTTGCATGAGCAGCCACCGCAGGCAGGTAAAGACATTTATCTGACGCTGGATCTCAGCTTGCAACTCTATATTGAAAAATTACTGGCCGGGAGCCGGGCAGCTGTGGTGGTCACCGACCCACGCGACGCCGGCGTGCTGGCGATGGTTTCCACCCCCAGCTATGATCCCAATCCTTTTGTAGACGGCATCTCCGGCAAGGCTTACCGTGCGCTACTCAATGACCCGAACAGGCCGCTTATCAATCGCGCGACGCAGGGCGTGTATCCGCCAGCGTCTACCGTTAAACCGTATATTGCCGTCTCCGCGCTAAGCGCCAGTGTCATCACCCCGTACACCTCACTGTTCGACCCTGGCTGGTGGCAACTTCCCGGCTCGGAAAAACGCTTTCGTGACTGGAAAAAATGGGGGCATGGCCGCCTGAATTTAACCAAGTCTCTGGAAGAGTCTGCGGATACCTTCTTCTATCAGGTAGCGTATGACATGGGTATCGACCGGCTATCGGAGTGGATGACCCGCTTCGGCTATGGTCAGCTCACCGGTATCGACCTGTCGGAGGAGCGCGCGGGAATTATGCCAACCCGTGAATGGAAGATGAAGCGCTACAAGAAACCCTGGTATCAGGGTGATACTATCCCTGTCGGGATCGGCCAGGGCTATTGGACAGCCACGCCTATCCAGATGATGAAAGCGCTGACCACCCTGATTAACGATGGTCAGGTTAAAACACCGCATCTGCTTAACAGTACGCTGGAGAGCAACACTCAGGTGCCTTATCGTCAGGCAAATCATCAGCAAATTGGTGATATTCGCTCCGGCTACTGGGAAATTGTCAAAGACGGCATGTACGGCGTTGCCAACCGCCAAAATGGGACGGCACATAAATTTTTTGCCGACTCGTCTTACAAAATTGCCGCCAAATCGGGGACGGCACAGGTATTCGGGTTGAAAGAAAATGAAACCTATAATGCCAACCGCATTGCCGAACGACTGCGTGACCACAAATTGATGGTCGCCTTTGCACCGTATAACAACCCCAAAGTCGCCATGTCCATCATTTTGGAAAACGGTGGTGCCGGGCCTGCCGTCGGGACAATTGTGCGTCAGATTCTTGACCACATCATTCTGGGCGACAACAACACGACCTTGCCGGATGCTCCCCCGTCGCCTCCGGGCAGTGAAACTGAGTAAAAACATCATGACAGACAGTCAGCAAAAAGGCTCCATCTGGACCAGAATGCACATTGACCTGCCCTTTCTCCTGTGTGTGATAGCGCTGTTGGGTTATAGCGTGTTTGTGATGTGGAGTGCCAGCGGTCAGGATCTCGGCATGATGGAGCGTAAAATCGGCCAATGTGTGCTGGGGGTTATCGTAATGATCACCATGGCGCAAATTCCCCCGCGCGTTTATGAAGGCTGGGCTCCTTATCTGTATATCTTCTGCTTTATTCTGCTGGTGCTGGTGGATGTGTTCGGGCAGATCAGTAAGGGGGCGCAACGTTGGCTTGATCTGGGGATAATACGTTTTCAGCCATCAGAAATTGCCAAAATCGCCGTTCCGCTGATGGTGGCTCGCTTCATTAACCGTGACATGTGCCCGCCCTCATTGAAAAACACGGCTATAGCACTGGTACTGACCTTTGCCCCCACACTGTTGGTGGCTGCCCAGCCAGACCTTGGCACAGCCATTCTTATCTGTGCCTCCGGCTTGTTTGTACTGTTTCTGGCCGGCATGAGCTGGCGGCTTATCGCGATTGCCGCCATACTGCTGGCAGCCTTTATTCCGGTGTTGTGGTTTTTTCTGATGCACGATTATCAGCGGGCGCGTGTGATGATGCTACTCGACCCGGAAACCGACCCACTCGGTGCCGGGTATCATATTATTCAGTCCAAAATCGCCATTGGCTCCGGCGGGTTGACCGGAAAAGGCTGGCTGCAAGGCACTCAGTCACAGTTAGAATTTCTGCCTGAACGCCATACCGACTTTATCTTTGCGGTACTGGCAGAGGAATTAGGGTTAATAGGTGTGTTAATCCTGCTCGGCCTGTATCTGTTTCTCATCATGCGCGGATTAGTCATTGCTGCGAATGCACAAACCTCATTTGGCCGGGTGATGGTCGGCGGTTTGATGCTGATCTTTTTCGTGTATGTGTTTGTTAACATGGGTATGGTTAGCGGTATTGTACCTGTCGTCGGTGTGCCTTTGCCTTTGATCAGTTACGGCGGTTCGGCGCTGGTGGTGTTGATGGCAGGCTTTGGTATCGTCATGTCGATACACACGCACCGTAAAATGTTATCCAAGAATTTATAGGGGTAAACCATGCGTAAGGATTGGATTTGGATGGGTGCCATCAGCCTGTTTCTGGCTGGCTGTTCAACCACAGAGCAACCGTCATCGCCCACACAGCAAGCCGCAGCCTATAACGGCCCGGTGGAAGAGATAGGCGGAGTGGAGCCACGCTACGAGCCATACAACCCGGCGAACATGCAAGACTACAGCATGAATGGCAAAACATACCGCATTATCAAAAACCCAGAGAATTTTAGCGAGAGCGGTTTCGCCGCATGGCATGACCATGCCTCCACCGGCAGCCGTACCGCAAACGGTGAAATGTTTGATGTCAACGCCATGGCTGCCGCACATCCCACCTTACCCATACCAAGCTATGTACGGGTGACAAACCTCAGCAATGGCCGCAGGCTGGTGGTTCGCATCAACGATCGCGGCCCTTATACCCCCGGCAGGATCATTGACCTGACCAAAGCGGCGGCTGACCGGCTTAACATGTCGAATAACACCAAGGTAAAAGTAGACTTTATCAGCGTGGCGCAAGACGGCACCCTCTCAGGCCCTGGCACTATCGGCACCCGCGTTGCTAAACAGAGTTTCGCCCTGCCTGCTCGCCCAACGTTAGGCTCAAGTGGTCTTGGCACCCCAATGATGGAAAGCGTTCAACCAGGCACGGCAGCGGTACGCCCTATCAGCAATGCCACGCTTACCCCAGCCTCGTCAGGCAATGATCTGTCACCAAGCACCAGCAGCAATAGCAACATCACGGCCAACACATCTCACGGGCTTGCGGCGACCAACGGTAGTTTTCTGGGTGCGCCCAAACCGTTGCGTAGCGGGGTACTCGAAGATTCAACACCTGCCAGCACACCAGCGCTAACGCCGTCTGCAACGCGTCCACTTAGTGCACCCGCCAGAACCACACCGGCAAACGTGCCTGCTGCTGCCAGTTCAAGTAACAGCACCGCTGGGGCGGGCAATATTGTGGTGCAGGTCGGTGCGCTCAGCGACCCCCAGCGCGCTCAAACCTGGCTGAAAAGCCTGAACGAACGCTTTCGGGTGACAGGCAAAGTGACGTTGAGCAACGGTTTGTATCGTATTCAGTTAGGCCCGTTCGCCACTCGTCAGCAAGCCGCTGACTTACAACAACGGCTTTCCAGCGAAGCACAGCAACCGTCATTCATTACGACACTGTCAGGCGCACAGTAACCGTCATTTCGCAAAGAGGGTTAAATGCCCTCTTTTATCACTGTGACACGCGCTAACCACTTACCCGGTGTTGATCGGCAAAATCGCGTAACGTATTGTCTGGTGCCGCCCCGATTTTCATCTGTTATAGTGTGGCTCGTTTTTTAACTTATACCCACGGATGTTGTTGTTCCAATCATGAAAACAGTAATCACGTCTTGTTTTACCAAACGTATTGCGCTCGGCGCACTGCTCGCCATCGGTGCATCCACTTTCGCCTACGCAGACGACATTAATCTGAAAACCATGATCCCTGCCGTGCCGGACATTGATGCAGAAGCGTATATCCTGATTGACTACAACTCGGGTAAAGTGCTGGCTGAGAAAAATGCCGACGTTCGACGCAATCCCGCCAGTCTGACCAAAATGATGACCAGCTATGTTATCGGTCAGTCTATCAAAGCCGGGAAAATCACACCGAATGATGTCGTCACTATTGGCAAAGATGCCTGGGCGACAGGCAACCCGGATTTTCAGGGCTCTTCCCTGATGTTCCTCAAGCCCGGCGATCGCGTTCCGGTCTATCTGCTCAATAAAGGCATCATTCTGCAATCGGGTAATGACGCCTGTGTCGCCATGGCTGACTATGTTGCAGGCAGTCAGGATGCATTCATCAACCTGATGAATGGCTATGTCAAAGCATTAGGGTTACAAAACACGCAATTTAAAACCGTTCATGGGCTGGATGCCGAAGGGCAGTACAGTTCCGCGCGTGATATGGCTCTCATCGGTCAGGCGCTGATTCGTGATGTTCCCGACGAATACGCCACCTATAAAGAAAAAGAATTTACATTCAACAACATTCGCCAGACAAACCGCAATGGTCTGCTGTGGGACAGCAGCCTGACCGTTGACGGTATCAAAACCGGCCACACCGCTTCGGCGGGGTATAACCTGGTTGCCTCTGCCACTGAAGGCCAAATGCGGCTCATCTCAGCTGTGCTTGGCGGGCGCACGTTTAAAGGCCGTGAGGCGGAAAGTAAGAAATTGCTGACCTGGGGCTTCCGTTTCTTTGAAACAGTGGCTCCGCTCAAAACAGCGAAAGAGTTTGCCTCCGAACCGGTCTGGTTTGGCGACAGCGACCGGGTATCGCTCGGGGTGGATAAAGATGCTTATATCACCATTCCGCGTGGTCGCATGAAAGACCTGAAAGCCAGCTACGTGCTGAACAATACCGAGTTGCATGCCCCGCTGGCCAAAAACCAGGTCGTAGGATCGATTAATTTCCAGTTAGATGGCAAAGTTATCGACCAGCGCCCTTTGGTGGTGATGAACGAAGTCAAAGAAGGTGGGATTTTCGGCCGTCTGTTTGATTACATCAAACTGATGTTCCACCGCTGGTTTAGCTGATTTAGCTTGAATTCTGCGCAACAGCCCTTATGTTGTCAGGTGCAGGGACGAACGCAATCCTGCTGTATTCCATACTCCCGCTGCGGCGGGAGTTGTAGTTTCTGTGTTATCTCGCCATGTTATATCAGCGAGTCACCTTATATTAGTGCAGTAATGTCTGAATCAATCACTCTGGAGTCACCATGAAAACCAAACTCAATGAATTACTCGAATTCCCTTGTTCGTTTACTTACAAGGTTATGGGGCTGGCGAAACCGGAGCTGGTCGATAAAGTCGTGGAAGTCATTCAGCGTCACGCGCCCGGCGACTACCACCCACAGGTTAAACCCAGCACCAAAGGCAATTACCATTCTGTCTCTATCACCATCACCGCCACCCATATCGAGCAGGTAGAAACCCTGTACGAAGAGTTAGGCAACATTGAGATTGTACGCATGGTGCTGTAAGCCACCCCTTGTCTCCTGCCTGGAGACAAGCGAGCAAAGCGCTATTCTCCGTTGTACAGCCTCGTTATCATTGCCTCACTTCGCCCACCCGATGACGACGCTGCTGCCACAACACCTGGGCACAGTGAACGAGACTAACATCGTGCATGATAAGATAGTCATACGCCAGTTAGGTGTACACCCTTACGAGCCGGTGTCGCATGCCATGCACACCTTCACAGAACAGCGTAACAACACCAGTTTTGACGAGCTCTGGCTGGTAGAACACCTTCCGGTATTTACGCAAGGACAGGCGGGAAAGGCCGAGCATCTCTTGATGCCTGGCGATATTCCGGTTATTCAGAGCGATCGGGGAGGCCAGGTCACTTATCACGGCCCGGGTCAACAGGTGATGTACGTACTCATTGATATCAAGCGTCGCAAAGTGGGCGTGCGCCAGCTGGTCAGCGCCATAGAGAACACGGTGATCCGCACACTGGCACACTATGCTATTGATGCACATGCGCGGCCAGATGCGCCCGGTGTCTATGTGGGTGAGCAGAAGATCTGTTCGCTTGGGCTACGTATCCGTCGCGGCTGCTCCTTCCACGGGCTGGCACTGAATGTCGCGATGGATTTGTCACCTTTCCTGCGTATCAATCCTTGTGGCTATGCCGGCATGAGCATGACGCAATTAAGCGACCTCTCAGCCGCCGCCACGGTTGAGGATACCGCAAAAGTCATGGTGAACGCCTTCCTGACAGAGCTTGGCTATTCGCAATATGAATGGCTTGACTGGAACTGGTCAAAGCAAGGTGAGCCCCACCCCATTGACGCTGACAGCGACCTGACGCATTAATCATTACATCTGATTTACATTATTTCTGCATTTTGTTGCTTCATCGCTGCCGCTGGCCTGTAAAGATGATATAATTTGTGAGTTTTTTAAAAAAAAGTTTAACAACTCACGTAATCCAATGAATTTGAATAAAATTCATAACTGCGATTCAGAACTGGAAATTACGCAAACATGAGTAAACCGATTCAGATCGAACGTGGCGTCAAATACCGTGATGCAGACAAGATGGCCCTGATCCCGGTACGTGCGGTTGCCACCGAGCGTCAGGAAATGCTCCGCAAACCCGAATGGATGAAAATCAAGTTGCCTGCGGACTCCAGCCGAATTCAGGGCATCAAGGACGCCATGCGCCGTAATGGTCTGCATTCGGTTTGTGAAGAGGCTTCATGCCCTAATCTCGCGGAGTGCTTCAATCACGGCACCGCAACCTTTATGATTCTGGGTGCTATCTGTACCCGCCGTTGCCCGTTTTGCGATGTTGCACATGGTCGCCCGCTGACCCCGGATGCCAATGAGCCGGAAAAACTGGCCCAGACCATCCACGATATGGGCCTGCGCTATGTCGTAATAACCTCGGTGGATCGTGACGATCTCCGCGATGGTGGCGCACAGCACTTTGCAGACTGTATCAGCGCTATTCGGCGCAAAAGCCCCAATATTCGCATCGAAACGCTGGTACCCGATTTCCGTGGACGAATGGATCGCGCGCTGGACATTCTGACCGCCACCCCACCCGATGTGTTTAACCATAATCTGGAGAACGTCCCTCGTCTCTACCGCCAGGTCCGGCCAGGAGCGGATTACGAGTGGTCGCTGAAATTACTGGAAAAATTCAAGGCAGCCCACCCTGAGATCCCAACCAAGTCAGGCCTGATGGTCGGACTGGGTGAAACCAATGACGAGATTATTGAGGTGATGCGCGATTTACGCCGTCATGGCGTAACCATGCTCACACTCGGCCAGTATCTCCAGCCAAGCCGCCATCACCTGCCGGTTCAGCGTTATGTTCCGCCTGAAGAATTCGATGCCATGAAAGCCGAAGCGATGGCGATGGGCTTTACTCATGCAGCCTGTGGCCCATTCGTTCGCTCATCCTACCATGCGGATTTACAAGCCAAAGGGCTGGAAGTGAAATAAGCACTCAGCCCCTCTTTGTGGCTGACTGAAAGAATAAGCACAAAAAAAGCGGATGGTCATCCCCTCCGCTTTTTCATCTACCATCAGGCGTTATTCTTTATGCTGACGGTTATCTGCAATGGTCGCCGCAGGCTCATCCGGGGTAGTGGATTTTGCCGCAGGCTGCTCATCACTCATCGCTTTTTTGAACCCTTTAATCGCCGTCCCCAGATCACTGCCCAGACTGCGCAGCTTATTTGTACCAAACAGCAGAACAATCAAAGCGCCAATCACTAAGAGTTTGGCAATACTGATACCTTCCATACTTACCTACCTGATAATGTGAGCGGGAAAAAGCCAGCGCGCTTTACGTTGCTCTTTTGTAAATCGAACCACCGGATATAGCAATGCCCATCGGTAACAAAGTCAACATTCAGGCTGCCAGTCGCTGTTTTCTTACCCGGCCGAGAGAGTCCTGATGACTATCGTAATACAGGTGGCATAAAACGGCTATGACGCAGAACAGGTAACTGGTGACGTACCCCATCAATACGCTCACGCTTTAGCTCTGTCAGCAACAGCTCAGGCTGTTCTGCGGCCTGAGCAATCACTATCCCCATCGGGTCAACCACCATACTGTTACCGATATTCCGTTCACCACACTCGCCAGTAGCAATCAGGTAACAGGTATTCTCCAGCGCTCGCGTTCGCGCCAGCAACGCCCAATGTGCCTCTTTCTGAGCACCCTTTACCCACGCCGCAGGGACAACCAATACATCAGCCCCCTTAAGCGCCAAATGGCGTGCCGTCTCAGCAAAACGCAGGTCATAGCATATCATCAAGCCAACGCGCATTCCTGCTATGTCGACTACTGGCGGCGGTGACTCACCCGGAGCAACAAAGCGAGACTCTTGCACACTGAAGGCATCGTACAGATGCAGCTTATGATAATACGCCAGCACCTCTCCACGCCGAATGACCAGCAACGTGTTATGCACTTGCCCCGATTCAGCCGGCGTATGCAATGTAAAGACCGTATAGAGATCCAAAGACTGGCTGACGTGTAATAACTGACTCACAAACGGCCCGTTCATCGGCTGGGCATGACGGACACCCCATTGCGGGTCAGCATTATCTCGTGCCAGCACCGCCTCCGGCAGCACTAGCAAATCAGCCCCGGCACTCGCCGCACGCATCATCAGATCAACGCAAGTCTGCGCATTATCCTGCCACAAACGCTGCACAGCAAACTGCCCTAATGCCACTTTCATTCAGGCTCCTTGTCAATAACAGACGGATACACTTGATAACCCGTCGGCACTACAAAAAAAACAGTCATGTCGGTACACTCTGGCGGCAGATAGCGCATATCCACCAGAACACCATCCACCTGATGATGCCTGTCACCCTCAAGCACATAATGCATGTCCTGGTGGGATTAGCCAACAGAGCGTTATACAGACAGAGGTGAAGGTGATTAGCCAGCCGCTGGCTGAGGAAAAGATAAGCGGGTGGGCTGAAAATGTGTAGTCAGCAGAATATCTCTCAATCAGATACGCTCTGATCTTTGAATAGAAAGGTGAATATGTACAGTACGTTACTTGCCGTTTTTCTTGGTGGTGGACTTGGCAGCGTAGCCCGGTGGCAACTGAGCGTTCGCTTTAACAACCTGTTTCCCCACATGCCAGCCGGGACACTTATCGCCAATCTGTCAGGGGCGTTTATTATCGGGGCCGCCATGAGCTATTTCATACGGCAGCCCGATCTCCCCCCCTACTGGAAACTGCTACTCACCACTGGCTTCTGCGGTGGCCTGACAACGTTTTCAACCTTTTCCTTTGAAGTGGTGGCATTACTACAAAGCGGAGAGTGGACTGCGGCCTTGTTCAATTTGCTTCTCAATCTGATAGGTTCACTGCTGATGACGGCACTGGCATTTGCGTTGGTGGGGTGGCTGAGCGCACATTAACAAGCTGCACGGTGACAATCTAAACAGGGATAGAGCCAGAAAATTATCCTGGCGCAGAAAAATAAAAACCCGCCAAAAGAGGCGGGTTTTTTAGGAAATCGGTATAATTAAATAGCGATAACGTTAGCAGCAGAAGGTCCTTTAGCGCCGCTGGTGATTTCAAACTCTACGCGCTGACCTTCAGCCAGGGTTTTGAAACCGTTGCTCTGGATAGCAGAGAAGTGTACGAACACGTCTTTGCTGCCATCTTCAGGAGTAATGAAACCGAATCCTTTGGACTCATTAAACCACTTAACGCTACCTTTAATCTTAGACATCAAACTTACCTTTAACATGAATGAACGACACAAAATCTGTGTCAAGTACAGTACAGCAAGTAGTGGCGCATTTGTCCAGCCGAACATCACTAAAAAGTGATAAAAAACGATAAAAGAGTGAACTGGCTCCATTCAACACCTTAATTAGCCGCTCGCAAGCCACTTCCCTGGTGCTTTGTAGGCACTTTTGTACCCCCTCAATTCATTCGATCACAATACGAATAATAACCTCTTTTATTTACTCAGACTTCCTCATTTATGTTCAGCATAGAACTGACCGTATTGGCGGCAGAGAAACGAAAAACATGAGATTACAGTTCGAGACATTCATCACAAAAATGAAAAGAAAAAACAGAATTTTTTGTGCTTTCATGGACGTAACACAAACACCTTAAGCCAAGATTAATTTTTCAAAATCAGCAGGTTAAAGACATAAAAAAAGCAGTAGCCGGTAGGCTACTGCTCTGATGACTCGTGATACGTGACCTGGCGGTTAATGAAAATAAATAAAAACGTACTAGTCTATATACATCAACCGTCATTTACGCAGCATGGCGTCGATGAAGCTTTTCCAGTTGTTGAGTTCGACTTCAATCATGATAGTAGCTCCTTAGGCTTTTTTGTCTTACGGGGTTATTATACGCTTCTTTTTTGAACAAGATAAAGCTTTCAGGGTGCAGAAATGTGCTCCCCTTCGCATTTCCAGAATATCCCTGACACACTCAACCCTATGATTTATTAAGACTATTTTAATGTTATGCCCGCAACAGCGTTTCTGTTGTATGCTTTTTTGTTCTTACAACATGAAAAGTAACGGATTTTGCGCATGACCATCACCCTGTATGGCATCAAAAACTGCGATACCATGAAAAAAGCGCGTCGCTGGCTGGAAACGCATCAGATGGATTATCACTTCCACGATTATCGCGTTGATGGATTAAATGATGAACAATTGCAGGCTTTTATCGCTCTTGCCAGTTGGCAGTCACTGCTTAATACGCGCGGAACCACCTGGCGCAAGCTTGATGAACCCCTGCGCCAGTCCATTGACAACGAAAGCGCCGCAAAAGCTGTTATGCTGCAATACCCTGCACTGATTAAACGCCCGCTATTGGTGACTGACTCAGGGAGATATCTGCTCGGATTTAGTGAAGATAGCTATCAGCACTTTTTTATGGAGAACCGCTAACGTGTCTTGCCCGGTAATTGAACTGGCCCAGCAACTGATTAAACGCCCCTCGCTCAGCCCGAATGACTCTGGTTGTCAGGCTTTGATGATTGAGCGATTGCAGGCGATTGGTTTTGTCATTGAACCGCTCAATTTTGGTGATACCCAAAACTTTTGGGCCTGGCGTGGCGAGGGTAAAACACTGGCATTTGCCGGTCACACGGATGTCGTGCCCGTTGGTAACGAAAATCAATGGCAGACACCGCCGTTCGAACCCACCATCCGCGATGGGATGCTGTTTGGCCGTGGTGCCGCAGACATGAAAGGTTCACTGGCAGCGATGGTGGTTGCCGCAGAACGCTTTGTTGCCAGCCACCCTGACCATCAGGGCCGACTGGCGTTCCTGATTACCTCGGATGAAGAAGCCAGCGCCGTTAACGGTACGGTAAAAGTTGTTGAAGCATTAATGGCCCGCCAGGAGCGGCTGGATTATTGCCTGGTGGGTGAGCCCTCCAGCACCGAACGAGTAGGCGACGTAGTGAAAAATGGCCGCCGTGGCTCCATTA
The DNA here is from genome assembly GCF_900095885.1 of Dickeya aquatica. Classification (NCBI taxonomy): domain Bacteria; kingdom Pseudomonadati; phylum Pseudomonadota; class Gammaproteobacteria; order Enterobacterales; family Pectobacteriaceae; genus Dickeya; species Dickeya aquatica. The sequence goes on from NZ_LT615367.1 coordinate 3,062,595, forward strand.
CTGCAAATCTGCGTGTACAGGGTATTCAGGGCCATGTTGCCTACCCGCATCTGGCCGATAACCCGGTACACCGCGCAATGGCTGCGTTGCATGAATTGGTCAATACGGTCTGGGATGAAGGCAACGAGTTTTTCCCGCCAACCAGCATGCAAATCGCCAATATCAACGCGGGCACCGGCAGTAATAATGTCATTCCCGGCGAGCTAGACGTTCAGTTTAATTTCCGCTTTAGCACCGAACTGACCGATGCGCTTATCAAAGAGCGGGTCGCTGCATTACTTGATAACCACCAGCTAAACTACACACTGGAATGGCAGCTCTCCGGCCACCCTTTCCTGACCGGATGCGGTGAACTGGTTGAAGCCGTCGTGAATGCGGTACAGCACTACAGCGAAATCACACCGCAGTTACTGACGAACGGTGGCACCTCTGATGGCCGTTTTATCGCCCGCATGGGAGCACAGGTAGTCGAGCTCGGGCCTGTCAACGCAACGATTCATAAGGTTGATGAATGCGTCAGCGCCGCTGACTTGCAATTATTAAGCCGCATGTATCAGCGCGTTATGGAGCAATTGATCGCATGATAAGCATCGCGTGCCTGACCGGTAAAAGCGATTCGCATCTGGTGGCTTTATCCGGTTCTCACCGGCTTCAGGCTGAAGCTGCCAGCGCATTTCTCGCGATGCAACACGCCGCCAGGCTCGACGGCTTTAATCTGCAACCAGCCAGCAGTTTTCGGGATTTTGAGCGCCAGCGCCACATCTGGAATGGCAAATTTAACGGGACTCGCCCGCTGCTGGACGAGAACAGCCAGCCGATTGATGCACTGTCACTCGCTGAAGGCGCACGTTGCGAAGCGATTTTACGCTGGTCAGCGCTGCCAGGAGCCAGCCGCCACCATTGGGGCTGCGATCTTGACGTGTATGATCCCGACAGACTTCCGGCAGACACATCGTTACAACTGGAGCAGTGGGAGTATCAGGCCGGTGGTTATTTTGCCGGGCTCAGCAAGTGGCTGACACGGCATATGGCGGGTTTCGGTTTTTACCGGCCTTTTGATCAAGATAACGCAGGCGTTGCCATTGAGCCGTGGCATTTAAGCTATGCACCGTTAGCGCAGGTTGCGCAATCATTGCTGACGCCCGAGTGCATTTTGCAAGCCTGGCAAGGTGAAGAAATTGCAGGCAAGCCGTGGCTTCAGGCACATTTGCCTCACGTATTCGAGCGTTTTATCATGATGGGCAATGCACCGTCACCGGCGCAATGACCACTATTGACTGACTCAGGGAGAACCTTCGTTATGGGATGGCTGGCTGATTACTGGTGGGTCGTGCTGCTGGTGTTACTGGGCATGATAATCAATGGTATCAAGGCGCTTAATCGTGTTGATCACAAACGTTTTCTCAATGATAAACCGCCATTACCACCACACCGTGACAATAATGCACAGTGGGACAACGATGACGAATGGCCCAAAAAGAAACCCTGATAGCACGGTAAAAAAACAGGCCGGGGAAACCGGCCTGTTTAGTTGATGGATGTCACTCGGTTATTTCGCTAGCGAAAAGCAATCAACTCACCGCGCGCGCCCATGACAGCCTCATCCCAAAACCGCTTGGGAATGTAATGATGTAAACGGTCCAGTGCGTAATCCATCATACGGTTATCGATGGCGTGCCCTAACTGTGGCACCAGGTCGAGCGTAAAATCCGACCCCTGTGCACGCAAACTCATCGCGGCCTGACGGGCATGCTCGGCGGTAATAACCGGGTCATCTTCACCATGAATCAGGTGAACCACAATGTCATAAAACGGCTGTTCGGGCAGCGTAGCAAAGCGGCCGCTGAACGCAACCACCCGCCCGGCCAGATTAGGCTCCACCTTCAGAGACTCAAGGATCATAATCGCCCCCTGAGAAAACCCCACCAGCGCGGTATGAGCATAATCGATACCGGTTTTCTGCTGCCAGTCACGCACCGTATCAACAAAATGGGGCATGGCGGCACTGACCCGACGCGCCCGATTTTCTTCTGTTATCCCCTGAACCGAGAACCACTGACGCCCCTCTCCGAGGCTGATAGCCTGTGGTCCACCGATACTAATCACCTGAGCCTGCGGAAATGATTCGGAAAAATAACGCCCAACCTGCCCCATGGAAACCGGGTTGTCGCCAACACCATGATAAAGAAGAAACAGTTGTTTGGGCGAAGGTGGATTTTGCACCACGAAATAGTCATGCTTCATATCAGTCTCCCACGGTTCCGTGCAAGGAAACCGCCTTTCAAACGTGTCTGGTTGTCACTATACGCCCCTCGGTGGCAGGTCAATATTGAGGTTTATTGAACAAGTTATTCCATTATCCTGTATCAGGATCAGTGTATATGACGCCAGAAAACTGGCAGGCTGAACCACAAAAAATGTAACGAAATTGTGATCGATACCGCTTGAAATGAATATGAGAAGTAAAATCCCGCTAAAGCGGCCCCACCGTGTCGCGCCAGTGCTGCCATTGCAACGCATCCAACTGGCATAATGCTTCAGCCGCCTCCTGACGCCAGCGCTGGATAAGCGCTTTTCGTCCAGCCAGTTGCAAGTGCTGTACCGATTGCGCAGCCGCCATACCCTGCTCCAGCCATTGTCGCAACGCAACCAGTGGCAACGATGACTGAGCCACCAGTCGTGACAGCGCTCCCTGACATGCCTGTGCCGTTCGTTGCGCCCGCGCAAATCCGGCCAGATTGCGCCAGTCATCCGGCGTTAACGTGTCGTCCTCGCGCGCAAGGCCAGGCAGCGACAGCGGAATATCACGCTGTAACCAAAACCAGTCGCGCGCCAGTTGGTCTTGCGCCGTTATTGCCAGCGCTCTGCCGGCCTCGCTGAGGGGCAATATGGCCATGGCGCTGTAACAACCGCTGCTGGCTTCAATATGACTGCCGATTCGCACCAACAAAAACCCGCAACGTTGCCAAAACCGCCACAGCCCTTGCTCAAAGCCAAAGCTGACGGATAAAAAATCCACCCCGGCCCGGTAAGCCTGCTGCTGTTGCTGAACAACCAGCGACTGGCCAATGCCCTGCTCACGATGCGCGGCCAGCACCGCAATGCGGCTGATTCGTCGTGAGCGAAGCACCGGGGCCTGCCATAGGTTACCGTGAGCTGCCAGCGACTGAGCCACCAGGCTACCTCTGGGCCGACGACGGCCTGCCCAAACCTCCCAGGCCAGCGCCGGTGGCAAGCCCCCTTCATCCACCAGCCAGATGACCCCTGCCGTTTGCTGCCCGGCTCGCGCACTGACGACATGCATTCCCGGCGCATCCAGCAGGCGACGGAGATCCAATGGTGAGGTACGATAATGGGCGCTGCACAGCAATCCATAGCATTGTGCGAGGCGCTCTGGCTGATGCAGCCAGTCTGCTGGTGTCTCCGGCTCAATGGAAAAAGGGGCAGCCAATCGTTCCGGCACCCGTTTTTCCGCATCAAATAACATCACCCGGTCAATAATGCGCTCCAGCGGATCATGCCCGGCAAAACGCAGCGGGGATGTTAGCTCAATCATTTGCCAGTCAGGCAGTGATGCACAAAATTTCAGTAAAAAGCCGCGGCCGGTGCCTTCATAACCCAGCACCGTGGTTATCATCACGACCCGACGAAAATAGCTTAGCAGCGCAGACAACAACGAGGCAGGAATCGCCGCCGCCTCATCAATGAGTAACCAATCCGCTGCCATATCATGCTGTTGCTGGCAATAGGCCAGTAAGGCATCAGGGGCGAAAAATACCGCGCGATCGCCACACGCGCGCAATAACGTATCACCGGCAGCACGGGAAGGCGCACTCACCCAGCACGTCCCCTGACATTGACGCGCCAGCATGCCTGCCAGGGTCGATTTGCCACGCCCACGCGGGGCCGAGATGACAGACACCCGGACATCACAACGTAACAGGCGCTCAAGCGCGGCCTGTTGAGATGCCGTTGGCGCACCGCTCGCCGGTTGCCAGTCAGGGCGTGTGAACGGTTGCGGTATCGTCGCTGGCCCGTCCTGCTCACGCCATAGCACCACCTCATCATCCCGCAATAGCTGACGTTGCAGATGGCGAATAAAATTGGGGGTGGCTATCGCTTCAGGCTGTTCACTCCAGCGCAGGCTGTCATCATCCGGGCAATCAGGCCACGCGTCCCACTCTGGCGTGAGTAAAATCAGCCAGCTTCCGGCCAGTAGCGTACCAGTCAGAATCGCTAATGCCTGGGCATCCAGCCCGGTACGGGCGTCAAACACCGCATGCAGATACTCCTGCCCCAGTAGGGTATGTGCTCTGGCAGGCGGTAATGATGCGACCGGCATAGGGGCCGCATCACTCAGCCACAGCCAGTCTCCCACAAGCGCCTGTGTGAGTTGCTGCGCACAGTCATTGCACCAGTCAGGTTGACCACTGAGTACCAATAAGCGACGAATACCATAACGTTGTTGATAACGCTGGCTCTGCACGAATGACCGGGTTATCGCTTGCGGTATCACTGCCCGTTATCCCTTACCGATCAGGAGCGACAACAGTCCGGCGGCGATAAGCGGCCCAACCGGAACACCGCGAAACAGCGCCACGCCCATCACCGTGCCAACGAGTAATCCCGCCACCACCGAAGGCTGGTTACTCATCAGTGTGACACCACGCCCGCCAAGCCATGACACGCCAATACCAATCGCCACCGCCAATAGCGACTGCCAGTGGACAAATGCCCGCAAAATTTCACCGGCGGCGATTTTGCCGCTGGCAATCGGTGCCATAACACCGATGGTCAGCACCAGCACACCGAAAGAGAGGCCATATTTTTCTACCCACGGAAACATCTGATGCAGCGGCGTGATACGCACCATCACCAGAAACAGGATTGCCAGCGTTACCGTCATGTTTTGGCTGATAATACCAAGGGCCGCCAATGCCAGTAACACCAGCAGAGTTGGGTCAAATGAAATCATGAAATATCCTTTCGGAATAAATAACTTAGCAGAATAATCACTTCGGTGAAGCTGGCAATAATAGCACGCTTTCATTGCTAAAAAGCCGTTTGAAGGTTAAGGAGAATGACGTGCCAGCCGAAACATGCACCTGACGGGAAAACCGTTCAAAGAAAAAGAAAAAAATAGAAAAGAGGACTCACCGCACTGCCGAAGCACAACCAGAGAGGAAGAACGCGATTGTTACCACGCATTTATTATTCAGAGAAAGCTGCAACGGCACATGTTGCCCAAACCGGGTTTCATGCCCCCTCTGCGGCCTTCTGGCAGCCGTCTTACGGCCGCCAGAACGAAAACGATTGCGCTGTCAGTCAAGCTTAACGCCCAAACGGCGTGCGACTTCCTCATACGCTTCAATCAAGCCACCCAGGCTCTGGCGGAAACGGTCTTTGTCCATTTTATCCAGGGTTTCTTTATCCCACAGACGGCTGCCATCCGGCGAGAATTCATCCCCCAGCACCACTTCGCCTTTGAACAAACCAAATTCCAGCTTGAAGTCCACCAGGATTAAACCCGCATCATCAAACAGCTTGCTTAATACCTCGTTGGCCTTAAAACTCAGCGCTTTCATGCGTGCCAGATTTTCTTCACTCACCCAGCCAAAGGTCTTGCAGTAAGACTCATTCACCATCGGGTCATGCATGGCATCGTTTTTCAGGAACAGGTCAAACAGCGGCGGATTCAGGATCAAACCTTCCTCAATGCCCAGGCGCTTCACCAGCGATCCGGCAGAGCGATTACGCACCACACATTCAACCGGCACCATCTCCAGTTTTTTCACCAGCACTTCATTGTCAGAAAGCAGGCTCACCATCTGGGTGGGAATTCCCGCTTCTTCCAGTTTGCTCATGATGAAGTGGTTGAATTTGTTGTTGACCATTCCTTTGCGATCAAACTGCTCAATACGAGCGCCATCTCCTGCTGACGTATCATTGCGAAACTCCATCACCAGAAGATCAGGATCATTAGTGGCGTAGACCGTTTTCGCTTTTCCGCGATACAACTCAGCTAGTTTTTGCATCTTTTATTACTCCACACAAGTCAGGGCCACCCGCTTCAGGCCCGTTGATTGAACGCGTTGACACATCGATACCACAGATAACTAAACGCATCACGCAGATAACTAAATGAAGAAGGGCCGGAGAATCCGACCCTGGCTGTATGACATTTTACGACTTGCTAAACGCGGCCTGGAACACAGCGACCAGCGCATCATTTTGCGACTGACTGAGGGTATGGCCTTTTGAGTCGATAAATTGCAGCGTACTGCGGTTACCCAAATCCCCAACCTGCAACTTGTAGTCGCCGTTTGGCAATTGTGGGTCACTTGCGCCCAACTCGCTCCAGGTACTGCTGCCCGGTGCTTTATACGTCAGCGCAACAGACCCCTGTGGTCGGCTGCGATCGCTGACCGTCATGCCGACTTTATCCAGCGCCTTAGGCAGGCGATCCCATACCTGATTGTAAGAGCCGCGCACCACTAGCAGGGGTAAACCAGAATCATCCGCCCCGCTTTGCACGTTTAGCTGCTGGCTGTTACGGCTGGCCTGAGCGCTATCGCTCTCATTGAGTCGCTTATCCAGTTCGTCAGACAACGTGTTGAGCATCAGTGAGCTGTAACGCTGAATCTCGTTGCTGTCTGTCACCGGAGCCGTATTCTGTTGTAGCTCCAACAGTTTCACCGTCAGCGCCAGCTGGTAGCCCTGCGTTTGCAGGCTTATCTGGTAACGGGCCTGATGAGCAGCATTTTCATCTTCACGCTTCCAGTTGATCCAGTCGGTCGTCAGTGTACGGCTGGCATCCTGACGGCTGGCGATGGTATAGCCTTTAGACTGAAGCACCTGAGTCAACACCGGCCACAGGCTACTGTTACGCGCATTGTTTTCCAGCAACAAGGTGGAAGTGCTGCCCGAGACCTGACCACGCGACCCATTTAGCAAAGCCAACGGCTGCATCGGCGGGCGAATATCCAGCGCTTTACCAAGAGCACCATTCGGGTTAACCGGTGGAATGTCATAATCCCCGTTCTGTATCGGCAGAATCAAGCCTGACGGTACATTCAACCCCCGGTGTTCCGGGGTTTTCAGATAGGATTCATCGCCATTGACCTGACGCTTGTAACGTTGATCGCCGGAACAGGCAGTCAGCAACATCATCAGCGAAACGCCGACAACCTTTGCCACCACCGACTTTTGCAATGAAGAACTCATCAAATCTCCCTAACGGTTACAGCAGACCCGCCTGCTTCATAGCCTGCTCCATGATGCCACGACCCGTATCGGTCAGCGGCGTCATCGGCAGGCGAAGCGTATCGGTCGCCATCAATCCCAATGCCTTACAGGCCCATTTCACCGGAATCGGATTGGGTTCAACAAACAGTTTCTGATGCAACGGCATCAAACGCTGATTCAAACGGCGGGCTTCAACGAAATTCCCCTGCGCGGCCAGCGCACACAACGACGCCATTTCACGGGCAGCGATGTTAGCTGTCACAGAAATTACGCCCATGCCCCCCAGATGCATGAAGTCCAGCGAGCTGGCATCATCACCACTTAGCAAGATGAAATCTTCATGAACCAGCTCTTGGATCTGGCTAACCCGGCTTAAGTTCCCGGTGGCTTCTTTAATAGCGACAATATTTTTGATTTCCGCCAGACGGGCGACGGTTTCCGGTAACATGTCGCAACCCGTTCGAGACGGCACGTTATAGAGGATCTGCGGCAGGTCAGTGTGCTCGGCTATGGCCTTAAAATGCAAAAACAAACCGTTTTGAGTCGGTTTGTTGTAATAGGGCGTCACGGTCAGGCACCCGACGATACCCGAGTCATTAAAACGCTGGGTAAGGGAAATCGCTTCCGCTGTGGAATTGGCCCCCGTACCGGCAATAACCGGAATACGGCCATCACTCAACTCCAGCGTCAGCATCACCACATCGCCGTGTTCATCGTGGCTGAGCGTGGCAGATTCGCCGGTCGTTCCCACAGAAACAATCGCTGATGTTCCGCTAGCGACATGATAATCAATCAGTTTTTTCAGGCTCGCGCGATCAACGGCACCTTTGTCGTCCATCGGCGTCACCAGAGCAACAATACTACCCGTAAACATTGGCCATCCCCTCCACAAACAAGTGCTTCATGGTACTTTTGACTTCTATGCAAAAGCAAGCTTGCAACCGCGGTTGTCAGCGCTTGGCAGGTGGTTTTTTTTATGTTTACCATGTTACTCCCAACATTTTGTACAGGAAGCACTATTTTGCCGCGCCCACAAGAGCACTATCTGGTCATTACTGCGTTGGGAACCGATCGTCCCGGCATCGTGAATACGATAACCCGCCATGTCAGTAGCTGCGGTTGCAACATTGAAGATAGCCGACTTGCGATGCTAGGCACGGAATTCACTTTTATCATGCTGTTATCAGGCAGCTGGAACGCGATTACGCTCATCGAATCCACGTTACCACTCAAAGGTGCCGAACTGGAGTTGCTGATTGTGATGAAACGAACCGAGTCGCAATCCCGGCCGCCCATGCCCGCCACCGTATGGGTCAAGGTCGATGTTACTGACTCACCACACATCATCGAACGCTTTACCGATCTGTTTGATTCGCATCAAATGAACATCGCCGAGCTGGTATCAAAAACCCAACCGGCAGACGGTGATATGCCGCCGCAACTTTACATCCAGATCACCGCGCACAGCCCGGTAACGCTGGATGGTTCAATTATTGAGCCGGCCTTTCATCAACTATGTACAGAACTGCATGCACAAGGCAGTATTAGCGTTGTGAACTATCCACAGCACGAAAATAAAGATGGAGAGTAGTGATGACCACACTGAAAGCCGGTGATATTGCACCGAAATTTAGCTTGCCCGACCAGGATGGCGAACAAGTTAATTTGGCCGACTTCCAGGGACAACGGGTGTTGGTATATTTCTATCCCAAGGCCATGACACCAGGTTGCACCGTGCAAGCCTGTGGGCTTCGCGATAACATGGATGAACTGAAGACGTTTGGCGTTGACGTTCTTGGCATCAGCACCGACAAACCGGAAAAGTTGTCCCGCTTTACTGAAAAAGAGCTGCTGAACTTCACTCTGCTGGCCGATGAAGACCATCAGGTGGCAGAGCAGTTTGGCGTCTGGGGCGAAAAAACTTTCATGGGCAAAACCTACGATGGTATCCACCGGGTCAGTTTCCTCATCGACGCCGAAGGGACTATCGAACACGTTTTTGATGACTTTAAAACCAGCAATCACCACGATATCGTACTGAATTACCTGAAAAGCGCCTGATTCCTTTTCCCCCTGTTATCATTGCCGGTGCAGCATCTGGCACCGGCAAACTGATGCCTCGCCATTTTCTTTTTCGCGAGCCTTTTTTGCCCATCGTGTTTCATTGTCAGCCATCGCTGGCTAAGATGATGTCCATCCATTCGGGCTGCTGAAGGTTATCATCCGTTATGTTGTCTCGGTTTAAACCCACGGTTATTGCCATGCTGGCGGGCGTGCTGCTAAACGCCAGTCCGCTAAGTCTTGCTCAAGAGATACCCTCAACCCTGCCAGATATCGGTACCACCGCTGGCGCAACACTGAGCATTAATCAAGAACGCGTTATGGGCGATTTTTATCTGCGCCAGTTGCGCGGCGGCGCACCGCTGATTAATGACCCACTGCTATTGCAATACATCAACCAGCTCGGCGGGCGGCTGGTGACGTCAGCAGACTCGGTACGTACGCCCTTCAATTTCTTTTTAGTGAATAATGATGAAATCAACGCGTTTGCTTTCTTTGGCGGCAACGTTGTGCTGCATTCCGGGCTGTTTCGTTATGTTGAAAACGAGAGCGAACTGGCATCAATACTGGCGCATGAAATTTCCCACGTCACCCAACGGCATTTGGCGCGGGCGATGGAAGCCCAAAAAGCCAGCGCCCCACTCGCCTGGGCCGGCGCATTTGGCTCGTTGCTGCTGGCAATGGCCAATCCACAGGCAGGCTTTGCCGCACTGAGTGGCACACTGGCGGGGGCGCAGCAAAGCGTTATCAGTTTTACACAGTCTAACGAGCAGGAAGCCGACCGCATTGGCATTCAGGTGCTGCAACGCGCCGGTTTCGACCCACAGGCCATGCCCGCTTTCCTGCAACGGCTGGCAGACATGTCACGCTATGCCACTAAACCGCCAGAAATGCTGCTGACGCACCCGCTGCCAGAAAGCCGTCTGGCCGATGCCCGCAACCGTGCGAATCAAATGAAGGCAACGCCACTGCACGCCTCGCAAGACTTTATGTTCGCCAAGGTACGAGTCCTGGGCATGTATAGTTCACAGGATAACCCTTACGGCCAGGCACTGCTCGATAACTGGGCCAAAGGCAACCAGCGCGAGCAGTTAGCCGCGCAATACGGGCGTGCAATACGCGCATATCAGGCCAAAAAATACGATGAAGCGCGCAATATCTTGCAACCATTGCTGGAGAAATCACGCGGTAATCTGTGGTTTTTAGACTTGCAGACGGATATTGATATCGGCCAGCAGCGCGCTGAACAGGCCGTCGTGCGGTTGCAGAAAATGGCAGAGGTACAGGGCAACCCGGTACTTGAACTGAATCTGGCCAACGCCCTGGTGGAAAGCCATAAGTCCGACGAGGCGTGTCGTATTCTGCGCAAGTACACCTATGCCCATCCCGATGATACCAACGGCTGGGATTTACTGGCGAAGGCCAGTGCTGCACAAAATAGGCGTAGTGAAGAACTGGCAGCCCGCGCCGAGGGGCTGGCGCTGACGGGCAAGCTCGACCAGGCTATCCGCCTGCTCAGCAATGCCAGTTCCCAAAGCAAACTGGGAAGCCTGGATCAAGCCCGTTATGATGCCCGTATCGACCAGTTACGTGCGTTGCAACAACGCTTCCGCCCTTATGAAAAATCCTGAGACAAGGTAAAAGGTAAATAGCATGAGCCAACCGGTCACGATGTATCACAACCCGCGCTGTTCCAAAAGCCGCGAGACGCTGGCACTGTTACAGCAGCAGGGCATCACCCCGAACGTGGTCTTGTATCTCGACACACCGCCGGATGCCGCCACCCTTGCCAGCCTGCTTGAAAAACTGGGGTTTGCCAGCGCCCGCGAACTGATGCGCAGCAAAGACGATCTTTACCGGGAACTGGGCCTGGCCGAAAAACACCTCAGCGAAGCACAACTGATTCAGGCAATGGTCAGTCACCCGAAATTGATTGAACGTCCGATTGTGGTTGCCAACGGTAAAGCCAGAATTGGCCGCCCGCCAGAACAGGTGCTGGACATTCTCTAACCCTGCAATTACAAATCGAGGATCTCTTTGACGAAGGGAATGGTGAGCTTGCGCTGGGCGGTGATGGAGGCGTGATCCAGTTGATCCAGCGTCATGAACAGCGTGCGCATTTGCCTGTCCAGCCTTTTCAACAAGAAACGGCTGACATCTTCCGGCAGCTCAAACCCGCGTAGCCGGGCGCGCAATTGCAGCGCCTCACCTTTCTCGTCGTCGGATAGCGGCTGTAAGCGATAAATCTGTCCCCAGTCAAGGCGTGAAGCCAGGTCAGGCAGTTGCAGATTAAGCTGACGAGGCGGGCGATCGCCGGTGATCAACAGCCGGGTTCGGCCACCTTCTTGTATCCGGTTGTAGAGGTTGAACATCGCCATTTCCCACTCGCTGTCACCGGCAATCGACTCAATATTATCGATGCACACCAGCGCCAGTTGCTCCATCCCTTCGAGCACATCAGTCACAAAGTAAGCCCGTTTATCAAGCGGTACATACCCCACTGCACGACCAAGACGGGATAATTGCGCGCACGCAGCATGCAACAGGTGGCTGCGGCCCCCGCCTTCGCGTGACCAGAAATAGATATAGCTACCATGCTCTTGTTCCAGAGCATTATGAATAGCGGCCAGCAGGGACGTGTTCTCACCCGGATAGAAACTGGCAAAGGTTTCATCATCAGGCAGATAGAGTGGCAGTGATAGCTGTGCCGGTGTGTTCAGAAGCACCTCAAACCAAACAGGCAGGAAAACGGAACGAGTTTAGCATAGAAACCGTTGGCGATTGAACCCGCACGATGATGCCGGTGTGCCGCCATGCACACCGGATCGTGCGACTTACATCTGTAAATACGGCGTATTAATGCCCGACAGCATCCTCTTCAGAGGCTTCTATCACCTCTTCTTCCTTGCGGAACTGACTAATGAGGCGAAACAGCAGGCTCAGGCAGATACCGACGACGGTGGCCAGTGCCATGCCTTTAAGCTCAACCGCCCCGAGATGGATTTTGGCACCGCTGACCCCAATAATCAGAATAACCGACGTCAGAATCAGGTTTTGTGCTTTGTTGTAATCCACTTTGGATTCGATCAGCACACGAATACCGGATGCGCCAATCACCCCGTACAGTAACAAGGACACACCGCCCATCACCGGTACAGGCACGGCCTGGATAGCGGCGGCCAGTTTGCCGACACAAGAAAGCAGAATGGCGATCACCGCGGCTCCGCCAATCACCCAGGTGCTGTAAACCTTGGTGATTGCCAGCACGCCGATGTTTTCTCCGTAGGTCGTGTTCGGCGTTGAGCCAAAGAAACCGGACAGCATGGTCGATATGCCGTTGGCAAACAGCGAACGGTGCAGACCGGGATCTTTCACCAGATCTTTTTTCACGATATTGGCCGTCACCACCAGATGGCCGATATGCTCGGCTATCACCACTAACGCGGCCGGTAATACCGTCAGCATTGCCACCCACTCAAAACGCGGTGTGTAGAATGTTGGCAGCGCAAACCAATGCGCCTGGACTATGGGCGCGAAATCGACCATTCCCATCACAAACGCGAGCGCATAACCGACCAGCACCCCAATGAGGATGGGAATAATCGCCAGAAAACCGCGAAACAGCACGGAACCCAGCACGGTAACGGAGAGTGTCACCAGCGAAACGGTCACGGTTTTGCTGTCCATTTCCACACCGGCTGCGGGCAATAATCCTGCCATATTCGCCGCCACACCGGCCAGTTCCAGGCCAATTACCCGCAACAATCGCCCCCATCGCAGCCGGGGGAAAATCACATTCAGCCAGCCCGTCCCCGCTTTTTTCACCACCAGCGCCACCAGGCAAAACAGCGCACCACACAAAATAAACCCGCCCAGCGCCACTTCATACCCTTGCGGTAGCAGTAAAAATACCGGTGAGAGAAAGGCAAAGCTGGAACCGAGATAAGCGGGAATTTTCCCTTTACAGATAAACAGATACAACAGTGTGCCGATACCGTTAAACAGCAATACGGTGGCCGGGTTTATCTTAAACAGCATCGGCACCAACACCGTTGCACCAAACATGGCAAACAGGTGCTGAAAGCTTAACGGAATCGTTTGCAAAAGCGGGGGTCGTTCACTGACGCCAATGGCGCGACGAGTCATCTTATTTTCCTCTGTATGTCATGCAATGACCGGAGTATCCGGCAGAAATGTCAGCCCTGTCGTCAATAACAGGCGCTGCAAAAATGTCGCCATCCGTGGTCAGCATGCGAACGCCAGGCACGCCTGCAACAGCAGCGCTGGCATACGCAAAAAAAAGCCGACTCGACAGTCGGCTTTTAAGCATCATTTGGTTCCGAACAGCTTGTCGCCCGCATCGCCCAGGCCCGGCATAATGTAGCCGTGTTCGTTGAGGCCCTTGTCAATCGATGCCGTGTAGAGCTCCACATCAGGGTGCGCTTTTTCCAGCGCGGCAATGCCCTCAGGCGCAGCAACCAGCACCAGCACCTTAATGCTCTGGCAGCCTGCTTTTTTCAGCAGATCAATCGTCGCTATCATTGAACCACCGGTCGCCAGCATCGGATCGACCACCAGCGCCATACGCTCATCAATGTTAGACGCCAGTTTCTGGAAATAGGGCACCGGCTCCAGCGTTTGCTCGTCACGGTACATGCCAACAACGCTGATACGCGCGCTGGGAACGTTTTCCAGCACCCCTTCCATCATGCCAAGGCCGGCACGCAGAATCGGCACCACGGTAATTTTCTTACCCTTTATCTGATCGACTTCAACCGGGCCACACCAACCCTCGATGGTCACTTTCTCCGTTGCCAGATCGGCAGTGGCTTCATAGGTCAGCAGGCTGCCCACTTCCGAGGCCAGTTCGCGAAAACGTTTGGTGCTGATGTCATGCTCACGCATCAGGCCCAGTTTGTGTTTGACAAGCGGGTGTTTTACCTCGACGATCTTCATTACTTTTCTCCCCATCGGCGGTTGGCGGCCAAAAAAATCGCGGGATTATACCGCTTTTTGAAATAAGCGCCATAGACTCGGGGCTGATCCAAATCAAGCCAGCACGGAAATTCCTCCCCTCCCCCGGCATCATCCGCTGGACGCTGGCGAAATCCGTGCGCACGAACACACTGCTCGCAAACGTTTGCTTACGCTGCTAGAATGAGCCCGCTCCATTTTTTAAACCAATCGTAACCTCCGTGGGGACTCCGCAGTGACCGATAAAACCTCTCTCAGCTATAAAGACGCAGGCGTGGATATTGATGCTGGCAATGCATTGGTAGACCGTATCAAAGGTGTAGTGAAACAGACCCGTCGCCCGGAAGTTATGGGAGGATTGGGCGGTTTCGGTGCGCTGTGCGCCTTGCCGCAAAAATACCGCGAACCGGTGCTGGTTTCCGGTACTGATGGTGTCGGCACCAAACTGCGTCTGGCGATGGATTTGCAGCGTCACGACACGATTGGTATCGATCTGGTCGCGATGTGCGTTAACGACCTAGTGGTTCAGGGCGCTGAGCCGCTGTTCTTCCTTGACTACTACGCCACGGGTAAGCTGGATGTTGACACCGCAACCCGCGTGATTACCGGTATTGCCGAAGGCTGCAAGCAGTCAGGCTGCGCGCTGGTTGGTGGTGAAACTGCCGAGATGCCCGGCATGTACCACGGTGAAGATTATGACGTCGCCGGTTTCTGTGTCGGCGTGGTTGAGAAGTCAGAAATCATTGATGGCAGTCAGGTGCGTGAAGGCGATGCGCTGATAGCGCTGGCGTCCAGCGGCCCGCATTCTAATGGCTACTCATTAATTCGTAAGATCCTTGAAGTGAGCCATACCGATCCCGACAAGGTTGAACTCGACGGTAAACCGCTGGCAGACCACCTGTTGGCTCCGACGAAGATCTACGTCAAATCCGTGCTGTCGCTGATCGAAAACGTCGAGGTGCACGCCATTTCCCACCTGACTGGCGGTGGTTTCTGGGAAAACATTCCACGCGTACTGCCGGAAGGTATGCAAGCCACCCTTGATGAATCAAGCTGGCAGTGGCCGCCGGTGTTCCAGTGGCTACAGCAGGCTGGCAACGTCAGCCGCCATGAAATGTATCGCACCTTTAACTGTGGCGTGGGCATGATTATCGCTCTGCCGGCCGATCAGGCAGACAAGGCTATTGCCCACCTTAACAGCAACGGTGAGACAGCCTGGCACATTGGTGTTATCTCCCGCACGGATGATGGCGGGGAAACGGTGGTCATCCAGTAATGAACACCATCGTTGTGCTGATTTCCGGTCAGGGAAGCAACTTGCAGGCGTTGATTGACGCCTGCGGGCAAGGCCGGGTGGCCGGGAAGATTTGCGCTGTATTAAGCAACAACCCGACTGCATTCGGCCTTGAGCGCGCCCGTCACGCCGGGATTGCGACGCATGTGCTGCAACCGGGTGATTACGCCAGTCGTAATGCCTTCGATGAGGCACTGGCCGCCGAGATTGAAAAATACCAGCCGGACCTGGTTGTGCTGGCCGGTTATATGCGAATTCTCAGTGCCGGGTTTGTCGCCCGCTTTCTCGGTAAAATGGTGAACATCCATCCCTCACTGTTACCGAAATACCCTGGGCTGCACACTCATCGTAAAGCACTGGAGAATGGCGACCACGAACATGGCACCTCAGTACATTTCGTGACGGAAGAGCTTGATGGTGGCCCGGTCATTTTACAAGCCAAGGTGCCGGTTTTCCCCGGCGATAGCGAACAGGATGTGCAAGAGCGGGTGCAGGTGCAGGAACACAGCATCTACCCGCTGGTGGTAAGCTGGTTTTTGGCCGGCCGTCTGGCGTTGCGTGATAACACGGCCTGGCTTGATGGACACCCCCTTCCTGCCAGTGGCTACGCGGCCGAAGAGTAATTCTGCTTTCCTCTGACGCCCTGAGGTTATCAGGGCGTCATCTGTCTGACAGCCGGTACGTTCCCGGCATCACCATTCTCCCTGTAACCCAGCCATGCTCCTGAGCAACACGCGGCTGGCGTGATGTAACCAAGAATGACCTTCGTCACAAAGGTTACAGAATTGTATGTAACCGTTTTCATGGTTGTGACCTGACTCACGCAGTCTCTCCATGCCCCCTGACAAAATAGCGCTGCGCCCCTCTCGGGTCGCCCTTGTGAACTCTCTTCCTTTGTGGTGAGTATTGATGATTACCATCCGTGATGTCGCGCGTCAGGCAGGCGTTTCAATCGCTACCGTATCCCGTGTGCTGAATAACAGCAGCGCGGTCACTCAACAGACTCGCGATCTGGTGCTGCAAACGGTCGGGCAACTGGGGTATCGCCCGAATGCCAACGCTCAGGCGCTGGCAACGCAGGTGAGTGATACCATCGGTGTGGTTGTAATGGATGTGTCCGACCCGTTCTTCGGTGCCATGGTCAAGGCGGTGGATACCGTAGCCCAGCGGCTGCAAAAACATGTCCTGATAAACAACTCCTACCATCAGGAAGAAAAAGAGCGCCATGCCATTGAGGTGTTGATTCGCCAGCGTTGCAACGCGCTTATCGTGCATGCCAAAGCATTATCCGACGACGAGCTGGCCGGATTTATGGAGCAGGTACCAGGCATGGTCCTCATCAACCGGCTGCTACCGGGCTACCCGCACCGCTGTGTCAGTCTGGATAATGTCAGCGGAGCCATGATGGCCACCCGCATGCTGTTACAACAAGGCCACCAGCGCATTGGTTATCTCCGCTCCAGCCACCCGATTGAGGATGTGGCAGAGCGGTATACCGGCTGGCGACAGGCGTTACAGGAACAAGGCATCATCGCGCCAGAGGAGTGGGTGGCGAACGGTGAGCCCGATTTACAGGGTGGTGAAAGCGCGATGGTTGAGCTGCTGGGGCGCAATCAGCAATTGAGCGCCGTGTTTGCCTACAATGATGGTATGGCCGCCGGAGCCCTGATGGCGCTCAAAGATAACGGTATTGTGGTGCCGACGCGCTTTTCCGTGGTCGGCTTTGATGACATTCCCATTTCGCGTTATACCGACCCAAGGCTCACCACCATTCGTTACCCTATTGTTTCCATGGCAAAAATTGCGACCGAACTGGCACTTAAAGGCGCGGCGGGCTTGCTTGACCCCGACGCACGACACTGTTTCATGCCAACCCTGGTACGTCGGCATTCCGTTGCTGCACGTTAATGTTAGCTAAAATGTGCAGACGGTCACTAATTCATCCAAATCATCCATGTAACCGCTTTCAATCTGTGAGTAAATTCACAGTTAATTAACATTGCAGTCTCTATGATGTGAGCGTAGTGCAAAGGCCGGACACCGTGTAACGACGTTACACTACGGGTTATCCCGCCAGCCACTGAAGCCGTCGGCTGTTGAAACAGAATATTAACGCGAAAACGCGCACATACCCTGTTTCAGATTGACTGTTTCAGCACAGAATTATTTTTCAGGACGCAGCACCCGGCAGCCTCGGCATGAACACCGAACGCGCCGACAAACAGGGAAGTCAGACTTTTAGCGGGCTATGCCTGCAAACCTCGTCAGTCTGGCATAACAGCCATGCCGACGCTTACTCACTGACTGACTGGCGCATAACGTTTTACCCTGCGTTGCGCAGCCAGACTGAGAACTACCCTGCATAAACCCGGAGATATCATGAATAAGAAGGTTTTCACTCTCACCGCCCTGGTTGCCAGCATGATGTTCGGAGCTACCGCCCACGCTGCGGATACCCGCATCGGTGTGACGATTTACAAGTACGACGACAACTTTATGTCGATGGTGCGCAAAGACATTGAAAAAGAAGCCAAAGCACTGGGTGGTGTTGAGCTGCTGCTGAACGACTCCCAGAATGACCAGTCCAAACAGAACGATCAGGTCGATGTTCTGCTGGCCAAAGGCGTGAAAGCGCTGGCTATCAACCTGGTAGACCCGGCGGCCGCTGCCATTGTGATTCAAAAAGCCAAAGCGGCTGATGTCCCGGTGGTGTTCTTTAACAAAGAACCCAACGCCAAAGTGCTGGCCAGCTACGCCAAAGCTTACTACGTCGGTACAGACTCTAAAGAATCCGGCATTATTCAAGGTAAGTTGATTGCCAAACACTGGAAAGACACCGCGGCATGGGATCTGAACAAAGACGGCACAATCCAGTATGCCCTGCTCAAAGGTGAGCCAGGCCACCCGGATGCTGAAGCACGTACCAAATACGTCGTGGATACGCTGACCGGCGAAGGGTTGAAAGTCCAGCAATTACAGATGGATACCGCGATGTGGGACACCGCAATGGCTAAAGACAAGGTTGATGCCTGGTTATCCGGCCCGAACGCCAACAAAATTGAAGTGCTGATCGCCAATAACGATGCCATGGCAATGGGTGCGGTTGAAGCGCTGAAAGCCCACAATAAAACCAACATCCCGGTATTTGGCGTTGACGCACTGCCAGAAGCGCTGTCACTGGTTAAGTCCGGTGCACTGGCAGGTACGGTGCTGAACGATGCCGACAACCAGGCTAAAGCCACGCTGGATCTGGCGAAAAACCTGGCACTGGGCAAACCGGCGGCCGAAGGAACCAATTTCAAAATTGACAACAAAGTGGTGCGTATACCTTACGTACCGGTAGATAAAGATAACCTGTCACAGTTCCTGAAGTAATCCCGTCAGGGGCGGCAACTGCCGCCCCTGAACCCCGTGACCATAGGATTTTCTCAGCCAGGTAAGTGTTTTTACCCGGCCAGTTTTAACCAGGTAAGGTTCTCGTTTTAGCCGGGTAACTGTTGCAACCGGGTAACGGTTTTTGACCAGGTAACTTTTTTCGACCAGGTAAAATATGACCAGTGACACTCTAACCACTCCGCGCGAATTCCTGCTGGAAATGACCAACATCAGTAAGTCGTTTCCCGGTGTAAAAGCATTGGATAATGTCAACCTGAAGGTTCGCCCGCACTCTATTCACGCCCTGATGGGCGAAAATGGCGCAGGAAAATCGACGCTTCTGAAATGCCTGTTTGGTATTTATCAAAAAGATACCGGCAGTATTCTGTTTCAGGGCCAGGAAGTCGATTTCAAAAGCGCCAAAGAAGCCCTGGAAAATGGTGTTTCCATGGTGCATCAGGAGCTGAATCTGGTGTTGCAGCGCTCAGTCATGGATAACATGTGGCTTGGCCGCTATCCCAAGAAAGGGCTGTTTGTCGATCAGGAAAAAATGTATCGCGACACCAAAGCGATCTTCGATGAACTGGATATCGATATCGACCCACGCGACAAAGTGGTTTCGCTGTCAGTGTCTCAGATGCAGATGATCGAAATCGCCAAAGCCTTCTCCTATGATGCCAAAATCGTCATCATGGACGAACCCACCTCCTCGCTGACGGAAAAAGAAGTGAACCACCTGTTCACCATTATCCGCAAGCTGAAAGACCGTGGGTGTGGCATCGTTTACATTTCGCACAAAATGGAAGAAATCTTCCAGTTATGTGATGAAATCACCATCCTGCGTGACGGTCAGTGGGTGGCGACCCAGCCGCTGGAAGGTCTGGACATGGACAAGATCATCGCCATGATGGTTGGTCGCTCTCTGACCCAGCGCTTCCCTGAGAAAACCAACACCCCCGCAGAGGTGATGCTGCAAGTCAAGGGGCTGACATCCATGCGCCAGCCGTCAATCCGCGATGTGTCATTTGATCTGCGTGAAGGCGAAATTCTCGGTATTGCCGGGCTGGTCGGTGCGAAACGAACCGATATCGTCGAGACACTGTTTGGTATCCGTGAAAAAGTCAGCGGCACCATTACGTTGCGCGGTAAAGAAATCAATAACCATACCGCCAATGAAGCAATTAATAATGGCTTCGCGCTGGTCACAGAAGAACGCCGCTCCACCGGGATCTATGCGTATCTGGATGTGGGTTTCAACTCATTGATTTCCAACATCCATAAATACAAAAACAGCCTTGGCCTGCTGGATAACCGGCGCATGAAGAGTGATGTACAATGGGTCATTGACTCTATGCGGGTCAAAACCCCTGGTCATCACACCGCTATCGGCTCGCTGTCTGGCGGTAATCAGCAAAAAGTGATCATTGGACGCTGGCTGCTGACTCAACCTGAAATCCTGATGCTCGATGAACCCACGCGCGGTATTGATGTGGGGGCCAAATACGAGATCTACCAGTTGATTTCCGAACTGGCCAAAAAAGGCAAAGGGATCATCATCATCTCATCTGAAATGCCGGAATTGCTGGGGATAACCGACCGCATTCTGGTGATGAGTAATGGCCTCGTTGCAGGCGTTGTCGAAACCAAGAACACCACGCAGAACGAAATTCTCCGTTTAGCGTCGTTACACCTTTAATGATGCAAGGGCTGTTACCATGAAAGCTACTACTAAAAAAAGTGCGCTCACCTGGCTGAAAGAAAGTGGCATCTATGCTGTGCTACTGGTATTGCTGGTCATAATTATTGCTCAGGATCCTTCGTTCCTCAGCCTGACTAACCTGAGTAACATTCTTACCCAGTCCTCGGTGCGCGTAATCATCGCACTCGGTGTGGCCGGGCTTATCGTCACTCAGGGAACCGACCTGTCAGCAGGTCGTCAGGTCGGTCTCGCCGCCGTTGTGGCGGCCACCTTGTTACAGGCGATGGACAACACCAATAAAGTGTTTCCCAGCCTCGAAACCATGCCTATCCCGGTGGTGATTCTGATTGTCTGTGCCATCGGCGCACTCATTGGTCTGGTTAACGGTATCATCATCGCTTATCTGAAAGTGACGCCGTTTATCACCACTCTTGGCACCATGATCATCGTCTACGGTATTAACTCACTGTATTACGATGTTGTGGGTGCATCGCCGATTGCCGGTTTTGATGAACGTTTCTCTACCTTTACCCAAGGCTTTTTACGCTTTGGTGACTTTAAGCTGTCCTACATTACGTTTTATGCCGCGATCGCCACCTTTTTCGTGTGGATTTTGTGGAATAAAACGCGCTTTGGTAAAAACATCTTCGCTATCGGCGGCAACCCGGAAGCGGCCAAAGTGTCAGGGGTTAATGTTTCACTGAACCTGATTTGGGTCTACATGCTCTCCGGCGTGTTCTATGCCTTCGGCGGTATGCTCGAAGCAGGCCGTATCGGTAGCGCAACCAACAACCTCGGTTTCATGTATGAACTCGATGCGATTGCGGCCTGTGTGGTTGGCGGAGTGTCGTTTGCCGGTGGTGTGGGTACCGTCGCCGGTGTGGTGACCGGGGTTATCATCTTTACCCTCATCAACTACGGCCTGACCTACATCGGTGTGAGCCCTTACTGGCAGTACATCATCAAAGGCGGCATCATTATCTTCGCGGTAGCGCTCGACTCACTGAAGTACGCCCGCAAGAAATAAGACCCAGCGTATTGATACGCTCCGGCCTGCCCCTTCTGGTGGCAGGCCGTTTTTTTTGTGCAAGATATCCGCGCTTATTCATGGCGTAACGATCTCCCTGATAAGAGCGCATTTTGCAGCGTCGGCCCGCTACGCTAAGATAGGGGTTTGCCCACTATTGTCTGCGGCCATGCGTGGCAACTCACGCCACCTTGCCCGCCACGCACACCTTAGGGAGAACACATGAAGAAATTACTCGCACTGCTGGCGCTTGGCCTGAGCGCTGGCTTAATGCTTGGCACCGCTCAGGCAGGCGGCACTCTTGAGCGTATTAAACAAACTGGCGTGGTTCGCAATGTCTTGTTTAATGACTACCCACCATTTAGCTACCTTGATGATAAAAACCAGCTAGTCGGTTTTGATGTCGATGTGGCCAAAGCCGTGGCAGGCAAACTGGGCGCAAAGCTTGAGCTTGCCACTCCGGGTTGGGAAACCATTGTCGGCGGGAAATGGCAGGGCCGCTGGGATATGTGCATCTGTTCTATGACGCCCAACGCCGAGCGCGCCAAAGTGCTGGATTTTGCCGCGCCTTACTACAGCACCTTTGCGGTGTTGATAGTCCACAAAGATGAGAAAAACATCCAGTCCGCAGCAGATCTCAGTAACAAAAAGGTCGGGCTGGGGCTCGGCTCCAGCTACGAAAACTACCTGAATAAAACGCTGGCCATTCCCGGTGGCAAAGCGATTGATTTCCCCTTTAACAACGTACAAGCCGTTCCCACCGATGAAGAGATGGCGTTTCGTAATCTGGCCTTAGGGCCGGGCAAGCGGCTGGATGCGGTGATATCCGATCGTATCACGGCTAAACCGCGGCTCGAGAAACTGCCGCAGTTGCGCATTTTGCAACAACTGTATGCAGAACCGAACTGGATTGCGGTAGATAAAGGCGATGCCGAGTGGAGCAAAACGCTGGCCGACACCGTTAACACGCTGCGGGCAGATGGCACGCTGAAAGCCATTTCCATAAAGTGGTTCGGTGAAGATATTACCGGGGCCAGCCAGTAATGTCTGACTCGTCTGCCAACAACACCGATTGCGTTTCCAGACCGTCGTTTCACCCGGCGCACCCCGTGCGCGCCGGGCTAGGTTTTCGTTTACGTACCGGCCTGACCTGGCTCATCCTGCTCAGTTTGTTGATGTGGTTTTTTTCTTACATGGAGCTCGACACCGGGCTTATCCGTCAGAAATTGCCCGCCATGCTCGGCCTGCACCTGTCACCGGATGGTTTTATCCAGGGCGCGGTACTCAGCGTGGTCATCACCGTGCTTTCTATGGTGTTTTGCGTGTTGCTCGCCACCCTGACGGCGGCCGGGCGTTTGTCTTCAAGCGCCGTCGGGTTTGGTTGTGCGACATTTTACGTTTCGCTGTTTCGTGGCACGCCGCTGCTGGTGCAGGTACTGATTATCTACCTTGCGCTACCGCAGATTGGCATTGTGATGAATGCGTTTACTTCAGGCATCATCGCCCTGTCACTGAATTACGGGGCTTATCTGGCAGAAACGATTCGCAGCGGTGTTATTTCCGTTTCCCGTGGTCAGAAAGAAGCGGCTATGGCGCTTGGCCTGTCGCGCTGGACGACGCTGGTACATGTGGTAGCACCGCAGGCGCTACGCATCATCATTCCACCGGCAGGTTCACAGTTCATTTCGATGATCAAAGACTCCTCGCTGGTGTCGCTCATGGGACTGTGGGAACTGAATTTCTTAGCACAATCCTATGGCCGCAGCACTTACCATTACATGGAAATGCTCAGCACCGCCGCGGTCATCTACTGGATGCTGTCGATTGTGCTGGAACTGCTGCAAGGCCGTCTTGAACGCCGTTTCGCCCGCGGCTATGAGCACCACAGTGAAAAAATGCCCCACTGACCCACCGCCTCAGCGTGTTACCCCGCTTTAATTATTTACATAATTTCCCCAGCCCTGTGAAATATCAGGGCTTTTTATTTTCTTACCACACACCTGTGCAAAGTTAATTGCAAATGACAATAATTGTCATTATTTTTCTCCGTTTTGATTTTCATGAAAATAATCACAACGGAGAATTAGTGTGCAAAAAACACTCACTGTGATCGCGTTATCCGTGTTGCTCACGTTTTCCCCCCTATTCTCGTCAGCGCTCGCCAAAACGGTCACCGACCTGCTGGGCCGCCAGGTCGTGGTGCCGGATAACCCGCAACGCATTGTGCTCGGTGAAAGCCGTATGCTGTATACCCTGGCGTTGCTGGAGCCCGGCAATCCGGCACAGCGTATTGTCGGCTGGCCCGGTGATTTGGCGCGTTATGACGCCCAAAGCTGGGCGCGCTATACGGCAAAATTTCCTGACATCGCACGGATTACACAGTTAGGCAACGGCAATATTAATAGCGTTAACGCCGAAACGTTACTGCCGCTCAAGCCGGATCTGGTGATTCTGCCAAGACTTGCCAAAGGCACCGACAGCGAGCAACACATTGAGCGGGTGCTGACGCAGGCCGGCATTCCCTATATTTATGTTGATTTACGCATTGACCTGCTGAATAACACCCTTCCCAGTGTGCAACTGCTGGGTGAGGTTCTTAATCAGTCAGCCCGTGCCAGTGCGTTCATGACGTTCTACCGCCAACATATGGACGCGGTGAAAAACCGTCTGGCGCACTATCAGGGGCCCAAAACCACGGTGATGCTGCACTTGCACCTTGGTCGCCGCGACACCTGCTGCACGACCGCCATTAATGGCAATCTCGGTGACCTGCTGGCATTTGCCGGTGGTGACAACATCGCCAGTGGCAAGCTTTCGGGGGTGTATGGCGAGCTGAGCGCGGAGCAGATTCTGGCGGCAAAACCGGCGGTGTACATCGCAACCGGTATGGCCGGGCCTGAAGGAAAACGTCTGTCAGACCTGATGCTCGGCCCGGATGTATCCCCCCAACAAGCCGCCGACAGCTTTCGTACCTTATTGACCGGGCATCCCCTGCTCTCACACCTGACTGCCGTCAGCGAGCGCCGCGCCTGGAGTATGTGGCACAACTTTTATCTCAGCCCGTATCACATGGTGATGGTGGAAATGTTCGCCAAAGCCCTTTACCCAACGCTGTTTGCCGACCTCGACCCGCAGCGCACCTTACAACAACTCTACCAGCAGTTTTTACCCATTGATTTTTCAGGGACTTATTGGAGTCAGTTAACACATGAATAACCGTCACTGGCAAACAGGCTGGCCGTTGCTGGCCCTGTTGCCGTTAAGCCTTCAGGCTGCCACCACGCAGGCCCACAGCAACGCCACAAAAACCGCTACGCCACAGGAAGAAACCATGGTGGTTGCCGCCAGCACGTCAGCGGCCCATGCACAGGAAACCGGCTACCAGCCGCACAGCGCTGTTACCGGTACCCGCACCGAAAGCCGCCTGCTGGATATCCCCCAGGCCGTCAACGTGGTGCCACGCCAGGTACTGGAAGACCAATCCGCCAGAAATCTTGATGAAGCGCTCTATAACGTGAGCGGCATCACCCAGGCCAACACCCTCGGCGGTACACAGGACGCGGTGATGAAGCGCGGTTTCGGCGATAACCGCGATGGCTCTATTCTACGCGATGGTATGCGTTCAATTCAGGCCCGCAACGTCACGCCGACCACTGAGCGGGTGGAAGTGCTCAAAGGGCCTGCCTCCATGCTGTATGGCTGGGGCGAACCGGGCGGTATGATCAACATCATCAGTAAAAAACCCGAACTGACGCAGAAAACGCACATCGAAGGCTGGAACAGCAGCTTTAATGGCGGCGGCGGTCAGGTGGATGTCACCGGCCCGCTGGGCACCTCCGGGCTTGCCTATCGTATGCTGGTCGATCACGATGAAACCGATTACTGGCGCAATTTCGGCCGTCACCGCCAGACCACGATTGCACCATCGCTGATGTGGTATGGCGACGCTACCACCGTGCGGGTTGCTTATGAACATATGGAGTACCTGACGCCGTTTGACCGTGGCACCGTGATTGACAACCGCACCGGTAAACCGGTCAATACCCCGCGTGAACGTCGTTTTGACGAAAGCTACAACGCCACCCGCGGTGACCAGGACACGCTGACGCTCCAGCTGGAAAATACCCTCAATGACCGCTGGAAAACCAAACTGAACTACGCCTACAGCCGCAATACCTACAGCGACAATCAGGCCCGTGCCACCAGCTATAACGCCGCTACCGGCATTTTAATGCGCCAGGCGGATGCCACTGCCGATGCACGCAGCCAGTCGCAGAATGTACAGCTCACGCTAAATGGCGATATCGACTGGGGCCGCGTCAATCATCAGTTACTGTTTGGTATCGATCATGAAGCCGATCGCACCTACCGTGGCGACATGTTACGCAGCACCCGACGTTACAATTTTGATGTCTACCACCCGAGCTATGGCTTGCAACCGGCATCGACAACCATCAGCGCCGCCGACAGCGACCAGCGCGAAAATGTCGATAGCACCGGGGTTTTCATGCAGGACGCCATCCGCCTTGACGCACACTGGATGCTCTTGGGCGGGCTGCGCTATGATCATTTTGATGTGATGTCAGGCAAAGGGCGGCCATTTGTTAGCAATACACAAGCCACAGACAGCCGCCTGGTGCCGCGCGCGGGTATCGTCTACAACCTCAATAGCTGGTCCTCGCTCTACACCAGCTACAGCCAGTCATTCAAACCCAATACCTCGGTCGCCACTCAGATAGGCGCGATGGAACCGGAAACCGGCCAGTCTTACGAGATAGGAGCCAAACTGGATTTACCCAACCGTATCACCGCAAACCTGGCGTTGTTTGATATCCAAAAGCGTAATGTCATGGTGAGTGAGCCGCAGGTCATCAATGGTGTGACCGAAACCGTCACCCGCACAGCGGGCAAAGTGCGCTCACAAGGCGTGGAGCTGGATGTCGCAGGCAAACTGAGCGACAGCCTGAGCCTGATTGGCAGCTACGCCTTTACCGATGCCCGCGTCACCGCAGACCCGAGCAATCAGGGCAATGAAATGACTAATGTGGCACGCCACACAGCGTCACTGTTTCTGACCAATGACTTCGGTAATCTGGGGCTGCATGCGGGGGATGACCTGCGTGCCGGTATCGGAGCCCGCTATGTTGGCCGCCGCCCCGGTGATGCCGCTAACAGTTTCTACATTGATGACTATACTGTTGCTGATGCCTTCCTCGCCTACACCGTGCCGGTTAACGGGTATAAAGTGAAATGGCAGTTGAATGTCAAAAACCTGTTTGACAAGACCTATTACCCATCGAGCGGCAACAATCTGCGCGTTGCCATCGGCGACCCTCGCGAAGTGGTACTACGCGCCAGCGTTGACTTCTGAGTGACCCGCGCAGCCTTCGGGCTGCGCACCATGTGGTGCCGCGCCCGATAGCAGTTTCAGCGTAATCGGATTGACTGCAATACGATGAGTCATTAAGGTCGCTTCACTATTAGACTATTGAGTTTCTTTATGCCGAATATTCACGAAAGAGTGCGGTTGCGACCGCTTGAACGCGATGACCTGCGCTTTGTTCATCAACTGGATAACAATGCCAGCGTCATGCGCTACTGGTTTGAAGAGCCTTATGAAGCGTTTGTCGAGTTAAGAGATCTGTACGATAAGCATATCCACGATCAGAGCGAACGGCGCTTCATCATCGAGCACAGCGGTACCAGGGTCGGGCTGGTGGAATTGGTGGAGATAAACCACATTCACCGGCGTGCCGAGTTTCAGATAATCATCGACCCGGCTCACCAGGGCCACGGGTACGCCAGCGCGGCAACACTGCTGGCGATGGATTATGGCTTCTCGGTGCTCAATCTCTACAAGCTGTATCTGATTGTGGATAAGGAAAACAAGAAAGCAATTCACATCTACAGCAAACTGGGCTTTGAAATCGAAGGTGAATTAATCCACGAGTTTTTCATTAACGGTGAATACCGCAATACCATTCGGATGTGCCTGTTCCAGCATCACTATCTGGCACAGCACAAAAGCAGCCACAGCGCGAATAACATACCCCATTAATGAGACGGGCGTGACGTAAAGCCAGTCAGACACGCCCGCTCGCCCATCAGGTATGATAATGGCGAAATAGCGCATTACCACGCAGCAATCGCAACCCCAGCCAGGCACCACACAGTGACAGCAGTAACGCGGCCAACCCTGGCAGTGCAGCCCACAGCCACAGATTGGGCTGCCAGGGGAAATCAAACACTTTACGCTGCAATAACCACAGCGCCATTTCTGCCCCGCACGCCGCGGCCACACCGGCACAGAGTCCCAGCACGGCGAACTCCCACCATAGCGTCGCCCGCAGCAGGCGCTTTGCCGCCCCCAGCGTGCGATAAACCATCAATTCCTGACGCCGCTGGCGCATACCAACCTGAATCTGAGCCAGCAACAGAAGTACGCCACACACCAGAACCAACACCACCATCACTTCCAGCGCTAACCCCACTTGCTGCAAAACTGTGCCTATTTGCTGCAAAATAGCGCCAATATCTAACACTGTCAGCGTCGGGAACTGGCGATTCAACTGCGTGATAACGCTATCGCCGCCTGCCGCTCCATCATAGCGAAAGCTGGTCAGCCAGGATTGCGGCTGTCCGTCCAGTGCGCCGGGCGGGAAGATGAAAAAAAAGTTAGGACGCAAACTTTCCCAATCCACCTGGCGCAAACTGCTGACAGTAGCGCGAAAAGGCTGGGTATCACCGGTGAACGTCAGGACATCGCCCATTTTGATGCCTAACCGCTGTGCCACCCCTTGATCAATTGACACCTCGCCCGCTTTCGGCGGCCACTGTCCGGCCATTATCGGGTTATGCGCGGGCTGCTGCGCAAGCCAGGTCAGATTCAGTTCGCGGTTGACGGTTTCGCCCCCTGGGTCATCTTCACGCACCAGATCGGTTGCGCGCAGCCCATTCATTTCGGTAAGCCGGGCGCGAACGATTGGGTAAAACGTTTCCGGTTTCACCTGATGCTGCGCCAGAAAATCCGTTACCTGAGGCACCTGATCGGCGCTGATATTCAGCACGAAATAGTTCGGGCTGCCGGGTGGCAATTGTTGTTGCCAGCGATCCAGCAAATCCCCGCGCAGCAGTAACAGCAATGCCAGCAACATGAATGACAGCGAGAACGCTGCCAGTTGACCCAGCGTTGCCCACGGCTGGCGCAGCAGGCGGTTAATCGCCAAGCGCAATGCCAGACGCCGCAACGTTAAACGACGCAACAGCCACAAGCTGCCCCAGCCAATGGCCCCTAACAGCAACGAGAGTGCCAGCACACCGCCCAGCAGCGACCACAACAGCGCGCTCCCGCCAGATAACAGCACCAGGGTCGCCAGCACTAGCGCCACTACCACTGGCAGATAATAACGCAGCGGCCACACCGTTACGGTCACATCCTGGCGCAAAACCCGCAACGGCTGCGTCGCCAGCAGTTGTCGATACGGACGCATTCCCACCAGCAAAGAAATCAGCACCAGTGTTCCAAGCGCCCACCCCCACGGCCACAGCCCGGCCGCCGGTAATTCTCCGGGCAACACCGGCAACAAGGCACGCATCAGCAAGGTTTCAAAGCCTATCCCCAGCAGGCTGCCACACAATGCAGCCAGTGCCAGCACCGATAGCCACTGCCCGATAATCAGGCGACGCAACGCCCGTCGCCCGGCCCCCAGCGTTTTGAGGATAGCCACCAGACGGGTTCGACTGTGGCAGTAATGCCCCATTGCCACGGCAATCGCCGCCACTGACAACAACAGCGTCAGCAGGGCGCACAACAACAAAAATTGCTGGGCACGCTGGATGGATTTGCCCAAGGCATTCGGCGCATCCTCCATGCCATACCAGCGCTGATCGGCTTTCAGCAGCGGCTTGATAAACGCGCTAAACCGGGCAATGGGCTGTGCGTCACCGGCAAACATATAGCGCCAGGTTATCCGCCCTCCCGGTTGAATCGCTCCAGTTTTCGCCACATCCGCCAGATTCATTAACACCCGGGGAGCCGTGTCAAAAGGGTTAAACCCGGCATCTGGCTCCGCCAGCAGTTCACCGGCAATGCTCAGCGTAGTGTCGCCAATATCCACACTGTCGCCCACCTTACGCCCGAGCAATGCCAGCAGCCTCGGGGCGATCAGCACCTGGCCTGGGCCAACGTGTAACCCGGCCGGCTGGGTTTTCAGCTCGCCATATAATGGGTAGCGCGCATCGGTGGCTTTCACCTGCGCCAGTTGTGCATTATCTCCGGCGTAAGCCATGGTCATAAACGACACCTGCTGGCTCACGGCCACCCCTTGGCGCTGCGCCTCGGCAAGCCAGGTGTCATCCACCGGGCGAGACGCCCGCAGCACCCGATCGCCCGCCAGAAAATCCCGGCTTTGCTGGCTTAACCCTTTTTCCATACGATCGCTGATAGCACCAAGCGCCAGCACACAGGCGACAGAGAGCGTCAACGCCAGCCAGACAATTAATAGCGACGGCGATCGCCACTCCCGCCAGAACCAGCGCCAGATCATGCATCCTCCCATAACTTGCCGTCGATAAGACGCAGGCAGCGGTCACAGCGCGCCGCCAGTTGCTCATCATGCGTGACCAGAATCAGGGTGGTGGCAAAATCCCGGTTGAGGGAGAACAGCAGATTGGCAATGCGCTCGCCGGTTTGCCGGTCCAGATTGCCGGTCGGCTCATCCGCAAACAGCACTTTTGGCCGCCCGCTAAAGGCGCGGGCCAGCGCGACGCGCTGCTGCTCGCCGCCGGACAGTTGCGCAGGTAAGTGTGTCAAACGCCCACCCAGCCCTAACTGCTGCAACAGATGTTCTGCCTGCTGACGACTCTGTTTGTCGCTGTCGCCACGCAACAGCGCTGGCAACTGCACATTCTCCAGTGCCGTCAGCGTTGGCACCAGCATGAATGACTGAAACACAAACCCCACATCGCTGGCGCGCAGCGCCGCACGCCCTTCTTCATCCAGTTTATCCAGCCGCTGTCCCAGCAGTACAACCTCACCACTGCTGCCATCATCAAGTCCGGCCAGAATCCCCAGCAAGGTCGATTTCCCCGACCCCGACTCCCCTACCAGGGCAATGGTCTGAGCAGGTTTGACAACCAGCTCAACTCCGGTGAGGATGGAGAGCTGATGTCCACCCTGACCGACATGTTTACTAAGATGATGAACTTCAAGAATGTTTTCCGCTGGCATAGCGTTATCCTTTTGTTTTTAAGTCTATTCAGCCTGCGCGCACTGGCGGCGGATACATTGCTGGTACTCGGTGATAGCCTCAGTGCGGGTTATCGCATGGCGGCGAATCAGGCCTGGCCCGCGTTGCTCCATGCCAACTGGCAATCACGCCCGGACACCTCAGCCATTCACGTCGTCAACGCCAGTATCAGCGGTGACACCGCCACACAAGGGCTGGCACGGGTGCCCGCATTATTGCAACAACACCAGCCGCGCTGGGTGCTGATTGAGCTGGGCGGTAACGATGGGTTACGTGGTTTCCCGCCACAAAATCTGGAGCGTGATTTGGGCGAGATAATCACCCGCATCAAAGCGGCAAACAGTCAGCCGCTGTTAATGCAAATCCGCCTGCCTGCCAACTACGGTAAGCGCTATACCGAATCCTTCAGCGCCGTCTACCCACGCGTCGCTAAAACCTTTGATGTTCCCCTGCTGCCGTTTTTTATGGAGCAGGTTTACCTCAAACCCGAATGGATGCAGGATGATGGCATTCATCCAAACCGTGATGCCCAGCCATTTATCGCTGACGTGATGGCAAAACAACTTGAACCCGTTGTAGCGGCGCACCATGAGTAAAGGTTAACAGTTAATCACGCCTCTTGATATTTAAGCGCTTTCGTTAGGTAAAGTTATGCAAAAAGCAGTTTTGATTACCGGTTGTTCCAGCGGCATTGGCTTACTTGCCGCACACGCATTGCAACAGCGGGGGTATCGGGTACTGGCGGCGTGCCGCCGTCATCAGGATGTTGCCCGCATGAACTCATTGGGCTTTGAGGGCATTGATCTGGATCTCGACAGCAGTGCCAGTGTCAGGCAGGCCGCCGATGTGGTGATTGCGCTGACGGGCAATCGTCTTTACGGCCTGTTCAATAACGCCGGATACGGTCTTTATGGGCCACTCAACACCATTTCCCGCCAGCAACTGGAGCAGCAGTTTTCCAGCAACCTGTTTGGCACGCATCAGTTAACCCAGTTACTGCTGCCCGCGATGTTGCCGCATGGTGAGGGCCGAATCATTCAGACCAGTTCCGTGATGGGGTTGATTTCCACACCGGGGCGCGGGGCTTACGCCGCCAGTAAATATGCGCTGGAAGCCTGGTCTGACGCCTTGCGTATGGAGCTGCACGGCAGTGGGCTGTGCGTTTCGCTGATTGAACCGGGCCCCATCAGCACGGCATTTACCCAGAATGTCAATCAAACGCAGCAGGATAAACCGGTCACTAATCCGGGGATTGCCAGCCGCTTTACGCTGCCGCCGCAAGCGGTGATTCCGAAGCTGATTCACGCGCTGGAAAGCCCACGCCCGAAACTGCGCTACCCGGTGACGCTGCTGGCGCACGGAATAACCGTGTTACGCCGGTTGTTGCCAGGCGTCGTGCTCGATAAGCTGCTGCGGACTAAATCCTGATACGGGGTTGAAGCGACGCCTATCGCCCCCATTTATGGTCAAAATGGCCAAGAGAGAATGACATGCTAGAACAACACGCCACTGTGATTGACATCAATGAAAGCACGCTGCGTCAGGCACTGGAACAGTCCATGCAGGCCCCGGTGCTGTTCTATTTCTGGTCTGAGCGTAGCCCTCACTGCCAGCAACTGAGCCCGGTACTGGATAAGCTGGCCGCGGAATATGCCGGTCAGTTCGTTCTGGCTCGGGTCGATTGCGATGCCGAACCCCATGTTGCCGCCCAGTTTGGCCTGCGTGCCATCCCGACGGTGTATCTGTTTAAAGATGGCCAGCCGGTAGACGGCTTTCAGGGGCCACAGCCGGAAGAGGTGATTCGGGATCTGCTCCAGCAGTTCTTACCCAAACCGGAAGACCTGAAACTGGCACAGGCACAGCAGCTGATTCAGGACAACCAGTTAAAAGAAGCGGCCATCTTGTTGAAAGATGCCTGGCAACTGGACAGCAAACGCAGCGATATCGCCCTGCTGCTGGCTGAGGTTCAGATTCAGTTAAACCGCATTGATGAAGCGCAAACGCTGCTTGCCGCCATCCCGCTGCAAGATCAAGACACCCGTTACCACGGTCTGGTCGCGCAAATCGAACTGATGAAACAAGCGGCAGATACGCCGGAAATTCAGCAATTGCAGCAACAGTTAGCCGCTCAGCCTGATAACGCTGAACTGGCCGTTCAACTGAGCTTGCAACTGCATCAGGTTGGCCGCAACGAAGAGGCGCTGGAGCTTTTGCTGGTGCTGCTGAAAAAAGATCTGGCTGCCGCAGACGGTAATGCGCGCAAAACGCTGCTGGATATTAT
This sequence comes from Dickeya aquatica, assembly GCF_900095885.1. Lineage (NCBI taxonomy): Bacteria > Pseudomonadati > Pseudomonadota > Gammaproteobacteria > Enterobacterales > Pectobacteriaceae > Dickeya > Dickeya aquatica. The sequence goes on from NZ_LT615367.1 coordinate 3,095,799, forward strand.
GGCCGCGCTGGGCACGGGCGATGCGCTGGCCGCGCGCTATCGCCGCCAGCTCTATTCACTGCTGTACTGATCCCCTTTCGTTCAATAAAGACCGGGGCCACGGCGCGCCCCGGTTTTCTCGCTTCTGTGCCGTTATACGCTTTCCAGCACACTTATCCAGCCATGCGCGCCGGATACCGGCCAGCCATTCAGCCAGCGTCGTACCATATTCATCGCCAGCATAGCGACCACTTCCTGCGCGGTTTTCTGACCATAGCGCCGCACGTTCAGTTGAATCGTCTGCCCAACGGTTCCTTCTGGCGTATGCAGCGCCAGCGACAGCACGCCGTCATCAGCCCGCCCGACATAGAGCGCCAGCGCCGTATGATAACGGGCAGCCAGCTCACGCGCGTGAGCCAGAGCCTGCTGTAGCGTTAGCGCCTCTGGCGTCACCACCAGCTCACCGCCACCCAATGCCACCTCGGCGCTGCGCAGTTGCCAGTAAAGCAGACCGGCGGTGAAATCTTCACTGACGGACAACGTTACCCCCCGCTCGTGCAGACGCCGGGCCAGTTGCGCTGGCAACCCTTCAGTGCCTTCGAAAATCGCGTTCTCCCCGGCGACCTCACGAACGGTGTGCCACGCCAGCTCCATTTCGCTACGCCGCGACGCCGGGCCGGTCAGCTTGAGCTCAATAATCGGCATGGAAGAGCGATAGCCCAGCACCACATCTGGCGGCAGCGGCAGGCTGTCGAGCTGGCTTGCCAAATCGCTTTCCGAGCGGCCAAAGGTGGTCAGACGCAGGCACAGCGGCGCATCGGCAACGGCAAAGCGCGTCCGCAACCGTGGCACTATCTGTTGCTCCACCATCACTTTGAATTCAGACGGTACGCCGGGGGTGAAAAACATCAGACACTTGTTGAGTTGCATAGCAAAACCACAGGCAGTACCGACCGGATTATCCACTAACCCGGCGCTGGCAGGCAGTTGCGCCTGTTTGCGGTTGCTGTCTGCCATCACCCGCCCGCGCTCGGTGAAGAACGCTTCCATGCAGGCTATCCATTCGGGATGCTCGACCAGTGGCTCTCCCGCTGCCGTGGCCGCAGCCAGCGCGCTGAGATCGTCACTGGTCGGCCCAAGCCCGCCATTGACAATCAACACATCGGCTATCTGGCTACGCTCGGTTAATGCCGCAACCAGTTCCTCAAGCTTATCGCCTACCGTCATGCGGCTGGTCATCGGTATGCCTTGTGAAAACAGGTAATCCGCCAGCCAGGCGGCATTCGTATCCACAATCTGGCCGTGCAGCACTTCATCGCCGGTACATAACATCTCAACCCTAAGCATCCGTATGACTCCTTATGATGGTTTCACGCACATTCGTTCACTGATACCGCCCAAAATGCCTGTGCTCAAAAACACGAAAAGCGTGTTAAACACGCCCTTCTCTTGCTGAAATACAGCCCTGTGATTTTGTCATTGGCAATGAAGTCAGCGCGGCAAACGCGGCCTGCCTGATGACCGCGCCACGGTAAAGCGAGAGTAAAAGCTCGCTTTGCCTTGCCACCTGACCTCAGCCACAGGGACGCGCCCCGCTTAGAAATTCAGCCCCATGCTGACATACGCCGTATCGGCGACTTTATTGTCGTTACCGCGCTCGCTGGCAGCCATATTGATGTAGCGATAGCCAACATCCAGCGACAGCGGACGCAGCGGCTGCCAGCGCACGCCACCTCGCGCTTCGACGTAGTGATCGACATGACTGGAGAAGGCATCCGGCGAATAATAGCCTTCACCAAACAGCGACACGCTGCTGGCAACCGGCACTTGCAGACCGCCGCCGAGCGCTACGCCATAGCCGTCGTTAAAGTGGTTCTGGTTCATGTACAGCCCTTTCGCACCCACTTTGATAGACGCATTACTCAGCGCAAAGGTGTAATCCATGCCTGCGCTATAGACGTCATTACTGTGCTTTTGATCATGACCCCAGCCAACGTTGCCAGACAGCCCCGGAATACCGAGCCCCATACTGGCTCCGGCACCGACATAATCACGTCCGGTTTCACCAGACAGACCAATGGCATGAGCAGAAACCGTCGCCAACAGCAGACTTCCCGCACAAGCAATAACCCAGTTTTTCATTTCAACTATCCTTAAAGACAATGAGAGCCAATCCGGTCAGGCATGTTTAACCCGACTGTTTTTCTGGAAAAGCCCTGGTTAGATGCAGACAACACCGCGATGTTAACATGAATTTTACTGTAATCCGCCGCCGACGATAGCGTAAATAACCTATCGATTTAGGCACATTCACCCGACGGCTGCCGCCGGTTACGACGCCGCCGGTGTCAGGCGCTGTTGCTCAACCCAGGCCTTTACCTGCTGCCTGGAAATTTTAATACCGCCGGTTTTGAGGGTATCAGGCAACAGATAACAGGCTATCGGGCGCTGGAAGCCTGCCAGCCGCGTCTGCCACCAGTCAACCAAAGATGGGAGCGTTAAAGCGTGAGCCACTTCCACTACGGCCACCGGGCGCTGGCCAAATTCCGGGTCATCAACCGGCACCACGCAGGCATAGGTGATATCCGGGTGAGTTAACAGCACGGCTTCGACATCCTCCGGCTGGAATCCCTTCCCCCCGCTAAAAAACTGGTTATCCAGCCGACCTAATATCCGCCACTGCTGGCCGTCCCATTGCCCGCGATCGCGCGTGTGAAACCAGCCCTGTTTATCCGTCATCGATACCAGCCGGCCATCTCGCCAGTAGCCTGCGGCCAGGCTGCGGCCACGTAACAGCACTTCATCACCGTCCAGGCGTATCTCTCTGTCGGCCAGTGGCAGACCAACACCGGGATGTTCATCAGCCCGTTTAGCGCATACCGTTGATGCCAGCTCCGTCAGCCCATAACCACACCAGCAGCGGATACCCCGTGCCTCAGCCTGACGGGTTAACTCAACCGGGATAGCCGCTCCCCCTAACAATACCGCCCGCAGGCTAACGGGGGACTGGCTTTGCGCCAATAATCGCCACAACTGCGTTGGCACCAGTGAGGCATGGGTACAGGCGCGCAAGGCAATCTCCAGCGGTTGCTGTGGCCTGACTACCACGGTCGCGCCTGCCAACAGCCAGCGCCAGACAATCCCCTGCCCGGAAACATGGAACAGCGGTAATGATAACAACCAGCGATCGCCTGCGCTAAACGCCATCAGTTGCACCACGCCTTCGGCGTTCGCCAGATGCGCATCAAACGTATGTACCGCGGCTTTAGGCATACCGCTGGAGCCAGACGTCAGTGTCAGTGTCGCCAGCCGCTCTACTGACCAGACCAGCGGTGCACCCGGTAACACGGCTGATGCCGATAACGCAGGCCAATGCAGCGATACCATATCCTGTGGCCATGGCCTCCCCGAAAGGCACAACACCCGCTCAATATTCAGTGAAGGCAACAAAGTGGCCAGCAACGGCTCGGGCAACTGTGGGTTAAGCGGTAATACGCGCGCACCACATTGCAACAGCGCCAGGTAACACAACAGCATTTCGGTACTGTTCTTCCCCCGCAATGCCACCGCCATGGCGGGGCGAACCCCCTGACGGGCAAAGGCATCAGCCAGTTGCGCAATGCGACCGGCCAGTTGTTGCCATGACCAGACCCGAGCGTCATCCATCAATGCCGGAGCCATCGGCTGCAAAGCCGCCCAGTTGCGCCACGGCCAGTCATTCAGGCCTGCCATACCCGCTCCAGTTGTGCCATTGTCAACAGCGGTAACGGGCTGTCGGGCCAGGCTCGCACCACCTGAGCCTGCATCAGATCCAGCGTATCGAGCCCCGGCACCGTATCGGGCGTTAGCCAATGCGCGATGCGTGCCAGTTGGCTCAGGCCGAGGCTGGATTCAATGGCCGAGCTGATAACCGCCGTTAAACCGGCCTGGTGTGCCTGAGCAATCAGGTGCTGACAGCGCGCCAGGCTACCGGTTAATGACGGCTTGATGATAATCGCGGCCACACCCGGCTCAGCCTGCACCCTGAAGCCCGGCTCGCGCACACTCTCATCCCAGGCAATGGCAATCCCGGTTTCGCGCGCAAAGTCGCGTGATGCTTCACGGGTTTTGCAAGGCTCTTCCAAAAAGGCGATACGTGAGCGATAAGCCGGGTTGACATAACGCGCAAACCCCTGCGCTTTCGCCGGTGTCCAGCTACGGTTCGCATCAAGACGCAACCGCAGCTCAGGCAATGCCTCAAGCAACAGATTGACTATCATGCCATCGCGCACCGCTTCATAGAGCCCGACTTTTACTTTCGCCACCGGATCAGGCAGGTGCTGCAACATGGCAAACAGTTCATCAGGATCGCCGCTGCACAACGGCGCTTTACGATAATCCGCTACGGTCGGGAGAGCCCCTTCTAATTCGGCGAATGCGCAACTGAGCCCAAAATCAACCGACGCCATGCCCGTCTCGCCTGGCCCGGCCTGCGGCGTGGCTCCTGCCAACCAGTGCTGTAATTGGGCCTGCGCCATTTCGGTTGCCTGCGCCAGCGTTTCAGGGCTAAACAGCGGCAACGGCGCAATTTCACCAACGCCTTCGCGCTGACCGTCACACAGATGCACTATCAGCCCGTCACGGCTTTTCAGTCGCTGATTACGCAGCACCACGCCCGCATCCATCGGTACGCTATAGCGATAAAGCGTCGCCTGGCGCATCAGGGATTCCGCTTAAACTTGCTAAAATCGGGCTGGCGTTTTTCATTGAACGCATTGCGGCCTTCCTGCCCTTCTTCGGTCATATAAAACAGCATGGTGGCGTTACCCGCCAGTTCCTGTAGCCCCGCCTGTCCATCGCAATCGGCGTTTAAGGCCGCTTTCAGACAACGCAGCGCCATCGGGCTGTTTTCCAGCATTTCACGGCACCAGCGCACGGTTTCGCGCTCCAGTTGCGCCAGTGGCACAACCGTGTTGACCAGCCCCATATCCAGCGCCTGCTGTGCATCGTACTGACGACACAAGAACCAAATTTCACGGGCTTTTTTCTGGCCGACGATACGCGCCATATAGGATGCGCCCCAGCCACCATCAAACGACCCGACACGCGGCCCGGTCTGGCCGAAAATGGCGTTATCTGCCGCAATCGTCAAATCGCACATCATATGCAGAACGTGGCCGCCGCCAATCGAGTAACCGGCCACCATTGCCACCACCGGTTTCGGACAAGTGCGAATCTGGCGCTGAAAGTCCAGCACGTTGAGGTGGTGTACCCCGCTGTCATCTCTATAGCCACCGTAATCACCACGCACTTTTTGATCGCCGCCAGAACAGAAGGCTTTATCCCCGGCCCCCGTTAAAATAATCACCCCAACACCTTCATCGTGCCGGGCATTATCCAGCGCCTGCATCATCTCTTTGACGGTTTGCGGGCGAAAAGCGTTACGCACCTGCGGGCGATTGATAGTAATTTTCGCCATACCATCAATGGATTTGTGGTAGAGGATATCGACAAAATCGCCGCTGCAATCGTGCCATTCAACCGGTGCGTACAGCTGTTCTTCACTGGGATAAAGCATAATCAATCTTCCTTTCGGGATACGAAATAAACTGGCGAATGCGTGCCGCATAGGCTGACGGATTCGCCTGATGTGCGTTGTGTCCGGCGCAGGCAATATCAAGTAACGTGAAACGATGCCGAGCCGCCAGCGCCTGAAATTTAGTGTCCTGATGCCCGCAGAGATATCCCAGCGGCACCGCCAGACGGCGCAATAACGGTACCAGATAAGGCTGATGGGCCAGTGACGTGGCTTCCAGCATGGCCGCGACAGCCACACCATCGTTTTCAGCGCGCAACGCCACTAATCTCTCTCGCTGGTGGGGTGATAAGGCGGCAAAGACCGGTTGCTGATACCAGTCAGCCAGCACAGGCTCAAGAGGAGGTTGCCGAAAACGCGTTGCCCATCCGGTATCATGCTGACGGCGCGCCAGACGCTCGGGCTCATCCTCAAGCCCCGGATGGCCCCCCTCCACCAGTAACCCTTGCAGCCCGGAAACATCGCCATAACAGGCGTGGTACATTGCCAGACGCCCGCCCAGCGAGTAACCGAGCAACCAATATTTATCAATAGACCATGCCGCCAGCTGTGCGCTCAGTTGCTGACTTATCTGCGCAAAACCTTGCGCACCGCACTGCCAGGCCGAACCGTGACCGGGTAGGTCAATCAGCAACAGCGGCCAGTCGGCAAGGTACGGCAACACCGGCTGCCAGTCTTTTGCGCTGCCAAGTAAACCGTGCAGCATCACCAGCCACGGCTGCCCCGCCCGGGGTGCACCGACCGGATGCCCTACCATGACGGGACCGCAGCCAGTAGCTGTTGCAATGTCTCGACTCCGGCTTTTGGCTCTACCACCACTTCCAGCAAGGTTGTCTCAGGATGTTGCCAGCCAGTCTGTACCGCTGACTGCACACGTTGCCAGTCTTGCGCACGAGCATAACGCAGGCCAAAGAGTGCCGCGGCATGGCGAAAATCAACGTGTTGCGCCATACAATAGAAATCTTCACGTTGCGCCAGAGGCGTCGGCAATAGCGAGAAAATCTGCCCGCCATTATTGTTGACCACGATTAGCACCAATGGCGCAGGCACCTGACGCAACAAGGCCAGGCTATTGAGGTCGTACAACGCCGACACATCACCAACAATTGCCAGCGTGGGGCGAGCGTTGGCCCGCTGTACACCGGCCAGCGTCGATAGCAAACCGTCAATACCGCTGGCACCTCGATTGGCATACACCGGATACCCGGCAGGCAGGCAGGCAAGGGCATCCACCAGCCTGACCGTCAGGCTATTTCCGACAAAAAATTGCCCCTGTGCAGGCAATAATTGCGTCACACGGTGTGCCAGTTGCGCCTCACCAAAACCCGATGATAGCCACGTTGTCACACGCTCACGCACGCGTGCGGCACAAGCCTGAATGTCAGTGGCCCAATTGGGTTGCGCCTGTGCGGGAGCTGGGTGGCACGCCAGCCAGTCAGCAAGCTCCGCCACCAGCCGACGGCCACGATGCTGTGCCGGGTCAAGCCGCCCGGGCAGGCGGTCAACCAGCCAATACTGCTCGGGCCGCACGGATGCCTGCCACTGTAGCAGGCGCTTTCCCGTCAGGCTGGCACCAAATTGCACCACTATCTCCGCCTGATGCAGCGCCTGGGCCTGAGGGTGCGCCAGCCATAAATCCGCACAGGCCAGCGGCTGGCCGGTCTGAGATAAGACATCGCCTATTAGCGGCCAGCCAAGCTGTTGCGCCCAGGCGGCAATGCGCTCACCGTCTGAAGCCGCAACCCGGCCGGCAATCACCACACCACGGCGTTGCCGCCATTGCGGCCAGTCTGGCTGCATAGTCGGTGAGAAAGCGCCACTATTGCCCTGCAACCAGGGCGACGACTGTTGCCACCAGTGACCGAGCGCGCCCAGCCAATCCTGAAAAGCCTGTGGGTCATCTTCACCATACAGCGGTTCGGCAAACGGGCAGTTGACATGCAACACTCCGTGATGCAATTCGCTTAACGCATTATCAAGAGTGGCGGCAAGCCAACGCGCCGGAATATCCGGTGTAGGACGAGGCAAATTCAGCGCTTGCGCCGGATGAGCGCCAAACATACCCGGCTGGCGAATGGCCTGATTAGCGCCACAATCAATTTTCGGGGGGCGATCGGCCGTTAGCACCACCAGCCGTTCCCCTGTCAGCCCGGCTTCAATAATCGCCGGGTACAAATTGGCGGCAGCCGTGCCAGACGTCACCACGATGGCAACGGCCTCACCGGAGGCTTTAGCCAGCCCCAGGGCCAGATGCCCCAGCCCGCGTTCATCAAAATGGGTATGACATTGCAGCGCCGGATGTGTGGCTGCCGTGAGTGTCAGGGGCGTCGATCGCGATCCGGGTGCGATACAGACATGGCGGATACCCTGGCGGCTGAGTACCTCAAAAAGCACCTGCGCCCAGCGGCGGTTAAAAATATGTGTGGACATGTTCGACTCAACAACTCCGGTTGCGGGTTGTGGCAATAATTATATTTTTTTTCATCCGGCCAACTTTGATGTAAACCAGTAACAGCGAATATTGCCAGCGACTTTTGCCGCAAACAGGCAGCATCATGGCAATGGCGGGGGACAGTATTCACCCTATCTGTCCGTTGCCCCGCGCTGCGCCCTGTCTGCGCAGACCCGCACGCCGGTTATCAGGCCCAGGTCTGTTGTGCCGCTGGCACTATTGTAACGAAAAGGTTATCAAATAATTGCAACATCATAACTCGTCACTCTCAAATAGCGATTTTAGCCCCGCGGCCTTATTTTCCAGTTCCTGCCATTCCAGCTCAGGATCTGAGCCAGCAATAATACCGGCACCGGCATATAGCGTCAGTTGGCGCGCGTTTACGTTAGCCGAGCGCAGCGCGACGCAGAATTCGGCCTGCTGGCATGACAGATAACCTGCTGAACCGGCATACCAGCCGCGCGTAAAGGGCTCGTGCCGTGCAAGAAAATCCCGCGCCGGACGACGCGGTAATCCGGCGACTGCCGCTGTTGGCTGTAGCAGGCGTAAACATGCCTCGTCGGACGTTGCACGCAGCGTCGCCTGAATGGTTCGGCGCAAATGCTGTACTTTACGCAGCCGGATAATTTCAGGTGGCATGACGTCAAGCGTCAGCGCAACCTGATGCAAACGCTGACAGATATCATCCACCACCAGCATGTTCTCACACTGATTTTTCACGTCATTTATCAGCCAGTTGGCCAATTGCGCCGCCGTTACTTCATCACTGTCGTTGGCCACCGTACCGGCCAGTGCTTCGGTTTCCAGGCGGTTGTTACGCCGTCGGTAAAGCCGCTCAGGGCTGGAGCCAAGAAAGGCCTGCTCAGGAGCACTCGCCAGCATAAAGTGGTAGCAGTGGTGGTTCACCGCACGGCTGGCCGCCATCAATGTTGCAGCCCGCAGCGGTTCATTGAGGGATAGCATGGTCGCCCGGGCAGGCACCACCTTTTCCAGTTTGCCCGCCGCTATCTCCGCCAGCGCCAGATTCAGCAATCCTCGCCACTGTTCAAGGCCCGGGCAATGGCGAGCTGACAGGATACGAGCCTGCAACACAGCCAGCGCCTGAGGGGGCTGCAACTGGCGCAAAAACGCCTGCGCCTGCCGCGCATCCTCAGCCAGCGACGTTTCACTAAACAGATTCACCCGGACACGCAAGCGCCGGGCCTGACGTAACAGCGCAATACGGGGCACAAATAACCGGGCGACCTCTGCATCAGGCTCGATGGGGTGCTGATCAAACGCATTCACCCCCCAGATACGTACACTGTCATCCACATCATCGCGTTGCAAAAACGCGTTCGCCTGCGTGATATCACCAAATGCACACACGTCACCACAGACGGCCGCTTCTTCATCATCCTGCCTGTGCTGCCAGTAAAATTGCGGATATACCGGTTGTGATGCCAGCCATGCCAGCAGTTGCCCGCTATCGTGTAATGTCAACGTCAGCGTAATAGCATGAAAGCCCGTCTGAGCGGGCAAAGGCTCACTGAGCGCCTGATGCATCTGGTGCAGCAGGTCGGAGAATTGCAGCACATTCACCCCATAGCCTAACTGAAAGTAAGGAATTATACGGGTCACGCCCTGGAAAAAAAAAGCCATTAGCGTGATACCGATTTAAACTGGAATGCCTGTCGCATTAACAAACCGGTATTTCACCGGTTGTTGCGCCCCATCCGCCGTCATTTTTCCTGACAGTAACTGTTTTCAGGATGGTGCGTGTTTTCATGAGCGATAAATATTTTCATGAGCAGTAAATATTCTCAGGGTGACAACAATGGCTCCGGCAATGCCGGATAGCAAAAAGCACATTTGCAAAAATACATACCGCACGAAATGAAACAGCCTCGGCTTTAATTAGCATTAAGTGGCAAAAGTTTGCAGCCCCCGCCACCTAGAATTTCCGTGCTGTCATCAAATTTCCTCATTCTGCTTTATCATGAGTTATCTGCCGGGTTCGCCCGGCTTTTTTTCTGGCGACCCCCACCGCGCTATGTGAACACCGGGCCGTCAACACCGGATAACCCGCGTCCCCATTTATCGCTATCAATACCCGATGATATTGATGTCGTCATCACGACAAGGAGCAATATAAGCCGGAATCTCTGCCGCATTATTTGCTATCAAGGCGCATCGCACTTCGATAAACCGTGACAGTTGTGGTAAAAAGGCTTCTCTGTCAGCGTTAGCGGCGATGCTTACCGGATAATGCGTTCCCTGTGCGTGTATTTTCACGGCATACCACGGCAAACCGAACGTTATGCACAAACCGCCTCGCCTTATGGCGACTGGCTTTCGACATCGCCATTGACCCATTAGACCGTTCATCAGGAGCCTGATTTCATGCCTGCGGCTATCACGCGTTTTTTCCTGCTATTTATTTTACTCCTCCTGCTGGTGACGGGCTCTTATGGCTACAACTACATCAATTGCTGGATAGTGGAGAAAAAATCAGCGTTGACCGATATTGCAACTGGTATGCAAAAACGCATTGATGCTTACCGCTTCTTTACTGACCAGATTTATAAAAACCTCATCACTGACGTCACTCAGCCTGAAAGTACCAATGTCAATTTAATCACGCTGGTCCCTAACGTGTTTTATGTCGAAAAGAGTAATCACAAAACCGATGCGCTCATTTTTGGCCAGCACGATAAAACCACGCTGAGTGCCATGCACCGCATTTCACAATATCTGGATGTGCTTTGGGGAGCGAAGACAGATATTTACTCCATGTATTATCTCAACGGGCAAGATAACAGCCTGACGATGGTCTCTACCCAACCGTTAAAGGACATCTCTTCTCCCCTGCGCGGCAGTTATCTCTCCTCCATCGTGGAATCGCGCAAAACTGAAATGTTGCAGCAGGCCAACACGCTTGATGAACGCGAGAGCTTCTCTGCGCTACGTAAGCTACGCTTTTATAATGACTACTATTTTACGCTGCGAACCACATTCAACCAGCCCGGCCATCTCGCCACCGTTATCGCCTTTGATTTATCCATCAATGACCTGATTCCACGTAATTTGCCGCGGGAAAATTTCATACTGCGCCAGCAAGTGCCACCGGTGAATGCCGATGCCAGCAACGACAACGATATTCTCACCGAAATTCGTCGGGAGGGTCGCTTACTGGAAATCTCGGCGCAGTTGATGAATGCGCCAATCAAACTGGTGTACATCGTCCCGCTCGACAAGCTGGTGACAGAAATGCTGCGCAGAAATATTTGGAGCATCGTGCTGAATCTGGCATTACTGTTTCTCGCACTTACCGGGGCTTACGCCTTGCGTCGTTATTACGCTCGTCCGAAGGATGATTTATCCCATCATCTGAAGTCACAACAGCAGATGTACGGTGAAATTGTCAGCCGCGTGCCGGTTGGCGTACTGGTATATGACTTTGATAATAGTAAAGTTGTTGTCGCTAACGCGCTGGCCGAACGGCTGTATCCGCACCTGAGCCTAAAGAAGATTGCGACCCTTGCCGAAGAGCATCAGGGCCTGATTCAGGCCACCGTCGATAATGAAATGTATGAAGTGCGCGTATTCAACAGTCAGCATACCCCTGCACTGTGCCTGTTTTTGCTGCGTGAACAGGATCAAGAGATCTTAATCACCAGGAAACTGCAATTGGCCCAGCGGGAAGTGGATAAAAATATCGCGGTACGTAAACGCCTGTTTCGCCACCTCAGCCAGGAATTTAAGCAGCCATTATCCGCCGTGCATCAATTAGCGCTCTCTTTACGCCAGCCTGATGCGCCCGTTGAACAACAAAAAGTGATTCAGGCATTGATTCTTGAGGCCAGTAGTGCCATTCGGCTGATGGAAAATATCGCCCTGCAAGCCCATCTGGAAACCGGGGAATGGCATTTGGTGCACGAGCCTTTCTCACCGTTAACACTCATCGATGATCTGCTATTAGAACTGTTACCCCGCATTCAGCAAAAAGGCCTGGCACTGTTTAATCACTACCAGCTTGACCCACGTCAGAGCTATCTGGGTGACAGTGAACTCCTGAGAAAAACGTTGTCCTTGCTGCTGGATTACGCGATTACCAACACCGATTATGGAAAAATCACCCTCTCGTGTGAACTGGCCGATCGCTCGCCGGAGCAGTTACTGATTCGAATTGGTGATACCGGTACTGAAATTTCGGGCCTTGAGCGCGATAACCTGATGCATCCGTTCGCAACCGCGCCCCTGTCTGACCGTTTCAGGCAAAATTCAGGATTAACCCTATTTCTGTGCAATCAGCTTTGTAACAAACTGGGCGGTCAATTGCAGATCAACAGCCGTCCAGGGCTGGGCACGCAGTATACGTTGACGCTGAAAATGGAAACGGTTGCGCTTCCTGCGGAAGAAGAAGAGAAACTACTGGATGACATTACGCTACTGTTGAACATTACATCCGATGAGGTACGCACCATCGTCAGCCGCCAGGTAGCAAGCTGGGGAGCCAATGTGGTGGTATATGATGAAAGGCTGGTGGATCAGTCTGCGGAAATCACCATTACAGACGATCCGGCCAAAATGGAGGACGACACGCTGCTGGTCACCTGTGACGATATGCAATGGGTGCCGCTTGGGCATCGCCGCCTGCGTACCAACTACAATATCAGCCAGTTACTGCAAGATGGCTTGTTGAAACTCATCGAACAGCAACTTGATACCTTCCCCGATGATACAACGGACGAAGAACACGATGATGTCAGCGTTTATGTGCGGCAGTTACACAGCAGTGACTACTATTCGTTGTTTGTAGATACAGTACCGGAGGACTTAAAGAGGCTATATACTGAAACTCAGAATGGCGATTTTTTGTCACTTGCGCAAACGGCGCACCGCCTGAAAGGCGTCTTTGCTATGTTGAATCTTCATCCCGGCAGGCAGTTATGTGAAGCGCTGGAAAAGCTTATTACCACCCAGGATAGAACACAAATAGAGGCCAATCTCCAGCAGATTGACCACTTCGTCAGTGTGCTATTGCATTGTGGTGGTCAACACGACGAGTAAAAAACAATGAGTAACTTAAACGTAATTATTGCAGACGATCACCCTATTGTTCTGTTTGGTATCAAGAAGTCCCTTGAGCAAATCGAATGGATCAATGTGGTTGGTGAATTCGAAGACTCGACAGCTCTGATTAATCATCTTCCCAAACTGGATGCCAATGTTCTTATCACCGATTTATCCATGCCGGGTGATAAATATGGCGATGGCATTACGCTGATTAAATACATCAAGCGCCATTTCCCTCACCTGTCCATTATTGTACTGACCATGAACAATAACCCGGCTATTCTCAGTGCCGTGCTGGAGCTGGATATTGAAGGTATTGTGCTAAAACAAGGTGCGCCGACCGACTTGCCCAAAGCACTGGCCGCACTGCAAAAAGGCAAAAAATTCACCCCGGAAAGCGTCACAAAAGTACTGGAGAAAATCAGTGCCAGCGGTTACGGCGATAAGCGCCTGTCGCCAAAAGAGAGTGAAGTGTTGCGCCTGTTCGCCGAAGGCTTTCTGGTGACAGAAATTGCCAGAAAACTCAATCGCAGTATCAAAACCATTAGCAGCCAGAAAAAATCGGCCATGACCAAACTGGGGGTCGATAACGATATCGCCCTGCTTAATTACCTTTCCTCCGTCGGTATTTCACCGCCAGACAAAGAGTAATAACGAGTCATACCGCTTCGACTCGGATGTTCATTTGGCGTGCGGTATCCCCGCCGCCAGTCTCTTGGGCAGATTAGCCTTGTGCCGCAGTTTTTTGCCTGACCAGATTGCTGTAATACGCTAAAGACTGTTGCAACGTATCAAGCGTTACCGGTTTGGACAGGCAATTATCCATACCTGCCTGCAGGCAGCGTTGCCGCTCCTCAGCCAGTGCATTCGCCGTGACGCCAATCACCGGGAAGGTGAGTTGCATTTCGCGCAGACGCTCAGTAAAACGGTAACCATCCATATTCGGCATATTCACATCGGTCAGCACAATATCGACCGGGTGCTTCGCCAGCACATCCAGTGCATCAAGCCCGTCATTGGCCGTTATCACCTGATAACCTAATGAACCAAGCTGATCGGCCAGCAAACGGCGATTAATCGGATGATCATCCACCACCAAAATACGCACGCCTTCATTTTCCGAACGGCTATAGGTAGCAAGCGGTGGCACCGGTACTGCCGCAGGCAACACGTCGGTACCGCGGTAAATTCGTTGCAACAAGAGCGGCACATCGTGAGGTGCTGCGGTACTGTGCCGCCAGTATCCCGGCTGAATCTCCTGAGCCGCCCCGGCTTGTACACTACTCAGCTCAATACACGCCCGGATGTTGCCTATCTGTACCGCCTGAATATCAACCACCAGCACGTCATCAGGCCCAACACCACCGTGCTCATCATAACGCCGGACATCCACCCCCGCGCCGCGTAACAGGGTAAACAGGTAGCGCTCCATCAGCGCATTACGCACCTGTAACCAGCAAATCTTGCCTTGTAATACCTCTGTCGGTAAGGGCTGGGGATAACGTGCCCGGTACAGCGGAATGCGCACGGCAAACTCACTGCCAAGGCCAGGTTCAGACTCAATGGTAATATCACCATCCATCAAGTTGACCAGTTTCTCGCAAATCGCAAGCCCAAGTCCGGTGCCCTGAAAATGGCGCTGCACCCCGGTTCCTGCCTGAAAGAAAGGATCAAACAGTTTCATCACCGCACGCGTATCAATCCCCGTGCCGGTATCGCGGACTTTGAACAACAGGTAGCCATCCTCAGAACACACCACCTGAAACACAATGCACCCGGTATCAGTAAACTTAATGGCATTACTGAGCAAATTGCTTAACACCTGCTGTAACCGCACCGCATCGCCCATCAGGCTGACAGGGACCTGAGGGTCGATATAGCAATACAGCGTCAGGCGCTTTTTCACCACCAGTGGTAAGTAATTACTCACTATATGGTTGATGACTTCCCGCGGCGAGAACTCGCCCGGTTCAATTTTTAGCTGTTCCGACTCAATCTTGGAAAAATCCAGAATATCGCTGATGATTTTCAGCAACAGCGCGGATGAATTCTGCATTGCGCCAACCAGGCGGTTGGCATCCGATGACAATGACTTGGTGCGTAATAAATCCAGATTCCCGATAATGCCATACAGCGGTGTGCGCAATTCATGGCTGACCGTTGCCAGAAACATCGATTTAGACTGGCTCGCCTGCTCGGCAGCGTTCGCCATCTCCTGTAGCGACTCTTCCATACGTACCCGGGCACTGACATCCAGCAAAACACAAATCGCGACATTCTCATTTCGATAGCGCGAATGCACAAAGCTGATTTGCAGATGGTGATTACGGCCCGTCACCACATCCAGCGATGTAGACTGCTGCTCGCAGATAATGCGCACAAGGCGCACCCTATCTTCATAAGTCAGCAGGCTGAGGTAATTATGCGCCAGCTCATTGCTCAGAATGTTGCTGCCATCACTGGTACGTAAAATGCAGATCCCAACCGGAGCCGAGGCCACAATTTTTCGGTTGAACTGTTCGTTCTCTTCTATCTGGAATGCATTGCGCTCCGCTGGCAGAAAAATCCGGCGCTCAAACAGCCGGGTGAACAGGAACAGGCACAGCGCAGATGCCAGATTCAGTAATGCCATATTAATGAGCAAACTGTTAAGCGCCGCCAGCATCACATCCAGCGGCAGCGAATACACCACGCTCATGGCAGTGGGCGGCAGCGATTTTTTCATTAATAGTGCGCTGTAACCTTCGCTGTAGCCGAAATAATTATTCGACTCAGGATAATGGCTGGGAACACTGCCTGCGCGACTATCGGTAATTTGTAATACGGCCCGGTCATTCTGGTCGAGTAACCGCAAGCTAAAGGGCAAATCCGTATTCGATATAAAATCGTCCAGCCGTATGGTCTGCTCAATGCCCATCATGGTTATCAAATGGTTATCGACATATACCGGCGTTAAGGCATACAGATAACCCGTGCTCGGCGTTAAACCAGGAACAACCCAGTAAAGACTTTCTTCACGCCGCGTACCGGCACCATTGGATTTCTGATTCTGCAAACGTTCCTGTACGCTTTTTATCAGGCTATCGCTATCCAGTGACTGATTGCGAATACCAAAATCAACGATGCATTGCTGGCTGCTGTCTAAAAAGAAAATCCGGTTAAGGTCATAAACGGAAGAAAAATCATCATGCCACTGGTCAAAAAAATGGGTCAGTAACGACAATTGCGCCGGATTTTTCTCGTACTGATTACGACAGTTGAAGGCCGGAGAAAGCGGATAAATCGCCGCAGGAACCTTTTTCACTTGATTGGTTTTGTCGCGTTGCGTGAACGGTGTACTGAAACGATTGGCAGCGAGATAACGCAATTCACGCGCCACATCCGTGGCATGACGAATGTTGCCCAACGACTGTTCGAAATTGAGGGAAAAAATCTGCCGCAGGTGAGCTTCCTGCTGTTTGAGTGCGTTATTGATAGTGAAAATTGACAGCAATGCCCCCAGCATCCACAGCAGGATTGCCAGCCCCCGGAATAAGTACCGGGAAATCTTGAGGGTCGTCAGAAAAGAGACAGTCACTTTCAAAGGGATACCGTAAAGGTTAACGGAACGGGAAAAAAGGCTCATGACCGCAATACAGTACCGATCCCCCATAAAAAAAGCCAGCGCATCAGGCGCTGGCTTCGGTTGTCATCCCACCGGCAAATAACGATTATTCATCGTCTGCGGGGACATCGTCATCGGCTTCTGGCTCATCAGACTCCTCTTGCGGCAAGTCGCCATCAACCGGCACTACGCTGTCAAGCTCATCATCTTCCACCGGCTCGGCAACACGTTGCAGACCGACAACCTGCTCATCTTCAGCGGTACGAATCAGCGTCACCCCTTGCGTGTTACGCCCAACGATACTGACCTCAGAAACACGCGTACGCACCAGCGTACCGGCATCGGTTATCATCATTATCTGATCGGCAGAATCGACCTGAACGGCCCCCACCACCTTGCCGTTACGCTCGCTGACCTTGATGGAGATAACCCCTTTGGTGGCGCGGGATTTGGTCGGATACTCGCTCACAGCAGTACGTTTACCAAAACCATTCTGCGTGACAGTCAGAATATCGCCTTCACCACGCGGCACAATCAACGACACCACGCGATCGTCATTTTGCAAGCTGATGCCTCGCACCCCGGTCGCCGTTCGGCCCATGGTGCGCACAGCCGACTCAGAAAAACGCACCACTTTACCTTCCGCAGAGAACAGCATCACCTCATTGCTGCCATCCGTTAGATCCACACCAATCAGTTCATCACCGTCATTAAGACCAACGGCGATAATCCCGGCGCTACGCGGGCGGCTAAACTCGGTCAGTGCGGTCTTTTTCACTGTGCCGCTGGCGGTTGCCATAAAGACGTTCATGCCTTCTTCGTACTCGCGTACCGGCAGAATCGCGGTGATGCGCTCGTCCGGCTCAAGTGGCAGCAGGTTAATAATGGGGCGGCCACGCGCGCCGCGGCTGGCTTCCGGCAGTTGATAAACCTTCAGCCAGTAGAGGCGGCCACGGCTGGAGAAGCACAGAATGGTATCGTGGGTGTTCGCTACCAACAGGCGGTCGATAAAATCTTCTTCTTTGATACGTGCGGCCGACTTGCCTTTGCCGCCGCGGCGCTGGGCCTCGTAATCACTCAGTGGCTGGTATTTCACATAGCCCTGATGCGATAACGTCACCACCACGTTCTCTTCGTTGATCAGATCTTCGATATTGATATCAGCGCTGTTATGGGTGATTTCGGTGCGACGAGAATCGCTGTACTGCTCACGAATCGCGACCAGTTCCTCGCGGATAACCTCCATCAGACGCTCGGGGCTGCGCAGAATAAACAGCAGTTCCGCTATCTGTGCCAGCAGCTCTTTATACTCATCGATAAGCTTTTCATGCTCCAGCCCGGTAAGTTTCTGCAAACGCAGATCCAAAATCGCCTGAGCCTGCTGCTCGGTGAGGTGATAGCGGCCGTCGTGAATACCAAATTCCGGCTCCAGCCATTCCGGGCGAGCCGCATCGTCACCGGCTTGCTCCAGCATGGCGGCCACACTGCCCAGTTCCCATGCCTGTGCCACCAGCGCGGCTTTGGCCTCTGCCGGAGTCGATGCATGACGGATCAGTTCAATGATGGGGTCGATGTTAGCTAGCGCAATCGCCAGCCCTTCCAGAATGTGGGCTCGCTCACGCGCTTTACGCAGTTCAAAAATCGTCCGGCGCGTAACCACTTCGCGGCGGTGGCGCACAAACGCCGCCAGAATATCCTTAAGCGTCATCAACTTAGGCTGGCCCTGATGCAGCGCCACCATGTTGATGCCAAAGGAAACCTGCATCTGAGTCTGTGAATAGAGGTGGTTCAGTACCACCTCGCCGACGGCATCACGCTTGATTTCAATCACGATGCGCATGCCGTCTTTGTCTGACTCATCGCGCAGCGCACTGATGCCTTCAATGCGTTTTTCTTTCACCAGCTCGGCAATTTTCTCAATCAGGCGTGCTTTGTTCACCTGATAAGGGATTTCATGCACGATGATGGTTTCGCGGCCGGATTTCGCATCCGCTTCCACCTCTGCGCGCGCACGGATATACACCTTGCCACGGCCAGTACGGTAAGCTTCTTCAATGCCCCGCTTGCCGTTGATGATGGCAGCGGTCGGGAAATCGGGTCCAGGGATATGCGTCATCAGCCCTTCAATACTGATGTTCTCATCATCAATATAGGCCAGACAGCCGTTAATCACTTCAGACAGGTTATGGGGCGGAATGTTGGTAGCCATGCCAACCGCAATCCCTGATGAACCATTTACCAGCAGGTTCGGAATGCGGGTTGGCATCACGTCTGGGATCTGCTCTGTGCCATCGTAGTTCGGCACAAAGTCCACCGTCTCTTTTTCCAGATCGGCCAGTAATTCGTGGGCAATTTTTGACATGCGCACTTCGGTATAACGCATCGCCGCGGCGGAGTCGCCGTCGATGGAACCGAAGTTGCCCTGCCCGTCCACCAGCATGTAACGCAGTGAAAATGGCTGGGCCATACGCACGATAGTGTCATACACCGCGCTATCACCGTGCGGGTGGTATTTACCGATAACGTCCCCGACCACACGGGCCGATTTCTTATAAGGCTTGTTCCAGTCGTTCCCCAGCACACTCATCGCGTAAAGTACGCGGCGGTGTACCGGCTTGAGGCCATCGCGAACATCCGGCAACGCGCGCCCGACGATGACGGACATAGCATAATCCAGATATGAACTTTTCAGCTCTTCTTCGATGTTGACCGGTGTAATTTCTCTGGCTAGGTCGCTCATGGAGCCGCTATCCCTCTATTTCTGCCCGATTTTAAAAGGTGGAAAATGATATCACAAACCGGGGTTTCAGGGGAAACGCCGAACCCGATTACTGACGGGCATTTAGCGTTTCTTTCACTCACCAACCGGGTGTGATGGCCCGATTTTCCCCCGCACCACATCCACTGGCATCCTCAGTTGAAAAAAGGCGCACGGTAAGTCGCTACAACATCGCCTTGCGGCTCGCTATACTCGCCCTGATTGCGCGTTAATGAACACGAACGAAAACAAACACAGATCACAGAGAAAAGTGAGCATATCCATGAACACAAAGGCCATGACTACAGACGATACCGGCACCGCCGCACACCGTGCGCTGAATGTCGATCATGACGAAATTGCCAAATTTGAAGCCGTGGCCTCACGCTGGTGGGATCTGGAAGGGGAATTCAAACCGCTGCACCGCATCAATCCACTGCGCCTGAATTACATTATCGACCGTGCCAACGGTATTTTTGGTAAACAGGTGCTGGATGTGGGCTGTGGCGGCGGCATTCTGGCTGAAAGCATGGCGCGGGAAGGTGCCCATGTCACCGGGCTGGATATGGGCAGTGAGCCGTTGCAGGTAGCGCGGCTGCATGCGCTGGAAAGCGGTGTTGAAGTCAGCTACGTGCAGGAAACCGCCGAAGCCCATGCCGACAGCCACGCCGGAAAATATGATGTCGTGACCTGCATGGAAATGCTCGAACATGTCCCCGACCCGCGCTCGGTAGTGCTGGCCTGTGCACGGCTGGTTAAACCCGGCGGCCATGTTTTCTTCTCCACCATCAACCGCAACGCCAAAGCCTGGCTGATGCTGATTGTCGGGGCTGAGTACCTCACCAACACGGTGCCGCGCGGCACCCACGACGCCAAAAAATTCATCCGCCCGGCGGAATTACTCGCCTGGGTGGACATGACGCCACTGCATGAGCGCCATATCATCGGCTTGCACTATAACCCGCTGTCAGACCGGTTCCGCCTTGGGGCTAATGTCGATGTCAATTATATGGTACACACCCACTACCCGGCGTAAGTGCAAGACCCCAAAGGCAAAAAGTTATTAACAGGCTATCATCCACTTGCTGGCCGATGGCATCCGCCATCGGCTTTTTTATCGTCGCTGATTATGTTTTCAGCTATAAATGGCGCAGTATTCATGCGGAATAGCCTGCGAAAGCAAGATAATTCCGAATAAATTGATCGAAACACGGTTTTAGTTAGCCAAAACCGTTGGTGAGCGGATAAGAAACCGACGAACGATCAATTTTTTTATTTTTTCTCCCCTGTAGTTGACAAGATAAGGAACCCCCGTGGTGGCTGGGATTGAGCGCGCCTGTAAAATTTATTCGCATGTTATCCACAAGCGAGCGGGATTTTGCTCACTTGCAAAGCCCCTTTTTTCACATTATCTTGTTATCAAAATCCGACCCACCCCCTATATATAGTGTTTACTTCTAACAGAAAGCACTATTTTTTTTATTTGCATTTTTGCTAAATGAAAAAACGGGGCGGCCAAAACGACAAAACTCGTGTCAAAAAACAGGTACTACGCCACATGAACCAGAGTCTGCTTGTTACCAAACGCGATGGCAGTAAAGAGCGCATCAATCTGGACAAAATCCACCGGGTGATCACCTGGGCGGCTGAAGGGTTACACAATGTCTCCGTCTCCCAGGTTGAACTGCGATCTCACATCCAGTTTTACGACGGTATAAAAACCGCCGACATTCACGAAACCATCATCAAGGCTGCCGCCGATCTGATTTCCCGCGAAAGCCCGGACTATCAATATCTGGCCGCACGTTTGGCTATTTTTCACCTGCGTAAAAAAGCCTATGGCCAGTTTGAACCGCCTAAGCTGTACGAACATGTAGTGAAAATGGTCGAATTAGGCAAATACGATCGCCATCTACTGGAAGATTACACGGAAGAAGAGTTCGTCCAGATGGACGCTTTCATCGATCACTGGCGTGACATGAATTTCTCCTATGCAGCAGTAAAACAGCTGGAGGGGAAATACCTGGTACAAAACCGAGTAACCGGTGACATCTACGAAAGCGCCCAGTTCCTGTATGTTCTGGTAGCCGCCTGCCTGTTTTCCGGTTATCCGCGTGAAACTCGCCTTGATTACGTCAAACGTTTTTACGACGCCGTTTCCACTTTTAAGATTTCGCTGCCTACGCCGATCATGTCTGGCGTGCGTACCCCCACACGCCAGTTCAGCTCCTGTGTGCTGATTGAGTGTGGTGACAGCCTCGACTCCATCAACGCGACCTCAAGCGCCATCGTCAAATACGTTTCGCAACGTGCCGGTATCGGCATTAATGCGGGCCGTATTCGTGCACTCGGCAGCCCGATTCGCGGCGGTGAGGCGTTTCATACTGGCTGTATCCCGTTCTATAAACACTTCCAGACTGCGGTAAAATCCTGTTCTCAGGGGGGGTGCGCGGTGGCGCGGCTACGCTGTTTTATCCCTTGTTGGCACCTGGAAGTGGAAAGCTTGCTGGTGCTGAAAAATAACCGTGGCGTTGAAGGCAACCGCGTGCGCCATCTCGACTATGGTGTGCAGCTTAACAAGCTGATGTATCAGCGTCTGGTAAAAGGTGAAGACATCACCCTGTTTAGCCCTTCGGATGTTCCGGGGCTGTACGACGCCTTCTTCAGTAATCAAGAAGAGTTTGAACGTCTGTACGTGAAATACGAACATGATGCCAGCATCCGTAAAAAACAGCTTAAAGCCGCGGAGTTGTTCTCGCTGATGATGCAAGAGCGCGCTTCTACCGGGCGTATCTATATTCAAAACGTTGACCACTGCAACACCCACAGCCCGTTTGACCCACAGGTGGCACCAGTGCGCCAGTCAAACCTGTGTCTGGAAATTGCGCTGCCAACCAAGCCACTGGAAGACGTCAATGACGAGCGTGGTGAAATCGCGCTTTGTACGCTGTCTGCATTTAACCTCGGTGCAATCAACTCGCTGGACGAACTTGACGATCTGGCGGTGCTGGCAGTACGCGCCCTTGATGCCCTGCTCGACTACCAGGATTACCCGATCCCAGCCGCCAAACGTGGCGCGATGGGACGCCGCACGCTGGGTATCGGGGTGATTAATTTCGCTTATTATCTGGCGAAAAATGGCGTCAGGTATTCCGATGGCAGCGCCAATAACCTCACGCATCGCACCTTTGAAGCCATTCAATACTACTTATTGAAAGCGTCTAACCAGTTAGCGCGTGAACAAGGTGCCTGCCCGTGGTTTAACGAAACCACCTATTCGCAGGGTGTTCTGCCTATAGACAGCTACAAGCGCGATCTGGATAAGATCTGCAATGAACCGCTGCATTATGACTGGGAAACGCTGCGTAAAGACATCACCACCTATGGCCTGCGCAACTCAACGCTCTCAGCGCTGATGCCGTCAGAAACCTCATCGCAGATTTCCAATGCGACCAATGGTATTGAGCCACCGCGTGGTCACATCAGCGTCAAGGCGTCTAAAGACGGTATTCTGCGCCAGGTGGTGCCAGAGTATGAAACGCTGAAAGGCTCGTATGAACTGCTGTGGGATATGCCGTCTAACGATGGCTACCTGCAACTGGTTGGTCTGATGCAGAAATTCATCGATCAGGCGATTTCCGCCAACACCAACTACGACCCGGCGCGTTTTCCTTCAGGAAAAGTACCGATGACGCAGTTGCTCAAAGACCTGCTCACGGCGTATAAGTTCGGGCTGAAAACCCTGTACTACCAAAACACCCGTGATGGCGCAGAAGACGTGCAAGATGACCTGCTGGAAACCACGCAGGATGATGGCTGCGAAAGCGGCGCATGCAAAATCTGACGCACACCACGCCGGGAGTGTTTTGAAGCACTCCCGGCATACAACATGTCCCATTTCGCCCTCTTCACCCACCCCGGCGTGAAGAAGGCACCGCCCGCCTGGGTTGTCAGCGGCGCTTGACAGCATTGCCTGCGGGTTGCTGTTACTGTGTTTGGAGAGATCATGGCTTATACCACTTTTTCACAGAACAAAAACGACCAACTCCTGGAGCCGATGTTTTTCGGCCAATCGGTTAACGTAGCCCGCTACGACCAACAAAAATACGAAATATTTGAGAAACTCATTGAGAAACAGCTCTCATTCTTCTGGCGTCCTGAAGAAGTGGATGTGTCCCGCGATCGTATCGATTATCAAGGCTTACCTGATCACGAAAAGCACATTTTTATCAGCAATTTAAAATACCAGACTCTGCTGGATTCTATCCAGGGACGCAGTCCCAATGTGGCATTGCTGCCGCTTATCTCGATTCCAGAACTGGAAACCTGGGTGGAAACATGGGCCTTTTCGGAAACCATTCACTCGCGCTCTTATACCCATATTATTCGTAACATCGTCAACGACCCGTCCATCGTGTTTGATGACATTGTTACCAATGAAGAAATTCTCAAGCGGGCGAAAGATATTTCCGGTTTTTATGATGAATTGATTGAACTGACCAGCTACTACCATCTGCTGGGCGAAGGCACGCATCAGGTGAACGGCAAAACGCTCCAGATAAACCGTTACGAACTGAAGAAAAAGCTCTACCTGTGCCTGATGAGCGTCAACGCGCTCGAAGCCATTCGTTTCTACGTCAGCTTCGCCTGCTCTTTCGCCTTTGCCGAACGTGAACTGATGGAAGGTAACGCCAAGATAATCAAACTCATCGCCCGTGATGAAGCCCTGCACCTCACCGGTACACAGCATATGCTGAACCTGATGCGTACAGGCCAGGATGACCCGGAAATGGCGCAGGTGGCCGAAGAGTGCCAGCAACAGTGCTATGACCTGTTTGTACTGGCTGCCCAACAGGAAAAAGAGTGGGCGGAATACCTGTTCCGTGATGGTTCGATGATAGGGCTGAACAAAGACATTCTCTGCCAGTATGTTGAATACATTACCAACATCCGTATGCAGGCTGTCGGCTTGCCGCTGCCGTTTGAAACCCGCACCAACCCGATCCCGTGGATCAACGCCTGGCTGGTGTCCGACAATGTGCAGGTTGCCCCCCAGGAAGTAGAGGTCAGCTCTTATCTGGTCGGACAAATCGATTCGGAAATCAATGCCGATGACCTGAGTGACTTCCAGCTCTGACAGATGAGTATTTCAACCATTACGCTGCGCCTGTCCGGGGCGCAGTTACCCTACTCCAGCCAGCACAATAGCGTGCTGGAAGCGCTTGAAGCGCAACGCGTTCCGGTAGAGTATCAGTGCCGTTCAGGCTACTGTGGAGCCTGCCGCTTACGGCTGGTGAAAGGCAATGTCACCTACCGCGATGCGCCACTGGCCTGCCTGCAACAAGGTGAAATACTGCCCTGCTGCTGTATGCCGATTGATGACATCGAGCTTGATCTCTGACCCGCGCTGGCTGCAACACGCTCCGCCAGTTTGCAGCCGGTTTCTCGTCCCCGCCCGCACAATTTCACGCTATCAGCGCATTCGCTAGTCTCTATTTCCCCCCACCTGCGTTACACTTTGCACGGGAAAAGACTCTGGAGAGTAAAGCAATGCTAACGTTTATTCCGGTTTTGGTTTTTCTGGCACTGGTGATGGTCTGGTCTGGTGTCAAAGTGGTGCCACAAGGTTATCAGTGGACCGTCGAGCGGTTTGGCCGTTATACCCACACCCTGATGCCCGGCCTGAATCTGGTTATCCCCTTGATGGACAGAATTGGCCGAAAAATTAATATGATGGAGCAGGTTGTCGATATTCCCTCACAGGAAATCATCTCCAAAGATAATGCGAACGTTACTATTGATGCGGTTTGCTTTATTCAGGTGGTCGATGCTGCACGCGCAGCGTATGAAGTCAGCAACCTGCAACTGGCCATCATCAACCTGACCATGACCAATATCCGTACCGTGCTGGGCTCGATGGAACTTGATGAAATGCTCTCTCAGCGAGACAGCATCAACTCGCGCCTGCTGCATATTGTCGATGAAGCCACCAATCCATGGGGTATCAAAGTCACCCGAATTGAGATCCGTGACGTGCGCCCCCCGGCTGAGCTGATTGCCTCAATGAACGCCCAGATGAAAGCCGAACGCACCAAGCGAGCCGAAATTCTGGAGGCTGAAGGCATCCGTCAGGCCGCTATTTTGAAAGCGGAAGGGGAAAAACAATCCCAGATCCTTAAAGCTGAAGGGGAACGCCAGTCGGCCTTTTTACAGGCGGAAGCGCGTGAACGGGCTGCTGAAGCGGAAGCCCGCGCCACACAAATGGTTTCTGCTGCGATTGCGGCCGGAGACATTCAGGCCATCAACTACTTTGTGGCGCAAAAATATACCGATGCGTTGCAGAATATCGGGGCATCCAGCAACAGCAAAGTGATTATGATGCCGCTCGACACCAGTAGCCTGATGGGCACCATCGGCGGAATTAGCGAGCTGATTAAAGAGAGCCAGCAAGACAGGAGAAAGTAACCATGACGTGGCTGGCGCTGGAGCATGCCTATGGCTTTTGGTTATCGCTCGGCGGGTTGCTGCTGGCCGCCGAGATGCTGGGTGCCGGTGGTTATCTGTTATGGAGCGGCATCGCCGCACTGCTCACCGGGGTGATAACCTGGTGTGTGCCGCTGGATGTGACGTGGCAATCCATCACCTTTGCCACACTCACTGTCGCTGCCGCATTAAGCTGGTGGCAGTGGCTGCGACATCGCAACAGTATGAAGGCCGCGCCATTGCTTAATCAGCGTACTCAACAGTTAATCGGCCAACATGGCATCCTGACGGAGGCGATTAACAACGGTATTGGCCGGGTCAGCCTCGGGGATAGTACCTGGCGGGCCGAGTCAGATGAGGATCTGCCCGCCGGTACACGGGTGGAGATTATTGCCGTCAACGGTATTACCTTGCGGGTCAGGCCCACGCACGGAACCTGACAGCACCGGGTTCACGCATCTGCCATGCCAGCCTCGCGGTGGCGATAGCGTGGTGTTCACCATCATCCGCGACTGTCACCTGCGGCACGACAGTGGCAGCACCCTGCCAGTTGAGTGATGATGGGGCATTCGGCACTGCTATCCCCCGGGCAAGACTCCGCCAGCGCCAGCAAACGCTGGCGCATCGCGTTCAGTTCGTCAATTTGCCGTTCGATATCGCTTACTTTCTGTAGCGTGCGCGCTTTAACATCTGCGCTGTGGCGCTGTGGGTTATTAAACAGCGTCACCAGTTCTCGACACTCCTCAAGCGTGAAGCCGACCTGACGCGCCTGACGCAGCAGCGTCAGTTCTTCGACATGGTGAAGATTGTAGCTGCGATAGCCATTTTCACTGCGTAAAGGTGCCGTCATCAGCCCTTTTTCTTCGTAAAAACGGATGGTTTTGCTGGTCAAACCGGTTTTTTTCGCCACATCACTGATATTCATCACATCCCCTTGACCCTTCCCTTACTGGAAGGTTTACGCTTCAGGCTGAACGTAGAACTAATCAAAATCACACCTGCGGTCAATGCCTTTGGCGTTCGGTTGTGATCACTGAGGTAGATTATCATGTCGCAAACTATCGTACTGTCATTACAGGGGCTCTCCTGTGAACATTGCGTCGGGCGGGTGAAACAGGCACTGGAAAGCCTGCCCGATGTAGAACATGCCGAGGTCACGCTGAAATATGCCAGCGTGACGGGTACGGCGAATCATTCGGCGCTGATAGAGACTGTCAGCAATGCGGGATATCAGGCCAGTGAGGCCACCGCTGGCGATATCACCCTGCACCTGAGCGGCCTCAACTGCCAGCACTGTGTTGCCAGTGTCCGTAAAGCGCTGGCGGGTGTTGCCGGCGTGGAGGCACTGACCGTCAGTTTGCAAGGTGCGGAGATTTTCGGTCACGCCGAACCGCCAGCGCTGGTACAGGCAATAGAGCAGGCCGGCTTTCACGCCACGCTGTCACCGGCGGCCACCCACCCAAAATCTGAGCCGCTGGCCTTGTCAGATGCGTTGCCGGAAAGTCGGTCAGCGGCGCTTATCCCTTTTCCGGCAAACGCCACACACCCGCAATCGCAGCATGATGAAGCCATCACACCAGATGACGGCGTGCCTTTGCTGCTAAGCGGCATGACCTGCGCCAGCTGTGTCAGCCGGGTACAGCAGGCTCTGCAAAGTGTGCCAGGGGTTAAACAGGCACGCGTCAATCTGGCTGACCGCAGTGCGCTGGTGCAGGGCAGTATGTCACATCAGGCGTTGCTTGATGCCGTCGAGCAGGCAGGTTACGGCGCGGAAATTGTGCTCGATGACGCCACCCGGCGTACCCGGCAGGCAGACAGCGCCCGTCAGGCTATTCGGCGTTTTCGCTGGCAGGCCGCGCTGGCGCTCACGCTGGGCATACCATTAATGATCTGGGGCATGACAGGCGGCAGCATGACGCTCACCGATGAGAATCGTACCCCGTGGTTATTGACGGGGATACTGACACTGGCAGTGATGATCGTCGCCGGCGGGCATTTCTATCGCCAGGCCTGGCGCAGCCTGATGAAGGGCAGCGCCACCATGGATACGCTGGTTGCCCTGGGAACCGGGGCAGCCTGGCTCTATTCAATCGCGGTGAACCTATGGCCGGAGCATTTTCCGATGCAGGCACGCCATCTCTATTATGAGGCCAGCGCGATGATAATCGGCCTGATTAACGTAGGCCATGCGCTGGAACAGCAGGCCCGCCAGCGCTCTTCTCAGGCACTGGAAAAGCTGCTTGATCTGACACCACCAACAGCCAGAGTCGTCACCGATCAGGGGGATAAGGTCGTGCCGTTGAGTGAGGTGCAAACCGGCATGCTCTTGCGTCTTGTCACCGGCGACCGCATCGCCGTAGACGGTGAGCTTGAGCATGGCGAGGTGTGGGTCGATGAAGCCATGCTGACAGGCGAGCCGATGGCCGTGCAAAAAATGGCGGGGGACGTGCTTCATGCCGGCACACAGGTTAATGATGGCAGTGCGACCTTTCGTGCCAGGGCGGTTGGTCATCACACCATGCTGTCACGCATT
Source organism: Dickeya aquatica (assembly GCF_900095885.1). Lineage (NCBI taxonomy): Bacteria > Pseudomonadati > Pseudomonadota > Gammaproteobacteria > Enterobacterales > Pectobacteriaceae > Dickeya > Dickeya aquatica. The sequence goes on from NZ_LT615367.1 coordinate 3,124,241, forward strand.
ATCCATCTGGTACGTCAGGCACAAAGCAGTAAACCGGCCATGGGCCAACTGGCAGATCGGGTTTCGGCCATTTTTGTCCCCGTCGTGGTGGTTATCGCCCTGATAAGTGGTGCTATCTGGTACGTGATTGGCCCGGAGCCGCAAATCGTCTATACGCTGGTGGTGGTGACCACCGTGCTTATCATCGCCTGCCCCTGTGCGCTGGGGCTGGCAACACCGATGTCAATTATCGCCGGTGTCGGTCGGGCAGCCGAACTGGGCATTCTGGTGCGGGATGCCGACGCATTGCAACAGGCGAGCGGGCTCGATGTTCTGGTCTTTGATAAAACCGGCACCCTGACCGCGGGTAAACCGCAGGTCGTCGCCATTGAAACCTTCGGTGAAGCCACAGAAGCGCTGGCACTGCGCTGGGCGGCGTCGCTTGAGCAAGGCGCTGGCCACCCGCTGGCACAGGCTATCCTTGAGCGCGCCGAGGGCCTGGCAGGTGGTGACGTCACACAGTTCCGTACCTTGCCGGGGCTTGGCGTCAGCGGTGTGGTTGAGGGGGTCTCGCTGCTGCTCGGTAATCCGGCACTGATGACACAATACGCCATCGTACTGGGCGACGGTGAGCCGTCACCACGGCAGCAGTTGGATCGGCATGCCGCACAAGGAAGAACGCCAATCCTGCTCGCAGCCGATGGTCAGGTCGTGGCGCTGTTTGCTGTACAGGATACCTTGCGCGCAGACAGTATTAGCGCGCTACGCCGCCTGCGCCATCACGGTTACTCGCTGGTGATGTTAACGGGCGATATCCCCGCTACGGCACAGGCGATTGCGCATGAAGTCGGTATTGATAGGGTGATCGCAAGCGTTTTACCGGATGGCAAAGCAGAGGCTATCCGCCAGTTGCAGTCTGCCGGGCATCGCGTTGCCATGATTGGTGACGGCATCAACGATGCGCCTGCACTGGCCCAAGCCGACGTCGGTATTGCGATGGGCGGCGGCAGCGATATTGCAGTGGAAACTGCTGCCATGACGTTGATACGCAGTAGCCTGCACGGCGTGGCGGATGCCCTGTCGCTCTCCCGTGCGACCATGGGCAACATGCGCCAAAACCTGCTGGGGGCGATGGTGTACAACACCCTCGGTATCCCGATTGCTGCCGGGATCCTCTACCCGTTCACCGGGACATTACTGAGCCCGGTGGTAGCGGGGGCAGCGATGGCGCTCTCGTCGATAACGGTTGTGAGCAATGCTAACCGTCTGCTGCGCTTTAAGCCGAAAGATACACTACAGCAGTCGGTGTGATGGCGCAATCGGGCAGGTAATTCCCTTCGCATTCATACGGTGGCCTGCCTGTAACAGGGGAATTAGCGATACAACTTAGCCTTCGAAGCGTTTAGCATAGAGCCCCTGGCGAGCACTACGCCCAGGGGTATCATCCCCCGGTATTTCTCTCGCCAATATGCTTACACCATCACTTGCGGAGACGCAGATATGCAGCGGCTGATTCGTCAGATAGCGACTTTTCTCGGCTTTCTTTCACCGCCGGTCTACCGTTATCCGGCAGTAGATGTTGAGCTTGCCCGGAAGCGTCAGTTTCATCTGGTAGGCAGTATTCACATGGGAACCGTAGACATGTTTCCTCTGCCCCGCGACCTGCTGGAGCAACTGGAGCACGCCACCGCGTTGGTGGTTGAAGCGGATATTTCCGGCCATGACTCGCCGTTTAGTGCACTGGCCGCCGAACCGCCGCTGGCCGGGCGGCTTGATAGCGAAACACACCAGCGGCTGGAGCAGTTATGCCAGGAGCTGTCATTCGATTATGAGAATCTCGACCGGGTTCCCGCCTGGCAGGCGGCGTTGATGTTGCAGGCGCGACAGGCGATGATGCTCGGATTACGCCCTGACTATGGCATTGATTATCAGTTGATCAATGCCGCACGCGATAAGGGGATCGCTATCATTGAACTGGAAGGCCAGCAAACCCAGCTTGAACTGCTGCAACAATTACCGCAGGGCGGACTGTCGCTGCTGGAAGACACCTTGTTGCATTGGCACACCAACGCACGTTTACTGCAAACTATGGTCAGTTGGTGGATAGACCAAAAACCGATGCGCGCAAACCATGTCCCCACGACCTTCGGTAATGATCTGACTCAAACGCTGATTCAGCACCGCAACGAGCGCTGGCAGCGGCAATTAGCCGCGCTGCCACAGGGGAAATACGTGGTTTCTGTCGGTGCCCTGCATTTGTACGGTGAACATAACCTGCCCGAGTTATTACAGGCCGTATCGGCCACCCGTTGACGTTAAGGACGTTTATCATGACACCCGCAGTCACTCTGCTTGAAAAACAAAAAGTCAGGTTCACCGTTCATCACTACCACCATGATGCCGATGAAACCCATTTTGGCGAAGAAGCCGCCCGCAAGCTGGGGCTGGATAAACAGCAGGTGTATAAAACCTTGCTGGTCTGTCTCAATGGCGAGGCTAAACAACTGGCTGTTGCAGTAACCCCGGTGGCCAGCCCGTTAGATCTGAAAAAAGTGGCCAAAGCGCTGGGGGCGAAGAAAGCCGACATGGCCGACCCGGCTATTGCGCAGCGCACAACCGGTTATCTGGTTGGAGGAATAAGCCCGCTGGGGCAAAAAAAACGGTTGCCCACCGTTATCGATGAGATGGCGTCACAATTCACCACCATTTTTATCTCTGGCGGCAAACGCGGGCTGGATATTGAACTGGCGGCGGCTGACCTGGCTCGCTTGCTGGATGCCACGTTTGCCGATATCGCCAAACGGGACTGAGCGCAAATGAAGACGGCAGCAGAGGGCTCCACGGCCGGTGTTGCCCTCTGCCACCGCTTCAATATTCAGAAAAAATAAAACATTGTTTTAATTATTCGCAGTCTAGCATTAACCTGATGCTGAAACGGTTGCGCTGATCACATTCCAATCAAAAGAGACGGCTCGTGCGACACCTGCGCACACAGCAAAGCCTGATACCGCCTGGCATCACACGCTGACTTGCTATTAAGATGCTTTATAGATCAATGCATTATTATCATTCATCTCCGTATTAAAATAAGCCACGGATGCCGTTAAGCGCTGTGCCTGTGTCTCCAGCGCCTGTGCGACGGCAACGGCCTGCTGAACCAGCGCCGTGTTTTGTTGCGTGATAGCATCTATCTGAATCACCGACTCATTAATAAGGCCAATCCCCTTGCTCTGTTCTGCGGTCGCCGTAGAAATCTCAGCCATCAGCGCAGCCACGCGCTGTACCGCGCTGACCACATCGTTCATGTTGTTATCGGCAACTTTAATTTTCACCGAGCCGCTGTTGACGCGGGACACTGACTCTTCAATCAAGGTTTTTATCTCTTTGGCCGCCTGCGCACTGCGTAGCGCAAGATTGCGCACCTCACCGGCGACCACGGCGAACCCACGCCCCTGCTCTCCGGCACGGGCCGCCTCCACCGCAGCATTCAGGGCCAGGATGTTGGTCTGGAAGGCAATGTTGTTGACCACCTCGGTGATGCTGGCAATTTTGTCCGAACTTTCAGAAATACCGCTCATGGTGTCGTTGACTTCGCGCATTACCGTCCCGCCCCTGGATGCGATGTCCAGCGCGGAATAGACCAACTGGCGCGCCTGTTCCGCGTTGTCAGCGTTTTGTTGCACCGTCGCCGTTATCTCCTCCATGCTGGAGGAGGTTTTCTCCAGTGAGGCGGCCTGAAGATCCATACGGGAAGATAAATCCATATTACCGGCAACAATATCGTCACTGCTGGCATTGATAGCCTGAGCCCCCGTACGAATATCGGTAATCACGCTGGTCAGACGCTCACGCATCAGCGCCATTTCATGCAGCAAACTCATTGAATCGCCCGGCAAGGTATTTATTGATACCGACAAATCACCGCTGGCAATTTTCGCAGCCACGTCCGCCGCATAGGTTGGCTCGCCCCCTAATGTCCGGCAAATACTGCGATTAATATAATAAGCAAAAGCTAATACCGCGAGGCTCACCAGTATAAAGACGATAGCGTTCTGATACAGAGAATGATAAAAAGCCACATCAATATCATCAACATACAAACCGGTGGTGATTATCCAGTCCCAGGGGGCATAACGTATATTGTATGCAATTTTCGGTTGTGGCGTTGCCGCACCGGGGCGCGGAAAAGCATAAGCGGTATAGCCGGATTGATTATCCTGCGTCACCGTCACCATGTCTCTAAACAGATATACACCGTTAGAATCCTTGTAATTTTCTCCCTGACCAATGAGTGAGGCATTAATGGGATGCATTAAAACCCTGGCCTGAGAATTTAATATCGTAAAATATCCGGCCTCGCCATAACGCAATCCTTTAATGGTGTCCATCGCTCTGCGCTGGGCTTCTTGCTGCGAAATCGCGCCCGCATTGGCTTGATCGGCCTGTGTTTTTACGATGCTCAAGGCAAGCTGAGTAACATGCATCAACTCATTTTCTCTTAATGACAGTTGATCTTGTTTAATCTTCACCGAACCGTAAAGCAACGCACCGGCCAGAAAAAATAAACTGATGACAAGTGGAAACCACAGTTTCCTTGCAAGTGATACTCTCATTTTGGCACCTGTTATATGAGTTTATGTTATTAAAAATAATTTACAGCCTGACCACTCATGACAGTGTTTTGTTAATGGATAATCGGGTGTCCTGCCCGATATCATTCAACATTAAAAGATTATTTTTCATAAAAAATAAAATGTTTTTATAAAAGTGAATCTCTTCAATAAAAAAATGGCATACCCTTTCAGTAAATAAGGTTATAGAGGCATCATAATTAACAAAACCCAACCGGGATCACATAAAAGAGATCGTCAGAATATCGCCACCCACGGCAGATCATTAAAAGACAGAAAAATGTGAATAGATTAAAGAGGGTAAACAACGTGATAAGAACAGCATGTGGCAGCGTGGCCTTATCCAAAGACCACGCTGTTGACGGATTTCAGGCCGTCAGCGTTTATACGCCTTATTTATAAACAATTTCGCCTTTCGGTTCATAATCCGCAGCCTGTAGCGGTGAGTGTGTCTCAACGTACTGGCGCAACACTTCTGCATCGACAAAGCCGGTGTTGACATAACCGGGCAACTCACTGAGTTTCGGATACCCATCCCCACCGGTGGCGTTAAAGCTCAGGGTTGCGATACGGTACGTTTTATCCGCCTGCAACGGCTCGCCTTTAATTTTAACGTTCTTCACGCCGCTGCCATCTGCTTCCAGGCTAACGTTCAGGAACTGGGCATAACCACCGGAGTCCACTTTTTTATTCGCCACCACGGCGAGGTATTTTTCAATCTCGCTGCCTTTGAGGTCGGCATACACCAGCGTATTACCAAACGGCTGAACCTTGAGGATGGTTTTATAGGTGATATCACCTGATTCGATTGAGTCACGCACGCCGCCGCCGCTCATCACCGCAAAATCCGCTTTAGCACGCTCAAGCTGGGCAGATAACAGCACACGCGCCAGATTGGTTTGCACAAAACGCACTTTATTGCGATCGCCTTCAAGACGGCCATTCACACTGCCGACTTTGACCTCAAGCTGGGCTTTCCCCTTATCCTGAAATGGCGTGAGCATTTTCAGCATGTCCGGGCTCTGGCTGATTTCCTGGGTGTAATACACCCGCTCGCTGGTGCCATCCGCTTTTTGTACCTTTTTCTTCAGGTTGACCGGAATCAACTGGTAATGCTCAAGCTTCAGCTCACCATTACGAAACGAGAAATCGGCCCGCCCGACATATTTTCCCCACTCATGGGCCTGGACAATCCAGATACCGTTCTGGCGATCGGGCGCACAGGGCGAACCCGGCACATAATCCACCTGCTTTTTATTTTCACTCGCCATACACACCGGGTCTTGTGAGTGACCGCCAACTATCATATCGAGATAACCGGCAGGCAGCGCACGCGCCATTTCCACATCGCCTGGCGCATTGGAACCGTGCTCGCCATTATCATAGTGCCCCATGTGCGTCGCGGCGATAATCACATCAGGCTTCTCTTTTTTACGCAGTTGTTCAACAACCTTTTTGGCTTCATCAGCCGGTTTACGAAACTCGATATCGGTAAAATATTCCGGGTTGCCAATTTTGGCGGTGTCATCGGTCGTCAGGCCAATCACCGCAATTTTAATCCCCTGCTTGTTGAACAAGGTATAAGGCTTGAACAGCCGCTTTTTCGTGCTTTTCTGGTAAATATTGGCGGATAACAACGGGAAATGTGCCCATTTTTCCTGCTGGCGCAGTACGGAGAGCGGGTTATCAAATTCATGGTTGCCTATCGCCATGGCATCGTACCCAACCAGATTCATGCCACGAAAATCCGGCTCGGCATCTTGCAGGTCAGACTCAGGCACGCCGGTGTTGATATCACCGCCCGACAGCAACAGCACGCTGCCGCCTTTTGACGCCACCTCCTGACGAATCTGGTCTACCAGCGTTTTCTGTGCTGATAACCCATACTCACCGTACTCGTTTTGCCAGAAATGACCGTGATGATCATTGGTATGCAAAATCGTGATGGTGTAAGTCTTATTTTTTTCCCATGCCATGGCATAAGGCGAAGACAACGCCAGTGTTACCGCCATCAGGCAACCCAGTTTTTTCATAGCAAAATGCATAACCACTCCCCGTAAGAAATCCCTCTATTTCCCGTCAAATGCCGGAGCTAAGGTGCTGGCCTGACTCATTGGCTCCACACCTGGCCATTGACACCACACCACGCACAGCCCCGAACAGTTAGGTATAGAATTGTTACACTAAGCCTGTTGTGACGTGCACAACTTAACACAAATCACCCCGCCATAGTTGACGTTATGATGAACCGATAAACGTCAGCATGCGCCTATAATTAGAGAGGAAATCATCCCCCTGACGCCACACCGGGGCAATAGCCTTAAAACCAACGGGGTTTTATCGACAAATAAATAAAATTACCTCTATATATCAAATATAAAAGCAACAATTTATATGAAAATATATGTTACTCTTTTATCGGGTGTAAAGAACGCTATTTATCCCTGTTATACCCTGACTCAGAACCTATCCCGGCAGCGCATTATTGGCTCGATTGCTTTGAACACAGGGAAGATCTTGCAGGTATGGGGGGAACATCCGTTAACAACATCCATTCTGCCCGCTTTAAAAACACATTCCCGTTGATGCGCCGGAAAGCAGCGGCTGTCTGGCAGCACACAGGATAACTCGCAGGCAGAAGAAATTCGCATTCAGGAGCCGGATGGCTCAGGAATATCCGCTCATTGACATGACACAGAGCAAAGGAGTCGGAATGCATGATAATACCACCCCGTTAATCTCCACGATGGCCGTCGGACTGGTGATGGCCTTTGTGCTCGGCATCATCGCGAATCGCCTGCGCATTTCCCCTCTGGTCGGTTATCTGCTGGCTGGCGTGTTGGTTGGCCCGTTTACACCGGGTTTCGTTGCCGATACCCGACTGGCACCGGAAATTGCCGAACTGGGCGTTATCCTGCTGATGTTTGGCGTTGGTCTGCATTTCTCTTTACGTGACCTGATGGCGGTAAAGTCGATAGCCATCCCTGGTGCTATCGCCCAGATAGTGATGGCAACATTGTTAGGTATCGGTTTATCTGCACTGCTTGGCTGGAGCCTGCCCGAAGGTGTGGTATTCGGCTTGTGCCTGTCCACCGCCAGTACCGTAGTGCTGTTGCGATCGCTGGAAGAGCGGCAGTTAATTGACAGTCAGCGCGGACAAATCGCCATCGGCTGGCTGATTGTCGAAGATCTGGCCATGGTGCTAACGCTGGTATTACTGCCAGCGTTTGCCGATATGATAAAAACCGATACAGCCAACACCACCACACTGCTGCAAAATTTGGCGATAACGCTTGGGAAAGTGGTGGCATTTATCACCTTGATGATCGTTGTTGGCCGCAGACTGGTGCCCTGGGTTCTGGCCAAAAGCGCCAGCACCGGCTCACGGGAGCTGTTTACTTTAGCCGTGCTGGCCATGGCACTTGGTATTGCGTTTGGTGCGGTCAAACTGTTTGATGTGTCTTTTGCGCTGGGTGCATTTTTCGCCGGTATGGTGCTCAACGAGTCCGAACTGAGCCAACGAGCCGCTCACGATACCCTGCCACTACGCGATGCTTTCGCCGTGCTGTTTTTCGTTTCCGTCGGTATGCTGTTTGACCCGAAAATTTTACTTAGCGAACCACTGGCGGTGCTGGGCACGCTACTGATAATCGTGATTGGTAAATCCATGGCGGCGTTTTTACTGGTGCATTTGTTTGGCCATTCCCGACGTACCGCACTGACCATTTCCGTCAGCCTGGCGCAAATCGGTGAATTCGCGTTTATTCTGGCCGGGCTTGGCATTACGCTCGGCATTCTGTCGGGCAGTGGCCGGAATCTGGTGCTGGCGGGCGCTATCCTGTCCATCATGCTCAATCCACTGCTGTTTACGCTGTTAGAACGCTATCTGGCCCGCCATGAGACGATCGAAGAGCAGATAGTGGAAGAGGCCATTGAAGAAGAAAAACAGATCCCGATAGAGTTATGTGACCATGTGTTATTGGTTGGCTATGGCCGGGTCGGCAGCCTGATTGGAGCACAGTTGCATCAGACCGGTATCCCGATGGTGGTGATTGAAACCTCTCGCGCCCGCGTTGATAACCTGCGTGAGCAGGGCATCAAGACCGTTCTCGGCAATGCCACCCGCGCCGACATTATGGATCTTGCCCGTATTGATTGTGCCAGCCGGTTACTCATCACCATTCCCAATGGCTATGAAGCTGGTGAAGTGGTAGCCGCAGCGCGTGCCCGCCGCCCGGACCTGCACATTATTGCCCGGGCGCATTATGACGACGAAGTCGCCTATATGGCCGCCCACGGCGCTGATCATGTTGTTATGGGCGAGCGAGAGATTGCCGAAGCCATGCTCGCGTGGTTGAAACTCCATGAGCCGGGCTCCGGCGACGCGGCTCTCTGAGCGGGCTACGGGTCAGGGCAAGAATACCCGACCCGTGCGCGAGTGATTACGCTGACTGCACCAGTTGCGCAAGTAAGGCTATGTGCAGCGGGTCATCATTGAGTGCCGGAATGTAGTGAAACGCCTCACCACCGGCATGCACGAAGATCTCCCGATTCTGCTCTTTAATCTCTTCGAGCGTTTCCAGGCAGTCTGCCGCAAACCCAGGGCAAATAACCTGAATGTGTTTTACGCCCTGTGCCGGTAACGCCCTCATTGTTTCATCGGTATAGGGAGTCAGCCAGGGCTCACGGCCAAAACGCGACTGAAATGTCATCATCACCTGCCCGGCATCCAGCCCCAGCGCACGCGTCAGTGCACTGGCAGTGTCAGCGCAGCGCTGCGGGTAGTCATCCCCTTCATCGGCATAGCGTTTTGGTATGCCGTGGAATGAAATCAATAGTTTATCCGGCACGCCATGCTGCGCAAACGACTGTTCGACGCTGTGCCTGAGCGCGGCAATATACGCCGGATGTTCCGCGTAATCACGGATGAAGGACACCCCAGGTATTTGTCGGCGCGCACGCAACGCCTTCGCCAGGCCATCCCATACCGCTGCGGTCGTCGAGCTGGAATACTGTGGATACATCGGCAGCACGATCAGTTCCGTCACCCCCTGAGAAAGCAGGCTATCGAGCGCACTCTCAAGGCCCGGAGAGCCATAACTCATTCCCAGTGCCACCGGCATGTCTGGCAGAATGTTCGCTAACCCTTGCTGCTGCCTGCGGCTATAAACCAGCAGCGGCGATCCTTCCTCCATCCAGACGGACTGATACAACTTCGCTACACGCGGCGAACGGATCGGCAGGATAATGCCGTGCAACAGCGGGCACCAGAGCAAACGACTGACATCCACCACGCGTCGGTCGTGCAGAAACTGCGCCAGATAACGTTTGACCGCTTTCGGGGTAGGGGCATCGGGCGTTCCCAGATTCACCATCAGCACACCGCGTTTTTCTTTTTTCATCCACGAGTCCTTTACACTGCCGCTCGGCATCAGGGTTAAACAGTTTATAGCAAACCAGTGCGTGCTAGGCCCCCTTTGGAAAGCCCGACGCTGGCTGCCTATTGTAGCGAAAACCGTGCGCTGAAAAACGCCGCGGCAACGGTTAAAACCGATATCAGCCATCGTCATTACCGACAGCTATCATCGGACAAAATGTGGGATAAGGGGGCGAGAATCAAACACGATAAGCGCGCCATCGCAAGCGACAGCGCATCACAAAGCAAAATCAGCCGAGTATCTGTGCCAGCTCTGCGCTGACTTCGCTGACCTGACGGGTGCCGTCAATTTTGCTATAGCGGGTACGGCCTGCGGCCGCTTCCTGCTGGTAGTAGTTCACCAGCGGTGCCGTCTGCTGATGGTACTCCACCAGACGTTTACGCACGGTGTCTTCCTGATCGTCTTTACGAACACTCAGGTCATCACCGGTCACGTCATCTTTGCCTTCCACTTTGGGCGGATTGAACTTCACATGATACACACGACCAGAAGCCGCATGCACACGACGCCCGACAATACGGTCGATGATTAAGGCATCTGGCACATCAAATTCGATAACGAAATCAACGCTGATACCCGCCTCTTTCATCGCGTCAGCCTGAGGAATGGTACGCGGGAAACCATCCAGCAGGAAACCGTTGCGACAGTCATCCTGTGCGATACGCTCTTTCACCAGCGCAATCACCAGTTCATCAGTCACAAGCTTACCCGCGTCCATGATTTCTTTTGCCTGCTTACCCAGTTCAGTGCCGGCTTTTACCGCTGCACGCAGCATATCGCCGGTGGAGATCTGCGGAATGCCATACTTCTCCATAATGAACTGAGCCTGAGTGCCTTTGCCTGCGCCCGGAGCGCCCAGCAGAATAATACGCATTGCGTAATTCCCCTTGCTATGTAGTTTTTTTAAAAAAAATTTGAAAAACGCTAAACCATACCATTCCACAGGCGCTTCCTCAAGGAACGGGCTCGCTTCAGCGGGCATAGCGCGGTTAAAAACCGTGATAACTCACGACTTTCTCCCGGTATTCAGAGTGTAGACGATGAAGAGAGCATCGGGAAAACGACACAGTCCACTCCGGTACAGAAATGATAACGTGTAATCACTGCGGGCTTAACTATAAAAAACGCCCCGGTAAACCGGGGCGTCTATCTCATCGTGCATCAACACACAAAGGAACCTGAAGCGATCAGGCGCTCAATAGCTGATTCATGCGGCGGATGAACTGGTTCGGGTCTTCCAGCGTGCCACGTTCGGCAAACAGAGCCTGCTCCAGCAGCAATTCAATCCACTGTGTGAACTGCGCGTCATCGGGTGTCTCCGCGGCACGTTTCACCAACGCATGGTCAGGATTAAGCTCAAAAATATACTTCACTTCCGGCGCTTTCTGGCCTGCGGCAGCGAACAGTTTTGCCATCTGGGTGCTCATGTCACTGGCATCGGTCGTCACAATCGCGGGCGTATCGGTCAGGCGGTGCGTCAGACGTACCTCTTTCACACGTTCACCCAGCAGGGTTTTCACGCGCTCAACAAACGGCTCCAGCGCTTTTTCTGCTTCTTTTTGTGCGTCATCCGCCTCATCCGCCAGTTTATCCAGCGACTCATCAGCCTTGCTGACAGACTGGAGCGATTTCCCCTCAAACTCGGTCAGGTAGCTCATCATCCATTCGTCGATGCGATCGGAAAGCAGCAATACTTCAATGCCTTTCTTGCGGAACAGTTCCAGATGCGGGCTGCTCTTGGCTGCGGCGTAGCTGTCTGCGGTGATGTAGTAAATCTTATCCTGACCGTCCACCATCCGGCTGACATACTCCTCCAGTGACACCGTCTGGGCATCGCTGTCGGTGTGAGTGGTGGCAAAACGCAACAGTTTGGCAATTGTTTCGCGGTTAGCACTGTCTTCTGCCGGGCCTTCTTTAAGTGCCAGGCCGAACTGCTGCCAGAATGTCTGGTATTTTTCACTGTCATCTTTCGCCAGTTTTTCCAGCATTTGCAGTGCACGCTTCGTCAGCGCAGTACGCAGGCTCTGGGTAACACGGTTGTCTTGCAATATTTCACGCGATACGTTGAGCGGCAGGTCGTTGGAGTCAATCAGGCCGCGGACAAAACGCAGATAGGTCGGCATGAACTGCTCGGCATCATCCATGATAAACACGCGCTGCACATAGAGCTTCAGGCCATGTTTATGGTCGCGGTTCCACATATCCCACGGAGCCTGCGACGGAATATACAGCAGGCTGGTGTACTCCTGCTTCCCTTCCACCCGGTTGTGGCTCCAGCTTAACGGGTCAGTGAAGTCATGGGAGATATGTTTGTAAAACTCGTTGTATTCGTCGTCGCTGATTTCTGACTTGCTGCGGGTCCACAAAGCCTGAGCCTTGTTGATTTTCTCCCACGTCACCGTCTCTTCACCGCCCTCTTCTTCACTCTCGGTACGAGATTCAATCTCAACCGGCAGGGCGATATGGTCTGAATACTTGCTGATGACCGAGCGCACGCGCCAGCTATCGAGAAACTCATCTTCCCCGTCACGCAGATGCAGCGTAATTTCGGTACCGCGATCGGCTTTATCGATATCCGCCAGGGTATATTCACCCTCACCGGCAGATTCCCAGAATACGCCCTGGCTGGCCTCAGCCCCGGCGGCACGGGTTTTCACCGTCACCTTATCGGCCACGATGAATGCGGAGTAGAACCCCACCCCAAACTGGCCAATCAGTTGGCTATCTTTTGCCTGATCAGAGCCAAGGGACTCCAGAAACGCCTTGGTGCCAGATTTGGCAATGGTGCCCAGATTATCAATCACGTCAGCACGGCTCATGCCAATGCCGTTATCGGAAATCGTCAGGGTACGTTTTTCTTTATCGGTCGCAACGCGCACGCGCAGCTCACCGTCACCTTCGTACAGATCGGGTGCTGAGAGTGCACGAAAACGCAGTTTATCCGCAGCATCTGAGGCATTGGAAATAAGCTCTCGCAGGAACACTTCCTTGTTGGAATACAAAGAGTGGATCATCAGGTGCAGCAGTTGTTTTACTTCTGACTGGAAGCCACGCGTCTCTTGGCCTTTCATGCTCATGTTTACCTCAATACGTATTTATTCAGGCTGATTCAACGGAGTATGAGCAACATATGGGGGTCACGCAGAGGTATTTCAAGAGCTGAAGATTAAGGGAGGATAAAACGCCGGTCTATACGCCGTCAGGCCGCCTGAAACGGCGGCCAGGGCAGCATCAGAATTTGATAGGGTGACGCCCGGCCAGCGAATGGGACAGCGTCGTGCCATCAACCATTTCAAGCTCACCACCTACCGGCACACCGTGCGCGATACGACTGGCCATCACGCCCTGCTCGGCGCACAGCTCGGCGATGTAATTGGCCGTCGCATCGCCTTCCACCGTGGGGTTCGTCGCCAGAATCACCTCACTGAGCGTTTCCGTTGCCAGACGCTCTTCCAGCCGATCAAGCCCGATGTCAGCGGGGCCGATGCCATCCAGCGGCGACAGATGCCCCATCAGCACAAAATAGCGCCCGGCAAACTGCCCGGTTTGCTCAATGGCATGAATATCCGCCGGGCTTTCCACCACACAAATCTGACCATTTTGCTGACGGCGGGGGTTGGCGCAAATCGTGCACACCTCCTGCTCGGTAAATGTCCGGCAGTCAGCACAATGGCCAATTTCCGACATGGCACGGGTGAGCGCCTGCGCCAGACGCATTCCGCCGCTGCGATCGCGTTGCAACAGGTGAAACGCCATGCGCTGCGCTGATTTAGGCCCAACGCCTGGCAAACAGCGTAGCGCCTCCATCAGCGTCTCAAGAAGCGGGCTGGTCTGCATCAGAACGGCATCTTAAAGCCGGGTGGCAGCGGAATACCGCTGGAAACCGAAGCCATTTTTTCCTGCTGCACATCCGCAATGCGGCGCGCGGCATCATTGAACGCGGCGGCTATCAGGTCTTCGAGCATCTCTTTATCATCGTCCATCAGGCTTGGGTCAATCTCCACCCGGCGACAATTGTGCGCACCGTTAATCGTCACTTTAACCAACCCGGCACCTGATTCACCGGTCACTTCCAGACTGGCAATCTCTTCCTGCATTTTCTGCATTTTTTCCTGCATCTGCTGCGCTTGCTTCATCAGGTTGCCAATACCGCCTTTACCAAACATAGTGCTCTCTCTTATCCTTCAGGCTGCCTGCGGGCAGCGGGGTTAAACAGGGCGGATACTGTCTTCGTCCAGTTCCGCATCAAAAAAACGCCGTAACGTTTGAATATTATTATCTGCCATGATCGACTGACGTGCCTGCATCAGTTTCTCTTCGTATATGGCCTGTCGCCACTCAAGCGGCGTGCGCGCTACCGGTGAATCATCTTCAATGACCGTCAGACTAACAGCGCGCCCGCTATACGCACTTAGCGCTTCGCTCAGGGTTTTCTGCGCCGCAGGTGTGTTCAAATGACGCTGCGATGAACGCAAATGCAAATGCACCTCAGCCTCCTGCGGCTCGGTTTTGAATGCATTCAGCGCCAGTTGCTGTACCAGCTTCGGCAAGGGCAATTGCTCGATTTGAGCCGCCCAGGCATCACGCTCAATCGACTCTCGTGCCAGTTGTGCTGCCAGCTCGGGCGTTTTTTCATGCTCCAGCGCCGAACGCAGCGCTTTAGGCGTTGTCACCACGACCGTTTCGCTCGAGGTGTCTGGATTTTGTGCCCGCCAGCGGTAAGCCTCTTTTTTCCGCTCCTCTTGCTGCACCACGGCTTTGGCGGCCATCTGCTGCTGACCGCGTTCTGTCACTGACGCCAGACGCTCCAGTGCCGAGCTACCCGGCCGCGTTTTAGCCGACGCTGCCGGTTCACCCTTTTTTGCCGGGCTGCTCCCTTGCCGCTTGAGCAACTGACTGCGCGCCTGCAACAGCTGCGCGGTCGTATCCGGCAACGTTACGGGTGTATCCGGCAACGGTGCTGATGCTTGCGGTGCTACAGCTTCAGGCACAAGGGGGTCAGAGGGCGGCAGTGGCGGTACGTCTGCGGCCGCAATAAAAGAAGGCGGCGGCGCGGCTACCGGCATTGACGACGACAGTGGACTGGATGGCGGCTGTTGAGCGGGCTGCACGTCAAACGCCGAACGCGCTGCGGGAGCAGCGATAACCGGCTCCGGTGCCACGTCGGCAATCACCTGTGTGGGGTGAAACGCCAGTGCACGCAGCAGCGTCATCTCCACCCCCATACGGCGGTCTGGCGCATAAGGCAGCTCTTTACGCCCGACCAACAGCGTTTGGTAGTAAAGCTGTACTTCCGCAGGCGGAATATGTCGCGCCAGCTCACGCAACCGCGGTGCTATCTGCTGGTATTCATCACTCAGGGCGGAAGGCAACAGTTGCAACATGGCAATACGGTGCAACAGCGCCAGCGTCTCCACCAGCAGAGCTTCCCAGTCAACACCCCGAGAAGCGGCCTGCTCCAGGCGCGCCATTACGCTGGCTCCGTCAGCACTGACCAGTGCCTCAAGCAGGGCCAGCGGTTGCTCGTCATCCAGCGTGCCCAGCATCTGGCTGACGGTTACCGCCGTGACCTGCCCCTGTCCCATCGCAATGGCCTGATCGGTCAGGCTCAACGCATCGCGCAGGCTGCCGTCGGCTGCACGGGCGAGTAATTGCAACGCCCGCGGTTCAAATGCCAGTTGCTCTTGTTCCAGCACATGGTGCAGGTGTTGGCGGATTTGCTCGGCATCCAATGCTTTTAGATGAAATTGCAAACAACGCGAAAGGATAGTAACGGGTAGCTTTTGCGGGTCAGTGGTCGCCAGCAAGAATTTTACGTGCGACGGTGGCTCTTCCAGCGTTTTTAACAGTGCATTAAAGCTGTGCCGCGAGAGCATGTGCACTTCATCGATCAGGTACACCTTAAAGCGCCCGCGGGCAGGGGCATACTGCACGTTATCGAGCAGGTCACGCGTATCTTCGACTTTGGTGCGAGAGGCGGCATCTATCTCAATCAGGTCAACAAAGCGCCCCTGTTCGATTTCGCGGCAGATATCGCACTGACCGCAAGGGGTAGCCGTCACGCCGGTTTCACAATTGAGCCCTTTGGCCAGTAAACGCGCAATCGTGGTTTTGCCCACGCCGCGGGTGCCGGAAAACAGATAGGCATGATGGATTCGGCCTAATGAAAGACCATTAGCCAATGCAGTCAGAACATGTTCCTGACCCACTACGTCGGCAAAGGTTTGGGGACGCCACTTACGGGCAAGGACCTGATAGCTCATCAATACCGCAACAGTCGAGTTATTGAGGAGGTGATGCTAACACAGTCTCGCCGCCATCGGCGAGACTGCTGTCATCAATGGCCGGGGAAATCCACCAGGCTGTAGCAAGAAACGCCCATGCTTTCCAGACGTTGTTGCCCACCGAGGTCGAACAGATTGATGATAAATGCGGCATCAGAAACCTGACCGCCAAGGCGACGAATCAGCTTTACTGTGGCTTCAATCGTGCCACCGGTCGCCAGCAGATCATCCACCACCAGCACGTTATCACCGGCGTTGATAGAATCGGTGTGAATTTCCAGCGTGTCACTGCCATATTCCAGCTCATAACTCTCACTGAGCGTTGCGCGCGGCAGTTTGCCCGGTTTGCGCACCGGAACAAACCCAACACCTAACGCCAGCGCCACTGGCGCACCAAACAGGAAGCCACGAGCCTCCGTCCCAACGACTTTGGTCACGCCCGCATCGCGGTAACGCTCAACCAACATGGCAATGCTCGCCGCATAGGCGGTCGGGTCTTCCAGCAGGCTGGTCACATCACGAAACAGTATGCCCGGCTTAGGGTAATCCGGGATGCTTTTAATACTGTTTTTAATCAAATCTGGCTGCTGAGTTGCGGTCATAATTTTATGCCTGATAACACTTTAATCTTCACTGGGCGCACCCACGCTTTTTGCCCGTACAGGCAGACGACTCACCGCCCGCACGTTGATAATAAGCCCGGCTGGCAGCCCGCGCACGAAAACGCTCAAATCTAGTCAAACTGACTGGCAAATGCAACTTTCTCACGCCGTTCAGCGTGTTTTTTGTTGCGCCGGATCAATAACCGGCAGACGCAGCATAAACGTCAGTAACACCGCCAATAACACCAGTAACCCGGCACGTACCCAATTGTTTTCAACCAGCCCGATAGAAACAGCAAACGTGGCGACAATGACCAGCACCGCCCGGCCTTTAACGCCAGGAGGCAGTGCACGGTACTGTTGCCAGTGAATCAGATAACGGCCAAACCAGGAACGGTACAACAGCCAGTGATGAAACCGGGGTGAGGAACGGGCAAAGCACCAGGCCGCCAGCAGTAAAAATGGGGTGGTCGGCAGGAGTGGCAATACGACACCCAGCGTAGCCAGTACAACGGCCAGCCAGCCAAGCGTTATCAGCACGATACGATACATACTCCCTCCTGTGGATTAGTCTTGCGCGGTGTTGCACCTATCAGGCCACGATAGGTGCCCGATCGCAATCTGCCCGAATCGTTGTATCATACCTTCACGTTAACTCAATTCATCCGTTTTACATGTTTGACAACGCCATTCTCGACCCGATTCACGCCTTTTTACCGGTTACCACGCCCGATGCATGGCTTGCCGAGGCGCGCAAACCAGAAAACCTGCCAACACTGCTGTGCGATCATCTGCTGTGTGAGCTCAAAGCCGCACAGAGTGCGCTGTTTTTAATGCGGCGATACGCCGTTGATGAAAGCAGTCGCCATGTATTACAGGATTGGATAGCGCCCTATGAAGACTTTGCCTATAGAAAGAAAGGGGATCTCCACACACTCAAGGCAGGCAGCCATATCACCCGGCAGATTCAGGCGCGCACAGCCTGTCATTACAGCCAGGAGATGATCGACAAAATGGTGCTGCTCATCCGTGAAGAATTGCACCATTTCTACCAGGTTCTGGAAGTGATGACACAAAAAGGCATTGCCTATCAGAGCGTGCCTGCCAGCCGTTACGCCCGCGAGCTGACCCGGCACATCACTTCCTATGAACCGGATGCATTAGTCGATAAGCTTATCATCGGAGCTTTTATTGAGGCGCGATCCTGCGAGCGTTTTGCCAAGCTGGCTCCCTATCTGGACGAGAGCCTCAGCAAATTTTACACCTCGTTGTTACGCTCCGAAGCGCGTCACTATCAGGACTACCTGACACTGGCACAACACATTGCCGGGTACGACATTCAGCCAAGAATCGCGTTTTTCGCCGCCGCCGAGGCTGAATTAATTACCCGTGCGGACAACGACTTCAAATTTCACAGTGGCAACCCGACCAGGGCTGCTCTCTCAAGCTAGTCACGCAGCCTTTGGCGGCGCAACTCCACATGAAGGGCTGAGAATGGACACACATGCGCTGCTTAAGGCATTAGCACAACAAATTGATACGCTGGCACACAGCGTAACGCCGATTGCGGGCCAGCAAGCCCCCCGCTCCCGTTTTGACCGCCAGCTATTTAGCAGCTATGGCACGCGACTGGGCGACTACCTCGACGAAATCCGCCACAACTACCAGCACCTGCAACAATATGTGCAGGAGCAGCGTCAGGAAAGGGTTGCCTTCATGGCGGAAAAATTACTGGCGCAAATGACGGCACTACAGCGGGAAGTGGCCACCCAGCCGTTGCGAAAGCAGGAGCCGACGACCCCGGAACCACAGGATCTCTACCAGAAGCTGGCAGAATATCAGGGCTATGAGCGGCGTTTACTGGCGATGGTGCAAGACAGAGAAAGCCTGTTGTCTGCCGAGAGCACGCTTACCGGGCAACAGCGTCTGCAACGGGAGCTGGCCGCGCTGGAAGGGCGGCTGACGCGCTGTCGCCAGGCGCTGGCGCGACTGGAGCGGCATATTGAACGCCGCGAGCGCGGGCTGTAACCCCGCGCCAGCGAACACAGACGCGATTTTGGCAAGTTACGATATACTCTTTTAATACTGATGATAAAAACCATGACATCATCATGGTCATGGTAGCAATAACATCCCTTCACTCTGGGTGAGCACGGTTTCTGGTCGCCAGCCATCATTTTGTATGTTGAAACAAGAGGAAGCACCATGTCGCTGGAGCACGAAACACCGGCCGTCAAACTGGCCGTTGATCTGATTATGCTGCTTGAAGACAACCACATTGAGCCACTGGTGGTACTGGCTGCGCTGGATATTGTCCAACGGGATTTTCAGCGAAAAGCGGCGCGACTCTCAGCGGCTGCGGTGGCCCCCCCCACAGCACCGCCATCGCCCGGCAACACCTAATCGTACCGGGCGACAGACTGGTTTTAAATCAACGGCTTTTCAGTCATTGCTGTATGGGTGCGGGAAACCTCTTTAATTTCATTCCCCTGAGCATTATGTAAATACACGTCCAGTTGGTTGAAAGCGATATCAATCCCATTCTCGCGACAGAGCGTGTCAATAGTGCGATTAAGCTCATCGACGGTATAGCTGCGATCGCGCAGTTCACGCACATATAAACGCAGTTCATGCTCCAGCGCACTCTGGCCAAAGGTGAGGAAAAACACCTGCGGCTCAGGGTCAGTCATCACGCGTGGGTTATCTCGTGCAGCTTGCAGCAATATGGCTTTCACCTTGTCCAAATCAGAGCCATACGCGACACCGATACGAATCAACACGCGCGTAATCGTGTCTGATAATGACCAGTTAATCAGTCGTTCGGTAACAAATGCCTTATTAGGAATAATCACTTCTTTGCGATCAAAATCAGTAATGGTCGTCGCACGAATACGAATTTTACTTACCGACCCCGAAAACGAGCCGATGGTAATCGTGTCACCGATCCGAACCGGGCGCTCAAACAAAATGATCAAGCCTGAGACAAAGTTGGCAAAAATCTCCTGCAAACCAAACCCCAGCCCCACGGACAATGCCGCCACCAGCCATTGTAATTTATCCCACGACACGCCCAGGGAACTGAGCGATGCCACCGCACCCACCGCCATAATTAGATAGGTGAGGATAGTGGTAATCGCATACGAGGTGCCCTGGCGCAGTTGCAGGCGTGACAGAACCAATACTTCCAGTAGCCCCGGTAAGTTACGGGTCATCACATACGCAACGGCACCAATCACCAACGCCACCAGCACATTGCCCAGTGTGACTGGTTGCATAACCGAGCCACTGGCAGCAACCGTGCTGTAATGCCACAGCGTGATGCTATCCAGATAGGAGAAAACCGTGACCAGATCGGACCAAATCCAGTAAAACGCCCCGGAAAAAGCCAGAAACAGCACCATCGTGGTCAAACGTAATGATTGCTGGCTAATCTGCTCCAGCGCCAGTGGCGCTTCTGGCACAGGCTCACTCCCTTCTGCCCCTTCCTTAACTAAATTCTGCCGCCGTGCCAGCGCCCGGCGGTACGCCAGACGGCGCGCCGCCACGCTTAGCCCGCGAATGGTGGCAAAATAGACAATATTCCAGACAATCAGCAGATACAGGCTATCCATCCAGCGGCTGGCCAACCGCAGTGTGGTGTAGAAGAAGCCATTGAGCATCAGACCTATCAAGAATAGCGGCATAGCCGCCTGCATTGTCACCACAATCAACTGCACGGTATGGCGCTCTTTTTCACGCCAACAATCCCGACACACCGGGAACACCAGAATGGTCAACAGCAACAGGTTGCCCACAATAATAATCTGGCCCATCGCATCATCCACCAGCGACAACGGCGCTTTCTGCCCGATAACCGACCAGAACAGCAGTGGCAGTAACGCCAGACCAAGGCGAAAGACCTGACGGCGATAGTGGGCGCAACGGGAAGCCGGGATGTTAAAATGGCGCTCACTCACACCAGCCGGTTTTAAACTAAACCAGGCGGTGGCAAACACCAGCCATAGCAAGGCGAGATTTTCACTCAACAGCCAGGCAAAACTGCCTGATGGCGTATTGGTTAATCTGAGCCACCACCCCAGCGACAAAATCACCAATACGCCCGGTAACGTGCGCAAAATCAGCAACAAAATCGCCTGCGGCGTGTGCAACTGGCTGTCTCGTTTAAGCAGCCCGACATCTTCCGCCAGTTTCTGCTGATAAGCCTCGATACTCTTACGCCGCCACAGCAACACCCCCACCAGCAATAGCGCTGGTACCATGACCAGCAACGATGCAAGTAACCCCTGGAGCAACTGCGCGCCCTTCCATGCAGGGTGCAGAGCAGTGAACTGCAGCTTAAGTGCAGAAGGCAAGTCCTTCAGCCAGTTCCAGTCCATCGGTTTATTACTGCTGACCCAGAAAATTTGCTGCGTCAGCGTGCGTTGCAGCGACGCATTCACACTCATTAACTGCTGGCGGCTAATCTGTAAGTTAATAGCCAGCATCAGTTGATTGCCAAGCTGTTTATTGAGTTGGTCCAGCAACTCCCGACGCATGTCCAGGATCTGCTCAAGGGCATCATTGACTTCGGCATCCAGCACGGTATTGGTATTGTGGGCAATCAGTTGCTGAATATATTCATCGCCGCGAAATAACACATCTCGCTGCTGGTTGATATCAAATTGCTCTAAGCGCAAATCGGCAATCTGGGCACCAATGTTGCCCATCGCATCTGCCGACGGTAAATTCTGCTGCTGTTGATAAAGAATGCGTGATAGCAACAGGCTCCCTTTCAGCACGGTAATTTGCTCTTTCAGATTACGTTCTGACTGCGTGGCCCGGTCCAGCCAGTTTTTTACCTGAATACTCTCCTGCACCAACGTATTACCGGCTTGTGTTGCTTTAATAAGGCGCTGACTGAGCTGGCGATTCGTTTCCATCTCCGTCTTAACCAGAGGATTTTCCTGAATGCGCTGTAATTCGTCTGAATTCTGCGCCTCCTTGGCCGTTTTTTCCGACAAGGTCAGCCGTTTGTTATTGATAACCCCTTGCAGCGTTTGCACCATGCGCTCCAGTTGGCCTATCTGTGCCGCGGTATAATCACGTTGTTTTTGCAACAGATCCTGCATCGTGGTGTTCACTTCCAGGCTTTTACGCTGCTGTTCCATCTGCAATACAACCAGTGCCTGCTCCGTTTGCAACAAAATTTGTTGGCTGGCACGTAGTGGCTCCTGAGCAGGATCAAGGCCACTTAATTGAGTACGCAACTGCTGGCTACGCTGCGAGGCGGCATACAATGCACTTTGCACTCGCTCGGGCTGCGTCTGAAGTGAAATCAACTGGCTATTATAGGTAGACAAATTCTCCTGGGCGGCCTGTAAGTCATCCAGCGTTTCATTCAGGCGCGCTTCCAGTTGTTTTAATGGCAAGGATTCCAGCGCAGGCGGTGTGACCGGTGCGGCTGCACTGAGTGCCGTCAGATCTTCACTGACCTGTTTAAGTTTGGCCGGTGCCTGTGCCGCCTGCTGTTTAAGCTGTGCCGTTTCCTGCCTGACGCGTTCAATGCTATCCAGCACATCCAGTGTTTGGGTTAAATCCTGCTGAGTCAGCTTGTCTGCCGAGGTGAGGCTTTTTTGCTTATTCAGCGTATCGAGCCGCCCCTGGATTTCTGTGCGTGTCGGCACATCATTCGCCGCCGCCCAGACAGCAAATGATGGCACCAGCCCACCCAGCAGCAGCCATAGCAACAGCAGCAGACTATTTTGAATACGGGAACAAAAGAGGCGGAAAAAAACATGCAGGTCAAAGGGAACAGCGAAACGGCAACTCATGATGTATCATCAGTTTTAGAAGGATGCCGCAGTTTACCATGCCAGACATAAGACAAGGTATGCCCGGCTGTAAACGACAGTTTATTCTCCGCTCTGGTTTATGGTGCGCATTGCCGGACTGCTGCGCAGCATGTCAATCACCCCCTCTACCAGGTAGGGAGCCTCTTTTTCTAAATCAAAGCTCTCTGGCAAAAACAACCAATTTTCCATAATGCCGGACAGATAGGCACGCAACACGACGGCCGCCCGACGTGGGTTCACATCCTGCGGCAACATCCCCTGGTGAATACATTTCATCAGCGAGACTTCAATTTTGGAATAACAGTCCAGATAGAGTTCTCTGCGCCCATTAAATGTTGGCAACATTTCACCGACGAATTCACATTTATGGAAAATAATTTCCATCATCGATCGCCACTCTACGTCCGACTTGGTGAGCCTCAGCATATAAATAAGCAATGCCCTGAGAACATGAAGTGGATCATCGGGAAATTTTGCCTGATACTCAATCTCGAAATCAGCAATCTTGGATTCTGAACGCGCCCATATCTCATCAAACAGTTCAGCTTTGTTTTTGAAGTGCCAGTAAATAGCACCGCGTGTCACACCTGCGGCTGTGGCAATATCAGACAATGAAGTTGAAGACACACCATGCTCGGAAAACAGGCGTAATGCCGCATCCATAATCTGAAGTTTGGTTTCCTGAGCCTGTTGTTTGGTTTTTCGTGCCATAGTGCTGACTTTCAAAGATAGCGAGATTTACATACATTCACGGATGTATGTAACATAGCACGAACCTGAAATGATCGCAGCAATCGCTTTAAAAGCGTGTGATCCATTGGTCAATTAAAAATCGGACACTTGGGGTTTATCTATGAATAAAAACAGAAGGCTTACGCCTCTGGCGGCAATGCTGATGCTTTCTGGCAGCCTGATACTCACGGGATGTGATAACAAGGCATCCCAACAAGGTGGCCACCCAGGCGGTGCGCCGGAAGTGGGTATTGTCACGATAAAATCACAATCACTGAACATTACTACTGAACTTCCTGGCCGTACCAGTGCCTACCGTATTGCTGAAGTCCGTCCTCAGGTGAGTGGAATTATCCTGAAACGGAATTTTGTCGAAGGCAGTGACGTTAAAGTCGGCACATCACTGTATCAAATCGATCCTGCTACCTATCAGGCTCAATATAACAATGCCAAAGCAGCACTGGCGCAGGCGAATGCCAATGCAGAAATCGCGCAATTAACGGTTAACCGCTATAAACCGCTGGTCGGCACGAACTATGTCAGCAAGCAGGATTATGACCAGGCTTTGGCAACAGCACGCCAGACACAGGCAGCCGTTGAAGCAGCCAAAGCCAGCCTGGACAGTGCACAGATCAACCTGAACTACACCCGTGTGACCGCCCCCATTAGTGGCCGCGTCGGGAAATCCACGGTAACGGAAGGCGCGTTGGTTTCCAGCGCACAAACCACAGCGTTGACGACCATCCAACAGCTCGACCCGATTTACGTCGATGTGACGCAATCCACCAATGACTTCCTGCGTCTGAAAAAAGAACTGGAGAATGGCTCGCTGAAACAAACCGAAGGTAAAGCCAGCGTACAGTTAACGCTGGATAACGGCATTCGCTATAGCCAAAACGGTACGCTGGAGTTTTCTGATGTGACCGTGGATGAAACCACTGGTTCTATCACTTTGCGCGCCGTGTTCCCTAATCCGGATCACACCCTGCTGCCAGGAATGTTTGTGCGTGCTCAAATGGATTCCGGTGTAAACCCGGATGCCATTTTAGTTCCGCAGCAAGGCGTTAGCCGCACACCACGCGGTGATGCCGCTGTTATGGTGGTCGGCGATGGCGACAAAGTCGAAGTACGTCCTGTTGTGACCGGCCAGGCAATTGGTGACAAATGGCTGATAACATCCGGCGTCAAATCGGGTGATCGCATCATCGTCACCGGGCTGCAAAAAATCAGACCGGGTATGCAGGTGAAAACGCAGGAAGTGACTGCCGGTAATGCGCAGCAGCAGGCGCAGCCTCAACCCGCCAAGTCTTAACAGGAGCCGGTAATCCATGGCCAAGTTTTTCATAGATCGCCCGATTTTTGCCTGGGTCATCGCCATTATGGTGATGCTCACCGGGCTGCTGGCAATACTTAAATTGCCAATTGCCCAGTACCCGACGATTGCCCCGCCTGCTGTGCAGATTACGGCAAACTATCCGGGTGCTGATGCAAAAACCCTGCAAGATACTGTGACGCAAGTTATTGAACAGAACATGAACGGCCTCGACAAATTGCTGTACATGTCCTCGAACAGTGACTCATCAGGCACAGTGCAAATCACGCTGACATTTGATGCGGATGCCAACCCGGATATCGCGCAGGTTCAGGTACAAAACAAATTGCAGCTGGCCATGCCGCTGCTGCCGCAAGAAGTGCAACAGCAAGGGGTTAGCGTACAGAAATCAAGCAGTAGCTTCCTGATGGTGCTCGGTTTCATCAGCGATGATGACAACATGACTCAACAGGACATCGCTGACTTCGTAGGCTCCAGCCTCAAAGATCCTATCAGCCGTGTGCGTGGGGTCGGTGATACCCAGTTGTTCGGCTCTCAGTACGCCATGCGCGTCTGGCTGGATCCGGACAAACTGAACAATTACCAGTTGACAACCAGCGATGTCGTCTCGGCTATTCAGGTGCAAAACAACCAGATAGCCGCAGGCCAGTTGGGAGGAACACCACCAGTTCCGGGTCAAAAACTCAATGCTTCAATCATTGCGCAGACTCGCCTAAACTCACCAGAACAGTTTGGCAACATCCTGTTGAAGGTGAATCAGGATGGCTCTCAGGTTCGCCTGAAAAATGTCGCACGCATCGAATTAGGCGGAGAGAGTTACAGCGTTATCGCCCGTTATAATGGACGCCCGGCAGCCGGTCTCGGGATTAAACTTGCCACCGGTGCCAACGCCCTGGATACCGCCTCGGCGGTCAAGGCGGAAATCAACAAACTGCAATCCACCTTTCCGAGTGGAATGAAGGTGGTCTACCCTTATGACACCACTCCATTCGTGAAAATTTCTATTTACGAAGTGGTAAAAACGCTGCTCGAAGCTATCGTGCTGGTGTTTGTGGTGATGTACCTGTTCTTGCAGAATTTCCGCGCAACGCTTATTCCCACCATTGCCGTGCCGGTGGTCTTACTCGGGACATTCTCCATTCTTTCCACGTTTGGTTACTCCATTAACACCTTAACCATGTTTGCAATGGTGCTGGCCATCGGCCTGCTGGTGGATGATGCCATTGTGGTGGTGGAAAACGTTGAGCGTGTGATGGCCGAGGAAGGCTTATCCCCCAAAGAAGCAACACGCAAATCGATGGGGCAAATTCAGGGCGCGCTGGTTGGTATCGCACTGGTACTGTCAGCGGTATTCGTCCCGATGGCGTTCTCCGGCGGCTCTACTGGTGCCATTTACCGCCAGTTCTCCGTCACCATTGTCTCTGCCATGGTGCTGTCCGTTCTGGTTGCGTTAATCCTGACGCCAGCGCTTTGTGCCACTATTCTCAAACCGATGGCGCATCACAGTGGCGAGAGGAAAGGATTCTTCGGCTGGTTTAACCGCTTGTTTGAGAAAAGCGCCCATCACTACACAGACAGTGTTGCCAATATTCTGCGCAGCACCGGCCGATATCTGGTGGTGTACCTGATTATCGTTGTGGGATTAGGGTTTATGTTCAGCCGCGTGCCTAGTTCCTTCCTGCCGCAGGAAGATCAGGGCGTGCTGCTGACGATGGTGCAGCTACCTGTTGGTGGCACTCAGGAAAGTACCCAGAAGGTACTCGACCAAGTTAATGACTATTACCTGAAAAACGAGAAAGACAATGTCAAATCGGTCTTTACCGTCAACGGGTTTGGTTTCGCTGGCCGCGGTCAAAACATGGGGATTGCGTTTGCCAGCCTGAAAGACTGGGATGAGCGCCATGGTGCAGGTAACAAAGTTGAGGCGATTATCGGCCGGGCATTTGGGGCGTTTTCCCAAATAAAAGAGGCCATGGTTATTCCTTTCAACATCCCGGCGATTGTTGAACTTGGAACGGCCAGTGGTTTCGACTTCCAGTTGATTGACCAAAACAACCTGGGTCACGAAAAACTGATGGCGGCCCGTAATCAGTTACTGGGAATGATAGCTCAGCATCCCGACACGCTGGTGCGTGTTCGTCCAAACGGGATGGAAGATACGCCGCAATACCGTATTGATATCGACCAGGAAAAAGCGGAATCACTGGGTGTGTCTATTTCCACCATTAACGCCACGCTCTCTACGGCGCTGGGTGGTAGCTACATCAACGACTTTATTGATCGTGGTCGGGTGAAAAAAGTGTACGTTCAGGCTGAAGCACGGTTCCGTATGCTGCCTACCGATATCCAGAAATGGTATGTCCGCGGTACATCGGGTCAAATGGTGCCCTTCTCTGCTTTTGCCTCTGCCCGCTGGGAATATGGTTCACCACGTCTGGAACGCTATAACGGTTTACCTGCTGTAGAACTGGTGGGTGAAGCCGCGCCTGGCAAAAGTACCGGTGAAGCGATGGCGTTAATGGAACAGCTTGCGTCCCAATTGCCACCAGGCATCGGTTTTGACTGGACGGGCATGTCCTATCAGGAGCGGCTGTCAGGTAATCAGGCACCGGCATTGCTGATTATCTCAGGGATTGTCGTCTTCCTGTGCCTGGCAGCACTGTATGAGAGTTGGTCAATTCCCTTCTCCGTCATGCTGGTTGTTCCTCTTGGGGTATTTGGTGCCGTCATGGCAGCCGGTATCCGCGAGCTGGAAAATGACGTCTATTTCAAAGTGGGGTTGCTGACAACCATAGGTTTATCGGCAAAGAATGCCATTTTGATTGTTGAGTTTGCTAAAGACTTGATTGAAAAAGAAGGTAAAGGGCTGATTGAAGCGACTCTGGATGCCGTTCGCATGCGTTTGCGACCAATCCTGATGACCTCTCTGGCCTTTATTCTCGGTGTGGTGCCATTGGTTATCAGTACCGGAGCGGGCTCTGGCGCACAAAATGCCGTCGGTACCGGCGTAATGGGTGGGATGATCACCGCAACGGTGCTGGCTATCTACTTTGTACCGTTGTTCTTTGTGGTCGTCAGCCGTCGTTTCAGCAAGAAAAAAGACGCTGAAAAGTCACTGCATGATAAGACACCGGTCAGTCATCCGTAACGTCTACCCGTCATCTCTTCAGCCAAAGGCCGCTCTCGCGGCCTTTTTTTTGGCTACCGCACATCACACGCAGCAATACCCGTACAAGTCATAACGTTGCACATTAGGATAAAAAAGCGCATCATATGATATGTTATAACATATCAAAATGGAGATTATCATGAAAGCGGGTATCCATCCCAACTACCGCACAGTGCTGTTTCACGATACCAGTGCTAATGTGTTTTACAAAATTGGCTCAACCATCCAAACAGAGCGACATTACGAATACGAGGGGCAGACCTATCCCTATGTCACGATTGATGTCTCTTCTGCCTCACACCCTTATTACACCGGCAAGCAAAAAGAGTATGCCAAAGAAGGCAGTACAGCGCGCTTCCAGCAGCGCTTTGGCCGTTTCCTGAAATCCTAATACGAGTATCCAGCCATGCAGGTATTAAGCTCCCTTCGCAGTGCTAAAATGCGCCATAAAGACTGCTTCGTCGTGAAACGGCGTGGGCGCATCTATGTGATTTGTAAAACCAACCCCCGATTTAATGCAGTACAGGGAAGAAAAAAAAAGAAACGTTAATTATTATTTATTCCGTCATTATCAGAGGGGCATGTATCGCCCCTCCTTACCAAAAATACCTCTTTAAAAACAAAAAGATAAAAAAATATTTTTCACAAAAAAAGGGTTCTTTACAAAGAAAGACAGACTAGAAAAATTAATTAACACTGTGCTCCTTGCCATGATCAAAAAAAATTAAATATACTGTCCATATTGGCCGATAAATATATCGTGGCCACTCAAATTGATAAGTTCAATGGAACCCACCGTTATAAAATGGATAGACCACAGCGTATACATTGATTTTTTTGCTATAATAACACCAGAATGATTTTGACAGTGACGTCGATTCATTCTCTGGCATTCACTGTGTTCCCCCTATTCGTCTTAAGATTAAGGGAATCAAGGCATACTGAGGGGCATTCTATCTTCTTGCACTTCACCACCCCATCGTCAGGTGGGGGCCCTAAGTGACACTGAATCGTAGCTTACGGAGGGAGAGAAATGGATGAGTACACACCCCAACATTATGATATTGCCCAACTCAGATTCTTGTGTGAAAATCTGCACGATGAGAGTATCGCAACATTAGGCGATAGCAGCCACGGTTGGGTTAATGATCCAACATCAGCGGTCAATCTCCAGTTGAATGAGCTTATTGAGCATATTGCCGCATTTGTCGTTACCTATAAAATTAAATACCCTCACGAGAGTGGATTATGTGAACGGGTTGAAAAATATCTCGACGATACTTATATTCTTTTCAGTAACTACGGTATAAACGACACCGAGTTACAGAAATGGCAAAAATCCAAGTCCCAATTATTCAGAATGTTCTCAGAAAAGAACGTCTGTACAGTAGTAAAAACTTAAGCAATAACTTTAATTATACTTAATTTAAACCCAGGAAATTAGCAAGGTCACTATGAAAAAAATCGACTATTTAATGCGTTTGCGGAAATGCACAACTATCGATACTCTCGAACGCGTTATAGAGAAAAACAAATACGAGCTCTCTAATGACGAACTCGAAATGTTTTATTCTGCGGCAGATCATCGACTTGCCGAGCTAACGATGAATAAACTTTACGACAAAGTACCAACCGCGGTCTGGAAATACGTTCGTTAACCATAACACATCCGTTGCTCACATACCGGAAATGACACTGTGCCGATATTTATATCGGCCTTTGTTTTTCATGGGTGTAAAGATTAACTTTTCATCTGTAACAAAAGACTTCTCAAAAGCCATAAGTACTCAAAGCCATAAGTACTCGTTGGCGAACGGTTCTGGTATAAACGAGCAATAGACCTGTCTATCGAGCACGTACCGGCTGAGCACAGATAATAGATAACCTCTTTCCTGATAACACAACCTTTAAAAATACAAGACAGAAGAAATCGAAGAAAAGGCAGGAACACAAAACACAGGCAGAACAGATGAAAGGGTGGAGGCCCCGCTAGCTACATCCCGGCACACACGTCGCCTGCTGCGGCTGCTTCCTTCCGGACCTGACCGGGTCCACAGGTTAGTGTTGCGGGAGAACCAACGGGGCCTCCATTGACGGCTTCATCAAAGTAAAGCGCTGGCGCATTATCGGTGATGAACCGGGCAAATGCAAGTTAACGCCATTTAACCGCTGTTTTCTTACCCACCTTAGGCCTCTTTTATGTGTGCAAATGTATTACAGTGTCATCTGCATCAGGTACCTTCTCAGTGCGATACGTTCCTGGAAATTAAATTACCTTTATAATCAATCCATTATAAATCGGAAAAATATGTGCTCACGAAACCACCAATAACCGGGACGGATAACTTTCGCCAACGGGTTATCCATATTATTGCCGCGATCCCTTATGGCTGTGTCGTCACTTATGGTGATGTCGCACGCCTGGCGGGCTCTGTACGGGCATCTCGTCAGGTTGGCGGTATTATGAAAAACTTGCCACCCGGCAGCCTGTTACCCTGGCACAGAGTTATCAACCGTAAAGGAGAGATATCACTAACCGGTGCCGATCGTGAGCGACAAAAATCAGCGCTACTCGCCGAAGGCATTATTTTTACTGATGAGGGAAAAATCGATTTAGAGATATTTCGCTGGCGGTATGAATCGGCTCAATAACTTGCCGAGTAAACCCGATACCGCCAGTCTTAACATCACGCCACAGTGGCGTGCTTATTAGTAGGGTTGAAGCAACACACCAGACTCACCCGAACCATTAGACTGTGCAGGAGTCGGAGCCAGCATGCGCATTGGTTTTCCCGTAGCAGGGGCTCTTGATACCATCACCAGATTCACATCTGCGTTATTCACGCCGTTGTTGATAACCGGCAGCATATGTTCAGTGACCAGCGTAATACGATGGTTAATCACCACAACCGCACTGAGCAAAATCCGGGCATCAGGATTAATGTCCGCTGGATTATACGGGAGAATAAACTTAAACGGTGCCTGCACACCTTCTGTGCGTGAAACGCGCTGAGAGATGACTCTGGCTGGCGCATCTGAGGCGGACGCATCAGAGATGGTGACAGTCATTACCGCATCTGTGGGTAAAGTGATATTTTGACGGATATTCACACTCCCCGAGACTGCGGGCATGCCGTTTACCGGTTCACTGAGAGAAAGTGTGCGTGCAGGTGCCAAAGCTTGTGGTAAAAAACCGTACGTATTCAGGTTCGCACACCCGGAAAGGGCTATCGATACCGTGATACCGGCAAACATATGCCATAATCTCATAGGCTAAATCTCCTTAATTATATTATAGGGATAACCGCTGACCAGAAACCGTCATCCACTAAAGAAGTATGAACCAGTCAGTCTAATATTTATGGTGGAAAAATCCGATAGTGATTGATGTTATCTGCTCACTTTCCGGCATGAGTCAGTGCACTCACCTATTTATCATGATGCATTTACTCTTCGTTTTTACTGCATTCATGATTTATTTTTATGATAACCGCATGCTCAATTAAGGCAGAAATATGAGTCAGGCATTACAGAATCTTCTCGACTTGTTACATCTGGAAAAGCTGGAAGAGGGGTTATTTCGCGGTCAAAGCCAGGACCTGGGACTGCGACAGGTGTTTGGCGGGCAGGTTGTCGGCCAGGCATTATCTGCTGCAAAACAAACCGTTCCTGCTGAGCGTTTTGTGCACTCCTTCCACAGCTATTTTTTACTCCCAGGCGACAGCCAGAAACCGATTATTTACGATGTTGAAACGCTACGCGACGGCAACAGCTTTAGCGCCAGACGGGTTAGCGCTATCCAGAATGGCCGCTCTATTTTTTACATGACAGCGTCGTTTCAAACCCGGGAAAGCGGCTTTGAACATCAAAACACGATGCCGCAAGTTACCCCGCCTGAAGAATTACCGTCGGAGTTAGACATCGCTCGCAGCATAGCAGAACAGCTCCCTGCGGCCATGCGGCAAATTTTCACGCAAGAAAGGCCCATTGAAATTCGCCCGGTCGAATTTCATAACCCACTGCAAGGTAAAGTTGAACCTGCTGTAAGGCATGTCTGGTGCCGTGCTAATGGTGTAATGCCAGATGATGAGCGCACCCATCAGTATCTGCTGGGTTATACCTCCGACTGCCACTTCCTGCTGACCGCACTTCAGCCCCATGGCGTTGGTTTTCTTGAGCGCGGTATGCAGGTAGCTACACTCGATCACGCCATGTGGTTTCACCGCCCATTTCGGCTGGACGACTGGTTGCTGTACTCGGTTGAAAGCCCTTCAGCATCAGGGGCTCGAGGGTTTGTGCGCGGGCATTTTTATACCCGGGAGGGCGTACTGGTTGCCTCCAGCGTTCAGGAAGGGGTCATTCGCCGCCATAGCCAGTAACAACCGTGCAATTTAACACGTCATCAGCCATCGTCATCCACAGATAATGCCAATAATGACCCTGGGCAATTAACGAAAAAAACCACCTAAAAAGGTGGTTTTAGTCAGAAAATCCAGCATGCCATCCCCATTATCAGGATGCCAGATACATGGGCATTACTGGTTGTAAGCGTTTTCGCCGTGACTGTTGACATCCAGACCTTCGCGCTCCTGCTCTTCAGGAACACGCAGACCAACCGCGATATCTGCAATTTTGAAAGAGATGAACGCAGCCACACCGGACCATACCACAGCCACAATCACGCTAAACAACTGTACCCATACCTGATGCGCCATAGTCACACCCTGTGCGTAACCTGTACCGCCTAACGATGATGCGGTAAATACCCCGGTCAACAGGCAGCCAACGATACCGCACACACCGTGTACACCAAACACATCACAGGGGTCGTCAACGCGCAGCCATTTTTTCAGCACCGTCACGCCCCACAGGCCTGCAAAACCACCCGCGAAACCGATAATCATCGCACCACCAATACCCACCGTACCCGCAGCCGGGGTGATAGCAACCAGACCCGCGATACAGCCAGAACAAGCGCCCAGCAGAGAGGGTTTACCACGGCTAATCCACTCGCCGATGATCCAGGCTAAAATGGCCGCAGCGGTTGCCACAACGGTTGTCAGAAACGCAAGACCGGCAATATTGTTGGCCGCGGCTGCCGAACCGGCGTTAAAACCAAACCAGCCGACATACAGAATAGACGTACCAATAAACACCAGTGGCAGGTTATGCGGTTTAAATGCCTCTTTGCCAAACCCAACACGCTTGCCTAACAGCAGTGCACCAACCAAGCCTGCGACTGCCGCATTAATGTGCACAACCGTACCGCCAGCAAAATCCAGCGCACCATCAGCAGCCAGGTAACCACCACCCCAGACCATATGGGTCATCGGCAAATAAGACAGCGTGAACCACAGTGCAGAGAAAATCAGCACCGCTGAGAAACGGACACGCTCAGCCAAAGCCCCGATCACCAGACCTACCGTGATGCATGCAAAAGAAGCCTGATAAGCAACATGAATAAACTGATAGAACGTACCGCTAATGGCATTGATATCGATGCCATTGAGCATAAAGTTAGTCAAACCACCAAAGAATGGGCTGCCAGTGCTAAAGGCAACACTGTAGCCATAAATAACCCAAAGAATACAAACCAGCGCAAATGACACCATTATCTGAGTCAGCATCGACAACACGTTTTTACTGCGGATCAAACCACCATAAAACAGCGCCAGCCCCGGAATCGTCATGAACAGTACCAATGCGGTACAAATCATCATAAAGGCGTTATCGGCTTTATCCACGACGGGTGCGGGCGTATCGGCCAGCGCCCATGCCGGAAGCATGGCGGCAGCCCCTAAACCTAATGACAAGGAAAGTTTTTTCATTTTTTCATTCATCCCTATTTAATAAGGCTAAATCAGGTAGTTGTTATAATGCGGCTTCGTCAGTTTCACCGGTACGAATACGAATAACACGCTGCAATTCAGCAACAAAAATTTTGCCGTCACCAATTTTTCCGGTATAAGCCGCTTTACTGATGACATCAATCACTTCATCTAGCTGATCATCTGCAATAGCGATATCAATTTTGACTTTGGGCAAAAAGTTAACGCTGTACTCAGCGCCACGGTACAATTCCGCATGCCCTTTCTGACGTCCAAACCCTTTCACCTCTGTGACGGTGAGCCCCTGGATGCCCACAGAAGAGAGTGCCTCACGCACATCTTCCAGCTTGAACGGTTTGATTACTACAGTCACCAGTTTCATTCTCATCCCCCTAAGCATGTAAGTTCAGGCTTATGCCCGTCACCTCAAATATGTCCACGTATTACTTAAAGCAAATCATGTGCCACAAATGCCAGCACTAACCAAAAGCGATAAAACGCCCCTGATTAGGGAAAAATAAGAAAGTGGATAGTATGAAGTATGGACGAACAGCGTGAAAAACCGGTGCGCGAACGCACAAAAACAGTGCGACGCGCTTGATTTCGGTGCATCACAGTGCGTAGTCAATCACACTGTGCCAAATTATGGTGCGATATCCTGCCCCAGGATGATCGTCATGGTGCCAGTGCAGTCAGTGCCGGCTCACCCTCTTCCTGAGTTGAAGACAGTGCTCTGCTTGCCTGCTGCAATTGATACATCTGAGCATAACGCCCTGCTCTGGCAAGCAGTTGTTCATGGGTGCCGTGCTCCACGGTTTTGCCATGGTGCAATACCAGAATATTGTCTGCTTCCACAATGGTGGATAACCGATGTGCAATGACGACCAGCGTGGTATGGGAGCGGATTAACCTTAGCGCACGTTGAATAGCCTGTTCAGTCCCCGAATCAATATTGGCTGTCGCTTCATCGAGTATCAGAATTCTGGGCGGAGCAACCAATACGCGGGCGAGTGCCAATAGCTGCTTTTGGCCAACAGACAAGTTATTACCTTGCTCACCAATACGGCTCTCCATTCCCTCCGCCATTGATTGCACCAGAGGTGCTAGTTGTACTGCCTCCAATGCCTGCCAGACGCGCTCTTTACTGATCTCTCGCCCCAGCGTGACATTGGCATACATTGAGTCCGCCAAAACAACCGGGTCTTGCTGCACCATAGCCACATGCTGGCGCAGTACCTGATGAGAAAGCCCAGATAACGGTCTGGTATCCAGATGGATGTCTCCACTATCGGGCTGGTAATACCCCATCAACAGGCTGGCGAGCGTACTTTTCCCACTACCAGTATGGCCAACCAATGCAACAAACCCCCGGTCTGGCACATGCAGTTCGATATCATGCAATACCGGTTTCCCGGCCTGATAAGAAAACGTCACCCTATCGATATCAATACGACCACTGTGGAGCGGCTCGGTATCGTCGCCATACTGCTGGCGTGAGCCATCCATCAACTCGAAGATACGCTCACCCGCGACTACGGCCTGCTGTAGCATCGATTGTTGGGTGGTCAACTCAATAAGTGGTTCGTTTAATCGGCCAAGATAGTTAATGAAGGCGTACAACACACCAACCCCCACTGAACCTACGGTGCTAAAACCAAATTGCAGCAGCAAACCGCACATCACCATGGCAGAGAATAAACTCAATAATGGCCGTAACAGAAAACCATCCAGCCGCAATGTCTGTATACGTGCGTGATAGTGCGACCAACTGGCTTCGCTGAGTTTTTTACCGAAACGCTGTTGCTGGCGAAACTGCTGGATAACCCCCATACCGTTTATCGACTCGTTAAACCCATCATTGATATCTGCCAGAAAACTTCGCATCCGCCGGACAATCGGCGTGCTATAGCGCTGATACACCACCATCACAATGGCAACTGCTGGCAAAATCATCATTGCTATCAATGCCATACGCCAGTCAAGACTGAACATGGCCACCAGCATCGCAACGATCAATGCGGTACTACGCAACACGTTCCCCACGACCATGACATACAGATCACGCACCACTTCCGTATCATTTGTCACCCGGGAGATCAATTGCCCAACCGGTTGGGTATCGAACACCGCCAGCGGCTGGCGCAACGCGGCATCCATTACGTCAATACGCAATTGCTGTACCACGCCAACCGCTACGCGGTTAAACATCAATGCCTGCAAATAATGCAGCAAGGCCGCCAGCAGTTGCAGCAAAACGTACCCCACCGCGAGGCCCGTCGCCAACAGAAGAGGGAATTCGCCTTTGGCAATCAGATTATCAATGAAATAGCTGACCAAAACCGGCCCTGCCACTTCGGCTGCTGCCGCAATACAGAGCAACAAGACCCCCCCACCAACCGATGCCTTCCACGGCAGGCCATAAGCCAGCAACCGTTTCAACGTTGACCACAACGCTGGCGTCATTTTCATTTTTGCCTTACTCACGCTCAGGCCCCTCATTGGGCGCATCATCCAAAGCGGCTTCCAGTTGCTGATAGCGATACATATCCCGATACCATCCTGCCTGTTGTGATAACTCACCGTGGTTACCGCGTTGTGCTACCCGCCCATGCTGCAATACCAGAATGTCATTCGCCTCGACAAGCGCCGACAGGCGATGGGCACTGATTATCAACGTTCGCTTTTTCCCCCATTGCCGCAGGTTATTTAGAATCTGATGTTCAGTGCGCCCATCCACGGCGGAAAGGGCATCATCAAGCACCAGAATCTCTGCATCAAGCAATAACGCGCGGGCAATCGCAATACGCTGTTTCTGACCACCGGACAGCATTACACCGCGCTCTCCTACTTCCGTCAGGTAGCCTTTCGGCAAACGCAGAATATCGTCATGGACATTAGCCAGTCTGGCCGCGTGTTCTATCTCCTGCCGGGAGGCCTGTGGGCACCCCAGTGCAATATTGCCCGCCACGGTATCAGAGAACAGAAACGGTGTTTGCCCCACCACGGCAAAGCGGCCTCGCAGTTGGTCCAGACGAATATGCTGCAATGGTTGCTGGTGGTAGCTTATCTCTCCCTGTTCAACGTCAAACTGTCTTAGCAGCAAAGCCAGTAACGTGCTCTTGCCTGAGCCAGTCGGGCCACACAACCCCAGGGTTTGACCCGGTATCAGTGTGAAATGAACCTCATTAAGCACCGTCTGACTATGGCCGGGATAATGAAATACGGTGATATCGGCCGCCAGCATTCCAGGCCCTTCCGGTAAGGATTGGGTGCCATCTTCAACGACCCGTGGTTCGGCCAGTAACTGACTGATACGCCCATAAGCCGCACTGCCACGCTCAACAATGTTAAACATCCATGCCAATGCCAGCATCGGCCATATCATCAGGCCAAGGTACATGACAAAACTGGTCAGTGCGCCGAGAGTCAGTGAACCGTGGATAACCATCCAGCTTTCCCCAGCGACCGCCAGCAGGTTGGAAAATGCAACAGCAATATAGATAGTGGGGTCAAAACGGGCATCGACGCGCGCAACACGCATATTCTTCTGCCCGGCATCGGCGGCAACACGGGCAAAACTGTCTGATTGATAATCTTCCAGACCAAAGGATTTGATCATCCGAATGCTGGTCAGGCTCTCCTGAGCATGGTCATTAAGCGAAGAAAAAGCAGCCTGAGCATCCTTGAAACGCTGGTGTAGCTGGGTGCCATAATGCTTTATCACTATCGCCATCACTGGCATTGGCAATAACGCCAGTAATGTCAGTTGCCAGCTAAGTTGGGTACACATCACCACAAATACCGCACATCCCATCACCAGCGAGTCTACCAATGTCAGCACACCTTCTCCGGCAGCAAACACCACCCGATCCACATCATTGGTAGCGCGGGCAATTAAATCACCGGTTCGATGGCGAAGATAAAAAGCCGCATGTTGGTGACTCAATTGACGATAAAAGCGTTCTCTCAATTCAACCGCCAACTGATAGGCTGCACCAAATAGCCAAATACGCCAAAAATAGCGCAGCAGATAAATCAGCAATGCAATCAACAGGATGTTGCTTATTTTCCACAATAAAGTAGCGTTGCTCATCGTATGCTGTGTGACACCATCAACGATGACACCCACCAACGTTGGCGGCAGCAATTGCAGCACAGCAATCATCACCAATAACATCACCGCCCCGAGATAACGCTTCCATTCCCGGCGAAAATACCATCCCAGCAGAGCAAAAAGTCTCACGCGATTTTAGTCCAATAGTGACAAAGCGAATTGAGAGAAGATGAACCGAGCATTATACATAATGTGCATCACGAATAAATTTTATGCCTGCCTGCGCGGTTAACTTCGCATCGATAACCGCGCGATACGCGATGATAGCCGCCCGTCATCCGGCTCATCAGGATGACGTCAGCGGCAAGGCGGTTGTCTGTTTGATACACTCCATCGCAAAGCTGGATGTCACATCAACCAGACCGGGAATACCATTGACCAGGCGCTTATAAAAAGCATCGTAGCTTTTCATGTCTGCCACCTGTACCTGCATCAGGTAATCATATTCACCGGCCATACGGTAGAACGCCAGCACCTCCGGCATCTCTGACACGAAACGGGAAAAGGTTTGATACCAGGCGCTATTATGTTGCTGCGTTTTCAGCAGCACAAATGCTGTCAGCCCAAGCCCCAGCTTCTCGTTATCCAACAGTGCAACCCGGCACTTAATGTATCCCTCATCTTCCAGGCGCTTTAAGCGCTTCCAGCAAGGTGTGGAAGTCAGGTTGACTGCATCGGCCAATACCTGCAATGACAGGGTACAATCCTGCTGTAACAACGCCAGCAGCTTGATATCGATTTTATCCAACATAAGGGTTAACAAGAGAAAAAATTTCTCTTATTACCTCGCCAGGCAGATAAAAAAGCAATCTTTTTTTCTCACAAAACCGATAGGCTAGAGGAGTGTCGTCGCCCGTTATACGTTCCATATCCGGCGACGATGACCCCACTATCATCAGAAAACGAATTTGTAACTAATCAGGACACCATCATGACCAGCCTCTGGGTACGCAACGCCGTTAGCGCGATAGAAGCCGACTTTCAACGCTCGGCAGACACCCACCTGATCCGCCTGACATTGCCGAACTACACCGGCATCTATTTTTACCTCAAGGATGAAAGTACTCATCCGAGCGGTAGCCTGAAACACCGTCTGGCTCGCTCACTGTTTCTGTATGGATTAAGCAATGGCTGGATCAATGAAGGAACAACAGTGATAGAAGCTTCATCAGGCAGTACGGCGGTATCAGAAGCCTATTTTGCACGTTTGCTGGGGTTACCCTTTATCGCGGTCATGCCGTCATGTACTGCACGCAAAAAAATCGAGCAAATTACCTTTTATGGTGGCCATTGCCATTTTGTTGAGCAATCCCGTGAGATTTATGCCAAATCGGAAGAGCTTGCCAAAGAGTTGCATGGTCACTACATGGATCAGTTCACCTACGCCGAACGCGCTACTGACTGGCGAGGGAATAACAACATTGCTGACAGTATCTATCGGCAGATGGAACGAGAGCCCCATCCGGTGCCTGATTATCTGGTGATGAGTGCGGGTACCGGCGGCACCTCTGCCACGCTGGGGCGCTACATCCGCTATAAGGGCCTGAATACCCAATTGATCGTCGTAGACCCGGAAAATTCGGTATTTTATGACTGCTATCGTCAGCAAAGCAGAACGCTGACAGGTCAGTGCGGTAGCCGTATTGAGGGAATTGGTCGGCCTCGCGCTGAACCGTCATTTATTCCCAGCGTGATTGACGACATGATGAAAGTCCCTGATGCTGCAAGCATCGCAACGATCTACTGGCTGGAGCAGGTACTGGGAAGAAAAGTTGGGCCATCTACCGGTACCAATGTGTGGGGCATGCTGCAACTGGCAGACAAAATGGTGGCCCAAGGCCGCACTGGAGCCATTGTCACGCTGTTATGCGACAGCGGTGAACGTTACCTTGATACGTATTACAACAACGAGTGGGTAAGTACCCACATTGGCGATATTCAGCCCTATCTCGAGCAACTGAATGCAGGCAGCAGACGCTAACGGCCAGCACGAGCTTACGCTGAACTGTGCGGGGATTTCAGTTACCATAAAGGCTATCTCCCCGCCCACACGGACACTGGTCGTCTGGCGGTTTTCATGTATGAGGATAAACAAGCATGACAAGCGCAGTTGTCGTTTTTAGCGGAGGTCAGGACTCCACCACCTGCCTGATTCAGGCATTGCAACAATATGATGACGTGCATTGCGTCACGTTTGACTATGGCCAGCGCCACCGTGCTGAAATTGATGTTGCCGCCAGTCTGGCACAACAGCTCGGGGCTAAAGCCCATAAAATATTGAATGTCAGTTTGCTCAACGAATTGGCTGTCAGCAGCCTGACGCGTGACAATATCCCGGTTCCTGAATTTGATGCTGAGGCCAAAGGGTTGCCCAGTACATTCGTTCCCGGGCGCAATATTCTGTTTCTGACCCTGGCCTCAATTTATGCCTATCAGGTCGGTGCAGACACCGTTATCACTGGTGTCTGTGAAACAGATTTTTCGGGTTATCCCGACTGCCGTGACGAATTCGTGAAAGCCCTGAATCAGGCCATTGTGTTAGGCCTTGCCAGAGAAGTGCGTTTTGTCACGCCGCTGATGTGGCTCAACAAGGCAGAAACCTGGGCGCTGGCCGACTATTATCAACAATTGGAGACGGTAAAACACCATACGCTGACCTGCTATAACGGTATTCAGGGTGCAGGGTGTGGCGAATGTGCAGCGTGCCACCTGAGAGCAAAAGGATTAGCCGAGTACCAACATGCACCGGCAGAGATAATGGCTTCCCTCAAACGGAAAACCGGGCTGAAATAAATTGCCGAATAGCCAGATAAACGGCAGTTTATCTGGCTCGCCGAATGGCACCATTCACGGTGGTCATTCGCCGGTTCGCCCCTATATCTCACGCGCTTTAGCCGTGGTGCGCCACATGGCCCTGAAGCCTGCCGGAGCAGTACCGCTTTTATCATCGGCACTCACTCCGGCACACACCGCACAAGTATGAATAATTACAGTCGTAAACGGGACTGGTTGCGTTCAATCAACGCACGACCAATACCAGGGACTTCTTGTAACTGTTCTATTTGGGTAAAAGGCCCGTTCTGCTCTCGATAAGACACGATCGCCTGAGCCTTTTTTAGCCCCACCCCATTGAGCACGGCCGCCAGTTGTTCTGCCGTTGCACTGTTGATACTTACTTCTTCGTCATCTACAGCGGGCTTTTCCGCTTTCTCTAATTGAGAAAGGTCAGCACCAGCAGCAGGCACCGGAACTGATTTTGCTGATGACTCTGTCCCCGGTGCCGCCTGTAGCTGTGGGGGAGTGATCATTTATGCATAGATTACTAGGAGAGTCTGGAATAGCGGGACGCCTTGAATGGCGCGGCTCTGCGGGAAATCGTGGGCTTTTGCATAGCCCGGAGAAAAATGGAAAAAACTGGTTATTTCTGCATTAAATTTTGCACAGCTTTGATCGTCGAGTGATCCGTTTTAAGCGGCTTTTAATCTGGCTTTACAACACACGCACACTTTCTTTTCCTGCCACCTCAAAAGAACCTCTGCATTGTTTTATTGCTTAATGTTTCTTTTCTTAAAATGATATGTTTATCAATACATTGCCAGCATGGAGGCAGTTGGCTTTCTCTTTAACAAAGAAACCTCGCGCTTTCAGCCAGCCTGCCTTTTATTAGTTGTCAGGCTTCTTTGTGCTGCGTCCGAATCGCCCTGAGATGCCCCCTCTTTGATTTGCTCATATACCCGTAAGACCTGCGCCCTCTCATTCTCTGAAAGCCGCAGGAAGTCGGTTACTGCTGCCATGCCGTTTAATGCGCTCACGATGCCTGATACGCCGTATTCAAAGATGGCGCTAACCAAAATCTTGCGTTGTTCATCTGTCATCATCCCTAGGACTAATGACAACTCAGTGTCGCTATATTTTGCGAACCACTCGTTAAATGTTGCGTCCACTTCCCCGGTAATCAGCCATGTCATTGGTGAATTGCAGGCGTCCGCAATTGGCTGGATTTTGTCAATTCCTGGGTAGCTCCTTCCCTTTAGATAGCTGCGGATGGCGGACTCTGAGATGTTGCACTTGGTTGCAAGAGCAACATTGGACATGCCGTTCATTGCTATTTCGAGTCGTTCATAAAAACGGTTTATTCCTGGCATGGGAATAAACCGTTCGTGGTTTATTCCCTGTTTATCGGTTTTTTTCATGTAACCCTCTGAAAATAAATGACTTATCTTTTATCGCAAAATAACGCGAATAAACCGCTTGAAATCGGTTTATTGTGCGATTAAATTGTGTTTATCCGATAACCACATCTGATTATCGAATTAGGTAAACCAGAGAGGATCACACAATGCAGTTACTGAAACAAGACATCACCCACCTGTTTGTGGATGTCGGCCGTGACTGGTCAAGCAAGGCGATTATTGCCGCTCTCGATCGCAAAGGGGTCAACCTGCACGATATCGAGAAAGAACTATGCCTGAGAGAGAACACCATTCGTAACGTGTTCTATCGCAAGTGCGGTCGCTACGAGGAGGCGATTGCGCAAAAAATCGGTATATCTCCGGCGGTCATCTGGCCAAGTCGTTACCCATCGAATGACCGCACGGCTGCTTAAGGGGGCGGGATGTCTATTTGGTTAACAGCGAAGGAATGTGTTGATCTCCCCGGACTGCCTCGGATGGAGCACAACATTCGCAGCAGACTTGATAAGCGCGCGGGTAGTAATGCTGAATTACGCCGCCGCCGCGAGGGCAGCAAAGCCTTTGAGTATCACGTTGATTGTCTGCCTGATATCGCTCGCGACACGGTATTGCAGCGCCACTACAACACCCTGCTGCAACAGCAGCCGGTCAACGCCCCGCAAAGGCTGTCACTGCATCAACCACCGCGTCAACCAGTCAGATGCTTGAGCTGGTACGCCAGTGCCCTGCCATGCTTGAGCAGAAAACCGCTGCGCTGACACAGAAACAGCGCGACATCGCCGACGCCAGAATGGTGCTGGTTGTCGAAGTGCTGCGCCTGCAAGACACCGGCCTATCACGCATTAAAGCCATTCAGTTTATCTGTGACCGGTCACGCGCTGTCGCCCTGCCAGAGCGCTTGCAGCGCTATGTCGCAACCGCCAATGCCCGCAAGGGGCAGCGTGTC
The DNA here is from genome assembly GCF_900095885.1 of Dickeya aquatica. Lineage (NCBI taxonomy): Bacteria > Pseudomonadati > Pseudomonadota > Gammaproteobacteria > Enterobacterales > Pectobacteriaceae > Dickeya > Dickeya aquatica. Next base: position 3,167,321 of record NZ_LT615367.1, read on the forward strand.
GGCGTCAGCGTTCGTGCCTTAAATCAATGGGTTGTTGATTACCTGCGCGCCAAAGACGCATCCGAACGTCTGGTCTTACTGGCTCCCGGTCATCTTAAGGCCAAGAAGCCGGAGCAATTAGCCTGGCTACCGATGTTTATGGCGCACTACCGCAACCCGAACGGCCCTTCTGTTGCCGAAGCCTATCAGGATTTTTGCGCCGACTGGCACCAGCAGTATGCCGATCAGCCTGCGATGCGTGATGCCTGCCCGTCCGTTTACGCTGTTCATCGTGCTCTGAACAAAATGCCGAAAATCGTTCGCCAGCGCGGCCGGGTTACCGGGTCTGCCATGACCGCATTGCAGACATACGTCAAGCGTGACTGGTCTGTGATGCCGGTTAACGGCGTATGGATTGGGGATGGTCACAGCATGAAGATGAAAGTACAGCATCCTGATCACGGCAGACCTTTTACGCCGGAATTAACCCTGGTAATCGATGGTCGAACTCGGTATGTGGTCGGCTGGAGTCTGGCATTGGCTGAAAATACGCTTGCCGTTGCCGACGCACTGCGCCACGGCATAGAGCGAAACGGTGTTCCTTTGCTGTACTACTCAGATAACGGTGCTGGTGAAACAGGCAAGCTGCTTGATGCGGACATCACCGGCATCCTGCCGCGTCTCGGTATCGAACACCCTACCGGTATTCCGGGTAACCCGCAGGCGCGCGGCATCATTGAACGTCTGAACCGGGAAATACCGGCACGTATCGCTCGTAAATTTGCGACATACAACGGCAGAACAGCGGACAAAGAAACCGTGCGCATTACAAGTCGCGCGATTGACTCGGCTGTTAATGCGATTAATCAGAACAGGGCGTTGAACCCGGTGCAGAAATCAGCAATTGCAAAATTGCCGACATGGAATCAATTGCTGGATGAAATTGAAGCGGAAATCAACGCCTACAACACCCGACACCGGCACAGTGAATTACCGCGCCGTGCTGACGGCGAGCATTACACCCCTGCTGAATATCGCGCAGAACTGCTGGCGTCGTCAGAGATTGACCGGTTGTCCGAGGCTGAACTGCGCGAAATGTTCCGGCCACAAGTCAAGCGCACGGCACAGCGTGGCTGGTTGTCCATTTTCAACAATCAGTATTTTGCAGAAGAGCTGATTCATGCTGATGGAAAAGAAGTTTTAGTCGCGTTCGATATCCATGACGCGTCAAGCGTCACCGTTCGCCGCCTGGATGGCTCATTTGTCTGCGCTGCAATCGTCAACGGCAACACACGCGCAGCGTTTCCGGTTGATTACATCGAGAAGGTTCGCCGCGACCGCCACGCCCGCCGTATGGCGCTGGTTAACCAGAAAGCAGAAGAAATCGACGCTGAGCTTAACCCTGTCCGCACTATCGAGCACACGCCAGATTTTGGCGCGTTGTTGCGGGGGATGTGGCTCAACTAAATGATGACCGGGAACCGCTGTTTTTATTCGAATCTGAGCGTGACGAGTATTTGCGCCGCAAAAACAACGCGGTTTGACTGCCATCAAACCGCTATTGATTGCTAACAGGAGTACATCATGACTATGAGAACGCAACTATCTGAATTAATAGAACGCAAGGGACTGACACAGTCTCAAGTGGCGCGCGCAATCGGTAAGAGCGTTGCCGTTATTAATCAGTACTTGCAGGGTAAATATAACGGCGATGTAGATGGCGTCAACAAAATCGTCTCTGAGTTCATTGAACGCGTCCGTGAAAAAGATAAGTTGCAGCGTATTGAGGCGAGTTTTGTATCTACTTCCACCTCAAAAAAAGCGCTCGAAATCATCCGTCTGGCGCATGTTGATGCTGAAATCAATGTGATTTATGGCGAGGCGGGGCTGGGTAAAACGATGGCGCTGAAACACTACGCTGCCGCTAACTCGACTGCGCTGCTTATTGAGGCTGACCCGAGTTACACCGCCCGTGTATTGCTGGAGGAAATCTGTTCGCGCCTCAATCTGTCCACGCGCGGCAATATGCATGAATTGTTTGAACTCTGCGTTAACAAACTGCGCGACTCCGGCTATCTGCTGATGATTGATGAAGGCGAGTTATTGCCTCATCGGGCGCTTGAAGTGCTACGACGCATCCATGACAAGTCAGGGATTGGCATTGTTCTGGCTGGTATGCCGAGACTTATCCTGAACCTGAAAGGTAAGCGTGGCGAATTCGTGCAGTTATATAGCCGCGTTGGCTTTGCGCTGAATCTCGGTAATGCCCTGCCACAAGACGACACCGATGCAATCTCTGAAAGCCTAATTCCTGACGCATGGACGCCGGAAATGGGTGCCGTTCTCTACAAAGAAAGTCGGGGGAATGCCCGGAGACTGTTCAAGTTGCTGCGCGGTGTAGTCCGTACCAGTCACATCAACGACAGACCCGTCAGTGTTTCTACCGTCCGTCAGTTCGCTGAAATGCTGATTAATTAATGAGAATTATCATCATGGATATTAAAGATATGGCGCTTAAAAAAGAAAGTCTCGCCTTGCGTCGCATCACCAGAAATGTGATGGCTAATGGAAGAATGCGTGACAACGTTTATCTGATGGATACGGAGGGTGGTAAAGGGTTTTGTATCACTATTGATGTTTATTCAATGGTCTGCGACGCGCTGCGTCTGCCGTGGCATGACCTTTGCGGTGATTCATTGCGATTCAGCATTCAGGGTGCGGCCACACCAGCGGCGTTCCGTCAGGCTTACCGGCTGATGCGCATTTATCTTAAAGGTGAGCCGGTATTTCTTCCGGGTGGCTACCGTTGTCTGTTGGATGATTTGGGTCTGATAAAGAGAAATGCCACGCTTTCTGTGTGAAATGCTGATTAATTAACGAGGTATTTGCTATGTGCAATTTGCCAATTAATAACCCCGAATTAATGAAACCCATCAATCGACTGCTGCGTGCCGGAATTAATGTCGTGGATTATCACGCTACATTCCGCCGCCCGATTATTGAAGTTGATCGTCCGTTTGCAGCATGGGAACCGACGGCAGTCGAAATCACTGAAACAAAAAACGGTGTACAGCGCATCGTGAAGATGACCGTTTGGCGCGGCGCGCACATTATCTGGAGATAAAACGAATGGCTAAAGTAGTAATTAGCATCACCCCAAAGGCGCGGGGCATTGATGTGCAATGCAAGGTCGAACTTGAAAAGGACGATAGCAGTATGGCCCGGGTCATCGCCGTTGCCGTAGGTGCCGGTCTTGCTGGGCACGTTAACGAGAAAGTCCGTAACGCAATTGAAAAAGTCAAAAAGGAGAAAAAGCATGCCCACTAAACAATTCACAGAGAAAGCAGCAGCGCCTGGCTACTGGGTTGATGCAAAGGGCGTACTGACGCCGGAGCATCTGATTAAACCAATCGACGTGGCCCGCGATGAACTGGTCGCGGAACTGGTTGGCCGTGCGCTGGCAGTGAACGCCGCGCTGGCTGAATTTAAGGTGGCCGGGTTTGCCGATATCGCCGCGTTCGTGGCCCTTTCAGGGGGTGAGTACGGCGTCAACCTTGGTGGTAAGAAAGGCAACGTCACGCTCTATAGCTACGACGGGCGCTACAAAATACAGCGCGCAATGCAAGACCGCATTGCTTTTGACGAGCGTTTACAAGCTGCCAAAGCGTTGATTGATGAATGTCTGTCAGACTGGGTTGAGGGCGCACGGCCGGAGATTCACGCGATTATCAACCGCGCTTTTCAGACTGAAAAGGAAGGTGAGGTTAATACCGGCGCGGTGCTGGCCCTGCGTCGTTTAGAGATTTCGGATGAACGCTGGCAGCGGGCTATGGACGCCATTGGCGAGGCTGTTCAAGTCGTCGGTAGTCGTTCTTATATCCGCGTCTATGAACGAATCGGCGACTCTGACCAGTACCGGCCAATACCGCTTGATATTGCCGGGGTGTGATATGTGCGCTGATGAGTTCAATAAAAAATATGCCGTCGGGCATTCCTTTATGTATTGCCCCAACCCGATATTGCGCGGCGGGAAGATAGTAAAAACGGCAGATGTCGCCCGTGATTTTGAGTGCGGGTCAATTGTTGAAATTAATCTGGAGCCATATTTCGTCAAAATCGATACGTTGAAATCACCGCAGTAATTTAAACCGAAATTAAACATCTTTAAAAATGGCGTAAACCCGCCGGGGCTGGCTTACGCCTAAATCTGAGGAAATGAGAATGTCAGATATTAAGGTTAAATGCACACGATGCAGAAATCAGCATATGAAATCGGAGCGCAAATTAACGCCTGGCTATATCTGCGGAATTGCCGCGTCCCACTCGGTATGCCCGCGCTGTAGCTGTAAAAGCTACTTAGATATGACGCCACAATTCGCATGGTGCTGGGCAAGCGGCTTAATTGAAATCGGTGATGAATTACCGGCAGATAGACTGGATGGCTCCGGTGCTATTCAAATCGCTACTGGGCCTAAGTATGCATTACACGGTTTTCTCGACGTTGTTGCTCGTCATGGCAAAGGTGACAGCGCTGGAAAACTTCTGGTTCCCGGAGTGCCGGAAGCGTCGGACGGTGATGCTGCAATCGATGCGTTGCAAGCGTGGTTAGCGTGGTGTGAATCAAAAGGCGGCGCAAAGCTAGGCGGCATTCAAATGGTATTAGGCGGGAGGGTCGAATAATGTCTATCTCTCATCTTGATATCTCTGTCCGCTATAGCAGCGGTACATATATCGCCCGTAATAGCGGCAAAACCGCATCATGCACATACAGCCCGGATGTTGCAGTGAAAAACCTGGGCGCAAAGATTTTCAGCACAAAACAGCGGCTGATTATCACCGCATTACACCCGGTGTCGTACACAAAACCCGGCGTGTATCGCATCAGCCCCGACCCGTCTCAGATGTGCCGCCAGTGCCGCTGTAACTGGTATGAGGCGTGTCAGCCCAGTTGCCACTGGGTCGAAGACGACCTGTGCAGCGCCTGTGCCGGGAGGGACAGCTAATGCCAATCGTCAACAATTGCCAATACTGGGACAACGGTGCATACCGCGTCTATTCGCTGAGTGACGGCTCCCGCGTCAATGAGCGCCCGGTATTACCGGGTAAATCACGTTGGGAATATTTCGATGCGCGCGGCTCCCGCATCTACAAGTCCGCTGTTCAGCGTGAAATGAAACGCGCCGTCGAGAAACATAAAAAACTCTGGAGGGTGTCATGATGAAAAATAACCTTGCTCGCGTGCGCGCCAACCTGTTCCTCCTCGATGACTTTATTTGTCATAACCCTGAATTGGGTGATCGGTGGCTGGGTTTGCTGGCTGATTGTCGCGATGAAATCACGGTGCTGCGTGCGCAGAGCGACAATGTCGATCAGCGGGCGCGCTGTGTTGTTGATACTCATTCGGTCGAATGCCGCCTGACGCGCTTTGAGTCATTCGGCAATACGGCTGGCATCGGCCTGACGCTCAGGCATAACAACGGCAGCACGATGCTTGAGCAGCATATCACACTGTCAAATGTTGGTGATGGCAGGTGGCAACCTACTATCGTGCTTGAGGATTTTCCAGGCGCAGAAACACCGGCTGGGGCGCTATATCAGTTGTCGGATTGGCTGTTGCGTTTGGGTCTGGCATCGCAAATTGACCTAGTGGTGGAATCGCGGCTGGAGGCGCTGACAGAGTGAGAGATTTATTTATTGATGCGTTTTTGCTGGGCATGACCGTCGGGTTCGTCGCCGGTCTGCTGGTCGCAGAGTGGATGTATCGCCATGACATTCAAATACTAATGAGGCTCCAATGATTATTCCACGCACGATAAAAATTGTGGCATTTGGCCCGGCGGCCCGTACCGACCTAGGTCAATGCATTTACGCCGGGCTGATCAGCGCTGGCCGCAAGGCTGCAAAGAAAGTCTGCATTTATCTGATTGTCGGCGCTGTAGCTATCCCCGCTGTCTCATGGCTGGCATTTAAGACTGGCCTGACGGGCGATGACACAGACGGTGTGGGTCGTTCTGGTTTGTCGCTGTATACCGATGCAGGAACGGGCTGCCAGTACATCAGTGCCGGAGGTTCTGGCATCACACCGCGTATGGATAAGGACGGCTACCAAATTTGTGATGACCGCCCGGTGCGGATGGCGGTGCGACATGACTAACCTCAACCAAAAACAGCAGGCAGCGGCGCGCAAGCGCCGCCAGCCAGTGAATAGCTCAATCACAAAGGAACAGTGGGCGAAGATTAAAACGGAGTTACAGAGCTATTTTTGCCACATTGAATTTAAATATAGCGACACGGTAATTTCCGTCTTACGTGTGCGTGACGGCGAAAGCCGCACTGTTCTGTCCGTCTATTTTGACGGGGAACAGCGCTTTTCGGGGGGATGAAAAAACCGAGGCTTACAACCCAATTACCCGTCTGTTCTGGTGTGAAAAGAAAAGACGTCTTTTCTCGGTGAGGCGTGTGGCACAACTCGAAAGGGCAATCGGAGAACGCAGAGCTAAGGAGTGCATTCCCGGTTTACATGATTCAGTTAGCTATTGGCTGCCGTTCTTCTCCAGCTCGACCAGCCTTATTCGTCAGTTCAAAAAAGCCGAGGGGTTGACGTGGGTTAATAACGCTGGGGGTGTTGATGATGCGAGCTAAACCACAGGCGAATCGGGCGTTGATCGGCGCAGTAAAAGCGGGTCAGGCATACTTAAAATGGGATGATGAAACGTACCGCGCTGTACTGGCGCGGTTAACCGGGAAATCATCCGCTACGCAATGCAGTATGCAGGAACTCGAAGCCGTTAAAGCGTACATGCACACACACGGCTACCCGCGCCGCGCAAGGAATCATGGCCGCAAGCCTGGTGTGCCTGCCAGTAAAAGGGCCATCCTTAGCAAAGTTGAGGCGCTGCTAACAGACGCGGGTCGACCATGGGCTTATGCGGAGACTATGGCGCAGCACATGTTTAATGTACGATATGTTGACTGGCTGGATATACAGCAATTAACGAAACTCATGCAAGCGTTGATCATCGACGCCAAACGCCGTAAACCCAAGAACGGGGAATAATCATGGAACTGGAGCGCGTAGCCGGGCTGCTGCCCGATGTTGTCCTGCAAATTGCAGACTTGATTGGATTCCCGGCTACCGCCCGGTTGATTGAGCGATTCGGCGGAACAACCTTCCCGATTGGCAAAGGCATCCACGCGCTGGGTGCCGCCCGCGCCGAACTTCTGCGCGAAACTATCGGCGCTGAAAACGCGACGCTGTTGTCGAAGACCTTCGGCGGCGATATTGTTTATCTGCCGCGCTGCGCTGCCGCACTGCGTGAGCTGCGTAATCAGCGTTTTATGCACGATTTAAACCAGATGACCGAGGCGGGTATATCGATAACGATGGCGATGTCCCGGCTTTGCCCTGGATATGGATTTTCAGACCGTCTGGCGTGGGAACTGGTGCGCGAAAGCAAGAACCCGGTAACACATCAGCAGCAAAGTCTTTTTTGAGGAAATTATATGAAATTTAAAACAATAGCTTTGGTGATTGCATTATCTGCTACGTCATTCGGAGTAGCAGCGGTGGATGGGTATAAAGGCGTGAAGTTTGGGTCTGACGTAAAGACTGTTATTGCAGCAAAGTGGTGTAACCTGAAGAAATACGAAGAGAAAAAAATCAACGGAGTTGAAACTTACTACTGCCACGACTTCAAATTCTCAGGCTCGGATTCATTGGCTATGGTGCTATTTATTAATGGAAAATTCGAGCGTTTAGCAATCACACTGAACGATGGCATCAACCCTGTCGTTGCTGCCCTCGAAAAGAAGTATGGTCAGCCATCATCGTCATCAACGCCAGATGAAGCAAAGGCAGCGCTGGCAAATGGAGGAACTATCTATATCAGATATGATAATGACACTATTTTTGTTGCTGGGCATCGAGATGCGTCGACGGGTAAAGATTTCAGTCAATTAATTTATACATCTCCGAACTTTGATCAGGCGATGGCAGCACAGCAGGCAAAAAACCTGGGAAATGATCTGTAGCCCATAAACCACTGAACCCCATCCAGTTATAAAAATCCTTCATCAATCAGACACTGACACCACTTTTTACACACAACAAAGCTGGTGTCATGTCTTTAATCACAGTAGAGCAGTTCCAGCGCGCCGCCGGTGTTAAGGCCGAGATTGCCGGGAAATGGCATCAGCACATCGTCGCCGCGCTACAGCACTTCGATATCACTACCCCGCGCCGCATTGCCGCATTCATCGCTCAGACGGGCCACGAATCCGGTGGTTTCACTCGCATTGTCGAGTCGTTCAACTATTCCATTGCCGGTCTTGCCATTTTTTCTCAGCTAACCGCCGGACAGCGTGAAGCGCTGGGCCGCCATGCCGATGAGCGCAGCCTGCCCGCAGAGCGTCAGCGAGCCATCGCTAATCTTGCCTACGGCAACCGCATGGGTAACAAAGCCCCGGATGACGGCTGGAAATTCCGCGGCCGTGGCCTTATCCAACTCACCGGCCTTGATAATTATCTGGCCTGTGGCCGCGCCCTCGGCATTGACCTGATCACCTCCCCGGAACTGCTGGAATCCCCGCAATACGCTGCGCTGTCTGCGGGTTGGTTCTGGTCTGAAAACAAGCTGAATTCGCTGGCTGATATCGGCGACATCGTGAAAATCACCCGCCGTATTAATGCAGGTATGGCCGGGCTGGCTGAGCGTCAGGCGCTGTATAAACAGGCGCTCCGCGCACTGGGGGCCGCATGAAACTCAGCGACCTTGTCACTAATCCGAAATCCGGCCGTCTTTCCACGTCCGACACCATCGTTTTCATCGCGTTCCTGGCGACGACCGGTGTGCTGCTGTTCTGCACGTACACAGGCAATCTCACCGAGTGGCTGTTTATGGCGTATCTCGCCGCCTGGGTAACGCAGTCGCAAGCCTCTAAATATCACGCCATCAAACGTGACCAGACCCAGACCACGCAAACCGGAACAGACAAAGGAGGCCAACAGTGAATACCGCCATTCTCCAGTTCTTGCGCGTTGCCTGGCTACCGCTGGTGTTTATCGTCGCTGCCGCCGGTGTTGCCTACAACGTCGGGGAGACGTCAGGACGCAACGCGGGCGTAGCATCGCAGCGCGATGAAAACCAGCAACTGACCCTAAAAAACGAGCAACTGGCGGCACAAGTGCTGGCCGCCGAACAGGAAAAACGTCAGGCCGCAGAGCTTCAGGTCGCTGCACTGCAACAGGCGCAGGCAGACGCGACGGCGCAGCGCGTCCGTGCGGATGAACTGGCAGTTGAGCTGCTGGACGTGAAAACGGAACTGACGAAAACGACGCAAAAACTGAAAGAGGGGATCGACCGTGCAGTTAAAAATGATTCTAACGCTTTTACCGGCATTGGCCCTGACAGCCTGCGGCTCTACCGCGCCAGTCTTGGCTACGCCGACGACACAGTCGGTATGTCCGACGCCCCCGGCCGAGCTGCTGTACATCCCACCGATGCCGCCCGCCCCGGACGCGGACTCTCCCCCGCAGGGCTTTTGAACCACGCGGCCGACTATGGGGCATGGTGCCTGACCTTGCGCGGGCAACTGGAAAAACTAAACGCCTATTACAAAGGGGGCAAGGACAAATGACCCCGGAATGGGTTTTGGGTGTAGCGATGACGCTGATATCAGCACTATTTGGGCTGGTCGTTCGCGGACTGAGCGATGCGCTGAAATCGCTCCGGGCTGATGTTGAACGCATCAAAACGGACTATCAGCGCCGTGACGACGCCCGGCGCGATCACGAGTCTGTAATGGATACGTTGCGCGATTTGAAGAGCACTATCGATCGGATTGATAACAAACTGGACAGGAAGGCAGATAAATGAAGGCACGACAAAAGCGCCGCGTGCGTCGCGTAGCAACAGTAACGGCTGCTGATTCGGCGGCTCTGAGCAATATCTCGAAACGGCTGGATGCGTTGCAAATCCCGGCCCCGGCTATTGACGGGCTGGCAGATATCTCTGCGCAACTGACCCGGATTGAGCATCGCATGGACACTATCGAATCCGCTGCTGTTCGGCGCGGTGCAATTGCCGGTGTGTGGCGGGTGGTGTTGCAGGTGGCCTGATTACAACGGCAATTTTGCTAATCAAAGCGAGACTGGGACTCTGATGGCGCACCCGCAGGAAGTCAAAGACAAGCTGCGCCGGGCTTATATTTTCGGCCAGATGTCGCTTGAAATCGCAGCGGCACAGTCTGGCGTCGCGTTCGGCACAGCACGGCGCTGGAAAAAAGACGCGCAAGACGCTGGCGACGACTGGGACAAGCTGCGGGCGGCACATGTCATGGCGGGCGGTGGTCTGGAGGATATCGGCCGTGCGGTATTAACCGGGCTGGTAACGCAGTACCAGACCACGCTGGAAATGCTTAACGGCGCGGCAGATATCCCGCCGCAGGCTCGTGTTGAGCTGCTGGCAAGCCTTGCTGATGCGTTTAACAAAGCGACGTCGGCAAGTAAAAAGATTCTGCCTGAAACAAGCGAGCTGTCTGTTGCGCTTGAGGTTATCCAGTTGCTGTCGACCTTTATCCGGGAAAAACATTCAAAACACCTGGAGGCGTTCGTCAGCATTCTTAATGGGTTCGGTGAAGAAATAGGGAAACGTTATGGCTGACAAAATCATTAGCATCAACCAGCAAAATTCTGTCATGGCCAGCAGCATCACCCGTATCGAAGTGGGTGCTTATGATGATGTGTTTGTTTGGGCTGACGGCGAGAAACTTGTGCTAGATCGTGGCTACAACGAGCGGCCCTATGCTGCGAAACAACGCATCACTGACGAGATTAACGCGGCGTTAAGCGGGGATTAAATGATGATTAAAGAAAATAGATCTTCTGTGAATTTGTCTACTGCTGATGAGCAAAAGGACGGCAGTTGTACGGTTTGGTCTGATGAGATGAAAGTAGTTCTTCATCATCTGGTTGATCAGGGGATGCCGAGGGTCTGATTGATACCCTCGGTAATAGTCAAAATGCATTAGAGACGAACACCTAATGCTTTGGCTAGACGATGAATCAGACTAGGTGTGTTTTCGTAGTCTGTTACGCCAACAACGGTGCCGCAAGATGAACACTGAATGAACATCATCTTAAACGGGCGTTGCGAATTTCTTTCTCAACCATTTCAAACTGGTGCTCCTCGCATTTAGGGCATCGAGATACGGCCATTAAGACTCCTTAAAATTTATCGGTGGCTTCGGAAAGATATCAAATAAACCTCATTTTATGTAGGTGAATGGTGGCACGTAAATCCAATAAGCTCACAGCCAAAGATTTTGCCAAAGAGCTGGAAGAACTGGCGGCAACGCTGCGCCGGACGATTGAAGCCGAATGCGTCGGCTTTGATCCGTCTGCGGCAGCAATAGCAGAACGGCGCGCCCGCGTTCTCGACCCCGTTGGCGGCTACGTCTATTTTGTTGAGCACTATTTTCCGCACTACGTTCGACATGCAGACAAGAGCGAACTGCATAAGTACCTGTTCGCTCGTCTGCCGGAGATTGTCGCCAGCACAACCAGCGAGAATGACGCCATCGCTGCGCCGCGTGGCGAGGCGAAATCAACGCTGGTCAGTCAACTATTTAACATCTGGTGCATTGTCTGTGCGATCAAGCATTACCTGGTTATCGTCATGGACTCGATTGACCAGGCGTATCCGATGCTTGAGGCCATAAAAGCCGAGCTGGCTTACAACCCACGGATTGCGATGGATTTCCCCGAAGTGGCGGGCGGCGGGCGCGTCTGGCAGGCCGGAACCATTGTCACGCGCAACGATATCAAAGTGCAGGTCGCGGGCAGCGGTAAAAAACTGCGTGGCCTGCGCCACGGCCCGTACCGCCCCGATTTGGTGGTACTGGATGATATCGAGAACGACGAACAGGTGCGCAGCCCTGAGCAGCGCGACAAGCTGGATAACTGGCTTAAAAAGACCATCCTGCCGCTTGGCGGGGCGGGCGCGAAGTTCGATGTCATCTACATCGGCACCATCCTGCACTACGATTCCGTACTGTCCCGGACGCTGAAAAATCCACTGTGGAAGACGGCGCGATTCAAGGCGATCATCCAGTGGCCGGTCAATATGTCGTTGTGGGATGAATGGGAAGAAATCCTGCGCAATAACGACGATAAGGGCCAGTGGCTGGCGAACGCGTTCTATCAGCAGCATAAGGCCGAAATGGACGAAGGCGCGGTGGTGTCATGGTCGGCCCGGCCTATTCTGGCCCTGATGCTGATCCGCGCCCGCGACGGCCACTCAACATTTGATTCTGAGTACCAGAACGACCCGGTGAGCGGAGAGGATGCACCCTTTGCCAACTGCATTACGTTCTGGGTCAATCGTCTTAATGAGTGGGTCTTCCTCGGCGCATGTGACCCGAGCCTTGGGCGTGCTGGTGGTAAGCGTGACCCGTCCGCCCTGCTTGTGGGTGGGTTTAACCGCCATACCGGCATCCTGGATGTCGTCGAAGCGGCAATCCGTAAGCGCGTTCCCGACAAAATTATCTCGGACATCATCGAATTGCAGCGCATCTACCGCTGTTTGTGCTGGTCTGTTGAAGCTGTGCAGTTCCAGGAATTCTTACGCACGGAACTTGTAAAGCGCAGTGCGGCTACAGGTATCCCGGTTCCCGCGCGTGGCGTGACGCCCAGCAGCGACAAAATTCTGCGCATCGAGTCCTTGCAGCCGCACATAGCGAATGGGCTGATACGCCTGCACCCCAGCCAGTCAACGTTGATTGACCAGTTACGGCACTTCCCGGTGGCTGACCACGACGATGGCCCGGACGCCCTGCACATGCTCTGGGCGCTGGCCGTGTCCGGGTTCGCTGCATTTTCGTTTACTCCCGTCCCTCGCAATAACCCGGATTTTGATGACCGGGACACCGGTTTTCACCGCGCTGGTGCTGCTGGGCATGGTTTTGGTTCAGGAGGTTGGTAAGTGGCAATAGTTGATCAATTCGGTCGCCCGTTTAACAAAGAAGTGCTGGACGGCCCGCAGACCACGAGAACGGCACAGATACAGCGGCACTGGCCGGAGCATCCATCGCGTGGGCTGGATATTCGCCGCCTGCCGCGCATCCTTGAAGCGGCCGAGCGTGGTGATATCGCCGCCAGGCTGACCTGTTCGAAGACATGATCGAGAAAGACGGACATATCTTCAGCGAGATGGCAAAGCGCAAAAACGCGCTGTTGGGTCTGGACTGGAGTATTGAGCCGCCGGTGAATGCCAGCGAGGCAGAAAAGAGCCAGGCGGCGATGGTGACGGAGTGGATGCTCGGCATCCCGGACATTCATGATTTGATCTTAAATGCGGCGGACGCCATCGGCCACGGATTCTCCGCGCAGGAGATAGAAAAGTGGGATAACGAAGGCGATGTGTGGTTGCCCATTAAGACCGTGCTGCGCCCACACCGCTGGTTTTGCACTAATCCCGAAATTGACGATACCGTGCGGCTGGCTGACGGCACAATGAACGGCGCGGAACTGTGGCCGTTCGGATGGCTTGTCCATGCGCATAACGCCAAGTCTGGCTATATCGCGCAGGCGGGCCTGTATCGGGTTTTGGTCTGGCCGTACCTGTTTAAAAACTTCTCGCTACGCGATTTTGCCGAGTTCCTGGAGATTTACGGACTGCCGCCCAGAATCGGCACGTACATGGCAAGTGCGACTGAGGAGGAGAAAAACAGGCTGCTGCACGCTCTTGTGACTCTCGGTCACGATGCGGCCGGTATCATCCCCGAAGGGACAAACATCAGGTTCGAATCGGCGGCGGACGGGCAGGCAGCGACGTTTATGTCGATGATCGAATGGTGCGAACGCACCGCCTCGAAAGTGATACTGGGCGGTACACTGACAAGCCAGGCTGACGGCAAAACATCAACCAATGCACTCGGCAACGTTCATAACGAAGTGCGGCACGATATCCTGGTGGCCGATGCCCGGCAGTTAGAGGGCTTCTTTAGCAATGTTATATCGATGTTGTTGTCAATTAATGGCTATGCAGTCTCTCGTCGACGTCAGCCCCGCTTTGTGTTTGATACCCGCGACATTGCAGATATCAGCACGTTCTCTGCGGGCATTAAAACGCTGGTCGATGCCGGGTTGAAAAGCATTCCTGTGTCGTGGGTGCATCAGAAAATGGGTATCCCCGTCCCGAAAGATGACGAGCCGGTACTAACGCCTGCCCCAGCAGTGACACCAGCCGCTGCGCTATCGTCTCGCCCGTCGCCGTACCGGTCATTCGCCGCACTTAGCACAACTGCCGTGGATGATATCAGCGACCCGGCACAGATAGCGCTCGATAACGCCCGCTCTACGCCGGAAGCGATTACCGCCGCGATGCATGCGCTGATAGCGCCGCTGGTTGCAGCGTTGCAAAACGGGCAAACCCCGGATGACGCGCTCGACATTATCGCGGCGAGCTATCCAGCGCTTGATGATGCACAGTTGCAACAACTGTTAGCTCAGGCGCTGTTTGTGGCGGACGTGTGGGGACACCTGAATGCCGACAAATAGCGTCGATCTGGCGTATGCCATCGGCCTGAAACCCGAAGAGGCGATCCGTTATTTCGAATCCAAGGGCTACACCATCGGTTTCAACTGGCACGATGTCGAAGCGCGCACTCACGCTACTGCGTTCACTGTCGCAGGTATCCTGAAACAAGATGTGCTGGAAGACATCCGGGGCGGGTTAAATCATGCGCTGGCAAATGGGGAAACGCTGGAGCAGTTCCGGCGTCGCTTAACGCCCGTTCTCGAGCAAAGGGGCTGGTTTGGGCGTGGACTTAAGGCTGATGAAGACGGCGTGCTGGAAGGCAAGAAGCTGACGCCGCGACGCCTCAAGACCATTTTTGAAACCAATATGCAAGCCGCCTATAACGCCGGGCGCTATGAAGAGCAGATGGCAAACGTCGCGTTTCGGCCTTATTTTCAGCGCTTCGCTGTCATTGATACGCATACGCGCCCAAAACATGCGGCGCTTAATGGCTACACGGCGCGGGCCGATGACCCTGTCTGGCGGTTTATGTATCCACCGGACGGCTATCATTGCCGTTGCCGCATTCGCGCCCTGTCTCAGTCGGATGTTGATACACGCAACATCACTATTCAGCACAGTGAGATTATTGAAGTCGAGCAAGCATGGGGGCCGAACGATTCCAGAAAAGTCCCGGCCATTCGCTGGAATGGTGAGCTATACACCGCCGATGCGGGTTTCGGCCACAACCCCGGACAAGGTTATCTTGCGGCACTCGGACAGCGCTTGCTTGAGCGTTCAGCGACTGCTGAGCCGCGTCTGGCCGCGCTTGCGGTACAAGAGACACTGAGCAATAAACCGCTGTTAACGGCGGTTTCAAACGACGTTAGCGAGTTCGTGAGTAACACACTGCTTAACAAACAGTCTCGCGGCCAGTTGCGGCATGTCGGCGCGCTGCCGTCAGCCGTCATCGACAGGCTGGCAGAGAAAGGCGCGGCGGTTGAGTCAGCAGTTATTACGCTGACAGACGAGAACCTGTTGCACGCGGTTCGTGATAGCAAAGAGGCGCAGTTGCCTGCCGAGCTTTGGCGGCGTTTGCCGGAGTTTATGCAGTCACCGAAGGCGATCTTGTATAACACGCAGAAGACCGATGCGGCGTTGACCTATGTGCTGGAGCTGCCAGATGCCGCAGGAAAACTGGTGGTGTTTATTGATCGCGAACTCAAAGCCCGCCCGCCAGGCGGCGAAAGAAAGAGCGGATAAAAACGAATCTGATACGAACAGGCAAAATGCTGGCGAATGATGAATCACTGAAGAATAAAGGGGTTAACGAGTTGCTGTGGGAAGTCTGGATTAGCGGCGGGATGAATAGCGCCGGACTCGAACCGGATCATGCTCTGACGGTCATGGCCGTAGCAGCAACCGTTACCCATTGGAAACAACTACTCACTCGCCGCTGATTAATTATACATCAGGATAATCATGAGCAACAGTTACGAGATCAAATACAACATTACCGATTTTGAAAAAGGTCTTGGCGAGCTGATACAGCGCCTGGAACACCGCGAGCCGTTGATGCGTGAGCTGGCGGCGGCGATGCACGATGCTGTCGAAGAGAATTTCGCATCGCAGGGTCGGCCTGCATGGGCGGGATGGAGTCCGCGTTATGCCCAACAGCGCCAGGGCGGGAAAATTTTGCAGAAATCCGGCCGTTTGGCTACAAGCATCAACGAATATTCAGACAATGACACCGCGACTGTCGGCACAAACGTTGCCTATGCCCGCATCCACCAGGAAGGCGGCACAATCAACATCCCCGCCCGCAGTCAGCAGGCCTACTACAGGCAGCACAAGGATGGCAGTATCGGCAACCGGTTCGTCAAAAAATCACGGTCTAACTTTGCGCAGTGGAACACCATCGGTGAATACAAAATTAAGATGCCGGCGCGGCCGTTCCTGCACCTCACCGAGCCAGATGTGGACGGGATGGAAACGACGGCGCAAACCTATTTGCAACGTGTCATTGATGCATAGCGCTGAATGCGTCTGTATGCGGTTATCGCGTTGAATCCACACCATCACAGTATCGCGAGTGCTACAGCGGCGTAAAATCGTTTTTAAACGGGTTTTAAAAACGGTTGCATCCGTTATCATGACCGCATTAACGACCCCACCCCGCATTATCACCCACTGAACCCCATCACATTATTTCTGTTTTCAGGCTGACTTACCTTCTCAGCATGAAAAAGAAACCGCTCATTGCCGCCCTGGCGGTAGAAATCAATAAAGCCTCGTTGGGCACTATTCAGTTGTTCCCCGCTGGCGAGTTCCGCGCCCGTGATGGTCGCCCAGCTGAATGCGATTGCTGGCTAATGAACGCCGAGATTGCCCAGGTGTTGATCGCAGCGGCGGCGGCATCAAAAACGCCGTTTGTGCTGGACTATGAGCATCAAACTCTGAATGCAGCAAAAAACGGTCAGCCCGCCCCGGCTGCTGCGTGGTTCCATGCGCTCGAGTGGCGTGATGGTGAGGGATTGTTTGCTGTCGACGTGCAGTGGACGAAAACCGCAGCAGCGATGATTGATGCTGATGAATACCGCTATATATCCCCTGTTTTCTCCTATGACAAGTCAGGTCGTGTGCGGCAACTGCTGCACGCAGCGCTGACTAACACGCCGGCCCTTGATGACATGGAGGCTGTCATTTTGGCCGCCACCTCGTTGTTGATGGCTGCAACAACCACAAACGAGGACACTATGGACGAACTATTGGAGCGTCTGCGCTGGATGCTGAATTTGCCAATCACAGCAACGGCAGAAGACATTACCGCCGAGTTAAACAAACTCATTGATCAACTGGCCGCCGCGCCAGCCGGAACGGCAGCGGCATCGTTTCAGACGCTGTCTGCCACCCCGTTCAACCTGATTGAAAGACTCACGGCAGATGCCGCAAACGTTGCTGCACTGACCGCGCAGGTTGCCAGTCCCGACCCGGCCAAATGGGTGCCGGTTTCGGTGATGCAGCAATCTGTTGCCGAAGCGCTCGCAACCGCAAACAACAACGTCGCTGTCCTGGCGCAGCAGCAATGCACTGAGCTGATTGCCGCAGCATTGTCCGATGGTCGGTTGCTGCCCGCACAAAAATCCTGGGCGGAATCTCTGGCGGCGTCGTCCCCGGACAGTCTGAAAGACTTCCTGTCAAAAGCACCCAAAATCGCTGCGCTGACGTCTACCCAGACCGGTGGCCTGCCGCCCACTGGCGCACCGAAGAAAGCCCCTACGGCGCAGGACGACGATGTTATCGACCCGGCTATCTGTTCGTTAATGGGTGTTGATCCCGCAGATGTTGTCCAGTTTATCAAGGAGAACCGCAATGAGTGATCGCAACACACCGCACCGCGACGGCGAGCTGTTCGCCGTTCCCGTCGCGGCCAGCACTGAGATTTACGGCGGCCACATCATCGCCGCCAATGCTGCCGGTTATGCCGTTCCGGCCACAGCTAACGCAGCACAGGTCACGCTGGGCGTCAGTGACGGCTGGGTTGATAACAGTACCGGTGCGAATGGGGATGCTGACGCTATCGTGCGCCGTGGCCGCGCCTGGCTGTTTGCCAATTCCTCCGCCGATGCCGTTACCCAGGCGTCAGTCGGGCAAAACTGCTACGTCGTGGACAGCCAGACCGTCGCAAAGACCAGCAACGGCAGTGCTCGACCAGTTGCCGGTAAGGTTCAGGCTATCGCTGATGATGGCGTGTGGGTTCTGATCTGATTTAAAGGAGAAATACTGTGTTAGTGAATGCAGGCAATGTTCGTCAGATTTTTATCAATCTGAAAACCACGTTTCAGAAGGCGTTTAAGCAGGCGTCGTCTGACTGGCAAAAGGTCGCAATGCTTGTGCCATCGACAGGGAAGGAGAACGATTACTCCTGGCTATCCCGCTTCCCAAAAATGCGGGAGTGGATCGGCGACAAGGCGATCAAGTCGCTGGAAGCCTTTAACTACACCATCCGTAACAAGGACTGGGAAGCCACTGTCGAAGTTGACCGCAACGACATCGAAGACGATCAGCTTCTTGGCTACGGTATGCAGGCGCAAGCAGCCGGTCAATCCGCCGCTGAACTGCCTGCGGATATCGTCTTTGCGTTGTTGAGTGATGGATTTACGAATCTGTGCTACGACTCCCAGCCGTTCTTTGATGTTGACCACCCCGTTGCAGGTCGTTCGGTATCCAATAAAAGCACCAAAGCGTTGTCGGCCGCATCGCTGGCGGCTGCGCGGGCCAGTTATGGTGCAGCCCGCACTGCATTGCGTGCAATGAAGGACGATCAGGGGGCATCCCTGCGCATTACCCCCGGCCTGCTGGTTGTTCCCCCTGCGCTGGAAGATGTGGCGAATTATCTGATGACGGCCGACCGCTTCCCGGATAACACGCCCAACACGTACAAAGGAACGGCTGAAGTGCTGGTGGTGCCGGAGCTGAAAACCGATACCGAGTGGTTCCTACTTGATAACGCGCAGTTGATGAAACCGTTGATCTACCAGGAGCGTAAAAAGCCGGAATTTGTTGAGCAGACGGATTACAGCAACGACAACGTCTTCTCTCGCAAGAAATTCCGGTTTGGGGCAGAAGCCCGCGCCAACGGCGGCTACGGCTTCTGGCAAATGGCCTATGGCTCAACGGGAGTAGACGCATAATGCCAATCCAAATTACCGCCCGCGTTGAAGGCTTTCGGCGTTGCGGCATCGCACACAGCGCGAAAACCCGGACTTATCACGATGACGAGTTCACTGCCGAAGAACTGGCGACGCTGGAGGCCGAGCCGCAGTTGATCGTCGTGCGTATCAGTGACGAACGGGAAACCGCCAATGATAGTGCGGCGCTGTCCGCCGCCCAGGTTCGCATTGCTGAACTGGAGGTCGCTGTGCAGGAACGAGACGCCCAGCTGACAGCCGCGCAGGACGCCGTTGCGGCGCTGACGACAGAGCGTGATGCGCTCAAGGCTCAGTTAGCCGCAGCGGCAACGGCAACGGCAACCGATGATGGCAAGGCGAAGAAATAATGTACGCGACCCGCGATGACATGGTGCTGGCATTCGGTGAGCGTGAGTGTGTCTCGCTCACCGACCGGGCTTTCGCCGGTGAAATTGACGATGAGGTACTGACTGGCGCGCTGACCCGCGCCAGTGCTGAAATCGACAGCTATCTCGCCGGGCGCTACCCGGTGCCGTGGACTGACACGCCGCGAATTCTGGTCGGTCGCTGCTGCGATGTTGCCCGGTATTTGCTGTGTGGTTCGGGCCAGATGACAGATGAAATCCGCGCGCGTTACGAGGACGCCATTCGTTACCTTGAGCGCGTTGCAGATGGGCGCATCACGCTCGGTCGTCTGCCGTCAGGTGATGTGGTTCAGCCATCGGGAACCAGCACGACATTCACGTCGGCCGGGCGTCGGTTTGGGCGGGACTCTACTCAGGGAGGTGCATTTTGAACACCATCAAAGATATCGAACTGGCAATCATCGACAGGCTAAAGCGCGGGCTCGGGCGGATTGCGCCGACTGTGTGCTCGTATGGTGGTGAGCTGGATGGAGAACCGGCAGAAATCGCCCGCGCGCTGCCCGCCTGCTGGGTGACGTTTGGCGGTATACAGAGGACTGAAAATGCCAATCTCACTAAACGTAAGTACAGAACACTCGGCCGTTTCGTGGTGATTGTGGGTGAGCGCAGCGTGCGCAGTGAAGAAGCGTCGCGGCATGGCGGTGCGCGTCTTGACGAGGTCGGGACGTACCGCATGGTTACCGCTGTCCGTCGCTTGCTGTCTGGGCAGGATATGGCTGATGCCGGGCTAAGTATTCAGGCGCTGATGCCAGGGCGCGTTAGAACGCTGTTTAACACGAGCCTGAAAGACAACGCGCTGTCGGTTTTTGCGTGTGAGTTCGACACGGCATGGATGGAAGAGGCGCTGGAAAACGGCAAGTACCCGCGGTCTGGTGTCGCACCATTCCACCCGGATGCGATTTTCAGCGGCTATTCCGGACAGGTAAGTGAAGACGACCCGGACTGGCTGAGAACACGCTTTAGCTACGACATTCCACAAACCCCGGCCCGGCCGGATGCAGAGGAAATCATCACTCATGTCACAGATAACAGTTAAAGCGGCACCTGGTGTGCGCGTGCCGCGTGAAGAAAACGCCCGGCGCTATATCGATGATGCGCCAGTGCATGTGGAGCGCACGGCGTATTACTTGCGCCAGATTTCAGCCGGTGACCTGGTGATCGTCCCGGATGAAAAGGCGGTATCCGGGCCGAATGTGAAGACCAAAGCGGAGGCAAACAACGATGGCTAGCCCTAATGTCACGTTTTACGAAATTCCAGGCAGCACACGCAAGCCCGGTCGGTATTTCGAATTCAACACTCGCCTGGCGGTGCGTTCGCTACCTGGCAATCAGCAAACAGTATTGATGCTGGCTCAGATGCTGCCGACTGGCACGCAGCCGCCATTAACGGCTGTCGATGTGTTTTCCTCTGACGAGGCCGAAACCTATTTCGGCGCGGGTTCGATGGCGCATCTGATGGTGGTCAGCGCGCTGACCTGTTACAGCTACCTGCAATTACAGGTCATCGGCATCAGTGATGCGACCGGCGCACAGCCTGCTTCCGGTACGGTCACGGTGACGGGCCCGGCCGCAGGTAACGGCACGATGAGTGTGTGGGTTGGGACAGCCCGCGTCAACGTTGCTGTGTCAACCGGTGACACCGCTGCTGCCATTGCAACTGATATGGTGGCGGCGCTGAATCAACAGGCGGCGCTACCGGTGACGGCTGTGGCGGCCAATGGCGTTATCACGTTCACGGCCAAAAACAAAGGGGCGGCGGGTAACGAAATCGTACTGCGGGCGGCGGCAACTGCGTCGGGCGTCAGTGTTGCAGCAACGGCAATGACCGGCGGCGAAATTAACCCGGACATCGCACCCGCGCTGGCACACGTGTTCTCTGCGGGCCATAGCATCATCGTTTGTCCGTATGCGACGCAGGATGCGCTAACCGAACTGCGTTCGCACCTGGACAACGCATCCGGGCCGCTGGAGCAGCGTGGTGTCATCGGCGTCACTGGCTGGAAAAACTCGCTGTCAACCGGTATCACGCTGACGTCGAGCATTAATGCCGGACGTATCACAGCGGGATGGCACCGCGACTCTGTCTGTACCGTCGCACAAATCGCGGCAGGGTATGCCGCAATGGTGGCGAGCGAGGAAGACCCGGCACGGCCGCTCAACACCCTGGCAATGTCGGCGCTCGACGTGACCGCGCTGGCGTCACGCCCGATGCGCACCGAGCAGGAAAAAGCCTTGTATAACGGCCTGGCTCCTTTCGAGATCGGCCCCGGCGACACGGTGCAGATAGTGCGTGCAATCAGTACCTATACAAAAAGCGCGGCCGGTGTTGACGATGTGGCCCTGCTGGATATCACAACCATTCGCACCCTCGACTATGTGCGCAAGGCTTGCCGTGAGCGCATCACGCTGCGTTTCCCGCGCGACAAGCTGAGTTCCCGCACGCCTGCAAAGGTTCGCAGCGAGTTACTGGATGTGCTCTACAAGCTGGAAGAGCTGGAGATCATCGAGAACGTCGACGCAAACAAAGGCGCGCTGATTGTTGAGCGTGATTCGCAAGACATGAACTGCCTGAATGCTGCCATCCCTGTTGATGTTGTGAATGGGTTGCACGTGTTTGCGGGCCGCATCGACCTGTTGCTGTAACTGACGGAGAAAAACAATGGCTATTGAGGAATACGTCGGGTCAATCGTTCTTGAGATTGACAGCCGTGAGCTGGAATGTACTGACCTGAAGGTCACATCGAAGACGGGACGAAAACTCGTCAAAACGATGAACAAAACCGGGCGTGCGAAGGGCTTCGCTCGGGGTATCGCTGAATATCAGCTGGCGGCAACAGTGGTGATTCCGTTGGATGGTGACCTGGACTGGGAGGGCATGGAGGGTGTGAAAATCACGCAATACCCATTATCCGGCTCAGGCGGCAAACGCACCACGTACATGGACTGTTTTACGACGGATGTCGGCGCGCAGTACTCAACTGACAACGAAGCGAAGCGCGATATCACGTTTCAGTGCTTGAGAGTAGTAGAGGAATAACAATGGCCCAGTTACTGCACGGAATTGAAATCGACGGCCAGTTGCATTTTGAGTTCAGCGCCCGCCTGCCCGTTATCGGCGACACCGTTGATGCTCTGGCTGTGACGCATGACGCACGCGGTACGACAGCCGGCCCTGCCGCCTCGCTGTTCTACCGGGTCGCGGTTACATCCAGCGTGCTGACCCTGCCGGGTGTCGATGCTGAAAAAATCACGCCGGAACTACTGCTTGATCAACTGTCTGACGACGATTTTGATGTGATTGACGCGGAGATTGAAAACATCAAAAAAAAGCGGATGCGCGAGAATCCCAACTTGCCGGATACCGAGCAGCAACCCTCGCCCTCGGCCGATACGGCATCACAGAAGCAAGAATAGCTGCTATGACCCGCCCGGAACTGGATGGGTATCTCAACGCGCTGGCGGTACTGAATGGCGGCAAACCTGCCGCCGATAAGCAACAGTCAGGTGGTAACACTCGCGTTATTAAGTCGATGAGAAAGAAACGCAAGCAACGAGGCAAATAAATGGCGCGCAATCTGCAACTGGCGTTAACGCTGACCGCGAAAGATGCTGGCTCACAAGTGCTACGAAAGGCGATGGCCGACGCGGTGACGGCAACGAAAAATGCTGAACGGGCATCAACTGAACTGGCTACCACACAGCAGAAAGCGAGTACAACGGGCATTCAGGCGTCGCGTGCACTGTCGTCTGAGTTTCAGCGGGTGGCAAATGCCAGGGAAACGCTCGGCATTCGTTCGGAACGGCAGATACAGCGCGAGATACAGCAGACGATGTCGGCTTACAACCGTCTTACACGCAGCGGCATGTTGTCGGCGAATGATCAACGCCGTGCGTTTGCGGCGATGACTGAGCAGTTGACGCGGCTGCGCACTGAGCTGAATGGTACGGCAAGCGCAATGGGTAAGTTTGAGCGACTGCGTAATGCCGGGGCCAGCGCAGCGGCAGTGGCGGGTGGTGTTGCTGCGGCGGCGGCTGTGGTGTCGCAGCCGATAAAAAACGCTCAATCGTATGAGTTTCGTCTGGCGAATATGGCGAACACCGCGTATGCAGACCGGGATATTGCTGGACGCCAGGCCGGTATGGGTGAGCTGGATAATGTGATTCGTGACTCTGTTAAATTTGGGGGCGGAACAAAAGAGGGGGCGGCGGAAACACTCGATACGCTGCTGGCGTCTGGTGCTGTCGAAATGGATTCGGCCAAAGCGATGTTGCCGGTGTTGCAGAAATACTCGACAGCGACAGGGACTGACTCAAAAGATCTGGCGCAGATTGCGATACGGCTAAAGCAGACATTCGGCATATCGGATAAGGACATCGGAAAAGCGCTGAATATGGCTATTTCTGCTGGTCAGGGCGGCGGATTTGAACTAAAAGACATGGCCAAGTGGTTGCCTCAGCAATTGGCGTTAGCCGGGTCTGCGGGGATGAAGGGGCTGGGTGATTTTTCAGTGCTGCTGGGGTTAAACCAGGCGTCTGTGATCACTGCGGGGACAAAAGACGAAGCTGGTAATAACGCAGTGAACCTATTGCAAAAAATTAACAGTCAGGACGCCGCTAATGCAGCAAAGCGAATAAAAATCAACGGTAAGGGAATCGACCTTCCGGGCTCAATTGCGGCTGCGCGCAGTAAAGGCATGAACGCGCTGGATGCATTTGTCGGCATTGTTGATAAGGTTGTCGAAAACAACCCAGAGTACAAAAAACTACAGGAAAAACTGGCTACAGCAAAAGGCGCCGAGCGTCACGAAATAATTGAGTCGATGGCGAAGATTTTAGAGGGATCTGCCGTCGGTTCGATGGTCGCAGATCGTCAGGCATTGATGGCACTAATGGCGTATCGCAGTAACAAGCAGTACGCAAAAGACATCGCGAAAAATGCTAACGCACAGCGTTACTTGCAGGATGGCGAAACGGCGGGCGATAAAAATTTTCAGCTGATACAAGGCACTGGGGTTTTCAAGGCGGAGCAGTTGGGTAATGCGGCGGATCTTGGTCAGATTGATGCTGTCAAACCGCTTGCAGATGTGATCGGGCGCATATCTGGGCTTCTGACCGATTACGCGAACGAATACCCGGCACTGACAACGGCGGTATCCGGTGCGACAGTCGGCGTTAAAGCGTTGGCGGCGGCGGCGGCTGTTTTTGCTGGAATGCGATTGTTGGGGGGTGGAAAAATCCCAGGCATTACCGGCTCTGGTGGTAAAACTGACGGTTTCAATCCGATGGATTTGATTACTGGTGGTAACGCGAGTGGTGCAGTGCCAGTGTATGTAACGAATTGGCAAGATCAAGGGGGGAAAGATGACGGCTTGCTTGATAAAGCCAAGGACCTGCCGGGTCGGATTGGCAAGTATGCGGCATACGGTGCGTTTGCGCTAGCAGTTGCGTCAATCGCGACAATGACAACTCCGGAGGAGGAGGATGAGCTGCAAAATGGCCCGGCAAAATGGGATGAGCTAAAAAATAACTACGGACAGGATACGATTGATGCGGCACGTAAGCGCTATCAGCCTTGGTATCAAGTTGGGCGTGGGTATGCAAAAGAAAACGAAGAATGGATCAAAAAATACCTGGCTGATAATGTCAGCGACGAAAGCGGGAGTTGGTGGAGCAAGCCATCAACAATTGGACAGGGCGCAGGCGGTGTCACGTCGTCTTATCTGATGCAAATCCCTCAGCAGCCGGTTGCCACCCCTCAGCCTCAGCCGCCTATCACTCACATCACAAAAATCGAATTGGATAGCCGCGTACTCGCCGAGGCGGTGAACGAGTACAACGGCACGCAAGCTGTCCGGGGTTCAGTTGGGGGTGGCTACTAATGGCATGGACTGACAATTTGCAGGACGCGAAGTTTCGCGGTATCAGGTTCGATGTCGTAAACGTCAAAGACGGCGAGCAACGCGACATTGCACAAGACGAATACCCGTACATTGACGGCGCAGACGTGCGCGATATGGGGGCAAAGCCACACACTGTTGCTGTGCGCGCGGTTTTTTTTGGTGACGACTATGAGGTCAGGCTGCAGGCGTTTATCGAGGCGCTGCGTAAACGCGGTGCGGCAGAGTTGATACACCCGGTGTTTGGCTCAATGCCTGCCATGCAGGTCACTGATTTTAGCATCGAACACGAAGCCGACAGTATAGATTACTGCACTGTTGATGTGCAGTTTATGCAGTCAACGCCTGGCAATCCGTTTTTTGTCACAAACTATCCGCAATCCAAGGCCGACGAGCTGTTCAGTCGCTCGCAGTCGCTGATTGACAGCACAAGTAAGATGCTGGAGAACGTCACAAAGCCATTGCGCACGGCAAAGGCGATGATGAATAAGGTAAAAGGCCTGGCGAACGGCGCGCTAAACATGATTGCGGTTTTCCGCAGTGATATCTCCGGGTTCGTCAGTAGCGTCACAGATTTTGTCAATTATCCGGCCGCGTTCCTGCGTGATTTGCAGTCAGCATTATCGCTGAAAACCGGGGCGTCAAAATCCAGCCTGCACTCGTCCTATACCGGCTCGTACAGCGGGGCGGATGCGGCGACGGAACAAGCTGCAGCAGCAACAGCGTATACAGCATCCCCTGCAGTTGTGATGTCCGACTGGTCAAATACGCAAACCGCGCTGACCGCCGTTCAGGCCATGCCCACCGACATTATGACAGGCAGCGTTGACGCGGCGGTTGAGATGCCGCCACAACTCACGACGTCGGATATCATTGAGTTAATTGTTGTCGTCACCATTGTTGTTGCAATCGAAGCAGCAGCAGAAGCATCTGCCGTACTTGAGGATGCGGCTATCACCGCAGTATTGACGCCGGATGACGTCGAGAAAATCACCAGCGATACGCGCACGATGATCCAGACAGCAATTGACAGTACGCGCACCGCCTTTGAGCCAGCGATGAACGATATCAGCAGTAGCGAACAACCAACGGGGCTGACATATCAGCCGGTTATCGAGCAGCTAAAAGCCGTCGCGCTGCTGGTACAAGAGATGGCGGCGGCGGTTATTGAATCGAAACCACAACTGATTCAACGCACTGTCGCCGCCCCCGGAAATCTGCACCTGGTGGCGCATCTTTGGTATGGCGACTATACGCGCGCTGACGAGTTGCAACGGCTGAATCCGCAGGTGTGTGACCCTAACGGACTTGTCGCGGGAGACGTGCTCAATGCCTACGCAGAGTGATAACAATACAGTCTCAATTATCGTCAACGGCAAGGCGCACAGCGCGTGGTCGCGCTATCAGATTGACAGTGATTTTCTGGTTCCGGCCGATGCATGGAGCGTTAGCCTGGGGCTACCTGAAGGGGCATTTCCGACGGGCATCACGCGTGGTGCGCCGGTACAAGTGAAAATAGGTGCAGACGTTGTGATGATTGGCCGCATTGATCGCATTCGCCGCGCGGCAAGCAAGCGCGGTTTGACGCTTTCGCTCAGTGGTCGCGATAATATGTCTATATTGGTCGATTGTGCCGCCCCGCTGTTAACATCGCGCCAAATTGGGCTTGAAGAGGTTATCGCTCAGGTGGTTCGCCCGCTCGGCATCACAAAAATCCAGCTGAACGCAGAAAGCTCCATGCGTAATGACAAGATTTCAACAGAACCTGGTGAGCGCGCCTGGGATTTGCTGCATCGGGCGTGCGCCGGGCGCGGGCTGTGGCCGTGGTTTTCCCCGGATGGGACGCTGATGATCGGCGGCCCGGATTACACCGCTCCGCCTGTTGCGACACTGATTTTGCGGCAGGACGGCAAAGGCAATAACGTGATTCAGCTCGACGATGAGAGCAGCGAAGACCGCTCGTTCTCTGAATTGACGGTGTTAGCGCAAGGGCACGCGCACACGACAAAAAAGTCAAAAAAGCTGGCGATTGTCGATGTCGATAACGCATCGACAGCAACCGCGTCTGAGTCTGATGATGAAGACAACGATGATGACGAGCTGGACATGTACACCGGCACTGCTGAAACCGGTATGCACGGCCTGAACGCCAGGGCATATGACCCGTCCGTGACGCATTACCGGCCGCAAATCATCGTCTGCGGGGATGCGGAGAGTCAGGAGCAGATGAACTATCGCGCACGCAAGGCGATGGCTGATGCGCGCCTTGCCGGTTACGACATGACTGCTGTCGTTGCAGGGCATCGCACATCTGACGGCCGGTTGTGGGAGCCGGGTCAGCGCATTCACGTTATCAGTGATGTGCATGGCATCAACGCCGTGTATTTTCTGATGGGTCGTGAGTTCGTCGGTGGCAGGCAGGACGGCGTGCGCACGACGCTGAGACTGAAAGAAGACGGCGTCTGGATACCTGACGCGTTTCCGAAGAAAAAGCGCAAGCGCCACCGCAAACACAAAAACAAGCAGCAACTGGGGATTGTCGATGTGGGATAATGTTGAAGCAAAGATTCGCCGGGCAATGAACAGCGTCAGGCAAGCGTTTAGGGTGCGTTTATCGCGTGTTAACAGCGTGGGGCCGGTGCAGACGTTTCAGGCAAATGGGCTGGCTGGGGAACAGATTCAAGATGCTGAGTTGTTCCAGCATTATGGATTTACGTCAAACCCGCCGCCAGGCACTATGGGGGTTGTGATCCCGCTGGGCGGCAGAACGTCGCATAGCGTCGTTGTCGCCACCGAGTCGGCGTCGTATCGAATCAAAGCGCTTTCGTCGGGAGAGGTTGCGATTTATACCAATGAAGGCGCGGCAATTGCACTAAAAAAGGGGCGCATAATTACGGTTGATTGCGATGAATATCGGGTCAACTGTAAAAAATATATTGTCAATGCGAATGAAGGGGCGGATTTTAATACACCTTTATTAAAGGCAAGTGAAGAAATCGCAGATAAAACATCAACGATGAGTCGCGTCCGCGAAATTTACGACGGACATAACCACCCTGGCGATTCCGGCGGCACAACCGGCACACCAAATCAGTCAATGTGATCCCGGCAATACCCACTGAACCCCGTCACATTACTCTCTTTCACCATGCAGGCCATCATGGCTGCATGGACAATTTATTGAACCCAACAACCGGCGATTACGCTGGCACAGCAACGGCCACATTGGCTAATGCTGTGTATATCCGACTCATGACCCCACATGGGTCATATTGGGCTGTGCCGTCGCTGGGTTCAAAGTTGCATCTGCTGACGCGCGAAAAGAATGTTAGTCGCGTCTATACGCTGGCTCGTCAATACGCTGCCGAAGCGTTGCAGCCGCTTATTGATGACGGTCGTGCGACATCAATCGACGTCGCTACAGAGGCGGGCGATAACGGCTGGCTGATTCTGATTATTGATGTGACCGCGCCCGCCGGGCGTGAACTGTTTAAATATCCGGTAAGGGTGAGTTAAATGGCGTTCGTGACAGATTCGTTTGATGAGACGCGCGCAAAAATCCTGGCGGATATTAAAAATTTATTGCCATCGGCTGACGTGTCTGAGGACTCTGATTTTTATATCCGTGCGTCGTCGGTCGCGAGTGTTATTACAGGATTATATCGTCATCAAGCCTGGATAGTCCGGCAGATTTTTCCTGACACGGCGGATACAGAATATCTCGAATGGCACTGCCGGCTGCGGAATATAACGCGCAAGGCACAAACGACAGCATCAGGATTTATTTCAGGAACAGGTGAACCCGGCGCGACGTCAGCAGTGGGGCGCACGATAAATCGTGGCTCTCTGTCGTATACAACAACGCAGGCTGTAACTGTAGGCGCTGACGGTAAGTTTAGCGTCGCTGCCGTCCCCTCTCTTGCTGGCACGGCAGGCAATACAACAGCGGCAGTTACAGGGACATTTACCAGCACGCCGCCAGGGTTCGATAGTGTTGTCACAATAGGTTTGATGGCAGGCGGCACGGAACGGGAGACGGATGCTGAGATGCTCGCCCGCCTGCTCGATGTGATTCGGCGGCCGCCTGCCGGTGGCAATAAATACGATTACAGACGCTGGGCAATGAGTGTTGACGGCGTTAGCGCGGCATACGTTTATCCGCTGCGGCGGGGGCTGGGAACTGTTGATGTGGTAATCACGTCAGCCAGCGGGCTGCCGAGCGCTGAAATTATTAACAAGGTGCAGGCGTATATCGACGACGTCAGGCCGGTCACAGCAAAAAGCACAATGATATTAGCGCCGACCCCCAAGAATGTTGATATTTCCGTCGCAATTAGCGTCAGTGGCGTAACCGTGCAAGCTGTTACGCAAAATATTCGCGATGCGTTGACGAGTTATTTTAACACGCTGGAGCCGGGCGAATCATTTATTCGAAGTCAGGCTGAGATGCTGATATCGCAAATCGGCGGTGTTGTTGACCGCGCTATAGTCAGCCCGGCCGGTAATATTGCGGCGACAGTAAATAACAATATTGTTGAGTGGCTGCGAGCCGGAAATATCACAGTGGCGATGCTATGAAAGAGTTGCTGTCATTATTGTTACCTCCAGTTTCATATAGCCCCAATGCCGAGCAATTATCCACCGAATTAACTGCGGAAGGCGATGCGCTATCTGCAACAAAGGCACGGGCAAACGACGTATTAGGCGCAGTCACCCCGCTGCGTGCAAACGGGCTGCTTTCGGACTGGGAGCGCGTTCTCGGCATCGCTCCTGCGGTTGGGCTGTCGTATCAGCAGCGCCTGGAAGATGTTCTGATAAAAGTCGCTGAGACGGGTGGCCTAAGCATTCCGTACTTCACGGGGCTTGCTAAGAAAATGGGGTACGACATCACGATTGATGAGCTCATGCCGTTTCGGTGTGGAGTCAGTCGCTGCGGGCAGCGTCTGGCATCGACGAACATCCGATTTGTCTGGCGCGTCAATGTCGGGTCATCCTCGGTCAAAAAATACTATTTCAGAACAGGCATTAGTCGTTGCGGTGAGCGATTAATGTCATCGCGGGACGCTGTTATTGAATCTGTATTTAACGAGCTGAAACCTGCACACACACTGTGCGTTTTTAATTATACGGAGGCCAAATGAAGCCGCTAATTCCTGTCACGACGCAGTCGTCAGACGGTGCGTTTTATGATGAGAATAAAGTTACCGGCGAAGAGGGAACAATTGTAGATGCCGCATACATGAATAGTATGCAAGGCGCTGTTCGCAGCATTCAAAGTGAATTGCTGACACTGCTGGGGTTTGCAGGCATCAATGCAGACGGATCATCGACAACGCAACTGATGATGGCTCTGGACTGGCGTTATGCAAAATTAACCGGCTTGACTCAGAAACTGGATATCGCAGATATCGCAGGCATCCCGCTGCCGTGGCCGCAGGCTAGCGCGCCCGCAGGCTGGCTGAAATGTAATGGACAGGCGTTTGACAAAACGCTCTATCCCAGGCTGGCGGCGCTGTATCAGTCTGGCGTATTGCCAGATTTGCGCGGCGAGTTTATTCGCGGCTGGGATGATGGACGCGGGGTAGATATGGGGCGTGGATTGATGTCAGCGCAGGGCGACGCTATTCAGAACCACGGACATGGCGATATGCGCTACTCGGGGCAGGCGGCGAGCGGCGGGAATTTACCAATCATCGACGGTGGCGGGGCGTTTAGTGGTGGCGGGGATTTGATTGGCGGTATATCGATAAGGGCGATCTCTGGCGGCCAGCCGCGCGTATCATCTGAAACCCGCCCCCGCAACGTTGCATTTAACTACATCGTGAGGGCCGCATAATGCAAACCAATGAAATCGCTGTATTAGGCGAAAATGGACTGGCGTCAAACACTGGCTGGCTGACGGTTTATCACGCTGATACGCAAACCGGCGAATATAACGGCAGCAGCGATGAGTACCTGATGACCGGCACCGGCGTGCCCGCACACAGCTATGCCGATGCGCCACCAGCCGATGTAGCGACCGGGCAGGCAGTGCGGCGCGCTGCCGATGGGTTGCGCTGGGAGGTGGTGGCGGACTTTCGCGGTCAAACGGCGTATGACACCCGCACCCGCCAGCCGCAGGTGATTGACACGCTCGGTGATTTGCCGGAACACCTGACGTTGTTGCCGCCATCCGGTGAGTTTGACCGCTGGCAAGACGATACGTGGGTGACGGATACGGCGGCGCAGCACGCCACAACGGTACTGGCGGCGCAGCGCGACCTTGATGCACGGCGGCAGGCCGCCCGTGAGCGCATCAGCGAGCTGACCTATGCCGAAGAACTGGCGATGGCGACAGAGACGGAAACGCGCTTACTGAAAGAGTGGAAAATCTATCTGGTGCAATTAGGTCGCATTAACACTGCCGCCGCACCGGATATCGACTGGCCGACGGAACCAGCACACTGAACGAGGTCATATGACATTCTGAGCCCGCCACCCATATGATCGTATTTGATAATCAATATTTGAATATTGATCTGTTAAATCGATCGTATTGGTGCCTTATAAAGATGAAGAAGTTTACGTCGCGCGTATTAATCAAGCCAGATATCATAAAATACAACGGCTCTATTGTCGGGTATGGCTCACCGGAACTGCGGGTTGAAACAATCCCAGCCTGGCTGGCTCGAGCCATTGTTGTTAACAAGCATTATTCAGGCAGGTTTGTTAATAATTCATATTTGCATCTTGGGGTATTTTCCGGGCGAGATATCGTTGGCGTATTGCAGTGGGGGTATGCGCTAAACCCAGCAAGCGGCAAACGTGTCGTCGAAGGAACAGGAAACAAAGAGTACATGGAGCTAAATAGAATGTGGCTACATGACTGCATGCCGCGCAATTCAGAATCAAGAGCGATCAGCTACTCTCTAAAAACCATCAAGCTCCTACACCCCGGCGTTCAATGGGTTCAGACATTTGCTGATGAGCGCTGTGGCCGTTCCGGGGTTGTCTATCAGGCATCAAATTTTGAATATATCGGCAGTCACTACTCAACGTTTTATGAGTTAGATGGTGAGTTTTATCACTCTATTGCAATGAATGCGATTAAGCGCGGCGGCACTAGAGGTGAATATCTAAGAGAGAACAAAGAGCGAGCTACAGCGCATCGCTTCCGGCAGTTTCGGTATATCAGGTTTCTAAACAAGCGGGCGAGAAAGAGACTAAACACAAAGTTGTTTAATATCCAGCCATACCCGAAAATCACAAACTAAAAGGCGGCGAAAGGTTTTACATAATGCAAAAGGCGCAATATCTGCGCCTTCGCGCTGTGTAAAATCTATTGCAAATCTATGCGAAAAATTTCGCCACGCTACATAGCGCGTTAGAAATACCGGCCAGACTCATGCCAACAATCAGACATAACGCTTTAATTCCTGATTTTTTCATGCTGTATCCTCCTTGTGTTTGACAGCACGGCTACAATGCCCGAGCCAGCCACAGACGACAAACAGCAAACAGGAAATGTGGAAAAGGCCGCGAAAGCGGCCTTTGGGTGTTACAGCTGGTTGCAAAATTTTGCGAAGCTTATTGCACTTCCTGCGCTGCGCTGCCGTACTTGATCTTTGCCTGAGTACGCAGGCTGCCTAACAACGTATCAAACAGGGCACCCATTGAGGTCTGCTCAAGCTGGTTGCCAAACTGTTTTTTCTGATCGTCGGATAAGGCATGCGGTTTAATCTCATCAAGCGCAACCAAAACCACATTACCCTCCTGGTCTCGCGCCACGGCATAAGCAGGTTTATCCTTTTTCGGCTGTGGCATGGAGAACACGGTCTGCCCCAGCGCGTCACTCTGAGTGACGGAAGAAAGCACTTTCGCCGCGCTAAAGCTCAACCCGGCAGCCGCCAGACTATCACTCTTACCCTGCTTCAAATCCGCCAGAATTTTCTCTGCATCAACCGTCGCCTGCTGCTCTGCTTTCTGACGTTTCAACGCCTGCAAAACCTGATCGCGAACCTGCTCAATAGGCTGAGTTGTTTGCGGTTTATGCTCTGCAACACGCAAGACAAACGCTCTATCACCGTCAACGCTAATCACATCGGAGTTACTGCCGGGAGTACCGTTGTCACCGACCAGCGAACCGCCAAAAACAGCCTGTGTGACCGGCTGGAAATTAAGCGCGGCGGGTACATTATCCCGGTTAAACCAGTCAGTCTGTTGCGCTTTCACATTCGCAACCTTCTCTGCAGAAGCCAGTGATTCATTATCATTACTGGCCGCTTCGCTAATTTTCTGCTGTAGGGCATAAAATGCGTCTAACGCTTTCTCACGCTTCACTTTTTCCGCCAGCGCCGATCGCACTTCATCCAGCCCTTTCACCCGCTGAACCTGAATATCGTCCAGACGAATGACCAAAAAACCAACGGAAGATTTAATAACGTCAGACAACTGACCTTTTTGCTTCAAGCCCGCTTGTTTTATCTCATCAACGGTCGAGCCTTCATCCATTCCACCCCAAATCCCCCCGTTACGACGAGAGACGATATCGGTAGATTTTTCTTTCGCCAGCGCAGCAAAGTCAGCGCCTTTTTTCAGTTGTTCCAGCGCAGCATTCGCTTCTTCCTGTGTTTTCAACTGAATGACACTGTACTTCTTGCGTTCAGGCTGGGTGAACTCGCTTTTGTGTTGCTCGTAATAGGCAGAGATATCAGCATCATCCACACGGGTTTTATCCATGATGGATGCCGCATCCAGCATAATGTAGCTGACTTTAAATTGCTCGGGTGCCTGATAGCGGTTCTTGTTCTGATCATAAAAGCTCTTCACTTCATCATCAGAAACCGTCAGGTTCTTCGCCCGGGCGTTTAAATCGAGGGTAGCGGTTCGAATGGTGCGGTCTTGCGCCGCCATAGCAACCAGATTATTTAATTCTTGTTGCAGGACGAAATCGGTATTGCCTAACCCTCGAATCAACTGCTGTGTCAGCAATTGCTTACGCAGGAACTGCGCATAGGCATCAGGCGTCAGCCCTAGCTGGCGAATTTGTGCGAGATATTTTTGATTGTCAAAGCGGTTGTTGGTCTGAAATTCAGGCACGGAGAAAATCGCCTGCTTGACCTGTTCATCGCTGATATTCAGGCCCAACGTATGGGCATACTGCACAATTAACGTCTCATCAATCAGTTGGGACATCACCTGCCCACGCAACTGCTGCATGTAGCCTTCATTTGATGCCAGCGCGGAGAAATTATCTCCCAGCATCTCCTGCTGGCGAGCGCGTTCATTCTGCACGCCTTGCTCAAGCTGAGCACGGGTAATTTCTTGTCCATTGACCTTGGCTGCATAGTCACCTGAACCACGGATCAGGTAATCTCCCACACCAGTCAATACAAATGAACCAACAATCAAGGCAAGAATAATTTTCAGCACGACGTTGTTAGCGGCCGCGCGTAAATTGTCCATCATAATGTGACAACACTCCGCTGTAGAATGGATAACACTTCCCCTGCGCAGGCCGTAGCCATGCATCCCTGCTACTGCTATAGCCGCACTCGGCTAGGCGCACTTAAGTATTTGCCTGAACGGTAATCTTGATTACCAGCAAAACGCAATTACCTGTAAAAAAAGGCACATCATACCATGATGCGCCTTATATCTTACCTTACCCATCACGCTGAGTCAGGTAGTGTTTGGACGGTAAAACGGCCCCCATCCAGATTTTGTTAGTGAATAATCAATTCACCGCGTCTTTCAGTGCCTTACCGGCACGAAAACCCGGCACTTTAGCAGCCGGAATACTGATTTCTTTTCCGGTCTGCGGATTGCGGCCGGAGCGGGCTGCACGCTCACGCACAGAAAACGTCCCGAACCCCACTAACGCTACGTCATCCCCGCTTTTCAGAGCGTCGGTAACAGACCCAATAATTGCATCCAACACACGCCCTGCTGCCGCTTTGGAAATATCAGCATCTGCGGCAATTTTGTCGACCAATTGTGACTTGTTCACTCTATCATCCCCTCTGAAATACCGTTATTGCGCCGATATTACCGCACAACACTTTACTTTATTGATTCAGCCGCGATGTCTCAAACCCGCTCACTGGCGAGTACCCGGCTCAACAGTGCTCTAACTTAACGACACGAAAAAAGGCTGGCAAGCATCATTTAACTTACCAGCCTTTATTTTCTCAGTGCTTTTTGCGACAGCTCACTATTTTTTAGCGACAGCCTTCACCACGTCCATACCGTAGGGTGAGTTCTGTAGCGCAATAGTCAGAACCTCTTCAATACGCTTCACCGGGTGAATATCCAAATCAGCAATCACGTTTTGTGGAATTTCTTCCAAATCACGCTTGTTTTCATCGGGAATGAGAACTGTCTTGATGCCGCCACGATGTGCCGCCAGCAATTTCTCTTTCAGGCCACCAATCGGCAGCACCAGCCCACGCAGGGTAATTTCACCGGTCATCGCCACATCAGCACGCACCGGATTCCCCGTCAGGCAAGACACCAGTGCGGTACACATCGCAATACCGGCGCTCGGGCCATCCTTCGGCGTCGCACCTTCCGGCACATGCACATGGATGTCACGTTTTTCATAAAAATCAGAGTTGATACCTAATTTCTCTGCGCGGGCGCGCACAACCGTCAACGCGGCCTGGATTGACTCTTGCATGACTTCACCGAGCGAGCCGGTATAAGTCAGCTTACCTTTTCCTGGCACACTGGCGGTTTCGATAGTCAGCAGATCGCCACCGACTTCTGTCCACGCAAGCCCTGTGACCTGCCCAACGCGGTTCTCTTCGTCGGCACGGCCATAATCATAGCGCTGAACACCCAGATACTCTTTCAGGTTATCGCTGGTTATCTGAATATGTTTCAGTGATTTATCCATCATCAGCGCTTTTACTGCCTTGCGACACAGCTTGGAAATTTCACGCTCCAGACTACGTACGCCAGCCTCACGCGTGTAATAACGGATAATACCGACAATGGCACTGTCCTCTACCGACAGTTCACCTTTTTTCAGCGCATTACGCTCAATTTGCTTCGGCAACAGATGCTGGCGCGCAATGTTCAGTTTTTCATCTTCGGTATAACCGGAAAGACGAATCACTTCCATACGGTCCAGCAGCGGTGCCGGAATGTTCATTGAGTTCGAGGTTGCCACAAACATGACATCAGAAAGGTCGTAATCCACTTCCAGATAATGGTCGTTAAACGCCACGTTTTGCTCAGGATCCAGCACTTCTAACAAGGCAGAAGCCGGGTCACCACGCATATCAGAGGACATTTTATCGATCTCATCCAGCAGGAAGAGCGGGTTTTTTACCCCCACTTTCGCCATTTTCTGAATCAGTTTGCCCGGCATAGAGCCAATGTAAGTACGACGATGCCCACGGATTTCCGCCTCATCACGCACACCGCCCAACGCCATACGCACATACTGACGACCGGTGGCTTTCGCAATGGACTGACCCAGTGAGGTTTTCCCTACCCCCGGCGGCCCTACCAGACATAAAATCGGCCCTTTAATTTTGCTAACCCGGCTTTGAACCGCCAGATACTCAAGAATACGCTCTTTTACGCGGTCCAGCCCGTAGTGGTCACAGTCCAGCATCTCTTGTGCTTTGACCAGATCTTTCTTCACTTTGCTGCGTGCATGCCAGGGTACCTGAACCATCCAGTCGATATAGCTGCGCACCACAGTCGCTTCCGCTGACATCGGCGACATCATGCGCAGTTTCTGCAACTCGGCTTCGGCTTTTTCGCGCGCCTCTTTGGGCATGTTGGCAGATTCAATCTTACGTTTGAGCGCCTCTTGTTCATCCGGCGCATCATCCATTTCACCCAGCTCTTTCTGAATCGCTTTCATCTGCTCATTCAGATAGTACTCGCGCTGGCTTTTTTCCATCTGCTTTTTGACGCGACTGCGGATACGTTTTTCCACCTGTAGCAGGTCGATTTCCGATTCCATCATCGCCATCAGATATTCCAGACGTTCAGTGATGTCAGACATTTCCAGCACTGACTGCTTATCGGCCAGTTTGAGCGGCATATGCGCGGCAATCGTATCGGCGAGGCGCGCAGCATCATCAATACTATTAAGCGACGTTAATACTTCTGGAGGGATCTTCTTATTCAGCTTGATGTAACCTTCAAACTGATTAATGGCTGTGCGCATGAGCACTTCCTGCTCACGCTCTTCAATGGCTGGCGACTCCAGATATTCCGCCTGAGCAGCAAAATGCTCACCGCTATCAGAAAGCGTAGTGATGCGCGCGCGCTGTAGCCCTTCTACCAGCACTTTGACCGTGCCATCAGGCAGTTTCAGCATTTGAAGGATAGAAGCGACCGTTCCTACCGAGAAAAGATCATTAATGCCAGGCTCATCCGTTGAGGCCTCTTTCTGTGCCACCAGCATGATCTTTTTATCGTGATCCATTGCGGCTTCAAGGCACCGAATCGATTTCTCCCGACCTACAAACAACGGGATGACCATGTGCGGATAAACCACCACATCGCGCAACGGCAATACGGGGATTTCTATGCGTTCGGAACGCTCAGGGTTCATAGAGCTCTCTCTTAGTTTCGTTTCCGCCAGGTTAAGGGAAACTCATGAAACGCGGACATCACGGGTTTCGCCTGTGGGTAATCGAGTATATGGGGATAAATATCTCACATTCAACGATTGAACGTGCGTAAAAAAAAATGGGGGATTAAATTCCCCCATTTTGTCGTTTATTGTTGTTTTTCAGGCTAATTATTCACCAGAAGCCTGCTGAGCTTCCGGCTTGCCGTAAATCATCAGCGGTTCTGTCTGGCCGGAAATCACCGACTCATCAATCACCACTTTATCCACATTTTCCAGTGATGGCAGATCGTACATCGTAT
This sequence comes from Dickeya aquatica, assembly GCF_900095885.1. NCBI lineage: Bacteria > Pseudomonadati > Pseudomonadota > Gammaproteobacteria > Enterobacterales > Pectobacteriaceae > Dickeya > Dickeya aquatica. The sequence goes on from NZ_LT615367.1 coordinate 3,205,705, forward strand.
CAAGCAGTGCCGCTTCTACAATCGAGCGCAAACCACGAGCTCCGGTTTTACGTGCCATGGCTTTGCTGGCAATCGCAGTCAACGCTTCATCACGGAATTCCAGCTCAACGCCTTCAAGTTTAAACAGCGCCTGATACTGCTTGGTCAATGCATTTTTCGGCTCACGCAGAATCTGGATTAATGCGTCCTTATCCAGCTCTTTTAATGTCGCCACAACCGGCAGGCGGCCAATAAACTCAGGAATTAAACCAAACTTGATCAAATCGCCTGGTTCAACCTGGCCCAACAACTCGCCTTCGGTTGCTTTTTGCGATACACCTTTTACCGTTGCGTTAAAACCGATACCACGCCCCGTATCCGTACGCTGTTCAATAACCTTATCAAGGCCAGCAAATGCGCCACCACAAATAAACAGAATTTTGGAGGTATCCACCTGCAAAAACTCTTGCTGTGGATGTTTGCGCCCACCTTGCGGCGGCACCGCAGCAATCGTGCCTTCAATCAGTTTGAGCAGTGCCTGCTGAACCCCTTCGCCGGAGACATCACGGGTAATCGACGGGTTATCTGATTTACGGGAAATCTTGTCGATCTCATCGATATAAACGATGCCACGCTGTGCTTTTTGCACATCGTAATCACACTTCTGCAACAGCTTCTGGATGATGTTTTCCACATCCTCACCAACATAACCAGCCTCGGTCAGCGTGGTGGCATCAGCCATAGTGAAGGGCACATCCAGAAAACGCGCCAGCGTCTCTGCCAGCAGGGTTTTACCGCTCCCGGTAGGACCTATCAGCAGAATATTGCTTTTACCCAGTTCAACACCATTATTGCTGTCGCTATTACGCAGACGTTTATAGTGGTTGTACACCGCAACCGCCAATACCTTTTTCGCCGGCTCCTGACCGATGACATAATCATCCAGATGACGGCGAATTTCATGCGGCGTCGGCAACGCGCTACGCTCACGGTGTGGCGCTACTTCTTTGATTTCTTCGCGAATAATGTCGTTACACAAATCAACACATTCATCGCAGATATACACTGACGGCCCGGCAATCAGCTTACGAACCTCGTGCTGGCTCTTGCCGCAGAAAGAACAGTACAGCAGCTTCCCTGAACCGTCTTTGCGCTTATCTGTCATGAGTCAAACCTCTTCTTTAGTCTCTTGCCCGCAGGCCAACCACATAGCAATTGCGCCACAGCGAACGCCGACGTTTCTCAGCCAGCATGGCGGGTTCCCACCTGCGATGGGGCCCAGAACATCTGGCTAATCTGTCTTACTGGCGTTATTCACGATGGGTGAGTACAGAATCAACCAGTCCATAGTCTACTGCCTCAGCCGCCGAGAGGAAACGATCGCGCTCGGTGTCTCTTTCTATTACATCAAGAGGCTGACCAGTATGTTTAGCCATCAGTTCGTTCATGCGCGCCTTCACTTTCAAGATCTCTTTAGCATGAATTTCGATATCCGTGGCCTGCCCCTGGAAACCGCCCAGCGGCTGGTGAATCATCACGCGAGAATTTGGCAGGCAAAACCGCTTACCCTTCGTCCCGGCAGTCAACAAGAATGCGCCCATTGAAGCCGCCTGCCCCATGCAGATAGTGCTGACATCAGGCTTAATAAATTGCATCGTGTCATAAATAGACATCCCGGCAGTAATGACGCCGCCCGGCGAGTTAATATATAAGTAGATGTCTTTTTCAGGGTTTTCAGCTTCCAGAAACAGCATTTGCGCCACAATCAGGTTCGCCATGTGATCTTCAACCTGACCAGTGAGGAAAATCACACGTTCCTTCAGGAGTCGGGAATAAATATCGTAAGAACGCTCCCCACGCGAAGTCTGTTCAACCACCATCGGCACCAAAGCCATGTGAGGGGCCAATTTTTCTTGTTCGCCACTGTATGACATTAACGTCTCCTAGATAAAATGCATTTGGCGCATACCGCCTGATTCTACTTGAGATAAAAAGTGATGACTATGCTCAGGCGTGCAGTTAGCTACCCTGCTGTAACGACATCAGACGGATTTCCCTGACGATGCAACTTGACCACCTGACCATTAATTGGGGCCGATCGCATCGACTTTCAAGCTTACACCAGCGATTGATAACCGTTAAAGCACTAATTCTACTCTGAAAACCGACCTTATACTGGCGTCATCATTTGCCTATCATCCGTTATTTATAACCAATATGTTATTCACAACCAATGAGTTATTCATAACCCGCATATGTTCATCATCATAGTCTTCATAATCATAGTGCAGTTCTGGCAGGAATTGATGGCGCGAACGGATTCGATTTCGACAATGCAGTCAGAAAAAGAAAAAAAGCCCGCAGCACAAGCGGCGGGCTTTCCATCGTTCGGTTGGTCGCAGAAATGCGATTATGCCGTTGCAGTCTGGTTCATCAGCTCGTTAAAGCTAACGTTTTTCTCAACAACTTTTGCAGAGGACAGCAGCGTTTCAATCGCCTGTTCTTCCAGAGCGACATTGCGCATGTTGTTCAGCATTTCTTTGTTTTTCTTGTAGTACTCAACGACTTCACTCGGGTCTTCATAGGCAGAAGCGATTTCGTCGATCAGCGCGTTTACGCGATCTTCATCGGCTTTCAGCTCATTAGACTCAATGACTTCACCGAGCAACAGGCCGACAACAACGCGACGTTTAGCCTGTTCTTCAAACAGTTCGCGTGGCAGTTCAAGTGCCTGTTTTTCGTTGCCACCAAAACGCTGAGCCGCCTGACGACGCAGAACGTCGATTTCGCCGTCAATCAGCGCCGCGGGCACATCAATCTCATTTGCTTTGACCAGACCGTCAATCACCTGAGATTTCACACGGTTACGGATCGCGCCTTTCAGCTCACGTTCCATGTTTTTACGCACTTCAGCGCGCAAACCATCAATGGAACCGTCTTCAACGCCAAAACGTTTGATGAAATCAGCTGTCAGTTCCGGCAGTTCACGCTCTTCGACTTTCTTCAGAACGATAACGAACTTAGCATCCTGACCTTTCAGGTTTTCTGCATGGTAGTCTTCCGGGAATTTCACCTCGATCGTGAATTCATCACCTGCTTTATGACCAACAATGCCATCTTCAAAACCTGGGATCATACGACCCTGGCCCATTGCCAGCACGAAATCGGACGCTTTACCGCCTTCGAATTCTTCACCACCAACAGAACCGGTGAAATCGATGGTGACGCGATCTTCTGCACTTGCCGCGCCATCAGCGTCTTTCCAGGTGGCCTGTTGTTTACGCAGCGTATCAAGCATGCCGTCAACATCAGCATCGGAAACGTCAACCAGCGGTTTTTCAACCTCAATGGTGTCCAGTCCCTTCAACTCAACGTCTGGATAAACTTCAAACTCAACAGAGTATGTAAAATCACCACCGACCTGGTATTCGCCCGGAACATAGTTCGGGGCACCAGCCGGATTGATTTTCTCTTTGATGATGGCATCAACAAAGTGACGCTGCATCAGATCGCCCAGCACGTCCTGACGGACGGATGCGCCATAGCGCTGTTCAACGATTTTCGCTGGCACTTTGCCTTTGCGGAAACCATCGATACGAACTTTTTTAGCCACATTGACCAGTTCGCTTTTAACCGCATTCTCAATGCTGTCGGCAGCAACGGTAATGGTTACGCGGCGCCCAAGGCCTTGGGTGGTTTCAACTGAAACTTGCATCTTGTTACCTCAAAAAATCACAGTGCTCGGTCAACCTCAGAACCCGTTTTCATAAAGCGCCCTGGGGCGACCTTGCTGATCACAGTCTCGCAGAACCAGGACGGCCACTTTACCGGACCAGTTCCCTATAGTCAGAAGCGTCCCGAATACATTCCGGAAAATAAGACGCAACATTATAGCGGCATAGGCAGGGCGAGTCGAGGAGAGTAACCAGGGTATTGCCAGAGGACTTTCACACTTTTCAGCTTATTTGCCTTGTGTGTTTTCGGGGCGAAGCGTCACGCCCCGTCGATACCGGGCTCAGCTATCCAATCCAGCGCCACCACACGGCGGCGAAGAAGGTACAGCCATTTGCAAATCCCGCCACTCTGTCGGTGTATAGGTATGCAAAGCCAGTGCATGCACCCCGCCCTCAAGCTCATCGGCCAAGACACGATAAACAGACCGATGACGGCCAATCACCCGCTCGCCGGTAAAACGTTCACTCACCACCACCACTTTGAAATGGCTTTCAGAACCGGCAGGCACATTATGACGATAGCTTTCATTAATGACGTCGAGGTATTGCGGCTCAAACTCGGCACGCAGCTTTGCCTCAATGGTTTCACGAATCATACAGGGTTCACATAGTTTAAAATTAGCTGTCAGATATCAAGCGTCATGGCCGTTTTCAAACGGCATGCCACATCGTTAGTACATTTATCTCTATCGATTCTAGCCACATTTATCACAGCAAGGCAGTTTTATCATCACCGCTTAGCCGCAGATGACTCATGCCCGCGCTCAGGCGCACTTTGGTGCCAGAAAATCATTGCCCACAATAAAAAACGCACATCACAGCGCCAGATTCTGACCATTTTCTACTCTTTCCCTGACGCAAGACGATGATATGATAACGAACTGTGTTTATCAGCCAACCACCGTTTCATAACGAGAAGACCGACATGTTAAAAAAACTCCTTTTCCCGTTGTTTGCCGCACTCTTGCTGGCAGGATGCGCCAGCAAGACCACGACCCTGGATGTCACGCCTAAAATCGCACTTCCCTCTCAAGACCCAACACTGCGTGGCGTTACCATTAGCATTAATGGCGCAGACCAACGTGCAGACCAATCACTGGCGCGCGTCAACCGCGATGGTCAGTTGGTTACGCTGACACCGTCGCGAGATTTGCGCTTCCTGCTACAAGAAGTGCTGGAAAAACAAATGTCAGCACGCGGTTATATGATAGGTACAGGCGGCCCTGTTGCGTTGCAGGTCGTTGTCAATACCCTGTTTGCAGACGTTTCTGAAGGAAACCTGCGCTACAACATCACTACCCGTGCCGATATCTCCATCATTGCCCAGGCCGCTAATGGTAACAAACAGATTAAGAACTACCGCGCCAGTTATAATGTGCAAGGTGCGCTTACTGCGACCAACAGCAAGATAACCGAGTCTGTCAATCAAGTGTTGAGCGATGTCATTACGGATATGGCTCAGGACACCAGCATCAGTACCTTTATTAAGACTAATTCTCGCTAACAGATTAGTTTTTCACCCGGCTTGCCCCGCCAGCGGGGCAAGCACGAAGGATTTTGCATGTTTATCCGTCTTTTCTCGTTTTTCCATAAACAGAATAACCTGACCTTGCTGGCTTTGGGCTTCGCTTCCGGCTTACCGCTGGCGCTAACCTCTGGCACCTTGCAAGCATGGATGACCGTAGAAAATGTGGATTTAAAAACCATCGGGTTCTTTTCGCTGGTCGGTCAGGCATATGTGTTCAAGTTTCTCTGGTCGCCGTTCATGGACAGGTACACACCACCCTTTATGGGGCGGCGACGCGGCTGGCTGTTGATAACGCAGTTACTGTTGGTCGCAGCCATTACCGCAATAGGTATGCTCGATCCTGCTCGTCATCTCTGGTGGCTGGCCGTGTTCGCCGTCATTATTGCGTTTTGTTCCGCATCCCAGGATATCGTGTTTGATGCCTATAAAACGGATTTACTGCCACCACAGGAGCGAGGCAGTGGTGCTGCTATCTCCGTGCTTGGCTACCGTCTTGCCATGCTCGCATCTGGAGGTCTGGCGCTGTGGATTGCCGACCGTTTCCTTGGCTGGCATGCGACTTACTGGCTGATGGCCCTCTTGATGCTGCTATGCACACTCGCCACGTTATGGTCGCCAGAGCCGGTGGTGAATGCCCCCTCGCCACGCACGCTGGAACAGGCGGTAATGGCCCCCTTGCAGGACTTTTTTCGTCGTAACAATGCCTGGCTTATTTTATTATTGATTGTCCTGTACAAACTGGGGGATGCGTTTGCCGCCAGCCTTAGCACGCCATTTCTAATACGCGGCATGGGCTTTCAACCCGGTGAAGTCGGGTTAGTTAATAAAACGCTTGGCTTATTCGCAACCCTTGTCGGTGCCCTATACGGTGGCATATTGATGCAGCGCTGGACATTGTTTCGTGCACTGATGATTTTTGGTCTGCTACAAGCGTTATCCAATGCCGGTTACTGGTTTCTTACCCTCTCAGGCAAACATTTGCTTTCTATGGCCGTGGTTATCTTTTTAGAAAACCTGTGCGCAGGTATGGGAACCGCCGCCTTCGTTGCGCTTCTTATGGCTTTATGCAACAAATCTTTTTCCGCAACACAGTTTGCTTTGCTCTCGGCGCTTTCTGCCATTGGACGGGTATATGTCGGCCCGATTGCAGGCTGGCTTGTCGAGATCTACAGTTGGTCATGGTTTTATCTGTTCTCTATTGCCATTGCTGTTCCAGGACTGCTGTTGCTGAAATTATGTCAGCGCACGCTGGACACGCCCCTGTCAGAGCAGAAATTCCCACAGCGCAGTGCCTTCCCGCGGCTTTACCGGCTGGCTTCACGCCTTTTTTTCATCGGTAGCGGAGTGTTTATCATGGGTTTACTGAGTTGGGCGGCGCGAGCTATCGGCCTGATAGGGTCCGTTGCACCAGAAAATGGGTTGATGAGTATGGGAGCATTGCTGACGCTGGCCGCTATTCTGCTCGGCTGCCTGCTTGATTACAGCGCGTCACGCCGTTGCTAACGCGTTCACATCATCCAAGACCACTCGTTATCGTGAATGCATGAAGTCTCTCGTAGAGCCTGCGATAGTAGGCAATCGCACTAGTAGAACATCATTTTATTAAAATATTTCTCATTCCAATTGCTGACATAAAGAAACGTCTATTTCATTATGGCGATGTTCTTTCTTCAGTTTCATTATTTCACTCAACCAAAAAGAAACAATAAATTAACATTTAAATTAAAATAGTTCGCAGAGGATTTGTAATTTTTGAAAAGCGATACATACTTTTTATTAGTTACTTTACTGACTGTTTTTAAAAGTAATTTTTGAAACCGTATTCCAGATGTGACACGCCAGACAAAAGTTGTAAACGGCTGACTGACATCTCTTTAATCATGTTTACAGTACAGTAACCTTCCCGTAAAATGCCCGCTCGCGTGAAATGACAATAGAGCCCTTGTTATTGAGGTCGCTAGATGAGACTCAGGAAATACAATAAAATTTTTGGGATGTTGTCTTTAATCGCTACCACACTGCTTCTCAGTGGTTGCGATATGGCATTAATGAATCCCAAAGGACAAATCGGGTTAGAACAACGTTCGTTGATACTGACAGCTATAGGTTTGATGCTGATCGTTGTCATCCCGGTGATCATTATGACGATCGCTTTCGCATGGAAGTACAGAGCTTCCAATGAAAAAGCAAAGTACACGCCAAACTGGTCGCACTCTAATAAAATCGAAGCCGTTGTCTGGACGGTACCTATCATCATTATCCTCATCCTTGGGACTATCACCTGGAAAACCACCCATTCGCTTGACCCTTATAAGCCTCTGGATTCCAGTGTCAAACCCATTAATGTTGAAGTGGTGTCACTTGACTGGAAATGGTTGTTCATTTATCCCGAGCTGGGTATCGCTACGGTCAATGAACTGGCATTCCCTGCCAACACGCCGGTGAACTTCAAAATCACCTCTGACTCGGTGATGAACTCGTTCTTTATCCCACGTCTCGGCGGGCAAATCTATGCGATGGCCGGTATGCAAACCCAGTTGCATCTGATCGCCAACGAAGCGGGTAAATATGACGGTATCTCTGGTGGTTATAGTGGCCATGGCTTCTCAGGCATGAAGTTCACCGCTATCGCTACGCCAGATCAGCAGGCATTTAACCAATGGGTTGACAATGTTCGTAAGTCTTCCAAAACACTGAATGCGATGGATGACTTTGAAAAACTGGCTAAACCCAGCGAATACCATCCGGTTGAATATTATTCACAGGTAAAACCGGATCTGTTCCGCCAGATCATTATCAAATTCATTGGCAATGACATGCACATGTCACACGGTGAAGGCGAATCAAAGCAGGAAGGCAGCATGCAGAACCACGCTGGTATGCAAATGCAGCACTCTTCCGATGATTCTAAAAATCACCAGGGCATGAACATGAGCGAGCACTCCTCTCATTAAAAGGAGTCGAGGGATAATACGATGTTCGGAAAATTAACTCTTGATGCGATCCCCTACCATGAGCCAATTATCATGGTCACGGTGGCGACAATCATTTTAGGTGGGTTAGCGCTGCTAGCGGCAGTGACCTATTTCGGTAAGTGGAAATGGTTGTGGAGTGAATGGTTTACCTCCGTTGACCATAAGCGCATCGGTATCATGTACATCATCGTCGGGCTGGTGATGATGATACGTGGCTTTGCCGATGCCGTGATGATGCGTGGACAGCAGGTCCTGGCATCGGCGGGGGAAGCCGGTTTCCTTAACCCACATCACTACGACCAGATCTTCACCGCCCATGGCGTTATCATGATTTTCTTCGTGGCGACGCCGTTTGTTGTCGGCCTGATGAACCTGGCCGTTCCCCTGCAAATTGGGGCGCGAGATGTGGCATTCCCATTCCTGAACTCACTCAGCTTCTGGCTGTTTGTGGTCGGTGTCATTCTCATCAACCTGTCACTGGGGATTGGTGAATTTGCACAGACGGGTTGGGTGGCTTATCCGCCACTATCCGGTAAAGAGTACAGTCCGGGGGTAGGGGTAGATTATTGGATCTGGAGTTTGCAGATTTCCGGTGTGGGTACCACCCTGACTGGGGTTAACTTCTTTGCCACCATTCTGAAAATGCGCGCCCCGGGTATGACACTGATGAAAATGCCGGTGTTTACCTGGACTGCATTGTGTACCAACGTACTGATTATTGCTGCGTTCCCTATTCTCACAGTGACTATTGCACTGCTGACACTGGATCGCTACCTCGGCACCCATTTCTTTACCAATGATATGGGTGGCAACATGATGATGTACATCAACCTGATTTGGGCCTGGGGCCATCCGGAAGTGTACATTCTGGTGTTGCCGATTTTCGGCGTTTACTCCGAAGTCGTCGCCACCTTCTGTAAAAAACGGCTGTTCGGCTATACCTCACTGGTGTGGGCAACCATCGCCATTACCGTATTGTCGTTTATCGTTTGGCTGCACCACTTCTTTACGATGGGGTCCGGTGCCAACGTTAACGCATTCTTCGGTATCGCCACGATGATTATTTCCATCCCTACCGGGGTGAAAATCTTCAACTGGCTGTTCACCATGTATCAAGGCCGTATCCAGCCACACTCTGCCATGTTGTGGACAACAGGTTTTATTATCACCTTCTCCATCGGTGGCATGACTGGGGTGTTGCTGGCAGTGCCTGGTGCAAACTTCGTGCTGCACAACAGCTTGTTCCTGATAGCCCACTTCCATAACGTTATCATCGGTGGTGTGGTGTTTGGTTGCTTTGCCGGTATTACCTACTGGTTCCCGAAAGCGTTTGGCTTCAAGCTTAATGAAACCTGGGGCAAACGCGCTTTCTGGTTCTGGCTCATCGGCTTCTTTGTTGCGTTCATGCCGCTGTATGCATTGGGCTTTATGGGGATGACGCGTCGTCTGAGTCAGCAGATTAACCCAGAATTCCATACCTTGCTGGTCGTCGCCTCCGTAGGTGCCGGGCTGATTGCTCTGGGTGTGCTCTGCCAGGTGATTCAGTTTGCTGTCAGTATCCGCGATCGCCATCAGAATCTTGACCTGACCGGGGATCCGTGGGATGCACGCACACTGGAGTGGGCAACATCATCACCGCCGCCGTTCTACAACTTTGCGATTGTGCCGCATGTTCACGAACGTGATGCATTCTGGGAATTGAAAGAAAAAGGTGAGGCCTACCGTAAACCGGCAAGTTATGAAGAGATTCATATGCCAAAAAATACCGGCGCTGGCGTCATCATTTCTGCTTTCAGCCTGGTATTTGGTTTCGCGATGATCTGGCACATCTGGTGGCTGGCCATTATCGGTTTTGTGGGCATGATTGCGACCTGGATTGTGCACAGCTTTAACCAGGATGTGGATTATTACGTACCGGTTAAAGACGTCGAAAACATCGAAAACCAAAACTTCGATAAACTCAGTAAAGCAGGCGTGAAATAATGTCCACTACTCTGACTAATCACAATGCAGCCCATGCCGAGCATGGGCACCACGATACCGGTGCCAATAAGGTATTTGGGTTCTGGATTTACCTGATGAGCGACTGCATCCTGTTCGGGATGCTGTTTGCAACCTACTCTGTTCTGGTAAACGGCACGGCAGGTGGCCCGACAGGCAAAGACTTGTTTGACCTGAAGTTCGTGTTAGTCGAAACCTTTGCTCTGCTGTTTAGTAGTATTACTTACGGCATGGCGATGATTGCCATGAACAAGGACAATAAAACTCAGGTGAATGCCTGGCTGGGCCTGACCTTTCTGTTTGGCCTGGTGTTCATCGGCATGGAAATCTATGAATTCCATCACCTGATTGCTGAAGGGTTTGGGCCTGATCGCAGTGCTTTCCTGTCCTCCTTCTTTGCCTTGGTCGGCACTCACGGTATCCATGTTACCTCGGGGCTTATCTGGATTGTGGTCATGATGATTCAGGTATCGAAGTTTGGTCTGACCTCAACCAATAAAACCCGACTGATGTGCCTAAGCTTATTCTGGCACTTCCTTGATGTGGTCTGGATTTGTGTCTTCACTGTTGTTTACCTGATGGGGGCGATGTAATGAGTCATTCCACTCACGATCATGCTGGGGCCAGCCACGGTAGCGTGAAGTCCTATCTGATAGGTTTTATTCTGTCCATCATTCTGACCGTGATTCCGTTTGGACTGGTGATGAATGGCTCAGCATCCCACAGCGCTATTTTGCTGACTGTACTGGGTTGTGCCGTCGTTCAGATCCTGGTTCATCTGGTGTATTTCCTGCATCTCAATACGTCGTCGGAAGAACGCTGGAATGTGGTGGCTATTGTGTTTACCGCCCTGATTATCGCCATTGTGGTAGTAGGATCCCTGTGGATCATGCTCAATGCACACCACAACATGATGATTCAGTAACTGAGCCTTTGACATGATGATTAAGCAATACCTACAGGTCACCAAACCCGGCATCATTTTTGGCAACCTGATTTCCGTTATTGGTGGATTTTTGCTGGCAGCCAAAGGCACCATCGATTATCCACTGTTTGTCGCGACGCTCATTGGCGTGTCGCTGGTGGTTGCATCGGGTTGCGTCTTTAACAACGTTATCGATCGCGACATCGACAAAAAAATGGAGCGCACCAAAAATCGGGTTCTGGTAAAAGGGTTGATTCCTGTGAGAAACACCCTGATTTATGCCTCTCTGCTCGGTATTGCTGGCTTTATGTTGTTGTATCTTGCGGCGAACCCGTTGGCGATGTGGCTGGCAGTGATGGGGTTTGTGGTGTATGTCGGCGTTTATAGCCTGTACATGAAGCGCCATTCCGTTTACGGCACGCTAATTGGCAGCCTGTCTGGCGCGGCCCCCCCCGTCATTGGCTACTGCGCTGTTAGCAACCAGTTTGATGCCGGTGCGCTGATTTTGCTGCTGATTTTCAGCCTATGGCAGATGCCGCACTCTTACGCTATCGCGATTTTCCGCTTTAAGGATTATCAGGCTGCGAATATCCCGGTTCTGCCCGTCGTCAAAGGCATCTCGGTCGCCAAACATCATATTACGCTCTATATTCTGGCGTTTATGATAGCGACCCTGATGTTATCACTCGGTGGTTATGCCGGTTACAAATACCTGGTGGTGGCAGCAGCAGTAAGCGTTTGGTGGTTAGGGATGGCATTGTCTGGTTATAAAAACCCGAACGATGACCGTGTCTGGGCCAAAAAACTGTTTCTCTTCTCCATTGTGGCCATTACGTCGCTCAGTTTCATGATGTCGGTAGACTCGATGGCCCCGGTGCAAGACAGTCTGCTCACCTATTTACATTGATTGACTATCAATCAATACATTTCCTAAAACAGACGGGTTTCCCGTCTGTTTTTCTTTCTCACGCCCTGCTCTGCCAAATACGGAAACAAAGCTGTCATTTACGCGTTTTGGTCCGAACACTAAAATAGCCGCAATGACACACCGAGGTAATCATGAACGACAATCGAATGACGCCCATAGAACGACGGGCAACATGGGGGCTGGGCCTTATCTTCTCACTACGTATGCTGGGTATGTTCATGGTACTGCCCGTCCTGACGACCTATGGTATGGCCCTACAGGGTGCCAGTGAGTCATTGATTGGTATTGCTATCGGTATTTACGGTTTGATGCAGGCAATTTTTCAAATTCCGTTTGGCCTCATGTCCGATCGTATCGGGCGTAAACCCCTCATCATCGGCGGGTTGCTGATATTCATTCTTGGCAGTGTTATCGCAGCACTCAGCGCGACTATCTGGGGCATTATCCTGGGCCGGGCATTGCAAGGGGCAGGCGCGATTTCTGCGGCAGTCATGGCGCTATTGTCTGATCTGACCCGAGAACAGAATCGAACCAAAGCGATGGCGTTTATTGGCGTAAGCTTTGGTATCACCTTCGCCATTGCCATGGTATTAGGGCCCGTCATTACGCATGCTCTCGGGTTAAAAGCGCTGTTTTGGGGCATTGCGGCTCTGGCGCTGGTCGCGATTGTTATTACATTGCTGGTGATCCCCTCGTCGTCAACACATGTGATGAACCGGGAATCTGCAATTGTGCGCGGCAACATGAATAAAGTGCTCGCGAATAGTCGATTACTGAAACTCAACATTAGCATCATGTGCCTGCATATTTTACTGATGTCGAGCTTTGTGGCGCTCCCCCGCGTCATGGAACAGGCAGGACTGGCTGCACAGCATCACTGGAAAGTGTACCTGGTGACAATGCTGGTTTCCTTTGCCGCGGTGGTTCCGTTTGTGATTTATGCCGAAGTTAAACGCCGGATGAAACAGGTGTTTATTTTTTGTGTGGCAATCCTGATTGTGGCGGAGCTGGTGTTGTTACAGGCAAGCAATCACACATTATGGCCGCTCTTTATCGGTGTGCAGTTGTTCTTTCTTGGCTTTAATATCATGGAAGCATTACTGCCTTCATTGATTAGTAAAGAATCACCTGCCGGTTATAAAGGCACCGCAATGGGTGTCTACTCCACAACACAGTTCATCGGTGTGGCGATAGGCGGTAGCCTTGGTGGCGCACTCTACGATCTGCACGGTGCCACCGCCGTGTTTGGCGCAGGTTGTCTGCTGGCCGTCGGCTGGTTGCTACTTAGCCTGACAATGCAGGAGCCACCTTATTTGAGCAGCCTGCGTATTGCGCTACCGGACAACGCGTTAAAAGACCAGTCGTTGGGCGATAAATTACAAAACCACCCCGGTGTCGCCGATGTGGTCATTGCGCCAGAAGAATTCAGCGCCTATGTAAAAATCGACCGTAAACAAACCAGCCGTCAGCAGCTTGAGCAATGGGTGAGCCAGTACAGTTAACGCTAATGACGCAGGAATAAATCGGGCACCCATGGGTGCCCGATTTATTTAGAACTAGCAGAGATAATGGCCGCAATAGCAGCGTTAATCACGGAAGTTATTAAACTGGAAAGGTTGCCCCAAATTGGCACCACGTATCAGCGAAATCACATTTTGCAGATCATCACGGGATTTCCCCGTCACCCGTAACTGCTCACCCTGAATCTGGGCCTGTACCTTAAGTTTGCTGTCTTTAATCAGTTTAACCATCTTCTTGGCAAGCTCAGCGCCAATACCCTGCTTGAGCTTCGCTTCCACGCTGTAGGTTTTACCGCTATGTTCCATCTCTTCAGGGATGTCCAGCGAAGCGCCTTCAATACCGCGTTTAGCCAGTTTTTCACGAAGAATCTCAATGAGTTGATTGACCTGAAAATCTGATTCGCTGGTCGCCTTGATGGTTTGTGCTTTTTCATTCAAATCAAAGCTGGCAGGCACATTGCGGAAGTCCCAACGGGTACCAAGCTCGCGGCTGGCGTTCTCTACCGCATTGCGAACTTCCTGCATATCGATTTCCGAAACAATATCAAACGATGGCATAATTTTCTCTCCTGACAATCTGGGGTGCATCATAACCGCTTGCATCGAATAAGCAAAACCCCTGTTACAAGCGCGGCGTACCATAAGCTGCGGGCAGACGGCGACGTAATACTTTATGATAAGTCAGGTAGATGAGACGAGCGCTCATAACAAAGGACATTGTGGATGAAAATAACCGTTCTTGGCTGTGGTGCCATCGGACAGCTTTGGCTCAATGCATTACACCAGCAAGGGCATGATGTTCAGGCATGGCTGCGCATTCCGCAACCCACCTGCCAGATTAGCGTGACGACACTCGGTGGCGAGCGCTGCAACCTTACGCTGAAGGCCAACAACAACCAACATCTGGCGCAAACCGAACTGTTGCTCGTCACACTGAAGGCCTGGCAGGTTTCTGATGCCGTGCGATCGCTTCTTCCCCGCCTTTCCCCCCGCTGCACCGTATTACTGCTGCACAACGGTATGGGAACATGGGAAGAACTGCCCGCGTTCAGCCAGCCACTGCTGTTGGGTGTCACCACACATGCCGCCCGTCGAGACGCGACGACAGTGGTGCATGTTGCTGGCGGGGTGACGCATATTGGTAGTCTGTCGCCATCGCGCCATCCACCTGAATACCAAAGCCATCTGGCCGAAATCCTGCATCAGGCTTTGCCGGATGTCGCCTGGCACAATCGGATTACCGCGACCTGCTGGCAAAAACTGGCGGCGAATTGTGTTATCAACCCGCTGACGGTGTTGTATGAATGCACCAACGGTGCATTACAGTCACACAGCAAGCAGATTCAGCAGGTGTGTCAGGAAGTGGCACAAGTGATGGAGCGAGAAGGCTTTCATACATCGACGGAAAACCTGCTGCTTTACGTTAACCAGATTATCCAAAACACGGCGGCGAACACCTCATCCATGCGTCAGGATGTACTGGCACAACGGCATACCGAGATTGACTACATCACCGGTTATCTGTTGCGCCGTGCGCGTACCCACGGGCTGGTATTACCAGAAAACAGCCGCCTGTTTGACTATATCAAGCGAAAGGAGAGTGAATATGACCGCCTCGGTTCTGGTGTGTCTGGCACCTGGGAGTGAAGAAATCGAAGCCGTGACCACCATTGACCTGCTGGTCAGGGCCGGTATTCATGTCACCACCGCCAGCGTCGCCGGTGATGGCAATACCCTTATCACCTGCTCTCGCGGTGTGAAATTGGTCGCCGATGCCGCGCTGGTCGAAGTGGTCGATCAACCGTTTGATGCGGTGGTTCTGCCTGGAGGTTTACCCGGCGCACAATGTTTTCGTGACAGCCCCCTGCTGATAGAGCGCCTGCGTCAAACTCATCAGGAAGGCCACATCGTTGCGGCAATTTGCGCCTCAACCGCCCTCGTGCTCGAGTACCATCAGTTGTTTCCCATAGGCAACATGACGGGTTATCCGGCACTCAAAGCGCATATTTCAGCGGAAAAATGGCAGGATAAACGCGTCGTGTTTGACCCCAGAGTCAAACTGCTGACCAGCCAAGGCCCCGGTACCAGCATTGATTTCGCGCTCAAACTGATTGACCTGTTACTTGGCAAAGCTAAAGCAGCAGAAATCGCGGCACAATTGGTGTTACCTCCGGGTATCTATAACTATCAGGATCAGGTAACGCATTGAGTTACGTTAAAATTATAATAAAAAAGCGCCGATTTCGGCGCTTTTTTACATCATGATGTGCTCGCCTTAGGGGCGATAGATCTTCACGTTACTAAAACCTTGTTCGTGCAGATAGAGCGCCTGCAAACGGCTCATCACCCCACGTTCACAGTACAGCAGATAGGTTTTGCTCTGGTCGAGGTCGCCAAACTGGGTACTCAGCTTATAGAACGGCAAAGATTTCACCTCTACACCATCCATCACCAACGGGCGATCATCCTGTTCATCGGGTGAGCGGATATCAAGCAGCACATCACTGACGACAAATTCACCAACCGTTTCAACTTCTGCCACATCCTGTTTGGTCTGTTCAGCAATCTCACGGATGTCGATATTGCGCGCCTGCTCAACAACACGGTCGAGAATAGCAAAATCAAACTGACTCTCTTCATGCTCGATTTTAGCCTTCACCGCTTTTACCGTCGGGCTTTTAGAAATCACGCCACAGTATTCGGGCATGGTTTTGGCAAAATCTTCCGTACCAAGCTCACGGGCTAAACGGATGATGTGTTCTTTATCGTGAGAAATCAGCGGGCGTAAAATCAGCGTATCAGATGCGTTATCAATCAGCCGTAAATTGGTCAGCGTCTGGCTTGATACCTGCCCTAACGCTTCACCCGTCACCAGCGCTTCTACACCGTAGCGCTCGGCAATACGCGAAGCCGCACGCACCATCATGCGCTTAAGTACCACACCCATCTGGCCGTCATCGACTTTTTCCAGAATTTCACCCACCACGGGCTCAAAATCGATAGCGACAAAGCGCACCCGGTGTGAACTGCCAAAGCGGTTCCACAGATAGTGCGCCGTTTGCCGCACGCCAATCTCATGGGCAGCACCGCCAAGATTGAAGAAACAGTAATGTACCCGGCAGCCGCGGCGCATCAGCATGTAACTGGATACACTGGAATCAAACCCGCCAGAAATCAGTGACAGCACATCTTCTTGCGTCCCAATCGGGAAGCCGCCAATACCTTCGTAGCGCCCTTTAATTAACAGCAAGCGGTCTTGATCAATTTCCAGATGAACCGTGACCTGTGGCGCACTGAGGTTCACTCGCGCACTTTCGATATGCTGGTTCAAGCCACCACCGACATAACGCTCCACATCTTGCGAACTGAAATCATGCTTGCCGCGACGTTTTACCCGCACGCAAAAGGTCTTCCCTTCAACTTGAGTTCGGTAGGTGGCCAGCACCTGTTCAAAAATATGGTGAACATCGGTATATGCGCAATCTTCTACGTCGAGAATATGATGAATACCGGGAATACGCGTTAGCGCATCACGAATCACTTCACGCTGATTTTCATCTTTGGCGCGAACCTCGATATGATCCCAATGACGGACAACCGCCAGTGTTTCGTCATAGTGTTTTAAAACGTTACGGATATTACCGGTAAGAATTTTTATAAAGCGCAACCGCACAGATTGGCTTTTGATGGTGATTTCCGGGAACAATTTAATGATAAACTTCATGGCGGCTGTCGTTAGTTGGTTCTGAAGGCGTAAAGCACAGGCACACGAAGTGGTCGTGGTTGCCCGGGCGCTAAAGTCACGTTACCGGTAAGCCTGCACACATTGTATGGTTTACCGATAAATCCAGGGCGCGGAGTATACCACCATATTGCGGTAATCTGCGCGAATTAAGCGCATAATTACGGACTCTCAGAGCGGCACCTTGTGCCCTTCGCCAGAATAATCGGTAGCATCAGCGTCATCGGGCGCGTATAAACAGGATCTCAACACCCATATGCCGAAAAAAACTGAACAACCTGCCAGCTTTGAACACTCGCTCACCGAACTTGAGCAGATTGTATCGCGTCTGGAATCCGGTGAACTGCCGCTGGAAGATGCGCTCAACGCCTTTGAACAGGGAGTCCAACTGGCACGTCAGGGACAAATGAAGCTCCAGCAGGCAGAACAACGTGTACAGATTTTACTCAATGACGACCCTGACAGTGCCTTAGCCCCTTTTACGCCGGACAATGAGTAGTTATGACAGATTTTTTACAGCAGCTCACCGCTCACCACCAGCGCATCAACACAGCGCTTGATCGTTTCATTTCCGCCTTGCCGTTTCAGGGCACTGCGTTGGTGGAAGCGATATCCTACGGTGCGCTGTTGGGCGGTAAGCGACTGCGGCCCTTTCTGGTTTACACCACTGGACGCCTGTTTGACATCGCACCAGACAGCCTGGATGCGCCTGCTGCGGCCATCGAGTGCATCCACGCCTATTCGCTTATCCACGATGATTTACCGGCGATGGATAATGATGATTTGCGGCGCGGCCAGCCAACCTGCCACATCCGTTTTGGTGAAGACAAAGCCGTACTGGCGGGGGATGCATTGCAAACGCTGGCATTCTCCATTCTGGCGGATGCGCCCATGCCTGCGGTCAGTGACCGTGACAGGCTGGCGATGATTTCCGAACTGGCACAAGCCAGCGGTGTTGCCGGTATGTGTGGTGGTCAGGCGCTGGATCTGGAAGCCGAAGGGCATCTGGTTGATCTCGCTGCGCTTGAGCGTATCCACCGCCACAAAACCGGTGCGCTTATCCGTGCAGCCGTGCGGCTCGGAGCGCTGGCTGGTGGTGAGCGCGGCCGACAGGCGCTGCCTTATCTCGATAGCTATGCTAATGCCATCGGCCTGGCATTTCAGGTGCAGGATGACATTCTTGATGTGGTCGGTGATAGCGCGACAACCGGTAAACGTCAGGGCGCTGACCAGCAACTCGGTAAAAGCACCTACCCGGCGCTGCTGGGGCTTGAACAGGCACAAACCAAAGCCCGGGAGTTGCGCGATGACGCACTTGCGGCACTGAATGAACTGGAAGAGAGGCTGGACCACCCGGCAGCGCTGACTCCGCTGCGGGCTCTGGCTGACTATGTCGTTGAACGCGATAAATAATTTTCATACAAAATACCGCCTGATGAGTATGCGATGACCTTTGATATAGCGAAATACCCCACGCTGGCGCTGGTGGATAACCCCGAGGAACTGCGCCTGCTGCCAAGGGACAGTCTGCCCAAATTGTGTGATGAACTGCGGCAATATCTGTTGGACAGCGTCAGCCGTTCAAGCGGGCATTTTGCCTCAGGTCTGGGTACGGTCGAGCTGACCGTGGCTCTGCATTACGTTTACAACACGCCGTTTGATCATCTGGTATGGGATGTCGGCCATCAGGCTTATCCTCATAAAATCCTGACCGGGCGGCGCGATCGTATTGCCACCATTCGTCAGAAAGGGGGATTGCACCCTTTTCCGTGGCGTGGCGAAAGTGAATATGACGTGTTAAGCGTGGGTCACTCTTCCACGTCTATCAGCGCCGGTATCGGTATGGCCGTTGCCGCCGAAAGAGAAGGCAAAGGGCGTCGCACCGTATGTGTGATTGGCGACGGCGCGATTACCGCTGGCATGGCTTTTGAAGCGATGAACCATGCCGGTGACATCAAACCGGACATGCTGGTCATACTCAATGACAATGAGATGTCGATTTCAGAGAATGTCGGAGCGCTGAATAACCACCTGGCACAGTTGCTTTCCGGCAAACTCTATTCCACCTTGCGTGAAGGCGGCAAAAAGGTGCTGTCCGGCCTGCCGCCAATAAAAGAGCTGGTGAAACGCACCGAAGAACACCTTAAAGGCATGGTCGTACCCGGCACACTGTTTGAAGAACTTGGCTTTAATTATATCGGCCCGGTTGATGGGCATGATGTGCAAGCCCTGGCGCAAACGCTGAAAAACATGCGTAGCCTGAAAGGCCCGCAGTTGCTGCACATTATGACCAAGAAAGGCAAAGGCTACGCCCCTGCCGAACAAGACCCGATAAGCTGGCATGCAGTACCGAAATTTGACCCGGCCAGCGGCACGCTACCGAAAAGCAAAGAGGCACAACCCACCTACTCGGCTATTTTCGGTCAGTGGTTATCACAAACCGCAGCGGATGACCCAAAACTGATGGCAATCACTCCGGCGATGCGCGAAGGCTCTGGCATGGTGGCGTTTTCGCGTCAGTATCCTCAGCAATATTTTGATGTAGCAATCGCCGAGCAACACGCGGTGACATTTGCCGCCGGGCTTGCCATTGGCGGATATCACCCGGTGGTTGCCATTTACTCTACGTTTTTGCAACGCGCCTACGATCAGGTGATTCATGATGTTGCCATTCAAAATCTGCCAGTGCTGTTTGCTATCGATCGCGGCGGCATTGTCGGTGCGGATGGCCAAACGCATCAGGGCGCGTTTGA
Source organism: Dickeya aquatica (assembly GCF_900095885.1). Classification (NCBI taxonomy): domain Bacteria; kingdom Pseudomonadati; phylum Pseudomonadota; class Gammaproteobacteria; order Enterobacterales; family Pectobacteriaceae; genus Dickeya; species Dickeya aquatica. The sequence goes on from NZ_LT615367.1 coordinate 3,225,790, forward strand.
CCTGTCATTTCTGCGCTGTATTCCCGGCATGGTCATCATGACACCAAGCGATGAGAATGAGTGTCGCCTGATGCTGCACACCGGCTATCACCACCGCTCCGGGCCTTGTGCCGTACGCTATCCGCGCGGCAACGTGACCGGCGTACCACTGACACCTCTGGACATTCTGCCACTGGGTAAAGGTGTGATAAAACGTCACGGGGAGAAAATCGCTATCCTTAACTTTGGCACGTTACTGCCAGAAGCCCGGCAAGCGGCTGAAGCATTACAGGCAACCCTGGTTGACATGCGCTTTGTCAAACCGCTCGATGAAGCCTTGCTGGACTCACTGGCCACCAACCATGACGCATTTATCACGTTGGAAGAAAACGCGATTATGGGCGGTGCGGGCAGCGGCGTGAATGAATATGTCATGGCAAAACGCCTGCGTGTGCCAGTACTCAACCTCGGGTTGCCTGATGAATTCATTCCTCAGGGTACGCAGGCCGAAATTCGTGCCGACCTGGCGCTGGATGCCGCCGGTATTGAACAGCGGATCCTCGACTGGCTGGCGTAAAGCGCGTAGACTTGCAGACAAAAAAACCGGGATTTCCCGGTTTTTTATTGCACAGAATATACGTCAGAAAAACGACTCCCCTGCGGGGCTGGGTTAGCGTCAAAGCCGCTCGCCATCAGGTGTCAGGGGTTATGCATTCACAGGCGGCACGCCAGACAACCAGCAACCCCATCATGATGGTTCTGACCCAAAATGTTACGCCCTAAAATGGTCAAATCCTTTCACATGGATAGTCATCGGCTGACCCTTCAAGAAAAACGCCAGTCCCTCACCTGCGGGAGCTATCTGACCGATACAATGGTAACTCGCGCCCAAATGGCCAATTGCCACTTCCAGCGCCCCCCGGTTAATCTCCGGTACGGTAAAGCACAACTCATAATCTTCGCCACCGCCGAGCGCCCATTGCATACGTTGCGCCTCTGAACTGTGGCGCAGCAAGGCATCCGAGTAGGGTAATGCATCGAGATTAACGCGTGCGCCGCAGTCGCTGGCTTTGAGGATATGCCCAAGATCAGAGGCCAAACCATCGGAGAGATCGATAGCAGCGCTGGCCAAATCGCGCAATGCCTGACCGTACAGTATTCGCGGCTGAGGCCGCAAATGGCGTTGCAGCAAAAAGTGACGGTCGTCATCGTTTGACACCGCCAAACCATCCTGCAATACAGCCAGCCCGGCAGCGCTGTCACCAAGCGTACCGGTAACATAAATCCAGTCACCAATACGGGCACCGCTGCGTTTTAGCGCACGCCCAGCAGGCACCAACCCCTGGATGGTCAGCGTCAGACTCAGTGGCCCACGGGTTGTATCGCCGCCGATCAACTGCATACCGTAGTAGTCAAGCTGTTCAAATAAACTGTCGCTGTATGCTGCCAGCCAATCGGCATCGACATGGGGTAACGTCAGCGCCAGCGAGACAAATGCCGGATCGGCCCCCATCGCCGCCAAATCGCTTAAATTCACCGCCAGAGACTTATAAGCCAGAGAAGCAGGATCGATATCTGGCAAAAAATGCACGCCCGACACCAGTGTATCCGTGCTGACCGCCAGCCATTGTTTATCTGCAAGGGTGAGCAGAGCACAGTCATCGCCAATACCCAGCTCGACATCCCGCCGTGAATGCCCCGCTCGGTTGAAATAACGGGCAATCACATCAAACTCACCTTGAGCCATAATATGTCCAGAAATGCGTGGCTAAAAAAACCAAGGCCGGTAAAACCGGCCCTGACTGACTTATCTTTTACCCGGCCGCAGATGGGGTCCGGCTTTATCCAGAACCCCGTTAACAAACTTGTGGCTGTCTTCAGCACCGAATATCTTGGCCAGTTCAATCGCCTCGTTAATGGCCACCTTGTATGGCACATCCTCGCGCTTGCCAAGCTCATACACCGCCAGACGCAGGATGGCTTTCTCAACCTGCCCCAGTTCATCCAACTGACGAGACAGATAAGGTGCCATCTGGGCATCCAGCTTTTCCGCCTGAATGGCAACACCTGCCAGCAGCTCACGGAAATAAGCGATGTCCACGCCTTTGACATCCTGCTCGCTCAGGAACTGGAGTTCAACATCGGCAATATCGTTTTTAGATAACTGCCAGGAATAAAGCGCTTGAACCGCACATTCACGAGCGCGGCGACGAGCAGCAGGTTTCACGGAATACCCCTTACTAAATAAATCAGGCTGACTTGATTGAGTGTAATACGTTGATCATTTCAAGCGCGGTCAGAGCGGCTTCCGCCCCTTTATTCCCCGCTTTCGTACCGGCGCGCTCAATGGCCTGCTCAATGCTTTCTGTCGTCAGAACACCAAACGCGACAGGAATATCGCTGTTCATCGCGACATGAGACAAGCCGGAGCTGCATTCACCGGCAACAAATTCAAAATGGGCTGTACCACCCCGGATAACGGTGCCCAGCGCAATCACAGCATCATATTTCTGGCTGTTAGCCAACGTGCGCGCCGTCAGCGGCAGCTCATAAGCGCCCGGCACCCATACCACGGTGATATTTTCTTCTTTCACCTGGCCAATGCGCTTTAACGCATCCAGTGCGCCTTCCAGCAGGCTATCGTTGATGAAGTGATTGAAACGGGCAATAGCAATCGCCACACGGGCATTCGGAGCGGCAACAACACCTTCAATAATGTTCATAGCTTTCCTTTGATTGTTTTACGACCCCGCAGGGGGGCGGATTCTATCATATTCTTCTACACGCGTATCCGCTTTTGGCCCGATAACCGCGATTCGTTCGGTTCATGTCTTAAGCGCGTGCAGCACATCTCTGTGTGCAGTGCTGGCACAAGGTTACTGCGGCGTCATCGTTAAACGCACATCCGGGCCGACCTGACGCACATCGGCAATCGTGAACGACGGTGCCTGTGACAAACGCTCTACCCCCGGCAATACGCACAACGGCCGGGCTGACTCACCCAATAACGTCGGTGCGAGATAAACGATAAGCTCATCGACTACCCCTGCCTGTAGTAAGGCACCAGCCAGACGCGGGCCAGCCTCGACCCAGACGGAATTGATTTGACGTTTACCCAGCACCATCATCAACGCCACCAAATCCACGCCACCGCCATGCAGTGGTACACCCAACTGTTCCACACCCTCAGGCCAGCTCAGGTCATCCTGCTGCGGCCGTGCCAGCCAGGTTTGCCCCGGCAGATTCACCAGCCGATGCTGTGGCCCGACACGACACTGACTATCCACAACGACGCGCACCGGCTGGCGCAAGGCGCTTTCCGGGTAGAGCTGGCGCGTTTGCTCATCAAGCTCGTCCCAGCGAACCGTCAGCGAGGGATCGTCGGCCAGCACGGTAGCACTGCTCGTCAGAATGGCGGAACTCTGTGCGCGAAAACGCTGCACGTCCTGACGAGCCTGGGGAGAGGTTATCCACTGGCTTTCGCCAGAGGCCATCGCCGTGCGGCCATCAAGCGATGCACCCAGTTTAAGCTGCACATAGGGAAAACCGGTACGCATGCGTTTAAGGAAACCCCGGTTGACGAGTTCTGCCTGTGTCATCAACACGCCGTGATGCACCTCAATGCCGGCCTGTTGCAAACGATGTAATCCACGTCCGGCTACCTGCGGGTTTGGGTCTTGCATGGCAGCGACCACTCGGGTGATACCGGCGGCTATCAATGCATCGGCACAAGGTGGAGTACGTCCGTGATGGCTGCACGGCTCCAGCGTCACGTAGGCTGTTTGCCCGCGCGCGCGCTCACCGGCCATTCGCAAAGCGTGCACTTCAGCATGCGGTTCTCCGGCCTTCTGGTGATACCCCTCCCCGACAATCTCCCCGTCATGAACAATCACACACCCTACATTCGGGTTTGGTGTTGTCGTGAAACACCCACGGCGAGCCAGCTCCAGCGCACGAGCCATATAAAATTCATCAGACTTTATTGTCATCCTGTACCTATTATGGAGTTAAGAATCATCAGGGATGAGCGCTGCAACACCTCAGCACACACTGACCCTGCAAGACTATCAATCCTGCAAGCGGGCAATCTCTTCACCAAACTCTCGCACATCCTCAAAGCTACGGTAGACCGAGGCAAAACGAATGTAAGCCACCTTATCGAGCTTTTTCAGCGCATCCATCACTAAATTACCGACCATTTTGGCCGTAACCTCTCGCTCTCCGGTGGCCCGCAACTGAGACTTGATGTGGGTGATGGCGGTTTCTACATCATCAGAACTGACTGGCCGCTTTTCCAGCGCCTTCAACATGCCACTGCGCAGTTTATCTTCGTTAAACGGCTCGCGAACATCATGACTCTTGATAACACGCGGCATCACCAGTTCAGCAACTTCAAAGGTAGTAAAACGCTCATTGCACACCAGACACTGGCGACGTCGGCGAACTTGCGTTCCTTCCCCCACCAGACGAGAGTCGATCACTTTGGTATCCACTGCGGCACAAAAAGGACAATGCATAAACCATCCAGACTATTGCGTTGCAAATTGCCGCTAGTTTACCCCGAATTCTCTGTATAACCCAAATTCCGGCAACTCAGGGTTTTGTCATCACCTGTGGAGGGTTTACAGTCAATGAATGGCAGGGCAGACAGCGCCAAATGCTCTCGTTTACCGTGACAGGAGACAATGATGTTATCAATACCATCCATTTTTGCGACTGCATCGGTGTTTTTCTGCTGATTCAGCCTCTTCTGCTTATTCTTTTCTGCCTGTTTACGTCACTATAGATAACATCAGGCATCGCTTTTCTGCATCATCGGGCAACGAATGCCCCTGTTCGGTCAGGAGGCCCTTTTCACACCGCTTGAGATGCAGTACGTGGATTGAGGAACGCAAAGGGACAGCAATGCAAACCGGAATCGTTGATGACCCAACGCGGGTCAGGGAGAAACCGCCTATGATTTTTCACCGCCGACTCATGCCCATGCTATCGGCCTTGATATTACTCACCGGGTGCGCACAACCTCAGGCAAACCGGGTGCAAAATGAACTGGGCCAGATTAACCATCAATTGCATTCGCTGGCCGATCGCGCGGTGGCGCTGGAGCAGCAAAACAGCTTAAATGCCAGCTCAATCTCCGGCGTTTATCTGCTGCCTGCGGCGCAAAACCGCGCATTGCTCGACAGCAGCCTCGGCCACCTCAGTATCTCACTGAGCAAAATAGAAGCCGAAGCGAATGGCACCCGCGCCTTGCTGACTATCCGCACCATGAACACACTGGCGCTGCCCGCCTTTCAGGCCCGGCTAGACTGGGGGCCGCTCGACCCGGTCAGCGGCAAGCCATTAACCGGTGACATACAAACCCAGGCGTTAGCATTTCCTTTGCCACAACCGCCAGCCTCGCAAGTGACGATTGAGGTCAGGCTTGCCAACCTGACACCAGAGCAACTGGGGTTTGTCAGGCTACACGATGTGCAGGCCACGGCCGAGCGCTGATCGACCAGCCAGGTGGTGTGGCTTTAACGGCTCTTGCTCCGGCCCTTTGGTATACCCCGCTCTCCAGACAAAAAAACCCTGCGCGAGCGCAGGGTTTTTAACTCATACAGACGTTGGGTGAAAAGCAAGGTTACGGCAGTAACGACGGTTGATCTGCACCTTCTTTTTCTACTTTCTGCACCAGCATGTGTTCGCGCTTCATGCCTAACTTGAGCGCCAACGCAGAGGCAACATAGATAGAGGATACCGTACCGATGGTCACACCGATGAGCATCGTCAACGAGAACCCCTGTAACATCGCGCCACCGAACAGATACAGCATCAGAATCACCACCAGGGTTGTTCCTGACGTGATTAAGGTACGGTGCAATGTTTGGGTCAACGACACGTTGAATATTTCGTAAGGGGTGCCGCGGCGAATTTTACGAAAATTCTCACGAATACGGTCAGACACCACGATACTGTCGTTAAGTGAATAGCCAATTACCGACATGAGCGACGCAACCGTAGTCAGGTCAATTTCAATGCGGAACAGCGATAATACGCCCATCGTGATGAGCACATCATGAGCCAGTGCGATAACTACCCCGGCAGCCAGACGCCATTCAAAACGAAAACCAACGTAAACCAAAATACAGATTAACGCAGCCATGAGTGCCATCGCACCGTTTTGTGCCAAATCCGCACCAACGCTCGGCCCGACAAACTCAATGCGCTTAACCGCTGCATTCTGGCTGGTTGATTCGTTAATCACGCTGACAACCTTACTCCCCAAGGCCTGACCGCCAACCTCATCGTGAGCAGGCGGCATACGCACCATGATGTCGCGGCTGCTGCCGAAGTTTTGCACCAGTGGGTCGGCAAAACCCGCTTTCTGCAACGCTTCACGCATCTGCTCCAGATCGGCCGATTTCTCCAGCGAAATCTCGATAACCGTACCGCCGGTAAAATCCAGCCCCCAGTTGAAACCGCGAACGCCCATCACGGCGATAGACAGCAGCAGCAACAGGCCAGAAAGACCGAAAGCCCAGTAATCCCAGCGCATAAAGTCATAGACTTTACGGCCGTAGTTTAATTGTTCAACAGTATATTCCTGTGCCACAACGCACTCCTCAGATAGACAGCTTTTTAATGCGCTTGCCGCCGTACAGCAGGTTGACGATGGCACGGGTTCCCACGATCGCGGTAAACATCGATGTTGCCACACCAATACCGGTCGTAATCGCAAATCCTTTGATAGACCCTGTACCGACGGCATACAGGATAATGACCTTAATCAGCGTCGTGACGTTGGCATCGAAGATGGAGCTGAACGCGCCTCTGTAACCTTCATCAATCGCCTGCTGAACGCTACGTCCGTTGCTGAGTTCTTCTTTAATACGCTCGTTGATAAGCACGTTAGCGTCTACCGCTACCGCCAGCGTCAGCACAATACCCGCAATCCCCGGCATGGTCAGCGTCGCGCCTGGCAACAGCGACATTACGCCGACCACCAACACCAGGTTTAACAACAACGCGGAGGTCGCAATCATGCCGAACTTCTTGTAGAAGAAGATCATAAACAGGATAGATACCGCCAGACCCGCCAGACACGCTTCCAGCCCCTGAGTGATGTTCTGCATGCCAAGCGTTGGGCCAATGGTTCGCTCTTCAACGATTTGAATCGGTGCTATCAGCGCACCGGCCCGCAGCAGCAGCGACAGTTGACGGGCTTCATTCGGGTTATTGATACCGGTAATACGGAAGCTGTTGCCCAGCCGGGACTGAATCGTGGCAACGTTAATCACCTCTTCCTGTTTTTCCAGAACCGCACGGCCATTGGCATCTTTCTTACCGCTGTCCTTGTATTCCACAAACAGGGTCGCCATCGGCTTACCGATGTTGTCCTTGGTGAAATTGGACATCATGTTGCCGCCAGCGCTATCAAGCGAAATATTAACCTGCGGGCGGTTGTATTCGTCATTACCGGAGGTGGAATCAGTAATGTGATCGCCGGTGAGAATGACGCGCTTGTAGAGCGCAACCGGCCCGCTATCACGCATATTCATCACTTCGGTATCGCCGGGTACACGGCCGTTGGCCAGCGCAACCGGATCAACATTACTATTCACCAGACGGAATTCCAGTGTCGCTGTCGCCCCCAGAATTTCCTTGGCGCGCGCGGTATCCTGGATACCAGGCAGCTCGACGACAATACGGTCAGCCCCCTGACGCTGCACCAGTGGTTCAGCCACACCGAGCTGGTTAACACGGTTACGCAGAATGTTGATATTCTGCTGTACCGCGTATTCACGGGCTTCACGCAGGCGGGCATCACTCATGACAGCCCGCAGCGCATCGCTACCATTCGCGCTGATAACCAAATCGCGGTGACGCGGCGTCAAATAACTGCTGGCTTCATCACGAAGCTGGGCATCGCGGAAAAGAATCTCCACGCCATAATTGTCTGACTTGCGCACAGAAGCATACTTGATGTCTTTTTCACGCAAATCACTACGCAGCGAATCCATTGTCTGCTCTTGCAGTTTGCCAAGAGCCGTGTCCATGTCCACTTCCATCAGGAAATGCACACCACCACGCAGGTCAAGACCCAGTTTCATCGGTTCCGCCCCCAGCCTGCGCAGCCAGTTGGGCGTAGCTGGAGCAAGGTTGAGCGCCACAACAAATTTTTCGCCCAGCCCGCTTAGCAGCACTTCACGCGCACGGAGCTGCACATCTGGCGTACTAAAGCGCGCAAGAATGGCACCATTCTCCAGTACGATGGATTTGCTGACGATATTTTGTTCTTTTAACACATTCTGGATCTGGACCAGCGTAGATTCACTGGCGGCGGTTCCGCGCGCGCCAGTGACCTGAATGGCCGGATCCTCACCATAGAGGTTAGGAAGTGCATAGAGCAAGCCAATGACAATTGTCACGACCAGCATCAGGTACTTCCAAAGAGGATAACGGTTTAACACGATAGTTCCCTTCGGGAAAGTCGAAAGATTACAGGGCCTTCATGGTACCCTTCGGCAGTACAGACGTCACGTAGTCACGTTTGATAACGACTTCGTTCGTCTCGTTCAGAGCGATGGTGATAAATCCATTATCCGCCACCTTGACAACGCGACCAACCAAACCACCGTTGGTCAACACCTCGTCACCTTTGCTGATGGAGTCCATCAGTTTTTTGTGCTCTTTGGCACGCTTTTGCTGCGGGCGCAGGATCATGAAATAGAAAATCAGACCAAACACAGCCAGCATAATCACCAGAGAGTACGGGCTTCCCTGAGCCGGAGCACCTGCGGTTGCTGCTACAGCATCAGAAATGAAAAAACTCATCTAAATGTCCTCTTTAGTTATCAAAACAACAGTTATCTATAAAACGTTCATGCCACGCCAACGTGCTTATTGCGGCACATGACCTTCATGGTCATCTCCCGCCGCCTTGTCGGCCAACGGCGGAACCGGCTTCCCGATGCGCTGATAAAACTCGGTCACAAAGCGCTCTAAGTTACCTTCCTCGATGGCCTGACGTAAACCGGCCATCAGGCGCTGATAATAGCGCAGGTTGTGGATGGTATTGAGGCGCGCGCCCAGTATTTCGTTACAACGATCAAGATGATGCAAGTACGCACGGCTGTAATTGCGACAAGTGTAACAATCACACTCGGCATCCAGCGGCGCGGTATCATCTTTATGTTTGGCGTTGCGTATTTTCACCACACCGTCCGTCACGAACAGATGACCGTTACGGGCATTACGGGTTGGCATCACGCAGTCAAACATATCGATGCCGCGGCGTACCCCTTCCACCAGATCTTCCGGTTTGCCCACCCCCATCAGATAACGGGGTTTATCGGCGGGTAGCTGCGGGCAAACGTGCTCCAAAATGCGATGCATATCCGCTTTAGGTTCACCGACTGCAAGGCCGCCCACAGCGTAACCATCAAAACCGATGTCCACCAGCCCTTTTACCGACACATCTCGTAAATCTTCGTAAACACTGCCCTGAATAATGCCGAACAGCGCGTTAGGATTGCCCAATTCGTCAAAACGCTGGCGGCTGCGTTTTGCCCAGCGCAATGACATCTCCATTGAGCGTTTAGCGTAGTCCCAGTCAGCGGGATAAGGCGTACACTCATCGAAAATCATCACGATATCAGAACCGAGATCGTACTGAATTTCCATCGATTTTTCAGGACTGAGAAAAATCGCATCGCCATTGATGGGGTTGCGAAAATGTACGCCCTCTTCGGTTATCTTGCGAATATCGCCCAGGCTAAACACCTGAAAACCACCAGAGTCCGTCAGGATAGGGCCATGCCACTGCATAAAGCCATGCAGATCGCCATGCTGCTTCATGATCTCCTGACCGGGACGCAGCCACAGGTGAAAGGTATTGCCCAAAATGATCTGTGCGCCAGTCTCTTTGACTTCTTCTGGCGTCATCCCTTTCACGGTGCCGTATGTTCCAACCGGCATAAAAGCCGGCGTTTCTACCACACCTCGTTCAAAAACCAGACGACCACGACGCGCACGTCCCTGAGTGTTTAATAATTGGTACTTCACTTAGCCTCCAGCATCAGAAAAACAGTCTGATGACATCATTGAATACCCACAGGTGTCACCTGCGGTATGAAAATACCGGCTTAGCCTATCTGTTCTTGTTCGGCAGCCGGGTTACGGGTAATGAACATCGCATCCCCATAGCTAAAAAAGCGGTACTGCGCTGCAACAGCCTGATGATAAGCCGCCATGGTGTGCTGATAGCCGGCAAACGCCGAAACCAGCATAATCAGCGTGGATTCTGGCAAATGAAAATTCGTTACCAGCGCATCCACAACCTGATAGTGATAACCGGGGTAGATAAAGATACGAGTATCACCAAAAAACGGTGCGATAAGCGCCTGCTGGCTGGCCTGAGCCGCGCTTTCCAGCGAACGCACCGACGTTGTGCCCACCGCAATCACACGATTACCGCGCGCCTTGCACGCCAGCACCGCGTCAACCACGTCAGGCGGCACTTCAGCGTATTCGGCATGCATGACATGCTCTTCAATCGTTTCCACCCTGACGGGCTGGAAGGTACCGGCTCCGACATGCAGCGTCACAAACGCCATCTGTATGCCTTTTTCTTTCAGGGCTGCCAGCAAAGGCTCATCAAAATGCAGGCCTGCCGTGGGAGCCGCCACCGCACCGGGGCGCTCGCCATACACGGTCTGGTATAACTCGCGATCTGCGGCTTCATCCGGACGGTCAATATAGGGTGGCAGCGGCATATGCCCGATGTCATTGAGGATGGTCAACACATCGCGCGCATCATCAAAACGAATTTCAAATAATGCGTCATGGCGCGCCAGCATCGTGGCTTTAACACTCTCATCTTCACCCAGCAGCAGTTCAGTACCCGGTTTGGGGGCTTTTGAGGCGCGAACGTGCGCCAGTACACGCTGCTCATCAAGCATTCTTTCGACCAACACCTCAAGTCTGCCACCGCTGACTTTGCGACCAAACAGCCGCGCCGGTATCACCCGGGTATTATTAAAAACCAGTAAATCGCCGGGCTGTAGCTTATCGAGCAGGTCAGTGAACACACCGTGTGAGACCGCTCCGGTTGGCCCATCCAACGACAACAAGCGGCAGCCGCTGCGCGTTGCCTGCGGATAGCGGGCAATTAAAGATTCAGGCAATTCAAACGAAAAATCGGAAACACGCATGACAATTCACTTAATTTTTGGCATATGAGACAAAATAGGCGGCTTAGTCTAGAGCCCACCGGAGCAGGCTGCAAGAAATAAGCGGCACGAGCGTGAATGGCTGGGAGCCGCCTTCCATTTCCTCAATCCAGATATCTGGCAAGCGGGTATCTGGCAAATAGTGACACAGTATGTGACAACAGGATTATACTGGCCTGATGCGTCATCATCGTTAGCCTCAACAGGAACAGCCGCTTGCCATGAATTTTCTTGCCCACCTGCATCTCGCCACGCTGGCGCAAAGCTCGTTAACCGGCAACCTGATGGCGGATTTCGTGCGCGGCAACCCTGAAGGGCTTTACTCCACGGAAATTGTCGCCGGTATTCGATTACATCGGCGTATCGATGTGCTCACCGATAGCCTGCCGGAAGTTCGCACCGCCTGTCGTGATTTTAGCCCGCCCTATCGTCGTGTTGCCCCAATAGCGCTTGATGTGCTGTGGGATCACTTTCTGGCCCGGCACTGGGCGAAACTCGAACCCGCTATCGAACTGCACCATTTTGTTGCTAACGTGCAGCACCACATTACACCGCATCTGCCACAAACCCCGGAGCGCTTTCGCCATCTCACCGAGTATCTATGGGCCGAGCGCTGGCTGGAACGCTATGCCGAGCTGGCTTTTATTGGCGATGTACTGCATCGTATGTCACTTCGTCGCCCGAAACTGGCGGCGCTGTCTGGCTCATTTAGCGACATTGAGCGCGGTTATCTTCAATTTGAAACATTATTCTGGCAGTTCTATCCTCGAATGATGCATCAGGCAAAAACAGGCCAGCTTGCTGGCCCGGCTGAATCAACACCGTAAACAACGTGGAGACATTGCCCGTCGACACCTTGTCTGCCTGAGGGTTTGCCCGCCAATGAAAAGAATCATCAATTGATTCGATAGACAAAAGCTATCTTATTGATTGGTCGCTTTCACTTTATTCACTGGCAGGCAGTACCTATACTTACGGCGTTTATTACCTATCCTTTCTTCATTAACCGTTCTATAACAGGAGTAATTATGGTCCTGGTAACTCGTCCTGCCCCTGACTTCACCGCCGCTGCCGTACTGGGAAGCGGGGAAATCGTTGAAAACTTTAATCTGAAAAAGCACATCAACGGTAAACCGGCCGTGATCTTCTTCTGGCCGATGGATTTCACCTTCGTGTGTCCGTCAGAGCTGATTGCCTTTGATCACCGCTATGAAGAGTTCCAAAAACGTGGCGTTGAAGTGGTCGGTGTGTCATTTGACTCTGAGTTCGTGCATAACGCCTGGCGTAAAACGCCTATCGAACAAGGCGGTATCGGTGAAGTAAAGTACGCGATGGTCGCAGACATCAAGCGTGAAATTCAGCAAGCCTATGGCATCGAACACCCGGATGCCGGTGTTGCGCTGCGCGGCTCTTTCCTGATCGATAAAAACGGTGTCGTGCGTCATCAGGTTGTGAACGATCTGCCGCTGGGACGTAACATCGACGAAATGCTGCGTATGGTAGATGCACTGCAATTCCACGAAGAACATGGCGATGTCTGCCCGGCACAATGGGAAAAAGGCAAAGCCGGTATGGGTGCGTCTCCTGATGGCGTAGCCAAATACCTGAAAGAAAACGCTAATAACCTGTAAGGGTTTGAGGTGTAACAAAAAGCCAGTGGCTCTCACCACTGGCTTTTTTATCGCTGACGGCATGACAACACCGTCAGTCAATATCAGTGCATCTCAGGTTATGCGCGCTGACGCCGCAACGCATAGCTGATAAGCAGCAACACTATCCAACCTGCTCCGGCATACAGCGCCACCCGGGTATCGGGGAAGTAGCCAATCAGGCCGATGATAAACAGCAAAAACACAATCCCGATCACGGCAGTTATCACGCCGCCTGGCAGAGGAAATGCCAGTGTTTTAGCTTGTTCACGGCCTAGCTTGCGGCGAAAGGCGATTTGTGAACACAGAATCATTATCCATACCCACACCGTGGCGAACGTTGCCAGTGACGCGATAACCAGAAAGACATTCTCTGGCATCACGTAATTCAGGTATACCGCCACCAGCAAGGCCAACACCATTACCACCACCGTCACCCACGGCGTTCCTCGCGCTGAAAGACGGCTGAAAATTTTAGGGGCATGTCCTTGTTCCGCCATGCCGTGCAGCATTCGGCCAACGCCAAACACATCGCTGTTGATAGCCGACAGTGAGGCGGTGATCACCACAAAATTCAGGATGCCCGCAGCCGCAGTAATGCCCATATGCTGAAAAGTCAGCACAAACGGGCTACCGTTAGTCCCCACCTGATCCCACGGGTAGATGGACATAATCACAAACAGCGTGCCGACATAAAACACCAAAATGCGCCACGGCACCGAATTGATCGCACGCGGAATCGATTTATGCGGTTCTTTGGCTTCGCCTGCGGTAATGCCGATAATCTCCACACCGCCGTAAGCAAACATCACCATCTGTAGCGACAGCACCATCCCCATCACGCCGTTACTGAAAAAGCCGCCGTGAGTCCATAAATTATGAATACCGGTAGGCTCGCCGCCGTTGCCAATCCCCCAGATAATGATGCCGACACCAGCGACAATCATCACCACAATGGTGGCCACTTTAAAAAACGACAGCCAGAACTCCAGCTCGCCAAACACTTTCACATTCATCAGGTTGATAGCGCCGATTATCAGCACCACACTCAGCACCCAGATCCAATGCGGCACGGCAGGAAACCAGACACCCATATAAATGCCAAAGGCGGTGACATCGGCAATCGCCACAATCAGCATTTCAAAGCAGTATGTCCAGCCGGTAATGTACCCCGCCAGCGGGCCGAGGTAATCGCGGGCATAGCGTGAAAAGGAGCTGGCTTGGGGGTTGTTGACCGACATCTCCCCCAACGCACGCATGATGATATACGCAAAAACACCACCTATCAGGTAGGCCAGCAGTACACTGGGGCCCGCCATCTGGATAGCGCTGGCCGAACCATAGAACAGCCCGGTACCAATGGCAGAGCCCAGCGCAATAAAACGGATATGCCGCGTACTTAAGCCGCGCTTGAGGCTGGAGTGTTGTTCCATAAATAAGCAACCCTGTTTTACAAACGACAAAACCACAGGCAGATGCCTGTGGTGAAACGTGGTTATTCCATCATCAATCAGGAATGCGCCGTCACTTCCTGACGGGCGGAAATACGATCATAAACCGCGACCACCAACAAAATAACCAATGATGGTGGCAACCAGGCCAAACCCTGGGCGCTCATCGGCAGGCTTTGCATCCAGGCGGGCAGCAGGGTAGCGAACGCGGAGGATTTGATCCCATCCACCAGGCCAAACAGCAGGCTAACCAGCATGACCGGCGCAATGACATGACTGTTGTTGTTCCACCAGCGGCGGGTAAAACTGAGCAACACCAGCACGATGCAAGGCGGATAAATCGCAGTCAGCACCGGAATGGAAAGCTGAATCAGATGGCTTAGGCCAAGGTTAGATACCACCATGGAAAACAGGCCCAGAATAAAGACCAGTGCGCGATAAGAGAGCGGCAGATACTGGGCAAAGAATTCAGCGCAGGCGCAGGTCAAGCCAACCGCCGTCACCATACAGGCGATAAAAATCAGCAGTGCCAGGAAACTGCTGCCAAGCGTACCAAAGGTAAATTGCACATAGGCGTGTAAAATTTCCGCGCCATTCTGTGCGCCCGGCACCAGAGAACCACTAAAAGACCCCAGATAAAACAGGCTCAGGTACACCAGCGTTAAACCGATACCGGCAATGAGCCCGGCCAGAACGGTATAACGTGTCAGCAAACCGGCATCATTCACGCCACGGGAACGGGCAGCGTTGACAATAACAATCCCGAACACCAGCGCGCCGAGGGTATCCATCGTCAGGTAACCATTGACAAAACCGCTTGAAAACGGCACCTGCTGATAGGCTTCGGTTGCCGGTGCTGATGTACCTGCCGGCCACAACAGCGCCGCAATACCCAGCACGGTCAACGCCAGGATTTTCACCGGAGCCAGAACATGCCCTACGGTATCGAGCAAACGCCCTGGGTAGAGAGAGATGGCAATCACGATAGCAAAATAGACGAGACTGTAGATAAGCAGCGGGGTGGCACCCGCACCTATCAGTGGCGCAATACCCACTTCAAAAGAGACAGTTGCCGTTCGCGGTGTGGCAAACAGCGGCCCGACAGCCAGATAACACACGGTCGCCAGCAATACACCGGCTTTTTTGCCAATCGGGCTACTGAGCGAATCAATTCCCCCGCCCACGCGCGCCAGCGCTATCACCGTCAATACCGGCAGGCCAACGGCGGTTATCAGAAAACCGAATGCCGCAATCCAGACGTGTTCTCCCGCCTGCTGCCCGACCATAGGCGGGAAAATAATATTGCCAGCACCGACAAACAGGGCAAAGGTCATAAAACCCAGTGCCACGATATCTTTGGAAGTTAAACGATGACTCATATGTATGTTGTTGTTGCCTGTAAAAAGGGTGTTGCCGGTCAAACCGGGCGTCAAGCAAGCGCACGCTAAAGCAGCACGCTCGTGCGATGTGCAGGTTTATAGATGTGAGGATTTATTGCACAGCGTTAATGGGGGCTAAGTAAAACGTTTATAGCGATAAAAGGCAATACGTGATCGGTAAAGCAGGATATTAATCTAAATTTAAAATAAAAAAAGGTTTATGCTGTTGTCATTTTAATAACAATCTATACATGATTTGTGCATAAACGCGCTTTTCAGTGCAAAAGATAACCCCACAAAACCGCTATAGAACAATAATCAACCATATTAAAAACTTATTGAAATAAAAAACGCCGGTATGCAAAACCGGCGTTATAAAAATACCTTTCCAGATTAAGAGAGGATCACGCTGACCAGACCTGATCGGCTATCTCCACGACCCGTTTCAGCTTGGCCCATTGTTCTTCCTCTGAAAGGGTATTGCCCTCTTCCGTTGAGGCAAACCCGCACTGTGGGCTCAGGCATAATTGGTCAAGCGCAACATAGCGTGCAGCCTCGGCAATGCGGGCTTTTACCGCGTCAGCGGATTCTAACGCACCGGTTTTTGTCGTTATCAACCCTAGCACCACTTTCTGGTGGCCTGGCTTAATAAACCGCAGCGGCTCAAAGCCTCCCGCACGTTCGGTGTCATACTCCAGAAAGAACGCATCTACCTTAACGTCACCAAACAGCGTTTTCGCCACCGGCTCATAGCCCCCTTCAGAAATCCAGGTAGAACGGAAATTCCCGCGGCAGACATGCAAGCCCACTACCAGATCGTCCGGTTTGCCTTCAAGCGCTTTATTCAGCACGTTTGCGTAAGTCTGGCACAGGAAATCAGGATCATCGCCACGCTCGCGAATCTGGCGTTTCTGATCTTCGGAGCACAAATATGCCCACACGGTGTCATCCAGTTGCAGATAGCGGCAGCCCGCATCGTAAAATGCCCGGATGGCATCACGCCAGGTTTGCGCCAGATCGTCAAAATAGTCAGCCAGATCAGGGTATACCGTGCTGTCTATCACTTTGCGACCACCGCGAAAATGCAACACACTCGGGCTCGGAATGGTCATTTTCGCGACCGCATCACCGGCAACACGTTGCAGAAAGCGGAAATCCTCCAGCATCGGATGCTGTGGATTAAAACTGACTTTCCCCGTCACCTTTACGCCACGGGCTTTAGTTTGTACACCAGTGAACTGAATGCCCTGCTCGGCTTCATAACGCTCGACGCCGTTCAGGCTGTCAAAAAAGTCAAAATGCCACCAGGCACGACGAAATTCACCATCAGTCACCAGTTGCAGACCGGCTTCACGCTGCAACGCTACCGCGCGCTGAATCTCTTTATCTTCTATCTGGCGCAGCGCAGTGGCATCAATTTCTGCGGCCTGAAGCTGCAAACGCGCCTGCTTAATCGCCGCCGGGCGCAATAAACTGCCGACCACATCGGCGCGAAAAGGGGGAATAGCTTGTGTCATGTCTGTCGTGCTCCCTTGCACATCAAACGATGTGGCATGCCTTGAAGCGAAATACCGGTTTCGCTTACGCCTGCCCATCAATTAATTTCTAAATGAAATAGTTACGCACTTGAATTTTTCAGCCATCCAGATGGCTAATATGGGTTCATCGTGTCATGCAGACGCCGCAATCACAATGGAAGAATTTTCACTGCGGATGAAAAAAATTCACGTTGCTGTCGATTCGCTCACGACAACACCAGAAAAACCGCAGAGAAATGCGGCGTGATTCTGGCGTATTAAGGAAGAGAGGGTTCAGAGAGGGCCAGTTGCTGGCGAATCTGCTCACGCGTAGCCTCTGGCAGCGGTAAATACCCGTCCTGACTGACCAGTGCCTGCCCCTGTGGCGACAACACGCGCCCCAGAAAGGCCGCCGTCAACGGCTCCAGTGGCCTGCCGGGCGCTTTATTGACGTAGATATAGAGATAACGCGTGTAGGGATAACGGCCGCTACGGATAGTCTCCGCTGTCGGCAACACATAGTCATCGGCCTCACCGTAGGCCAGCGGCACCACGCGAACGCCGCTGGCACGAAACCCGATACTGGCATACCCAATCGCATTCACCGAGGCAGCAACCGCCTGCACCACCGAAGCTGAGCCGGGTAACTCATTGACCTGTGATAAAAAATCCCCACCGCACAGTACCTGCTGCTTAAAAAAACCATAAGTCCCCGACGCCGAATTACGCCCATAACGCAATAATGAACGCTGCTGCCAGACACCAGACAACCCCAGTTCCTGCCAGCGTTGCACCGCTTTGCTGGCCCCACAGCGCCGCGTAACAGAAAAAATGGCATCCAGCTGGCGCAATGTCAGGCCCGGCAGAGGGTTATCCTGATTAACCAGCACCACCAGCGCATCCAGTGCGACCGGTACTGCCGTTGGCGGGTAGCCATAGTGTTGTTCGAATAGCTCAATTTCGCTGCTTTTCATTGCCCGGCTCATTGGGCCAAGCTGCGCGGCCCCGGCCGCCAACGCCGTGGGAGCCGATGACGAGCCAGCGGCCTGAATTTGCACATTCACGCCGGGGTAATGCTGCGTGAAATCCGCCGCCCAGAATGTCATCAGGTTTGCCAGCGTATCAGACCCGGCGCTGGAGAGATTGCCTGCCAGCATCGACGGCGGGGCAGCAATGCCACACAGGCTTAACAGGCACAACAGCAAGACAGACAAACGGCAGGTCAAACTCATCGGCAATTTCCATTAGAAGACAGCGGCTATTCTCGGCACAGCGGCAATGACAATCAAGCCCTGCCGCTGCCGGCGACGGTTTCATCACTGTGGATTGGTGGCGTTTTGATTCAGCACTGAGCGAACCAGCAACCGGTTTGGCAGGGTGAATAAAAAGCGGGAGCCAGCACCTTGTTCACTGATAATTTCCAGACGGGAATCATGATGACCCAGCGCATGTTTGACGATAGCCAGCCCTAACCCGCTGCCACCGGTTTGGCGCGAGCGTGCCTTATCCACACGGTAAAAACGCTCTGTCAGGCGGGGAATATGTTCCGGTGCAATGCCCGGCCCGTTATCACTTACCTGAAACTCTGCCCCCTGCGGTGTTTGTTGCCAGCACACTTCGATACGTGTCCCTGATGGCGTATGGTTCACGGCGTTATACACCAGGTTCGAGACGGCGCTGCGCAACTGCTCTTCATTACCAAACACTTGCAGCTGTTCGTTGACACGAAACACAATTTCATGCCGCCCCTGACTGAGGGTTTCTGCCTCTCGCCTGAGCAAGCGCAGCATCAATGGAATATCCACTTTCTCGGTAAGATCAATCGCTGCGGCAGCTTCAATACGCGATAACGTTAACAACTGGCGCACTAACCCATCCATACGGCGAGTCTGCTCTTGCATGGTGTGCAGGGCTTTGGTTTGTAACGTGCCCTCAAGCGACTCGTCGCTCATCATCTCCAGATAGCCCTGCAATACCGTGAGCGGTGTACGTAACTCGTGGCTGACATTAGCAAAAAAGTTGCGCCGTGCGCCTTCCAGTTGGTGCATCTGCGTCACATCCCGCGCCACCATCAGTAATTGGCCTTCGGAATAGGGCATCACACGAAATTCCACATGGTGGGCATTTTTCAGCGTCAGCGTCAGCGGGCGGCTAAACTCCTGCTGTTGCATGTACTGGGTAAATTCAGGATAACGCAGCAAATTGAGGATATTCTGGCCATTATCCTCTGGCCAGCGAAAACCCAGCAGATGTTGTGCCAGCCGGTTACACCAGATAATACTGCCCTCTTCTGTGGTGATGACCACAGCATCCGGTAATGACTCAGCCCCGCTGCGAAAGCGCTTTATCAGCAAGGCCAATTCTCGCCGCCGCCGCCGGTTACGCAGTTGCATTTGATACAGGCCATAAAAAAGCGGCTCCCAGCTCCAGCGGCCAGGCGGCGGCGTCATGCTGCGATCCACCCATAACCAGTAGGACAAACGCAGTTGGTTATAAAAATTCCAGCACAATGCACTGATGACCGAGGCCAGCAAAAACCAGGGCAGATAGCCGATAAACAGCCCTAACAGCAGACCGGGAAAACAAAAAAAAGCCAGCTCCAGCGCCAGCTTTTTCCAGGATAAACGTTCTAGCACGACCGACGTTCTCCACCAAAGGCGCGATTAATAGCGCGTTGAGAAACGGTATCCGGTACCCCGAACAGTCTGTACCATCTTGTCATGCCCGCTGGTTTCCAGTGCTTTACGCAGGCGGCGGATATGCACATCAACAGTACGATCTTCAACATACACGTTAGTGCCCCAGACATGATTGAGCAACTGCTCACGGCTGTATACCCGTTCTGGGTGCGTCATAAAAAAATGCAGCAGCTTGAACTCGGTCGGCCCCATATCCAGTGCATGATCTTGTGTTGTCACACGGTGCGAGGAAGGGTCAAGGCTGAGTCCGCGCATTTCAATAACTTCCTCCACCGCCATCGGGGAGATACGGCGCATCACCGCCTTGATCCGCGCCACCAGTTCCTTGGGCGAAAACGGCTTGGTGATATAGTCGTCAGCCCCCACTTCCAGCCCGCGTACCCTATCTTCTTCTTCCCCCCGGGCGGTAAGCATCATCACCGGAATGTCTCGGGTCAGCGCTTCGCGTTTCATGTGCTTAATAAATTGCAAGCCAGAACCACCGGGCAGCATCCAGTCCAGCAACACCAGTTCAGGGTAAGGTTCGGTCAGCCGGGTAACGGCGCTGTCATAATCCTCAGCCTCAACCGGCTGATAGCCGTTCTGCTCCAGCACAAAGCACACCATCTCACGAATCGGTGCTTCATCTTCCACCACCAAAATACGTCTTGCCATATCAATCCTGCCGTTAATCGTCACGGGTAGCATGCGGTGTGCATTATGCGTCAGTTTTATGACAGATTTATGAAAAATCCAGCCCCGCCCTGCTCACTTGCCCTCGGCTCATGGCGTGGCAACCTGGCGCGAATATCGTGGTCATCACATCCCCACTATCAGCCTGCATATCCGGCGCAAACATGGAAAACCGCTCGCAAAGCGGGCAAATCCACCCTGTTCAGGCAAGATATTAAAGGACATGCCCTAAACTGACTGCCTATAATCGCCGATGATAAGAACACGGCGTATCGTCAGGCGCTTTAAACGGCACCGTAAAAACAATGACACCGTCAGAACAAAATGGTTAGCGCCACTGTCGTTACACCTTGTTGCCCCCGAGCCTTGGCAGCAATAAGGTGTGGTTTGTACTCACCTGCAGGGAGTCACATGCGAATTATTCATACGTCTGACTGGCATCTCGGTCAGTACTTTTACACCCGCAGCCGGGCACCTGAACATCAGGCGTTCCTGCACTGGCTGGTTCGCCAGGTAGAACAGCATCAGGCTGACGCATTAATAGTAGCAGGCGATGTGTTCGATAACGGCACACCGCCCAGTTATGCCCGCGAAATGTATAACCAGTTTGTGGTAGCCCTTCAGCCTACCGGTTGTCAGGTCATCATCACCGGTGGTAATCACGACTCCGTCGCCACGCTGAATGAATCCCGCTCGCTGCTCGCCTGCCTGAATACCCAGGTGATTGCCGGCTTTGATGGCGATATCCAGGAGCACATCTTAGTACTGAATAATCGTGCCGGTGAGCCTGGAGCCATTTTGTGCGCGATACCGTTTCTGCGTGCCCGCGATCTTTTGGCCAGCAAAGCCGGGCAATCCGGTGAGCAAAAACAGCAAGCGTTACAGGATGCTATCGCCAGCCATTATCAAGCGTGCTATCAGCATGCTTGCACGCTACGAGCAACGCTTGGGGAACATTTGCCGATTATTATGACCGGGCACCTCACCACGGTGGGCGTTGCCACCTCAGATTCGGTGCGTGATATCTATATCGGTACGCTGGATGCCTTTCCTGCACAAGCTTTCCC
This sequence comes from Dickeya aquatica, assembly GCF_900095885.1. Taxonomy (NCBI): domain Bacteria; kingdom Pseudomonadati; phylum Pseudomonadota; class Gammaproteobacteria; order Enterobacterales; family Pectobacteriaceae; genus Dickeya; species Dickeya aquatica. The sequence continues at coordinate 3,247,419 of NZ_LT615367.1, forward strand.
CCCGGCAGACTATATTGCGCTGGGTCACATCCACCGGCCACAGCGGGTCGCGCAATGTGAGCACATTCGTTACAGCGGCTCGCCTATCGCACTGAGTTTTGATGAGCTCAACCACGAAAAATCCGTGTATCTGGTGCATTTTGAACAAGGGAAACTACAGGATGTCAGCACCTTGCCCATCCCGGCAGAACAGCCGATGCAACTGGTGAAAGGCAATCTGGCGGAAATCGAGCGGCGACTGGCCAGTTTTCGTGACTATCAGGGTGAAAAGCCGGTCTGGCTGGATATTGAAATCGCCACGCAGGATTACCTCAGTGACATACAGCAGCATATTCAAACGCTGACCGCCTCTGTGCATGTCGATGTGCTGTTGCTACGCCGGGCGCGGGAACAGCAGCAGCAAATGCTGGTACAGCTCGACACCGAAACGCTCGATGAACTGCAACCGACCGAAGTCTTCGAACGCAGGCTGGCACAAGAAGCTGAACTTGATGACGAACGTCGGCAGCGGCTGCGCAACCTGTTTGGTCAGGTGTTGCAGGACATTGACGAACAACGTCAGGAGGCGGGCGCATGAAAATCCTCAGTTTGCGGCTGAAAAACCTCAACTCCCTGCAAGGCGAATGGAAAATCGATTTCACGCGCGAGCCTTTTGCCAGCAACAGTCTGTTTGCCATTACCGGCCCAACCGGTGCCGGAAAGACAACATTGCTCGATGCCATCTGTCTGGCGCTCTACCACCAAACGCCGCGCCTGAAAGTGAGCCCCGGCCAGAATGAACTGATGACCCGCCATACCGCGGATTGTCTGGCCGAGGTGGAGTTCGAAGTAAAAAACGTGGCCTATCGCGCCTTCTGGAGCCAACGGCGGGCGCACAACAGCCCGGACGGTAACCTGCAACCGCCCAAAGTCGAACTGGCGCTGTGTGCCGAGGGTAAAATCCTCACCGACAAAGTGAATGATAAGCTGGCGATGATCGATGACATCACCGGCCTCGATTTCGACCGTTTCACCAAATCAATGATGCTGTCGCAAGGGCAGTTTGCTGCCTTTCTCAACGCCGATGCTAACCAGCGCGCCGAATTGCTTGAAGAGCTGACCGGCACAGATATCTATGGCCACATTTCAGAACGGGTGTTTGAGAAACACAAGCAAGCCCACATCCAGCTCGACACGCTCAAAGCCAAAATCGCCACGCTGGAATTACTCAGTGATGAACAACGTCATTCACTTGAGCAGCAACTGGATTTCATTCGCCAGCAAGAACACTCGTTGTCACTGCAACGCGAAGAAATCATGACCCATCAACGCTGGCATGACACCCTGTTGCAACACCAGCAGGCACAGCGTCAGGCAAAACAGCAACGCGATGCGTTTGAACAGTTACAGCGCCAGTCACAAACCCAAATCGAGAAATTGCGCCGCAGCGAACCGGCAGAAAAATTACGCCCGCAACTCAACGAACGTGACCGGGCGCAAAAAGAAAAACAGCGCCTGCAAGCACAGTTAACGCTGTTGCGACAGCAGCTTGGCCGCCAGCAAGATGCGTTTAGCTTGCTGAAAATTCAATTAGAAAAAGCGCTAATCGTGCGCAAGCAGCATGCAGAACAGCGCCAGCAACAGGAGACGCTCATCAGTGAGCGCATCCAGCCACTCGATCATCAAATCTCAACACTGCAAACCCAACGAACCCAGCAACAGCAGGCGCTTGACAGCCTGCTTGAGCAGCAAAAAACACTGATTGCCGCGCTCTCCAGAGTGCAACGTCAGCGCGAGCAAACCCAGCAACAGCTCGCGGAAGTGGAAAACTACCGCCAGCAATATAGCAGCCATCAGTTTCTCGGCAGCCACATTCCACTCTGGCAGGCTCAGTTTCCCCAGCAGCAAAAATGGCAGCAGGACTTACAGGTCTGGCAGGAAAAAGCCGCACAGCAGCAGATTCAGTCAGAGTATCTTGAACAGCAGTGTGCTTCCCTGACAGAAAAACACCTCGCCCAGCAAAAAGCCTGCGAGCGCGCGCAGCTATTACTGAATGAACACCAGCAGCAATACACGCAGCAGGAAGCCAGTCAACCGCTGGAAGCATTGCGCCAACAGCTGGAATCTCACGTTGCCCAGCAGTCCGATCGCCAGCAGCTAGCCACGCACAGCGCCGTGCTGCAACAGTTACTGAGCCAGCGCACCTCGCTTGAGGCACAGTATCTCGATACCCAGCGGCGCATTGCGGCGCTTGAGCAACAGCAAACGCAGTTGCGGCAGTCACATCAACGCCAGGCGGAGCATTTGGCCGATCTGGAAAAACGGCATGAATTAGAACTGCGCATTGTCAGTCTGGAAAATGAGCGGCAACAATTGCAACCGGGTAAAGAGTGCCCGTTGTGCGGCGCAACGCATCATCCTGCCGTGGCGCGTTATCAAGCATTGCGGCCCAGTGAAACCCAGATACGGTTACACGCGCTACGTCAGGAGGTCGAAACGCTGCAAGCAAGCGTGGTACAAGCGACCACACAATTGCAGTTACAGGAGCAACAGCGCGAACAACAGCACAATGCCATCCAGCGTGTGCAACATGATTTTGATGTCCTGCTGCAACAGTGTCAGATTGTTAGTAAACGCTTACTGATTGATTTTGACCCGCTACAGAGCGTCACCCTGAATCAGTGGCTGGAAGAAGCCAGCACCAAAGAGCAGACGCTACAATCGCACATCGCCAGCCGTGAGCGCAGTTTGCGTCAGATTCAGGAAAGTAAGGATTTACTGACCTCCGCCGAGAAACTGCGATTACATACCCAACAACAACTGGCACTCAATGCCCAGCAGCGGGAGTCACTGCAACTGGCACGCGATGAGTTGCGCCAGTCACTGGAGAAAACGCAGCGTGAGTTACAGCGCCTGCATGATAGCCTGAGCCAGACGCTGGCCATCTTTCAGTTACAGGCACCGGCACTGGCGCAACAGGAAGACTGGCTGCGCCAACGCCAGACAGAGTGGCTACGCTGGCAAGAAAGTGAGCTTGAGCAACATCGCTGCCAGCCACAACTGGCAGCGCAGGAAGCTGAAATCACCGCCAGCCAGCAGCGTTTATCGGATATTGAAACCGCCCTGAATGTTGGCCAGCAGCAATTGGCTGATACCCTGGGCACGCTTGAGCAGGCACGCCAGCAACGCTGGCAACTGATGGGCAACCAGAGCATCAGCGATGCGCTGGCCCAACTGCGCCAGCAAAGCCAGGTGCTGGAGCAGGATGTACAGCAATCACAGCAGCAGTGGCAACACGCACAGTCTCAAGCCAGCCGCCTGAATGGAGAAATTACCTCGCTGGAGCAACAAGAACAGCACATCGAGAACCAGTTACAACAGGCGATAAGCGCATTCACCGCCGCACTCAGTGCCGCAGGATTTGCCGATGAAACCACCTTTGGTCACGCCTTACTCAATGAGACAGAACGCACGCAACTTCTGGCGCTTGAAGAGCGGCTCAAACAGCGCCGTCAGCAGGTAGAGACGTTACAGCAACAGGCTGATAATGCACTGGAACAGCACATGGTTTCTCGCCCTGAGTCAATGCCGGACGGCGTCAGCCAGGAGGATATCCGTCAATTGATCATCAGCCTTGGCACCATGGCAAAAGCCGAAGTCGAGCATCAGGGCGAGTTGCAGCAACAACTGGCTAGTGACCAAAAACAGCGCGAGAAGCAGCGCGCACTGCTTGAAGCCATTGCCCGTGCAGAGCTGCAATGTGAAGACTTAAGCTACCTCAATCAGCTAATTGGCTCACAAAAAGGTGACAAATTCCGCCGCTTTGCTCAGGGGCTCACGCTGGATCACCTGGTGTTTTTAGCGAACCGCCAGTTGTCGAGGCTGCATGGCCGTTACCTGCTACAACGAAAAACCTCAGACACGCTGGAGTTGCAGGTGGCGGATACCTGGCAGGCTGATGCCGTGCGTGATACCCGTACTCTGTCTGGTGGTGAAAGCTTTCTGGTGAGCCTGTCTTTGGCGCTGGCGCTCTCTGATCTGGTGAGTACCAAAACCCGCATTGATTCGCTCTTTCTTGATGAGGGCTTCGGTACGCTGGATGGTGAAACGCTGGATACCGCACTGGATGTCCTGGATAACCTGAATGCCTCAGGGAAAACCATTGGGGTTATCAGCCATGTGGAGGCGATGAAAGACCGTATCCAGGTACAAATTCGCGTCAAAAAACGCAACGGCCTTGGCATTAGCCAGCTTGATAATGTGTATGCCGTAAAATAGCTGCCATGGGGCTTATGCCCCATGGATTGCACGATAAGCACGTCGGAACAACGGGCCTGCGTTAGCGTTATGCGGGTCCCTGCTCTTGTGGCCATAACCAGGCCGCACCGCGCACTCCGCTGGAGTCACCGTGGCGTGCCTGTCTTATCGGCGTATCGCATTCACCGCCAAATACCCACGAAGCCAGCAACGCGGGCACGGTGTCATACCAGCGTGAGACATTACTCATGCCGCCCCCAAGGACAATCACATCCGGGTCAAGCACATTGACAATATGTGCCAGCGATTTGGCCAGGCGCTGCTCATAACGCGCCATCGCCTGCCCGGCCAGCCTATCGCCCGCCAGCGCCTGCGCCACTATTTCTTGTGCGGTGGTGTGTTTGCCGCTCAAATGCCGGTAATCAGCGCTAAAACCGGTGCCGGAAATAAACGATTCGATGCATCCTGTACGGCCACAATAGCAGGGCGTCAATTGCTGATAGTGCCATTCATCGGCATCCATCCACGGCAAAGGGTTATGCCCCCACTCACCGGCTACGCCGTTACGCCCGCTGTGTACCTGACCATTGAAAGCCATACCCGCGCCACACCCGGTGCCGATAATCACCGCAAACACCTTTTCGGCTCCGGCCGCCGCACCATCAACGGCTTCGGACACGGCAAAGCAGTTGGCATCGTTGGCGACCCGAACCGGGCGGGCCAGCAAGTGCGCCAAATCACTGTCCAGCGGTTGTTGATTCAGCCACACGGAGTTGGCATTTTTTACCCGCCCGGTTACCGGTGACAAGGTTCCGGGTATGCCCACACCGACCGAGCCTCGTTGCCCGGTGGCCTGCTCTGCCATTGCCACCAACGATACAATCGCCTGTAGCGTCTGCTGATAATCATGACGCGGTGTCGCTATCCGATGACGAAACAGCGTATCCCCTTGCTGGGTCAACGCGATCACTTCAATTTTTGTTCCACCCAGATCAATACCTATTCGCACATAACCTCCCGTTATTCCCGCCGGTCATCGGCTCAAATACTCGTGTTGACCTGAAAAACACATGCTGACCTGCATTTCCGTTGAAGCCCATCCGATGATGACATTATCGTACCGTCCTACACCACAATTCGTTATCATGCCCGCCATGAATAACCCCTGCATCTGTCCCGGTTGACCCACTATCCTGCCTGAGGCACGACCAGCGGGTAAGCCACATGACAGACGCGCCAGCCCGGGAAAAAACATGCTCTGGTTTAAAAATTTGATGGTTTATCGCCTGAACCGCGATATTCGTCTCACCGCCGATGCTCTGGAGACTCAACTGGCATCTTGCGCGTTTACGCCTTGTGGCAGTCAGGATATAACCAAAACTGGCTGGGTGCCGCCAATCGGGCCACAAAGTGATGCACTCACGCATGCCGCCAATGGCCAAATTCTTATCTGTGCCCGCAAAGAAGAAAAAATGCTGCCCGCTCCGGTTATCAAGCAAGCGTTGCAGGCAAAAATCGACAAACTTGAGGGCGAGCAACATCGCAAACTGAAAAAAACCGAGAAAGACGCGCTGAAAGATGAAATCCTGCACAGCCTGTTGCCTCGTGCTTTTAGCCGGTTTAGCCAGGTATCGCTGTGGATAGATACCGTCAACCATCTGATTATGGTCGATGCCGCCAGCGCTAAAAAAGCAGAAGACACATTGGCTCTGCTGCGTAAAACACTCGGCTCTCTGCCAGTGGTGCCATTGACGATGGAAAACCCTATCGAGCTGACACTGACGCAATGGGTGCGCTCAGGTCATACGGCCGGCGGCTTCACATTACAAGACGAAGCGGAACTGAAAGCGCTGCTGGAAGATGGCGGTGTCATTCGCTGCAAAAAACAAGAACTGGTCAGCGATGAAATTGCTACACATATTGAAGCCGGGAAAGTCGTCACCAGGCTGGCGCTGGACTGGCAGGAGCGCATTCAGTTCGTGCTGGCCGACGATGGTTCGCTAAAACGCCTGAAATTTGCCGACACGCTACGAGAGCAAAACGATGATATTGACCGGGATGACGTCGCCCAGCGTTTTGATGCCGATTTTACCTTGATGACCGGTGAAGTCGCCGCGCTGATCGCCAGTTTGACCGAGGCTCTGGGCGGTGAAGCACAGCGTTAACCCGGTTAACAGGCGCGTATGCCACTCATCAGCACCATATCCGTGATGACACCTACGCCCCGGCAATCGAGTCAAAAAGATATTGAGTACAAAAGAAAGCCCCCGCATCGGCTTGCGGGGGCCTGGCGTTACCCTACGACCCTTTTGCGTCGTTGGATGTCATTACAGCCTGAAGTGGCTGATAGAAGAGTGCAGTTCTTCCGATTGCGACTGCAACGAGGCAAATGCAGATGCCGCCTCCTGCACCATCGCCGCGTTTTGCTGAACCATAGAGTCTAGCTGCGCCACGGCTTTATTGATTTCCTGAATACCGCGCATCTGTTCTTCTGAGGCATGGGTAATTTCAGACATCACCGTTGTCACCGACGACACTCCCCCGACAATCTCACTCATGGTATTTCCCGCCTGGCGAACCTGACGAGAACCGACATTCACGCTCTGTACCGTTGACTCAATCAGTACCTTGATCTCTTTCGCCGCCTGGGCACTGCGCTGTGCTAACGAACGCACTTCACCGGCAACCACCGCAAACCCTCGGCCCTGCTCACCGGCACGCGCAGCTTCGACTGCGGCGTTAAGCGCCAGAATATTGGTCTGGAAGGCAATGCCATCGATGACGCCGATAATATCGCCAATTTTCCCGGAAGCGACTTCAATGGACTCCATGGTGTTGATAACTTCGGAAACCACCTTCCCGCCGGTACTGGCATCATTTGCCAGCGCCAGAGCACGATCGTTCACCTGCCGCGCCGACCCGGCTGACTGCGTTACCGTTGCCGAGATCTGCTCCAGCGCAGCGGCCGTTTGTTGCAGGCTGGCGGCGGCAGCATCGGTGCGGGAGGCCAAATCGTTATTGCCTGAAGCCACTTCATCTGTGGCGCTCTGCAAGGATGCGCTGATGTCACGGATTTGCAGCATGATCATGCTGAGTTTATCGACGAACGTATTAAACGAACGCGCGATTTGCGTCACTTCGTCATGACCATCATCCGGTAAGCGCTGAGTCAAGTCATTGTTACCGTGACTGATATCATCCATCGCATCACGAATCAGCGACAGACGTTTGAGCGAGGTATTCACCAGCAGGCCCAGAATCAATGTACCGAGAATACTGATAACCAACAGCGCCACTACGGATGTCCACAGCAGAGAACTCATGCCTGCGGTCGCTTCTGCTTTATCCAGCGCAACCAGTACGTACCAGTCTGTTCCGGCGACCAGTTGTGTTCTGACCAGCATATCCCGGCCGCTAATACTCAGTTGCACCGGGTGGTCTGACTTCAGTATCTGGTCAAGATTCACCGCAGGCGCGATTTCAGTCAGTTTTTTCAGCGTCAGTTTGGCATCCGGGTGCGCAATAATGGTGCCATCAGCCTGAATCAGTACCCCATAGCTGGACGGTGTTGGACGGATGGACTTCACGTTGGCTATCACACTGTCCATGGTGACATCGCTGCCCAGCACACCTTTTACCGTACTGCCATCAAGCACAGGCGCAACAAACGACACCACAATGGTGTTAGTCGCCATATCCAGATAAGGGGCTGTTGCCACGGCTTTACCTTCCCTGACCGCTTGCTGATACCAAGGGCGAACCGTCGGGTCATAATTGGCAGGAATACCACCAGGGTCGGAAAATTTGGCCGTATGGCTGGCATAGCCCATATACACGTTGATGAAATTCCCCGCCACCGCCATCTGTTTAAACATCGCAACCGGGTCGTCATTACTCAATACAACGGGGTTGAGCGACGTAATGATTTGTTTTTTCCCTGCTACCCAGTCACCGATCGCCAGACTGTGGCCCGCGGTGACAGCGGCCAGTAAATTATTAATCGATTCATCATTGTATTTATCCGTAACCCGGTAATTTAAAAAGGTATTAATAACCAGAGAAAACACAACGATAGCGGTACAAACAACTAAAATTCGAGCACGAATAGTTTTAAGCATAGTGACCACATCATTATTGAAATATTTTTTTCAAATAACCAAAACCCTGCCCCATAATGCAGAGGCGTATCTGTCAGGACGCCATAACACATTTAACCAGCACTATCTCCTCCTTTAATCCAGCGCTGCCACACCACAAGCAGAAGAAGGGAACACTTGCAGAAAAAATACAATGGCTGGAGAAAGATTTACAGATTTATCTGCAATTTTTTGCATAAAAAGAATTGCTGTGGATTCTCTGCACATACATAGAGAAAAGCCGGAGCGTATGCGAATATTTCAGCAAACTGGACAACAACAAGGCAAGCTCCCCTTTCTCAAGGATAAACGCCGACGATAACAGGGCAACGTTATCACCGGAGTATTATGCCGCTCAGTTATGACAGAAATAAGTGACAGCAAAGATAAGAATTAGATATATAAAAAATAGCTATTGCAGATTTCAATAATTATTAATCGAAATTATCACGCTATCCTAAAAACCCGCATAATGAGAAATGAAAACAGTGAGACATCAACAATAGTCTGTTTGCTGAACATCGATAAGAGAAACAGGCAAGCGGCACATGGCGCTGGTAATAAAGAAAGGCTGCCGTAAATGGCAGCCTTTGCTCAGCACCGTGGCAATATTGAAAATATTACAGGTAGCGGCACAGATAGGAAGAAGGCTCCGTCACCTTCAACTGGAATTCGCTTTGCTGCGGCACATTGAAAACCGCGCCGGCTTCAAATAACTGCCATTCCGTAGCCCCCGGCAACAGCACGTTCAATGCACCGCTCACCACGGTCATTTCTTCTGCCTGCGCAGTGCCGAAAGTGTACTCACCGGCTTCCATCACTCCGACGCTGGCACGACCGACACGGCTGCCATCAAAACCGATGGATTTGACTTTCCCGTCAAAATATTCGTTTACATTCAACATAATACCCAACCTTTCTGTTAAAAAATCGATATGCTGTCAGGCTGCGGGCAAACGCAGCGTTTGTACCAGTTCAGACACAATCGTATCCGGTGCCTGGGTCGCATCCACCACGTAGTGCGCCACCCCCTGGTATAACGCTTCACGCTCTGCCAATACCGCTTCCATCTCTTCAGCAATAGGCCGACCGGTTAACGTCGGACGCTGATGCGCCTGCGGGCTGGCTTCGAGCCTTTTTGCCAGCGCCTGTGCGGGCGCATGCAGGTAAATGACAATCCCTTTCTCGCGCATAAACTGCCGGTTTTGCGCCAGCAACACCATACCGCCACCTGTTGCGACTATTTGGTTTGGCTGTGTCACCGCCTTTAGCGTTTCACTCTCACGCTGACGAAACCCCGGCCAGCCTTCTGCTGCCACCACATCAGCTACCGTCAGGCCACTGCGTTGCTGCATAAAGATATCCGTATCGACAAACGCGTAGCCAAGCGCCCGTGCCAACTCGCCGCCCACGGTGGTTTTTCCACACCCTCTGGCACCGACCATAAAAATGGGTTGTGTCATATCACAACGTATCCTTATTTTTCCGAGCACTGCCGTCTGTAGCCCGTGTTGCCAAAGACCGTTGCCCGTAGAACCAAGAGCAGAATCATACAGGCAACAATCCTCATTAAGAAAGCCTCCATCCTGCCGGATTCAGGGAAAGCCACTTCACGCCAGCATTGCCGGAAAACCTAGCACAACACGCTGCACTTGCAGTAAAACGCGGTAAGTTACGCCAGAATACAAGGGATACATAAACAATCAGGCCACCTGCTGGTGGCCTGACTGAGATAGCCTATATCGTCTCCGCCAAGGCAGAAGCACTCAATAGGTATGGAAATAATCCTGAATAATTGCCGGATCGCTGGTACGAGTCAGCGCCAGCATCAGCAGGATACGGGCATGGGCAGGGTTCAGCGAATCGGATACCAGACCCGGCAGTGCCTCATCCGGCGGCACAATACCGTTGCCGGTACGGGTAGAGCGCACAACCACAATACCTTTCTGCTGTGCTTTGCGCATACCGGCTTCACCACGCACGGATACCGAGCCTGCGCCCATGCCTGCATAGACGATGCCTTTCACGCCGTGGCTAATCGCCGCGTCATACAGGTATTCAGGATCATCCTGATAACCATAGAGAATGTCGACTTTAGGCAATGAAGAGAGGCCGCGCACATCGAACACTGAACGCGTAGTGTGAACTTTATCAATGCGGTTTTGATAATAGACCCGATTGCCAATCACCACCCCAAGATACCCCTCTTCGTTAGCGCGAAAGGTATCCAGCGTCGAGGCATTACTTTTAGTGATATAACGAGCCGAGCCAATGCGGTCGTTGAGTACCACCAGCACTCCGCGGCCGCGCGACTGCTTATCTCCCGCCACACGCACCGCTTCCAGCAGGTTCATCGGGCCATCCGCACTGATTGCGGTTGCCGGACGCATTGCTGCGGCAAATACCACCGGTTTGTCGCTTTTCACCGTCAGTTGCAGGAAATAAGCCGACTCTTCCAGCGTGTCTGTACCGTGAGTAACCACCACCCCGTCAACATCACTGCGTGCCAGCAGCTCGTTGACGTGCTGGCTCAGTTTCAGCACCACATCACCGGTCATGTTTTCACTGGCCATGTTGGCGAACTGCTCACCGGTTACATTGGCCAGCGTTTTTACTTCCGGTACGGCGCTGATTAACTTCTCCACCCCCAGCGCACCGGCTTTATAGCCTGTGGTCTGGGTCACCGTTGCCGCAGAGCCAGCGATGGTGCCACCGGTTGCCAAAATAACAATATTAGGCAGTTTTTCTGCCGCACTCGCCGTAAAAACAAAAAAGAAAATAATAATAAACAAAGATTTAATAAATCTTTCCATCATAGGTTCCCTTATTGGGTCAGAGGGCAAACAGGCAGACTTCACACGCATGGCATGGAGGGCTACCGTTCGCTTTCTTATTGAGAAACGTCGATGCTGCCAGCCGGAGCCGACATCGGCGCTTATGTTGCAGCGACATACCGGGTCTGTATAGCCCGGAAGTGTTAACAGGAGAGCCCGATCACTGAATAACCGCTTATTTTCAGACAAATAATCGTCCCGCTATGGCCTCATTTTCTGCCCCTGTCACCTTGCTTAGCGCAACACTGGCAGGCAGCCGATACCAGCGCATAATCCAGATTAAAGATATCAAAACAACATGTTGGATTACTCCGGCAACACCCAGACGCGACGGGCAATATCCACCATATTGCGTAACTTGTCCCACTGCTGCTCTTCGGTGATGCGCTGATGATCGCAGTGTCTGAAACCACATTTGGGGCTGATGGCCAATTGCTGTAACGGCACATACAGTGAGGCGGTATTGATCGCCATTTTAATCGAGTCGAGTTTCTCCAGTGCGCTGTTTTGCGCATCCACAACACCGAGCACCACTTTCTGCCCCCCCACTTTACGCAACGGTTCAAGGGCAACGGAACGCGAGTCGTCATACTCAATAAACAGGCTGTCTACCGCCAGATTTGCCATTGCATACGTCATCACATCACGCCCTATGCCGTGGACCCAGTTGGGCGTAAAACGACGGCAGCAGATATGCAGGCTGATGTACATATCGTGTGGGCGCTCAGCCAGAGCCTGGTTAAGATTGCGCACACACAGCGCCAGCAAATCGTGCAATGCCAGCCCGGCTGCCTGCTCATATTGGGCAATGCGGGGATCGCACAAATAGGCCCAGAATAGGTCATCCAGTTGCAAATAGCGGCAGCCCTGCTGATAAAACGCCTGAATAATGTTGCGATACAAGGCAATCACATCATCACAAAACAGAGGTAATGACGGGTAAACTGCATTATGGCGAATGGAGGGGTACATCAGCATATTCGGGCTCGGCAAAACCTGTTTTGCCATCACCCGGCCATCGGGTGCCACCGCCTGATGCAAGAAACGGTAATGTTGCAGAAAAGGATGCCGGGAAGGGAAACGGAGTTTCTCTGTTACCCGTAAGGTAAACGGGGCATCATCACGGGCTGGGTTAGCCTCATCGTACGCAATGCCATGCACACTGGAAAAAAAATCCGCCATACCATTGACGATGCGCAGTTCACCGTCCGTAATCGCCATCAGTCCACACGCTTTCTGGCAGGCCACGACCCTGAGCACTTCCTCATTTTCAATCTCAGTCAGCTTGTCGTGCGTCATCCTCCCCTGTTTCCACGCCTTACGCGCCTGCGCCAGACGAGAAGGCAACAAAAAGCTGCCTACGTGCTCTGCATGAAACGGCGGGTAAGGTTTCTTTACTGTGCGATACATCTCACGCATCCTTTTGGTTAACACGATCCGGCTTAAGGCCTGACGACCTGCGGCTTTCTGTTTATCTCAACAGGCTCAGGCACGGGCTATGCCAGCCGCCAAGGATAAACGAAAACGTCCCCCGGCGATTAAATGATAAGTAAAACTATTCGCCTGCTATGCTTATAACCGGCTTTGATACCCCGAATTTGCCTATGCTGGCAACAGCCCGCACCGGACACGCTGCGCGTTAGCACCTTATCACCCCAAAAAAAATGCCATCTTTATGATTCAATTAGTAATTTCCGTCAATTCACTCCACCATACTTTCTTATTATTTTACTGAGTGACACAATAAAGCCGGCAAGCATACCTTGTTCCAGGTGCAAGACTGGCCGGACATGCGGCCTCACTCATCAAACTGACATGCTCGTCCATTATCATTGCGTCTCTGGAATACAGGACACGGCATGAAAGCACTCACCGGGAGAAAAACGATGGACTTAGCCTTGTTTGACCTTGATGAAACGCTTATCAGTGCTGACAGCACCGGGCTGTGGCTGCGCTGGCTGGTGGCGCGGGGGTTGGCGTGCGAAAGCCTGTTACAGCAAGAACAGCAACTGATGCAGCGTTATTATCAGGGCACACTGGCCATCGAAGAGTATATGCAGTTGTCGCTCTCACCATTGGTCGGGGTGCATGCCGATACCGTGAGTCTCTGGGCAAACGCGTTTATAGAACAGGACATTTTACCGCGTTACTATCCGCAAGCCCGTGAACGCCTGCACTGGCATCGCCAACGGGGCGATACCGTGGTGGTGATTTCTGCCAGCGGCGAACATCTGGTTTTACCGATTGCCCGGCAGTTGGGGGCTGATGATGCACTGGGCATCGGCGTGACGCTCAGGGACGGCTGCTTTACCGGGCACATCTGCGGCACGCCAACCTACCAACAGGGCAAAGTCGAACGTATTCATCAATGGCTTTCCCGGCGCGACGGGGAGCCGTTTTCCCGCCTGCACGGCTACAGCGATTCCATCAATGACCGTGCGATGCTGATGCAGGTCGATGATGCCTATGTCATCAATCCCGCCGCTGAACTGGCGGCACTGGCAACACGCCAGCGCTGGACAATTTATCATTGGTCACGCTCGCGCTAAGACAGCGCCGACAGCCCCAGGCTGGCGGTAATCTGTGCATGTTCACGCGCCAGTGTCTCGGCCACAAACCGAATAAAATGGCTCAGGGCAGCAGAACGGTGCTTGCCTGCTAACGTTTGCACCTGCAAGCTGCGCTGGGTTAACGGCTCGCTGTGTACCGGTTTTAGCAACAAACCATCCTCGCGAGCCCGATATACCACCGAAAAATGGCTACAGGCAGTGATCGCATCCGGGGTCTGCTGCATAAATGCGTAGAGTGCTGAAAAGTTGTTACAACTGAGTGTGGGCTCAAGAAAGGTACCGCTCATGCGACAAGAGAGATCAAACAACTGGCGAATGGTGGTGCCCTGCGGTGGCAATGCCAGCGGGAACTCGTGTAAATCAGCCAATTGTACTTCGCGTGCCGCCAGCGGGTGATCGGGTCGCATTAACAACAACACCGGGGCAGGCCAGGCATTCACCACCTCCACGCCGCGCTCCGGTGACAAACTGAATTGAAACGCCAGCTCGCATTCACCGCTGCGCACCATTTCTGAAACCTGTAGTGCGCTGCCAACCTGCAACAGAAATGTCACTGACGGGTTGTGCTGCCGGAAACGGGCAAATAGCCCCGGCAACAGATCAAATGCCATCCCCTCAGTACAGGCGACCCTGACTACGCTGCGGCGCACCGCCTTTAACCCTTGAATTTCCGCTATCGCATAGTCCATATCCCGCATGCTTTTACGCACATGGTTTTCCAGTATTTGCCCGGCATCGGTTAGCACCATGCCTCGGGCATGACGCTCAAACAGTGTGGTTCCTATGCGCGCCTCCAGTTTCTGGATCTGACGGCTGATAGCCGAAACCGCCACAAACAGTTGCTGGCTGGCAGCGCTTAATGAACCGGTATTCGCCACCGCCAGAAAATACCGAATCTCACTACTGTGCATACGACTCCCCAATACAAACGGATGGACTGCCTCGTTTTTGTGCAGCAAACCTTATATAAAAAGCAAAGCTTGCTTGCAATTATTATTATTGTGGCAACGCTTGCAATGAATTAGAACGGAACAGACAACATCACATGACATAAAAAAAACACCATCACAGGCAGGGTCAATCATGACAACACCCGCGGTTATACAGCACGCTCTGGACTACTTTGACAGTGGCCGCTTTCGAGAAACACTGGCACGGCGCATTGCGATTGCCAGCGAAAGCCAGCTATCAGAGAGCCATGACACGCTTGAGCGTTATCTGAGCCAGGAAATCATCCCGGCATTACAGGCCATGGCGTTTGAGATTCAACACATCGACAACCCTTGCTCCCCACAACATCCCTTCCTGATAGCTTCCCGCATTGAAGATGCGTCCCTGCCTACGCTGCTGTGCTACGGCCACGGTGATGTGGTATTTGGCGATGAAGCGCACTGGAGCGACGGGCTCTCACCCTGGCAACTGGTTGAGCGCGATGGGAAATGGTATGGGCGCGGCAGTGCCGATAACAAAGGCCAGCATTCCATCAACCTGGCGGCACTGGAGCAGGTATTTCAGGCGCGTCAGGGACGGCTGGGCTTTAACTGCAAATGGTTGTTCGAGATGGGTGAAGAGGTCAGTTCACCGGGGCTGGCGGAGGTTTGCCGGCAGTATGCACAGATCCTGAATGCCGATATCTTCATCGCCTCTGACGGCCCGCGCCTGAATGCCGAACGCCCGACGCTATTTCTGGGCTCACGCGGCTGCGTCAACTTCCGTCTGACACTTCACGCCCGCGATAAGGACTACCATTCCGGCAACTGGGGCGGGCTGTTGAGCAACCCCGGCACGCAACTGGCCAATGCCATCGCCTGCCTGGTGAATCAACAGGGCCAGATGCAGGTAGCCGCCCTGAAACCACCGGCGCTGACACCCGCGCTGCGCGCTATTTTGGCGGATGTCGAACCGGCCGGTAAACCGACCGATCCGATGATAGATCCTCAGTGGGGAGAAGCCGGGTTAAGCCCGTCAGAACGCCTGTTTGGCTGGAACACGCTGGAAGTGCTGTCATTTTTAACCGGCAATCCACAACGCCCGATGAACGCAATCCCCGGCCAGGCCAGTGCCGTTTGCCAGTTACGCTTTGTCGTGGGTACAGACTGGCAGCATCTGGCCGGGCATATTCGCCAGCATCTTGATGCGCATGGGTTCACTCAGGTGGAAATCAGTGAAGTACGCGGTACACCGGCAACCCGTCTTGACCCAACGTCGCCACTGGTCAACTGGGCGCTGGCGTTGATGCAGCAAACCTGCGGTAAAAAACCTGCGCTCCTGCCTAACCTTGGTGGCTCGCTGCCAAATGATGTGTTTGCCGACATCCTCGGCCTGCCGACGCTTTGGGTGCCTCACTCTTACCCGGCCTGTGGTCAGCATGCGGTAGATGAACATCTGCCCATTAGCCTCGCCCGTGAAGGGCTGCAAATCATGACCCGATTGTTCTGGGAATTGGGCGAGCAAGGCAGCAGCCTGCTGGCGCAACACCATACACACCGTGCCATATCCCCTACCTGCTGAGGTGAGCCATGACAACACTCTCTGTCGCAGCGCCGCATGGCGTGCGCCTAAGCTTATATAAAACGCTGTTTGCTACCTGTATCGGCAATGCGCTGGAATGGTTTGATATTGCCGTTTACGGTTTTTTTGCCAACTACATTGCCCAGGCTTTTTTTCCCGTCCAAGACCCGGCCGTTTCCTTACTGCTGACATTTGGCAGTTTTGGCGTGTCATTTTTAATCCGCCCGCTCGGTGCCGTGGTTCTGGGGGCTTACGCCGATAAAGCCGGGCGCAAAGCCTCGCTGCTGCTGTCTATCAGCTTAATGCTGCTGGGCGGGGCGATGATAACCTGCATGCCCACCTACGCCAGTATCGGCCTGACAGCCCCGTTACTGATTATGCTGGCGCGGCTCATTCAGGGCTTTTCCGCCGGTGGCGAGTTCGGCAGCTCGACAGCTTTTCTGGTCGAGCACTTTCCCGAGCGCCGGGCATTTATCGCCAGCTGGCAATTCGCCACCCAGGGAGCAAGCACCTTGCTAGCCTCTGCGTTCGGTCTCGGGTTATCGCAGTGGCTCACTGAGGCGCAAATCCAGCAATGGGGCTGGCGTATTCCTTTTGCATTTGGGTTATTGATAGGCCCGGTGGGGCTGTATATTCGCCGCCACATGCATGAGCCCGCCGATTTCAGTCAGGCACAGAAAACGCATACGCCGGTAAAGACCCTGTTTACCCGTCAGAAGGCCCTGCTTTTTACTGCCATAGGCTTGATGGTTATCTCGACGGCCATCAACTATATGCTCAACTATGTGCCGACCTACGCCACCAAAACGCTGCATCTGCCATCGGGCATCGCGTTCAGCGCCACACTTATCGCGGGCATTATTTTGACAGTCGTCACCCCACTGGTGGGGCTGTGGGCGGAAAAGATCGGCCGCCTGCCGCTCATGTGGGGCGCACTGCTGTTGCTGGCCATCACGGTCTACCCTGCTTTTTGGCTGATGACGCAACATCTGTCAGCCACCGCGCTGATCCTGCTGGTCAGTTGGCTGGCGTTGCTAAAATCGGTTTATTTTTCGACTGTGCCGTCGATGATGGCGGATTTATTTCCTGTCGCTACGCGCGCCAGCGGCATGGCGATGAGTTATAACGTGGCGGTCACGGTGTTCGGCGGCTTCGCGCCCTTCATCTGCACACTGCTTATCAGTGCTACGGGCACGAACCTTGCTCCCAGCTACTACCTGATTATCACCGCGCTAATGAGCATTCTGGCGCTCAGACACGCACAGCTACGCCAGCGTTAACCTTACCAACCGGGCACCCTGGTGATGCCCGGTTGACCATCAACTCGCCGTTTCTTCCAGCGCGGGCAACGAGGCGGCCCCCTCGCCAAGTGCCCGCTGTAATAACAGCGTGTCCACCCAACGGCCGTGCTTCATCCCCACCGCCTGCAACGTGCCCACCTGCTGAAACCCCAGTGCCAGATGCAAATGCAGTGACGCCGGACTGGGTGTGTTTGCCACCACCGAAACCACCTGACGAAAGCCTCGCTGTTCTGCCTGCCACAAGGCAGTATGCAATAAACGTTTGCCGATGCCGCGGCCAAGGTGGTCAGGATGCAGGTAAATCGAATCCTCCAGCGTGAAGCGGTAAGCCTGCCTCGGGCGGTAAAAGCCCAGATAACAATACCCCAGAACCTGATGATGCTCAGTCGCCACCAGCCAGGGCAATCCGGCATCATGGATACGCTGCCAGCGCTGCAACATGTCTGCTTCATCCGGTGGTTCCGTTTCGAACGTGGCTACGCTGTGCTGCACATGGTGAGCATAAATATCCCTGATGGCCGCGATGTGCCCGGCCTGCGCTTCCACAATCACAATTTGATTCATTATTGTATCCTTGTCAGGACAAACATCGGTAAGCCGGAGGTTATCTGGCTGCATAAGATAATCAGCTTAACCAACACGGTATGCTCACAACAGGTGCAAATACTTATCTTCGCTATAAGGGAAAATTTGACATGACCAGATTGAATCTGGAATGGCTGGAAACCTTTACCACCGTGATACGACTGGGGAGTTTCTCGGCGGCAGCTAACCAGTTAAATCTGAGTCAGCCTGCGGTCAGCCAGCATATGCGACAGCTCGAGCACCACATGGGCGTGCGTCTGGCCGAGCGCAGCGGCAAAACGTTGCGCCCGACGCCCGCCGGAACACTGCTATTACACAAAATCGTGCAGATCCAGCAAGTATTGGAAGAAACGCATCAGATTATCGCCGACTACACCGAAGATGTGATAGGCCATGTCTTGCTGGGAACCGGGGCCACAGCCTGTATTCACCTGTTACCCGCCGTGCTGGGGCAGCTACGGCTCGACTACCCGCGGCTCACCGTCGGTGTCTGCACCGGTAATACCCGCGAGATTGTTCAGTCTGTCATCGATAACCGCATTGATGCCGGGCTGGTTGCTTTACCTGTCACCACTAATTCCCTGGACATCACCCCGGTGCTGGAAGAGGAGCTTGTTGCCATCAGCAATATGCCGATGGTGAGCGGCCCGATGTCGCCCGCGTTGTTACAGGCGCAACCTCTTATCCTGTTTGAAACAGGCAGCAGCACGCGTGCACTGATAGAGAGCTGGTTTGCTGATGGCAGCCTCATCCCCCAGCCGGTGATGGAGCTTGGCAGTATTGAAGCGATTAAGGAGATGGTCGCAACCGGGCTCGGGGTAAGTATTGTGCCACGGATGTCCGTCACGCGCCCAACTGACGCAGAGCGGTATCATGTTCTTGCGCTGAACCCACCATTGATGCGAAAACTGGCCGTAGTGACGCGCCACGATAAACCGGTCAACAAGGTACTGCGACTGGTTCTGGAAAGAATCAAGGCCTCAGCAGAGACTATCACATCACCGTAATAATACGTTGTCAGCATCTGGTTTCTGTCATCAATCCATGCCAGAAAATCATGCCAGAAAACCGGCAGCCTTAGCGATGCGGTACACCCGTTGCTAATGGCTTAACTTGCTTTGGGTAAGTTGTCACCGCTGCCGGGTAATGTCCAGGGGATATCCGCGGTGCGTGCGCCCAGCATTTGCTGTATTTTCTGGTAAACCTCGGCCGCAGACATACCGTTATATAAGCCCTGACTATAATAACCAAACTCCGCAGTACCTGACGTCGGCAGGGCACTGGTTTGCAGGCGCGAACCATCCCAGCTTAAATCCGCAGAGGTAATACGCCTGCCGGTTAGTGCATCATAGCTCTGGCTTTCGCCATCGGGTGATTTCACAACGGAAACCAGAACGCCACCATACAAAGGAATACCGGTCATACGTAATGCACGCTCTACGGATAACTCTTTCTGCTGTTTCTCGATTTTTTCTTTTTTCAGTTGGTCATCCAGAGAGGTCGCGCGTGGATTCACCTCGCCAGAATTATTTTTATTATTATCCGACAATTGATTATTCAACGAATTATTCATGGTGCCGGATTTAAACGAGCCGGAACTGTTGCTGCCCGAGGAATTCATCCCAATCAGGTCGAGGCTGTCACCCGCGCCACCGCTGGCGCTGTAGGTTGACCCCGCGCCATAACCCGACTGGGGATAAAATGATGCTGTGTTTTGAATTTGAACGCCTGATATAGCCATAGTCTGAATCCTTTTTCTTTTTTAACGATGACATGCTTCTGCGGGCACTGATCTGTTAGAGCGACTCAAAACCAATTTATTTAAATAAAAGCAATATACCTATATGACAGGTATCAAAACGGGGTAATCCAACGCATATGACCACCCAACGCCATCAGGGAATGAAACGTGTACGGAGCAACGTCCACGAGGCTGCCTTATGTTTCATTCTCTCCTCTTATATCCAGCTAGCGGATATGGAGAGCAGCACATTTAGCGCGAAGAAAAGGCAAAACGACCTGTAAAATATATCGGCCATTTTCTTTTTTCATTAATACGAAAAAAGCATAAAAACGCTCACAAAACGAGCCGGAGGGAAATATTTACTCATCACTGTAAAGGTAACACTAACAATTTCTTAGCATTTCCTCCGCACATTAACGATATTCTTACCCCTTTATTGATTGTCATATTTTCGTCACACCCCACTGTTAATTTGGCGCTAGTCTATTTTTCAAGAAAGACAAGCCAAAATGAGCGCATTACCCCCACAGGAGCACCGGCTGCGTGTCGTTCCCTTTCCAAGCGCACGCGATCTCTGTATCACCACGCCGGATGTTTCGCCCACAACAGACAACGCCACTGTATTGCAGCTATTTAGCCGCCATAAAGATTTGGTCAGTCTGCCTGTTGTGGAAGCCGGGAGGCCGTTTGGCTTGATTAACCGCCACAGTTTTCTGTCACAGATGGCCAGACCGTACTATCGGGAACTGTATGACAGAAAAAGCTGTATTGCTTTTATGGATAAAACGCCGCTGATTGTCGAAGCCGCCTCCTCACTCAGTGATGTTGCTGACAAAGCCGTTATCAGTGGCGATCGCTTTCTGGCTGATGGTTTTATTATTACTGAACATGGCCGCTACCTCGGCATTGGTCTGGGCATCGACCTGTTTAGGATAGTCTCCGACACGCATGTTCGCCAGCATCAGCAAATCATTCAAAGCATTGAATATGCGAGCGTTATTCAAAACGCCATGCTCAGGCCATTTCGGCAGGCGATGGCCGCGACATTACAAGACTGGTGCCTGACATGGGAACCGCGCGACTGCGTTGGAGGAGACTGTTACGGCTTTCGCCGATATGCGCAAGGCTGGTTAATGGTTATCGCTGACTGTACCGGCCACGGTGTACCGGGTGCATTCATGACCATTATCTTTAACTCCGCCCTGGAACAGGCGCTGGCTCAGCACCGCCCCGATGAACCGGGTCAGGTGCTGGCCGCCATTAATCGCTATATTAAAGATACGCTGGGGCAAAAAGAGGAATACCACGCTTCTCCTTCTGCTTCCGATGATGGTTGCGATGCGCTGGTGGTATATCTGAATACGGACACACAGACCCTCTCTTGGGCCAGTGCACGAATGATGGCTTTTCTTATTGAGGCATCCAGTGGTGAACTGTTGACACTTGATAACGATCGTATGGGCATCGGCTACACCGATACACCTTATGACTACCGCTGGCCCAGTTATCAACGCCCTCTGCTATCACAGGATCTGTTTTTCACCACCACAGATGGCCTGCCCGACCAGATAGGTGCCGAACGCCCGGCCAAATTTGGCAAACGACGCCTGCAAAACCTGTTGTTGCGATTCAGCGCCCTGCCCATGAACCAACTTGCCGGGCAATTATTACAACAGCATTACGCCTGGCAAGGTTGCCAGCAACGCCGGGATGACCTGACTTTTTGGGGATTCAGGCACCCGTAATGATGAACCAGATGAAACCAGAACATGTCCCATAGCACAGATACCGAATTTATCGATCTCTCACAGCAGCAACATATCGCTCTGTATTACGTAGGGTATTTCTCACAAAACATCGTCTGCTCACTGGCAGAAACGGTGCGATTACAACTGGAGAAACGCTGCGTACCACCAGCAATACGGCGCAGGCTGTTCTCAAGCTTTATTGAAATGGCACAGAACATCATTCACTACTCCGCCTGCGCGCTCAATCCGGAGACGCAGAATAATGAAATTCGCCACGGGTCAGTCTGCATTGGCGTTGAAGCGGGCAAATATTTTTTGCTCAGTGCCAATCGCGTCTCTGCAACGGATATCAACACACTGCGTGGTCGCCTGGAAGTGCTGGGCACCATGACCAGTGACGAGATCCGGCTGGCCTATAAAGCCTCCTTGCGGGAAGCGACGCCTGCATCCAGCAAAGGGGCTGATATTGGGCTACTGACCGTTGCCCGCGATGCCAGCGAACCGCTGCAATTCACCTTTCGTGACGACGCAACCACCGGGCTTGCCACGTTCTACCTGAAGGCGGTGATTTAATCATGACAGACATAATTACAACAGATAACTTGCATATTGTCGGCACTGCCAGTACGCCAACTGTCGATTTTCGCTTTGATACACATCAGCTTTCGCTGTCCGGTGAGTCTTACCCGGAAAACGCAGCCGCTTTTTACGGCCCGTTGATTGAACGCATTCAGCATTACCTGCGCGGCTGTTTAGGCGGCGATAATCCCCCTACCCGCATCGATGTTCATGTCTCGCTGCTCTATTTCAACAGTTCCAGCACAAAGATGTTATTCAGCTTGTTTAATCACCTTAATCAGGCCGCAGCCCAGCAACTGGCTATTACCCTGCACTGGTATTACGACCAGGACGATGATATCGCGCAAGAGTTTGGCCAGGAGCTGAATATCGATTTCCCGGCACTGGATTTCAGCCCGCATATTCTGGAGTAGCCGTATGAGCCATTATGAATTGTTCACGCCTGAATATGACATCCTGCTCTCAATGCGTAATCTGGCAGCACAACCGGATATGCCCGCTGAGGTCTACCGGGAGAGCTTGATTATGCTGGCAGAGCATTATCAGCGCCTGGTGCGGGAAACCCATCGCCTGATTACCCGCAGTGACCGCGCCGAGCGAGAACTTACCCGGCTGAACAACCAGTTGCATCAGTTAGCTGTCGAACTGGAGTATAAAGCTACGCATGACCCGCTGACCGATGTCTTCAACCGTAGCGCGATTATTGATTTGGTCGATCACGCACTGGAACAGGATCAGGCGGCATTGATAGTGCTGGATATCGACCATTTTAAGCAGGTCAACGATGCTTACGGCCACCCGACCGGTGATGCCGTCATCTGTGCCTTAATTGCCCGTATCCGAGAAGTGCTCCAAGGTAAAGGCAGCATTGGCCGGGTTGGCGGTGAAGAGTTCACTATTTTACTGGATGGCCACACGCTTATGGCCGCCGTTGATGTCGCAGAACAAATTCATGCCAGTTTGAACCAGACTGTTTTGCAAACCCTGCCACACCATCCTGTCACAGCCAGTTTCGGCGTCAGCTGGGCACCGATGCACACCCGATTCGACACCCTCTATGGCACGGCAGACGCAGCGCTCTATCAGGCCAAACACCAAGGGCGCAACCGGGTGGAGTACATACCGATTGATACAGCCAGCTAGCCACCCTGGTTAGCATCACGCTTTGGAAAATACGCTGGCAGGCGGATGCGGCCAGCGCAACGCATCAGTTCTTTTTCACAAATTCAGATTTCAGTTTCATCGGGCCGAAACCGTCAATCTTGCAATCAATATTATGGTCGCCTTCTACCAGGCGAATCCCCTTTACACGAGTGCCGATTTTCAACACCGACGAACTTCCTTTAACTTTCAAATCTTTAATAACGGTTACCGAATCACCGTCAGCCAGCAGGTTGCCGTTCGCATCACGTACCACCAACCCTTCTTCCTGCTCGCTGTCATGTTGTGCCGACCACACATGGCCACACTCCGGGCAATTGAGCATAGCATCATCCTGCCAGGTGTATTCAGACTGGCATTTAGGGCAAGCGGGCAACTGTTGCATAAAAATCCTCGTTAAAATCCAATAAAATTAAATAAAAATTATATATATCAATGAATAAAAAATTCAGTATTTATTATTTTATCGCTTCACCACCGTTTCGGATAGCCTAAAGAGACTCAAAAAACTGCAATTCATGTTTTAAACTCACGAAGTAACTCAATTAACTCAATATTATTACCACCTGGCTCGAATACCAATCAGCCTGAAAGCACCAAAATAAACGTTACATTTTTCTTACATTCAAGATGAAAAACTACCATTCTCCCTGCGCATAACTTGGTTACACTAAGGGGCAAATCCGGCCAGTGCGAAACCTGTCACCTTCTGGCGGGAGCAAACCACTGCACCTATCACTCTCGTATTGGATAACCACCGTGGAAACCGTCTCACCATTAAAAAACACCACTTTTTTATATTTTTGGTCCGGGCAAATTGCCTCTTCGTTTGCGTTTCAAATGCTGGTCGTCGGTATTGGCTGGCAAATGTACGACCTGACCAACAGTGCCATGAATCTCGGCCTGGTCGGATTAGCACAATTTTTGCCACAGTTGGCCTTAACTCTGGTGGCCGGACACACCGTAGACCAGTACAACCGCCGTCTGATTATTTTGTGCTGCCGCCTGATGATGGCAGCCACCGTCATGGTACTGGCAATCGGCAATCTCACTCACACCATCAGCGCGGGTATGATCTACTGTTGCTCGGCGCTGTTAGGGGCCACTCGCGCGTTTGAAATGCCAGCGACTCAGGCGTTACTGCCAAACCTGATTGCACCTGCCATGCTGTCTCGTGCGGTCGCACTCATGGCATCAGCCCGTGAAGCCACCGTGATTGCAGGCCCGGCGCTAGGCGGGTTGATTTATCTGCTCGGCCCCACGACACTCTACGCCAGCAGTGTAGCCGGCCTGTTGCTGTCGTTTTTGCTCTTGCTCAATTTGCGTTATGCCTACAAAGCGCCAACGCGCGCGCCCGTCACGCTGGAAAACCTGTTTGGCGGCATGACGTTTATCCGCCGCAATCCGGTGATTTTCGGGTCTATCTCGTTAGATATGTTCGCCGTCTTGCTGGGCGGAGCCACCGCCCTGTTACCGATCGTCGCCAAAGACATTCTGCACACCGGCGCGTGGGGGCTTGGGCTACTGCGCTGTGCCCCGGCGCTGGGCGCGGTGTTGATGTCGCTTTACTTAAGCCGCCGCCCGCTCACCCGCCATGTTGGCAAAATTATGTTCGCCGCTGTTGCGCTCTTCGGTCTGGCAACCATTGCCTTTGGTTTATCCGGCAATCTGTTTGTTTCACTGTTTGCGCTGCTGATTCTGGGGGCATCGGACATGATCAGTGTGGTTATCCGCTCTACGCTGGTTCAACTGGAAACGCCTGATGAGATGCGGGGCCGGGTCAGTGCCGCCAACTCTATTTTTATCGGCACATCCAATCAACTGGGGGAGTTCGAGTCGGGTGTCACCGCCGCGTGGCTCGGCGTTGTCCCCGCCATTGTTCTCGGTGGCTGCGGCACACTGTTGGTGGTCGCGCTATGGATGAAATACTTCCCGATGCTGACACAGCGTCAGACGCTGGAAGCCGATGAAAAACCGCAGCCTGTTAGCGTACAATAAATCGCCTGATGACGCGGGCTGTCGATAACCGCTCAATTCTCAGGTTGACAGAAAAAAGCCTCTGGATGAAAACATCCAGAGGCTTTTTTCGCGCTCAAACACCCGTCGCAGTTTGAAGACTAGCCGCGGTTCTCTTCGATATAGCGAGCCAAATCTGCCGGGGTTTTCAGCACATTAGCGACTTCAGTCGGGGGATCATGCAGCCGTAAACATCCTGCACCTCCAGAACCAAATCCACCGCCAGAATAGAATCGAGGATATCAGACTCGATCAGCTCGTCGTTAAACCCGACTTTACGGGATAAGACCTTTTCAAACAGGGCGAGTATTTCTTGTTCCATAATTTTTCCTGATGTAATTAATTTGTGCGGGCATGGGAATCGAGCAATTTACGGTCGATTTTGCCGTTAGGATTCAGCGGCAACGCCTCTTTAATGATAATCTGCGACGGCACCATGTAGTGAGGAATCACTTTCGAAAGTGAGGTTTTAATCGTTTCAGGGGCTAAGTCCGTGACGCAGAAAGCCGCAAGACGCAAAACACCGCCACCGGATTTCATCAGCGGCAGGACAACGGCTTCATTGATGCCGTGCATCGCCAGCAGGCGATTTTCAATCTCGTTGATTTCGATGCGATAGCCATTGAGCTTGATCTGGCTGTCATTGCGCCCCTGGCAATAAATAAGCGGCCCTATCTCGTAGCCAAGGTCGCCTGTTCTGTAGCCGCGGTAGGCCTGCGTTTCCCGGTGCAGTAATTTTTCCGCGTTCTCCTGCGTCAGACCGAGGTAGCCACGCATCACATTCTTACCCCAGATAATCAGCTCGCCTTCTGCCGTAATTTCCATGCTGGAATCCGGCATCATGGTGCCGACCGGCAGCACATCATTTTCACTGTTCAGGATATCGTCGGTGATTTCGATGACGGTGGTCGCAATCGTTGCTTCCGTCGGGCCGTAAGAGTTCAGAATTTTGGCATGCGGGAAACGGCGACGCAGCTGTTTCACCAGCGCCTTGTTTAACACCTCGCCAATGAAGATAAAGACATTGAGCGCCGGTAAATATTCACTGTTGAACTGCGGGGAAAGCAAACGCTGGTAAGCAAAAGAAGGCGTGGAAACCCAAACGGAAACGTCATTGGTTTTCAGGCGATCCAGCCAGTTTTCTGCCGCGATATCCTCTTTGGCATTCAGCACGATATGCCCGCCGGTTGCCAGATTAGCCAGCAGTGGAATCAGGGAAAGATCAAAGCTGAATACCGCATGATTCATCAGCACTGGCACGTCGGGCAGCGAAAAATCCTGACGTACCCACTTCATGAAATGCCACAGGCTTTCGCGCCCGATCTGTACGCCTTTCGGTTTTCCGGTGCTGCCAGAGGTGAACATGATATAAGCGAGATCTTGTTCAGCCAGCACCTGCCCCGACTCCGCGGTTGCAATGAACTGCCTGGTTGCCACATCGTAATAGTAAGGCGCATTGGCTAACTGGCAGATCTCTTTGAGCCGCTCCTGAGGGTAGATGCAGTCCACCGGAATATACGGGATGTTATGCAGCAGGCAGCTATAGATAGCCACCGCAAACTCAGCCTGCTGATGTCCGTATAAAACCACGGGAGTTCCCGCAGGTTGCTGGCAATGCTGGTAGCGCTGCGACCAGTCTGTCACAGCTACAGAGAGCTGCTGCCAGGTAAGGGCCTCATCACTACCGCTAATCGCCAACTGATGTGGAGAAGCAGGTTCGATTAACGCTGCATTCAGGAAATCCTGAAGTTCGTAAAGTTCGGATTGAAGGTTCATAGAGGTGACATTCCGCTAAAAATGTAGAGGGAGGCCGAGGCGCTTGCCAGCGTCAAAACTCGTCCCAAAAACACAATAACCGGATAATGTAGCCAGTTACCGAACGTCTGACTGCGTTTGGCTGACCACTGTAACATATTGTGAGCAACAGAAATGACGCCAAACAGCGCGCCGCTGATGAGGTAATGTTGTTCTAATCCGTTCCATGCCCCCATACAAAACAGTGTGCAGAAGATACCGATGTTCTGCGCCAGCGTTTTGTTCTGGCGGAAAAAATCCAGCTTCATCAGATTCATATAAATCGGCATAAAAACTACGTCCCTCAGCCATTCAGACAGGCTGATGTGGAAACGTCGCCAAAAATCCTGCGGGTTTTTAGCCAGAATAGGCATATTGAAGTTCGCCGGAATCGTCAGGCCAAATAAACGACCGGCTCCAATCGCCATATTACTGTAACCCGCAAAGTCAAAGTAAAGATAAGCGCTATAGGCCAGTGACATCACCACCCCGACACTGAACGTAAACGGACGATGGCTCCAGGACTGAATCACCAGGCTGTCTATCAGCATGGCAAATAAGAATTTCTGGATAATACCAATAAAAATTTGCTCCATCGCCGGTAAAAACTGCTCACGGCTGATAGTAAAGGCTTTCTTATTAATATCATTGATCCATGCGCGCCAGCGATACATCGGGCCAGCCTGAATAATAAACGGCATAAAGAGATAGCAGAAATAATGCAGGAAATTTCGGCCATCTTTTTTGGTTCGGTAAAGCAGTACATCAACGGCGCGAAAGGTCATAAAAGAGAGACCAATCATCCCCCAGTGATTATTGAGATGTAGTTTCACCAAAAACAGTGGCAGCAGCGTCAGACTTACCGCCTGCCAGGTTTTCAGCCAGCCTTTCTCTTTTAATGAGACAAGAATATAAAAACTCAGGAAAACAGCTACGGGTACAATATAGTCACCCTGGAAAATATATCCCCAGCCTAATGCAACCAGCACGGAAATAGCAGATAAATAAGTCAGCCGGTAACCCAATACCCGATTAACCAGCGCAAACAGTAACGCTGATAAAAACAGAAAGAAAAAGAATGTTCCTGAGCCGTACATCATTCACCTGTCAGAATTTTTGATATTCAAAATGCGCTTTTAAACTCATGCTGTCATCAACAGAAGTCCACGCAACGATGGTGATCGCCAGAAAAAGATAAAGAAAGAAAAGGCGAATAGCGTGTTTCATCGTTTAAAACTCTCAGCAATAAAACGGTTCATCGCAACCCATGCCAGCTCAGTGGGATGCAGGCTATCCCAGTTCCAGCCATTCTGATAGGGCTGCGCATACATATCAAAATAGGGCACCTGATTTTCTTCCAGAACAGCCGTAATCTGACGATCGACGGGCCAGAACACATCAGTATTTTTAATCGACCAAGGGTTAATTGCATCGATAATGACCACGAACTGTACGTTGCGTTCTTTCAGAAGCTTGACCGTCGCCTTGAATGCCTGCATTTGCTTCTTGGCGGGTGGTTCGAGCCACTCATCTTGTGTCGGATCGCTTTCATAAACAGACTTATCCATCCATAACGTCTGGGCACTTTGCTGACGGGGCCGATTCAGCTCACGGGCATGCTCCAACGCTTTGTCCCAGTCTGGAGCCGGGTAAGCCGTTAGCTGAGGTGGCCACGGTTGGGCAGGTTGAGGGGCAAACTGTAGCCATGCCAGCCAGTCGTTTTTTATCATTTCGCAGAAAATCGCGAACTGATAACTCACTTCCTGCCAGATAATTGGCAAACGCCAACCGTAAATGCTCATTTGGTTGAAGGTTAAATGGCTTATCTCGTCTTCATCGATATGGCGTAAATAATCAACCAGGAAAGGGCGCGCCTGCTCATCTTCCATCAGCGGATTAAAAACAGGGGCCGGGAAGTTGTCAGCGAAAATCGCCGGGGGGATACCTTTTGAATAAAAGCTATCAGGAGCCAGCAACAAAACGACCTTACTGTTAGCGTTGAGGTCATTTTTAAAACGCGATAACAGTAAGAAATGAGTGATATTATCAATATAACTATCACCATAGGCAACAACCGGCCGATTTAACTGGTTATTAAAGTAATTATATAGCGCGTAATATTCATCTTCAGATGTAGAGATCTCTGAAGCCCCAAGCAGAAAAATGGCATTTCCCTGTAACGCATGGGAGATAGTGGCTATTTTTTCTTTCTGCTCTTTTGGTGTTCCTTCCATGGTTCTAATCAATGGCTGGAATTTCAGGGCCGGATCAACGCTTGTCACCAACGGGGGAACACAGAGCAACAGGACGGCCAGTGTGGCCATCATGATATGCAGGCAGAGAGTATTTTTGATTTTTCTCATAAAAGTAAAATTATATGACTTTTATTTGTTTAGGGTTTGTTAACTCTGTATGTTTACAGTAAATTGGTCACTGTTTTTTTGCGATACTATATACCAGGCTTATCGTTAATGATGAGTATTGCTGTGTAACGGTATGTACAGTGTTTGGCCTGTTATAGTAATAAACACCGGCTATCACACAGAAATGAATGACAAAAGGGTAAAAAAGACAATGTCGTTGTTATTTATGAGCCCTGTCGCGGCTTTCTGTCAGCGGTTTCTGTTGCACATGTAGCACCAGGCCCCCCACCCCGCTCGTGACCCTACTCAGCGCCAGCCTCGCCGCCGCCAGCGCCTTTTCCTTACGAGCCAGTTCACGTTAGCGTGGCTCATTTCTTACTGGCTCTGTTTGAGTGCAGCCTTGTCATTGGGCGAGAGTACCTGCCAAAACCGTGTTTTCATTGATGAATCGGCTCAGGATAAAGCTTTTTTACGGCAGTATTGCGCGAGTTCCGTTTCAGTGAGTGTAGCGGTTTCGATAATGACAGCCAGCGGGCCCCGGCTGACCAGTGGGTCTGTGGTTTTATCTGCACCCGGCACCGCCATTCCCTCGGGTTTCACCTTGTTACGCCAGCCACAGAGGGGAGCTTGCAATATCGCTTCCCGCGGTGCAACGGCGGTGGCGGCCATGTTGTAGGACGGCCGTCATTTAGCCTGTGTGGCGGATTTACATTCGGGTGAAATACGCATCATGCTCCGTTTCCGTCCTGTCATGAGTGTTTTGATGAAAGTAGGCCTGGAAACGGATGCTGGCACGGACAGAGCGCTCAATCTCGCGAGCGAGTCGTTTTTCGGGAATAGGATTTAACTGGCTGACGCGCTCCGCAGACTTGATGTGGCCGTCTCTGGTATACAGGTTGGTCGTTGCATAATCGATGAAAGAACGGGCGAGCTCCCCTCTGGAGCGCGCGCCCAGGATTATCAGATCTTGATGAAGTTGGCACCCGACAGGGGGCCAAACGGAAGCTGGGCCAGACGACCGCCGACATCCAGCGATCCCAGATCGACAGAGAAGTAGCCGATGGCATCCAGGATCTTCTTCACTTCCGCTTTCGCGGCCACGTCGTCGCCGGAGTAGAACTGCACGCGCTGGCCACCGGAAACCTCGGGCTGCCCCAGCACGTTCACATCCAGGTGGTTCAGCGCCTTGACCACGCGGGCACCCGGCACGAAATCACGGAAGACTTCGCTGGAGTACTTGCCACCGAGATCGATAGGCTTGATGCCATACGCAGCCAACGGATTGCTCGCATCGTTGCGTTCAGGCGAATCCAGGTCGAGGAAGGCGACGGGGTTGGTGCCATCGATGACGATGCGCCCATTCCAGTCAGGCAGGTCGGCCAGCGCCTGACCCAAGTCCACCCAACGCACCGCGATGAGGACAACGTCTGCGGCTGCGGCCTCTGCTACCGTACCCGCCTTGATAGAGGGCCCCAACTCAGCGACCAGCGATGCGAGCGACTCCGGTCCGCGGCGGGTCGAGATAATGGCCGACTGGCCGCTTTTTGCCAGGGCGCGTGCCACATTAGAGCCGAGACCGCCTGAGCCAATGATGCCGATAGTCATGATTCTTTCCTTTTTGATAAGAGGCCCGGGCTCGAATCGCTCGGCACCTGAAATGTTTGATTGAACACTAACGCCCCGACTTGAACGCGCAGGGCGGCCGAACGAAGCGGGCCTTAGGAAAGCCGCCCCGCCTTTTGCAACTCCTGCCTTATGCGCTCGATCCCGCTCTCGCCGCGGACCAGGGCCTCCTTGCTGGTGTGCACCGAGTAGTACCCCAACACCAGATCATGGGGATGGGGAACGGCCGACCCGAGCACAAAACTCGTATCTTCCTGCGCGACGAAGTCGATGGTTTCGCCGGAAGGTTCAAACCCCACGAGCTCGCCGGCCTCCATCGACTCGTCTGTAGTCAAACGCCCGGTCGCTAACGCTACCCACGTCACGGTATGGCCTTGCGGCGGCGTGTACGACCACTGTTCGCCCTTGCGCAGACGAACACCCAGATAGGTCATGCCTGCAGGCAGTTCCGCGGCACTGTGCGCCCCGCCATACTCGCCAGCCAGCACACGCGCAGGCCCCACCTGAGGCACTTGCGTCGGCGCGAGGTATTGGCTGCGCGCTGGCCCGTTTTCTTGCGCGGCAGGCAGCGCCACCCAGAGCTGGAAACCGCGCCCCATCTTCCCGCCGACTGGCGCGCCGGTATGCCATACCCCTCCGCCCGCCACCATCACTTCGACACCGCCTGCGGGCAGTACGCCGGCTTCGCCTGTTGAGTCCTCGTAGCGAATGTCCCCTTCATCCATGAAGGTCACAGTCGCGATGCCGGAGTGCGGATGCATTGCGAAATTCTGGTTGGTGCCATCGGGGCGGAAGTGCACCAGATCCAGGAATACGAAAGGTTTCAGATGTCTTCCCAGACCCGAGGGCGTCATCAGACGCGTGACGGAACCGTGCGTGGAGCCACGGGTACGGTACACGACCGAACGCCCCCGAGTTGCGAGTACGGCGCTCATGCAGCCCGCCTTGCGGACTTGAGTGCCTTGGCCCACCAGGCCAGGTCGTCCAGCATGTCGCCAGCTGCTTGTGCAAGATGCGGGAAGTCGCCAAACTGCTGGCCCTGCTGCCAGACGCCCATGAACTCCACCATGCCGATATGTACGGCATTGCGCACCGGCACCATCTGCAACTCGACCGCAACCAGTCGCAGTTGTTCAATGGCTCGCGCCGCGCCCACGCCGCCATAGCCGACGAAGGCGATCGGCTTGCGGGCGAATTCCTTGTACGCATAGTCGAAGGCATTTTTCAGCACGGCGGTCGGACCGTGGTTGTACTCTGGGGTCACGACGATCAGGCCATCGAAGGTATCAAGCTTCTGCGCCCAGCGTTGCGCTTCCACATTGCTCACCGGGCCCCAGGCAGGCGACACCGACTCCGCAAAATACGGTAGCGGATGGTCGCGTAAATCGACCAGCTCAACGCTCAGGTCTGTGCGTTGTTTGGCGATGTTGTGAATCCACTGCGCGGGCTTGTCGCCAAAACGGCCCTCTCGTGTAGAACCGATGATGATACCGATACGGGGTTGAGCAGCACTCATGACAAAGTCTCCAATGGTTGACGATGTATGTACTTTAATTCCCGCTCGCATTGATTGACTAGATGGTTTAATGTGATTGAACTCATCCATATTTATAACCAATTATCGATGCTAGACCTTAACCATGTAGCGATGTTCATCCACGTCGTGCGTTGCGGCAGCTTTGCCGAAGCCTCACGGCGTCTGGGCGTACCACCCAACACCCTCAGCCGCCGTGTACAGCAGCTGGAAGAACAACTCGGCACGCGCCTGATGCAACGCACGACCCGCCACCTGGCGCTCACGGCTGCGGGTCAGGCGTTTCATGACCGCTGCGCCAATGCTGTGGATGGGCTGTTCGACGCCGGCCGGGAATTGACCTCTGGCAGCGACGAGCCCAGTGGCCTGGTTCGGGTGGCCGCGCCAGCCGACTTTTTCGATTTCTTCCCCATGGAATGGATGAACGAATTCATGGCCGCATATCCACGGGTGCGCCTGGACTTCGTACTCAGCGACGGCAGGGCTGACTTGATCGCCGAGCGCATCGACGTGGCTGTCCGGGGAGGGATCCTCGAGGATTCAAGCTTCTTTGCGCGCAAGGTTTTTGACGAGGGGACGGATGGGTTGGTGGCCAGCCCGGCGTATCTGGCCGCACGAGGTACGCCTCAAACGTTGCAGGAGTTAGCCGACCATGATTGCCTGTTCTTCAGCCACCCCAGTGGCCAGGGGGTCTGGCGCTTGACAGCGGCAGACGGAAGCGAGAGCGAGGTACATGTGGCGGGACGCTTCAGCGCCAATACGGCGCAGGCTTTGCGCAAAGCGGCGCTGTCTGGTTTCGGTATTGCACTGCTCCCGTCTACCATAACCATAGACGGCCTCAAATCCGGCGCGCTCACGCGTGTGTTGCCGCAATACTCCCGGAAGGGCCACGGTTTGAATCTCGTGTACCCCAGTCGCCATCATCTGCCACCGGCGGTTTCGGCATTCATCGACATGGTCACGAACAAGTTAGTAAGCAGTGCAGCATGCTGACCCGAATATGATCTTACCCGCCATCAGTGGACACACGACTAAGTGGCTAAACTCTCAAGTAAGAGGTCATTACTGCTGACAAACCAGCAAAACATCCCGTAAACCAGGCACACTCGAATTCTGCGATGAAGCCCTGAAACTGGCTGCTGAACATGCGCGCCTCAAGCGGCAACAGGCAGAGCAGGCTGAAGAACTGGCTATTCTCCAAAAGGCCGCAACATACTTTGCAAAGCGCCTGAAATGAAGGTTGTCTTTATTGAAAAGCATCAGGCTGAGTTCAGTGTTAAAACCATGTGTCGGGTGCTTCGGGGGGATTACCAGATCCTGCTGAAACGGCATAATCTGCATGGCAGTATGATCCTGACCAAGACTTTATTACGCAATCAAGCTAAAAATGACTATCAATGTAGCATTCTGAACGAAACACGTTTCTGGCTATTTCTGCGTTAGAAATAGCCGTGTGTTGAATGGCATATATTGTTTAGATCGTTGGTAGACATTACTCATGCAACATAAGGTTTGATAGCCTAGCTTATTTTAACTTTCGCAATACAATCGGCTAGCTTGTCTATTTGTAGCCCTGATTCATCGAAATTTTCCGGAGCAAGCCAAGCGTCATAGGCTGCTCGAAATACTGCATATTCACTGTCTAGAAGGGAATACCAAGCAGTATCTCGATTTCGGCCCTTAGTTACCAGTAACTGTCGGAAGACACCTTCGCACGTAAAACCAAAACGTTCAGCTGCCGCTCTGGACGGTCCGTTCAATGAATCACATTTCCATTCCAATCGCCGATAGCCGAGATCTTCAAAAATATAGTTAAGTAACAGGGCCATGACTTCAGTCGAGAGCGGTGTACGTTGCATTCTGGGAGAATAGGCGACGTGGCCGATTTCTATCACACCATTCGCGGCATCAATACGCATCAAAGCTATAGTTCCAACCGCTTTTTCTGTTGATTGATCAATGACAGCATATTGAAACGGGTCACTGAGTTCTACCATACTAATCAAAAAATCTCGGTACTCATCGTAAGTATTAAACGGCCCATAAGGAAGATAAGTCCAATGACGAGCATCGGGACTTTCTTGGAATGCTTCGTATAATTCTTCGGCGTGCCGCTCTATATTGAGACGCTCCAATCGACAAAATCGCCCAATAAGGGGAGCTTGTTCGGGATGCTTTGCTGGTGTCCATCCTGGTAAAGCTCTGCCGATAGGTTGTTGAAATTCATTTAATCGCATTATCAGTTAACTTTCCTGTTTTGTATTGCTGGGTATAATCAACATAAAGGATCTCGGTATTATAAAAGAACCACTTTTATTAATTTTTATGGTACCTCTCGGATGATGAGCATTACAGTAGCGTATTGTCAGAATTGGAGTTTGACCGAAAGTGTTACTCAGGCAATAATTTCTTAGTCAGAGAAGAAAAACATAATACATATTGGTGACTGTGGTCAATATCTACTTTAAACAATAAGCACAAGACTAGATATATTTCAGAGCTACCAATGATGCTCATATGTTCTACAAAGAAATCGTGTTTCGCTACATAGTCACTGAATATGGCATTAACCGCTCTTTTCCCTGGGTCAAATACCCTGATATGCAGTATTTAGACACGAGGACAATCGTAAATGGTTCTGTCTTGCTATGATGGTTCCACGAACAAAGCCTGGCCTTAAAGGCGATGAGATGGTTGAAATTATCAATATCAATGCCCCACCTGAAATCATACGAAGTGTGAGATCATCCGCCATATTTTTACCTGCGCACCATAGGAATAAAGAACATTGGGTTACGATCCGCCTTGATGGCACGGTATCTAAAGAGGATGTTTTTCTTTTCTTAAATTAAAGCTACTACTTAATTAAGCGTTAAAAACTAATCGATAGGATGCTGGCCAGATAATACTCTTGATATGTCTGTGTCAATTAAGGTCAGGGCCGCTGTTGCAACCCTGTGCCAAAATCAGGCATTACAAACAATAAAGCCAGGCTGTGTCCCTTAACTTAACAACCGCTTCAAAAATAACCTGAACGCCCCCGGCTTTAGCATACTCAGGTAGTTTCTGGCTGTTTTCTCCGAGCGGGTGGCAATACGGCGATTTTCTTTGAGTATCGCAAAACAACGCTCCACGACATTGCGTTTTTTGTACAGGCGCGTATCGAGGGGCCGGCGTCCGTCCTGACTGGCCTTCTCATTCGATTTAAACGGAATAACCGCTTTTATTCTTTTTATTTTCAAATAAATGCGAAGACTGTTGCTTGAGTGACCCTTATCCGCCAGTACCGCTTTCGGACGTGATTTCAGATGCCCGCTTTTTCGGATAATCCCGACCCGGTTAAGCAGGGTTTCCGCGTATCGGCTTTCGTGGGTCTGTCCGCCGCTCAGGCAAAAACTTAAGGGTAATCCTGTGCCATCTGTCACCAGATGGATTTTGGTGCCAAAGCCGCCGCGTGAGCGACCCAGCCCATGGTCCTCGTGTTCATCGGGATGTTTTTTTTCGCACCAGCGGCCGCGTTCAGGGCGCGAACGTTACTGCCATCCAGCGCGATAACATCCCAGTCAATCAGCGCGCTCTCATCCAGAATATGGAGTAATTTATTGAAAATGCTGTTTATTATTCCGGCTTTAGACCACCGATTGAAGCGGTTGTAAAGGGTTTTCCAGTGACCATAACGCTCAGGTAAATCCCGCCACGGTGCGCCGGAGCAAAGCCCCCAAAATATACCATTCATGACATGCCGGTGAGCAACGTAAGGATGCCCGCCTCTGGAAGAGCCTCTTTCAGGTGGCAGCATGGGAGAAATCAGCGCCCAGGCTTCATCGGGAAAATCATAACGAGCCAAATTAAAGCACTTCTTGTGATGAAATCATGTCCCTGATTGTACAAAAAACAGTTACGGGACACACCCTAGCGTAACAGGGAGGTTAAGGGACACCTCTGGTCTTTTACCTAAAGAACTCAATGTTTTCCTTAAGCCAGTCAGAAAGCTCACGCGGGGCTGAGCCGGTTAGTTCTTCGACCGTCAGGGTTCGCTCTATCAGTACTGACTGATTGAATATTTGATCCAGTCCAACCAGCAGTTCTGCAACGAATGAAGGCAGGCCTTCAGCCAGTAACGCAGCACGCTGTTCCTCGGGTGAGCGGTCCATATAGGTGACCGTACGACCTAAAAGATCGGATAATGTCTTTGCAACCTCATGCATTGTCCAGGTTCGTGGGCCTGTAAGGTGATAAGCACGCCGGGAGTTATCCGCTACTTTTTCAAGTAGCGCTACACGTGCAACATCGGCTATATCCCGAACGTCAATCAGATTGACACGCCCCTTACCTGCTGCGCCTGCCCAGGTTCCAGCAGCGACATGTCTGCCAGCACGCTTGAGTACATCCATGAAAGTCGTCGGTCTCAATACGGTTGAGGCTACAGGTTGTTGGGCCAGATGAGCCTCTATCGCGGCATGCCACGCAAAAGGATTGGCGAGCGTCGCGGGTCCCATTACGGAAAGTTTAACAATATGGCGTACGCCTGTTTTTACCGCTGCATCAATGAGTGCTATCTCATTAGCCACCTGTTGAAGGGATGTACCATGGGAGATAAAAAGCGTATCGACCCCCACAAGCCCCATTTCTAACGTTGAAGGCTTATCAAAATCCACAACCGCAAATGATATTCTGTCGGAAATATTTTCAGGTTCTTTTTGACGCGTGAGTGAAATAATCTCCACGGGATCTGATGAAAGCTTATTGATTAAGTGTGAACCGACCCGACCTGTCGCGCCTGCAACAGCGATACGCAATCCTGGTGCGATCATTCCAGATTGTCAACGGAGGATTTATGAGCGGTAAACCGCAATACGATGAAAATGCCGTGCTAAATGCAGCGATTGATGTTTTCTGGGGGCATGGTTATGCAAACGCATCCATCAGCGACCTTACTGAAGCCACTGGCCTGTCCCGGTCGAGCCTTTATCAGCGTTTTGGGGATAAGGACGGGCTATTCAATGAGTGCCTCAGGCTGTATACGGGCCGCGTCCTGACACGCATGAATTCAATTCAATCTGAATCTTCAAGAGTGAGGGTTGAAGCATTGCTGCGTGAATTCCTTCCTGACCGCGCTGGAGCAAGCCACCGCAAAGGTTGCCTGCTGTCTCGCAGCCTCACTGAGCAGGCAGACCTTACACCCGAAGGAAAAATAACTACGAATGTAGGCATTTGCCAACAGCGACAGGTATTTTTAAACATTTTGGCGCAAGGGCAATTAGCGGGTGAAATCGCGGAGGATGTCGATCTGGAACTGCTGGCCTGGTATTACTTTGGCATTCTGCAGTCGGTTGTCAATCTGCCTTCAGCCGGAGCAAGCCGACAGACGCTTTCACAACTCATTGATATTTCAATGTCGGCCTGGCCAAAGAGCGAGATTACCCATCCAGATTCTGACGGGATAACCTGAATCGGTATCATCAAAAATATCAGGCCCCGCACTTACCGGAGTGTAAAACCAGAAATTGCCGGCGCGTCAGCAGGCAACGTTGTGCCTGAACAACACATCTGAGTGCTCCACCGTTTCTCATTTCATCTCAGCAGCCTGATCAAACCGCCACCTGACGGCTTCAACTTCAGGCTATTTATTCAACGTCCATTAGTGTCGTTCACGGAATGGTTGCTGCAAGGTCCGGCTGCCATCGGGATGTATGCCATGGCGCAAAGATGAGTCCTAACGATCGATTGCCTCCTCCTCGTCGTCGGCGCTGAGTTCGGCCAAAACTGAGCGCGCCGGACGCGGTGCACCGAGATGCAGGTAACGGAGTTCATCCATAAAGGCACGCCAAAATGAGGGCCCCCCCTTTCCAGCCGCTCCGCACGCAAAGACGCTTCCTTGCTAGCTTGCGTATGCCGAAGACCCCAGGCAGCCATCTGTGCGAGCAGAGGTACAAGCTGTATGGCCGCTTCCGTAAGGCTGTAGATCCCTTTCTGATGATGATTCGGATCCGGACATCGTGTCAGCAGGCCTGACGCGGTCAAGTGCTTCAGCCGACTTGCGAGAATGTTAGTGGCGATGCCTTCCTGATTTTGCTCCAGCAGGGTGCCATAACTGCGTCGGTTCTCGAACATGACATCGCGGATAACGATCAGGCTCCAGCGGTCGCCTATCTGTTCAAGCGTCAGGTTGATCGGGCAGCCCGATCGTCTTGTTTGTGGCACAGCGATCCTCCTTAAATTTCTACTTGCATTATGCAAGTTTCACAAATACCATTCAACCACTTGCATTTTGCAAGTAATACGATTCCTGACGGATCAACAGAGAAATCGAACATGTGTGTGGCTTTCACCACGGATTATTCCGGCAATTCAGTAGTGCGGGTGGCCGGAAAGGTGGCAACAACGACATGGCACGATGAACCGCGTTCCGCGAAAGGTCATTACGTATTGACGTACCTATCTCACTACACACAAAGGTTAGGAAACACGATGAAATTCTCCACTATCAGTTCGCGTACCCTGCTCGCGGTATCGTTAGCATTCGCCGGCACTCTGGTTGCTGTCGCACCGGCCCAGGCTGTAGCGCCAATGCAGCACAAGCAAGTTGCGGGCTTCTATCGCACGATGATTGGCGACTATGAAGTCACCGCGCTCTATGACGGCGGCGGCGGCATTGACTCCAGCCTCCTGCATGGCGATCCGGCGCTCATCCAGTCCCTCCTGGCGCGCTCCTTCCAAAATGATCCCAAGAAAGTCTCGGCCACCGTCCAGGGCTTCCTCGTCAATACCGGCTCCAGGCTCGTTCTGATCGATACGGGCGCAGGCGGCCACTGGGGCCCTCCCACGCTGGGTAAGCTCGTGCAGAACCTAAAAGCCTCCGGCTACCAGCCGGAGCAGGTTGACCTGGTGCTGCTGACCCATCTTCACGGTGACCATGCCGGCGGGATCTACAAAGACGGCAAACGCGTCTTTCCGAATGCGACCGTGATGATGAAGAAGGCCGACGCCGACTTCTGGCTGTCGAAGGACATCATGGCCAAGGCCCCGGAAGATGCAAAGATCTTCTTCCAAATCGCACAAGATGGCGCAGCACCTTACATGGCTGCTGGCAAATGGAAGCCGTACGAAGGCATGGACGAAATCGTCCCCGGCATCACACCGTATGCCATTCCCGGCCACACGCCCGGTCACACCGGCTACATGATTTCCTCGAAAGGTCAGTCGCTGCTGGTCTGGGGCGACGTCGCTCATGTTGGGGCCGTCCAGATGCCGCACCCGGAAGTCAGCATCGCCTTTGACTCAGACAGCGCATCGGCTGTCAAAACGCGTGAAGCCCTGCTGGTGAAACTCGCTGCGGACAAGACAATGATTGCCGCCGCCCACATGCCATTTCCTGGCCTGGGCCGTCTTCGCCAGGCCGACACCGGCGTGGGTTACGACTGGGTTCCGGCAACCTTCCTTGACGTGAAGTGAGGTGAATCATGAACTACGACTCATCTTCCATCCGCACGCTCCGCGAAGCGATGTTCGCCTTCAACATTGCGCATCCGGTACGCACCATCGAGACCCTGCGCGTCGACATGGAGGCCATTTCACAGGCGAACCCGCCGGCGGCTGACCTGACAGTCGAGCCAACCGAACTCGGTGGCGTCGCTGCGGTGGCGATTACGGCTCCCGGCGCGTCCAAAGACCGCGTCATCTACCATCTCCACGGTGGTGGCTGGGTAGCGGGTTCTCCTGCCTCGCATTTGGGCATGCTCGGAGAGCTGTCTCGAGCGGCAAAGTCCCAGGTCATCGTTCTGGACCACGCCAGGGCACCCGAGCACCCCTTCCCGGCGTCCTACGACGAGTCCATTTGCGGCTACGAAGCAGTACGTGCGCTTGGCAAACCGTTCGCCGTGACCGGAGACTCCAGTGGCGGTGGCATGGCTCTCAACGTTCTTGCCTACGCCTCCTCAAAGGGCCACAAGGACGCGCGAGCCGCGCTACTCATTAGCCCATGGGCAGACTTAACGCTGACGCTACCCTCGTTAACGCAGTTGGCCGACCGCGACCCAATGGTCAACGCGAGCGCGATGCGGGAGATGGTCGAGGCGTACGCGGGCAACCACGACTTGAAGGATCCGCGCATCTCACCCCTGTTCGCCGACATGCACGGTTTTCCTCCACTGCTCATCCATGTCGGGAGCGACGAAATACTTCTCGACGACGCGCTTGAAATTGACCGGAAGGTGCGCGCAGCCGGCGGTGAGTCGCACCTTGAGGTCTGGCCGGAGATGCTCCACGTCTGGCACATTCAGACAGCCTCTTTGCCTCAGGCCCACGACGCGCTGCAGCGAGCCGGCGAGTTTCTCATCGGGCACCTCGATAAATAGCCCGCGCACACTCTGCGAAGACGCAGACACTCAATAGAAGATTGTAATGATTACTGACAAGACATCAGACAGGAGATGGTAATGACTACGGATACCAGTGCGCCGGGAACGGCATGGATGCAAATCGTCATGAAGAAAGGCACGAGCGACTTCGCGAAGTCGTTCACCGCTGACGTCAGCCTTCAGACCTCAGCCCTCAGCCAGGCCGTGGTCGGCCCGACACTCATCGGGGCGTTCTTTGCCGCGACGAGCACGATGTACGAACACTTCGTGTTCACTGCAGAGACTGTCGACGGTGCGAAGACGTACCTTGAGTGGGATGCCATCCACGCTGGCAAACCGATCGTCGGCATCACCCTGCTCACTCGGAATGAGTCCGGCCTCATCAACAACATCAAGCTCTTCCAAAGCCCGTTTGCCGTCGTTCGTGAGTTCTCATCTGGCCTCAGGGAGCGACTCGAAGGAACACTCGGTCAGGACTTCTTTAGCTAAGGGAAAACAGCGCCTCATTAACCTGAACAACACAACCGAGGAAACACTCATGCCAATATTTCACGCCCACATTCCGGCTCAAAAGTTCTCTGGCGACGAGAAGCGGGCTCTGGCAGATGCCTTGAATCTCGCGCTTCATGAAGCCATGGACACGCCTATGGATGATCGATTCATCATCATCAGTGAGCACAAGGAGGATGAATTCTTCATCCATCCAACTTTTCCTAACTTGAAGAGATCCGACAAGCGCATGCTCATAACGGTGACGTCCGGTACGAGCAGGACGGTGGAGCAGAAACGCAAGCTCGCGGAGTTGGTCACCCGATACGCAGTAGAAAAAGTTGGCGTCAGCCAGGACGATGTCACCCTTATAATGCAGGCCATTCCCCTGGAGAACATGAGCTTCGGCGGTGGAAAGCTGGTCTCTGACATCAACCTTTCTATGCCGTGGGTAAACAAGTAAGAAAGACAAAGCTACCCTGTTCTTGAAATCGGGGCAGCGAATTTGACTTGAAATGGGTGTCTCGTTGTTTCTCAGGCGCGGGGCTCATGCGGCTCCGCCGACACCGTTCTCCCGACGGGTATCAGGATGATTACGGCCACCGCTCCGACCCAGGTGCAGCGAACGCGCACCGAGCCGGAGGCGTTGGAGGCCGCATTCCTTACGCCCGTCGCCAAAGAGGTAAAGCTATGACCGACTGGCATTTCTATGAACCGGCGCAGGGACATTCCCTGCGTCACGATCCGCTCAACGCCATCGTCGCTCCGCGACCGATCGGCTGGATCAGCACAGTCTCAAACGACGGCGTGCGCAACCTTGCGCCCTACAGCTTCTTCAACCTGTTCAACTACAAACCGCCGATCATCGGCTTTTGCTCGCTGGGTGCGAAAGACTCACTCGCCAACGCACGAGACACCGGCGAATTCGTCTGGAATCTGGCGACGCGAGAGCTCGCCGAGGCGATGAACGCCTGCGCGGCGATGGTGCCATCGAACGTCGATGAGTTCGCGTTGGCCAAGCTGGAGACTCTGCCTTCTGCCAAAGTGCGGCCATCGCGCGTTGCGGCCAGCCCAGTGCAGTTCGAGTGCGTGGTCACCCAGATCGTGCAGCTTGAAGCGCTGGGCGGCGCAGAGCTCCCAGCGTGGCTGGTATTGGGCGAAGCAGTAGCGATCCACATTGACCGGAAGTTGATCAAGGACGGCGTGTACCAGACTGCGCAGGCGCGCCCGATCCTGCGCGGCGGTGGGCCGGCCGACTACTTCGAAATCGGCACGGAACAACTCTTCAAGCTTGAGCGACCGGGTTGATTGATTTGGCGTCGAGCAAGATCGTGCACTCAGCGATTCATCTCCGACCGCTCAATGGCGTCCCGAGATCTTTCGCGGAACTCGGTCGCCACCTGCAAGGCAAGATCGACGCCAGTCACTTCAACGGAGCCGCCTGACATCCTTCTATAAGAAGAACGCCTATTTTTCAACGTACCGATACCGCCGATTCGGCAGCTTCGCCCATGTTAATCAGTTATGGAATCGGCAACAGGCCAAAGACCTTGACATCTTGTACTCATCGTTCCATGATGATTCTGTGAAAACAATTATATAGGAACGTTATATGTATATGAAAATAAATGGAATTATAAAAAACCTCCTGATACTTTGTACCCTTACTCTCTCAGCTGGAGCCGTTTTCGCCAGCCAATCAGTCAACGTTTCCGATCTGACTTTTCATGTATTCACTTCAGAAGACGATGGTTTTTTTGATAACTCGGTGATTGTTGAGGGGGATAAAGAACTCCTGCTGATTGACGCACAACTTACTCGAGCGAATGCGCTTAAAGTCCTCGATTTGATACGATCGCTCAAAAAGAATCTTAAGCAGATTTATATCACTCACGAACATGCTGACCATTTTTTGGGGTTGGAGGTCTTCAAGGAGGCTTTTCCACAAGTGGAGATTTTAGCTAACCCTAAGGTCGCGAGCCGTATAGATGAGGTATACAAGGCCAAGCTTGAAAAGTGGC
This sequence comes from Dickeya aquatica, assembly GCF_900095885.1. NCBI lineage: Bacteria > Pseudomonadati > Pseudomonadota > Gammaproteobacteria > Enterobacterales > Pectobacteriaceae > Dickeya > Dickeya aquatica. The sequence goes on from NZ_LT615367.1 coordinate 3,291,024, forward strand.
ATGGGATACTGTCGTCAAAGGCTGCTACCCGTGAAATTCCCATAACCAGATACGATGGAGACCAACTCAGTATTGAAGGTAAAAAAATTGAAATTCATAAACATCTTCAAGGGGATACTGATGAGAACTCCTACCTTTGGTTCCCAAAAGAGCGTGTCGCGGTAGTCGGTGACATGGCCTATGACCAAATGCACGTCTATACCGTCGAAACGACGCCTGAGGGCCGAAAACGCTGGATTCAAAATCTCGATGCACTTGCAAAACAAAACCCTGAAATCGTTATCCCAGGGCATAATTTTCCGAATAAAAAACTTGACGCCTACAGTGCAATTTATTTCACAAAACAATATCTTTTGGTTTTTGAAGAACAACTTTCCAAATCAAACAGTCGCGCCGAATTTCAAAACCGCATGAAAATAAAATATCCAGATGCAGAGCTTTTCTTTAGCGTAGAAAGAGCCTCCGCTAAGTTTTTAAATCAATAACTTTTATCACAATTATACCCAAAATAATTCGAGTTGCAGGACAACACCACGCATTGCGTTTTGAATAACGCAATGCGTTGGCCCGTAAGACGAGGCCAATTGATGGGCCAGGTATCCCCGTAAACGGCGTCTGCCGTCCCTCCACGCCATGTTACATGGCCTTACCGGTACGGCAGCCTGTCCACAACGTCAGACGAAGCACGTTTTTGATTGTCGGTGAAAAGGCTGAGCCTGGCAGTCACTGGAGAAACTTTTTCAGCTCAGCTTTACCCAAGACACGCGTGCCGCGATTATTGGTTAGCTTGATTCGAGTCTGACGGAGGCTGGATTTTGCCAACAGCGCGGGATTAGCAAAACTGCCATCAAAACGCCCCAAACCAATAGCGAACTCGTAGGCCAATGACAGATCCCGTAGAACGTTACCGGCTTGCACTTTTGCACCTCTGGCAACAATGCCATTGATAAGCGTAATCACGTCATTGCGTGTAATTTCAGAGGCATTATGATCGCCCAGCTTATCTACCGCATCGGCATACAGTGCTCTGGGCACCTCGTCCTGGCCTTTTTTCTTCCACGCTCCTGGCATGATTTTGCCGTCTCTGGTTTTGCGGTCCTCAATGCGCGCAGTCAGATAGAGTTCAACCAAACCCTGAACAGTTAACTCAGGCACTTTGGTCTGTTCAGCCTCGATTGCACGAAGCTGCTTTTCCTGCTTGAGCTCTGATGCAGGACACCGACCTTCCTGACGAAGCAGCTTTAATTCGTTGAGTTTAAGACGGGCAGCGGCGAGTGAAGTCTGAGGGAAGTTACCAATTTTGACCTGAGCAAGTTTTCCAGTCACAGGGCTCGTGTAGCAGTAGAAAAAAGACTTCACCCCGGTTGCACCACAGGAGATGCGTAAACCCCGATTTTCGCCAATATCAGCTTTATTTTTATCACCCGGCTTCATTATTTCCACCGCTTTAAACGAAAGTGGCTTTCCCTCTTGTTTTCCTGCCATAAAGACTTCGTTATCATGCTATGCACGTATTCATGAGCAAAATGCAGGTTGTACTGTATGTGGTTATATTCTACTGCCCCGGCCAGACCGGCTGCATTTTAACCTGCTGCTAACGGTAGGGTTTCATGAACCCCATGAGACTGCATGACACTTAATAAGAACAATAAAATCATTCACTCATTCAAATTCAAGAAAATGGACATCATAACCTGATGAGTACACTAGAAAACTTAGACTCTCATACCCCCATGATGCAGCAGTATCTCAGGCTCAAATCCCAACACCCCGAGATTCTGTTGTTTTATCGTATGGGCGATTTTTACGAACTGTTTTATGACGATGCCAAACGGGCGTCGCAGTTGCTGGATATCTCGCTGACCAAACGCGGCGCATCGGCTGGCGAACCTATTCCGATGGCCGGAGTGCCACACCACGCGGTGGAAAACTATCTGGCAAAGCTGGTGCAACTGGGGGAATCTGTCGCCATTTGTGAACAAATCGGCGACCCGGCTACCAGCAAAGGGCCTGTCGAGCGCAAAGTGGTGCGTATTGTTACACCCGGCACCATCAGCGATGAAGCGCTGTTGCAGGAAAAACAGGATAACTTGCTGGCCGCTATCTGGCAGGAAAGCAAAGGGTTTGGTTACGCTACGCTTGATATCAGTTCCGGGCGCTTTCAGGTCTCTGAACCGGAAGATGACGACACCATGGCCGCCGAGTTACAGCGCACTAACCCCGCGGAGCTGTTGTACCCGGAAAACTTTGCGGCAATGCGCCTGATTGAACATCGTCACGGCCTGCGGCGTCGCCCGCTGTGGGAGTTTGAACCAGACACCGCCCGCCAGCAGTTAAACCTGCAATTTGGCACGCGTGACCTCAGCGGTTTTGGCGTTGAGCAGGCACATCTTGGCCTGCGTGCCGCCGGGTGTCTGTTGCAATACGCCAAAGACACACAGCGCACCTCGCTGCCCCATATCCGTGGTATCACCATGGAGCGCCAGCAAGACGGCATCATTATGGATGCCGCTACCCGACGTAATCTGGAGCTGACACAAAATTTATCCGGCGGCAGTGATAACACCCTAGCATCGGTGCTGGATCATACCGTCACCGCCATGGGCAGCCGAATGCTCAAGCGCTGGCTGCACGCGCCGATCCGTGAGGCAAAATTGCTCACGCAGCGCCAGCAGGCAATTGGTGCATTGCAGGAGGTAGCCGACGAGCTGCAACCGTTGTTACGTCAGGTCGGCGATCTGGAGCGTATTCTTGCCCGGCTCGCTCTTCGCACCGCGCGACCGCGCGATCTCGCCAGAATGCGCCATGCCTTTCAACAATTGCCGCTCATCCATGCCGTGCTTGGCCCCGTTGAGGCAGAATCCGTCCAGCGCTTGCGCCAGCAAACCGGCGAATTTGACGCATTACGCGAGTTGCTGGAGCGGGCCATTATCGAGTCACCGCCGGTTTTGGTACGAGACGGTGGCGTGATTGCCAGTGGCTATAATACCGAGCTGGACGAATGGCGCGCACTGGCCGAGGGTGCCAGTGACTATCTGGACAGGCTGGAAGTGCGCGAGCGCGAGCGGCTGGGGATTGATACCCTGAAAGTCGGCTTTAACGGCGTACACGGCTATTACATTCAGGTCAGCCGTGGTCAGAGTCATCTGGTGCCCATTCATTATGTGCGCCGCCAGACGCTGAAAAACGCCGAGCGCTACATCATTCCCGAGCTGAAAGAATATGAAGACAAGGTGCTGACATCAAAAGGGAAAGCACTGGCGCTGGAAAAAGCGTTATACGACGAATTATTCGATTTGTTGCTGCCGCATCTCGAAGCGATGCAACAAAGCGCCAGCGCCTTGGCTGAGCTGGATGTGCTGGCGAACCTTGCCGAGCGCGCAGACACGCTGAACTACGTCTGCCCGATGCTCAGTGACAAGGCCGGTATTCGCATTACGGCAGGGCGTCACCCGGTGGTGGAGAATGTGTTAAGTGAGCCGTTCATCGCCAACCCGCTGTCCTTATCTCCCCAGCGTCGGCTACTTATCATTACCGGCCCGAACATGGGCGGGAAAAGTACCTATATGCGTCAGGCAGCGTTAATCGTGCTGATGGCGCATATCGGCAGCTATGTTCCGGCAGAGCAGGCGGTCATTGGCCCGGTAGACCGCATTTTCACTCGCGTGGGGGCCGCTGACGATCTCGCCTCGGGGCGCTCGACCTTTATGGTTGAAATGACGGAAACCGCCAACATCCTGCACAATGCGACTGAACACAGCCTGGTGTTGATGGATGAGATTGGCCGGGGTACGTCCACCTATGATGGCCTGTCACTGGCGTGGGCGTGTGCGGAAACGCTGGCCAATAAAATCAAAGCCATGACGCTCTTCGCCACCCATTACTTTGAGCTGACCACGCTGCCGGAAAAAATGGCTGGCGTGATGAATATTCATCTGGATGCCCTGGAGCACGGTGACACCATCGCCTTCATGCACAGCGTACAAGAAGGGGCCGCCAGTAAAAGTTATGGCCTGGCGGTTGCCGCACTGGCTGGCGTGCCGAAAGAGGTTATCCGGCGGGCCCGGCAGAAGCTCAAAGAGCTGGAGTCACTGGCAGGCCATGCCAGCGCCAGTCATGTTGACGGCTCGCAATTGCCACTGCTGGCAGCGGCAGAGCCGGAGCCCTCGCCCGCACTGGAGGCGCTGGAAGCAATTGACCCGGATGCATTAACGCCGCGTCAGGCGCTGGAATGGCTCTATAAACTCAAAAATCTGCTCTGAAACCAGCGCATACATCGCCTGACGGTGCGCCATGCCTGCCACCATGTCAGGGTGAGTGTCGCACTAAACACTCACCCTGAATGAAACGAATGGAAATAGCACCATGCGCCTCTTTCGCAATATCTCATAACGCAGCACTGCCAGATGGCCGTCCGGCATGATGTACGTACGATGACAGTAACACGCGAGGGTAAGCATTCAAGCCCTCGTCTGCCGGGGCGGATATCACAACCTGCCCCGCAGTGATGAGGTAGGTACTGTTGTTGATATCCAGGCGTTGTTGCAAACAGGCAACCGGCATCAACCAAGAGCGGCCCGATGACAATGTTTGTAATGACAATGTTTGTAATGACAATGTTTGTAATGACAATGTTTGTAATGACAATGTTTGTAATGACAATGTATTGCCAATCCGCAGGGGAACGTTGCGCACGACAGGATTGGCTTCGACGGTTAACAGACGGTATCCCGGTTGCGCATGCAGTGGTTGCCCATCATCGCCCAATGCCTCAAGGCCATTGTCCCGTGGCCGAAAATAGCGCTTCTCGCCATAGCTGTCCGTCAGTACCAGCCGCTCGGCGGTACGGCTCCAGCGACCGACTTGCGATATCGTCGTGTGGCTGTCACGTCCAGACGGGTAGCGCTCTTGCATAATAAAACTGCCACCCTCATCCAGAAACAAGGCGGCTTCAATATCGCCACACGCCATACAAGGCAGCGTACCGCGATAATACTGTGCCATCGGTTTTAGTGGTTCTTCCTGAAAAGCCGTTCGGGCATGGCAACCCATTAACCCGCAGACCAATAAAACAAGTAACACCCCTGTCGCCCGTTTTTTCATCCCGATTCTCCCGCTGCATGATGCTGGCATACACTCAGACAGCTCTTACCCCTGCACACACTGCCAGTTGCGAAATGACAGTTCCAGATTATTCTCACTATCAGACAACCAGATAGTCCCTTCCTGAAGCGTAGCCTGTAATGACATGGAGCGCTGTGCCAGCGCCGCTAACTGCGCCAGTTGATTATCATCAATAAAGTAGACCGTAAGATTGCCAAGCTGTGCGGCTTTATCCGCCATATTTTGCCACCAGACTTTGGCGGCCCGCTCGCCATAGGCATACAACACCACCTGAGATGACAGGCTACAGGCTTTTTTCAGGCGCTTCTCGTCTGGCAAACCCAGCTCAATCCACAATACCGGCTGACCATCATCACTGTGCAGCCAGATTTCCGGCTCATCATCCGCACACAACCCTTTCGTAAAGCGCAAGCGTTCATCCGCATGGCAAATCCATGCCAGTAACCGCAGCATCATGCGCTGATCCGTCTCTGACGGATGTTGTGCCAGCGTCAGGCTGACATCCTGAAAAAATGCGCGATCCATATCGGCAATATTGACACTGGCTTTGTAAACCGTTGCTTTTAACGCCATCTTCTACCCCTTGTCACAGTGGCGCTAGTCTACCCCAGCGGCTCGTCTCATCACAGCCGTCTGTTTAATACCTGTGAGTGAGGCGCAATTGCCGCCGCATTATACTGATAACATAAGCGTGCCTATGCTATAGTCGGAAGGAAGATTAGAGTTTATCTTCGTAGACTTACGTCACGGTCATGACAACAATCAAGCGTGCATGAATCTCTACCAGGTTAAGCTCTAAGGGAGGATTATTGTGCAACAATACAGTGAATGTGTACGCCGTCTTTATGCAGAGATCGCCAGTGGCGATCTGGGGTTTATCCCCGACGCGCTGGGTTGTGTATTAAAAACCCTGGACGGTATTGCGGCAAACAGCGAATTACCGTCCTCTGTCAGGGAACAGGCGGCCTATGCCGCCGCTAACTTATTGGTGAGCGATTATGTCAATGAGTCATGAATATCAACCCATCAATTGTGATGACTACGATAATCTGGAAGCCACCTGTCAGCAGCAGCTAACGTTGACAGTAGAGCTGCGTGACGGTGAGGTTGTAGTGGGTAAAGCCAGTGATATTTTATCTCGAAAAAACGTTGAGTATCTGATACTTGAATCATCAGGACAGCAACGCGAACTGCGGCTCGACCACATACTGAGCTTCAGCCACCCGGAAATTGGCAAAGTCGTGGTCAGTGAATCCTGACAGACCCCATGCTATTGCGCCACATCCAACGGGCAACGAGGGTTGCCCGTTATTTTTTGTGCCGTCATGATGATGGCTTACGCCACGCAATGCACCAACCTTTATCCCCTGCGGCAACAGCCCCTTCGCGGGTAACAAACAACCCGGCGGCGGCAATCAGTTGCTGATTGTAAAAAATCAGCGGGATACGCTCACGCTCCCAGGGCGGAACACCGAGTTCCTGCCACAGCTTTTTCGCCGGGCGGCCATGTGTACGCCCGACTATCTGCACATACCCCTGCAAACCAAAACGAATGCTGACGACTTCACCATCACGGGGTTGCCTGATGCAAATGCCTTGTGATGCAAGGGACAATGTTCCCAGTCCATCCGGCAATGGCAGCGCGGCAACATCGGGTTGCCATGGCAGACACTGGTTCGTCAGCGTGGTAAAACGTGGCAGCCAATAAAGATAATCACGAAAGCGGCGCACCTGATAGTCACCCAGTTGCAGGCAAGGGTTCGCATCATCACGGCTTAATGCCACCTCCTGCCACAAACGGGTTAACTGCTCACGCGATGGCATTCGCCCGCCTTGCCCAGCCAGCCAGCGGCGTAGCAAGGCAAAACGGCGCGGTGCACTCATCCCGGCGAGCGCAGTAATAGCCATTCCCCCTTCGGCATTGCACAGTGTCGCCAGCGACTCCGCCAGCAGTTCATCAAGTAACTGCTCTTGCTCGGCACAAAGCGAGGCGCTGCGCGCAACGGCGGCAGGAAAATGCGGCCAGCGAGCCTTGAGCTGGGGCAATACCTGGCGTCGCAAAAAATTGCGGTCATAGCGCTCATTAACGTTACTGTCATCTTCTATCCAGCTCAGATGATGGGCTCGGGCGTAAGCCTCAACAGTCTCGCGCGGCACATCCAGCAGCGGGCGTAACAGGCGGCTTTCCCCAAACAGCGAATCCGCCGCCATGGAGGCCAGCCCGGCCGGGCCGCTGCCTCGCTTGAGCGCCAGTAACAAGGTTTCGCACTGATCGTCCTGATGCTGGGCCGTCAGCAGCGTTTCCCCCGGTTGCAATTGCTGCGCCAGTGCCTGATAGCGCGCAGTACGTGCCGCCGCCTCAATACCACCGTTTTGTGGCTCAACCTCAACGTGTGAAACACAAAACGGCACCTGCCAGCGCTGACACTGTTGCTGGCAGTGCACCGCCCATTCATCGGCATGTTGACTCAGGCCGTGATGCACATATACGGCACGCAGCGACAGTGCCCGCCGTAAGCGCAAGCACATCATGGCATGCAGCAATACGGTGGAATCTACCCCGCCGCTGTAAGCAACCAGAAAAGCCTTATTATCACCGATGGAAGCTTCAATGCCGGTCAATAATGCATCATTCTGCGTTATCTGCGTATTCATACCCTTTCAGTGTTCATCGAAAGTGAATATTCATACAATTCAAGTGGTAATCCATCTGGGTCGGTAAAAAAGGTAAAACGACGCCCGGTATGCTCATCGATACGCACCGCTTCACACACTACTCCTGCATGCTCAAGCGCCACAACGGCCTGTTCGATATCCTCAACGGCAAACGCCAGATGACGCAAACCGCAAGCCTCCGGCTGGCTGACGCGCGCGGGGGCTGATGGAAATGAAAACAGCTCAATAAGATAGCGCCCGTCCAGCGCTAAATCCCCCTTCCACGAGTCACGCGCGGCCCGGTAGACCTCCTGTTGCAGCGTAAACCCGAGCACCTCGCAATAAAAGCGCTTACTGCGCTGATAATCTGACGCGATGATAGCAATATGGTGAACATTCAGCAGAGTCAGCATAGCGGTGTTTTCTCTGAAAAGATAAAAAGCGGCGGGGTGAAAAACGGCTCCAGCATAGCAAAAAGTCCGTGACGTTAACCATCACGGACTTTGTTACTTGTTACACAGATAAGGTTTGCTACGACTACAGGCGATGCCGCATCTTAGCAGTAGCCATAATTCATCAGGCGCTGGTAACGGCGGTTCAGGAGTTCCTGTTCGCTAAGCACATCCAGATCGCTCAAATCAGCCAGCAACTGCGTTTTCAGCGATGCCGCCATTGTCGGGACATCACGGTGGGCAGAACCCAGCGGTTCAGGGATCACGGAATCAATCAGCTTCAGCTCTTTGAGGCGCGGGGCGATAATTCCCATCGCTTCAGCAGCCAGTGGCGCTTTATCGGCGCTCTTCCACAGAATCGATGCACACCCTTCAGGTGAGATGACCGAATAGGTGCTGTATTGCAGCATATTCACTTTATCGCCCACGCCAATCGCCAGCGCACCACCCGAGCCGCCCTCGCCGATGACCGTACAGATAATAGGCACGCGCAGGGTGGACATTTCACGCAGGTTACGGGCAATCGCTTCTGACTGGCCACGCTCTTCTGCGCCAACGCCTGGGTAAGCGCCCGGCGTATCAATAAAGGTGATGATAGGCAATTTAAAACGTTCGGCCATTTCCATCAGGCGCAATGCCTTACGATAACCTTCCGGGGCAGGCATACCGAAGTTACGGCGAATTTTCTCTTTGGTTTCACGCCCTTTCTGGTGGCCGATAATCATTACCGGGCGGCCGTCAAGACGCGCGATACCGCCAACGATGGCTTTATCATCCGCAAACGCGCGATCGCCTGCCAGCTCGTCAAAATCGGTAAAAATATGCTGAACGTAGTCCAGCGTATAAGGGCGCTGCGGATGGCGTGCTAACTGGGCAATTTGCCAGGCACCCAAATCGGCGAAGATTTTACGCGTCAACTCTACGCTTTTTTCGCGCAGACGCTTCACTTCCTCATCCAGATTAATATCCAATTTTTCATCTTGGCGACTGACTGCGGTCAGGGAATCAATTTTTGCTTCCAACTCAGCAATCGGCTGCTCAAAATCAAGAAAATTCAGACTCATAGTATTCCTATTTTAGTCAAATTCCAGCTCCACCTGCTCATTCCCCACCAGGGTGCGCAGAGCATTAAGCAACGCATCGGTTGGCGTAACACGCCATGCCGCACCGAAACGTAGCCGGGCTCGCGCATCCTGACGCTGGTAGTAAAGGTGTACCGGAATCGTCCCCGATCGATGGGGTTCCAACGACTGACGAAGACGGTTTAACAACTGGTCATCAATTTGCCTGTCAGTCAGCGAGATAGCAAGCCCGCGCGCGTATTTTTCACGCGCTTCGCTGATATCCATAAGCTCTCTGACAGTCATTTTAAGCCCGCCACTAAAGTCATCAAAGCTGACCTGTCCCGTGGCTATCAAAATGCGATCCTGCTCCAGCAAATGCTGGTATCTGTCCAGCGCATCGGTAAACAGCATCACTTCCAGACGACCGGAACGATCGTCAAGGGTACACACGCCGATGCGATTACCGCGCTTTGTGACCATCACCCGGGCGGCTAACACCAACCCGACGGCGGTAGTCATTTTCCCCCGCTCCGTGGGGTGCATATCTTTCAAACGCACGCCGCCTGCGTAGCGTTCTATCTCTTTGAGGTACTGATTTATCGGGTGGCCGGTCAGATACAGTCCCAGCGTCTCCCGTTCACCATCAAGCACCACCTGCTCAGGCCAGGGCGGTACGGTACTGTACGACTGCTCAACCTGCTCTGGCGTGTCGGCCAGCACGCCAAACATATCCGCCTGACCAATGGCTTCTGCTTTGGCATGTTGCTCGGCGGATTTCACCGCATCCGCCAGCGAATTCATCAGCGCGGCGCGGTGCGGGCCCAGCCTGTCGAATGCGCCGGACATAATAAGCTTCTCAAGCACCCGCTTGTTGAGCTTTTTGATGTCAGCGCGTGCGCACAAATCAAAGAGATCGCGGAAATACCCACCGTTATTGCGCGCGTCAATGATCGCCTCAATCGGCCCTTCACCGACACCTTTAATCGCCCCGATGCCATAGACGATTTCCCCATCGTCATTGACATGGAAATGGTACAAGCCGCTGTTAATATCCGGCGGCAGGATCTTAAGCCCCATGCGCCAGCATTCATCGACCAGACCGACAATCTTGTCGGTGTTGTCCATATCAGCCGTCATCACCGCCGCCATAAACTCAGCCGGATAGTGCGCCTTGAGCCACAGCGTCTGGTACGACACCAGCGCATACGCTGCCGAATGAGACTTGTTAAAGCCGTAACCGGCAAACTTCTCCACCAGATCGAAGATTTTCATCGACAGCTCGCCGTCAACGCCCATCCTCTCAGCGCCCTCTTTAAACACCGAGCGCTGCTTGGCCATCTCCTCGGGTTTTTTCTTCCCCATTGCCCGGCGCAGCATGTCAGCACCGCCGAGAGTATAACCCGCCAGCACCTGCGCTATCTGCATCACCTGTTCCTGATACAGGATGATACCATAGGTCGGCTCCAGCACCGGTTTCAGCGTCTCATGCTGCCACTGGATATCCGGGTAGGAAATCGCCTCTCGCCCGTGCTTACGGTCAATAAAGTTATCCACCATGCCAGACTGCAATGGGCCGGGGCGGAACAATGCCACCAGCGCTATCATGTCTTCGAAGCAGTCAGGTTTCAGGCGCTTTATCAGATCTTTCATGCCGCGCGATTCAAGCTGGAATACCGCCGTGGTTTCCGAGCGTTGCAGCATGTCGAAACTTCGCTTGTCATCCAGCGGGATAGCGGCGATATCCACCGGCTCCAGCCCCTGTTTCGCGCGCCGGGCGTTGATCATCTCAAGCGCCCAGTTGATGATGGTTAAGGTACGCAGCCCCAGGAAGTCAAACTTCACTAACCCTGCATATTCCACGTCGTTTTTATCAAACTGCGTAACCGGATGATTGCCTTCCTGATCGCAATACAGCGGGGCGAAATCGGTAATTTTGGTCGGCGAGATAACCACGCCACCGGCGTGTTTACCAGCATTACGGGTCACGCCTTCCAGCTTGCGCGCCATATCAATCAGCGCTTTAACCTCTTCATCCGCTTCGTAAATTTCACCCAGCTGCGGCTCGGCAGCAAAGGCTTTTTCCAGCGTCATGCCAGGATCGGGCGGCACCAGTTTGGAAATACGATCCACAAAGCCATAGGGATGCCCCAGCACGCGCCCCACGTCACGGATAACCGCTTTCGCCGCCATCGTACCGAAGGTGATGATTTGCGATACCGCGTCACGACCATACATCTCCGCCACATGGTCTATCACCAGATCGCGCTTTTCCATGCAAAAATCGACGTCGAAGTCCGGCATCGACACGCGTTCCGGGTTAAGGAAGCGCTCGAACAGCAGGTCAAACTCTAGTGGGTCAAGATCGGTAATTTTCAGCGCATACGCCACCAACGAGCCCGCGCCAGAGCCTCGCCCAGGGCCAACCGGCACGTTGTTATCTTTCGACCACTGGATGAACTCCATCACTATCAGGAAGTAACCGGGGAATCCCATCTGGTTGATAACATTCAGTTCGATTTCCAGACGCTCGTCATATTCCAGCCGACGCTTGGCACGCTCACTCTCATCCGGGAACAGAAACGCCAGACGCTCTTCCAGCCCTTTTCGCGAGCACATCACCAGATAGTCTTCCGTTGACATATCGCCGGTTGGAAACTGAGGCAGGAAATACTCACCGAGGCGGATAGTCACGTTGCAGCGCTTGGCAATCTCTACGGTATTGATGAGCGCTTCAGGGATATCGGCAAACAGCTCGCACATTTCCGCTTCGCTGCGCATGTATTGCTGAGTGCTGTAATGACGTGGACGTTTCGGGTCATCAAGCGTGAAGCCATCATGAATGGCGACGCGAATTTCATGGGCATCAAAATCTTCAGCGCTAATAAAACGCACATCATTGGTGGCCACGACCGGTAAGCCATGCGCGGTGGCAAGCTCAATCGCAGCATGAAGGTAACTCTCTTCATCCGGCCGCCCCGTGCGAATCAGCTCCAGATAAAAGCGCTGCGGAAAATGCTGTTGATAAAACGCCACACACTGCTCAGCCAGCACCTGATTGCCACGCAGCAGAAACTTACCGATATCGCCATGTCGGCCACCGGACAGCAACAGCAACCCGGCCTGATGCTCAACCAGCCATGACCGGTCAATGGTCGGGCCGGCCGCGCCATAACCGCGTTGATAGGCTCTGGAAATGAGTAGCGTCAGGTTTTGGTAGCCTACGTTATTCATCGCCAGTACGGTCAGATGCGCCAGTTCATCGCCCAGCTCGTCACTCTGGAGATAAAAATCAGCCCCGATGATGGGTTTGATACCCGCACCGTGCGCACCGCCATAGAATTTCACCAACCCACACAGGTTGGTAAAATCCGTAATTGCCAGCGCTGGCATACCCAGCGAGGCCGCTTTTTTTACCAACGGGCCAGTTTTTGCCAGCCCATCGATCATGGAATAGTCACTGTGAACACGCAGGTGAACAAAACGTGGTTCGGCCATTTTCAGATCCCATAATCTCGTTAGCCACCCGCCAGACCACTACGGCAAGCGGGCCATGCATTGCGTTATGACAAACCCAGCGCCCGTTTTACCGGGGCGAAGCTGCGTCTGTGGTGGAGGGTGGCTCCCAGTGTCGCCAATTTCTCAAGATGATAGGCGGTCGGGTAACCTTTATGCTGCGCAAAACCATAGTCGGGAAATTGCTTATCCAGCTCATGCATTTCACGATCGCGTGTGACTTTGGCCAAAATAGAAGCCGCGCTGATTTCGGCAACGCGGTTGTCACCTTTGACCACCGCCTGTGCGGGCATTGGTAACGCCGGGCAGCGATTACCGTCAATCAGTACCCAATCCGGCACCACCGGCAACCCCGCCACCGCGCGCTGCATTGCCAGCATGGTGGCATGAAGGATATTCAGGGCATCAATCTCGTGTGGCTCTGCACGCCCCAGACTCCACGCCAGCGCTTTTTCACGAATTTCGTCATACAACGCCGAACGGCGCTTTTCGCTGAGTTTTTTGGAATCCGCCAGGCCAACAATCGGCCGTGACGGGTCCAGAATGACGGCAGCCGTCACCACCGCACCCACCAGCGGGCCGCGCCCGACTTCATCAACGCCGGCAATGTAGCGCGCCTGCGGATAAATAAATACATCACTCATGAATGCCATAACTCCAGTACAGCCCGTGCGGCCTGTTCATCGGCGTTGCAGCGAATTTGCTCGTGCAGGTGCAAGAAATCCTGCTGTAACTGTTGGGCTGCTTGCGCGCCTTCAAGCCAGGGTAACAATGCGTCCGCGAGGTTGTCCGGTGTGCAGTCTTCTTGCAGTAACTCACGAACCAGCTCGCGCCCGGCCAGGAGATTAGGCAGCGACACCCACGGTGTTTTCACCAGCCGCTTTGCCAGCCAAAACGTAAACGGCTTCATGCGATAACCGACCACCATCGGGCTTTTCGCCAGCATGCACTCCAGTGCCGCCGTACCGGAGGCCAGTAATGTCGCGTCACTGGCAATCATCGCCTCACGCGCCTGCCCATCCAGTAAATGCACCGCCATATCGGGTGCCACCTCGGCTTTAATGCGTTCAAATTGCTCCCGACGACGCACATTGACCAGCGGCACCAGCACCTCAAGCTCAGGATAACGCTGGCGTAATTGTCGCGCTGTCGCCAGAAAATCGGCACTGAGCATCTCCACTTCGGCGCTGCGGCTTCCCGGCAGTAACGCCAGACACCGCGCATCTGGCGAAATGCCTAGCGTCTGGCGCGCAGCCCGCTTGTCCGGGTGCAGCGGCATGGCATCCGCCATGGTATGGCCGATAAAACGGCATGGCACATTAAAGCGGTCATAAAAGGCTTTTTCGAACGGCAGGAAAGCCAGCACCAAATCGGTCGCTTTGGCAATTTTAAACACCCGCTTCTGCCGCCAGGCCCATACCGACGGGCTGACGTAATGAATGGTTTTAATGCCGTTTTGCTTAAGGCGACCTTCCAGCGTGATGTTGAAATCAGGCGCATCTATCCCGACAAACACATCGGGCTTGAGCGCGCGAAAGCGCTGTGTCAGGTCACGGCGAATCTTCAGCAGGCGCGGCAAGCGCCCCAGCACCTCTACGATGCCCATCACCGCCAACTCCTCCATCTCATACCAGGCTTCGCAACCTTCAGCCTGCATAAGGGGGCCGGCAACACCGACAAAACGGGCGTCAGGGTAATGGGTTTTTAGCGCACGGATAAGACCCGCACCCAGAATGTCGCCGGAAGTTTCTCCGGCAACCAGGCCAATCGTCAGGGGACGTGTCATAACTTAACGGATGATCCCACGCGTGGAGCGGGTAAAGAAATCGAGGTAGGCTTGCACCGCCGGGTGATCGGCCGCCAGAGCCTCAAGATCGGCTTTCACTTCATCCAGCGTTTTGCCACTGCGGTAAATCAGCTTGTAAGCGTTACGGATAGCGTGCAGCGTGTCTTTCTCAAACCCACGGCGCTTAAGCCCTTCGATATTGATACCAAATGGCGTCGCGTGATTACCCTGCGCAATCAAATACGGCGGCACATCCTGGGCAACGCCAGAGCAGCCCCCCACCATAACATGCGCGCCGATGACGCAGAACTGATGCACCGCTGTCATGCCGCCGATAATCGCAAAATCATCTACCGACACATGCCCACCCAACGTGGCATTGTTCGCCAGAATACAACGATTACCCACCACGCAGTCATGAGCGATATGGGTGTTGATCATCAGCAGGTTATCATTGCCGACTTTGGTCAACCCACCGCCTTGTTCCGTACCACGATGAATGGTCACACTTTCGCGAATACGGTTACGATCGCCCACTTCAACACGAGTCGGTTCACCGGCGTATTTCAGGTCCTGATTAACCTCACCGATGGTGACAAACTGATAGATTTGGTTATCACAGCCAATTTTGGTGATACCGTTGACCACAACATGTGACTTCAACACGGTACCCGCACCAATTTCAACCTGCGGGCCGATATGGCAAAACGGCCCAATGTGTACTCCGGCACCAATAACAGCGCCATCTTCTACGATGGAACTCGGATGAACAAAGGCGGTTGGATCAATCACTAATTAGCCCTCCCGACGGCGTGCGCACATCATTTCTGCTTCGCAGGCAATTTCACCATCAACTTTAGCCACACCTTTGAATCGTGCAATGCCACGACGCTCTTTAATGAATTCCACTTCCAGAATCATCTGATCTCCCGGTGCCACCGGGCGCTTAAAGCGGGCTTCATCAACGGCGGCAAAGTAGTACAGCTCCCCAGGTTCCAGTTTACCCAGGCTTTTGAATGCCAAAATACCGGTGGCTTGCGCCATCGCTTCCAGAATTAATACACCGGGGAAAATCGGTTTGCCGGGAAAATGCCCCTGAAAAAAGGGTTCATTGAAAGAGACATTTTTTACCGCGCGCAGGAATCTTCCTTTCTCAAAATCCAGTACACGATCCACCAGCAAGAACGGATAGCGGTGCGGTAGTAGATCCAGAATCTCTTCAATATGCAGAGTTTGCGTGTCTGTATTCAAAATACGCTTCCTGTCAATAAAACGATATCAACAACACGGCCTGCATTTCCCCAGCAAGGGAGGGGACAACATGCAGGCCGCAGATAAAAATTACGTGTTCCGGCGTTCAGCTTCACCGGTGATGCAACATCAAGACCATCCACGAATCAATGTTCGCCGAGCTTACTCTCCAGCGCTTTGAGCCGTTTACTCATCTCATCAATGTTCATCACTAACGCCGCAGTCTTACGCCAGACCTTGTTTGGCTGCAACGGGATACCAGATGAATAGACGCCAGGTTCAGTAATCGGCCGCATCACCATTCCCATCCCTGTTACAGTGACTTTATCGCAGATCTCCATATGACCATTGATAACACTGGCACCACCGATCATGCAGTAACGACCAATTTTCAGGCTGCCTGCCATGATAACGCCACCGGCAACCGCCGTATTGTCACCAATCACAACGTTGTGTGCAATCTGACATTGGTTATCGATGATAACGCCGTTACCGATGAGGGTATCGTCCAGCGCCCCGCGATCGATGGTGGTACTGGCACCGATCTCGACACGATCGCCAATCCTCACGGTTCCCAGCTGCGGAATTTTGATCCAGTTACCGCGATCGTTGGCATAACCAAAACCATCAGAACCAATGACTGCACCAGACTGAATCAGGCACTGCTCGCCCATCACAACGTTGTGATAGACGGTGACATTAGCCCACAGGCGTGTCCTGGCACCAATCCGGGTATTCTTGCCGATAAAGCAGCCAGCGCCAATCACGGCACCATCACCCAGCTCAACGCCAGATTCAATGACCGTATTGGCACCGACAGAAACCCCATCTCCTAAACACGCATCAGGTGCAATGACCGCTGAAGGGGCAATACCCTGCGCAGGCGCAGGCGTTGTATCCATCAACTGCGCCATACGCGCATAGGCCAAATAGGGATTCTTCACCACCAGCGCGGCGGTCTGGCAAAACGGCAAATCAGCTTCTGTCAGCACCACCGCAGAAGCCTGAATGTGACTCAACTGCTCACGATAGCGGCTATCGGATAAAAATGTAATCTGTCCTGCCTGCGCTGAATGCATAGAAGCAACAGCGGTGATGACGATATCGCCATCACCGTGCAATTGTGCATCCAACTGTTGAGCCAAGGCGTCCAGTCGAATTGAAAACATGTGTTATTTAACCTGTTTCAGCACATCAGCTGTAATGTCTTTGGCGTTATCAGCATAAGCAATGGCGTTCGCGTCAATCACCACGTCATAGCCCTGCTTGCTGGCTACTGATTTCACAGCATCCTGAATGCGGCTCAGGATTTTGTTGCGCTCTTCCATTTGACGGCGACGATTGTCCTGATCAAATGCCTGCGCTTTGCTGGAGAACTGCTCACGCTGAGCCATCACATCTTTTTCCATTTTGCTGCGATCGCTGGCTTTCATTGTTGAGCCGTCACGCTGCAATTTCTGCATTTTATCTTGCAGGTCGCGTTCCATTGCCTGTAGTTCAGAAGCACGGCCTTTGAACTCGTTTTCCAGCTGTTTAGCGACAGTTTCACGCTGTGGCAACTGTTGGAAAATGCTGGAAACGTTGACAATGGCAATCTTGTCAGCAGCCTGTGCACCGGCGGAGACCGCCAGCGTTAAACCTAAACCTGCGGCATACAACCACTTTTTCACTTTAAAACTCCTCACCCTAAGTATTTCTGCGCACATGGCGCTTATCGTAATCACAGCACCGGGGTGACACATCAGGCAACCCCGGATACTGATGATATGCTACTTTTCTCAAACGTCGGGAGGATTCCGTTACCAGGTCTTACCGATATTAAACTGGAATTGCTCCGACTTATCGCCATCGTGTTTCTTAAACGGCTGAGCATAAGAGAACACCAACGGCCCCAATGGCGACATCCACTGCACGGCAAGCCCCGACGACATACGAATATTGCCCGGCGTACTGTAGTCTGGTACACCCGCAGCCAGCGTTTGCGCGGTATTTTCCCAATGCGTATCCCATACTGTACCGGCATCAATAAAGAATGAGGTACGTACCGAACTGGCATACTTATCACTGATAAACGGTGTCGGGACAATCAGCTCAGCACTGGCCACCGCCATCGCATTACCACCGACAGCATCACTCATCTTGCTTGGGTTAATGCTACAAGACGACACGTTGCTTGAAGTACACCCCGTATAATAAGCCGCCTTCGGCCCGATGGTGTTCGAGCGGAAACCGCGCACGGTGCTTGAACCGCCGGCAAAGAAGTTGTCGTAGAACGGCACTTCCTTGCCACCTAAACCATCACCATAACCGGCTTTGGTTCTGGCCATCAGCACCCAGTTATGGCTTTCACTCAGCGGGTAGTAACTCGCTGAATCAAAGGTGAGCTTATAGTATTCGTTGTCTGAACCCGGCACGGTCACCTTGGCATTCAGGCTGGCGCGGTTACCCGCTGTCGGGAAGAAGCCACGGTCGAGGTTGTTATATGTCCAGCCCGACGTCAGGAAATAATCGTTAGCACTGAAGCTGGCGCTAGAGGTGGTACTCGGATCCGGGTTCGAACCCGCCTTGTTGAGATAACGCCACATCGCTACCTGAGGTTTCATATCAGACAGGGAGTTGTGCACGTAATCCAGTCCCAGACGTAACGAGTTATTCTCGTTGATGGGGAAGCCCAGTGTCGTGCCTACACCATAACTCTGGTTGGTATAGTCAGACAGATCGGCATCCAGCGCCTTGAAGTTGTTATAGAAAATACGACCACCGAGACTCACGCCATCTACCGTAAAATACGGGTCAGTCATCGACAGTTCGATATAGGTTTGGTAGTCGTTGCGGGTTCCGCTAATCCCGACGGAATTACCGGTTCCCAGCCAGTTATCCTGCTGTACACCAGCCTGGAAGCTAATCCCACTTTCTGTTCCGAAACCCACCCCGAAGTTCAGGCTACCGGTATTGCGCTCTTTGACCTTGTACACCACATCAACTTGATCGGGTGTTCCCGGTACGCGCTGGGTTTCAACATCCACGCTTTCGAAGTAGCCGAGACGGTTAAGACGCTCCTTGCCTTGCTGCACCAGGTCGTTACCCAGCCATCCGCCTTCCATTTGGCGCATTTCACGACGCAGAACAGAATCTTTGGAGACATCATTGCCGTCAAAACGAATACGGCGCACGGTAAAGCGGTTACCCGCATCCACATTAATATTCAACCGTACTGTTTTGTCCGCATCGCTGATTTCAGGCTGCGTGACCACCCGGGGATAGGCATAGCCGTAACGCCCAAGCAGTTTCTTAATTTCCTCTTCCATCTTGGTGACTTTGGTGCCGTTATACAGCTCACCTGGCTGAATACGCGTCAAGTCTTCGATTTCAGTCGCATGACCGACCAGGTTGCCACGCACCGCTACACCGGACAGCTTGTACTGCTCACCTTCGGTAATATTGATGGTGATGTAGATGCCTTTTTTGTCCGGCGTCAGGCTTACCTGAGTCGAATCGATATTGAAACGCGCGTAGCCGCGATCGAGATAGAAGCTGCGCAGGGTTTCCAGATCCCCTGACAGTTTTTGTTTCTCATACTTACGATCGCCCACCACGTTCCACCAGGGCACTTCATCACGCAACTGGAAGCGGGAAATCAGTTCATCGGTATTAAAGGATTTATTACCGACAATGTTGATCTGTTGGATCTTGGCGGACACACCTTCAGTGAAAACCAGCTTGAGGTCAACGCGATTGCGCGGCAGCGGTGTGACAACCGCTTTAACCGTCGCACTGTACTTGCCCACGCTGTAGTAGAAATCTTCCAACCCTTTTTCAATGTTGGATAAGGTGGTACGGTCCAGCGCCTCGCCGACGCGTACACCGGATGCTTCCAGATTCTCCTTGAGCATCTCCTCTTTCACCGCTTTGTTACCGGAGAAAGTGAGACTGGCGATAGTCGGACGTTCTTTCACCTGAATCAAGAGGGCATTCCCGTCACGCAGGACGCGAACATCTTCAAAATTTCCGGTGGCAAACAAAGCCCGGATGGTGTTACCGATATCTTCGTCAGTGATAGTATCTCCCACCCGAACAGGCATGCTGAGCAGTGCCGCACCGACGGCAACCCGTTGCAGGCCCTCGAAATGAATGTCTTTCACTACGAATCCGTCTGCACCGTATACGGTGGCGCTGCCAAACAGCAGCGACGCTATGAGCAACTTTTTCATCGCCATCGTTGTTATGCGTTTTTCCTAACCTGATCCACACCTAAAGGCGGGAAAAATCATTGAAAAGTGCAAGCCCCATTAGCATCATCAGCAACACTGTGCCAACACGATAACTAACATCCTGCACACGCTCGGAAACCGGTCCGCCCTTCAGCTTTTCAATCGCCAGAAAAAGCAGATGCCCCCCATCAAGTACCGGCAGAGGAAACAGATTGATTATGCCCAGATTGACGCTGATCAGCGCCAAAAACATCAGGTAATACACCAACCCGTAATCTGCTGACATGCCTGCTCCCTGCGCAATCGAAATCGGTCCGCTCAGGTTGTTCAGTTTCACGTCTCCGGTGATAAGCTTACCCAGCATGCTGACGGTCAGCTTCATCAGTTGCCAGGTTTTGTCCCCAGCGACATAGATGGCGCTAAACGGCCCATACTGACGTACCGTTTTATACTCAGCAGGCAAAGGTGTCACCGTTGGCACCACACCTGCAAAACCCTCCAGCCGGTCTTTGCCCACTGACTTACTCTCTGGTGTTAAGGTGACAGAGAGCACACTGCCACGTCTTTCCACCTCAAGATCGACCGGTTTGCCAGGATTATCACGCACGGCAAGCACAAATTGCTGCCAGCGCACCAATGGCTGACCACCGACTTTAACGATCCTGTCTGCGACTTGCAAACCGGCCTTCTCTGCGGCTGAATGCGGTTGGACCTGCGCCAGCACCGCGTCAACCTGAGGCCCTTTCGGCATAATACCCAGCGAAACGACCGGGTCCTGACGTTCAGGATCAAACTGCCAGTTCCGTAATTCAAGTCGCATGAGGGATGCCTGAGAGTGGCCCAGCGCCACGGTTTCCATCGACACATCCGGCTCACCGATTTTGCCAATCAAAGCCAGACGCGCGCTATCCCAGTCAGGCGTTTCGATACCATCAATCGACTTTAGTTCCATTCCCGGCGAAATTTGCGCCTGGGCAGCAATCGATCCGGGCAAGACTTCGCCTACCACCGGGCGCACACCTGGCACACCAATGATGAATACCAGCCAATAGGCGATAACCGCAAAGATAAAGTTAGCTATCGGCCCGGCACTCACGATGGCCGCTCGCTGCCAAACCGTTTTATGGTTGAACGCGCGGGACTGAAGCTCGACGGGAACCGGAGCCACTCGGCCATCAAGCATCTTCACATATCCCCCCAAGGGGATAAGCGCTATCACATACTCGGTACCCAGCCGGTCTCGACGCCGCCACAGAGCCTTGCCAAAACCAATGGAGAAACGCTCAACGCTCACGCCACAACGACGGGCCACCCAGAAATGACCAAATTCATGTACCGTAATGAGCACACCGAGTGCAACAATAAACGCAGCCAGGCTCCAGAGAACATTCAGCATAAGCAGACTTTACCTGTATTCCTAAACGGCCTTAAACAGCAACAACATCAAACATGAAAATACCGGTATCGCCGCTGTCAGGCTATCAATCCGATCCAAAATGCCGCCATGTCCCGGGATAATGTGACCGCTGTCTTTAATACCCGCCTCACGTTTGAACATACTTTCGGTCAAATCCCCCAGAACCGATGCCAGCGTCGCTATCACCGAACACACCAGCAAGGTTGAGGTTGGCAGAGATAGTGGCGCGTAATGGCTAAACAACAGTGCAATCGCCGCTGAGGTCGCCAGGCCACCGCAGAACCCTTCCCAGGTTTTTCCAGGCGACACCCGGGGAGACAATTTATGCCGCCCAAACAGTTTGCCAAACAGGTACGCGCCACTGTCTGCCCCCCAGACCAGCACCATGACATACAACAGCCACCATGCGCCGGTAAAAGGATTCGCGTCATATCCAAATTGACGCAACACCACCATACCCCAGAAAAAAGGAACGATGGTCAGTAATCCAAAAATCAGGCGTAGTACGCGTGAATGACGCCACAGCGCGGCAGAAGAAGGATAAAACAGCACCAGCAACAATGCCACACACCACCAGGCGAGCGAAAACCACAGAGGCAGGCACACCTGTGATGAGGCAACGGCATGGAGATAATCCGGCAGCGTCAGCAACATTCCCGCCAATAAAAGGCCACAGGCGATAGCCAGCATGAAGCGTTGTGTGTAAGAAACCAGCCCCGCCAGTTGCCCCCACTCCCAGGCCGCCAGCATACACACAACCAGCGTGACCAGAGAAAAGGCTAAGGGTGGCAGGAAAAACAGCGCCACAATCACTAAAGGGATCAGGACGAGCGCAGTAATCAGGCGATACTTCAGCAAAAAAACCCCTTACGATGCATTGGCATCGACAGGTGTAGTTCCCCCAAAGCGACGCTCACGTTGAGCAAAGGCATGAATGGCACCTTCAAAGGTTTGTTCGTCAAAATCCGGCCAGAGAACATCGGTAAAATAGAATTCTGCATACGCAATCTGCCATAACAGAAAATTACTGATGCGATGTTCGCCACCGGTTCTTATTACTAAATCAACCGGAGCCAGATCGCTTAAACATACATATCGGCACAGGGTCGATTCATCTATGCTATCAGGACGTAACACGCCTTCCTGAACCTGTTCGGCTATTTTTCTGACCCCGTGGATAATATCCCAACGCCCACCATAATTCGCAGCAATATTCAGCACCAGCCCGGTATTATTTTCCGTTACCGATTCAGAGCGGCGAATAAGCGCCTGCAAACGTGAGCTAAAACGACTGATATCGCCAATAACCTGTAAGCGGACATTGTGCTTGTGCAAGTTTTTGACTTCACTGTTCAGCACCCGCACAAACAGCTCCATCAACGCAGAGACTTCCTGCGCCGGGCGATTCCAGTTTTCACTGCTGAATGCATACAGGGTTAACGCCTCAAGGCGTTGAGCAACCGCATAACTGATAGCCCGGCGAACTGACTTTACCCCTGCCTGATGGCCGAAGACCCTAAGCTTTCCCCTCTGTTTGGCCCAACGACCATTGCCATCCATGATGATTGCTACGTGGCGCGGGCCGCCAGGTAACAACTGCTGGCTCTCGTGTTGATTTTCGCAGGGCATAGCGCGTCTTGATGTCCTCAAGCAAGAAAGTAACTATTTCAGTCGTAACCTAATCCTGACTGCATAAAAAAAGCTGTGAACACACAGCTTCCTGTCACCGTAGCGTTTTCTCTGCCACATGTAAGCGGCGCAAACTATACCATTTCAGGCGCAACGGAACAAACACACCCGCGTCAGGTTACTGATAACGTCGCAGAACATCTTCTGCTGTATGCCTTGCCCAGCGGTCAATCGATAGCACATCTTCAACACACTGCGGTTCAGGTAGGGTTAGCTGCGCCAATACATGCTGGCTGATAGCCGCGATATCGGTAAAACGAACACCCCCCTGTAAAAACGCCGCCACCGCGATTTCATTGGCAGCATTAAGCGCGGTTGTCGCCGCCTGGCCTTGTTCACAGGCATCGATCGCCAGCCCTAAACAGGGGTAACGGTGAAAATCCGGGGCGGAAAACGTCAACCCACCAGACTGGCAAAAGTCGAGCGCGGGTGCGCCGGAAAACACCCTGTCAGGGTAAGACATCGCATAGGCAATCGGCGTACGCATATCAGGTGAACCGAGCTGCGCCATCACACTGCCATCACGGTAACGCACCATTGAATGAATAACCGACTGAGGATGAATGATGACTTCCATCTGCGCACGTGAGGCGTTAAACAACCAGCGTGCCTCAATGTACTCCAGCCCTTTATTCATCATGGTGGCGGAGTCTACCGAAATCTTGCGCCCCATAGACCAGTTAGGATGCGCACACGCCTGCTCCGGCGTCACATCGCACAGAGACGCCAGCGGCCGCTCACGAAACGGGCCGCCAGAACCGGTCAGCACAATGCGTTCAACGCCAAATTGCGTCAGCGAAGCATATCCCAGTTGCTGCTGGACGGGCTCAGGTAAACTCTGAAAAATCGCACTATGTTCACTGTCAACCGGTAACAGTTGCGCACCGCTTTTCGCCACTTCATCCATGAACAAACGCCCACAGGTCACCAGTGACTCTTTATTCGCCAACAACACGCGTTTTCCCGCCCGAATGGCTGCAAGCGTAGGTAGTAGCCCTGCTGCACCAACGATAGCCGCCATCACCTGATCGACATCATCCAGTGCAGCAAGCTCACATGCGGCCTGCTCACCACTGAGCACATGCGTATGGCATCCCTCGGCGCTCAGGCGCTGGCGAAGCTCTCGGGCACTATCCTCATCGGCCATTGCCGCATAGGCTGGGCGAAACATCAGGCACTGTTCTGCCATTAAAGAGACATTGCGCCCTGCAACCAACGCTTTTATCGAAAACGCATCCGGGTTGGCTCTGACAACCGCCAGAGAACTGACGCCAATAGAACCGGTAGAGCCGAGGATAGTCAGTTGTTTCATGCATACACCCTGATAGAACTGGGTTGGAAATGGGTCAATCGCCAGTCTTATGTCAGCGCCATACCGTCGATGAAGGAAGTGTGGCTATCTGGATGATGAGAGCCGTGCCCCCCAGGACAACACCGGGCGCTAAAAAATAAAACGCCGCAGGAGGGCGGGCTGACCCGCACCTGCCAGCGGCGCGACAGTACATCAACGGATCAAAAATCCATCAATTCTTTTTCTTTCTCAGCCAAAGACGTATCGATCTTCTTGATGAAACCGTCGGTCAGCTTCTGGACATCATCCTGAGCGCGGCGTTCATCATCTTCGCTGATGGCTTTATCTTTCAACTGAGCTTTCAGTTTATCATTTGCATCACGACGCACATTGCGCACGGATACTCGGCCTTGCTCTGCTTCGCCGCGCACGACTTTGATAAGATCTTTACGGCGCTCTTCGGTCAACGGCGGCAACGGAACACGAATAACACTTCCCGCAGACATCGGGTTAAGCCCAAGATCGGAAGCCATAATCGCTTTTTCTACCGCCGGGCCCAGGGTACGATCAAAAACCGTTACCGCCAGAGTACGGGCATCTTCCACCACGACATTCGCCAGCTGGCGCAACGGCGTCGAGCTGCCGTAATATTCGACGTAAATGCCATCAAGCAGGCTCGGTGAAGCACGGCCAGTACGGATTTTACTGATTTGGTTCTTAAATGCGTCTACGCATTTTTCCATGCGCGTTTCAGCGTCTTTTCTGATTTCATTAATCACGTTGTGAACCCTTGAAAACTGGTTGCCAGTCAGGTCACGCGAGCGGCATGACCCGGTGAATCATTAGTGGCCAGCAGGGGCTGGCTATGAATGGCGCTATCTTGTATCACCAAAACAAGATATTACCTCAAATTCAACCTTAGCCGTTATTACTGATCAACGTGCCTTCTTTTTCACCCATGACCACGCGGCGCAACGCGCCCGGTTTGTTCATGTTGAAAACACGGATAGGCAGGTTATGGTCACGCGCCAGCGTGAAGGCCGCCAGATCCATCACCTTGAGCTCACGCTCCAGCACATCCTGATAGTTCAACGTTTCATACAGCGTCGCCGTCGGATCTTTTACCGGATCGGCTGAAAATACGCCGTCAACTTTAGTGGCTTTTAGCACTACGTCGGCTTCAATTTCGATGCCACGCAAGCACGCAGCAGAGTCAGTGGTAAAGAAAGGATTGCCCGTTCCTGCGGAGAAGATCACCACACGGTTATTACGCAAAAGGCTAATCGCCTCAGCCCAGTTGTAATTATCACATACGCCATTAAGCGGGATAGCCGACATCAGTCGTGCGTTCACATAGGCGCGGTGCAGCGCATCACGCATCGCCAGGCCGTTCATGACGGTCGCCAGCATCCCCATGTGGTCGCCGACCACCCGGTTCATGCCAGCTTTAGCAAGGCCTGCGCCACGAAACAAATTGCCACCGCCTATCACCACACCGACCTGGATGCCCAGCTCAACCAGCTCTTTTACTTCCTGGGCCATGCGATCGAGAATACTCGCATCGATACCGAAACCTTCAGCTCCTTGCAGCGCTTCGCCACTTAGCTTAAGCAGGATACGTTGATATACGGGTTTTGCGTTGGTTGCCATGGTGTTCTTGTCCTAAACAGGCTGTCATCGTACTGGGGATTGTTACTGCTACACCCGAGCAACCACATTACGGTTTCTCCGGTGTCATGAAATTATCTGTATTACGAAATAGTTTGGCTGGATAAAAAGGAACCGCCAACTGGCGGCTCCTTTTTTTATTAAGACTGTTTGCTCATTGCTGCAACTTCAGCAGCAAAGTCAACTTCGGCTTTTTCAATACCCTCACCCACTTCGTAGCGGATGAAGCTGCTGACAGCAGCATTGTGCTCTTTAAGCAACTGACCAACAGTTTTGTTCGGGTCCATCACGAAATTCTGACCAGTCAGAGAGATCTCACCGGTGAATTTACGCATACGACCTTCAACCATTTTCTCAGCGATTTCGCGCGGCTTGCCTGACTGCATCGCGATGTCGAGCTGGATCTGGTGTTCACGGGCAACCACGTCAGCTGGCACATCATCCGCATTCACATATTCAGGCTTGCTGGCTGCAATGTGCATAGCAACATGTTTGATCAGCTCTTCATCAGCACCGGTCGCAGCGACCATGACACCAATGCGGGCACCGTGCATGTAAGAACCCAGCGCTTCACCAGTCTGCACAGCGATGCGACGGATATTGATGTTTTCACCAATTTTCGCCACCAGCGCAGTACGCTGTTCTTCAAATTTCGCTTTCAGTGCATCAACATCGGTAATACGCTCGTTCAGCGCAGCCGTCACAACTTCTTCGCCAAACGCTTTGAAGCCAGCATCTTTGGCAACGAAGTCAGTTTCGCAGTTCAGCTCAACGATGACGCCATATTTACCGTCAGCAGCGATTTTAGCCAGGATAACGCCTTCAGCAGCAACACGGCCTGCTTTCTTGGCAGCTTTCGCCTGACCAGATTTACGCATGTTGTCGATTGCCAGTTCGATATCACCGTTAGCCTCAACCAGTGCTTTTTTACATTCCATCATGCCTGCGCCAGTACGTTCGCGCAGTTCTTTTACCAGGGCGGCGGTAATTTCAGCCATTATCTTTTCCTCGGTTATCTCGTGGGGGAGATAAGTAAGAGATAAGTAAAAAGGGGGCCTTTAAGGCCCCCTAACCAACATATGTCAATACCTGGTTAATAAGGGCTCAACAGAGCTGGCCTTATTATTCAGCTTCGACGAAGCTCTCTTCAGCCTGTTCAGCCAGATCCTGAGAACGGCCTTCGCGAACGGCAGTGGCAACGGCGCTCAGATACAGGGTGACAGCGCGGATGGCGTCATCGTTACCCGGGATGATGTAATCAACACCATCAGGATCAGAGTTGGTATCAACGATTGCAAATACCGGAATACCCAGGTTGTTTGCTTCTTTGATAGCAATGTGTTCGTGATCGGCATCGATAACGAACAGCGCGTCAGGCAGACCGCCCATGTCTTTGATACCGCCCAGGCTGTTTTCCAGCTTGTCCAGTTCACGGGTGCGCAGCAGCGCTTCTTTCTTGGTCAGCTTGTCGAACGTGCCGTCCTGAGCCTGAGTTTCCAGATCTTTCAGACGCTTGATGGACTGACGAACGGTTTTCCAGTTAGTCAGCATACCGCCCAACCAACGATGGTTCACAAAGAACTGGTCGCAGTTGTTAGCAGCTTCTTTTACCGCTTCGCTTGCTGCGCGCTTAGTACCAACAAACAGGATCTTGCCCTTACGGGAAGCGATCTTGCTCAGCTCAGCCAGAGCTTCGTTGAACATCGGTACAGTTTTCTCAAGGTTGATGATGTGCACTTTGTTACGAGCACCGAAGATGAACGGTTTCATTTTCGGGTTCCAGTAACGAGTCTGGTGACCAAAGTGTACGCCCGCCTTGAGCATGTCGCGCATGGAAACAGTTGCCATGATTACCTCTATAAATTAAGTATGGGGTTATGCCTCCACGTGTCCCATTGCGCCGACCAGAGAAGAAAACCTCTCAAGGCACCCCGGCGAATGTGCCGACACGTGTGTGTTATACACATAGTGAGTTCAGTCTGAACCGGCTCGCGCGTCAGTTACCCACACACAAGCCGGAACACCGGCGCGCTTTATACCACAAACAGCCCCCGTGCACCAATTTTTGTTGCATTCTGCCGCAACGCCCTTCCCCTATGATGACAGTCTTGTGACCAAATGATGATTTGGCAGTGTCCGGCAGGGCTGATACCATTAAATCCTGATTTACTGACTCTATTTCGTCGGGAACGCGACGACACCTGCGGACTGAACTCTATGGCAATCTCAATCAAAACCCCTGAAGATATCGAAAAAATGCGTGTGGCGGGCCGTCTGGCGGCAGAAGTGCTGGAAATTATCGAGCCGCATGTCGTACCCGGCGTAAGTACCGGTGAATTGGATCGCCTCTGCCATGAACATATCACCAACACCCAACATGCTATTTCTGCCTGCCTTGGCTATCACGGTTTCCCTAAATCTGTCTGTATTTCGGTTAATGAGGTGGTGTGTCATGGTATCCCGAGCGATGACAAAATTCTCAAGGATGGCGATATCGTCAATATCGATGTGACGGTCATCAAAGATGATTTCCACGGTGACACCTCCAAGATGTTTATCGTCGGTAAACCAACCATTCAGGGCGAGCGTCTGTGCAAAGTTGCGCAGGAGAGCCTGTATCTGGCCTTGCGGATGGTGAAACCCGGCATCCGGCTGCGCACGCTGGGCCGCGAGATCCAGAAATACGTCGAGGCTCAGGATTTCTCTGTGGTGCGTGAGTATTGTGGACATGGTATTGGCCGCGGTTTCCACGAAGAGCCGCAGGTTCTTCACTATGATGCCGATGACGGCGGCGTGGTGCTGCAACCGGGTATGGCGTTTACTATCGAGCCGATGGTCAATGCCGGAGATTTCCGTATCCGTACCATGAAAGATGGCTGGACGGTAAAAACCAAAGATCGCAGCTTGTCGGCACAGTATGAGCATACTATTGTGGTGACTGAAAACGGCTGCGAAATAATGACGTTGCGTAAGGATGACACCCTCCCCAACCTCATTACGCATCAGGAATAACCCAGCATGAGCCGGCATCTGCCGGCTTTTTTATGTTATGGCGGCACACATGATAGACAGAGACCTTCCGCACCATATTCCCGACACCACCACGCCAACGCACCCATTACCGGCTTCGCCTCTCACTTTCACGGACGATATGCTGGCCTGTCAGCCCTTGAAAACGTACCTGGAGCAGTTCCAGCACTGGCTGGCCGATGAGTTCAAAGCGGGTGTTAGCGCTGAAGCGCTGATCGATGCACGCACCCTGTTTATCGACCACCTGATGCAGCGACTGTGGCGCTTTTATGGTTTTGAGAACGTGGCACAAACCGCGCTGGTGGCCGTCGGTGGCTATGGCCGGGGTGAATTGCACCCCCTGTCAGACATCGACCTGCTGGTGTTAAGCCAGCAGCCGTTAACTGAAGCACAATCACAAACGATCGGCACTTTTATCACACTATTGTGGGACTTGAGGCTGGAAGTCGGCCACAGTGTACGCACATTAGATGAGTGCCTTGAGGAAGGCCGGGCCGACATTTCAGTCGCCACCAACCTGATTGAATCACGCATGATTTGCGGTGATGTCGCACTGTTTCTCTCGTTGCAAAAGCACATTTTCAGCGATGCTTTCTGGCCCTCGGCACAGTTCTTCCCGGCCAAAATTGCTGAACAGCGTGAACGCCATCAACGCTATCACAGTACCAGTTACAATCTGGAGCCGGATATTAAAAGCAGCCCTGGTGGCTTGCGGGATATTCACACCTTACTGTGGGTGGCCCGGCGTCATTTTGGCGCAACCTCGCTCAATGAGATGGTGGGGTTCGGTTTTCTGACCGACGCTGAACGCAACGAACTGAACGAATGCCAGAGTTTTTTATGGCGCATCCGCTTTGCTTTACACCTGATTTTACCGCGCTATGACAACCGTTTACTGTTTGACAGGCAGCTAAACGTGGCGCAACTGCTGCAATATCAAGGCGAAGGCAATGCACCGGTAGAACGGATGATGAAAGATTTCTACCGCATGACGCGGCGGGTGGGCGAGCTGAACCAGATGCTGCTGCAACTGTTTGATGAGGCGATACTGGCGCTGGATGCCAGCGAAAAACCGCGCCCGCTGGATGACGAATTCCAGCTACGTGGCACCCTGATTGATTTACGTGACGAAACGCTGTTTACCCGCAAACCGGAAGCCATTATTCGCATGTTTTACCTGATGGTTCGCAATCAGGAAATCACCGGGATTTACTCAACGACATTGCGGCATTTACGCTATGCGCGTCGCCATCTGACACAACCGCTGTGCACTATCCCGGATGCGCGCCACCTGTTCATGACCATTTTACGCCACCCGCGGGCTGTTACCCGCGCCCTGCTGCCGATGCACACCCACAGTGTGCTGTGGGCCTACATGCCGCTGTGGGGAAATATCGTCGGGCAGATGCAATTTGACCTGTTCCACGCCTATACCGTCGATGAACACACCATCCGGGTATTGCTCAAACTGGAAAGCTTTACCGATGAAGCCACCCGGTCAGCGCATCCCCTGTGCGTGGAACTTTATCCGCGCCTGCCACAGCCGGAATTACTGCTGCTTGCAGCGCTGTTTCACGATATCGCCAAAGGCCGGGGTGGCGACCATTCTGAACTCGGTGCCAAAGATGCACTGGAATTCGCCGCCCTGCACGGCCTGAACTCGCGGGAAACGCAACTGGTCGCCTGGCTGGTGCGCTGCCACCTGCTGATGTCCGTCACGGCACAGCGGCGCGACATCCAAGACCCGGCAGTTATCCAGCACTTTGCCGAACAGGTGCAAAGCGAAACCCGGCTGCGCTACCTGCTAAACCTGACGGTCGCTGATATCTGTGCCACCAATGAAACGCTGTGGAACAGCTGGAAACAGAGCCTGTTGCGCGAGCTCTATTTTGCGACAGAAAAACAGCTGCGCCGGGGCATGCAAAACTCACCCGACTTGCGCGACCGGGTGCGGCACCATCGTCTGCAAGCGCTGGCGTTGCTGCGCATGGACAACATTGATGAAGAAGCACTGCACCACATCTGGAGCCGCTGCCGGGCAGATTATTTCCTGCGCCACTCGCCAAACCAGCTCGCCTGGCATGCCCGTCACCTGCTCGAGCATGAAGCCTCGAAGCCTTTAGTGCTTATCAGCCATCAGGCCAGCCGCGGCGGCACCGAAATCTTCATCTGGAGCCCGGACAGGCCCTACCTGTTCGCCGCTGTCGCAGGCGAACTGGACAGGCGCAATCTGAGCGTGCACGACGCGCAAATCTTCACCAGCCGCGATGGCATGGCGATGGATACCTTCATTGTGCTGGAGCCTGACGGCAGCCCGCTGGCCCCCGACCGGCATGACATGATCCGCCATGCCATCGAACAGGCGCTGACCCAACGGGATTACCAGCACCCGCGGGCGCGTCGCCCCTCCTCACGTCTGCGTCACTTCAGTGTACCAACTGCCGTCAGTTTTCTGCCAACACACACAGACCGGCGCAGTTATATGGAACTGATTGCGCTTGATCAGCCGGGCCTACTGGCTCGGGTGGGCGAGGTATTCGCCGACCTTAATCTGTCACTGCACGGTGCCCGTATTTCTACCATCGGCGAACGCGTTGAAGACCTGTTTATTCTGGCGGATGCCGAAAGGCGGGCATTAAGCCCCGAATTGAGGCTTAAGTTGCAACAACGGTTGACAGAAGCCCTCGACCCAAACGATAAAGTAACCTCTTGACATATTCAGCCCCTCCTGCCGCCAGCCTGGCAGAAGGGGTTCGGTTTTATTCATCACGTAAGTTTCATTAATCACGAAAGAGAAACAGGATGCAGTCATTACAGAACATCATCGAAACCGCATTTGAGCGCCGCGCTGAAATCACTCCGGCGAATGTTGACGCTGTCACTCGCGAAGCGGTAAATCAGGTTATCAGCCAGTTAGACAGCGGCGCGCTGCGTGTGGCGGAGAAAATCAACGGCCAGTGGGTGACGCATCAATGGCTGAAGAAAGCGGTGCTGCTCTCTTTTCGCATCAACGATAACCAGTTGCTGGAAGGCGCTGAAACCCGCTACTACGACAAAGTGCCGATGAAATTCGCCGGTTACGACGAAGCACGCTTCCAGCGTGAAGGTTTCCGCGTTGTGCCACCGGCCAGCGTGCGTCAGGGGGCGTTCATCGCCCGTAATACCGTATTGATGCCCTCTTATGTCAATATCGGTGCGTATGTTGATGAAGGCAGTATGGTGGACACCTGGGCGACCGTAGGCTCGTGTGCACAGATAGGCAAAAACGTGCACCTGTCCGGCGGCGTCGGCATTGGTGGGGTACTGGAACCACTACAGGCCAACCCGACCATCATCGAAGATAACTGCTTTATCGGCGCGCGCTCTGAGGTTGTCGAAGGGGTGATTGTCGAAGAAGGTTCTGTTATCTCCATGGGCGTATTCATCGGCCAGAGCACCAAGATTTATGACCGTGAAACCGGCGAAATTCACTATGGCCGCGTCCCGGCAGGCTCGGTAGTGGTATCGGGCAACCTGCCTTCCAAAGATGGCAGCTACAGCCTGTATTGTGCCGTGATCGTGAAAAAAGTGGATGCCAAAACCCGCGGCAAAGTGGGCATCAACGAATTGCTGCGCACCATTGATTAATCAGAAAGTCCAT
This sequence comes from Dickeya aquatica, assembly GCF_900095885.1. Taxonomy (NCBI): domain Bacteria; kingdom Pseudomonadati; phylum Pseudomonadota; class Gammaproteobacteria; order Enterobacterales; family Pectobacteriaceae; genus Dickeya; species Dickeya aquatica. Next base: position 3,323,815 of record NZ_LT615367.1, read on the forward strand.
TATCAGGGGTTATATCAACAAGACCGCTGATAGTGCGGATATCCCTGTCGTTCAATGCGATGAGCGACTACACTGAATGGCGGGCTATCACCCGCCATTTTTTACGGCATTACGCTATCACGACCAGAGAGCGGCCCAATCCAGCGGCCGATGCACAACAAGAAAGGTGGTGCTATGTACGACAATCTGAAAAGTCTAGGGATTGCCAACCCGGAAGATATCGATCGCTACAGCCTGCGTCAGGAAGCCAGCAACGATATTCTGAAAATCTACTTTCGCAAGGACAAAGGGGAGTTTTTCGCCAAGAGCGTCAAGTTCAAATACCCGCGTCAGCGTAAAACCATCGTGGCAGACAATGCCGGACAAGGTTACAAAGAAATCAATGAGATCAGCCCCAATCTGCGCTATGTGGTGGATGAGCTTGACCAGATTTGCCAGCGTGACCAGGTTGAAGTGGATTTAAAACGCAAAATTCTCTCGGACCTACGACATCTGGAAAGCGTTGTCACGCACAAAATCAGTGAAATTGAATCCGATCTGGAAAAATTAACCCACCGCTAAGCGGCGGTATTCTGGCTGACAGGCGCATTGCCTGCCAGCCTCGTTAGCGTCATCCATCACCGTGTGTTTTTACCACACCGCATAAGTCAGACACTCAGCCCTGTCGCCCAGTTTTCTACCCACGGGCAGGCTATCAGTTCGGGTTCAGGATGTTCGGCCGCATCAATTTCTAACAGCTCACCCAGCCGTTTAGCTCCCATTTCCTGCAACTGTGCATCAAACAGGTGGCCTGCACCACAGAAATGCTCGTAGCTACTGTCACCCAATGCTATCAGGCCATAGCGTAACCCTGGCTGATGTCCCACCTTATCGCGCAGGGCGGCATATAACGGCACAATCGATTCCGGTAATTCTCCCTGTCCGGTAGTAGACGTCACAATCAGCACGGTATGCTGACCATACGCCAGCCAATCATCCAGCGAGGCTTCTTCAAAAACCTTTGCATCATGCCCGAGGGCTGTAAGACTTTTTTCCGCTTCTTCTGCCACCAGTAACGCATTACCGTATACGGTGCCAACAAAAATACCGATTTGCGCCATGACCCCGACTCTCCTTTTTTATGCCAACGCCTGTCCGTTATCCTGACCGGACGAATAAAGAAACTCAACCCCTTCAATTTCAGGGAGATTGCCCTGCCAGCCAAACTGCGCCATGACACCTTGCCACTGCGCATCCCAGCGCGCCTGAATCAACAATGGCGCTCCTGTCACCGGGTGCGTTAATGATAGCTGGCTGGCATGCAGCATCAACCGTGCACAGCCAAAATGCGCCGCCATGCCACGATTCTGGCGTAAATCACCGTGGGTGGTATCACCCATAATCGGGTGACGCAAATGCGCCATATGGCGTCGTAGCTGGTGTTTACGCCCGGTTTGAGGCTTCAGTTCCAGCAGGCTATAGCGGGCGGTATCATAGCGCCCGATCGCCACAGGCATTTCCACACACGCCAGCGCCCGATAATGACTGACTGCCGGCTGAGGCGCTTTATCCGGGTTGGCATATTTGTCTGCGATGCGATCCAGCTCTTCCGTCAGCGCATAATCGATGATGCCGTCATCCGTCACGTAGCCTCGAACCACCGCATGGTAGACTTTTTCCATCTGATGCTGTTCGAATTGCAAAGCCAACTGGCGAGCCACCGCCGACGACAGCGCCATCAGCAACACCCCGGAGGTAGGCCTGTCAAGACGATGTACGGTAAAGACATGCTGACCAATTTGATCTCGCACCGTCTGCATCACAACGACTTTCTCTTTGCGATCCAGCCAGCTACGGTGAACAAGCCAGCCTGCGGGTTTGTTCACCGCGACCAGATGTTCATCCTGATAAATAATCTCCAGCATACTCAGCTCTCAAACAGGGCATCAAAACGACGTAGCTGCTCCAGCAACCCCGTCACCGGGGCCGTGCTGTCGGTTAATGCCACATCGAAATAAGGCAGGATAGCCAGCCGTTTGGGCAGTGGCCCGCCACTATCCAGCAACGCATGCATACGCGGCAGAAACACCCATTGCAGCCACTGTTCCGCGTTCATGGTATCAATACAAAAGGGCTCCTTGCTGGCAAAAGCAGCCTCATTCGGCGGGGCTGCCTGCCATAGCTGGCTGTGTTTTAAAGCCTGCTCAATGGCAAATAATGCTTGCCGAATCTGAAGGTTTACATTCATAGCGGGCGACTCAGACTCCGTAACAGGGCGGCAAAGCATAACACCGTTAGTGGCCTCAGGCACGCCTGTCTCTGTCTGCACACGGAGCGTGATACCGAACGTGCGATGTAGCCGCGCAAAGAAAAGAGGGAACCGATTTCTCGGTTCCCTCTGGTTCGTTTGTAGCAATCCCGCCACCTAGTTGCTTCCCTGCTCGTCCTTGAAAACTTGTCCTTGACGGTCCTCCTAACCCACAATCCTTGCTGGCGTTCCCTCTTTCGTCCCTGACAGTCGTTCCTTCAACATCATCCGTGATGCGATTTCCTTTAGGCTCCTGCCCCACCGGCATTCCCAGACCGGCTCTCATTCTCCATCCTGGAGGTGTCCCTTATTTCATCCTGAAAAAAGAGTCTGGCTTGTAACAAGCATGTACGCGTTGTCTTCCTGACATAACCGATACAACCTGTTACCGTGTTACGAAACTGAATAATAAGATGTATTAATTAAACCGAATCAGCAAGTCATCCTGAAGGCCCGACAATCACATAAAAAATGATGCCAACAGATAAAGCCATATAACCTATTAATTAATAAAGATTAAATTAAATTTCAACCTTAACTTAGTCTTAAAGATAAGAGATGGCTTACACAGAATGTGAGAGATCTCTTACACACCGAAAAGCGAAACGCGATTCAGCATTATGAAATCAACGGTGACAATGTAGACAAAAAATCACTCAGGCTGCCAGAAAGCACCCGCCGTTGACGTGTACCCAGCTCTTCGAGCACAACTTCACCACTCAAATTGCACAAAGAGATTAGCATCATTTCTGAATCGGTTGTGGCAAGAAATAACGTAGGTGATAATTTTAATCGTTTTTGTGTCAAAAGATGACCAATCAAATTTTCCTGCATCCTGACAAAATCCGCTTCACTCCAGACTTGCAGCAATGTGCAGTCGATCCCGGCAATATGACCGCGCATATCCCCTGCATACTGTGTGGTGAAAAAAGCCTGTGCATCAGGATGCAACTGAATATCGAGCGCTCGCGCCCACCCCTCAAGCCCGTGCAAGGGCGCGGCTGGCTGAGGCAGCCAATAGACCCGATCGTGCTGCGTTGTGACAGCACAGGGCGATGCCACACCATACAATTCTTCGCTGGCAGGCGCATGTCCGGTTTCCTGCTGCCATAAACTGACATAGCGCTGAGTAAAGTCCTGTAGTGCCTGAACAACCTGCTGTTCCATCTTGCCTCTCAATCGGTAAACATCTGCGTTATCGCGCTTTATCTTATCGCGACTCTTATGGTCATCGTCGATAGAATAGGCATAAAAATGCGTAACGCCGCGCAACTTTACGGTGTTGCTGTCACCATGCCTTGGCAAAATACGCTCTGGCACGTTAAGGTGAAAAGGCGCTAAAGGGTACGACCCCATGCATTGAATCTGCGTATTGCACCTGCGTGTTGAACAAACATATTGAACAACTGTCGTCGCACACTGCGTTTCAGGGAGTAGCATGATCACACACATTAGCCCGTTAGGGTCCATGGATTTACTGTCGCAGTTGGAAGTGGATATGCTGAAAAGCACCGCCAGCAGCGATCTTTACCGGTTATTTCGTAACTGTTCCCTCGCCGTTCTGAACTCAGGCAGCCAGACGGACAACAGCAAGGAGTTGCTCTCCCGCTACGAGGATTTTGATATCAATGTTCTGCGCCGTGAACGGGGCGTCAAACTGGAGCTGGTCAACCCACCGGAAGAGGCCTTCGTTGATGGTCAAATAATCCGTTCGTTACAAGCCAACCTGTTTGCCGTGTTACGCGACATTCTGTTTGTAAACGGCCAGATAGCCAGTGCCGGCCGCTATCAAACCCTCGACCTTGAAGACAGCACGCATATCACCAACCTGGTCTTCTCCATTCTGCGTAACGCCCGCGCGCTGCACGTTGGGGAAGAGCCGAATCTGGTCGTGTGCTGGGGTGGGCATTCCATCAATGAAATCGAATATCTGTATGCCCGCAAAGTCGGCAGCCAGCTTGGCTTACGCGAACTGAATATCTGCACAGGCTGCGGGCCGGGTGCAATGGAAGCGCCAATGAAAGGTGCCGCCGTTGGTCATGCACAGCAGCGTTATCGTGACGGGCGTTTTATTGGTATGACAGAGCCTTCCATTATCGCCGCCGAGCCCCCTAACCCACTGGTGAATGAACTCATCATCATGCCGGACATTGAAAAGCGTCTGGAAGCGTTTGTGCGTATTGGACATGGCATTATCATTTTCCCAGGCGGCGTAGGAACCGCAGAAGAGTTTCTCTATCTGCTGGGGATCATGATGGACCCGATTAACAGCGAACAGGTACTGCCGATTATTCTCACCGGCCCAGAAGAGAGTGCCGACTATTTCCGGGTGCTGGATGAGTTTATTGTCAGTACGCTCGGTCGTCAGGCACGCCGGTACTACTCGATAATTATCAATGATGCAGCAGAAGTCGCTCGTCAGATGAAAAAGGCCATGCCGCAGGTGAAAGAGCATCGCCGTCATACAGGCGATGCTTACAGTTTTAATTGGTCGCTGCGTATCGCACCCGATTTACAACTGCCGTTTGACCCCACGCACGAGAATATGGCCAATCTCAATCTGCACCCCGATCAACCCGCAGAAGAGCTGGCAGCAACGCTGCGTAAAGCCTTTTCCGGCATCGTTGCCGGTAATGTGAAAGAAGCGGGCATTCGGGCGATTGAGGAAAATGGCCCTTACCGGTTGCATGGCAATGCCAGCATCATGAAAAGTATGGATAGCCTGCTGCGTGATTTTGTCTCTCAGCAGCGCATGAAGTTGCCTGGCAGCGATTATGTGCCGTGCTACGAAATCCACTCCTGACCACCCGGCCGCCATCAGCCTGTTGATGGCGGCAATTTGTGACTCCTGAATATGGCCGTACATCTGCTGATTGTTGATGCCCTTAACCTGATTCGTCGTATCCATGCCGTGCAAGGCTCGCCCTGTCTCAATGCCTGTCGGCATGCTCTGGGCCAGTTGATCCAGCATAGCAAGCCCACGCACGCGGTAGCGGTTTTCGATGACGAGCAGCGCGCACATAGCTGGCGACACCAGTTGCTGGCTGAATACAAAGAGGGCAGAGCGCCAATGCCAGACACGCTGGCACAAGAGCTGCCACACATCAAAGAGGCTTTTCTTGCGATGGGTGTGAACAGCTGGCATTCGCCGGGTAATGAAGCAGACGATCTGGCGGCCACGCTAGCCTGCAAAGTGGCCGCTCAGGGGCATCAGGCGACGATTGTCTCAACCGATAAAGGCTACTGCCAGCTACTGGCTCCTGCCGTGCGCATTCGGGATTATTTTCAAAAGCGCTGGCTGGATATGCCCTTTATCGCCGGAGAATTTGGCGTGAAACCGGCACAATTACCAGACTACTGGGGGCTTGCGGGCATCAGTAGCAGTAAGATCCCCGGTGTCAGCGGCATCGGGCCCAAAACGGCCGCACAACTGCTCCAGCAAGCCGACTCGCTGGAGATATTGTATCAGCAACTGGAACAGGTCCCTGAAAAGTGGCGTCACAAACTGCTATCACACAAGGATATGGCCTATCGCTGCCGCGAAGTGGCCACGCTCAAAACCGACCTGCAACTTAACGGCAATCTTCAGCAACTGCGTCTGCCTGCGGCTGGAACTGGCGTACCGCCGTCATACTGACGGCGGGCATCATCGTACACTACTGCGCAGCCTGGCAGTGGTACTTAACGCTCATCACGCCGACCGGGGATTGCCCCCCAAATACGCCGCACATGCACGGTTATCTCTTCACGATCGTGATAGAGGTGTTTGGCATGCACTTCAAAATTAATACCCTGTTCCTCAAGTCGCTGTGATAACTGGGCAAGATTCTGCACCACTTCCTCATAACGCTTTTTCATAGGCAGTTTGAGGTTGAAGATAACCTCACGACACCAGCCATTAACCAGCCAGTCACCCATGCGGCTGGTGACTTTGGCAGGCTTCTCTACCATGTCACACACCAGCCAGTAAATATTATTGCGCGGCGGCTCAAAGCGGAAACCATCTGCCTGCTGGTGCATCACCTGACCGGTGTCCATCAGGTCTGGTGACATCATGCCGTTATCTACCGCATACACCATCATGCTGCGCTTCACCAATTGATAGGTCCAGCCGCCGGGGCACGCGCCTAAATCCACCGCATACATGCCGCTGGCAAGGCGCTCATCCCACTCATCGGCAGGCACGAAAACATGAAACGCTTCTTCCAGCTTCAGGGTTGAACGGCTTGGCGCATCCGCCGGGAATTTCAGGCGCGGGATCCCCATATAAAACGGTGAGTTATTGTTGCTGTAAGAGTACCCCACATAACAACAGCCAGGCGCGATAAACAGCACATGGATAACCGGACGACTGCCTTTTTCCTGCGACAGCAAAATACGGTTTTCACGCAATGCAGCACGCAGTGGCACGGTAAACTTGCGGCAGAACTTCATCAGCTCTTTGCTTTCGTTGGTATCGGGCACTTCAACACGCAACTCTCCGGCACGCTCCATCACACCGGTCAACATCCCCACGATGGGCGCGATGCGATCATCCGGCGGCAAGTCACGCAGCAACTCCCCACACACCATCATCTGGCGGGCAAAGACCAGTTCCTTAAACGGCAGCGTTTTGATTAAGCGATCGGCATCTTCATGCTGATAACATTCAAAAATGACATAACCGCTGTTGTCTTTCACGCGGACAAAACCATACACCTCATAGCGTGCGGCTTTATCGGTTATCTCCGCCGCACACTCTTTTTCAAAACCGGGGCGACAGTACAAAATGACTTTATTCATGTGACTCAGCCCTGCCTTTCAGGCGTAGGGCTCCGATTAACAGTAACAACCATCCCGCCAGGAAGCAGAGGCCTCCCACCGGCGTGATAAACACCCAAAAACGCCAATACGACAACGCCAGACAGTAAAGACTGCCACTAAACAGCACGATACCCAGCGCCAGCAATGCCGCACTCCAGTAAAACCAGACATTCACCCGCTGACACATCGCCACCGCTAACACCAAAATCACCAGCGTATGAAATGCCTGATATTGTAAGCCGGTATGTAACCAGGCCATTTGGGTTTCGCCCAGCGCTTTACTTAACACATGTGCCCCGAACGCGCCCAGCGCGACGTACACCAGCCCGCTGATGGCGGCAAAAATCAGCATAAAACGGCTATTCATTGTTTAGCCCACACCTTTATGTTTAACAAGATGAGTATTCAACTCGCCACATACACAGCCTCAGCGCGACGAATTGTCATAACGAAACCGGAATTTTTCCTGTTCACTCGCCGCGCGCGCGAGGATCCATTGACGAAAAGCGGCTATTTTACCCAGTTCCGCCTGGCTGTCATGGCAAACCAGATAAAATGCATTTTTACTGACCAATACATCATTGAACGGACAGACCAGCCTGCCTGCTTCAATTTCCGTCTGCGCCATCACATTATTGGCCAGCGCCACGCCCTGACCGTGAATGGCCGCCTGCAACACCATCGCGCTATGGCTGAAAATCGGCCCTTGCTGCACATTAATCTGCGCTATCCCTAACTGACGGGTATACGCCAGCCAGTCACGGCGCGAGGCATCATGTAGCAGGGTATGCCATGCCAAATCCTCCGGCGTTTTCAACGGATGCTCACCCGCCAGCAATTGCGGAGCACACACTGGCAACAGATATTCCGCATAGAGTTTTTCCACCCTCATGCCCGGCCAGTTACCTCGCCCATAGAAAATCGCCACGTCCACATCATCAGACAGCCGCTCCTCTTCCCGGTCTACCGCCTGAATACGCACATCGATGCCGGGGTATTCCGAGTTAAAACTCGACAGGCGCGGCACCAGCCAGTGAATGGCAAAACTGGGCAACAGGCTGACAGTGAGCGCCCCTTTGGCACTGCGCGCCTGTAGCTTACGCGTGGCTTCATTCAGCGCGGAAAAAATCTCTTTGATATCGAGAAAATAGCTCTGCCCTTCTTCCGTTAATAACAGCGAACGGTTACGGCGACGGAACAATTTCAGGCCAAGAAAATCCTCCAGCGATTTTATCTGGTGGCTGACAGCAGCCTGAGTCACGAACAACTCTTCAGCCGCTCGGGTAAAACTGAGGTGGCGGGCAGCAGCATCAAAAACACGTAAAGCATTGAGGGGTGGCAATCGTTTGGACATAAACCGGATTCTTCATATATGGCTATGGTGCACCCAGGGAGCAGTTCCCACCATTTGCTATTAGTTTTTTTAATCCGAGGCATTATAAATTGTCCGTTGAGGATGCACCAGCAAATACCTATAGTAGCGCCACTTCCCTGAGCCGGAACGAAAAGCGCAAAAGGTTAACGGACGTGCTTTTGGCTTGTGGTTGTGATGTTGTGTTTGCTATTTATTTACTGTCTGCATTTCAGACGCTGGTAGCCAGTCTACCTTTCATTTCCTGTATATTTACCCTGTCTGTCTAAGTGATTTTTGCATAGCACCGCAGTTTGCGGTGCTTTTTTTTTGCCTAAAAATCATAGTATTCCACAATACACCGGGAGTTACCGCCGTGCGTACCGGTGTGCGACGTGATGCGTTCGCCCAGGTATTCAGCGCCGCGCAAAACTTGTATCGGGCAAGAAAATGCGACAGGATCGGCCTCTTAGCAGAGGAGCACCATGAAACCGTTTAACCCCGGGCATTTTCGCCAGCAATTTCCAGCCTTGGAGCACGGCAGCGTCTATCTTGATAGCGCCGCCACCGCATTGAAACCGAACGCGGTCATTTGTGCGGTAGAGCACTGCTATACCGCAGAAAGCGGCAATGTTCACCGCAGCCAGCATCACTCCGCCAGACGGTTGACGGATGCGTTTGAACAGGCGCGCGCAACCGTGGCCCGCTTCATCGGCGCACCGCAGGCGCGCAGCGTTATCTGGACCCGAGGCACTACTGAGTCTATCAACCTGGTGGCGCAGTGCTATGCGAGGCCCCGCCTGCAACCCGGCGACGAAATTCTGGTCAGTGAAGGCGAGCACCATGCCAATTTAATCCCGTGGCTAACAGTGGCGCAGCAAACCGGAGCTCGCGTCGTCAAACTCCCGTTAGGCAAAGATTATCAGCCCGCGCTTCCTGCACTGCGTGCCCTGCTGACGCCGCGTACCCGGTTGCTGGCCATCAGCCAGATGTCTAACGTTACGGGTGCAATGCCCGATTTGCATCAGGCGGTGACGCTTGCACATCAGGCCGGCGCGGTGGTGATGGTCGATGGCGCACAAGGCGTCGTCCACCGCGCCATCGATGTGGATGCACTGGATATTGATTTTTACGCCTTTTCCGGCCACAAACTGTTTGGCCCAACCGGCATTGGCGTGCTGTATGGCAAGGCGGAATTACTGGAAGCCATGCCCCCCTGGCTTGGCGGCGGCAAAATGATGAGTCAGGTGTCGTTCGATGGCTTTACCCCACAGGCGATTCCACAACGTTTTGAGGCAGGCACGCCGCACATTGCTGGCGTATTAGGGCTGGCTGCGGCCATCGACTGGTGGTGCCAGCAAGACCGGCACGGCGCAGACAAACACAGCGTCATGCTGGCCGAACAGGCCGAGCAACAGTTAAGTGCTCTTGCCGGGTTTCGCAGTTTTCGCGCCACCGGCTCAAGCCTGCTGTCATTCACCGTTGATGGGGTACATCATCATGACCTTGCCACTCTGGTGGCACAGTCTGGCGTGGCAATACGCGCCGGGCACCACTGCGCGCAACCCTTGATGAGTGCGCTGGGGGTTGAAGGAACGTTGCGCGCCTCTTTTGCCCCTTATAATCAGCCGCAGGATGTCGCACATCTTATTCAGGCTATCCGCAACGCGTTGGAATTACTGGCAGATTGAATCATGACGACTGAAACAACCCATCACCCGTTTGGCACCGACATTCCAGCCGCCATGCTATTGACGCGCTTTGCCGCCTGCCGCAGTTGGGAAGAACGCTACCGCCAGTTGATCCTGCTGGCCAAAGCGCTCCCTCCCCTGCCTGAAGCGCTGCGTGACCCGGCTATCGCGCTATCTGGCTGTGAAAACCGCGTCTGGCTCGGTTATCAACGCCGGGAGGATGGCTCGTTACATTTTTATGGCGACAGTGACGGGCGCATCGTACGCGGCCTGCTGGCGGTTCTGCTCACCTCGGTTGAGGGGCAAACTGCGCAGACACTACGCCAGCGTGACCCGCTGGCGCTGTTTGATGCGCTGGGACTGCGCGAGGAGCTAAGCGCCTCACGCGCCGGTGGCCTCAGCGCGCTGGCTACACGGATTAACGCCATTGCCCATCAGGAAGCCTGATGCTGCGCTGCTAACCGGGCATCGCGCGCCATCATTTTTTTAAGCGCATGTGAAACGGCCACAAAGCCAAAGGTTGCCGTCACCATGGTGGCTGCGCCGAACCCGGCCGAACAGTCCATGCGTTTCACACCATCGGCGCTGCTGCGCGAAGCACAGACCGTACCGTCCGGCTGGGGGTACATCAGCGGCTCGCTGGAAAACACACAGTCAATACCGAGTTTGCCTTTGCTATTTTTAACGATGTTAAAATCCTGCTTCAGGCGCTCACGCAGCTTCGCCGCCAGCGGATCTTGAATGGTTTTTGCCAAATCAGCGACCTCGATACGGGTAGGATCAATCTGCCCGCCTGCGCCACCGGTGGTTACCACCGGGATTTTATGGCGGCGGCACCAGGCCAGCAATGCGGCTTTCGGGCGCACGCTATCAATGGCATCAATCACATAACTAAAGTTGTGATTCAGCAACCCGGCAACGTTATCTGCACTAATAAAGTCATCGACACAGTGCACCTGGCACTCCGGGTTTATCGCCAGAATACGCGCGGCCATCACCTCGGTTTTAAGCTGGCCGGTGTGCTGGCGCAGAGCGTGGATCTGGCGGTTGGTGTTACTGATGCACACATCATCCATGTCTATCAGCGTAATTGCGCCAATACCGGTACGCGCCAGCGCCTCTGCCGCCCACGAGCCGACACCACCAATGCCAATCACGCACACATGCGCCCCGGCGAAAAGCGACAAGGCCCGCTGCCCATACAACCGCGCGGTTCCGCTAAAACGCTGCAAATAACTTTCGGATAGTTGCGTACTCATGATTCACCTTCGCCTCATAAAAACGGCTGCGATAATACCCCACTCAGACCGGTTTGCGCAGTGCTATCGGGCATGAGATAGCCGCTCAGCCACCTGAAACAGCATTCAGGTGGCGTTGGCATCGCGTTTTTGTTTTCAACCCGGCCCAATTCGTGCTGATATTCCTGTTACCCAGCATCTATCTGGAGGCCGTATGCGCCTTGAACAGGTTCCGGCAACGCTATCTGACATCCCGTACTTACTGCAATTACGCCAGCTCACCATGGCCGGATATCTCGCTGACATCGGAGCGCCAACCGATAATGACAGCCTGATGCAACGCGTGCTTTATGCATTCGAGCACGCCTATCTCGTGCTGGCAGACGGCAAACCGGCCGGGTTATTAAAATATGCCTTTGTGCCAGACGCACAGCACTGGTATTTAATGCAGATTCAAATTCACCCGGATTTTCAAAACCGGGGGCTCGGCCGGTTACTGATAGAGTCGCTCATCGCCAGGGCCTCAGCACAACGCCAGCCGGTAGTGTTAAGTGTGCTAAAAAATAACCCGGCCCGCCTGTTGTATCAGCGTCTTGGCTTTGAGATTACCGGTGAAGGTGACCGGGAGTTCACGATGTGTCACCCGCCGGGAAAACCCACATAACAAGCGCAAGTCACCTGCCTCGCCACTGACGAAAACAATGACAAGGAATAACCGTATGCACATCGCCATACTGGATGATTATCAGGATGCAGTCCGCCATCTCGACTGCTTTTCCCTGCTTAACGCGCATCACGTCACCATCCTGAACCAGACCTTCACTGACGAAGAACAACTGGCGGCCCGTTTACAGGATGCCGACGCACTGGTACTTATCCGTGAGCGCACCCACATTACCGACACCCTCCTTGCCAGACTGCCCCGCGTAAAGCTCATCAGCCAGACCGGTAAAATCAGCCAGCATATTGACGTAGCGGCCTGCCAGCGCCGGGGCGTTACCCTCGCTGAAGGCCGAGGCTCGCCGGTTGCCCCAGCCGAGCTCTGCTGGGCATTGATTATGGCGGCCTCGCGCCATCTGCCGCAGTACCATCACGCGTTACAATGCCCGCATACCCGATGCGAGGCTGAACGCGGCTGGCAACAAAGCGGGCTCCCCACATTAGGCCGCACGCTGGAAGGGCTGACGCTCGGTATCTGGGGTTTTGGCAATATTGGTCAGCGCATAGCCCGCTATGGCGCAGCATTTGGCATGCAGATATTGATATGGGGCAGCGAGGCGTCGCGGGTCAGGGCGCAAACGATGGGGTATGAAGCGGCTGCAAGCAAAGCGGCATTTTTTGCCCGCGCAGATGTGTTGTCACTGCATTTACGCCTTAATGATGCCACCCGTCACAGTGTGACACAGGCCGACCTGGCGCTGATGAAGCCGGACGCCCTGTTTGTCAATATCAGCCGCGCTGAACTGGTGGAGCCGGGCGCACTCTGGCAGGTTTTATCCGCGAACCCGCACCGGCAGGCCGCGCTGGATGTGTTCAGTCATGAACCGGCGAGCAAAGAAAGCGAGCCGTTGCTCCGGTTGCCGAATGTACTGGCGACACCGCATATCGGCTACGTGGAGCGCAACAGTTACGAACTCTATTTCCGCCTGGCCTTCGAAAATGTGCTGGCGTTTGCCGCTGAAAAGCCGGAGGAACCGGCAACACAGGCACAGAAACCACGCCCGTTGCCCGTGACCTTCCGTAAAGCCATGCGCACCGATGCTCACGCCGCATTCGCCCTGCGCAATCGCGCGATTATACAGGGCTGCGCGGAGCACTATCCGCCGGACTCACTGCAACGCTGGGCAGGCGGCCCGCTCAGTCAATCGTTCGAAAATACGGTAACAGACCGTTTTTATCTGGCGGAACACGCCCAGCGTATCGTCGCAACCGGCATGATAAACCTCGATAACGGCATGATTGACGCGATTTTTGTTGAACCGGATGTCATGGGCCAGGGCATCGGGCGCGCCATGATGCAGTATCTGGAAGGTAAAGCCCGTTCTGCCGGGCTTAAGGAACTGCATCTGGAAGCCAGCCTGAATGCAGCGGCGTTTTATCACTCACTGGGTTTTTGCGGTGATGAGCCAAGCCTTCACCATTCCCCGCGTGGATTTTCGCTGGCGTGTATTCCGATGGTGAAATCACTGCGCTGACGCACGGTGCCTTGCTGCCGTTTAATGCAGGCAAGGCACTTGAGCAGTTTAATTCGGATTGCTCACCAAAACCCCGTCTGCATTGCGGTTGCCAGAGCTCAACAGCGGCATGGCCGAGGCAGACTGGCCTTTCAGCACCCATACCCGGCCATAATGGTTGTAATAACCGGCGGCATGGCCTGCCTCTGTACCAATCCCCTGATAGATATCAAAATGCTGCCCTTTTATTGCACCACCGACATCCAGCGCCACCATGAGACGCATCTCATACTTACCGGTGAACTTACCCTGATTATCCAACAACGGGACTTCAGCCAGTAATGTGGTGCCGGGTGGAATTAAGCTGCGATCGGAAGCAACAGACGCGCGAGCCACCAGCGGGACGGCACTGGCCCCTTTAACCGGCATTGACGCCATCGGTTTAAAAAACACAAACGACGGGTTTTGCTCCAATAATTCACGCACCGCCGCTTCGCTATGGCGCTCCGCCCATTGCCGAATCGCCTGCATCGACATCGCTTCCTTCGCCACCTCACCCCGGTCAATCAGCACCTTACCAATGCTGCGATAGGCATGGCCATTTTTGCCCGCATAGCCAAAAAAGGTCAGCGGGCTGCCATCACCAAAATCGACGTAGCCACTGCCCTGCACTTCCATCATGAAGTTATCCATCAGCGAGTTCGTCCAGGCGATCGCCAACTGGCTACTTAATGCACCCGCATAAATAGAGGCTCGGTCTGGCAAACGGCGGTTTTTCCCGGCAGAAGGCATCGCATACAGCGGAAAGCGGAACTCCCCCTGAGGCGTGTGGCGCGCCTGCACCACCGGAGTGTAGTAGCCGGTGAACTGGACATTGCCAAAATTGTCTACCCCTTCCATTTGCCAGGCATTCAAGCCAAAACTGCGACAGCTGACGCGTATCCCCCCGGATTGCAGCCAGTTCGCAATGGACTGAAACACCGCACTATTTCGGGAGTAAAGTCCCGGCGAGGCAGACTGGATTCGACTAACCTGCTGCATAAAATCGCCGCCATTTGCCGGTGAACCGCTGGCATTCGGCGTATTGACCCACTCAAACGGTTGATCAAGACGTCCATCCTTGTATTGCTGACCACGATCGCCGGGCCGAGTCTGACAGCCGGCCAGTATCGCGATAACCACACCGGTCAGCACGTATTTCCCCCACCATCCTTTCATTTTTTGCGCGCTCTCTTTTACTGACTGAATAACAGCATCACTGACGAACAGCCCTGCTGGATAACCTCATTTTCATGACGCGAAACGATAGCAAACGGGCCAGGAGAATAAAACGCGCCAGCATAAAACCACACATATTCGTTCTAAAAACCACCACTCAGGCGATGTTTTCGCCAGTTAAGGTAAAAACGACAACTATTTGCAAAAAGGAGTTGCATCAAAATGAACGCGGAGTATAGTGCGCATCCACGGACGCGGGGTGGAGCAGCCTGGTAGCTCGTCGGGCTCATAACCCGAAGGTCGTCGGTTCAAATCCGGCCCCCGCAACCAATTGATGTTTAAGCATCAAAGAAAGTTAAGCATCAAGAAGAAGAGAGACGGACGCGGGGTGGAGCAGCCTGGTAGCTCGTCGGGCTCATAACCCGAAGGTCGTCGGTTCAAATCCGGCCCCCGCAACCAATCAATGTCTCAAACAAGAGAACACCCTGACGGGTGTTTTTTTATGCCTGCCTTTTCAGTTTTCACCCTCGGTACCGTTTATCCCATTGTTCATTTAGCGAACCTGTGCGGCAAAATAGGCTTTAATCCCTTCCAGAATCGATTGCGCCACCTGCGTCTGAAAATGTGTGGTACGCAGCTTGCGCTCCTCTTCCAGATTGCTGATAAACGCCGTTTCGACCAACACCGAGGGAATATCTGGTGCCTTTAGCACCGCAAACCCGGCCTGATCGACACGATTTTTATGCAGACGATTCACCCCGCCTAACCGATGCAGAATTTCGTTGCCAAACTTCAGGCTGTCATTAATCGTCACCGTTTGCACCATATCGAACATGGTGCTGTCAAGATACCTGTCGCCGCTGAGACTCACACCGCCAATCAAATCAGATTCGTTTTGCGTTTGTGCCAGATAGCGCGCCGCCGAGCTGGTCGCCCCTTTTTTCGATAACGCAAAAACCGAAGACCCCCGCGCAGCGCGATCGCTAAAGGCATCGGCGTGAATGGAGACAAACAGATCGGCCCGCTGTTTACGGGCTTTCGCAACCCGGACATTGAGCGGAATGAACACGTCCTCATTACGAGTCATGTAGGCTTTCATATTGGGTTCGCGCTCGATTAGCGCCTTCAGACGACGGGCGATTTGTAACACCACATCTTTTTCCCGGGTACGATTTTTCCCTATCGCACCGGGGTCTTCTCCGCCATGCCCTGGGTCAAGCATGATAACCAGCGGCCGCTCACGTCCGGCTCGCCCGGTTTTGGGCGTTTCAGGCGGCAGGGTTCGCTCCAGTTCGCCTTTGTTGTAATCCTCAAGCAGTGCCAGCAGCGGGTCTTCTGCATTATCGTAACGCCCGGATACCGGATAGAGATCCAGCACCAGGCGGTGACGAAACCCGGCCACCGGCGTCAGCGTAAACAATCTCGGCTCAACCTGCTGGCGTAATTCCAGTACCAGTCGCACCGTGTTCTGATCAAACTGCCCGACACGCGCGGCTTTAATAAAAGGATCGGTACGCGCAAACTGGCGGCTCGCACTCTTCAGGGCGCTATTGAGCGCAACATTCTCAATATCCACCACCAGACGAGGCGGATTATCCAGCACGAACTGGCGATAGCTGAGCGGCAGATTTGACTCCAGCGTCATACGGGTATAAGCAGAAGAGGGCCATACGCGTACGGCGATAACCTGGGACGAAGCCGCCAGCCCGACGCCACTGAGACTCAGTAGCCAGGTGGCAGCCGCGCCCTGTAATAATTGGCGACGACTGAGTCGAGGCATTGGATAAGACATGAAACTCCACTAATGGCTAATAAAATCAGGCAGATTAGATAAAGCGAAAAAAACTTTAACCAATCCCGCCCTGACTGTCATGCAAAAATCATCGTTCAGCGTTTTACTGTTCGGGAAGGTGCAAACCATACAGGCCATCAGACGGGAAAGTTATCGCTTGCCTTTTGGTTTGGTAAGAATAAAAATACGAAAATATCGAATAAAAATTCAAAGAGGGCTCGCAGTGAAGGAACGTAGTACAGAACTGGTTCAAGGCTTCCGCCACTCAGTTCCTTACATCAATGCACATCGTGGTAAAACCTTTGTCATCATGCTGGGCGGCGAAGCAATTGAGCATGAAAATTTTGCCAATATCGTCAATGACATCGGGCTGTTGCACAGTCTGGGTATCAAACTGGTGGTGGTCTATGGTGCCAGACCGCAGATTGATGCCAATTTGATGGCACACAACTACGAGCCCCGCTACCACAAGCATACCCGGGTCACAGACAGCACCACGCTGGAACTGGTGAAACAGGCCGCCGGCATGCTGCAACTGGATATTACGGCCCGTCTGTCAATGAGCCTGCTCAACACGCCCTTGCAGGGAGCACACATTAACGTGGTCAGCGGCAATTTTATTATTGCCCAGCCGCTTGGCGTCGATGATGGCGTGGACTACTGCCACAGCGGCCGTATTCGCCGCATTGATGAA
The DNA here is from genome assembly GCF_900095885.1 of Dickeya aquatica. NCBI lineage: Bacteria > Pseudomonadati > Pseudomonadota > Gammaproteobacteria > Enterobacterales > Pectobacteriaceae > Dickeya > Dickeya aquatica. Next base: position 3,341,063 of record NZ_LT615367.1, read on the forward strand.
GATGCGCTGCAACGCCAGCTTGACAGTGGTGCCATCGTGTTGCTTGGCCCGGTCGCGGTTTCGGTTACCGGAGAAAGCTTTAACCTCACCTCGGAAGAAGTCGCCACCCAGTTGGCCATCAAACTGAAAGCCGAGAAAATGATTGGCTTTTGTGCCTCACAAGGGGTGACAAACGAAGAAGGCGTGATTGTCTCGGAATTACTGCCTGATGAAGCCCAGCAGCGCCTTCAGGTGCTGGAGGAAGCCGGTGATTACAACTCTGAAATCGTGCGCTTCCTGCGCGGTGCGGTAAAAGCCTGCCGCAGCGGTGTGCGTCGCAGCCATCTGATTAGTTATCAGGAAGATGGCGCGTTACTGCAAGAATTGTTCTCCCGGGATGGTATCGGCACGCAAATCGTTATGGAAAGCGCAGAACAGGTGCGCCGCGCCACCATTAATGATATCGGCGGTATTCTGGAGTTAATTCGTCCGCTGGAACAGCAAGGTATTTTGGTGCGCCGTTCGCGTGAACAACTGGAAATGGAGATAGACAAATTCACCGTGGTGGTGAGAGACAACCTGACCATTGCCTGTGCTGCACTCTACCCGTTTCCGGAAGAGAGTATTGGTGAGATGGCTTGCGTTGCCGTGCACCCGGAGTACCGCAACTCCTCACGCGGCGACCAACTGCTCCATCATGTCTCGGCTCAAGCCCGTCAGCAGGGGTTACAACGGCTATTCGTACTGACCACCCACAGTATTCACTGGTTTCAGGAGCGCGGTTTCAAGCCTGTCGAGGTAGAGATGCTGCCCAAGCGTAAGCAAGAGCTGTATAACTATCAACGCCGCTCCAAAATTCTGGTCACCGACCTGTAATTCTCCGACCTGAAATCTTTCTCCCTACCCCGCGAGGCTCCTGGCCTCACGGGGTTTATCTGGCTAATGGCTGGTGGTAAGCGCAGTGCAATCCCCCCCTGAGCCAAACCACCCGTCACACCGCGATTACGGTGAGGCCGTTGTGACCCGATTCGTTAACCCCAGTGTCTGCTGTAAGGCTGAGGTAGAGGTGTATGGCTGCCACTGCTCGGGTCTGGCATAGTCGGCTTTTTCATGCGCACTACCAGAAATCTGTGACAACAACGCTAACCCCTGCGGTTGTAAAGCCTGCCGGAAGAAGCCCAGCAACTGGGGTGCAGAGATAGACGCTATCTGGCCTATCAGTTGTTGTCGGGTATCAAAATCGACGTTTTCCCGCTCCAAATCACCGCGCAGCCGCGCCGCCTCTTCATCCAGCGTCTGCGGAGGGTGGCTCAGAGTGTTAATAAGCCCTTGTTTATTTTGAGTAAAATCAGACTCACTCATCGTTTCCAGCCGCTGTTGTGCTTTGGCAAAAAAATCCTGATAGCGCTGATAGAGATAAGCCGGTTGCTGGCTGTTACTTTGCAACAGAAAACCGATCCCCCATTGCTTATCAAGCGAAACCGGCGTAGCAAAAACCGCATAACCAAGCTGTTCATCCGTGCGCAGTTGCGTATAAAACCAGGGATGCACGATTTGCCCCAGTAATTTACTGTACGCCGCACTTTGAATCTCGCTATACCCCACGGGAATATATACCGCCGCCAGCGCCGAATCCGTGCCGGTTACGCGCTGTTCAAGCAAGGCGCGCTGCGGTTTATTGACCGTGACTGACTCGCCATGCCACCACTGTGTACCACTACACCCTAACTGCTCGCGCAGACGATACGACAAGCTGACCACATCGGCCTGCGCCACATTCCCGACCACCAACATCTCCGGCGTAGCCTGCTGTAGTAATGCATTACGGTATGCCACCAATTCAGGCACCGTAATCGCTTGCAGTAACTTACGACGCTCGCTGCGCTCGCTATAAGGCACCACCGACAACCCTCGCAGCGGAAACATCGCCTGCTCGTAAGCTTTCGCTTTGTCTGCCGCGTCCAGTTGTTCGGCATACCATGACTTTGCCTGCTGGAGTTGCTCTGGTGTCGGAGTAAAGCTGGCATATTGTTGCACCATCGACATCAGCAACGCCGGTAAATGCTGGGTATAACCGCTCGCAGTCATCACTAACCCATCATTACTGCCGGTAGAAAAACTGATGCCCCCGACCGATGCCTGATAGCTCAGGGCATCTAACGCAACCCCTGCCAGATAATCATTAAGCGCAAACAACACCTGATGGCGAGCCGAATCACTGGCAAGGCGGTTGCGCAGCATCAGGGTAATATCCGCTTTAGGCTCACCGGCAAAATAGCGACTCGGCATATAAAAAACGCGCAACCCCGTCTCATCAACAATTTTTTTCGGATGAGTGACAGCCGCATCCGCCGCAATAAGGGAGAAATCGTCAGGGATATAAGGGTTTGGCACAGGCAGGCTTAACGTCATCGACGCAGCCATCTGCTGCCAGCGGCTAAAGCGCTGATCGCCGATTTTATCCACCTGGTAAGGTGCATCGACAAAATAGGCTTTTTTATTATGGGGTTGCTCCGGGCTTATCAGCCAGATGCGCGCATTTTGCGGTGTCATCGCCGCCAGTCTGTGGCGAATTGCCGCAGGGTCGAACCGATCGGCCACATAGGGGCCTTCCAGAATATATTCTACGGGTAAACGCAGCAGGCTATCGGCCAGCCACTCGACATAGTCCATATCCCGCCTCATGGAGGGATAGCGAAAATCAATGCCCAGCACCCGAGATATTTCATCAAAATAGCCCGGCTGGATCCCTTCCTGACGGATTTTCTCCAGATACTGGAATACGGCAGCAATCACGTCATCCTGTTGCGCCAGGCCTTTATCCGTCAAATCCACACTGACATTAAAAACCCCGCTGCTACGCTCAGACATAGGATCGGAACTGGCACGTATCGACTCGGCCAGCCCCTGACGCTGCAACCAGTCAGACAAGGTATTAGGACTGCGATTTCCTATCAAATAACTAATATAGGTATCCGTCTTACTGCGAAATGCCTGGCTGTCGTTCGCTATCCTGAACTCTATCTTCAACTGTTTACGTGGCTGTGCCGGGACGTAATGAATCAACACGCCGCGCTGTTCCTCTGTTACCACTGGTGCACTAATGGGCGGCACACTGGCCTCATGATTAGCTATACGCCCAAATGTCGATGCCGCGATTGCCGCCAGCTCAGGCAACGGCGACTTACCGTAAATCACCCCTTTCATGAGATTGGCTGAATAGTAACGCTGGTAAAAACGTACCAGCTCATCATGCAGTTTACTGTCTGGTTTATCGCTGAGTGTTTCCAGATTCCCGCCAGCGAAACGGGCTCCTGGGTGTTCAGGGTTAATGGTCTCAGCTTCAACCTGCTCCATACGTAACCCATCACGGGCACGGGCCATCGTCAGTTCGGCGTTCACCGCATGACGCTCTCTGTCCGCATTGACCGGGTCAAGCAACGGTGCGGCTATCGCATCCGCCAGGCGATCGACGGCCATCGGCAACGCATCATTTTCCACTTCCAGATAAAATGCCGTGCGATAAGAGGCCGTGCTGGCATTATGGCTACCGCCATGCATTTTCAGAAATTCGGCCAGCCCATCTGATTGTGGATAGCGCGTAGAGCCCATCAACAACATGTGTTCAAGATAATGTGCCAGCCCCGGCTGTTGCGGTGGGTTATCAAGCGAGCCGACCGGCAACGCCAGCGCAGCGAGCGAGTGAGCAGCCTGCTCGTCTGATATCAACAACACGGTCATATCATTATCAAGGCGTATTGCCTGATACTGCCGTGTATCGTTTTCACTCTTGCGAATTGTCTGGGGGAGAGGTTGCCAGCCATCGGCCGCATAACTGAACGGAAACCAGAAAAAGAGCAGCACTACGCTTAACCAACCACATACTTTCCGCATTCATTTCTCCCAGAAATGTCCATCGTTTCAAAAAAACCATACAAAAGATGAGTCTCGCCAGACCACTCGCTGAAGCGACAACGCACAGATATCCGCACCGTGAGCGCAAAACCGGTGCCTCTCTTACCCATCATGCGGTATACCGGCTGGCCGTGGACGTTACCGTATCGAGAGGGTTATGGCAAAACCAGCGTTCGAGCGAAGCCTGGTAGCGGTAAGGCGTCTCGATTGTTACCGTCACGCTTCGACACACCGGTGGGTGGTTTTGTTCAATTCGGCTAATACGCCAGCCTGGTGGCAAGGCAAACGTCTGCGCGAGTTCTGGCCTCTCTTCGGCATCAAGCTGCTGATGAGCAAACCGCCATGCCTGACGTTGCTGCATCTGGTGCACCAGTGATTGCACCAGTACCTGATGATATTGCAACAACCCGCAGAGCAACACGGCAAAGACCAACGCAGCAACCAATGTTTCCGGCAAACTAAAGCCAGCGACACGCGGCGGGCGCAATACTACGCCCTTAACGCGCTGGCGCACAAACTGACTCTTCTGACTCGGGGCAGACATCCAGCCAGCCGCCCACCAGCGGTTGAATCTGTACTGCCGAATGCTGTATCTGAACCGCTACCCGGTGATACACCACAAGTGGCTCGGCACTACCATCAAGCCGCCCTTCTCCACGCAGCAGCCCCATACGTGAGTTGCCGCTGGCAGCCAGACGATTATCATCTGCCACAGGCTGGCTTTTAGGTATATGCAAACAGGCAGATAGCGCTCGCGCAGCCATAGACTGGCACTGCCACTCATTATCAGGCGGCCAGCGCAGGCTCATTCCCCAGTTCAGCGATGACATAGCCAGATTAAATGCCTGCCAAAAGCGTTGTTCATCTATGCCAAGTTTTAACTGGCTATCTAACTGACGCTGCAAGCCTGACAACAACAATAACCCGACAACCATCACCAGCATAACAATCGCCAGAATACTGCCTTGCTCTGACTGAATAGAAAAGCGTTGTTCTGCCTTACTTTTTTTATTGATACCGCCCTCGTGTGTGATGGGCTGATGAGTAATGTCGCTATCTGGCATGGTTCCTCCCTGTCACGAGGCTCTCTGAGCGCCATCGTTTTCCTGCCCGTCCAACCCAATAGCCTTCCAGTAAAAGCCGATAACGCGGTAATACACCCGACGATAACGGTAAAACACGGAACTGTGTGATGATGACTTCTGCCGGATCCAGTAGTTTTTCCCAGCGGTTTCCCTGACAAGCGGGCCCTCCCGTTTGCACCTCCAGGGCATTCTCTCGCAGGCGATAGCTAAAAAACTCGGGGTCTGCATCAGCACCACTCTCCCAGCGGCCATTGCGGTTAACGTCGTATGTCAGACTCAGGCAACTGACCTGGCCTTCGCCATCGAGTTGCAATGTCAACGCTCGCCCCTGACAGTCCCCATGGCAGAAACCCGCACGCCGGATGTCTTTTTCAATACCCAGCATGACCTGATTAAACAGCTGTTCAAGACGCAACTGGCTGGTATTTTCCTGAATGCGGGCGCGCAGTAATGGCAGAATCTGGGCAACCGAGAGCATGACCAGGCTGCCTGCCGCCATTGCCAGCATCATTTCCGGTAATGTAAAACCGGCGGCTCCTCGCCGGAGGTGACTTAACATATAGGGATCCCCTGTACAGAAAAGCCTTCGCTGCACAGTCGCAAACGCCCTCGGGCTGATATCACCAGCCGCACCCGCCCTGCCGGGCTACGCAGCGTCAAATGCCCGGACTGCGCGGCATTGCGTAAACCATAAAACACCAGGCGCGGGCTGGTGGTTTCCAGCAGTTCAACCTCCTTGAGGTAACGGTAATACACCGTTTTTTCAGCCGCATCACAGTGCGCTGGAGCATCGGTTAACACGAGACACCACGCGTCGGCAGAGGATTGTACCCATAGCGCCATCGTCTGATTGCGCCAGTTAGCCTGCGTCTGTACTGCGGTTAAGACGCTAAGGAGCTGACGAGCATGTTGCTCTAATTGCAGTGACTGGCGGTAAGCCAGCCAGCTTCGCAAGCCGCCGCCGGCCAGCATAGCTATCACGGTGATAACCAGCATCAGTTCCGTCAGGCTAAACCCATATTGTTGTCGGTTGTTATCGCTCATGGCCGCTATTCTAAAACGCCCCAGCGGCATGACCAGCGCCGTTGCATCAGGTTGCGTAGCATTTCGCAAACAACCACTGCCACCACAGAAAACAGCCAAAAAATTGCGCAGAGGCACGCAAAAATACGAGGAAATAAGGGGATAAAAAAATCCCCCGCCAGCGATGCTGACAGGGGATGATGTATAGAGTTAAGACTGGAACGAACCGTGCGATAACCTTACCCGGTAAGGCGGCAAGTCTGCATCTGTCAAATGGCTACCGGAGCTTTAATCGCCGGGTGCGGGTCATAACCTTCAACCTCAAAATCCTCAAAGCGGTAGTCAAACAGCGATGCAGGACGACGTTTAATCACCAGACGGGGTAGCGAACGCGGTTCACGGCTGAGTTGTAAACGCGCCTGCTCCAGATGGTTGTTGTAAAGGTGCGTGTCTCCGCCGGTCCAGACAAAATCCCCCACCTCCAGATCGCACTGTTGTGCCAGCATATGCACCAATAATGCATAGCTGGCGATGTTAAACGGCAAGCCGAGAAACACATCACAAGAGCGCTGATAAAGCTGGCAGGAGAGTTTTCCATCAGCAACGTAGAACTGGAAGAACGCATGACAAGGTGCCAGCGCCATTTTATCCAGCTCACCGACGTTCCAGGCCGAAACAATAATGCGGCGCGAATCCGGGTCTTGTTTTAGCTGCGCCAGAACCGTTTGTAGCTGGTCTATCTGACGGCCGTCAGCGGTTCCCCAGGCGCGCCACTGCTTGCCATACACCGGGCCTAAAGAGCCGCTTTCGTCTGCCCACTCATCCCAAATAGAGACATTATTTTCTCGCAGGTAGGCGATATTGGTATCACCGTTCAGAAACCATAACAGCTCATGAATGATCGAACGTAAATGACAGCGCTTGGTCGTGACCAGCGGAAAGCCATCGCGCAGATTGAAACGCATCTGATGCCCGAAAATAGATAACGTTCCGGTGCCGGTGCGGTCATCTTTCGGTATTCCCTCATCGAGCACTTTTTGCATCAGTTCCAGATACTGTTTCATACCACCTCATCAACTTAATTTTGGATCAATACTCATGACCGGGCCGGTTGACGGCGGTATGCCCACACCATCATTAGCACCCCAGCCAGCACCATCGGCAGTGACAGGATCTGCCCCATGCTGATGCCGCTAAACAGCCCCAGTTGGGCATCCGGCTGGCGGAAGAATTCAACGATGATACGAAACGCGCCGTAGCCAATCAGGAATAAACCGGAAACACTGCCCATCGGACGGGATTTGCGAATAAAAAAATTCAGGATAATAAACAACACCACACCTTCAAGCACCAGCTCATAGAGCTGCGATGGATGGCGCGGCAGTACACCGTACTGATTAAAGATGGCCTGCCATTGCGGATTTGCCGCCGCCAGCGCCATATCTTCACCACGAGAAGAGGGGAATAACATCGCCCAGGGCGTATCTGTGGTGACACGGCCCCAGAGTTCACCGTTGATGAAGTTGCCCAAACGACCGGCTCCCAGCCCAAATGGGATCAAGGGTGCCATAAAATCAGATACATGGAAGAAATTGCGGCGGGTACGATGAGCAAACCACAACATCACGGTGATAACCCCAAGCAGGCCACCGTGGAAGGACATTCCGCCATCCCACACCCGGAACAGGTAGAGCGGGTTAGCCAGGAAATTGGGAAATGCGTAGAACAGTACGTACCCGAGCCGCCCGCCAACAAACACCCCGAGGAAACCGAAATAGAGCAGGTTCTCCACTTCCTCTTTGCGCCAGCCGCTATTGCTTTTCCCAGCCCGGCGCACTGCCAGCCACATGGCAAAAACAAACCCGACCAAATACATCAGTCCGTACCAGTGCAGGGAAACCGGCCCTATTGAAAATATCACCGGATCAAACTGGGGAAATGCCAGATAGCTCGTCATCGTCGTTCACCACATTGATTATTGCTTTTATTGCCGCCTAGTCCCTGATATCGGGGGCGATTTAGCGCGTTCACCACACCTGGCAACTGTCTGCCGAGTGCGGTTGCGCATAATAGCATAGCTGGTCAACACAGGTGGCGACGACGGGATAAAAGAACTGTAAACATTATGATACCGGGCCTGCCGCTCTTGACATGTCAAGAGCGTAAGCATTCCGGGATTACCCAAACCACAGAGCGCGCAACATCAGGCACGATAAGACTTTCAGCGCCCACCACGGATAAGACCGCCCAGGCCGCGTTCTTCAATAAAAATTGACGCCCATTGCCGGACTTCGCTGGCAGTTTGTGCACCGAGGACTTTTTGTGCCAGTTGGTGCGATTCATCAGCACCGATACGCCGCAGCAGGTATTTAACACGAGCGACACTGCGCCCGTTCATGCTCAACGTGCGATAGCCAAGTCCGGTTAGCAGCAATGCCCCCATCGGCTCGCCCGCCATTTCCCCACACACCGACACCGGCAACTGATATTCCCGGCAGTGGGTGATAATCATATTCAAGGCGTGCAGCATGGCGGGGTGGAGGCTGTCGTAAAGTGCGCCCACATGAGGATTATTGCGATCGACTGCCAGCAGATACTGGGTCAGGTCATTGGTGCCAACCGAGACAAAATCAATACGTGATGACAAATGCGGCAGTAAAAACAGCACCGACGGCACTTCCAGCATGATGCCGATCCGCGGTCGTGGAGCGGGGAATCCCAGCGTTTCTGATACTTCTGCCTGAGCCCGCTCAATCAGCCGTTTTGCCTCATCTATCTCATCGAGGCTATTGATCATCGGCAGCAGAATACGGAGATTGCCAATCTGCGCGTTGGCGCGCAGCATCGCGCGCACCTGAATCATAAAGATTTCCGGCTGATCGAGTGTGACGCGAATACCTCGCCAGCCAAGGCAAGGGTTCTCTTCGCTGATGGGTAAATAAGGCAACTGTTTGTCAGCACCGATATCCAGCGTGCGCAGCATGACGGGGCGCGACGGGTATAAACGTAGCATCCCTTCATATTGCGTCATCTGCTCTTCTTCCGAAGGGAAACCATTTTGCAGCATAAACGGGATTTCAGTGCGGTATAAGCCCACGCCATCAACCTGATTGATAAAGCGTTTTTCATGCTCGGCGCTCAAACCGGCATTGAGCATCACTTCCATGCGCTCACCGGTTTTGAGCACGGCCGGGCGTTCCATGTCATCTTCCGCCAGCCGGGTCAGCTCGTTTTCTTCACTCAGCAGACGCTGGTATTCCTGCACCAGCACGGGCTCCGGGTCAACCAGCAGCTCTCCCCGGTAGCCATCCAGCACCAGTAACCGCTGATGCAGCAACTCAGGCTGGATATCCGCATCCATCAGGGTGGGGATCCCCATCGCTCGCACCATAATGGCCGCGTGGGAATTGGCCGCACCGTCATAGGCAACCACGCCCGCCAGGCGCTCTTGCGGCACTTCTGCCAGCAAGGTGGCCGTTAGCTCATCGGCAACCAAAATAAAGCGTTCCGGCCACTGGCCGTTGCTTTGTGCATTATCATCAAGATGAAACAGCAGGCGTTGCCCGAGAGCACGTAAATCACTGGAACGATCGCGCAGGTAAGTATCTTGCAGGCTGGCAAACTGGGCGGCAAAGCGCTCGATCACCACTTTTACTGCCCATTCCGCCACACTGCCAGTGTCAACTTCCTGAAACAGGTCACGCTTAAGACGCGCATCGTTGAGCAGGTGGGAGTAGAAATCGAAGATAGCGGCGCTCTCTTTTTGCGCGCTGGCGCTAAAGCGTTTGCTAAAGCGGCGAAATTCGGCAGCCGCCTCTTCCATCGCCATCACCAGACGGGATCGTTCACGATCGCTATCGAGGCTGGAGGCGGGGAACACCAGTTCCAGCGATGGCTGGCTGCGATCCTGCCAGCCCGGCGCGATGGCCACGCCGGAAGAGGCAACCATCGCTTTTATCCGTGTTTGCCGGTACTGACCAAACAGCGCTTTCATCTGCGATTGGGACAAGATGGCTGCCATTTGGGTCGCCAGCGTCACCATAAATGACTCTTCGTTCTTATCGAACTGGCGATGCTCACGCTGCTGCACCACCAGCACGCCCAGCAACTGACGCCGGTGGATAATCGGCACACCCAGAAATGAGCGGAAATGTTGCTCGCGCACGGCGGGAATAAATTTAAAACTGGGATGGCTTTGAGCATCAGCCAGATTGATAGGCTCGGCACGTTCGCCGACCAGGCCGACGATCCCCTGGCCGAACGCCAGCGTTATCGTGCGGCCACGCGGCTTTTTCAGCCCGCGTGTTGCCATCAGGTAATAGCATTGGCGGTCATTATCTGCCAGATAAATGGAGCACACCTCGGTATCCATCGCCTGGCAGGTTTCATTGACCAAAATCTCTAATGCATCACTCAACCGGGCTGCGGCAGCCACCTTCTCGATAATTTCTCGCAGTCGCGTGAGCATCATGATAGATCGGATTATCCTCGTTTTCGTCGGGTACCAGAGGGCAGTCTGACTGCCGAATTCTCCTGTAGCTGAATAACGGCGGTGACAAACTCTTTCATTACTTTTCGGTAAACATCACGTTTGAATGACACAACCTGACGCACCGGATACCAATAGCTTACCCAGCGCCAGCCGTCAAACTCCGGCGTACCGCTACTTTGCATATTAATATCGGACTCATTACACATTAACTGTAGCAGAAACCATTTCTGCTTTTGGCCGATACAGACCGGTTTTGTATCCCAACGCACCAAACGTTTTGGCAATTTATAGCGCAGCCAGCTTCGCGTGGAAGCCAGAATACGAACGTCCTTTTTCCGCAATCCCACTTCCTCGAACAGTTCACGGTACATGGCCTGTTCCGCGCTTTCTCCGGGGTTTATCCCCCCCTGGGGAAACTGCCAGGAGTGCTGGCCGTAGCGACGAGCCCACAAGACCTGGCCCTGCCGATTACAAATGACAATACCAACATTCGGGCGGTAGCCATCATCGTCGATCACCGGACTACCTCAATAAACAAGAATGTAAAGATGGCCCGATTGTTTCACACTCCTGACAGGCGGTAAACTCCCGCTTTACATCCCCCGAGAAGCGCCCCGATTGCGAGGCTCGTGACCATTCTCCTGATAAAACACGGTTAACCCACAGATGTCAGCCAAGTTATAAACATGCGGCCAGTGAATAGGGCATTTTATTCACTTTTTCTGTGGACATCTTTGTGAAGAACATCATGAAAAAGTGAGTAAAACCTGTTTTAACTTAATTCCCCTTATCCACAGCTATTAAAAATAGCTATTTTCTTTCAAACAATTAAACGATTCCTGACGACGTTTTCCACCGGCTACCTTAACTGTGATCGGGCGCAACATTCAGAATGGCTAAAGATCGCACGACCAAGCCGTTATCCACAGGCCATGGCGTAAAAGCAGCCAAAAAATCACCAAAACCAGCAAATCTGCCCCTCGTCAAGGCTGTAAATCAAAACAGTGATCCCCGGTTATCCCGGTTATCCCAAAAATCTGTGGATAACCTAGTGTAAAATCCTGTTCATTGTCGGTGGCTTGTCATGAACAAAACCGGAGACTCTGATTTTCGCTCCACGGCAAAGAAAAAAAATCACAGCATAATCATGCTATTATTATTTTTCAGCACCATATCGGGTAGCCGGGTAAAAGCCCGCCTTATTGGCGCTCAATTTTTAATCAAATCACATTCAATAGACGGGTTCGGCATGAACACCCCAAGACTCCACCAACAGGCACCAGACAACGAACAGGCGCTATTGCGGCGCGCACAAGCACTGGCAGGCTACTCGCTTGCCGAACTGGCCCAGTTTGCCCACCTGCCACTGCCAGCCAATCTCAAGCGCGACAAAGGGTGGATTGGTACATTACTGGAGCGTTTTCTCGGTGCCAGCGCAGGCAGTAAGCCTGAACAAGATTTCCCCGAGCTCGGCGTAGAACTAAAAACTATCCCAATTGATGAACAAGGCCGTCCACTGGAAACCACGTTTGTCTGTGTTGCTCCCCTGACCGGAAATAGCGGCGTAACCTGGCAGAGCAGTCATGTACGTCGCAAGCTTGCCAAAGTGCTGTGGATCCCGGTTGAAGGCTCACGGGCCATCCCGCTGGGAGAGCGCCATATCGGAGCCCCTTTGCTGTGGAGCCCAAATGAAGAGGAAGAGAGGCGGTTACGTCAGGATTGGGAAGAGCTGATGGACTTGATTGTTCTGGGTAAAGTGGAAAGTATTACCGCTCGTCATGGTGAAGTATTACAGTTGCGCCCCAAGGCCGCCAATAGCCGCGTATTAACCGAAGCCATTGGCGAACATGGCCAGCCTATCCTGACGCTACCGCGTGGCTTTTATCTCAAGAAAACCTTTACCACACCATTGCTGGCGCGCCATTTCTTGCTGTAACGCGCCTGAGCACTCAACCTTATCAGTGCAAAAAGCCCTGAATCACCAAGACAATCCTGCTAAAAATCACCCCTATTTCATAGGGAAATAACTAACGTGCTATTTCTCTATATGTCCTTACGTATCTTTTTAATTTTTTTGACCAAAATCCTAGCCACAGGCTGATAAGGCTTTGCTAAACTGGCAAGAGGTTCAATTTTTTTGCTAAATCACAGGTAAACTCAGTATGCGATCCCGGCTTATCACCGTCTTAGCCCTGACGTCTGTCTTCCTGCTTTGTGGCTGTACCCGTCACTACGTCATCGCCACCAAAGAGGGGCAGATGCTACTGGCGCAGGGAAAACCCGCGCTTGACCCGGCTACCGGCCTGCTCAGTTATACTGATGAAGATGGTTCCCGTCACCAGCTCCACCCTGATAGCGTTTCTCAGGTTATTGAACGCTGACAGACGGCCACACTGCATTTTCCCTGGGCGCGCCAGACACCTTCAGGCCCGGCGCTTTCACCGCTTTCCACCTCGTTTTTCCGGCATAAAGAAACTTCCCCCTCGCCTCGGCTTGGTTATAGTCGCCAGTGAGGTGCCTTACGCACCGACCTTATTTAGAAGAATAAAAAGGAAACTGCAATGCACTATCATCGTATTCCCCACAGCAGTCTGGAAGTCAGTACGCTGGCGCTTGGCACCATGACCTTTGGTGAACAGAACAGCGAAGCGGATGCGCATGCTCAATTGGATCTTGCTGTCGCCAGCGGCGTCAACCTGATTGATACCGCAGAAATCTACCCGGTGCCACCGCGTTCAGAAACACAAGGGCTGACAGAGAGTTATATCGGTTCCTGGCTGAAAAGCCGTGGCGGGCGCGAAAAGCTGATCATTGCAAGCAAGGTAGCAGGCCCGGTACGGGCGAGTGACAACAGCGTGCGACCACAGCAGGCGCTGGATCGCAAAAATATCCGCGCCGCATTGGATGAGAGCTTAAAGCGCCTGAATACCGATTATATCGATCTCTATCAGGTGCATTGGCCGCAACGTCAAACCAACTGCTTTGGTAAGCTGAATTATCAATACACCAGCGAAAAACCCGTTGTCACACTGCTTGAAACCTTAGAAGCCCTGAGCGAACAGGTTCGGGCCGGTAAAATCCGCTATATTGGCGTCTCAAACGAAACCCCGTGGGGAGTGATGCGCTACCTGCAACTGGCGGAAAAGCACGACCTGCCCCGCATTGTTTCCATCCAGAACCCCTATAGCCTGCTGAATCGCAGTTTTGAGGTCGGCCTTTCGGAAATCAGTCAGCATGAGGGGGTGGAATTGCTGGCCTACTCGCCGCTGGCTTTTGGCACCCTGAGCGGAAAATATTTGAACGGCGCGAAACCTGCCGGTGCGCGTAACACGCTATTCAGCCGTTTTGTGCGCTATTCAGCGCCCCACACTCAGCAAGCGATTGCCGAGTATGTTGCTCTGGCGCAAAAACACGGGCTCGACCCGGCACAAATGGCGCTGGCTTTCGTACGCCAACAGCCGTTTGTCGCCAGTACGCTGCTGGGTGCAACCACACTGGCTCAATTACAAACTAATTTAGACAGCCTGAACGTCACGCTGGGTGACGAGTTGCTGGCCGAACTGGAAGCCATTCACCGCCGCTTTACCATCCCTGCCCCTTAAATCTTACCGCAGGCTTTGCCTCTGTGAGGCCTGCCTGCGACACCAACACGGTACGGTATGCCCATGCCGTTGGCCTCAAGGCATGAGGTTTTATTTCATGCCTTGCAACAACTGAATACGTTGGTTTTCCAGTGCCGTGACCCGGTTACAGACGTCATGACCAAAACGCTGGAAATCAGATTCCTGATTACTCCATTCGGCCTGAATCGCTTTTTGCAAGCCGCCCAGATTGCCCATCATCGCCTGCAACGGGTTGCCGCCACCGCTGCCGCTCATCTGCTTAACGCCCATTTCATTGAGGCTATCTTGCAACACGCCGCCCATCGCTCGCTCGACAATCTGACGGCCTTCTTGCTCCACCTGACGAATAGCCTGATGGTGGAACGCCAGCCCATCCGCACGGTGTTCGATAATCCGGCTCATCTGCTGCTTTAGCTGCTCATCGAGCGAGGTCAGACGGCCACGGACACGGCTGTCAGCACCGAGCTGCTGCACAATCACCTTATCCAGCGCTTGTCGCGCACGCTCCAGACGCTGCCTGGCCCCGTCGTCAATCCACGGTAACTGCTGGCGCAACTCAGCCTGATAAGCCTGCGCCTGCTGGCGCTGCGTCGCCGTTAGCGACACCGAGCGACCATAACGCTGCACATCGCCTTGGGGCGAAATCTGCACATCGCCGCTTACGCCGGTTAAGCTAACGCTTTGTGGGGTAATGGTAATGTCATCCTGAGGATTGACGTTGCACTGATACGCAGCCTGTACCTGTCCGGCCAGCAGCATCAGGGTTGCCATAAATACGTTACGCAATGCCGTTTTATGTTGATGCAACACCATAAAGACTCCTGAAAAAACGGCCTGATATCAGGCCGGGGAAACGGGTGTTTTAAGCAAGATTAGCCGGGAGATCCCACCAAATGTCGAACAGATCGCTCACGGTCACGTCTGTCAACTGATGGGCGTCAAGCCAGTTTTTCACCAGCTCACGATGCGCATCGGTGCAATTACCCAATTTTTGCATGCACACCAATCCCTGCCACTGCAAGTAACCGCTGCCTTCAAAGGCTAACCCATTCGGTTCGATGACGTCATCGACAAACACATCCAGCAGGCGGTCAATGTCTGCGACATTCGTCTGCGGCGCAAAGCGCCAGCTCACGGCAAAACCGAATTCCTGAAACTCATCAATGTGCAGTTTTTTACGTAAACGACGACTGCGATTTATAGCCATTATTGCTTCCTCTCAAACATAAGATCCCATACGCCATGCCCTAATCGCTGGCCGCGCGCTTCAAATTTGGTTAATGGCCGCGATGCAGGACGCGGCACATAATCACCCGTGACGGATAAATTGTGATATCCCTCGACAGCACGCATTACGTCAAGCATGTGCTGAGCATACGCCTCCCAGTCTGTCGCCATGTGGAACACGCCGCCGATAGCCAGTTTACGCTGCACCTGCTCGACAAAAGGAATCTGGACAATACGACGCTTGTTATGGCGTGCTTTGTGCCACGGGTCAGGGAAAAACAGCTGCACCATTGCCAGTGAGCCATCGGGGATCATGTTATCCAGCACTTCCACGGCATCATGGCACATGACGCGCAGATTACTGACACCCGCCTCCTGCACCGCGCCAAGGCACGCGCCAACGCCCGGCAGATGCACCTCAATACCGATAAAGTTCTGTTCCGGGTGCTGCTGCGCCATCGTAACCAGCGAAGCCCCCATGCCAAAGCCAATCTCCAGTATAACGGGCGCATCCTGCCCAAACAGGCTGGCGAAGTTCAGCGCTTCAGGCTGGTATTCAACCCCCATGACCGGCCAAAAGCTATCCAGCGCCTGCTGCTGCCCTTTAGTCAGGCGGCCCTGACGACGCACAAAACTGCGAATTTTACGCAGCGGGCGTCCGTGTTCATCAAATTCCGGGGAGATGACGTTATTGATCATAGTGCGTTCAGTCAGTCTAGTGGGTTTTGAAAACGCGCATTATCCAAGGATACGGGTGTTTAGCAAGTAGCCACAGGTGGAAAGTTCCGGTTTACAGTACATTCACTCTGTGCTGGAATCGCTATCAAATTTTTACCTGCCGGATAACAACACCTCTATGATGCAAGCGCAACCGTTCGCGCAACAGGTGCTGGAGTGGTATGACCGCTACGGCCGCAAAACCCTGCCCTGGCAACACGAAAAAACGCCGTATAAAGTCTGGCTGTCCGAAGTGATGCTGCAACAGACACAGGTCAGCACCGTGATCCCTTATTTTGAGCGTTTTATGGCGCGTTTTCCAACCGTCGCCGATCTGGCTGCCGCCCCGCTCGATGATGTGTTGCATCTGTGGACCGGGCTCGGTTACTACGCACGCGCCCGTAATCTGCACAAAGCGGCCCAAAGGGTGATGTCCCAGCACGGCGGCGAATTTCCTACCCGCTTTGATGATGTCGCCGACCTTCCCGGCGTCGGGCGTTCAACCGCGGGTGCAATTCTGTCGCTGTCGCTCGGGCAGCACTACCCGATTCTTGATGGCAACGTCAAACGTGTGCTGGCGCGCTGCTACGCTATCGCGGGCTGGCCGGGGAAAAAAGAGGTGGAAAAGCAGCTTTGGACACTGAGCGAAACCGTAACACCCGCTCAGGGCGTCGAAAAATTCAATCAGGCGATGATGGATTTAGGCGCGATGGTGTGTACCCGTTCTCGCCCAAAATGCGAACTCTGCCCGCTTGCCAGCGGTTGCCAGGCCTATGCCGGGCAGAGCTGGAGCCAGTATCCCGGCAAGAAGCCCAGGCAGACGCTGCCTGAAAAGCAGGCCCTGTTTTTATTGATCCAGCAAGGGCAGCATGTCTGGCTGGAACAGCGGCCAGCGGTGGGATTATGGGGGGGCTCTACTGTTTTCCCCAGTTTTGAAACATCTGAAAAACTGGTCGACTGGTTGCACCTGCGCGGTATAAAGCCAGAAAAATTACGTCAGGGTATCGCCTTTCGTCATACCTTCAGTCATTTCCATCTTGATATTGTGCCAATGTGGATGGCACTGCCTGATGCGGCTGCCTGCATGGATGAGGGTGCCGGTCTCTGGTATAACTTAGCGCAGCCGCCGTCAGTCGGGCTGGCCGCACCGGTTGAGCGGTTATTACGCCAGTTGACTCAGCCTGCCTCTCTTTTCGCTGATACCGACAAACAGCATCAGGACACTAAGGAATAAGCATGAGCAGAACCATTTTTTGTACTTTTTTGCAGCGCGATGCCGAAGGGCTTGATTTTCAACTCTACCCCGGCGAACTGGGTAAGCGCATTTACAGTGAAATTTCCAAAGAGGCCTGGGCGCAGTGGCAGGCCAAGCAGACCATGCTTATCAACGAGAAAAAACTCAACATGATGCATGTTGAACATCGCAAACTGCTGGAGCAAGAGATGGTGCAGTTCCTGTTTGAAGGCAAGGACGTGCATATCGACGGCTATACCCCACCGCAACATTAACTGACAAGGGCCATCAGGCCCTGATGCGTCCCTGACCCCTTACGGCTTTATACGATGAAGAAACTGTTCGTTTTGCTGTTTATTGCTCCTTTGCTGGTCGGTTGCTCTGGCAAAAAAAACAATGAATACAATGAGGCGTTAGTCAAAGATACCAATGCCTTTGATATTCTTATGGGGCAGTTTGCCAACAATATTGAAAACATCTGGGGATTAAACGAGGTTCTGATAGCCGGCCCCAAAGACTACGTAAAATACTCCGACCAATACCTGACGCGTAGTCACGTCAACTTTGATGCCGGCACCATCACCATCGAGACCATTTCATCAACCAATTATCAGGTAAGCTTACGTCAGGCCATCGTGACCACACTGTTGATGGGTGATAACGCCAGCAACACCGATTTATATTCAGACGCCAACGACATCCAGATAAGCCGGGAACCGCTGTTATATGGCCAGGTGCTGGATAACACCGGGCAACCGATTCGCTGGGAAGGGCGCGCCGGAAGCTTCGCCGACTATCTGATTCAGAATAAACTGCAACGCCGTACCTCGGGCATGCGGGTTACCTGGTCTGTCACCATGCAACTGGTGCCAAACCATCTGGATAAACGCGCGCATAAATACCTGCCGATGGTACGTCAGGCTTCTGAACGCTATGGCATTGATGCCTCATTGATCCTCGCCATCATGCAAACTGAATCCAGCTTTAACCCGTATGCCGTCAGCCGCTCTGATGCGCTGGGATTAATGCAGGTGGTGCAACACAGCGCCGGGCGTGATGTGTTCAAAATGAAAGGCAAATGGGGGCAACCGAGCCGCAGCTATCTGTTCGACCCGGAAAGCAACATCGACACCGGCACCGCCTATTTGTCGATGCTGAAAAACATCTATCTCGCCGGTATTCAAAACCCCACCTCACAGCGCTATGCCATGATAACGGCCTATAACGGCGGTGCGGGTAGCGTGCTGCGGGTATTCTCCAATGATAAAGACACGGCATTTGGCATCATTAATAGCATGTCACCCAACGAGATTTACCAAACGCTGACCACGCGACATCCTTCTGCCGAATCACGTCATTATTTATACAAAGTGAACACAGCTCAGAAAAATTACCGCGCGTATAGCCGCTAGCGAGTCCCTGTCGGGAGAGGCATCACCGCCTCTCCCTTTTATCGTTATCACCCGCCCGCCTGCTCGAAAAATAACCATAGCAAACGATTGGTTACAGTCATAAGCAAACACTATATCAAACGCTTTGGGCAGGACTAATAACCAGTAAAAAATATATAAACAGACAAAAAAACAATAAAAATGCAAAAATAACGGATAAAAGCAAAACAAAATCACGGGATTCAGGCAGGGAATTTTTGCCTCTGGCCTCAGGAAACGGTAGCATCGCTGGCGTTTTTACTCCGCCGGGAAGGCAGGCGTAACAAGGAACAAACCCATCCACTCAATAAGTCAGGCTGTAACACCGCACGATAACCTGATGCGGTGATAAAACAGCCACTCATTCTCCTGAATGACAGACAAGGGAATCAAACAGGCAATGACTCAACATAAAAACCAGAGCGAACACCACGCCAAGCGACGCTGGCTCGATTCACACGAGACGGGCTACCACAAAAGTATGGGCAATCGTCAGGTACAGATGATTGCCATTGGCGGGTCAATTGGTACCGGTTTATTTCTCGGTGCAGGAGCCCGCTTGCAAATGGCTGGCCCGGCGCTGGCACTGGTGTATCTGCTGTGCGGTATTTTTTCATTTTTTATTTTGCGCGCACTCGGTGAACTTATCGTGCATCGCCCCACCAGTGGCAGCTTTGTTTCTTACGCCCGCGAGTTTTTGGGTGAAAAAGCCTCCTATGTTGCCGGCTGGATGTATTTCCTCAACTGGGCGATGACCGGCATTGTTGATATCACCGCCGTCGCGCTCTATATGCACTACTGGGGCACCTTTGCTGATGTGCCGCAATGGGTGTTCGCACTCACCGCACTGGCCATCGTCACCACCATGAACATGATTGGCGTGAAATGGTTCGCCGAGATGGAGTTCTGGTTTGCGCTTATCAAGGTCGCCGCAATCTCCCTGTTCCTGGTAGTGGGCACGATTTTTCTCGGCACCGGCAAAACGCTGGATGGCAATATTCCCGGATTACACTTGATAACCGATAACGGCGGGTTATTTCCCCACGGCTTATTGCCCGCACTGGTGTTAATTCAAGGGGTGATTTTTGCTTTTGCCGGTGTTGAACTGATTGGTACAGCAGCGGGTGAATGTAAAGACCCGGAAAAAACGCTGCCTAAAGCGGTTAACAGCGTTATCTGGCGTATTGGGCTGTTTTATGTCGGCTCGGTGGTGTTGCTGGTGTGCCTGCTGCCGTGGAATGCCTATCAGGCCGGGCAGAGCCCATTTGTCACCTTTTTCAGTAAACTTGGCGTGCCTTACATCGGCACCATCATGAATATTGTGGTGCTGTCGGCGGCACTCTCCAGCCTTAACTCCGGCCTCTACTCCACCGGGCGCATCCTGCGTTCGCTGTCACAAGGCGGGTCTGCCCCGGCCTTCGTTGGCAGGATGAACGCGCAATCCGTGCCTTATGCCGGGATACTGGTGACCGTGGCCATTCATGTCATTGGCGTATTTCTCAACTACATTGTGCCGTCCCAGGTCTTTGAAATTGTGCTGAATATCGCCTCGCTCGGCATCATCAGTTCCTGGGCGTTCATCATCCTATGCCAAATGAAACTGCGTCAGGCTATTCGCCAAGGCAAAGCCGCTCCCGTCGCTTTCCGTATGCCGTGGGCACCGTTCACCTCCTGGCTGACGCTGGCCTTTCTGCTCAGTGTGCTGGTGCTAATGGCGCTGGATTACCCGAACGGTACCTGGACGGTCGCCACCATTCCTCTGCTGGCCATGTTACTGGTCGCTGGCTGGTATGGGCTGCGTAAACAGAAAGAAGAGGTCAACCGGCTGAAAGCCGAGCACGAAAAAACAACGGCCTGATACGTTATTGGCGATAAAAAAACCGGGGATCCCCGGTTTTTTCTTTGGTGGGTGCCCCACAAGCCAGTTAACGGGCCATCACATTCGCGCACAGGCATTTGCTGCCATCCTCCTGCGCTACGCTGTAAACACCTTGTAACTCCGGCGCAAAACCCGGCATTAGGTTAATACCGGCTTCCAGCGCCTGGAAATAGCGCAGCACCGCTCCGCCCCACACTTCTCCTGGCACCACACACAGCACGCCCGGCGGATACGGCAGAGCCCCTTCAGCAGCAATACGTCCTTCCGCTTCGGCCAACGGCACCAGATCCACATCGCCACGGATATAGGCGGTATGTGCATCTTGCGGCAAGACGACGGCCTGAGGGAAAGAGGCCTTGCGAAACATCTCTTTTTGCAGCCGCTTCACGTCATGACTGACATAAAAATCATGCATTTCCTGGCACAACCGCCGCAGCGTGTAACCGCGATAGCGTTGCTCATACTTGTGGTACAGGCTCGGCAGCACTTCACTTAACGGCGCATTCTGCTCGATCAATTGCTCGAACTGCACCAGTGCCGCCACCAGTCGCGCCATTTTCTCGCCATCTTCGGCAGGCGTCAGCAAAAACAGAATGGAATTCAGGTCGCACTTTTCAGGAATAATGCCGTGTTCGCGCAGGTAATTGGCAAGAATGGTGGCCGGAATGCCAAATTCGGTATAAGCGCCGGTTACGGCGTCAATACCCGGCGTGGTCAGCAACAACTTGCACGGGTCAACAACATACTGCCCGTCGGCGTAACCTTCAAAAGCATGCCAGTTGGCACCAGGCTCGAAGCTAAAGAAACGCACATCTTGCGCTATCTCATCCGTGTCATAGTCTTGCCAGCGCTGACCGGCCACCCTCGGCGGTACAAACGGCACGACCTGCGAACAGCGCATCAGTAACTGTTTACGGGTTTCAATACCGAGTTTCACACACTCCATCCACAGCCTGCGCCCACTCGGGCCTTCATGCATTTTGGCGTTAACGTCCAGCGCCGCAAACAGCGGGTAAAACGGGCTGGTGGAGGCATGCAGCATGAAGGCGTTATTCAGGCGCTTATGCGGACAAAAGCGTTTTTGCCCACGAATATGGTTATCTTTCTTGTGGATTTGCGAGGTTTGTGAGAAACCGGCTTGTTGCTTATGCACCGACTGGGTGACAAAAATTCCCGGATCGTTCTCGTTTAAGTCCAGCAACAGCGGTGAGCACTGCTCCATCATCGGAATGAACTGTTCGTATCCCACCCAGGCGGAGTCGAACAGGATGTAGTCACACAGGTGGCCGATGCTGTCTACCACCTGCCGGGCGTTATAAATCGTACCGTCATAAGTGCCAAGCTGGATCACAGCAAGACGAAACGGCCGTGCATCATCGGCACGTTCTGGAGCCACTTCACGGATCAACTCACGCAAATAGCGCTCGCCAAAACAGTGTGCGTCCACGCCACCGATAAAACCAAACGGGTTACGGGCCGTTTCCAGATAAACCGGCGTCGCACCGGCCTGAATCAATGCACCGTGATGGTTGGATTTGTGGTTATTTCGATCGAACAGCACCAGGTCACCACGCGTGAGCAATGCGTTGGTCACCACTTTGTTCGCCGCCGACGTGCCATTCAGCACAAAATAGGTTTTGTCGGCGTTGAACACGGTCGCGGCAAATTTCTGCGCTTTCTTGGCGGCACCTTCATGGATCAGCAAGTCGCCCAGTTTCACATCGGCGTTACAGATATCTGACCGGAACATGTTCTCGCCATAAAACTCGAAAAACTGACGACCTGCCGGATGCTTGCGGAAAAACGCCCCGCCCTGATGCCCCGGACAGGCAAAGGTGGTATTGCGCATCCCCACATATTTTGCAAGCGTATCAAAAAACGGCGGCAATAACCGCGCCTGATACTCTGCGGCAGCCTTTTCCAGTTGCAGCGCATGTTCGCCGTCTGTATCCAGATACAACCATTCACTACCCGGTGGCAATGTTTCCTGCTGAGTATGCCAGGGCTCGCGTACCACGAATGTCGGAATACCAAAACCGGTGTGATACATCACCGATAGAATGCCACTGCGAGCCTCTTCAACCGACACCACCACGGCGGCAATGTCGGTAAAATCGGTCTGACTGAGCGCCACAACCGGACGCAAAGTGACAAGACGGGAGGCAACCGCCACATTAGCCGCAATTTTTAACTGTTTCATGTAACCAAACCCAAACGGTTAAGAATGAGTGTACGTGCCAGATAAGGCACTGCGCAGAGATAACGCTACGTGCTAAGCGTAACGTACCCCATTAACTCCTGCCCAACACGACGAACAGCATGCCAGCTAACCGCGACGAACGTATGACCCGCGCCAGCAGCACAGGTAAACATCGCATCATCTGGGAACAGCACCGTCCGATAGACATCAGTAAAATCAGAGACCGGCTGGCTCTATTTTTAATCATGCCTAACAGGGGGCGTCAGCACGCCTCACCGCATG
The DNA here is from genome assembly GCF_900095885.1 of Dickeya aquatica. Classification (NCBI taxonomy): domain Bacteria; kingdom Pseudomonadati; phylum Pseudomonadota; class Gammaproteobacteria; order Enterobacterales; family Pectobacteriaceae; genus Dickeya; species Dickeya aquatica. The sequence continues at coordinate 3,364,149 of NZ_LT615367.1, forward strand.
GTGGTAAGGGATAATCGGGAAAACAGGGATGAGGTTAACGCAATGCGTTCAGGATGCGGCAACAACAGCGGAGATCCGGCGCACGGTGTCTTTACCATGGGCATTGAATCTGACATATCCGCAATCCTCTAAATAACCGCAGGTGGAAGGTAAGCTAAAAACCGCGCAATAGTGGCATTATTCTTCACCGAATTCAAGACAACGAATGTGACAGTATTTATCGGCGCAGTGCCGCGCACCATTAGGCCAGCCGATACCCTCACCCGGCGGCTGGAGCCTGCGCAGAACAAGGGCAACTGACTGAAAATAAACCAACCGCAACGATTACGACAGAAACTCGTTGACGCTCATCGCGATATACGGTTTAATGCGCCCCGTTGCCCGGATAGCTCAGTCGGTAGAGCAGGGGATTGAAAATCCCCGTGTCCTTGGTTCGATTCCGAGTCCGGGCACCACTTATTCAGAAAAACCAGCCTACGGGCTGGTTTTTTGCTTTCGGGGAACAGATAAAGAAAAATCAGACCCGCATTACGCAGATGGACAGCCAGATTTTGTCCCTGTACGCCAAGGGCATGACTACGCGGGAAATCGTTTCTACATTCAAAGAGATGTACGATGCCGATGTGTTGCCCACGCTGATATCCAAAGTGACTGATGCGGTTAAAGAGCTGGTGATAGAATGGCAAAACCGTCCGTTAGACTCACTGTATCCCATTGTTTATCTTGATTGTATCGTGGTAAAAGTCCGTTATGGCGGCAGCGTCATCAACAAAGCGGTATTCCTCGCGCTGGGCATCAACACCGAAGGCCAGAAAGAGCTGCTGGGTATGTGGCTGGCTGAAAACGAAGGCGCGAAGTTCTGGCTGAGCGTACTCACAGAGCTGAAAAACCGGGGACTTCAGGACATCCTGATTACCTGCGTGGACGGTTTAAAGGGCTTCCCGGAGGCCATCAACAGCGTTTATCCGCAGACACATATCCAGCTGTGCATCATCCACATGGAGCGCAACAGCCTGAAATATGTCTCGTGGAAGGATTACAAGGGCGTCACCAGCGGGCTGAAAGCGGTGTACCAGGCCCCAACCGAGGAAGCGGCGCTAATGGCGCTGGATACGTTCGCGGGCATCTGGGCCCCCAAATCAGCAAAAGCTGGTGTAAGCATCCCTACAAAACGAATCATTCATTTTTTAATGATTCGCGGACACAATCTCAATTTCAAATTGATAAACTCCCCACCAAATCCCCCAGCGTCACCATCAATATCATCGGATCGATCGGCGAAGGTTCAAACCCCACCCGCAGGTAAAATTCCCGCGCTTCATCAGACAGCGCATGAACCAACATCCCGCGAATACCGATGGTATCCGCCACCTGAATCACCCGCAGCCCGGCATCGCGCACCAGCGCTCGGCCAACACCCTGACCATGTAATGATTTATCTACCGCCAGACGCCCCAGCACCACCACCGGGATCGGATCAGGCATATTGCGGCGAAAGCGTCCGGGAGCGACATTCGTTGCTACAGCACTGGAAGCCAATGAGTAATACGCCAACACTTTTGAGCCATCGCAACTGACGAAAGTTCGTGATGCGCCAGTGACCTGATTTTTCATCGCCCGTAGTTTTAGCCAGTTATCCATAGACTCCACGCCGCAACAGAATGAGGAAAGTACATGTTCGGCGTGGAGTGGCTCAGGGGCAGAGATCATTTTTTCTGTTCCCACGGTGCGGGGGTTTGCATGGTTTTTCGCAGCGCGGCATTCGGGGAAGGGGCCTGATCCAAACGAACGAGGAATTCCTGATAAGCATCAGGATCTGCCATGACGATGCGCTGATCGATCAACGCTTCCTCTGCGGCGGCGCGAGCAGCCTCAAGAACAAAATCAGTACGATTTTTTCCTCTGGCCTTCGCTGCACGATCGATAAGATCGCGTTCGGCGGGTTTGATGCGTAAATTTAGTGTTTCGCGTTTAACAGAAACGCTGTTCGTCGCTGGCATGATGTTATCCTCCGTCCTACTCTCTGGATATTAATCATACAGCAACCGTAACGCTAATGTCATTACGATTTATCGGCATCATAGGGAATCGAACCAAAGGAACGAACCGGGTATTTCTTTACTACATGTGACCCATCATTCTGATCTGTCTATAAAAATACGGGTCAACCCACGGGTCTTGACAACAGCCACGGTTAAAATTTACGCTACATCTCAACTTAATAGAAAGCTGAATGATCCCGAGTCCGGGTACCACTTATTTAGAAACGGACGCCTCTGGGCGTCCGTTTTGCTTTATAGCGTTACACCTTATCCCATAAGCCACGTCAATTACTATCCGTTGAAATCGTCTTGACCCGTTTCCCGTTGATTAATGCAACACATGTCAGTCGTGTCCTCATCGGCAACGAGAGAGCATCCTGATGAAGAAAATTTTTTTCAATGAACAGATCATCTGACTCTTCCGCTCTGCCATAGCCAAGGTTTCAAGCCCGCAGTCTCTGCCACAAACATGCCATTTCAGACGTTCCCTTCTACATATGACGTAAAGAATTTTCCTTACATGGCGATACCGGAAGTGAAACGCTTTAAAAACCCGAAGAAAAGAACGCTCATCGGAAGATGGTTTTTCCATAAGAACATGATAAAAATGGAATATTTCAGGTTGTTCTGGGTTGAACGTTCTGATAACAGGCCAGCAGCAGGGCGCAGTTTTCGTTATGTGTGAGGATACAAATCCGTCGCGTGCAGGCTTAATCGGAACAGACTCGGCAAGACTTCTCACTACGGAAAAATCATTCGTGATTGCAAAAAGGATGATAACGAGTATCGGCCATATTCAGCACTGAATTACCAGGTACCATCGGCGTTTGCAGCACAGTGGCGAAACGAGATATTTAGCTTTCAACAAACTGATATTACCACCTGAGTGCTGTATCTAATTCTGGGGCAGGTCACCCTCCCCCAGAAAAATAGTAGTACCGAAAAATATCACTAATCTTTCTACCTGATAAAAAAGTCGTTAACGCAGCTTTTTATCAAATTATCAAAATGGAATTACTTCCCTTTTGAAGGAGCATTGCCACGGTTGTTACCAGATGGATTTCCTGTTGTACTTGGCCAATTACCACCAGAACCAGGATGGCTGGATGGTCCACGTCCTTGTCCTTGCCCCTGACTACTGCCCTTTGATGCTGAAGATCCGCTGTTTTTTGACATCGCTAATTATCCTTGTTTGGTTGTCCCGAAAAAAGAATAGTAGACATCACTCCAGGCTACCACGGTGGTTCGGCTATTTTTCAACAGCAGAAAGATTGACGCGGGCAGGCGCATTAAATCAGCGGGGCTAATAACCGCAACAACGTCGGTAAAGAAATTTAGCGTTGAGCCAGCGCAGTTTGTGAGACAGAATAAATCTACCGATGTGGGAACAGTACACATGTGACAGTTGAATGAGCACATTACGTAATGGTTAATATTATTAAGACCAGTCAACCTCTCGCCGTCTTTGACTTTGATGGCACACTGACCAAGCGAGACAGCTTTGTCCCTTTTTTGTGTTTTGCCTTTGGGAAACGCGTATTTGCCCGGCGTCTTGTCCGTCTGGTTATCCCCACACTCAAATTTATTGGGCGCAGGATGACACGGGATGAACTTAAAGCGGCCCTGATCCACACCTTTCTTACCGGCATTGAGGCCCGCTGGGTTGAAAGTAAAGCGGTTGATTTCTGTGAGCAATACTGGACCCGTCTGATGCGCCCTTCCGGCCTCATTGGCGTGGCATCTCAGGTTAACGCGGGAGCCATTGTGACAATCTGCTCGGCTTCGCCTGCAATAGTGCTGAAACCCTTCGCAGAAAAATTAGGAATAGGTTTAATAGGGACAAATTTAGAAGTTAAAGATGGCGTGCTGACAGGCCGCATCAGTGGCTACAATTGCCGGTGTGCCCAGAAGGTGTCGAGACTGGAGGCTGAGTATGGGCCACTGTCTGCATATCATCTGCGTGCATGGGGTGACACCCGTGGTGATTATGAAATGCTGGCGGCAGCCCAGGAACCTTACTGGCGACATTTTCACCGCCCTTGGGAAAAACGCAATCCCCCGGCTACCAAAATCAAAGACGTTCTGAAATAACACAACATGCAGCCATTTCAGTGTGTCGCTTAAAACTAGCAAGCCCCCGATATCGGAGGCTTCACACTGCGCGAGAATCCCTTCTTTTCTTGCCGCGGGATGCCAGTCACTCCATTCGTTGAGTAACACCTCGTAGCGCGATTCATCGCTTATCGTTGCAAAATCATCGTTCGGGAAGATGTGAGTGTTATCAATTCGGCGAACGGCTGTCCGTCAGCTTTACGGGAACCGATATGAACACAAGGGAGGACACATCACTACCATAACTTGTCGCTAACGGTTTGATGCTATTCGGGAAAGGTCACTTTTTATAAAAAGCCCCGGTGTTTTACCAGCGGGGCTATCAGGCTTAGATGAACGTTAAATGTTCACGCCATGCTGTGAAGCCAGTGCGGATAATCCACCCGCAAAGCCCTGGCCTACCGCTTTGAATTTCCACTCGGCGTTGTGGCGATACAGTTCACCAAACACCATTGCGGTTTCGGTAGAGGCATCTTCTGATAAGTCGAAACGCGCAATTTCGGTGCCGTTATCGTTGTTAAATATGCGGATATAGCTGTTGTTGACCATACCGAAGTTTTGTTTACGCGCTTCTGCATCATAAATGGTCACAGCAAACACCAGCTTTTTCACGTCAGCAGGGATTTTAGCCAGATCAATTTTGAGCTGTTCATCATCACCTTCACCTTCGCCGGTACGGTTATCACCCATGTGGGTTACGGAACCGCAGGTACTGGTTTTGTTATTGAAGAAAATAAAGGACGCGTCGGAAATGACTTTACCGTTCTCCCCAACCATGAAGACCGATGAGTCAAGGTCAAAATCGGTACCGTCCGTCACGCGAGCATCCCAGCCAAGGCCCGCCATAGCGACATTCATCGTCGGAGCTTCTTTCGTTAAGGAGACATTGCCGCCTTTAATCAGAGATACAGCCATTTTTAAACCCTTGTAATAAGAAAGATTCACAATAAGCAGGCGGCAGGCACCGCCTGTTTAGTCCCAAAAAAGTTACGCTTAACTATTAAGAAGCGTTGATACCGTACTGAGCACAAACAGACGCCAGGCCACCGGCGTAACCCTGGCCGACGGCACGGAATTTCCATTCCGTGTTGTGGCGATACAGCTCGCCAAATAGCATGGCAGTTTCCGTGGACGCGTCTTCAGTCAGGTCATAACGAGCCACTTCCTGCTGGTTATCATCATTGACCAGACGAATGAACGCACCGGAAACCTGACCGAAACTCTGACGACGGGCCGCTGCATCATGGATTGTCACGACAAAAACTATCTTGTCTACGTCAGCCGGGATCTGGTCAAGCTTGATTTTCAGGGCTTCATCATCGCCGTCGCCTTCACCGGTGCGGTTATCGCCGGTGTGCAGCACAGAACCATCCGAGGATTTCAGATTGTTGTAGAAAATGAAATCTGAATCACCGCGTACTTTACCCGCGCTATTGAGCAGGAATGCAGAAGCATCAAGGTCAAAGTCCTGACCGTCGGTAGAGCGAGCATCCCACCCGAGTCCGACAAGCATGTTTTTCATTGTTGGAGCTTCTTTACTTAAAGAAACATTCCCACCTTTAGAAAGAGAAACACCCATATTCCTATCCTCGATTGTTAACGTTAATAGTTAAAGTGAAGGTTGTGGGGAATTACCCCTCTTTGCCTTCCTCAGCATCAGGTTTTCCAGGGAACAACACGCTGCCAATAATACCCACGGCCAACACGCCCAGCACCACGAAGAGGCTCGCATTGGCTGAAATGCTGTAGCCATGATGCAACAGATGATCGCTTGCATTCAGCCCCAGCTTCACACCGATGAAGAACAGCAACACGATCACTGCTTTTTCAAGGTGGACCAGGTACTGCTTGAGCGCTTCCAGAACAAAGTACATGGTACGCAGGCCCAGAATAGCGAACATCATGGCGCTATAGACAATCAAGGGCTCACGGCTCACGGCGATAACCGCCGGCACCGAATCAAATGCAAACATCACATCCGACAGTTCAACAACGGCCAGGCACAACATCAGCGGGGTCGCATACAATGCGGCTTTACCCACACGCCCAACCTGGATGTCTTTGTTTTCAGGCTTTGCCAGCTCGATATCAACTTCCTTCTGGGTTAGCAGGAAAGCATGCCCTTTTAATTTCGGCCAGAGCGGGAAGAAGCGTTTCACCAGACGGTAAGCAATATGCTGAGAGTAATCTTCAATGGCATCGTCGTCATCGTTGCTTTTCAGCATCATGACCGCCGTCCACAAGACGACTAGCGCAAAGACGATTTCGACCCACGGCCCCAACGTCAGCAGGCTGGCACCAATGGCTACGAAGATCCCACGGAAAACAATAGCGCCAATGACCCCCCAGTAAAGTACACGGTGGCGAAGATTATCAGGCACTGCAAACCACGAGAAGATAGCCATCATCACGAAGAGGTTATCCACGGACAGGACTTTCTCCAGCGCATAGCCGGTAACAAACAGGCTGGCAACCTCAGCACCGTGATGAATGTAGAGGAAACCGGCGAAGGCCATCGCCACCACTATCCAGAACACGGTCCACAGTGCAGCATTCTTTAAAGAAATCGGCTTGTCATGACGGTGCATAAACAGGTCGATAAAGATGGCTCCGACAGCCAGCAAGACAAAAACGATGACCGTCTCTGCCGGGAAACCAAGATGCGTAGATACCATAATTAGCCCTTAAGCCAGAATGTCATTAAAGGCCAAATTCAGCCGGAGTAAAGCCCAGAGCCTGTGCAATTTCACGCACAGCCGCCTGTTCAGCCAGATCGAAGTCGCCATCACTTTTCGCTACGGCAATACCGACGCGCAGAGCCAGTTGTGCAGCCTCGGGCTGATCTTTCAGGGCAAGAATGTATTTCATGGTTTCGCCTTTGCCGATTTCGTAATCGAAACTAAAGCTGGCCACCAGTTCATTGAAGAACGCAATCACCTCTTTGGTTTCGAACACTTTCAGTTCAGGCGATGCCTGAAGAAAGCCAATCATCTTCTGCTTTTCTTCCGAACTCACACCATCACTGGTAACCGCAATACGGGCACAAACGGCCACGGTGCCCTGCATGAATTTTTTGTTTTTAAAGCGTCCAACCTGTTTGATCAGTTCATCACGGCTGGCATTGAACGCGCCTTTTACTTTGTCGAAGAAACCCATTATTTCACCCTCAGGATTTTGCAATTATTTTGAACCGGCAGACCAGCGGAAGCCCCAGCCCAGCGCTTTATCCATGTCTTGATGACCACTGAAATACTGGTTGATTCGTTCAACCTTGATGGCTCCGTTTTCATTCACCAGACGGGCAATTGCGCACATATTGTGGCGGTTAGACCCCTCCGTTAAACGTGTTTCTATCGGTGGCTGCCCGGGAATATGCAGCGTGACGACACCATCTGTTTTATCCCAGCTCGCGACGCCTTCGTAAATGAACGCATAGATAAGCACCTGGCGGATTTTCTTCCACTCACGACCGTTGACATGCAACCATTCACCGTCAGACACCTGACCGGTACGATCATCACCCTGCAATTTGACGAAAGGTTCATCATTAAGCTGACCAAACCGGTTTCCAAGTGCCTGAACAACATTTTTGTCGCCGTCCTGGAGTTCAATAAACGCACCGAGATCCAAGTCAACCCCTTTAGTTTTACTGAACATACCACCGAACAGGCCGCCTGACGCCGCACTGCCCTGATTCCAGTTGAGGTTAATTTTGATTTCGCCAAAATTATCCTGCTTGGCAAGACTGATCGATGGCTTTTCTTTGGTCAGAGACACTTTGCTCAAGCTGATTTTTGCAGGCTCTGGTGCTGGCGTGCTGGCAGGGGCCGGCGTGCTGGCGGGTGTAGTATCGTCTGAAATGTCTACCCCGAAATGCTCCGCCAGTGGTTTCAGCCCACCGTTGAAACCTTGTGCGACAAAGCGGAATTTCCACTCTGCATTACGACGATAAATTTCGCCGAGGATCAGCGCCGCTTCCTGACGACCAGACACATCCACATTACCGGACAACAAAACATCGCCGTTAAGTTCAACCTGAATGGAGAGATGTTTCAGACCCGAGAGCGTCATGTTTCCATCACAGGTTGCGGTGAAAGCCAGTTTTTGCACTTCCGGGCGCAGACGGCTGATATCAACGGTAAAAGCGGTATCTGTACCGGCACCGGATAGCGTTATAGAAGCATCATCATTGACCGGCTGCCCGTAAAACACCATATCCGAATCGCCCTGCACTTTGCCTGATGCATAAAGACGGAACGAAGAGGCATCAACAGGGATGCCAGAAAGAACACGCACCGTCAGGATCTGTGAGGGTACGGGGGCATTGCCCCCTGGAGTCATAGTCATTACCGCACCACCGTGGCAATAATGTCAGCATGCATATCGTCAATCGTTCGGCCGGTTGAGGCTTTACCGTGAGCGGTGAAGTCCCAGTTACCGCCATTGCGTGCTAAAGACGCAATGATAATGCCAGTGTGAGAACCCTGCTCGGTCAGTTGATAACGGGCCAGTTCTTTGCGGGACTGATCGACCACGCGGCAAAAAGCATTATCGACTTCATTAAAGGTTTGCCCACGGAAGCTGTTTACCGTTAAGGCAAGGTATTCAACTTGTGCAGGTAAACGGGTCAGGTCTACGGTGATCACTTCATCATCGCCATCGCCTTCACCAGTCAGGTTATCCCCCTGATGAACAACGGAACCACAACTTGATTTCAGCTTACGGAACCAGATGGTATCGAGAGTTTTACCGGCACGGTCTAACAGAACGCATCCTGCATCTAAATCAATGGAATCGCTGCCACCACCCAGAAGGCCACTTAAAAATCCTTTTTTCTTTTTCAAAGGATCCCAGCCTAAACCGAATTGAAGCTGGTTTAATGACGACGTTTCTTTACTGAGTGAAACAGTTTGGTTTTTGCTTAATGAAACCATTATTTATTCCTTCAGAGATAGGTTAAGTCATTATTTTTTTAAATCAAAAATTCTTGCACTTAAAAATCATATCATGACGAAGTTTAACAACAACCCACATTTCACACCCACAGAGAGGGTAACAAAATATATAATTGATTTAAAAGTATATTTATTTTTTTATTTACATTTATTGACGCAATAAACTCCGCATACCCAGCCCGGGCGTTCCTCAACTTTACACAGGGCAGATTTAATCATGTTATGATTGACATACAAAGCATACCTCCCTAGACTGCCACGTTAAACTCTCTCTCCCCTCTCATTCCGGGAAAATTAAATCTAATGGGTCAGACAATCTGGTTAATGGAAGGTTTATCTTCGCAGCGCGATATTATTTTAGGCATTAAAGATTTTTTTAAAAATACGAATAAAGCGGTTACCGTTATTGCCTCTCATCGCCACCATCGCAATGAAATACTTTCTTTGGCAGATATTGCACTGATTGAGCCTGCCGATGATGAACAGCGTCTGGATTTTATTACTACTACCGTAAAGCAATACGGTGTTCAGGCCCTTCATACTGGTCGCAACTGCCTGTGGTTTGAAACTCATCGTCAGCAAATTGAATCACTGGGTGTTTCCCTGACTACAGGTGCCACCAGCATCACAATGTTTGAGCTGGCAGATGACAAAGTCAGCTTTGCTCATGCCATGCAAGCCCGTGGTCTGGCAGTCGTGCCGTCACTACGTATTGAAAGTGCAGAAGAACTGCGTCACCAGATAACCCGTAACAGCCTATCCGAAGGCGATAAAAAATCACTTTGCGTGAAGCCAGTCACCGGTATTTATGGCATGGGATTCTGGCGCTTTGATGACAACGCCACACCGATGTCTGCGTTTGCCCACCCGGACAGCCGTAAAGTGCACCCGGAAGTGTATTTACACGCACTGGAACAGCAAGAGGCGTTTGAACCACTGGTTCTGATGCCGTACCTGCCAGGCCCTGAATATTCCGTCGATATGCTGGTGGAAAAAGGCAACGTTATTGCAGCCATCGCCCGCCGTAAAGAAGGTGCGTTGCAATATCTTGAACAATCGGGTGCGGCCTATGAACTAAGTAAAGCATGCGCCCATATGATGCAAGCCGATGGACTGGTTAATGTGCAGACACGTAATAACGATCAAGGCGAACCGGTTTTACTTGAAATCAATATGCGGCCGTCTGGCGGTATCGGTTATACCCGCCATAGCGGTGTCAACCTGCCCGCACTCTTTGCCTTGCGCCAGCTTGGTTTGATGGATGAAGCACAGGCAACATTGCTCGCCACAGACAGTTTCTCGCCAGCGATTGTCCGTTCCATGACCGACGTCATCCGGTACAACCCAACGCTTGAGAATCTGCACGTCAGCGAAGGGAGCGCATGACCATGCTGAATGGACTACCTGTCTACCGCAAAGCACTGTCCGGTGGCACCCTCACGGTCACTCCGACGGGTGGCACCTTGTCATTAGATTCACTGTTCGATATCGCCGAACGTCGTAATCCCAATCGGGCTTTTCTGTTTGTCAGCAAAGTGCTGGGGCGGCATATTCCGATTCCACCCGCGACGATGCGTTCAGCCTACCGGCAGCTCGCGCAGCAGCTTCCCGCTGACTTACCGCAGCCGGTGCTGTTTATCGGCATGGCGGAAACGGCCGTCGGGCTGGGTGCCGGGGTTTTTGATGAGGCATTAACGCGTTTCGACGCCGCCGTCTACCTGACCTCAACCCGTCATCCCGTTGATGGCGAGCTGATGTGTGAGTTTAAAGAAGACCACTCTCACGCGACGGACCATCTGCTCTACTACCCGGCCGACCCGGTGCTTCGGGCGCATGTCAGCAACGCCCGTAGTCTGGTGCTGATTGATGACGAAGCGACGACGGGCAAGACATTTATTAATCTACTGGAGGCGCTGCGCACCGAGGCACAGCTGACAACAGTAGAGCGCGTCGTCACGGTAACGCTGACGGACTGGAGCGGAAACACCATCACAGAACGGTGCCCGCTGCCCGTTACACCGGTTTCTCTCGTGCAGGGTAACTGGCACTGGGAGAAAAAAGCCGATGCCCCCGTTCCTGTTATGCCTAATGTGAATGTCACCGCAGCAGGGAGTGTGGCGATAACGGGTAAACAAAGCTGGGGACGGCTGGGTATGTCGTCATCGGCAAGCGATCTCGGCACAACCGTGACGGCATCAGCCGGAGAAAAAATCCTGGTGCTGGGTTCCGGGGAGTTTGTCTGGGAACCATTACTGCTGGCAGAGCGACTGGAAACCCAGGGGGCTGAGGTCAGGTTCAGTTGTACGACGCGATCCCCGATTTCCGTCGGTTTTGCCATCAAGTCAGCGATTGCCTTTACGGATAATTACGGACTGGGTATCCCGAATTTTGTCTATAACGTCGCCCATCAGCAATTTGACCGCGTTCTGTTGTGTATTGAAACACCGGCAGAGAGTGTCGATCCGGCCTTACTTGCCGCCTTAAATGCGGTCGCGCCCCTCGTAGAGGTGATCGTTTATGAATAAGCCAGTGGTTCTCTCGGATCTCGACGACACCCTTTTCCAGACTCGCCGAAAAATGGTCGATGAACTGGCGCTTGAACCCTACCGTCCAGGTGCCTTAGACCGTTCCATGAATGCCCGCAGTTTTATGACCGAAGAACAGTCTATGCTGGTTGACTGGCTGCTCGAACACGCAGATTTTATCCCAGTCACCGCACGGGGGACGCAAGAAATCGCCCGCGTAACCATTCCATTTCGCTCATGGGCCATCGTGACACACGGTGCAGTGATACTGACACCGGATGGAACACCGGACGATGAGTGGCAGGCACAGATGTTGGTTAACCTATCAGCATATAGAGATCAACTACTTACCTTACAACGTGACATTACCTTACTCATGGAAAAACGCGGTGTGAAAGGGTGGGCGCGAATCAACTATGAATATGACAATACACCGGTGTATCTGGTGATGAAGCACACAGACAGCACCCGACTGGCAGAGCTTTATGCCCTTGGCGATGAAATCGAAGCCACCTTCCCGACGGCCGGTTTTTATATTCATCGCAACAGCAACAATATTGCCTGGTTACCGACACCGGTAGAAAAAGGGCTCGCAACCCAGTACCTGCTGAAAAAACTTCGCGCCGAGCGCGGCGTTTTTCCTGTTATTGGTCTGGGAGACAGCCTGAGTGACCATCGTTTCATGAAGCTGTGTAACTGGTTTGGCATGCCTCAACAGAGTCAATTTGCCCAACAAATCAGCCACCTCATTTTCAAAGAGAAATAACATGCCGTTATTTACCCCTTTTTCCGGCTCTTACTTGCCCGATGACGTTCACTTCCTGCTTCAACCGGTTGAAATGGAAATGACGCCTGTAGAGCAAAAAGAACAGCTCATTCAGTCTGGTGCCAAACATTACTCCGAGATGTTAAGCCAGGAGCCAGAGCCAACCCGCTGGCATCTTGACTTGTTTGCACGCGCTCTGGAGCAAGGGGCGACGCGCCTGGCAAGAGAGGTAGTGATGCTCGCCAAAGCGCTGTCAAATCGCTTCGGCGATACGCCGATTGTCCTGGTCAGTCTGGTAAGGGCCGGTGTGCCTCTTGGCGTGATGTTGCATCAAGCGCTGCGCGATATGGGCAAACCGTCGCACCACTATGGTGTCAGCATCATTAGGGATCGCGGCATTGATGAAACGGCAATGGACTGGATTGAGGGCCGACACGGCACAGAAGGCGTGGTATTTGTCGATGGCTGGACGGGCAAAGGGGCGATTACCGGCGAGCTTCGCCGCTCGCTGGCATCTCGTTCAGGATACCCGAAAGATCCTCGCCTCGTTGTTCTGGCGGATCCCTGCGGTGTATCCTGGCTCGCTGCCAGTGACGATGACTGGCTAATCCCCTTCGGTATTATGGGAGCCCCGGTATCCGGGCTTATCTCTCGTTCCATCTGGTCATCAGAAGGATTGCATGGCTGTGTGCGGTGCGAGCATCTGCGCCAGTTCGAGTGCAGCCGCCTGTTGGTCGATACCGTTGCGGATTGCCGAAACGCGCTTGATTTGGACGCTATCCCCGCCAGTCAGTGGCAGCCGGAGCAGTTTGTTGCGTTGAAATCACAAAGTGAGCAGATAATCTGTTCGCTGGCTAAAGAGTACAATATCTCCAGTATTAATCGGATTAAACCCGGTATTGCAGAAGCCACTCGGGCAGTTTTACGCCGCGTCCCCGAGCACGTTCTTGTCCGTTCAGTGCATGACCCTGACGTTGCTCTGCTGGTGTACTTAGCCCGTGAAAAAAATATCACTATCACAGAGGTGGGTGACCATATCGGGCAGTATCGGGCCATCACCATTATCAAAAAGGTTCACTGATGACAAAGAGACTATCGCCTTACCGGCTAGGGGCCACGCTCTACATGCCTGCGACGCGTTCTGACATCGCCACCAGCGTGCTGAATAATGAAATTGCAGGGCTGCGTTCGGTGGTCATTTGTCTTGAGGACGCGGTCAGTGAAGACGATCTCCCTGCGTCGATGGATAATTTAAAGCAGATACTGATGACATTACGGTCTGCCCGGGCGGAGGGACAAGGTGCCCAATGGCCTCTCATCTTTATTCGCCCCCGCCACATACAAATGGGTAAAGACCTGACGACATCTTGTGATTTATCACCGATTGATGGCTTTGTGCTGCCCAAGTTTACCCTCACGTCGTTGCCGGAATGGTGGGGCATCATGAAAGATACGCATCTGTGCCTGATGCCGACACTCGAAACAGCAGATGTCTTCGATGTGATGCACATGCGCAAGCTCGCCACGACCCTGGCCGGGCACCCTTGTCGTGATCGCATCATTGCATTGCGTATTGGCGGAAATGACCTGATGAACGTCATTTCGCTGCGTCGCCCACGCAATCTGACGCTTTATGACAGCCCGATGGGCTACGTCATCAAGATGCTGGTGGCCGTTTTCGGAAAACACGATTTTGCCCTGACCTCGCCAGTCTGCGAGCACATTGATGACCATGACATTATGGAGCGTGAATTGGCGCTCGATATGGCACACGGACTGGTCGGCAAAACCGCCATTCACCCGAATCAGATTGCCAAAATTGAGCGAGCGTTAATGGTGACGCCAGCCGACCATGAAGACGCGCTGCGCATTCTGAACTCCACTCAGGCGGTGTTTAAATCGCAAGGCGCGATGTGTGAACCGGCCACCCACCGACGCTGGGCGGTAAGGGTGCTTGAGCAGGCTCAGATTTATGGCATAGCACCAGAAGATTCGCCGGAAGGGGTACGACTGGTAACACTCACAACCCAGCACTGAGGGATACACAGCACCGAACTGTATTTTTCAAGCGACAAAACCCCTTTAATTGACCGCAGGCACTCATTAATCATGCAACTTAGCACGAAACAAGCACGTATTTTTCGACTGGCGATTTTGTTAGGCTCAGGCCAGCCCGTGCCGACAAAAAAAATTATCACTCAGCTTGACTGCTCTGAGCCAACCTTAACGCGTGCGCTAAAGGAGTTGCGAGAAACGTACTCTGCCGAGATAAAATACAGTAAAGCCACACACTCTTATCAGCTTATTGAGCCAGGTATTCTTGATAAGAAAACCATTCGTGGAATGAATAAAACTCTCAGTCTGAGTGTCGATATTAAAACCGGTGACGTTGTAAACCGAGTCTCTCTGGATAAGGAGAAAAAGAAAGCGGTTTCGCTTTCTCTGCGCATGTCAGTCCTGCGAAAAATTGATCATTTTGCTATTCGTACCGAAATGACGCGGAGTGATGCCGTTGAGTTATTAGTGGAGCGCTATATCGCGGAACTCTCTGCTGCGGTCGAACAACGTAATACCTCGAATTAAAGAGGCCTTCCGGTATCGACTCTCCCCTCCCTTCACTACAAATCAGTAAGGGAGCGCGTGGCAGCGCAGTTCACAGCGTTTCGATAAAACTGACAAAGAACAGCCTCACGTCACGCCCACATACACGCGAGTGCCAGTCACGCTGGTGACGTTGTCCATCTGCTAAACAACAAAGCCCCGCTCCACCAGGCCATCTTTCTCTGATTGATGAACGGCACACTGTTGTTTGCTGCAAAAGCGTCGGTTAATCACATTTAAAAAACAGAGGGGATAAAAATCAAATCAGTGACTACGCACAGGGATGACAACATTTCTAGGACTATGATATCTAAGGTATAAATTATTAATTATAAGAGCAGACCCAGTGATACAAGCGCCAGTAATCTCAGGGATGCCAGGTTCCACACCTATGATTGCTGAAATCGAGAAAGCAGTAATGGGTACAACATCCATAAAAAGGACTCCATTTAATGGAGTCAGAATTTTGTTGCCAATATTCCAGCAAAGTATCCCGATAAAACTGGCCACTATTGCTGTGTAAACAACGTGAGGGATAACAAATAAAAAATCACTCACTGATGGCACTGGTATTACTCCACTTAGATATAAAGCACCATTAATAACCAGTACACTGCTCATCCCCAAAAATGTTGTCAATGCGGTATATTTTATAGCAGACCAGGTAGGAAAAAATGAAGCGCCTACCGTATAGATAACCCAACAGAGCGCACCAAAAATAATAAGAAGGTTAGCTTTATAGTTAGCGGGGGAATTAAACAAACTACTATAATGCCCTTTAGTAATCACCGTCATCACCCCAAAAAATGACATCATGATTAACCCAATAGATATAGCAGGAGGCGCAACCTTACGTAACACCCAATTAACAAGAATACCCAACATTGGCATCGTCGCCATCATAATTGAAGTCGTCAGTGCGCCATTTTCCCCCGCCATTTTTTGGCCCAGAAAGACGAAAAAACCAAACCCAACAAATGCGGCAGAACCTAATAACCAGGCCAGACCAACGCGTTCACCTTTTAGACTCAATCCAGCTTTTCCTTCGCGCACATATAATGCAATTAATAATGCAATTCCAGCGAAACCATAACGTAGCGTGGTGAAGGTGTAAGGGTCAAAACGCACGAGAGCGCTGGTCATAATTGGAAATGTTGCCCCCCATGATAATGTAGCGATGAGGCAGCAGAGCACACCTTTCGAGTAAGCGTTTTTCATACTTAAATATCTCAGTTATGTATGATAAAAAATTACCCATCACGTCTTTCGGATGAGCGTTAGAATGGAAGCTATTTTGACTAAAGCGAACCCATTGATTAGCCAACACGGCAATCAAATGCTGGCTATCAATATTTATCTGTGCGGGAGGCTAATTTGTTGGTAGTTCTCCCCCTTTTGCCCAATGGGTTTTTGGTATCTCAATAATCATCACATCAACACTCTCCGGTTTACATTTTAAGGTTTCAACCGCAACGTTAGTCACTTCGCGTACAAAATTGTGTTTTTGTTCATCAGTCCGACCTGGCTGCATTTCTAAACGTAGGATTGGCATGTTTACCCTTATTTATCAGGACACCCGATTGAGCATCGACAAACTTATCTTTACTTAAACAGGCATAATGATAAATATGTAAAAGGTTAATTGAATTAAAACCTCTAGGTTCTTAATGATGGATAAGTTTGCCGGAATGGAGATGTTTGTCAGGGTGGTTGAATGCGGTAGTTTTACGGCTGCTGCTGATATCAGCGGCGTATCAACAACCATGGTTGCCAAGCAAATTCGTGCGATTGAACAAAGGCTTGGTGCTCGTTTACTGCATCGAACAACGCGATGGCAACAGATGACGGAGGTCGGGCAACTCTACTTTGATCGCTGTCGAAGAGTGTTGGCTGAAGTGTCGCTTGCCGAAAATAGTGCAATGGAATTACAGGCAACGCCCAAAGGTTTGATTCGCATGATTTCACCTGTCAGTTTTGGCAGCCAGCGCTTAGTACCAGAACTGAGTGTGTATATGTCAAGAAACCCAGAAGTCGATATTATGTTAACGTTGGATAACCGGGTTTCAAATTTAATTGACGGGAATTACGAGCTGGGTATTCGGATTGGTGAAGTCAATCAGCCCGGTGTCGTCGCCAGGCCGCTGCGTCCCTATCGCCGGATATTGGCCGCATCGCCAGACTATATCAAGCAACACGGTGTGCCAGAGCACCCAAGTCAACTGACTCACCACAGTTGTCTGGGGATATCTTATTGGTTACATCAGTACCGCTGGGATCTGATCGGGCCTGATGGCGAAGTGTTTCAGGCTTTTGTTAACGGTCGTTTTATGTCTAATCAAGGTAATGCACTCAGGATTGCCGCACTTAATGGCTGCGGCATTGTCCTGCAACCTGAATCGATTTTGATGGAAGATATATCTCAAGGTCGGCTAGTACAGGTGCTCCCTGACTGGTCATATAAACCAACACCGATGTACCTGATTTATCATCAGGATAGCCGACCCTCAATAAAATTACGCAGTGCGATCGATTTTCTCATCCAACGCTTTGGTTCTGACCAGCACCGTAATGCTGATTAAACGTCCATCACTCTCTCTTACACTTTCAGCATACTCAGGATGAGCGGTGGTAACGACGCGTTCAGTTTCCCGATTGCACAACAGCCTCTCGCCCAGCGATAACGCTGGCTACCAGCGTCATCGCACCATAAACACACGCGCTCAGCGCGACAATCCTGAACAGCGATGGCAACTCAGCACCAAATTGTGTCACCGCCAGCCACCCGGCAAAGGCGGCAATGAGCATGCGAGCGGTTCCGGCAAGGACCGGCCAGAGTACGCGTTTCGCGCCCTGACCGGCAAAGTAGAGCGCCATGCCAACGCCAATAGCGCCATAGAACGGTGCCACGTTTTGCAGGTAGCTTGTGCCCGCAGCCAGAATCGATGGATCGTCACTAAATAGCGTCAGCCAACTGTGTGGATATATGGCTACGCCAAGCCCGATGATCTCTGTAAACGCAAACGCAACCGCGGCCCCTGCCCAGGCGATACGTTGTGCACGTTGCACTTGCCCCGCACCAAGATTGACTCCCACCATGGTCATGATGGCCGTGCCAAGACCAAACAGCAGGGGAATTTGCAGATAATCCAGCCTTGAGGCAATGCCATACCCGGCAATCGCATCAGACCCAAAGCGGCCGACGACAGCAGTCACGATGGCAACCGTCAGATTGATTTGCACCGTGCCAATGGCCGAGAGTAAACCCACGCCAAGAATATCTTTAAACAATCGTGCGCTTAGCGGCGTCATCAATAGCCTGATAACACTGTTCGCCGAGCGCATGTGCCTGACCAGCAATAAGGCAGAAAAAACGTAATAGATAAGGATCGCCATACCCGCCCCGGCGACGCCAAATGACGGTACAGGCCCCCACCCCAGTATCAGCACGGGGGATAACGGCAGCAGCATGACGCCCCCGAGCAACGTAATACGCGCCGGTGTTTTCGTATCGCCCACCCCACGTAGTGCAGCCGACAGCAATGCCACCAGCCACACCAGTGGCGCACCGGCAAATACCAAAGCGGAATAGGTCAAGGCCGCCGCAAGTGCAGGCCCGTTAACACCCATCATGTGATATAGCGCCTCACCAGCGATGAGCAAAGCAGCGGCAAAAGCCACGCCCATCACAGCCGCAATAATCACACCGTGCCACACCAGCGCCTGAGCATCCTGCCATCGACCCGCGCCGGATGCCCGAGCCACAGCCGAAGACAAACCGCCGCCGATGCCGCCATTCGCCATCATCTGCATCAGCATTAACACCGGAAAGACAACGGCTACGCCAGCCAGCACATCGGCACCCAGCGAACTCACAAAATAGGTTTCTATTACGCCCACCAGCGTCTGCACCACCAGCACAGCAACCGTCGGCAGTGCCAGACGCAGCATGACGGTCAGGATTGGCCCGGACAACATAGCCGTGGTCAAGGGTCTTATGGGTGGCCCGTGGGGCCGATTTACATTCGTTGATAGCGTCGTCATTATGCAGGCTCAATATTCAGTGTTATTTATCAGGTGATGAATCCGTGTTAAACGCCATGACTGGCGGGCGTGACGGGTGATGTCGCGCCCGAGTCACCGGGTTGCCAGCCGCCGCCAAGCGCTTTAAAAACTGCTACCGCAGCGCGGGCAGATTCGGTTTGCGCCTGTAGGCGCGCATCAGAGGCCCGCAGCACATTGTCATCGGCTTGCAGCACCTCTATCAGGCTGACGGTGCCTTGCTGATAGGCGGCAAACGCGACATCACGCGCCCGGCTTAACGCATTCACCCCTTGCGTCAGCACATCAGCCTGCGCTTCCCGGTTGACCCGTGCCGAGACAGCATTTTCTACATCTTCCGTGGCATGCAGTACCGCCAGTCGATACGCCGCCAGCCTCTCTGCCTGCTGACCTTTGGCCTGATTAATCTGCGCATTGATGCGGCCAAAATCGAACAGCCGCCAGCGCAGCCCTGCCACACCGGCCGATTGACTGGCCCCACCGCTGAACACATTGTTACCGGACGCCGTCGTCGCGCTGCCGAGCAACCCGCTGAGAGAAAATTTGGGGTAATACTCCGCCATCGCAACGCCGATACCGGCGCTGGAGGCCGCTAATTGGCGCTCGGCCACAATCAGGTCTGGTCTGCGCCGGAGCAATTCGCCCGGTGAGCCGGTCGCAGTGAGTTGCGGCGCGACGGGGATGGCGCTGGCCTCAGCCAGCACAGCACGGTGTGTGCCAGGCGCTGAGCCCAGCATCACATCCAGTGCATTCATCGCCGCATCCAGCGCGGTCTGTAACTCCGGCACGGATGCCTGCACCTGCGCCAGTGCGCCTTCGGCCTGCCTTACCTGAAGTTCCGCCGCCAATCCTTTGTCATACAAGCGGTTGATGGTCGAGAGCAATTCCTGCTGCGTCTGAATCTGTCGGCGGGCAACGCTCAGGCGAGCCTGTAACCCACGGATCGTGATATAGATGTCAGCAGTCTGTGCCGCCACGGCCAGACGCGTTGCCACAGCCCCCGCCTCAGATGCCTGATACTCGGCGAGTGCGGCTTCGCGCCCACGGCGTAATCCGCCGAACACGTCCAGTTCCCAGCTCACGCCGAGGTTCGCCTCGTAAGCATTGCCGTAGCGATCAAAACCGGGTGTCGAATTCAGTGCTTTCCCCAACGGAGTCTCGACAGACTGGTAAGCCCGGCTCGCCTGAGCAGAAAGCGTGCCGGAAGGCAGCAGTGCGGCCCATGCGGCCCCAAGCCCGGCACGGGCCTGCCCGACGCGAGCGGAAGCTTGTGCGAGAGAGAGATTCTGTTGCAGCGCCTGCGTAACAAATCGGGTTAATTGCGGATCGCCAAATCTCGCCCACCACGTCAGAAGCCCGGCATGATCAGTTGCATGTCGTTGATTAACGTCCGCCTGACCAAGGTATTTTTCCTGCATGGGTAGCGTCGGCCGGGTGTAGTCAGGGCCGACCGCGCAGCCGGTTAACAGACCGGCCAAGGTAAGGACGATGAAGGGGGGCTTAGATAACATATTTTTTCCCATAGAGACACAGCGACGAGTTGTGACCATATTACAAATTAGTCACTCATTGTCAATGAGCAGGTCAGCGGGTAAACTGCCTGCTATGTATTACGTCAGGGGTAAATTCAGACGATGAGTAAGGAAAATCCTTATCCCGTGTCGAACCGGGGCCCGGCCGACCATGATGTACGCGATCAGATAGTGAGTGCAGCAACCGAGCACTTCAGCCGCTATGGCTATGAAAAAACAACGGTGTCTGACCTCGCTAAATCGATCGGCTTCTCGAAGGCTTACATTTACAAGTTCTTCTCCTCCAAGCAGGTCATTGGTGAGATGATTTGCGCCAACTGCCTGAGAAAGATAGAGGCTGAAGTGCGTGCCGCCATCGACGAAGCTGACCGGCCGCCGGAAAAATTGCGGCGGATGTTTAAAGCCATCATCGAATCAAGCCTGCGGTTATTTTTTCAGGACAGGAAGCTGTATGAAATAGCCGCGTCTTCGGCCCGCGAACGCTGGCAATCGGCGATAGCCTACGAGGAGCGTATTCAGGCGCTGTTGCAGGAGATCTTGCTGGCGGGCCGACAAAGCGGGGATTTTGAACGCAAAACGCCGCTTGATGAAGCGACGGCTGCGATTTACCTCGTCATGCGTCCTTACCTCAATCCGCTGATGTTACAGCACAGTTTTGATTACACCGGGGAAGCGCCAGCGCAGTTGTCCAGCCTGGTTCTGCGCAGCCTGTCGCCCTAGCGCGGCGGTAACGGCACCATTAAGTGACTATTGACTAAATTGGTCACATGATTAAAGATAAGTCTCCTGATTAATCCATCAAGGGGACTCATCTTATGGCTCGTCGCCGCCTCCTTTCATTTGCAGTCATCTGCGCATTGCCGCTTGCCCTGGCCGCTTGCGGTGAAAAAGCACCATCCGATCCACGTACTCAGGCACCGCTGGTGCGTACCGCAATCATTCAGGAGGCGGGCATTGAATCACTCTCTTTCACGGGCACCGTGGCTGCCAGAATCGAGAGCGATTTAGGGTTTCGAGTCTCCGGCAAGGTGCTGGAGCGGTTGGTGGATACCGGGCAAGCGGTCAAACGTGGGCAACCCCTGATGCGCCTTGATCCTGTCGATTTGGAACTTGCCGCGCGAGCCCAGCAAGAGGCGGTATCCGCCGCCCGGGCACGGGCGCAGCAAACCGCTGAAGACGAAGCGCGCTATCGCGGTCTGCGGGGAACCGGTGCAATATCAGCCTCTGCCTATGACCAGGTAAAAGCGGCGGCAGATGCGGCAAAAGCCCAGCTCAGTGCCGCACAAGCCCAGGCCGAGGTGGCCCATAATGCCAGCCGCTACGCGGTTCTGCTCGCCGATGGCGATGGCATCGTCATGGAGACGCTGGCGGAGCCAGGTCAGGTAGTGAATGCCGGGCAAACCGTGGTTCGTCTGGCTCAGGCCGGGCAGCGTGAAGCGGTTATCCAGTTACCGGAAACATTGCGCCCGGCGCTCGGTTCAACAGGGCTGGCAACGCGCTTTGGCAAAGAAGACACTCGTATTCCGGCCACACTCCGGCAACTGTCCAATACCGCAGACAGGCTGACACGCACATTTGAGGCGCGCTATGTGCTGCAAGGGGAGTTGGCCAACGCACCGCTGGGCACCACGGTGACCATCCAGATCCCAAAAGAACAGCGCGCCGCGCAAGAGAGCACGCTGGTGCCTCTGGCTGCACTGTTTGATGCCGGTAAAGGGCCTGGCGTGTGGGTCATTCACGGCGAACCGGCCACGGTAGCCTGGCGAGCGGTCGCCATTCAGAATGTGGGAGACGACACCGCGCGCGTCACCGGACAGATAAAGCCAGGTGAACAGATAGTCGCCCTGGGTGTGCACCTGTTGCATGAGGGGGAGCCTGTTCGGGTCGCGGAGATAGCGTCCAAGAGTGCTGTAGCAGGAGGTCGTCCGTGAGCGAAAGCCGTTTCAACCTGTCAGCGCTCGCCGTACGTGAGCGCGCCATCACGCTGTTTCTGATTTTCCTTATCTCCGTTGCCGGTATTCTGGCGTTTTTTCAGCTCGGACGTGCGGAAGACCCGCCGTTTACTATCAAACAGATGACGGTCATCACCGCCTGGCCGGGCGCAACGGCACAGGAGATGCAAGAGCAGGTTGCCGAACCGCTGGAAAAGCGCATGCAGGAACTGCGCTGGTACGATCGTACGGAAACCTACACCCGGCCCGGTCTGGCCTTCACGATGGTTTCCCTGCTCGACAGCACCCCGCCGTCGCAAGTACAGGAAGAGTTTTATCAAGCCCGTAAGAAGATTGGGGACGAGGCGAGGAAATTGCCTGCGGGCGTCATCGGCCCAATGGTCAACGACGAATATGCGGATGTGACATTCGCGCTGTTTGCGCTGAAAGCCAAAGGCGAGCCACAGCGCCTGCTGGTACGTGATGCAGAAGGGCTGCGCCAGCAGCTACTGCACGTTGCCGGGGTGAAGAAAGTCAATATCATCGGGGAGCAACCCGAGCGGATTTTCGTCTCTTTCTCCCATGACCGGCTGGCTACGCTGGGCATGACCCCACAGGACATCTTCGCTGCACTCAACAACCAGAACGTGCTGACCCCAGCGGGCTCCATTGAAACCAAAGGGCCGCAGGTCTTCGTGCGCGTGGATGGCGCGTTCGATAATCTGGAGAAAATCCGGCAAACCCCTGTTATGGCACAAGGCCGGACGCTGAAGTTATCGGATGTGGCGACCGTTGAGCGTGGTTATGAAGACCCCGCGACCTTTCTGGTACGCAACAACGGCGAACCCGCGCTGTTACTGGGCGTTGTGATGCGCGATGACTGGAACGGGCTGGCTCTTGGCAAGGCGCTTGAAGCGGAAGTCATCCACATCAATGCGACTCTGCCTCTGGGCATGACGCTGACCAAAGTGACCGATCAGGCGGTTAACATCAGTTCAGCGGTAGACGAATTCATGATCAAGTTCTTCGTCGCCCTGCTTGTCGTGATGATTGTGTGCTTTGTCAGCATGGGCTGGCGGGTCGGTATCGTGGTTGCCGCCGCGGTACCGCTGACGCTGGCGGCCGTGTTCATCATCATGGCGGCTACCGGCAAGAACTTTGACCGTATTACGCTCGGCTCGCTGATTCTGGCGCTGGGTCTGCTGGTGGATGACGCTATCATCGCCATCGAAATGATGGTGGTGAAAATGGAAGAGGGCTACAGCCGCATCAAAGCATCCGCCTATGCCTGGAGCCACACCGCCGCCCCAATGCTCTCCGGCACGCTGGTGACCGCCATCGGCTTTATGCCCAATGGCTTTGCCCGCTCTACGGCAGGCGAATACACCAGTAACATGTTCTGGATTGTCGGCATCGCGCTCATTGCCTCATGGGTGGTGGCCGTGGCGTTTACCCCTTATCTGGGGGTGAAGATGCTGCCGGAAATCAAGCAAGTGCAAGGCGGGCATGATGCCATCTACAACACCCGCCACTACAACCGCTTTCGGCGAGTGCTGGAGTTCGTTATTGCCCGCAAGTGGCTGGTCGCGAGCACGGTAATCAGCCTGTTCGTGGTGTCAGTGCTTGGCATGTCCGTGGTGAAAAAGCAGTTCTTCCCGACCTCTGACCGCCCGGAAGTGCTGGTTGAAGTACAAATGCCCTATGGCACCGCCATTGGGCAAACCAGCAACGCCACCGCGAAGGTCGAGGCCTGGCTGGCAAAACAGCCAGAAGCCCGTATCGTAACGGCCTATATCGGCCAGGGCGCGCCGCGTTTCTTTCTGGCAATGGCACCTGAATTACCCGATCCGTCGTTTGCCAAAATCGTGGTACTGGCAGGCAATGACAAAGAGCGCGACGCCCTCAAATTGAAATTGCGCGAGGCGGTGGCCGGGGGACTGGCACCCGAGGCACAAGTACGCGTGACTCAGATTGTGTTCGGCCCGCCTTCGCCGTTTCCTGTGGCCTACCGTATCACCGGGCCAGACCCGGACACGCTGCGTACCATCGCCGATGACGTCAGGGCGGTGATGCATGCCAGCCCGATGATGCGCACCGTCAACACCGACTGGGGGCCGCGCGTACCGACCTTACATTTCACCCTTAATCAGGACCGGTTACAGGCGGTGGGGCTGACCTCCAGTTCGGTGTCCTTACAGTTGCAGTTCCTGCTCAGCGGCGTACCGATTACCGAGGTGCGCGAGGATATTCGTTCGGTGCAGGTGGCAGGCCGCGCGGCGGGTGACATCCGTCTTGATCCGGCAAAAATCGCCGACTTTACCCTGGTCGGTACGGCAGGGCAGCGCATTTCGCTGTCTCAGGTCGGCACGGTCGATGTGCGCATGGAAGACCCCATCCTGCGACGCCGCGACCGCACGCCAACCATCACGGTGCGCGGCGACATCGCCGACGGGCTGCAACCGCCGGACGTTTCCACCGCTATCATGACGCAGTTGCAACCTGTCATCGCGCGTCTGCCGGCAGGCTACCACATAGAACAGGCAGGCTCGATCGAAGAATCAGCCAAGGCGACCAAAGCCATGCTGCCGCTTTTCCCTATCATGATAGCCCTCACGCTGCTCATCATCATTTTGCAGGTGCGCTCGATTGCGGCGATGGTGATGGTGTTCGCCACCAGCCCGCTGGGGTTGATAGGCGTGGTGCCGACCCTGCTGCTTTTCCAGCAGCCGTTTGGCATCAACGCGCTGGTTGGCCTGATCGCGTTATCGGGGATTTTGATGCGCAACACGCTGATCCTGATTGGGCAAATTCATCACAACGAACAGGCCGGGTTAGACCCGTTCCGGGCGGTCGTCGAGGCCACCGTGCAGCGGGCCAGACCGGTTATCCTGACAGCGCTGGCGGCGATTCTGGCGTTCATCCCGCTCACCCATTCGGTGTTTTGGGGAACGCTGGCTTACACGCTGATTGGCGGCACGCTGGCCGGAACTGTCCTGACGCTGGTGTTCCTGCCCGCCATGTATGCCATCTGGTTCAAAATCAAGGTGACCCGTCACCCTTGAGCCATTTGACACTATTCATCTGATTTAAGAGGACTTGTGATGTCAAAACCCAACGTTGTCGTCGTCACCGGTGTGTCGTCAGGTATAGGACGTGCCGTAGCAAAAGCCTTTGCCAGCCAGGGCTGCGTGGTCTTCGGCACCGTGCGCAACCTTAATACGGCCAGCCCGTTGCCCGGCGTGGCGCTTATCGAAATGGATGTGCGCGAGGATGATTCGGTACTGCGTGGTATTCAGTCTATCGTTGAACGTGCTCAACGCATTGATGTGCTTATTAATAATGCAGGAACAAGCCTGATCGGCGCAGTAGAAGAAACGTCACCGGCAGAGGCCCACGCCCTGTTTGATACCAACGTGTTCAGTATTTTACGCACCGTACAGGCGGTGCTGCCGCAGATGCGGGCGCAGGGTCGCGGGCGGATAGTCAATGTCAGTTCGGTGCTCGGTTTCCTGCCAGCGCCTTATATGGGGTTGTATTCCGCCTCCAAGCACGCCGTGGAAGGGCTAACCGAAAGTCTGGATCACGAAGTACGCCAGTTTGGTATTCGCGTCACGCTGGTTGAGCCCTCTTTCACCCGAACCAATCTGGATATCAATGCCCCGCAGACCAGCGCCAGAATCGACAGTTACGATCGTGAGCGGGAGCTGGCCTCGCATGCGATAGTCAACAGCGTGAAAAACGCCCCTGACCCACAAGGAGTCGTGGCCACGATTATCGATGCCGCGCTGGGGCCGTGGCAGATGCGCCGCACACCGTCAGGGCAGGCCTCGTTGTTGCGCAAACTGCGCCGCTTCATGCCTGCCGGGCCGGTTGATGCCAGTTTACGTAAAACCTTCGGGCTCAATTAACCATCGGGTTAGCCGCCTAATCAGTCTGTTAGAGGTAAAGATGCCATGAGTACGGGAAACTCGATACGAATCGTAGTAACAGGAACCGGTATTGTCGGGCCACTGGGTTGTGACAGCGACATCGTGTGGTCCCGTCTGCTGGCCGGGCAATCGGGGATTCGCACACTGCCTGCCGAATTTACCGAGGGAACCGGGGTATTGATTGGCGGGCAGGTGCCAGACCGTCACAACGATCCGCAGGCGGGCTATAGCGCAGAGGACATTGTTGCGCCCAAAGAACGTAAGAAAATGGATCGTTTCATTGAGTTTGCGTTAACGGCAGCAAAAGAGGCGCTCTCTCAGGCGGGATGGATGCCAGACGAAGAGTACCAGCGGCAGCGTACGGCCACCATCATTGCTTCTGGCGTCGGCGGATTTGGGGCCATCGCCGAGGCGGTGCGCACGACCGACACACGCGGGCCGCGTCGGCTGTCGCCGTTTACCGCTCCGTCCTTTCTTGCCAACATGGCGGCAGGCAATGTGTCTATCGCGTATGGTTTCAAAGGGCCGCTCGGCGCACCGGTGACAGCCTGCGCCGCCGGTGTGCAGGCTATTGGCGATGCGGCACGGTTAATACGCAGCGGTGAAGCAGACATCGCCCTGTGCGGTGGCACCGAAGCCGCGCTACACCGCACCACCCTCGGGAGCTTTGCCGCGGCACGGGCACTCTCAACCGCCTTCAACGACAGGCCAGAGCAGGCTTCTCGCCCGTTTGACAGAGATAGAGACGGATTTGTCATGGCCGAAGGCGCAGGCCTGCTGGTCATCGAATCCCTTGAGCATGCGTTGGCACGCGGCGCACACCCGCTGGCGGAACTGGTCGGTTATGGTACCAGCGCCGATGCCTACCATTTAACTGCGGGCCCGGAAGATGGCGAGGGCGCTCAACGTGCTATACAACAGGCACTATCGCAGGCAGGCATCACCCCCGACGATGTTCAGCACATCAACGCACATGCCACCTCGACGCAGGTTGGCGATCGCGCAGAGCTGAGTGCGATTCGCGCTGTCTTCGGTGCCCAATCCCGCGTCGCGATTACCTCAACCAAGTCCGGCACCGGACATTTACTGGGGGCGGCGGGCGGCATTGAAGCGATCTTCACCGTGCTGGCGCTGCGCGATCAAATTGTGCCCCCGACCCTCAACCTCCATCACCCGGATGCCTTAGCCAGTGGCCTGAATCTGGTGGCTGCGCACGCACGAACCATGCCGATACAGTACGCGCTGTCGAACGGGTTTGGCTTCGGCGGCGTCAATGCCAGTGTGCTGTTTCGCCGCTGGCAGGCGGATTGAAGAATGTGAATTGAAAAACAGCGGTAAAGCGGTCATCCAGCAGGCACCATCAGGTCTGATGCGCTCAAGACTGCATGGCCTGACTTCGTTGGTGTTCACCGGTCTCGACAGCGCCCCGAAAGCCGCTGTCGAGGCCTTTGCCGATGCGGATCAGGGATAGGCAGGGTAGTGCCGCTATTTTAGAAAAATCGGGATAACCGGGCATACGCACATGAGGTAAAACGGGATTTCTCCCGGCCTGAAAAACCGCCCCACCCCATTTATTGAGGTATTTAACAGCCGCCTGCGAGATGAATAGCGCAATATTCACGGGTTGCTGTCAGAGACGATGCACGGACGAAACGCGATCGCTGGCGCGGGGAATACCATCGTCAAAGAACATCCTCACCATCAAAGAACACTCTCATTATCAAAGAACGCCCTCATTATCAAAGAACACACTCATCATTAAATTGATATAACCCCGGATTAATTTATCTGGCGTCAGATAAAAGACGAAGATTTCTGATTTAGCACGGTATTGGTTTTGAGAGAAGGTCACTTACAATTACAAATAATAAATTACAACTACGAGACTTAATTAATTGTTAAAATTCCATCATTGACTTAATAGATTAACAATGATAGTGATTTCATGCTATTAGGTTTATAAATCATGCTTACATTACTGTCTCATGGAAGGGATCTATTATCATGCTTATTGTCAGCGATCGGATTAATAGCATTCGTGATTTACACATCCGCCTTGGTACACTCGGCCCGGCAGGAACAAGTAGTGAATATGTCGCTAAGAAATTCATAAAAAATCATTTGGAAAGCAATAATACGAAATGTGAAATAACGCTCTATGACACTTTCGAAGAAGCCAAAGAAAAACTGCTTGATGGTTCAATAAATTATATCATTTGCCCTCATGCTTATAAAAAAATAAATGATTTTTATATGCATCCGCTTATCTCTCTGATAGAAATATTTCAATGTGACACACCGATGTATGGCGTCGCGGTAAGACAAGATTATTTATTTGAAAACAAAGATTTAGAGGAACAGGTCATAGTAAGTCATTCCGCACCTCTGGAATTAGTCACTAATTATCTGGGAAAAAAAACACATTTTCATCTCGTCAACTCCACCAGCAAGGCGGCGGAATTGATTTCTAATGGTGAGTTCAATTTAGCGATCACCAATGAAGAGGCCGTGAAAAAATTTGGTCTGAAATTTGTGTATGAGTTTAAAAAAATTTCAATGAGCTGGTCACTCTTTGGCAGAGTATAAATTCGCCACCATTTATTAACGAATAACCCGAAAGGATGCTACATATGAAAAAGGAATTTTTTCCTGAACCCACCCTGATTGAATGGGAAAATGGCATACGCCAATATAGTACACGCCGTGGCGATACCGAGATTTTAATCAGCTATATCCCACCGAAAACAAGGGTACAAGTCCATAGCCATCAGCAAGCCCAAATTGGCATGATCCTCAAAGGCGAGCTTTACATGAGGGTTGGCGACGAATCCAGGGTTATGTCTGCCCTGGAATCCATTTATGTTTCACCACCAGATATATTACATGGCGGTGAAAACAGGACTGATGAGGAAGTGGTGGCCATCGATATTAAAAGGTTCAAAGAAGGTGAAGATTATTCTTTAGCGAATCGGTTTTTTAAGACCCTACATAAAGAAGAAAAATTAATGGATGTTATGGATGCTCAATTCTTTCACGCCAATTGGGCGCAGATAATGTTAGTCAACATACCTTGTAATGGCGGGATGATGCCAGAGCACAGCCATAAGCAGGAACAAATAGGGGTCTGTCTTGATGGCGAATATAACATGACCATTGAAGGTATGAATACGACCATGACCTTTGGCAAATCATACTTTTGCCTTGAAAATGAACTTCATAGCGCCGTAAATAATAGCGATGAAAATGCGAAGGTAATCAATATCTTTATCCCGCCACGTTACAATAACGCAGCAACCGCGTGAAAAGTCTTGCAAGAAAAGCGAGAAGCATACCGACATCCTCCCTGCGGCGGTGATGTCCCCATGCAATGCGTACCGGTAGTTTCACACCGGCCGGGCATGACGCGCGGTATGCTCTTCGGCTATCAGACAGTATCGGGTTGTTTTTGCGCAGTAGCACCCGGCGAATGCATTAACCTTGAGCGTTGCCAGTCAATACGCTCAAAGAACATGATTGTCAGCGCCGCCATGAGCAGGTTAGTGATGGGAAACGCCCACCACAAACCGGACACGCCAAGCGACGTATAGTGAGATAACCCCCACGCCAGCGGAATTTGAATCAGCCACTGCGAAACCAGCGCCAGCGTCATTGTCGTCATGGTGCGCCCTGTGGCGCGAAACGCGCCGTTTAACGCCATCTGCAAGCCAATTAACCCATAGCTGGGGGCAATCAGGTGGAAGAAATGCGTTCCGTGAATAATCACCATCGGCAGGTCGGGGGCAAACGTGCCGATGATATAAGGGCTAAACACAACCCCCAGCAGGCCAATGGCGGTCAGTATCAGAAACGAAATCGCACCACTGAGCCGGCCAATCGCCCGCGCGCGTTCAGATTGTCCGGCCCCGACATTTTGTCCCACCAGCGTCGCGGTGGCAATTGACATCCCTATCGCGGGCACAATCACCAGCGCATTGATATTAATCACCACACCGTATGCGGCGGTAACGTCGGTGCCAAGGCTGGTCACCAGTGTCATCATGCCGCTCGCGCCCAGAGCGTGTGCACAGAGCTCAATGGAGGCGGGCATGCCTAAGCGAACAACGGATTTCACCCTCTCCATTTTGGGTTTCATTGCCCGAAAAGAGATCTTAAGGCCCACGCGACCCAAGCGTAATACCAGTAACCCCGCCACCATCGCAATGCCCTGATTTATCACCGTGGCGATCGCCGCCCCGGCTACGCCAAAGGCAGGAATCATGCCGTAACCGAAGATAAACAGCGGATCCATGATGGCATTGAGAATCAGCGTACCCAGCGTAATCAATAACGGAATACGTACCTCGCCTGCGCCTCTCATCAACGACTGCAACATGGAAAAACCAAAGGTAAATACCATGCCGCTGATGATGACGCGCAAAAAGCCGAGCGCGTAGGGAAACACCTCATTCTGCGTACCCAGCGCGTGTAACATCCAGGGGGCGAAGACATACCCCGCCACCGTAACCGGGATGGCAAACAGCAGCGACAGCGTAAACACCTGGGCGGCAATATCGTTTGCCCGCTGATATAAGCGAGCGCCGATACATTGTGCCACCAGCGTCGTGCCCGCCACACTCAGCCCAATCCCTAAAGCAAACGCCAGGAAGATGATGGGCTGACTCACCGATATCGCCGCCACGGCTTTGTCCCCCAAACGCCCGACCCAGAATGCATCAATCATGATGTATCCTGACTGTAAAAGATTGGCCAAAATAACCGGCACACCTATTTTGGCCAGTGAGCGTAATATCGAGCCTTGTAATAAGGCATTGGATTTTTCATTATCGATTTCAGGTGACAAGAGTTGATCCCTTAATGTCTGTAGTAATGGGAAACCGACCGTGATGTAAACAGTAAATATCGATGAACCTTCTCATCATACTGTTTCATTACGGTGGCGTGCTACATCGCCTTCGATACCGCACATCCCTTAAAGATAAGGAGCTTACCGAGTAACTCCTGTCGTATTTTATTGTCCTGACCTATGGTGGAAATATGAATACGCATCAAAGCTCTGTCTGGTCTGGCGGGAGAAATATCGATATCAATAATCTTTGCTTTTATTCGCAATACATCACCGGGCCGGGTCGGTCGGGGCCAGGTAATATTTTCCACGCCTTTGCCGATAATGCCATGCGCCAGCGGTAAACACTTTACCAGCAGATTCATGGTAATACTGACCGTATGCCAGCCGCTTGCCGCCAGCCCCCTGAAGATAGAGTCTTTTGCCAGTCTATCATCCATGTGAAAAGGTTGCGGGTCATACCGGGTTGAAAACTCTGTGATTTCCTCGGCGCTGACGTAATACTCCGAACTATAAAAAACCTGGCCGACCTTAAGGTCATCCATATACAGTTTCGGTAATGTCGTCTCCCCGATATCATTCTCTATTAGGTATGCGTCTGCCGTATTGACATAATCGCTTGAATAGTTTTCATCTTGCATATTCACGAGCCTCCCTTCCTGACATGAACATATCCGCCTCATGCTAACAGTGACTTATTCCCATACACTGTGCGCCCTATAAGCAGCCATCGGTAAAAATAAGAGATATCTATCCATCGCCGCCAGATTTAAACATCTTTTCCTTCATAAAATCCGAGCAACTCCAGGTGTTAATTTTCTATGAAAAAGCCATCCATGCGGATTCATTTTGGCCTTTTCTCATACGAAAGTTTGTAAACAATTCCTGATTATCGAAAGACAAATAAATGTTATAACGAAATACCTCTTCAAACGTTAAACCCGGTTGATACCGATAACTATGCCCAGGATAAATACGAACCTTTCCAGGTAAAATAACCTTCAGGCGTTCAAGACTCGAAAATAAGTGTGCCGCATCATCATGACTGGCACACAGCCCACAGCCTTCAATAAATAACGTATCGCCAGTAAAAAGATGCTCGCCCACCCAATAACACACACTCCCCGGCGTATGGCCCGGCGTGATTATCGGGCGAACCCGCATCCCCGCGACATGCCAGGCCTGTTCATCAAACAAACGCGCCGCCGGCGTGGTGAAACCGGAACACGCCGCCTCCGTGCGCGACAGCCATACCGGGCAGCCATGCTTGTCAGCCAGGTATCCCGCGAGATCAATATGGTCAGGGTGAGCATGGGTTATCAATATTCCGGCCAGTTGCGCCCTGGCATGACCAAGCGCGCTTTCCAGCCGGTCAACGTCCCATGCCGGATCAACCAACAATGCCTGCCCGGTGCTGCGATTAAGCACCATATAGTTATTATTAATAAAGCGGCCGCGACGCACCTTTATCGTCGTTACCGCAATATCGGCTGATGACACCCTTTTATTTTCCAGCCACATCGCGCTGACTCCACACCCTCAATGGCACAGTTCATCCCTTATTGATTGCTCCAGCGGCACGGCAATATATTCACGGTAATATATTGCCCCGGAGACTCAGTCTTTGTGGATGATGACGTTCAGGCTGTCAAAACCATGCAAAAAGTTAGAGTAATTGCGCTCCGGCTCCTCCAGCACCTCGATTCTGGAAAAACGTTTAAGGATCTCTTCCCAGATAATCGTTAATTGCATTTCAGCCAGTCGGCTGCCAATGCAGGTATGGATACCGACGCCAAAGGAGAGATGACGACGGGCACGCTCGCGGTCAATGCTAAAGGTATCCGGTTCTTCAATGGCCAGCGCATCGCGGTTGCCGGAGGTATACCACATCACCACGCGATCGCCTTTCTTGATGGTTTTACCATGCAATTCAACATCATGAGTGGCAACACGGCTCATAAAATTCACCGGCGGATGAAAGCGCAGCGTTTCCGATACCATCGGCATCACCAGTTGCGGATTGGCCCGGAGCTTGGCAAATTCGTCCGGGTATTTATTGAGCAAATACAGGCTGCTTGAAATGGTGTTACGCGTGGTGTCGTTACCGCCAATAATCAGCAATACGATGGTGCCACGGTACTGCTCCAGGGTCATCTCGCGCGTATCCGGGTGATGCGCCAGTATTGAAAGAAGGTCATAGCCTGGCGGTGCATTGCGGCGTTTTTCCCAGAGTTCTTCAAACACCTGATAGCATTTAATCGTCTCTTCGGCTTTTTGCTCCCAGCTTGTGACCGGGCCATGTCCCGGCTCGAACATCAGTACGTCAGACCAATAGGTCAGCTTGCGGCGCGCTTCAAACGGAAAATCAAGCAACGTTGCCAGCACCGCTGCGGTCATCTCTTTGGATACCCGGTCTACCCAGTCAAAGGGCTCGCCTGTCGGTAAACTATCGAGAATGATGCCCGCCCGCTCGCGCATAATCGGGGCCATTTTCGACAGGCTTGAGGGTGCAACCGCTGGGGTAACGGCCTTGCGGTGTTTGGTATGCTCAGGCGGGTCCATCGTAAGAAAACCGATATTCTTGCGCCGCTCATGGCCGAGTGCCTGCATGGCCGCTTCAAGTTTATCTTTCTCTTCAATAGTCTTCAGGTCGATATTCTGGGTAGAAGTGAAATCACGGTAGTTATTACCAACGGCGCGAATATCGTCCCACAGGGTCACTGACCAGTACGGCCCAAACTCACTTTCGGGTGTGAAATGAACCGGGTCTTCACGTCGCAGACGCTCGAATACCGGTAATTCTGTGGCATTCACGAAGCGATCGCGGCGTGCAGGGTTCAATTTCTCTAACGGGATAGCATTCACATCCTCAACCACATCCTGTAATTGTTTCGTCATTTTCATCCACTCATTACGTTTTTAGAGTGTGCGACCACACTGTCGAGAATCAGCATCAAAAATCTGAGTCAATCGTGCGATAGCACCAGGTTGCAGAAGGGGTCAATCCTGTCCCCCTCTGCGGTACAGGGGCACGCCCCGCTATTCCTTCACCGCCGCCGACTCAAGCCACCCGCGCGCCAGCTCGGCCGCGTGGGGAGCCTTGAGCACCGTAAAGTGCTGCGCGGGCCCGGCGAGGGTTTCCAGTTTGTCTATCCAGTAGGCCCAGCCTGCCGCATCGTCATACCGACGCTGACTGTCCGCATCAGGCTGTTTCCAGGGGTCACGCACCTGAATCAGGTTCACCGGGCCGTGGTAACGCGCGCTCGGGCGGTACTGCGTTTGTCTGGCGGCATAAAAGGTTTGCCACGGCCCTTGCAGTAACCGGGCAGACGAGCTGGCCGGGATTTTTCCGGCACGGCTCAGGTGCTGATGTACTGCCGATAACATCTGCTCAATGTCATGACGGGCATACAGCGACTCGTCTATTTCCAGCGCCATCTCCAGCGTGAATCCGATACTCTCGACATACTCGCGCATACATGCAGCCAGGCCCGGCGTCACTGATGATGCGTTGCGGCCCAACGGGGCTTCGGCGTCGATAAGCGTCAACGATGCCACCACACCGCCTTGGGCCGCCAGCCGACTCGCCATCTCGAACGCCACCTGCCCGCCAAAAGAGTGACCCAGCAGATGAATCGGCGTCTTCTCACCGATACCAGCCTGATGAAGCGCCATCAGGTTACGCAGCGCCGCCGCTTCTACCGAAGGGTCAGGTTCACCGGCTCCATCCCCTCCTTTTGGCATGAAGCCATAGACCGTCTGCTCCCGGGGCAACGCCTGTATGAACGGCAGAAAATCCGTCACGCTCGCCCCCGCGCCTGGCACACAACACAGCGGGATGCTGGTGCTATCGCCCTGCTGTAAGGTGATAAGTGGTCTGAAATCATCCGCTGCCATGCCCACCACCGGTGATTGCACCGCGCGTGCAGCCCCCTTCGCCGGGTTTGCCTTCTCAGGCGTAGTCAGTTGATGGATAGACGCGTTCGGATTGGCGACCACCGCCTCCAGCGTTGCGAGATAACCGGCCGCCATACGCTCGGCGGTTTCACGACGGAACAGATCGACGGCATACTCCAGAATGCCTGCCATCCCCAGCGGTTCCCCCGTCTCGCTGTATTCTTCATACAGCGTGAAATAGAGATCCCACTTGGCATGCCCGCTGTGTACCGGATAAAGCCGCGCGTTCAACCCCGGCACGTTGAGGGCTTCCGAGGGGGCGTTTTGCAGGATCATCATGGTCTGGTACAACGGGTAGTGCGACAGCGGGCGCTCCGGCAATAATTCACTGACCAGTTTCAGGTAAGGAATATCCTGATGCCCATACGAACTGAGTGCCTGCGCGCGCACCCGTGCGAGCACCTCATTCACGGTGGGGTCGCCGGAGGTATCAACGCGCATCACCCACTGCGTCAGGAAGCACCCCACCAGGTTATGCAGCGCTTCATCGCTGCGACCGGCTGAAATCGCGCCCAGCGGAATATCAGTGCCTGCGCCAAGCTGGGTGTAATAGATGCCGAGCGCCGCCTGCAACACCATCGAGAGCGTCATGTTGCGCTCACGGGCCAGCTCGCTCAGGCGCTGGTGCAAATCGACATTGATCTGCAACGGCACCAGTTCGCCACGGTAGCTGGGTTTAGCCGGGCGTGGGTAGTCTTGCGGCAGCGCCAGCGTTTGCGGCACCCCGGCAAGGGTGGTTTTCCAGTACGCCAGTTGTTCGGCATACAGGCTGTTCGCATCGTCAGGGTCGCCGAGCAGCTCGCGGTGCCACACGGCGTAGTCGGCATACTGAGCAGGCAGCGGCGTAAACTGCGGTGCATGACCGGCAAGACGCGCGGTGTAAGCCAGCGTGATATCCCGCGTCAGCGGTGCCAGTGAAAAGGCGTCACAGGCAATATGGTGAAACAGCAGCACCAGAATATGTTTTTGCGGCCCCACCCGCAGTATTGACGGGCGGAACGGCAAATCGACCGACAGGTCGAATAGCGAGGTAATCGCCGTCAACACCGCCAGGGGTACTTGCCCGGCGTCCACCTGCGTGTACGGAACATCGAAGTGAACCTGAGCAAAGGGCTCGATGACCTGAACCGACTGGCCATCCACCACCGCAAACCGGGTGCGCAGCGGTTCATGCCGTTCCACCAGGTCGTACAACGCGGCCGTTAACGCAACCACATCCAGTTCGCCTTCAAGCGAGACGACAATCGGCGTATTGAGTGACGAACCGCCACGGACAGTATGCCCCACCCACATCAGTTGCTGGCTGTAAGAGATGGGCAGCGGATCCGGTCGCGGCTCCACGCGGGTCAACGGTTTGCGCACTTTCGCGTGTTCATCAAGCTGTTTCGCCAGTTTCGCCACCGTCGGGTTTTCAAACAGTAACCGCACCGGCAGCTCAATCCCCAATCGGGCACGGATACGGGCGATTAATCCGGTCGCCAGAATGGAGTGCCCACCCAGCGCAAAGAAGTCATCGTCAATGCCGATGTGCGGCTGCTGGAGCAATTCGGCATACAGCTCGCACAGCACCGCCTCACCGGTATTGCGCGGCGCGCGATAGACCGCCGAGTCGCTCAATTCCACCGCAGGCAGCGCCTTGCGGTTCACTTTTCCGCTTGCATGAAGCGGGAATTGTGCCAGCGCAACGATACGTGTCGGCACCATATAGTCAGGCAGGCGCGTACTGAGGTAATCCCGCAATTCTGCCTCAGAGAACGCGGCCTCAGGGGCCTGCAAACCTGCACCAACCACGTAGGCCACCAGATGCTTGCCGCTACCGTTATCCACCGCTATCACCAGGGCATTCTCAACCAACGGATGTTCCGTCAGACGCGTTTCTATCTCCCCCAGTTCAATACGAAAACCGCGCAGCTTGACCTGTTGATCGTTACGGCCGATAAACAGCACATTGCCGTCGTCCTGATAACGCACCAGGTCGCCGGTACGATACAGCCGCGCGTGCGGGTCAGCGACAAACGGGTCGGCGATGAAACGCTCGGCAGTTAAATCGTCGCGGTTCATATAGCCCAGCGCCACGCCATCGCCACCGATATACAGCTCGCCGACCGCACCGACTGGCACCGGGTGCTGGTGTTTATCCAGCACATAGAGCCGGGTGTTGCCGATAGGCCGTCCGATAGGGATGCTGGATGTGTTATCCACCACATCGTGGATCGGATAAATGGTGGCAAACGTGGTGGTTTCCGTCGGGCCGTAACAGTTCACCAGTTTCGCCATTGGTGCTGCACGCAACACATGGGCAATGATATTGGGATCGATAACATCCCCACCGAAAAACACCGCCCTGAAGCGAGGAAATACCGGAATCAACTCGTTGCAAAGCTGGCTGAACAGACCGATGGTCAGCCACACCAGATTGACCTCATGACGTTCCAGAGTCCGAATCAGCGCAGCCGGATCCAGCAAGGTATCCTGATCAATCACCACGCAGGTACCGCCATTGAGTAACGGTCCCCATATTTCCAGCGTGCTGGCGTCAAAGGCCGGACTGGCGTCCAGAGTCATACGCGTACCTGGCCCAAAGTCGCTAATGCTGCTATTGATGACCAGCCGATTGATGGCATAGTGCGGTATGACGACACCTTTCGGTACACCGGTGGAGCCGGAGGTGTAAATGACATAGGCCGGAGCACTGGCAGACATTGGTACGTCAACCGCATCCGCACCCGCGTTTACCCCCTCCGTGCTATGCACATCGATTACCGGCAGGTTGATATCTGCTGCCAGTGCCTGATGCGCATCGCTTATCAGCACGCGGGCAGCGCAATCATCAATAACCCAGCGCACGCGCTCTTGCGGTGCTTGCGGATCCAGCGGCACGTAAGCCGCCCCTACCTTGAGTATGGCAAGCGTCGCCGCCAGCAAGGTCATGCCACGCGGCAGCAACAACGCAACAAAATCCCCCGGCTGTACGCCATGAGCAACCAGCACCTGTGCCAGATGGTTAGCACGCTGGTTCAGGCGGCTATAACTTACCTGCTCTTCCCCCTCAATAACTGCTACCGCGTGCGGGGTTCGTGCCACCTGCTGCTCAAACAGACGGTGAACGGGTATATCCGCCGGATAGGGAGCCGTCGTCGCGTTCCAGTCAACCAGCAGTTGGGCACGTTCGCCGGGCGGGAGGATCTCCAGCGCCTGCATCGGCGTTGCCGGGGCGTTATCCAGCGCATCAGCCAGGCTTTTCATGGTCTGCTGGAGATAACCGGCAATCCGCTGTGCCGACAGCGGTGCCGCCGCCAGCACATGCAGGCGCAGCGTTTCGCCAAAATCATCCACCGAGACGGTCAGCGGGTAGTCGGTATGCTCCTCGAAGCCGTGCCATTCCACCTCATCACGCTCGCCGGTGGTATCCACACTTTCGTCTTCAGACTGCTGGTTATGGCGGTAGTTGAATAACACATTGAACAACGGGGTTGGCGGCGCAATCCCGCTACAGCGTTGAGCCAGACTGAGCGAAGCGTGTTCATGACCCAGTAATGCCGCCAGACGTTTGTGCGTTTGACGGACACTCTCTTGCACACCCACATTGCCTAAATCAAGGCGCAGAGGCAGCGTGTTAATGAACGGCCCCATGATCTGGTCGGCCCCCTCCCCGGCCTGCAAACGGCCGAGCAGGATGGTGCCGAACACCACGGTATCGCTGTCGCTGGCACGCGCCATCACCTGCCCCCACACCAGATGACAAAGGCTGCCCATGCTGACGCCAAGACGGCGCGCCTGCGCACGCAAGCGGGCGACAACGCCTGGCTCGATATTCTGGCGTAGCTCCGTCACCCCAGTGTTATCTGCCGTACCGGCCGACATGCCAAATGCCAGCGTCGGTGCATCAATATCCCCCAGCATCTGCCGGAAGAACTGCTCGTGCTCCGCCTGCGTCGTCCCGTTGCGCACACTGGCAATCAACCGGCGGAAGGGTTGCGGTGCTGGCAGTGACTGACCCTGCCCCATCAGAAAGGCGCGAATATCACGGATCATTATCTGCAACGAGGCGATATCGTCTATCAGGTGATGCAGCAGCATCAGCATCTCAAAACGCCCGCTGACAGGGTCTTGTGCGGTGTACAAACTCAGCAGCGGTGCCTGCGTCAGGTCAATGCGGTAGTGCGCGGGGTGATAGCGCTCTACCAGTTGCGCCATCACCGGGCCGTTGGCCGGATCCAGTGTTATTTCCGTCACCTGCACCGGCGCATGACGCAGCACCACCTGCGCGGCACGCGACAACCCGCGGGAGAAAAAGGCGGTGCGCAGAATATCGTGCCGGTCAACGGTGTGCTGTACCGCCTCAACATAGCGTGTCATCACCTCACGGTTCGCCAGCGAAATGCGGGCAAACTGGAGATATGGGTCCCCTTTTTCGCTCAGTTGATGCAAAAACAGGATCCCTTCCTGCAAGGGTGTCAGGGCGTAGATATCCTGCACATTGGCAACACCACCCGGCACGCTTTCGACAATATGCGCAATCTCGGCCGGTGTGAGATCAATCAATGGCAGCATCTCTGGCGTCAGGTGGGTGGTCTGCGGCGTTATCCGATTTACCGGTTCGCCAGCCCGGCCCTCCCCGCCTGTTGGGGAGAGCCTCCGCCCCTGACGCAGGGCGTCAACGAGCGCTGATTTATGCGCTCGCAACGCCGCCTTGATATCCGGGGTCAGTGACCCCTTCGCGGCCTTGATGACCAAGGATTCACCCTCAAGTGACAAAGCGATGTTGCCCTCATCCAGTGTCTGCAACAGGTCATCAAAATCAGTCATAATCTCATCTCGTCGAGTTCAATGGTACGAGCGGACAGTTCCGCCAATGTCGGGCTATCGAACAGTGCGCGGATCTCGGTGCTCAAATCGCGCTGGCGCAGGTGTTCCATCAGTTGCACCGCCAGCAGCGAATGCCCCCCAGTTCGAAGAAGTTGTCGTGACGCCCGATACGCTCAACGCCCAGCAGTTCCTGCCACAGCTCCGCCATGGCGATTTCGACATCACCCTGCGGCGCTTCATAGGCACGACGAGAGAACGACGAGTCATCCGGCTGCGGCAGCGCTTTGCGATCGAGCTTGCCATTGGCGGTCAGCGGCAGCGCATCGAGTTTGACGAAGGCCGCAGGCACCATGTATTCCGGCAACTGCGCCGCCAGGCTACTGCGCCACAGCCCGATAAGATCAGAGAGTGTCTGGCCCTGCGCTTGCCCCTCGGCACTGAGCACCACATAGGCCACCAGACGCAAATCCCCCTGGGCATCTTCACGCGCGACCACCACCGCATCACCAATCGACGGCTGTTTGAGTAATTCCGCATCGATTTCACCCAGCTCGATACGGAACCCGCGAATTTTGACCTGATTATCGTTACGCCCGAGGTACTCGATATCGCCATTCGGCAAATAGCGCGCCACATCACCGGTGCGGTACATGCGGGCGCTGGCATCGGCAGCAAACGGGTCGTGGACAAAGCGTTCCGCCGTCAGCTCGGGGCGGTTGAGATACCCGCGCGCCACGCCGACGCCACCGATATACAGCTCACCCACCACACCACGCGGCACCGGACGCAGGTGCGAGTCGAGCAAGTAGATACGCAGGTTGGCGATAGGGCGGCCAATCGGTACGGTGGCGGTTTCCGGCAAATCTTTCGGGCAGGTCCAGGCCGTCACGTCGATGGCCGCTTCGGTCGGCCCATACAGGTTGTGTACCGCCGCATTCGGCAACAGCGCGTGGCTGCGTGCAACACTGGCGGAACTGAGCGCCTCGCCGCTGCACACAATGCGGCGCAGCGAACGGCAGGCCGCCACGCTGTCGTTGGCCAAAAACAGGTTCAGCATCGAGGGGACAAAATGCAGGGTGGTGATGTTGTTGGCCTGAATCACCTCAGCGAGCGCCTGGGTGTCTTTATGCG
The DNA here is from genome assembly GCF_900095885.1 of Dickeya aquatica. NCBI lineage: Bacteria > Pseudomonadati > Pseudomonadota > Gammaproteobacteria > Enterobacterales > Pectobacteriaceae > Dickeya > Dickeya aquatica. The sequence goes on from NZ_LT615367.1 coordinate 3,405,341, forward strand.
CGCCGGGAGGAGCCACTACCAGCGTTGCACCAACGGAAAGCGGCCAGAAGAACTCCCATACCGACACGTCAAAGCTGAAGGTGGTTTTTTGCAATACGGCGTCGCTGCTGTCGAGCTGATAGGCGTCCTGCATCCACAGCAAGCGGTTAATCAGACCGCGGTGTTCGTTCTCCACCCCTTTGGGTTTGCCGGTCGAGCCGGAGGTGTAGATAACGTAGGCGAGATTGCGTGATGTCAGGCCCAGTTCAGCAGGTGACAGCGATTCTGTCGGTAGCGACGATCCAGCCAGTGACGCCACATCCAGATCCAGCGTAACGATACCGGCGGTGTCGAGCTCAGCGGTGACATCGCGTCCGCGTTTGTCAAGCAACAGCAGCTTCGGTGCCGAGTCCTGTAGAATGTAGGACAGACGCTCCTGCGGGTAATCCGGGTCGAGCGGGACATACGCGCCGCCAGCTTTGATGATGCCCATCAGACCCACGACCATCTCAATGCTGCGATCCAGACAGATAGCCACGCGATCGTCTGGTTTCACGCCCTGCTGGTGCAAATAGTGCGCCAGCTGGTTTGACAGGGCATCCAGCCCGGCATAGCTCAGTTCACGGTCGCCAAAACGCAGTGCGATGGCCGACGGCGTGCGTTTGACCTGCTCTTCGAACATCTGGTGGGTATAGGCCACCGCCGGGTACAGCGTGTCGGTGTTATTCCATTCGGTTAACACGAGCTGGCGCTCGGCATCAGGCAGAATCGCAATTTGCTGCATCGGCGTATTCGGCGCGTTATCCAGTGCCGTTGCGATGTTTTCAAGCGCCTGTTGCGTGTAAGCGAACAGCCGTTCCGGGTCGAGCGAGTCCACCACCTGAATATTCAGGCCCAGCGCGCTGCCGTAATCATCCACCGACAGCGTGATAGGGTAGGTGGTGCGCTCTTCAAAGCCATCCCACTGGTCAGCTTCCGGCACTACAAAATCGAGCGATGCACTTTCCGACTCACGGTTATGGCGATAGTTAAACAGCGTGTTGAACAGCGGTGTCGAGCCGCTGATGCCGCTGCAACGCAGCGCCAGCGCCAACGAGGCATGTTCATGGCTGAGCAGCTCTGCCAGACGTTTGTGAGTATTGCGTACACTCTCCTCAACGGTGGCACCAGACATATCCAGACGCAGTGGCAATGTGTTGATAAACGGCCCCATGATTTGGTCGGCACCGTCACCGGCATGCATACGGCCAAACAGAATCGTCCCGAACACCACCGAGTCCTGGCCACTGATGCAGGCCAGTACCTGCCCCCAGGCCAGATGGCAGAGGCTGCCAAGACTGACGCCGAGACGGCGCGCATGGGCGCGCAGGGCATCGTTCAAGCGCTGAGGCAGTTTGCGCGTCACTTCGACTATCTCAAAGTCATCGAGCATATTGACCAGGCCATACGGTGCGGTCGGCTCATCGATATCGCCCAGCGTCGAGCGGAAATAGCGCTCATGCTCTTGCGGGCTCTTGCCAAGGCGCACCTGCGCAATCAGACGGCGGAACGGCTGCGCATCGGGTAGCAGATGACCCCGCCCGGCCAGGAAGGTGTGGATCTCGGCGGAAAGAATCAGCACCGAGGTAATATCGTCAATCAGGTGATGCAGCACACGGAACATCTCCCAGCGGCCGCTACTCTTGTCATAGGCAACAAACGCGTGCAGTAACGGCGGTTTAGCCAGATCGATGCGGTAATGCGACGGGTCAAAGCGATCGGCCAGCTGTTTGGCAACCGGGCCATCAGCCGGGTCCAGCTCCACCTCCAGCACATGCAGTGTCGCCTGACGCTGCACCACCTGGCACGGGGTAGATACCCCTTCCCAGTAAAAACCGGTGCGCATGATGTCATGGCGGTCAATCACCTTTTGCACCGCGGCAAGGTAGTCATCCACCTTTTCGCGGCTATCAAACGTCATCTGCCCGGTTTGCAGGTACGGGTCGCCGTTGTCGGCCAGCATATGGTGGAACAGGATCCCTTCCTGAAGCGGGGCCAGCGAGTAGATATCCTGAATATTGCTCACCCCGCCTGCAACGCGCTCGACGACGCTGTCGATATCTTGCTGGCTAAAGTCGATAAGCGGCAGTAAATCGGGGGTAATTACCGTGGTATGTGGCGTAATCTTGTTCGCTGGCACCACCACTTCAAAGGCGTTGGACAGGCGTTTGCCATTACGCAGTGCGTTGACCATGGTGGCTTTGTGCTCACGTAACGCACTTTTTATCTCGCTGGTCAGCGAACCTTTGGCTGAGGTAATCACCAAATCGTCGTTATCCAGCGATATGGAGATTTTGGCATCTTCCAGTGTGGTCAGTAGTTGTTCGAAATCGCTCATTCTTTATCCTCCGTGATAATAACCTGTGTTCGATGTGGGTTGACGTTATGCCAGGTGGCAAAACGCGCAGGGCCGTCAGGCCAAGGTGGTAGAAATAGCGGCGTCACAGTCGGGTCTCCGCAAGTTCGATGGTTCTGGCCGCAAGGTCTGCCAAAACAGGCGTGTCAAACAGTGTGCGTATCTCAATACTGAGCCCTCTTCGGCGCAGTTGCTCTATCAGGCGCACGGCGAGCAGCGAATAGCCGCCAAGTTCAAAAAAGTGATCCTGACGCCCCACGCGCTCGACCCCCAGCAATGCTTGCCAGATAGACGCCATCGTCATTTCCATCTCCCCTTGCGGCGGCACATAGGCTCGGCGGGTGAAGGACATCTCATCCGGCACCACCAGGGCGTTACGGTCTATCTTGCCGTTGGGGGTCAGCGGGAGTGCCTTGAGGGTGACAAAGGCAGCCGGCATCATGTAATCGGGCAGCGCATCCTGAAGGTGCCTGCGCAGCGCCTTACGGCTAAACAGGCTCTGCACCCTGTTTTTGAGCGTGGCAATATGCCCGAGCGCGGCGGTCGCCTGCTCTGGTGCAATCCAGTCAATCAGGCACGCCACGTCATTGACGCCCGCCTCCTGAAGTTTTTCCGCCACCGGGAGCGCAGACTCCGGTGTGCCAATAAAGGACAGCTCACGGGTATAACGCCTGAACGCGAATTCCAGCATGCTGCGCTTATCGGCATCGGGCAGGGTATCAAGGTCAACGTTCTGCTCTTTGAGCCAGCCCGACAGCAAACTCAAGTGCCCTTCGAGATAATCCAGCAGCGGCCCTTTCGCCTGCTGCAATACCACATCCTGGCTCTCGCCCAGATAGGTGTGGATCATCACCGAGACGATACCGGTGTGGGGGTCAAACCCGGCTTGCTCACGGGCAGCACGGTAGATCTCAATATTGCCCGCCAGCTTCTCGATATTCTGCGTGAGCAGGTGAGTCAGCACATGCGCCCCGCTGCGCCCGGCATACTCAAAGGTTTCTGGCGCACCGGCGGCGGTTATCCAAATCGGCAGTGTCTTTTGCACCGGTGTCGGGTAGATCTGCACGGCGATGTCCTTGCCATGATGATCGCGGCGTAACACGCTGCCGCCTTGCCACAGCGTTTTCAGTTCCTCAATGCCGTGGTGCATCACCTCCCGACGGGTGTCGTAGTGCTGGGCTGCCAGCGCAAAATCCCGCTGGTTCCAGCCAGAGGCGATACCGACGCCAATACGGCCATTCGACAGGTTATCGACTATCGCCCAGTCCTCCGCCACGCACAGCGGATCGTGCAATGGCAGTACCACGCTGCCCGCGCGCAGGTGAATATGGCGCGTTCTGACCGCCAGCGAAGCACTTAACAGCGCCGGATTGGCAAACAGGCCGCCCACGCTGTGGAAATGGCGCTCCGGCGTCCATACGGCGGTAAAGCCATGTTTATCACCGAACTCGGTCACGTCGGCACAGTGCTGATAGCCCTGGAGAGCATCACGATTGGCACCGAAAAAGAACAGGCTGAAATCGAGTTGCTCATGGCCACTGACCGCCGCTTTTGCCGGCGCATCGCCCGCACCGGGCACCACATAAGCCACCAGACGCGGCTCCCCGCCCCTGTCTTCCCGGGCGACCACCACCGCTTCACGCACCGAAGGATGGCTTAACAGCCGCGCCTCGATTTCCCCAAGCTCGATGCGGTGACCACGCAATTTCAACTGGTGATCGGTACGGCCCAGGAACACCACGCGGCCATCATCCATAAATTGCGCGAAATCACCGGTGCGGTAGAGACGTGCTGCCGGATCCGTCGAGAACGGATCGGGAATAAAACGCTCGGCAGTCAGTTCCGGGCGCTGGTGATACCCTCGCGCTACGCCATCCCCGCCGATATACAGCTCGCCAATAGCACCGAGCGGCACCGGTTTGCCGTGCTTGTCCAGCACATAGATTTGGGTGTTGGCAATCGGGCGGCCAATCGACTGGTTATATTGCGTGATGTCCTCTGCCTTGACGCGATTGCAGGTTGACCACACCGTGGTTTCCGTCGGCCCGTAGAGGTTCCACAGCGACGCGCCAAAGCCATACAGACGCGTGGCCAAATCACTCGGCAGGGCTTCGCCGCCGCACAGAATTTTTAACTGCGGATGCGGCGTCGGGTCGGTATCCACCAGCAAGCGCCAGGTGGTGGGTGTTGCCTGCATAATGGTGATGTCGCGGGTTTGCAGCAGTTTTAGCAGTGCGTGAGGATCCATCGCCTGTGTGCGGCTGGCCAGCACAATGGACGCCCCGGTCATCAGCGGCAAATACAGCTCCAGCCCGGCAATATCAAACGAGATGCTGGTGACAGAGAGTAAGCAATCCTCGGCATCAAGCTGGAACAGGGCCTGCATCCCGGTAAGGAAGTTGACCACCTGACGATGCTCGACCATCACGCCTTTCGGTTTACCGGTAGACCCCGAGGTATAAATCACATACGCCAGATGGTTGACGTTGAGGGCTCTGACCGACGGGTTACTGTCCGGCAACGCCGCCCAGTTCGCTTCCTGCCCGGCCAGGTCAACCACCGTGACCTCACCGTGAGGCCCGGCAAACACCTCGCGCCCGCGCCGGTCAACCAGCAGCACTTTGGGGCTGGCATTCTCAACGATATAGGCCAGCCGCGTTGCGGGGTATTCCGGGTCAAGCGGCACATAAGCGCCACCGGCTTTAAGGGTGGCCAGCAGCGCAATCAGCATCATTTCCGTGCGCCCGGTACACACGGCGACACGGGTATCCGGCTGTACGCCGAGCGCAATCAAATAGTGCGCCAGACGGTTGGCTCGCTGGTTAAGCTCGCGATAGCAAAGACGGGTGTGCCCCATTTGCAGCGCCAGGGCCTGCGGGCGTTGCGCCGCCTGCTGCTCGAAAAGCTGATGGATAGGCGTCGAGTCCGGGAACGCCTGCGCCGTCGCATTCCAGGTGTTCAGCACCTGTTCCTGCTCTTGTGGCGTCAGCACCGTAAGGGCAGAAACCGGGGTCGAGGCCGACGTCCCGGCCGCTGACTCCAGTGCCTGCGTCAGGCTTAGCAGGCTTTGCTGGAGATAGCCCCACAGACGTTCACCACTGAGCGAGTCAATCACCTGAACGCCGATATCCAGCCCCGCGTCGGCATCATCAACAGAGACGGAAATCGGGTAGTTGGTTTGCTCCTCAAAGCCGTGCCAGGCCAGGCCATCAAATTCGATGCGGCCAACCACATCGATATCTGTCGGGCGGTTACGCCGATAATTAAACACCGCGCTGAACAGCGGTGTCGGTGCCACAATGCCACTGCCCTGCTGCGCCAGCGACAAGGTGGCCTGTTCATGTTTTATCAGCTCAGCCAGGCGCTGATGCGTCTGGCGTACCGCCTCGGTAACATCCCGGTCACCCACATCGACACGCAGCGGCAGCGTATTGATGCACGGGCCCATGATTTTGTCGCTGTCGGCACCGTGCATACGTCCTGACAATACCGTACCGAACACCACGGTATCGCTGCCGCAGGCCGCGCCCAGCACGCGCGCAAAGCTCACATGGCACAGGCTACTGACGCCAACGCCAAGGCGGCGGGCCTGGGCGCGCAGCCGGTGCGCGAGTGTTGGGTCAAGCGCGCGGCGGGTTTCGCGGACACGCTGGCCGTTAACATGGCCGCTTTTAAGGTTAAACGGCACCGACGGTTCGGTGACATCAGCCAGCATCTCACTGAAAAAGGCCAGTGGCTGTTGAGTATCACGGTCGTGCTGCAGGCGCGCCACATGCTGACGAAACGGCACCGGTGCAGGCAGGCTCTCCCCCTGCCCTGTCAGGAATGCCTGAATGTCAGCAAGCAAAATCTGGAGTGAGGCAATGTCATCGACCAGGTGGTGGATAGCCATCACGGCATGCCAGCGCGCCTGCCCTTCATCATAGGCCACCACCATATGCAGCAACGGAGGCCGGGTGAGGTCAATGCGTTTGCCCTGCGCTTCACAGTACGCGGTTATCTGCTCTGCCACCGGAACGTTACTTGCGGCAACGTTAAGCTCCGTGACGTGCAGGCGCGCCTCGCGCAGTACCACCTGTACCGGCGTTTCAACCCCCTGCCAGATAAACGCGGTGCGCAAAATATCATGGCGTGCTATCACGCACTGAAGTGCCTCAAGGTATCTGTCAAGCATCGGCCGGTGTGCAAATGACAGATGACCATGCTGAAGATAAGGGTCGTGGCCGTCATCAAACAGATGGTGAAACAGAATGCCTTCCTGAAGCGGGGCCAGCGCATAGATATCCTGAATATTGGCGACACCACCGGGGATATGCGCCACTATCTGGTCTATCTGTTGCTGTGACAGCGACACCAGCGGGAATAACTTCGGATGAAGCGAGGTCATCTCTGGCGTCAGCCGGTTAGCGGGCACCTCAAACACCTGCGACGCCGCTTCCTCATCACGCAGTTGTGCGGCTAAATCCGCCAGCACGGGATGGGCGAAAATGGTCGGTACGTCGGTGTAGAGCGCCTGCTCACGCAGCATCGCTTGCAGTTGCATCGCCAGCAGGGAGTGGCCGCCCAGCTCAAAGAAATTGTCCTGCCGCCCGACCTGATGCACGCCCAGAATGGCCTGCCACAGTTGCGCCAGCGTCGTTTCCACACCGGCATGGGGCGCGGTGAAATCACGCTGCACGTAAGCATGGCTGTCTGGTAACGGCAGGGCCGTGCGGTCGATTTTGCCATTGGCGGTCAGCGGCAAAGACGTCATCATCACAAACGCCGCCGGGATCATGTAACCGGGCAGTTGCGTGGCTAATACCTCGCGCCACTGCGCAATCGCCGCATTATCCACCGCCTCGTCAGCCACCACATAGGCCACCAGCCGCGCTTCACCGTCATCGGGTGTGATACCGATAACCGTGGCCTCGCTGATGTGCTCCAGTGCCAGGATGCGCGATTCGATTTCACCCAGTTCAATACGGTAGCCGCTCAGTTTTATCTGGTGATCGCGACGGCCAAGGAACTCAATGCGGCCATCATCAAACCAGCGCCCGATATCACCGGTACGATACACCCGGCCACCGGCCACCCACGGGTCGGCGATAAACTGCTGAGCCGTCAGCGCCGGGCGATTCATGTACCCCACCGCCACGCCTTCTCCGCCTATCCAGATTTCACCGGCCATGCCCGGCGGGCACAGCGCGCCGAGGTTATCGACAACGTACATGCGGGTGTTGGCAATCGGCCGTCCGATACTCAGGCGGGTATCCTGGGTGTTCTCAAAACCGCGCATCCAGGCCGACGACATAATGGTGGTTTCGGTCGGGCCGTAGCCGTTGATGTAGCGGCAATGCTCGCTCCAGCGCTCAATCAGCCCCGCGGTTGGCGCAGAGCCTGCGGTGAGAAGCGTCATGCCTTGCGGCACGCGCGCAGGCTCCAGGTGCGCAAGATACGGCGGCGGAAATGCCGAGAAACGAATGTCGTTTGCGCGCATGTAGTCCATCAGCGCAGGCGGGTTTTGAATCAACGCATGGGATAACAAATGCAGTTCACAGCCGCGCGTCAGCGTACCGAAAATCTCACCCGCCGAGGCATCAAAGGTATAAGGCGCGAACTGGGTTATCGGTTGCCCGGCGCTGAAAATACCGATGTGCTCACACCAGGCGCAGAAATTGATCAAGCTGCGGTGCGCGACTTCCACACCCTTGGGCGTACCGGTGGTGCCAGAGGTATAAATGACGTAGGCAATGGCGTGCGAATCCACTGCGGCAAAGGGAGCCTCATCACGCCAGCCGTCATCGGTTTGCGCCAGATAATCGTCCACAAACAGCAAGGTGCTGGGTTCATCCTCGCCAAAGCCCGATTGACAGGCCCGGCGGGTCAGCGTCCAGCGCACGCTGGCATCGCTGATGATAAACGCACGGCGCTGCGGCGGCGCATCCAGGCCGACGGGCACATAGGCCGCGCCTAAACGCAGGATACCGAGCATCGCGGCAATCAGTTCCGGCGTTTTATCCATACTCAGCACAAGGCGATCGCCTTGCCGGACGCCTGCCCGGCGCAGCCCGGCGGCAATGCGCTCTGCGCGTTCGGCAAGCTGGCGATAGCTCAGGCGCTCATCGTCCGCCACCAGCGCGGTGGCCGTGTTTCTTAGCGCTACCTGCTCGGCAAACAGGTCATAGAGCGAGCGATCCAGCGCCACATCAAGCCCGGTGGCATTCCACGCATAAATAACGCGCTCGATTTCAGCACGGTTAAGCAGTGACTGCTCGCCCAGCGTGCGCTCAGCGCCTTGCACAAAACCAGACAGCAACTGCTGCAAACGATTGAGAATATTGTGTGCATCGGCGTCGCGCACCTCGCCGGTGCGATAGTGCAGTGTGAGTGACACGCGCTCGCCGCTCTGTACGATGAGATGCAGCGCGACGTCCTGGCGGGCCGTCACCGCTGGCGCGCGGTGCTCACCCGCCACGCTGACCAGGGAGTCAAACCGCGAGTGGCCGGTGGATGACGAGACGTCCTGCGCCAGCCATGCCGCATGGCGCTGATGCTGTTCAAACACCGCGCCAATGTCGCCAAACCAATCGCGTAAGGTGCGCGTTGCCTCAAGCGACAGGCGCAGCGGCAGTGCATAACCTGCACTCACATCGCCGTCACCCGCGTCACGGTCGGCGAAATGCTTGCCAAACAACACCTCATTCTCACCGCTGTACTTACTCAACAGCAGGCCCCATGCCGCGGTTATCAGCACCGCAAGCGAGGTGGATTCACGCTGTGCCAGCGCCCGCAACTGCGCGCTTAATGCGCCGTCGATATCGCCAGTCAGCACCCCGCTTTCGGGCGAGATATACGCGCTGTCAACCTGATGCGCGTCACGCTCATCGGCATACAGCAGACTGGCGCTTGCCGTTGGTTGCGCGGCGCGCAGATACTGCTGCCAATATGCCACTGCCGCATCCCGAGGCGACAAGGGCTTATTTTCCTGCACCGTAGCCATAGTTACGCTCCCTCTGTCACCACCTGGCCGACATGTTGTTTTAAAACACTCAGCAAGCGGGATAGGCTTTCGGCGTTCCTGCCGAATTGATTGATGATTGCGCCGTGCTGAAAATGCGCGGCAAAACCGTATTTGATAAAGGTAGACAGCGTGCCGGTAGGGCTGAGATCGACAAAAAACGCCTGATTCTTCTCACTCAGTGCCTGCATCAGGCCATAAAAATCAACCGGTTCGCGCAAAACCCGCCAGAAATACTCGCTATCCCACCGCGCCACTTCACGGCCTAACAGCGAGGAGTAGACCGTCATGTTCGGGGCGTGTTTGGGCAAGGTGTCCACCAGCGCGCGAAAATCCTGCTCGATGGGGGCAATCCCCGAGGAGTGGAACGGCTGCTCAACGGGCAACAGCATTGAGATAATCTCGTGCTGCGTCAGGCGCTGTTTCAGCGTCGACAGGCTTGCGCGCGTGCCGCTGACCACAAAGTTATTGGGAAAGTTTATGCTGGCAAGCTCGGTTCCCTGATACAGCGCGGCATTGGCCTGAAAGTGCGCCACCGGAGCCAGCACACTCATCATGCCGCCGCCTGCGGTTCTCTCGCCCAGCATGTGCGCCTGCGACACCACCAGTTTCATGGCGTCATCAAGCGTCAGCACCCCGGCCACCGCCGCCGCAATGCACTCGCCCAGGCTGTAGCCGAGCACCGCATCCGGTTCAATACCTTCGGCCTTTAACATGTGGGTCAGGCTCACGCCAATGCTCAGTAACGCCACATTCGACAGCGCCACATCAGAGAGCGGCAACGGACGATGCGCCTCGTCATGCAGCACCGCCAGCAGGCTATAACCAATATGCTGTCGGCCCAGCGCATCACAGATGTCCATTTGGCGGCGAAAGGCGCTGTTGCAGCGATACAGCTCCTGGCCCATGCCGTAATATTGCGAGCCCTGCCCGCCAAACATCAGCACCACCTTCGGGTTGCCCGCTGGCACGGCGCGTGGAGGACTGACGCTTTCCGGCACCGCGGCCGGAGCCGGGTCAGTGGTCAGCGTCATCGGTTGCGCCTTGATTTTCGCCAGCAAGCCGGTGAGCACCTGGCCTGGCCCGATTTCGTGTTGCTCCACCTCACCGGCCGCCAGCAGGCGCGAGAGGCTTTCGTACCAGCGCACCGGGTGGCTTATCTGGCGCGTCAGCAGGTCAAGGTAATCCGTTGTGGGGTAATCGAGTGCGGTGTAGTTGGCAATCACCCGCGCCTTGAGCGGGTTAAAGGTAAAACGCCGGGCAAACGCGGCAAACTGCGCTTCGATATCGCGCATGTAGCGTGAGTGAAACGCCGCACTGACATTCAGCCGGATATAGCGCGCCCCGGCGGCGGTAAACAGCGACTCACAGGCCACGATGTCGTCATACAGGCCGGAAATCACAATTTGCTGTGCACTGTTGATGTTAGCGATATCAATGCCGCTAAACGGGGACGAGGCCAACAGCGCCGTCACCCGATCCAAATCCATGCCCAGCACGGCAGCCATCGCACCACGCGGTGCTTTGGCCATCAGCAAACCGCGCTCTCTCACCAGCGCAACGCCGGTGGCAAAGTCAAACGCCCCGGCGGCAAACAGCGCGGCGAACTCACCCAGGCTATGACCGGCATAGCAATCCGGTTGCGGCTCGCCGTCTTGCCGCCTGGCAAGCACGCCAAGCGCGCTGACCACAAACAACGCCGGCTGGGTGAATTCCGTTTCACCCAGTACCCCCTGAGGGTCGTTGAGGCACAGCTCGGTTATCGAAAAACCCAGCACCTCATCAGCCTGACGCACCTGCGCAGGAAAGCGCTCAAACAGCGCTTTGCCCATCCCTTTCTGCTGCGATCCCTGCCCAGGAAATACCCAAATTGAAGAAGACATAGCGCTCCTGTTTCTGTTCCCTAGAATTGTCACGTAACGTTGCGTGTTTACCCTTCAACGCGTGATGTCAGGATTTGAGCGCGTCTTCCGGCAAATGGGCCTCAATGGTGCCGACCAGGTCGCCAAGGGTGTAAATACCGCGCTTGTCACCGTCGTTGACCTTGATGTTGAGTCGCTTTTCAATTTCGTACCAGGACTCAAGCATCTCCACCGAATCCACCCCCAGTTCGCCGCCAAGGAATGCTTCCAGATCAACAATTTCCGGGGTAAAGCCCGTGTTTTTGATGCCATTAATCACATCAAGAACCACCGTAAGAATCTCTTTCTGAGTGTCCATGTTTTCTCTCCTTCCTCTCATCCATTAGAGTGCGTCAAACTCGCGTGCCACCTCGGCGATAATCTCAACCACGTTGTCTATCTCCTCACGGGTATGGGAAGACATCACTGACAGGCGCAGGCGTTCTTTATCCGGCGGAACCATCGGGTATTCCATGATGTTGGCGAAAACACCGCGTTCGAACAGGCGGCGATTGATGTTGCCGACGATAGAGAGTTTCCCGAAGAAGACAGGAATAATTCCCGACTCGCCGCGCAGAATGTTGAAGCCTTTGGCTTCCAGCTGGTCTTGCATGTAACGCACGTTGTCGTGCAGGCGGGCGATGCGCTCCGGTTCACGCTCCATCACATCAAGCGCGGCAGAAATCGCCGCAATCGTCGGTTGTGCCAGCCCGGAGGTGAACAGATAAGGGTAGGAGAAATTGCGCAGCATAAAGATATGCTCGCGGCTGCCGGAGATAAATGCGCCCTGCGCCCCCAGCGATTTGCTACAGGTAGACATGCGCAAATCCACCTGGCCTAACAGATCCAAATGCTCCAGCGTCCCCTTGCCGGTGCGCCCGAGCGTGCCTAATCCGTGGGCGTCATCAAGAATGGTGATGATGTCGTGCGCGCGGCAAATCTCAATGTAGCGTTTCAGATCGATAATCGAGCCGTCGGTCGAGCGTACCCCTTCCACGGTCGAGAAAATCTGGGCATTCGGTTTGGAGCGGGCGCGAATTTTTGGCAGCATCGCCTCAAACTCATCCAGGCGCTCCGGGTCAAAGGTAAAGAACGGCACATTGGTCATTTTGACCGCGTTTATCACGCTGGCATGGCTGTTCTGGTCATAGATGATGATGTCGTTACGGTTCATCAACCCATTGACCCAGCACAGGTTTGCCATGTATCCGCTCGGCAGCAGTACCGCATCTTCATGGCCGGCCAACGCCGCCAGACGTAACTCAAGGTCACGATGCTGTTTGGTATAGCCGGAAAACGCCGGTGAACCGCCGGTGCCAATGCCGTATTTCTCAACCGCTTCCACCACCTTGCTTTTCACATACGGATGGTTAGCCAGGCCAAGGTAGCTGTTCGAGCCAAACACCAGCACATTTCTGAAGTCATCACTGTGCAAGTCTTTGTATTGCATACGCGCATCGACCGGCCCGGAGCCCTGACGGCTGAACATAAAGCCTTTTTCCAGCTCTTTGAGGTAGGTGCCGTAGCGTAATTTCACACGCTCTTTGAAAGGTTTACGCTCAAGTTCAACAAGATCATGAAAATCCATTATAAAAACCTCCTTGGTTATCTCTTCTCACAAAGAGAGTGATTCCGTTTGCTAAGATTTCATTGGCTAAGATGCCGTTTGCGAAGGCGCGATAAACCCGTTGGCCCGATACCAGGACACGCATTCATCCACCATTTGGCTTAAAGAACAGGGCTGATAGCCGAGCTCACGCTCTGCCTTGGCGCTGCTAAAGTAATAAACCCCACCGAATACACGCAGCCGATAGGCATCCAGCACCGGCTCACCGCGCAGCAGCCACGGCAACTTTTCCTGAAGCCACGTTTTCAAATAGAGCGCGGAATAATGGCCTTGAGGCCGCTCGGCCTGGCAGGGCACCACCGCTTCAATGGCGCGGATAAGCTCGCTATAGCGGGTATTGGCTCCGGCAATCAGATAGCGCTCACCGGCGTTGCCTTTGGTCAAGGCATTGACGTGTGCCTCACCCACGGCGCGCGCCCCACAAAAGCTGGCCCCGCCTGGGGGCAGGAAGGGCAACTGGTTATAGGCCACCGCCAGCACCATTCGCCCCCATTGCATGGAATAGTCGTAAGCGCCCAGCACTTCGGCCGGGTTGAGAATGAGCGCGGACAAGCCGCGATCGCAGGCGCGGTACACCAGTTCTTCGGCCTGCAATTTGCTTTTGGCATAGGGATTTTGGGCGCGAAATCCACTCAGCGCCGTCGCTTCCGTTGCCTCGGCGGTCGGGTCGTTATGTGCGCCTATCGTCGAACTGGTGCTGGTGTACACCAGCCGCGACACCCCACATGCCAGTGCGGTATCAATCACCGCACGCGTCCCGTCAATATTGACCGCCGCCAGTTTGGGCCAGTCACGCGCCTTGCTGCTGGTATTGCCTGCGGTATGAATCACGCCCTCATGCCCATCCATCGCCGCACGCAGGCGCGGGCCGTCATGCAGTTCGCCGCGCACCAGCGTGACGCCCAACGGCTCCAGAAAGCTCACATTGGCGCTGGCACGCACATAGGCAGTGACCTGATGGTTAGCAGCGACCAGCGCGTTGACCACGTTGAGCCCGACAAATCCGTTTGCTCCGGTTATCAATATTTTCATGGTGTTCTATCTTGCTGATGACGTTCTTCAAGTGTTTTCAAAAAGGCTTTACGCCCTTCCCCTTTGCTGCGCATCGGCAGCGCTGCCGGATTTTTATCCGGGTGACGGGCGATGCCCTCCAGCAGCAGTACGAACTGTTCCAGCCGTTGCTGTAGCGTCGCGGCCTCAGCCGCCACGTCACGGCTCATCAGGTGCACCTGCACGCTGTGCTCCCCGACGAGCGCCACCAGTACCAGACGCAAGTGAGGATGGCGGGCAAACAGCACCGAGGCCGCCGGGGCCGCATCGGCCGGTTCGTTCAGCAGCATCAACGCACTGTCAAACAGCGTGGCATCCCCCGCCCAGAGCGCTATCTGCTCAAGCGAGGCTCCGGCGTGTTCCAGACTGCCGAGCAACTGATGTTCAATGGTTTTAAGCCAGGCGGCGGTTTTATAGCGCCCCACCACCGCAAGGCGAACGGGAAGCGCTTCGACGTCATCGCCCTGCGCGGGCCGGAACACGCCAAACTGCGCCTGTTTAACCCGTGCATGGCGGTTGGTGAGCAGTGCCCAGCCAGCGGCTATCAGCGTCTCCAGCGCAACCGCCTGACGCTGCGTGCAGGCTTGCAACGCCGCCGTCGTTTCGCTATCGATAAGTGCATCCACATGCTGGCTGAACGGTTGCGACTCATCACGCTCTGCTGTGACCGTCCCCCCCAGCAAGGCGGAGACTACCTGTGAGCCAACCTCCTCTTTGCCGGTCTTGCTATGCAGGTAATCTGCCCAGAATGCCTGTTGTGATGACACATCCTGATGTGCCGCGGTCGTGGCCGCAGGCAGCGTGCAGGCAAACCATGCCTGCGGCTCGCTTAACGGCGCGCTCACCGCCGGGGCATCCGGCACGGCGGGCGGGTGTTGCGACAGCGGAGCCTCAAGGCGCAGCGCCGCAGAGAGAGAGCAAGGGTGTTTGGCAAACGGGTAGCCGGGCAACGGCACACGACGGCGCGCCATCCCCTGATGTAACAGGCTCCAGTCGATGTGGCAGCCGCGGCTCCACAGCGTGGCAACATTGGCAAGCTGCCCGGTCTGCACC
Source organism: Dickeya aquatica (assembly GCF_900095885.1). Classification (NCBI taxonomy): domain Bacteria; kingdom Pseudomonadati; phylum Pseudomonadota; class Gammaproteobacteria; order Enterobacterales; family Pectobacteriaceae; genus Dickeya; species Dickeya aquatica. Next base: position 3,420,346 of record NZ_LT615367.1, read on the forward strand.
AGCGCCTGAATAAAACGCTGCCCGGCCTGACCGGCGATAAGCTGCGGCACCTCTTTGCTGTCACGCACATTGCCGCTGTATGTCGCCTGTGCGCGGTGGTCAGCGTCCGGCTGAGCGATAAAACCGCTCAGTTTCGCCACGAGATCATCATGGCTCAACGCGACGATGGCCAGACGCTGATCCAGCGTGACGCGCCCAATCTGGCTGGTGTAGGCAAGGTCGGCAAGCGGCCAGACACGGCCTTGCTGCTGAACGGCATCACGCAACAAGGTCGCATACTCGACCAGCCGGTCGGTATGGTGGGCAGATAACACCACTATCTGCGGGGTGTTCGGCACACTCTCGCCCTGTGTGTCAGCGTGGTGTACAGGCGGCCTCTCGTGCGCTTGCGGCGACTCCACCACCACAAAAGCGGTCGAGCCCCCCATGCCGTAGGCGTTAATCCCGGCCAGACGAGAACCTCTGGCGTTGGTCTGCCATTCCTGCGCCTCACGCGGGAACACAAAAGCGGATGTTTCATGTTCAAACGAGCTGTTGATGCGATGCAGGTTGACGCACGGCGATAACCGCCCGTGCTGCATACTCAGCAACACTTTAATCAACGAACAGATGCCCGATGCCGCTTCCATATGGCCAAGGTTGGCTTTAGTACCCAGCGCACAGAACTGTTGTGCCTGCGTCTGACGGCGCAGCGCATTGGACAGCGCCTTGAGCTCAATCGGATCGCCCAGTTCCGTTGCCGCACCGTGGCTTTCGATGTAGGTCAGCTCATTGACATCGATACGCGCTTCATTGATGGCCCGCACCGCCGTCTCTTCCATTACCGCCAGATTCGGCAGGTATTGCCCCGCGCCCGTACCGGCATGACCGATGCTGGAACCGCGCAACACACCGTAGATGTGGTCGCCATCGGCCAGCGCCCGGCTCAGGCGTTTGAGCACCACGATACCGCTGCCCTCACTCGGGATAAGGCCGTGGGCGCGCTCATCGAAGGTATACTCCTTGCCGTCTGAGGAGAGCACGTTCATCTGCTGAAGCAACATATACTTGCTCGGATGCAGGCTCAGATTAATCCCGCCAGCCAGCGCCATATCACACTCGCCACCGAGGATAGCCTTGCGCGCAATATGCACGCTCGTCAGCGATGACGCACACGTAGTGGCAAGGGTGAAACTGGGGCCACGCAGGTTCATTAGAAATGAAATACGGTTCGCCAGTTCGCTGACAACAGAGCCTGCCCCCGGATAGCGGCCGGTGCGTGCATAAATTTCGGCCATCACCCAGGTGAAGTCTTCATTCATCGCCCCGACATACACACCAACCTGCTGCGCGTTAAGCGCCGCCGGGGTGTAACCGGCATCCTCCAGCGCATGCCAGGCGCTGCGCAGCAACACACGCACCTGCGGGTCAAGGCGACCGGCTTCCTCGTGGCTCATGCGAAACATCACGGGATCAAACACCTCCACGTTACTGAGAAAGCCGCCACGACTCACATAGCGCGGGTTACCGTTATCATCCGGCGAGATAACCCAGCGCGTATCCGGGATTGCCGTCAGGTTTTCTTTGCCCGCCTGAAGATCGGCCCAGAACTGAGTCAGACTTTCTGCACCGGGGAATTCGCCCGCCATGCCGATAATCGCCACGGCGTCGCTTTCTGCCTGGGCCGCCGCAGGCGCAACGGATGCCCGCGGGGCACGCATCATGCGGGCATTCAGGGCACTGGCGGGTGTGGTGCGTTTAAGAGAAGGTGCGGCGGGCGCACTGGCGAGCGGGCCTGCCACCGGCTCACTGGCGTGCGACGCCGTGGCCTCGGCTAACGCCGCCTGCACCGCAGGCTTCGCGCCATAACGCTCACACAGATACCCGGCCAGTTTGGCCGTGGTGTTAAATTCAAACGGTGCGGTTTTCGCCAGCCCCTCATACTCTTTTTCCAGCCCGGCACGCAGCTCCATCAGCATGATGGAATCCATGCCCAACTGCTCAAACGTGGCCTCCACCGCTATCTCGCTGGCGGGCAGCTTGGTGATAGTGGCAATGCGCGCTTTGAGGTCGTGCTCGCAATGGTGATAGGCGCGGCTCACCTCATCCGTCGGCGCAAGCGCCACTGGCGACGTGGGGGCGGCCTGATGGCGCACCACCACGGGCGGGCGCGGCTCATCGGCCTGAATGCGCAGCGCACGGGCCACTTTAGAGCGCTCGCCCACTGCCACCAGCAATGCCGGGCTCTGTTCGAGCAGGGCGCGTTCGAGAGCGATAATACCGTCTTCCTGACTTAAGGCCGCCATCCCCGAAAACTCGAACAGGCTGGCATCCTGTTGCTCAATGTTCATCTGGCCATTGGCCCACAGCGGCCAATTGACAGAAAGCGTCTGGCCGCTGCGCTGGCCTTGTTGCACCTGATGGTTACGCCACAGCGCGTGGCTATCCATAAAGCGATTACCGGCGGCGTAAACCCCTGAGCCCAAATCCCCCAGCACCGCCGAAACGGAAGAGAAATTGATAAAGACAGCAAGCGGCTCCTGCGCCGTGGCATGGTCAAGGGCCACCAGGCCATCCACCTTCGGGCCAATCAGCGCGTGAAACTCCGCTTCCGTCAGCGCGGTGATGGGGGTGGCGCTGGCAACACCGGCGCAGTGCAGCACACCCTCGATCGCACCGAACGCGGCTTTCGCCTGCGCAATCAAGGCGTCCGCCTGCCCGTCCTGCGCCACATCGGCCGCAACGTAACAGACTTCAGCGCCCAGCTCACGCATCGCAGCCAGTTGCTGCATGACCGCCTCACCGGGCTTGGCCGAACGGCCGCTCAGCACGAGGCGAGCCTGATAGCGGGAGGCCAGATAGTGCGCCATCAACAGCCCCAGCTTGCCCGCCCCACCGGTTATCACATAGTGGCCGCGGTGGACGAAGTTCAATTGCGGCTGGCGGCCATTGCCGTCGGCCTGAGGCGGGGTAATTTCATGCAGCGTGCGCACATAGCGCATCCCCTGGCGATACGCCAGCTCCAGTCCCGCCAGCGGGGCCGGGCGCTGTACAAACTCTTGCATAATCTCACCCGCCAGCGCGGCGGCGCTATCTGCATCACTGCGCAGGCTGAACAGCTCAAAGCGGTGGTTAATGGTCAGCAATGAGCGGGCGTAACCGCTGGCCGCATCCTGCTGCGGCTCAACGCGCTCATCGTGTGTGCGATAGACGTTAACGCAGCGCAGCGGCTGGCCGGGTTGCTGTGTCTCCAGCGCCGTAAACAGGTGGCGCAACGACTGCAAGACCTGGTGCAGCCGGGAAGCGGCATCCGCCCCCGAGATCTCATCAAAGTGCGTATGTGCGCCAATGGCATGCACGATATGGGTTGGCCAGAGGTGGCGGGCGGCCAACTGCTCACACAGGGCCTGCATACTGGCCTGAGACTGGGTATCCACGCTGAATCGATGGGCATCGTGCTGGATAAAGCCATCGGCAGGCGTTACCGCCAGCACGCGGGCAGCGTCACCGTAACGGGCGCGCAAGGCCTCAGCCAGCGCGTCGTCGTCACTGAGCACCAGCACCTGTACCGCGGCCGGTGCGGGGGTAAGAGCAGCATCGGTTGCCGCCTGCGGCAATGGTGTGGCCTGCCATGTATAGGCATAGAACTGCACCTGCGGTGACGGCACGGCCGGTGACGTCAGCAACGGTGTATCACGCTCAAGCTGGCGGGCAGCAAAGTCTTTCAGGCGCACCAGCACGCGGCCATCCGTATCCACCAGCGTGATGTCATGCTTTTGGATGGCGCTATCAGCTTGCTGGCCCGACGCCTGCGATTGGGCTGGCGTGACATAGGCGTAGCACTCACTGCCAGCCGGATGGCGGAATTCCAGCTCGCCCAGCGAAAACGGCACGACCGGCGTGGCGTATGCCACCGGCTCCAGCCCTACGGCCAGACAGGTTCGCAGCGCCCCGTCCAACAGCGACGGATGCAGGTAATACGCCGTACCAGACTCGCCCGGCGGCAGACACAGATGGCTCAATGCCGCATCGGCAAAGCGATAGCGCTCCCGCGTGACCTGATAGCTCGGGCCATAGGCAAAGCCCATCCCGGCAAATTCCGCATAAATGGCCGCCTGATCGCATTCGTGTTTGCCGCGGCTACGCAGGGCATCAAGATCGATCCACTCATCGTCCGGCACACTGGTAGCAGGGCGATAGTGCAGCTCGGCTTCCAGCGACAGCGCTCCGCTGTGGCGCTGTCGCACCGCCACCAGCACCGCGTCGTCATGCACGGGCGTCAGGTCTATCGCCACCGCTACCGGCGCATCGGCAACCTCAATGGCGTTCATCCACATCAGGTTGCGAATCGTGCCCACAACCCAGTCGCTTTCCAGCGCCAGCTGGCCTGCGGCGTGGATCATCTCGATATAGGCCGAACCGGGCAGGATCATGCGGGCATCACGGCTGCCGACCACATGATCGCGCAGATAACGTTCCTGCCCGGTCAGTTGCTTGAGAAATGCCTGCTGTGACAGCGTGGAAATATTTTCGTCAATCAACGGATGCAGCGACGCAGCGCGCGCCGACCGCTGCGGTGCAGAAGGCTGCGCCAGCCAGTGACTGCGCAGCACCAGCGGCAGCGGCGGGAATGACACCCGGCGCACTCCGCCGTCATGGTCAGCAAAAAGCGACGGTGCAACCTGTTGCCAGTTCACCTCCAGCATCGTGCTCCACAGGTGCGCCAGACGCAGCAACTGGCGCTCCTGCACCAGAGTGGCCAGCAGCGCATCGAGCTGTTTGCGGTCTAAAATGGTATCCAGACGCTCGCTGCTCGCAGCAATGCGCCCGCGAAAAAGCGATTTCGCCGTGCCGTCGTGCGGGTAGTGTTCAAGCTGACTGAGTAAATCACCAAGACTGTTTGCCACCACGGCAAGGCGCTCGGTCATGGCATCACGCCCGACCAGCGATGAGAACGCCAGCGAGTCAAAATCCGGCGCAGTTTGCGGCTCACGCAAGGCTTGACGCAGGAAGTCCACCATGCGCCCGACGTACTGTGTTAGACGCGCATCGCTGTCTGCCGAGAGCACAAACAGGCGAGGTTCACCAGCCTGCTTTCTGCCCGCGGCCAATGCCGGTGCTTCTTCTATCAAGACATGGGCATTTGACCCACCGGCACCAAACGCGCTCAGACCGGCGCGGCGCGGGTGATCCGCCGCCGGCTCCCAGGCTTCAAGCGCCTGTACCACGCGAAACGGCGAGGCGGCAAAGTTGATTTTGTCATTCAGCGTGTGCGAATGCAGTGACGGTACTATCTTACGGTGGCGCAGCTGTAGCAGGATTTTGGTTAATCCGGCGATGCCGGCGGCAGACTCAAGATGCCCGATATTGCTTTTCACCGACCCGATACGGCAACGCCCCGCCTGCCGTGACAGCGTGGCGTCAAAGGACGCATGGATAGGCGTAAAGGCTTTGGTCAGCCCGGAAATTTCAATCGGGTCGCCCAGCAGGGTGCCGGTGCCATGCGCCTCAATGTAATCGATGGTAGCCGGGTTCCAGCCCGCACGGGTTAAGGCCGTGCTGATAACGTTGCTCTGCGCTGCCTGATTGGGCACGGTAAAGCCGCTGGTTTTGCCGCCGTGGTTAATCGCCGTTGCCTTGATAACACCATAAATCTGGTCGCCATCGGCTATTGCCTGCTGTAACGGCTTGAGCAACACCGCACCCACGCCTTCGCCGGGTACATAGCCATCGCCGCCTTCACCGAAGGCACGGCAGCGCCCGTCGCTGGACAGAAACTGATTCTGCCCCAACTGGTAGTACTTCATCGGGTGCACAATCAGGTTAACGCCACCGGCTATCGCCATGGTGCAGTCACCGTTTTGAATCGCCTGGCAGGCCATATGCAACGCGGTGAGCGACGATGAGCACATGGTATCGAGCGCGACACTCGGGCCATTGAGATTGAGGTAGAAGGACACACGGTTAGCGACCGAGGAGTGCAGCGACATCGCCCAGCCGGATTCATGCTGTTTTTCCGTGGTTTCAAGGCATTGATACTGCCCCCACATCACCCCGACATAGACACCGACCGGCGACTTGCTCAGCGCCTGACGGGAGTAGCTGGCATCGGAAATACACTCCCATGCGGTCTGCAAAAACAGCCGCTCTTGCGGGTCAAGCAGTTCGGCTTCACGCGGCGAGATGTTGAAATACTGGCAGTCGAATTTATCAATATCATCGATAAACCCGCCCCATTTGCTGTAGACCTTGTTCTTCGGCCCGCGCGCTGGCGAGTAATGCTCATGGTAGTCCCAGCGCGACAGCGGGATTTCGCTGATGCTGTCCACGCCGCCGGTGAGATTCGCCCAGAACGCATCCACATCACCGGCCCCCGGATAGCGGCCACTCAGCCCGATAACCGCAATGTCCTCTTTCACTCCGGCATCACCCGGCCCACGGCGTTTCAGGGCCTCAAAACGCGAAGCGTTTAACAGGCTCGCCAGCGCCGGGCGTGAAGACGACATCGGCCCGGTATGGCGCTGAGGTTCCGGCGCAGGCGGAGCCGCAACCGGTATCGCCTCGGCCCACTCGGCCAACGTCGGGTAGAGGTAGACCGCGCTTGCAGACACGCCGTGAAAACGCACGTCCAGCGCATGCTGCAAGCGCATCAGGCTAATGGTATCGAGCGGCCACTGATGCAGCGGTGTCAGCGCCGAGAGGTTTGCCGAAGCGGCCCCCACCGCGGCCGTTAACGCAGCAAACAGCCCATCGCGTGTCACCGGCCCGGTTTCAGCAGCGCGAGATGGCGCAGGGCTGGCATCGTGCGATAACGGCGCAACCGGCGCAGATGAGGGACTCGCCGCCGCTTGTAAAGCCGCCGCCTGTTCGGGATAGTTCTCACAGAGAAAATCCGCCAGCGCGTCGATATCCTGATACTCATAGAACAGGGTTTGCGACACCTCGCCAAAGCGGGCAGCCAGCGTCCCGTTCAGGGCCAAAATCATCATCGAATCCAGGCCGTAATCCGATAACGGCGTCGCCGGTTGCACTTCGCCAGCATCCAGTTTCGTGGCATCAGTAATGCTGGTTATCAGATAATCCAGCACCTCATCACGAACCGATCGATTGCGGGCCGAGGCCACAGGCGTTGCCTGCGCAGCAGGGGCAAAAGCCGCGACCTGTGCGGGGTAGTTTTCCAGCAGATAGTCGGCCAGCGCAGCGAGATCGTCATGTTCATAAAACAGCGTTTGCGGCAGCCCTTCAAACGCGGCGGCCAGCTTTTCGTTCAGCGCCAGGATCATCATCGAATCCAGGCCGTAATGTGATAACGGCTCGCTGGCCGAAACCTCACCGGCGTCCAGTTTGGTGACATCGATGACCTGCGCAATCAACATATTGACGATGGCCTCGCGTGAAGAGGCCGCAACCGATGACGACACGGCAACCGGCCCGGACGCACTGATGTTGGCGCTAGCGGCACGCAGAGCAGCAGGTTTCGCCACCGGCGTGGATGGCATGCCCAGATGCGCTACCGCCTGAGTCTGCAACCCGGTGAGCCTTATCACCACATTGCCGAGACTATCGAGCAAATCAATGTGGTAACTTGCCGTTGGCGCTGAATCAACGGTGTTGGCGCGGCGGGCGTAGGCATAGCAAATACCGGCGATCGGCCTGAAAATCTGCACGCAGGCCAGCGCCACCGGGACTTCCAGCGCGTGGGTCGCGGCGCTAAACCCACCGATACCAAGCGCCGTGCGCAGTGCGCCGTCCAACAATGACGGCGGCAGAATAAACGGCTGCACCAGCGGCGCGACCGGCACGCCGTCAGGGAATTTCAGCTCCGCCAGCGCCTCGTCGGCACTGGCATACAGGCATTCAATGACCTGAAAGGTCGGGCCGAGCGAAAACCCGCGTTGTTTGAACGCCGCATCAATCGCATGGCGCGGATAGTGCTGAGCGTGCGCCTGCAAGCGTTGTAAATCCACGGGTGCCGGTGCCGGTGAGGTTTCTTCACACAGACGACCACAGCCGTAGATATGGCGCGTGTCGCCCTCTTGCCGGTAAATGTCAAAATCCAGTCCGCCCTGCACCGGGCGCAGCGCGATGGCTATCTCAACGGCGTCACTGGTAACCAGAACGGGCTGACGCCACTGGATATTCTGCACCTGCGATAACAGCGGCCTGTCACCGTCTGGCGGCAACGCATGGCCGTGCAATGCCAGTTCACTGGCACTCAGCGCCATCTCGATGTAAGCGGCACCGGGCAGAATGCGGTTATCCCCCAGGCGGTGGTCATTGAGGAAGAACGCATCGGCATGGAGCCGCGTGCGAAAGGCCTGCTCTGCCAGCGTGGAAACATTCATCTCAATCAGCGGGTGCAACGCCGCCGCCCCCGCCGTCACTAACGCAGGCGAGGAAGCTGGCAACGCCGGAGCCCAGCACGCCTGACGCTGGAAGGCATAGCCGGGCAGCGAAACACGCCGACGCGGATGCGCGGCATGTAACGCCGACCAGTCCACCTCATGCCCGTTGGCCCAGGCTTCCCCCAATGCGCCAAGACGCTGCTGCGTGAGCCACTCGGCCAGCGGCGGCGTTGCGGCCGCCTGACGCGCATTGTCCCGATGCCCGGTACTTAATCCCGATAATTGCTGTTGGGTATAGGCACGCAGCTGGTTTGCCGCATCCGCCACCGTTTCTGCGACGAACGCCAGGCGGTATTCGTGCGCCACGCGCCCTGCCTGTAGCGTAAAGGCGATATCCTGTAGCGGCAGTTCCGGGTGCTGTTCAATGTAGGTCGCCAGTTGCCCGGCCATCGCCAGCAACGCCGCCTCCCGGCGGGCCGAGAGCACGATTAACGCGGGCTTGCCCGTCCCGGCATCCCCCTGCGCTGGCGGGGCAAGGTATTCTTCAACAATCAGGTGGGCGTTACTGCCCCCCGCGCCAAACGAGCTGATACCGGCGATGCGCGCAATTTCCCGGCGCTCGCGCTGCCCATCCGGCTGTGTCACCTCCAGTACCGGGCGCGACCAGTGCTCCAGCGATTGCTGCACACGGAACGGGCCGCTCTGAAAGTCGATAAACGGGTTAATCGCTTTTGACTGAATGGAGGGCACCAGCGTCTGATGTTGCATCTGGAGCAGCACTTTGGTTAGCGCAGACATCCCGGCGGCGGCTTCCAGATGGCCAATGTTGGCCTTCACCGAGCCGATAGCACAGTATTTGCCGCGCTCTCCTGCCACCGAAAACGCTTTATTCAGACCGCTGACTTCTATCGGGTCGCCCAGTTTGGTGCCGGTGCCATGCGCTTCGACATAACTGATATGACGCGGATTGACCTTCGCCGTCGCCAGCGCATCGGCAATCAGCTCCGCCTGACGCTTCGCGTTAGGCACGGTAAAACCAGAGGCTTTACCGCCGTGATTCACCGCCGAGCCACGAATAATGCCATAGATATGATCGCCGTCCTCCCGCGCCCGTGACAGTGACTTGAGCACCACGGCTCCTACCCCTTCACCCGGCACATAGCCGGTGCCGCCTTCGCCAAAGCTGCGGCAGCGCCCGTCCGAGGAGAGAAAGTGCATATTCGACAGCAGGTGATACTTGTAAGGGTGCAGCGACAGGTTGACACCACCGGCAATCGCCACCGCCACATCGCCACTGCGAATGGCCTGGCTGGCCACATGGATAGCCGTCAGTGACGAGGAGCAGGCGGTATCAAGCGCCATACTCGGGCCGGAGAAGTTAAAGAAGTGCGACACCCGGTTGGCTACCGACCAGTAAGAGGAGTGCGAAGTCGTCCACTGGTTTTCCGGGCTGGTGACGGCATGGAGCTGATAATCCCCCCACATGATGCCGACATAAACGCCGACGCGGTTTTCGCGCCCGGCCTGCACCGGGGCAAGCTTGTCTGCGGTGTAGCCCGCATCTTCAATGGCGTGGGTGACGGTTTCCAGAAACAGCCACTCGTTCGGGTCCATGATTTCGGTTTCTTTCGGCGAGATATTGAAATACCGGAAATCAAACCGCTCCACACCGGAAAGGAACCCGCCCCAGCGACTATAACTTTTCCCCGGTGTCGCCGCCCCGGCCTGGAACCAGCGTTCGTTCCAGCGCTCAGGCGGAATCTCAATCACGCAGTCACGCCCCTGTGCCAGGTTGCTCCAGAACTGTTCGAGGTTCTCCGCTTCGGGGTAACGCCCGGCGATACCGACGATGGCAATGTCATCATCGTGTCGATCCGGTTGTGCGCTACGCGACGGTGACGCCACCTGCGCGTGAACCGTTTCTGCCGCAGGCGAAGCCGGGTAAGACACCGGCGTTGCCGGTGTGCTGACCGGTGCTGCCCCCGACAGCGCGAGGCAGGCATCCGGGCTAGTGTCCAGCAGGAAGCGGCTCAGCTCGTCCATGGTCTGGTATTCAAAAAACAGCGTCATCGGCAGCGTGCTGCCGAAGGTCTTTTTCAGCTCATCAACCAGGTCGATAACCACCACCGAATCAAAGCCGTAATCACGAAAGAAGCCGTGGCGCTCAAAATGCGGCGGGATCTGTAATTTCCGGGCAAACAGCGCAGACAGATAGCGGATAACGCGCTCCTGTTGTGCGTGGCGGTCATCCCCGCCGGAGGCGGCAGGTGCGGCAACAGGCAGCGGCGCAGGCTCAACCACCCCCAGCACCTCGTCAATGCGCGCGCGTTCACCCGGCATCACCACTATCTGAGAGGCCCGGCTTTGCAGCGCATAGTCAAAAACAGCAAGGCCATCTTCGCTCAGCAGCGGCACAATGCCGAACTGGCTTTTCAGAAAATCGGCCTCTTTCTCGGTCAGACGCATCCCGCCGTCTTGCCAGTAGGGCCAGTTCAGCGAAAGGGTTTTCCCGCTGCGCGCACCCTGCTGTTGCCAGGCATTACGCTGATAAGCAAAGTAATCTTCAAAGGCATTGCCAAAGGCATAATCGCATTGCCCCATGTTGCCTAACACGCCAGTCACCGACGAGAACAGCACAAAAAAGTCGAGCGGTAGCGTGCGGGTTGCTTCATCGAGCAGCCAGGTGCCCATCGCCTTCGGGGTGATGACACGAGCAAACGCATCCGGGCTTTTACGCAGAATAAAGTTATCTTCAATGACGCCAGCCGAGTGGATGACGCCGTTTAAGCTGCCGCCTGCCTCAATCGTCTCGATTAACTGCCGAACGCTATGCGCATCGCTCATGTCACACGCCAGATAGCGGGCGTGGCCGCCCAGGGCATTGAGCGCCTCAAGCTGTTGCTGGCGTTCGTCATCCAACGCAGAGCGGCCACTCAGGTACACGGTTGCCCCGTAGTGCGAGCAGAGGAAACGGGCAAAGATAAGCCCCAGCGCCCCCAGGCCGCCGGTGATAAGGTAGGTTCCCTGCTGGCGCAAGGCCGCCGGGGCAGATACCGTCGGGTTGACGGCATCCGCTGTCGGGCTCAGCGGCAACGGCGCTTCGGCAATAAAGCGACGCACCAGACGCAGCCCTTGAACATAACGGACGTCGGCTTCTTTGCTGGTATCACTGAATTCGGTGTTGATCAGCCTGGCAATCGTGCCTGCCGCGTTTTCACCATCGACCGCCGGGTCGCCGTACACCACGCGGCCCGTGTAGGCCGGTTTTTCAACACGCAGTGTGCGGTAAAAACCACTGATGGCGCGCACATCAGGCTGGCTCTCGTGCGCGAGGTGGAGATGGACAAACCGGGCCTTTTTAACTTTACGCATCATGACTTTGGTTAAGGCAAACAGGCTCTGCGGGCCATCGCTCAGGCGGGTGGCAAAATCCGCGCTGGCCGACGGCCTATTGATCCACAGCACCCGTTCAAACGTTGCACCCTGCGCCAGCAGCGCTTCCACCGCTGCAACAAAGTCGTCCGTGTTGCCGGAGCGAACCCATGCACGATCGCCAGACGTTGACACCTCCTGCGTGGAAGCCAGCAGGATCTGCTGTATGTGCGGCGGATGTTCCGACTGCGCAATCAGGTTGGCGAGCCAGTCAACGTCTTGCTCACGGCCTACCAGCATCAGCCTGTCTGGCGGCGCGTCCGCTTCAGATACCGCGCGCTCAACCCAGTGCGGCTGATAGAGATTTACGTTGTCAGGCAGCGCTGGCGGTGCGGGGTTCACATGCACCTGCCCGGCCAGCGTCAGGCTGTCATCAAGAATACGCAAGCTCAAGCCACGCAGAATAAGCACCACGCGCTCAGGGTTATTCGCCTCGGCAAGGTGAATATCCACCCTGAAAACACCATCGCCCATCGCGCGCTCGCCAGACAACCTCAGGGTGGCTGTCATGGCGCAACGGCAAGGGTGCAATAACACCAGCTCTTCCAGCGCGAAGGGGATTATCTGCGCCCCCGGCACCGGCTCCTGATGTCCTTCACGCAATGTTTCGGTTGCCCACACTACCGCCGCCTGCAAGGCACCATCGGCCAGCGACGGATGCATCACAAAGTCCGTGTCACACCCTTCGGGCAGCGCCAGATGCGCACAACAGGCTTGCTCATCAAAGCTTATCTGGCGAATCGCCTTCAGCCCTGCGCCGTAGCGCATATCCAGACTATCGAGTAACTGATAGCAGGCAGCCGCATCGCGGGCGGACGCCTCGTCAGCCATCGGCGGCTGCGGCAACGCACAAGGCTCTGGCCGGGAAAGGCTCACGTAGCCCTGGCAGTAACGGGTTTGCGCGTTGTCGAGCACCTGAAATAACCACGATTTGCCGGGTTCATGCGGCTCAAGCTCAATGTAAAGCGCCGACGCGGGCGCGTGATACGCAAACGGCTTTAACCAGCTCACTTGTGAAAACGCGATGGCCTGTGCGTCTTTTAACGCCACCACATCGGTGAAGGCAGCCCGAACCAGCTCCAGATAGACCACGCCGGGCAAAATGCCCTGCCCGCCTATCTGGTGGTCGGTAATAAAAAACTCATCGCCCTGAAGCAGCACCTGATAACGCGAGCTGCCGACGTTCAACACGCGGTGGCGCTGGGCACGCAAAGCGGTGTGCGGCGAAGCGGCAAGCTGATGATGACTGAGCCAAAACGCGGAGTGGATAAACGGATAGCCCGGCAGCGCAATACGCGCAGGGCGTGCGCCTTTAAATAACCGCGCCCAGTCAAGCGGCACACCGCGCTGGTAATAGTCACTCAGTTGCTGCCACAGCGGCCCGGCCGCGATGCCGTCTTCCTGCACCGCCTCAAGCAGCGTATGGCCTTCGGCACGGGCGTGCTCCAGCGCGTCGGCCGCTTCAGTGGCCTGCTCTTGCAACGCCTGCGGGCCTTGCTCAATCGCCTGAGTCAGCGCCTGGATAACCGCCTCCACCTTACTGCCCACACAACTGTAGCGATACGCAAAGTGATCGCGGCAGGTCAGTAATGTGGCACTGACATCACGCAGCGACACGTCGGGATGTGCCCGCAGCCAGTCGATCAACGCGTTCTGGCGCTGCAACAACGCGGCCGGGCTTTTGGCCGACAGCGCAATCAGCCAGGGGCCAGACGTCAGCGGCGGGTGCTCCTGCACCTGGGAATTCTGCGGCGCTGGCGCTTCTTCCAGCACAATGTGGGCATTGGTGCCGCCAAAGCCGAACGAGCTGACGCCCGCGCGACGCGGGGTGTCGGCATCGATACACGGCCAGTCGCGGACTTCATCCACGAAGAAAAACGGTGTCGATGTGGTATCAATCCGGGGATTCACGGCAGAGAAATGGCGCAGGGGCGGCAAGGTTCGATGTTTAAACGCCAGTAACACCTTGATGATGCCCGCCACACCGGCTGCTGCTTCAAGATGACCGATATTGCTCTTCACCGACGTAACACCGCAAAACGCGTCATTCAGCGTGCTGTCCTGCTGTCTGGCAAGCTCGGAAAATGCATGAGTCAGCCCGGCAAATTCAATCGGATCGCCTTTCGGCGTCCCGGTTCCATGAGCCTCAATCAGCCCAATGGAATTGACCGGCACCCCTGCGTGGGTGTGTGCGGCGATGATGACATCAGCCTGCGCCTCGGCACTGGGGTAGGTGAGCGTGTAGGTGGTTCCGCAATGATTGACCGCGCTGCCTTTGATAACGCCGTGAATGACATCACCGTCAGCCAGTGCCTTGTCTAGTGGCTTGAGTAATAACACGCCCGCCCCTTCGCCACGCACATAGCCATCAGCCCGGCTGTCAAAAGAGTGGCAGGCCCCGGTCGGCGACATCATGCCCATTTTGCTAAACGACTGATGCCGGGTGGACGTCAAAATAAGATTCACACCGCCGCTTATCGCCATATCACAGTCGCCATGCGTCATGGCCTGAATGGCACTGTGAATCGCATGGAGTGAACCTGAACAGGCGGTATCAATCGCAATACTTGGGCCATGAAAACCAAAGAAATGTGAAATACGATTGGCAATAATCGAGGTGGCCGTTCCCGTCGAGTAATGCGCTTCAATGAGCGCATCGGTATTTTCCTGTAATTCTTTATAGTCGTTATTAAAAACGCCAATCATCACACCGACTTTATGCCCACGTAATGATGACGGGGGAATACCGGCATCCTCCAGACAAGACCAGGTAAGCTCCAGCATGATCCGCTGTTGCGGGTCCATCGTTTCAGCCACTTTAGGAATAATGCCGAAGAATTGATTATCAAAACCCGCGACATTATTAACAAAGGCCGCCCATCGTGTTTCCGTGTCATCAGGAAACTGCAAAGACTTTCTGGCATGAAGAGAACTATCTTTATTAAGATCAGAGTAAATATCAGAAATATTAGAAACAGAATTGCGGCGACGAACAATATTTTCCCAAAACTCGTTGTAATTACTGGCATCAGGAAACTGACAAGAAATCCCTATAATTGCAATATCCATATCCATTATCCGTATGTTTATGTTTATTTTTTTCGCAAGAAACTGACGCAGACCGAGCCACCAAATAAAAACCCGGACGCCTGCTCCGCTAGCAGATAAATAATTTTGTAATCCATTACCATTGAGAATTCAGCTCTAACGAATATTGCATAAAAAACACCCCACAACTAATACATTTATCCTTTCTTTTTTGTCAGGATGTTACCTACACCCCGAAAAGAACACCCAAAAACAGCCATGGTTATTTTTAACAAATTGATTTTTATCAATTTGTTTTTGAAATAAAAAAATACAATTTATTGAAAAGAGAAAAAACAGGCATGAAAAAAATAAAATTCACATGTGAAATAACGTATCGAAAGTATTATTTATAAAATTATCTGTCACATCTTAATTAAAAAAATCGGGATTAAACAAACACCTCAAGATGGTAAATGCACTGTCACAAAAACGTCATCAATATGCCAACCCATCGTCACAAAGTTAATTGCCTCGCCACTTAGCAACCAAAGAATATGCTGACGAACGACTTAATCGATATTAACGCTATAAATAGAACCAATATTGATTAACAGTTTTTTACTTTTAAATTTTTCACTATTGCGAGCCGAATGCGATGCTCAATGTATGCTTTGCCAGCCATTGCTATTAGTTACCTGTGCTGTGATTCGGTGATAGGACGGCAAAACAAACTTATTCAGCACCAAAACCCCACCGGGGGAATAAAATTATCTTATTTGTTCAGACCACATCCGTCCGCTACCATAAAACGCCAGCCACTATTCCTCTGGGAATATTTATTAGCGAAATAACCATTATCAATGGCAATATTATTGCTGGCAAGTAACCATTTATTTGGCAAGTAACTATTTATTTGACAAGCATTGATAATAAACAGCATCTATAACAGGGAGTAATGATGTCAGAAATGATCACAGGGATGCCGGTTTGGGCAGGAGTGCTATTAATTTCAACCACAATTTACTGTATAACTTTTTGTTTCAAAAAAGAGATTGGCGTTAAATTCTTGTTACTTATCCCCATTTGTTTTCTTATTTTCTCGCTTGTCTCTTTATTCCAGCAAGGCGCGGTTTTGTCGTCAGGCTTTATATGGCTATTGGGTTTTCTCATCGGCGGTCTTGCAGCAAAGCGACTCTTCGCCTCTCATGACTACCGTTTAGGCCGCAAAGCCGGCACGATAGCGGTGCCGGGCACGTATTCGATCATTACTCTTTTCTTATTCTATTTCCCCCTTCGTTATTATATTGGCTATCGTCAGGCGACTGCCATCGATCACACCCTTAGCCTCCCGCTGGTACTGCTCCTGGCACTGTCATCGGGTGGTGTCGTCGGTTTTTTCACGCTGCGCGCCGGTATTCTTTTTTGGCATTACAGGAAATTGAACACCAAAGAAACGGCATGAGGAGAGTAAACCGGCGGATAGCGCGTTGCAGGAGAGCGGCGTCACCACAGAGCCATACCCCGCCAGGACTTAAACAACAAATAAACAATATGTTGAACAAAACACGCTGCTTCGCTAAATTAGATCAACACATTGTTGATTAAATCGATAGCTGCCATGTCCGCCACGCTCCTCCCGCCCTCATTCGAAGAGGCCGTTTTCTCGTTACTTAGCGCAACCCTTCAGGCCCTGGGCAGCGTCATGCCCGCTAACGTGGAGATAGTGTTGCATGATTTGCGCACGCCTGAGTATTCGGTCGTTGACATCGTCAATGCCCACATCACAGGGCGCAAAAAGGGAGATGCGGTGCTGGCGGGAATGCGTACTGACAAAGGGTTTCTCAGCGTACTGGAAGAGCGTCAGGAGCCGGTTTCGTTGCTGCTGGATTACCCAACCTTCAACCGTGACGGCAGCCCGCTGCGCAGCAGTTCCATTTTTTACCGCAATGGGCATGGCCGCCCGTTTGCCACACTCTGCATCAACGTCGATAACGCCGGTATCCATCACGCCATTTCAATCCTCCAGACGCTGGCAAATACCGTTGCCATTCCCCGGCAACCCGGCATAGAGCCTGCTGCACCGGATGCAGAGCCGGGTCGTGACAATATCGAAGATTTGATGCGTGACATTATTGACTCGGCAACCGCGTTAAGTGCGGGCCGCAGCCGGGCCGACGTTAAAAAAGCCAATTTACTCGCCGTACAGAATATGCAGGAGAAAGGGCTCTTTCTTATCAAAGGCAGTGTTGAAAAAGCGGCCGCCGCCCTTGGTGTTACCCGCTTTACCATCTACAACTACCTCGATGAACTGAAAAATCCTCGCCGTTAACGTACTGGCATATTTGCAGAAAGAACGCACTCACAAAGAGACAGACATGAAACGATATCACTCAACATTGCCCTACCCCTTCGCTAAGGCGGTGGAGGCCAACGGTTTCCTTTTTCTCTCCGGTCAGTTGTCTATGGATGCTCAGGGCCACGCTGTTCATGGCCCGGTGCAGGCACAAACTGTCACCATCATGGAGAATATCGCCCAAACCCTCAGTGACTGCGGTTCATCGCTGCAAAAGATAGTCAAAGTCACGGTGTGGTTATCAGATATGGCGCATTTCCAGACGTTCAATGATACCTATCGCACCTATTTCCCTGACGGCTTTCCCGCGCGCACAACCGTCATCAGCCAGTTGGCTTTCGGTTTGGACGTCGAGCTTGACGTGCAGGCGCTGGCCTAATGCGGCTTGTTTCACCGATAACGGAGTCATTGATATGTCCCTGAGTATAAAAACCCCTCTTCTGGAATCACTCCCTTTGTCGCACCGCCAAACAACGGTGTGGATGAAAATGGAAGCCATGCAACCGTCTGGCTCGTTTAAAATTCGCGGCATCGGCCATGCCTGTGAGTGGCACCTTGCACGGGGAGCCCGGCGCTTTATTTGCTCCTCCGGCGGCAATGCCGGTCTGGCTGTCGCCTATGCCGGGCGTAAACTGGGAGTGCCGGTTATCGTGGTGGTGCCAGAAACCACCTCGGTGCGAGCAAAGCATCTGCTTGAACTGGAAGGCGCACAGGTGATTGTGCATGGAAAAACCTGGTTTGAGGCAAATGAACATGCGCTTTCCCTGCAAGCGACTGATGACGCGTTCCTGCATCCTTTTGACGATCCATTACTGTGGTTCGGCCATGCCGCAATGATAGACGAAGTGCTGGCCGAAGGCGTTCAGCCGGATGCCGTGGTGTTATCCGTCGGCGGTGGCGGCTTGCTGGCAGGGGTCGCGCAAGGACTTGAGCGCAACGGGCTGGGCTCCGTGCCCGTCTATGCCGCAGAAACGCTGGGAATGGCTTCATTCAACGCTTGCGTTCAGGCCGGACACCCCATTGAAATCCCGGCGGTATCCGGTGTGGCGACCTCGCTTGGTGCGCGTCAGGTCTGCCAGCGCGCCTTTGAGCTGTCGCAGCGTGCGCCGATAATACCGGTGCAGGTGACTGACCGTGAAGCCGTCGATGCCTGTCTGGCATTCCTTGATGATCACCGCGTGCTGGTCGAACCGGCCTGCGGCGCGGCGCTGGCTTTGCTATACAGCCAAAAAATCAACGTCACGGCCTTTAAAAATATTCTGGTGATTGTATGCGGCGGCTCAACGGCAACCCTTGAGTCCCTCACCCAGTTCCGTGGCTAAAGCCAGACATCCCCCCTCTGCCGGGCGGCCAGACAGGCCACCCGGCGTAGACAGACCGGCTTTATCTCAAGCGTGCCATAATCAGGCGTCAGCATACTGACCTGCCCCCAGTATTAGATACAACGATCAGTTAGTAATATCGGTTTGTTTACCTTCTAATTTTCCATTTCTCCAGCTTGCTGCAAATTCAGACGGCGTCTGGTAATTCAGCGATGAATGAGGTCTGGACTCGTTATAGTCCTGCCGCCAGTCATTAATGATTTTCCGGGCATGAAGAATATCGCTGAACCAGTGTTCATTCAGGCATTCATCCCGAAAGCGACCGTTGAAACTCTCAATAAATCCGTTCTGCGTTGGCTTACCTGGCTGGATAAGTCGCAACTCCACACCATGCTCAAAGGCCCATTGATCGAGCGCACGGCAGGTAAATTCCGGGCCCTGATCGGTTCTTATTGTCGCCGGATAGCCACGAAAGAGCGCGATGCTGTCCAGAATACGCGTGACCTGAACGCCTGAAATACCGAAAGCAGCAGTGATCGTCAGACACTCCTTCGTGAAATCATCCACACAAGTCAGGCACTTAATCCGGCGGCCGCTGGCAAGTGCATCCATGACAAAATCCATCGACCATGTCAGGTTCGGCGCATCCGGGCGAAGAAGCGGAAGCCGCTCAGTCGCCAGACCCTTACGGCGCTGTCTGCGTTTTACGCCCAGGCCATTGAGATGATAGATGCGGTAGACCCGTTTGTGGTTAACGCAAAGGCCTTCACGACGCAGAAGCTGCCAGATACGCCGGTAACCGAAACGTCGGCGTTCCATTGCCAGTTCGGTGATACGTGCAGACAGATACGCATCAGTAGCCGGGCGGTGCGCATCATAACGGCAGGTCGACAGGGACAAACCTGTCAGCCTGCAGGCACGCCGTTGCGACAGACCTGTCGCTTTGCACATCACTGTCACGGCTTCCCGCTTCTGGTCTGTCGTCAGTACTTTCGGCCCAAAGCCACCTGTAGTGCCTCTTTATCCAGCATGGCTTCGGCGAGCAGCTTCTTGAGGCGGGCGTTCTCTTCTTCAAGTGACTTAAGCCTTTTTACTTCAGGTACGTCCATGCCACCAAACTTCTTACGCCACGTATAAAACGTGGCGTCGGAGATGGCGTACTTACGGCAAAGTTCGCGGGCGGAAACACCCGCCTCGGCTTCGCGAAGAATATTGATGATCTGTTCGTCGGAAAAACGCTTCTTCATGGGGTTGTCCTCATGTTGCTGATGAAGACATTACTAACATCGTCGTGTGTTAATCAATGGGGAGCAGGTCACATATTGTTGAAAGCTCGACAGCATTGTGGAACGAAGTGGAAAGGGTTGAGCGTCAGAAAGACGGTCAAACAGCCCGTTATTTTGATGTGGCTATTCCCTGTGAACTGGACAATGAAGACAAGATAAAACTGGTTGTTGAATACTGCCAGAAGAATTTCGTTGATAAGGGTATGATTGCCGATATAGCCTTCCACGATTTGGATGGTAATAATCCCCATGCACATGTGATGTTGACATTAAAACCGATCACCGCTGATGGCTTTGGTAAAAAAGAAAGGAGCTGGAATGACAAGAAAAACGTAATCCTGTGGCGTGAAGGGTGGTCTGCTCTTGCCAATCGCTATCTTGAAGCATCAGGCGTGTCAGAACGTATTGATCATCGTTCTATTGAGGCTCAACATAATGAAGCACTCGAACATACTGCTATTACCTTGGATGCAGAAGAAAAAGCACTATGGCTTGCCAAGGCAACAGCAACCAGCCGTCCGGCAATGCAGCGTGTTCATCGTGCCAAATGGAACAGTCGAAGCGTTCAGGAAAAACGTGCGGCAGAACAGGCTGTACGTGATGAGATGAAGCTGGAAGCACAGGCTACATACAACACTTTCAAAGATTTGGATCTTCAGATCGTTGTTGACCTCCGAAGCTTTACCGTGTCGCAGCTTCCTGAACCTGTTGAAATCGTCTTACCTGAAATACAACCTCGAACAGAGTTCACTGAAACAGGTTCACAGTCGTCGTCATCAGAAGACCAAAAGCCTGTTCTGGTTGCCCCTGCGCCTCATACACGCACCAAATTGAAAACCCCATCCTCTTCAACTGCCAGAGCGGTCAAACGCGCTCCTGTGAAAACGAAGAGGAAACATGTTGAGCCTCGTCAAAGTGGTTTGTTCAAGCGTTTCACTTTACTGGTAGTGGAATATATAAGAGAAAAATTTGTCTGGGCCAAGAAGAAACCCGCTCCTGTTTCCGTTGATGCGGATCACGATAAACGTATAGCTGAAAACTATGTCTTTGATGAGGTTCAAGGCATCTATGTTTCACGCGCAGAGTTTGAAAAGCGTGTCAGGTTTAACAGTGATGATTATAAGCCTTCACCCACTGAGATTAAACGTTTCCCAAACCGCCCGATTAAACCATCACTGCCTGATAACGAACTTGACTACATACCAACACCTGCTGCCAACAGGGAAAATCCTGTGTCTAAGCTGAGACCTCCCGGTTATAGAAGTAGAGAGTGATCGACAAACAGAATGCTTCTTGCCCAGTAGGCTTGACAGGTTATCTAAAATATTAAATAACCCACTCATTCATAGCAGGAGGTGTATATGGCTTTAAAATTATATTACAGTCCTTTCCATGCGACACGTAATGCTGAAACTGCCAGCAAAATGGTAATGACAATGGATTTACCAATAATGATTATCAATTTCATACAACAGTCTTAAAATAAAAGAACCAATCAATTATTGATACCAATGTATCAATCAGACCATTTCCCATAGATTGAGGTG
Organism: Dickeya aquatica; assembly: GCF_900095885.1. Classification (NCBI taxonomy): domain Bacteria; kingdom Pseudomonadati; phylum Pseudomonadota; class Gammaproteobacteria; order Enterobacterales; family Pectobacteriaceae; genus Dickeya; species Dickeya aquatica. The sequence goes on from NZ_LT615367.1 coordinate 3,441,640, forward strand.
TTCGCCCCGTTAAATAAGGATCTAGAGTAGAGTTCGTTACAGGGTAAGCAGCAGTTGCATAGTTTGTATATAAGATTGTGAACCATATTAAACATGTCGCGCCAAATGCTTTTATTTTAAAATAACTACTTTTCATCACCAAAGTTTTTTATTTATTAAATTAATTTCAGTTAAATTGTCAATTGTATTAATCATTGTAATTTATTGGTATGATTTTTTTAGAAAACCATTATTAACCGAAGTAATCTCTGTTCAGCATCGTGATTGTTTCGAACAATCATAGAGTGCTGCTTCAAAAAAGGAATACGTACAGCCATTTACGGACGATTTTTAGAAAAACCATTAACGATACACCCTACCTTATCCTCTATGATTAATTTTACAGACTTTATTCCACGTTGTATCTTGCTCAAGTTTTTGTTTGCAATCCATTCACTAGCATGTTTACATCCAATTTCAAAGGCATCCTGATGATATCCATGTGGGTTCTTTTTATTTATTTTACTAAGTATGTAGCTCGTGAATGGAAACCTAACTTTCATACACTCAATAGAATCATCTATTTTACGTTCATTTAAACCATGTAGAATATTCACAACTCCGATAAATTTACTTAGCTGTGGTTTACCCTGATTCAAGTCCCTGCCAATATCATATACTACATTGTCGGCTATAGTAGCTGACATATATTCATGAATTTCATAGAAAGACTTAAATGCTCTCCCATTGCGATCATTCAAATAATTGGCAATACTCGGATATGAGTAATAATTCTCGTTTTTATGCGTTGTCCTATAATGATGTAATGCATTAATAATCAAATTAGAACGAGAAGAATCATACAACCTATCAATGAGAATGCAGCTATATAAATCCGCATAACTTTCTGTTATTGCTTTATGAGCAATACTAGTCACATAATTTATTCCTTCGACACACAACCCGTTCAACTTAACAAACGGATTTAGGAAAGATGCTTCCGGTGTCGTTGGTTCCAATAGATAACCATCACGCTTTTCTAACTGGTGATGAATAGCATGGCCTATCTCATGCAGGAGAACGAGGTTAGTAGCTTCTTCATGACTACAATCTGCTGCCAAGAGCGATTTGTAAACTTCGTATTCATTAACCGCCTTGCCTACTTCGTTCTTATCTTTGTAGAGATTTTTACTAATATAAATGCTTTCTGTTCCCGGTTGATATGAGGTTGTTAACTTACCAACGAAGGTTTTTAGGCTGGGATCGTGGAGAAAGACGTTTACTCTCGATTTCATTCTCGCCCATAATGAGAATTTGTAAAAAATAATAGGAATGGTTTTATCTATTGAAGGAAAATGAGCATTGTTATTTTTGTTTAATAAGTCCAATAATTTCTTATGATCTAAAAGATCATGCTTCTTTGAATCCCTACCATACTCAGTAAAACCAGAATTCGTCATCGTTTTCTGACGTTTTTTATTTACTTTAATAATGAATTTATTAAAAACACTTTCATTATGATATTCTATTTTCACTTATGTGTCATCTCTATTACCTCAACCTCATATTTTTTAATTCTATCATTATCATCAAGAAAAGCAAAAGCTACTGAGAAATTATTTTTTACATGATTTTTTAAGTAACCATCCAAGAAGAATCCAATATCGAAACTATAAATACATTCATTTATATATAATCCCATAACACCGCTTTCCATTTCAATATTAAAATCATTGCGTTTCATTGCACTTTTAATCTCATCTTCTAGTTTACTTTCTGTTCTTATAGCAATAAGAAAAAGCTCCTTATCTATGTCATGAGTATATATTTTAAAATCTGGCTCTATTAACTTCTTATCATCAATTATTAACTCTAACTTCATTTTTTATCTCCTTTATTAAATATGTTATGGAGATAATCAATTTATAACAGGCTGTCAAATAGTCGTTAAAAGCAAAGAGGACCATAGCCCTCTTTTATTATTTTATTCATCATTGATTCGGTTCTTCACTTCAACCAGAAGATACTCTATCGTTAAAAACTCAGCATCGTTGATGATTGGAACTAGAGACACGATTATTTACTCGTTCTTTTTTATAGCAGCCAGAAGCTTGTTATATTCTCCGAATTTGGTAATCTCATAATCTTTTACATTTAAAATAATATTTTCCAATATGCTTATCATTAATTTATTAATCAAATTCAATAAACTTTCTGATGTAACACCAGCAGAACTGTTACCTTTAGTGTATAGTATATTATTATTTTCCAGTAATGCGATATGCCCTAACATTCCTATTTTAGTAAATTCAGCCCCATCTAGGATTAATTTCCCCCTATCATTAGCAATGATATTATCATAATTGTATGAAATTAATTTTTTCAGTATTGATTCACCGAGCATGAATTGTTGATCAGCAGTGAACCTGAGAAAAAGATAATTTTTCACCTCTCCACTACTCGTCCTTAACAATGGAGCGTAATCAAAATTCATTGAGTTATGTTTTATATAATTATTTAATAAAAAAATAATATCATAACTACCATCAATTAAAAATTTCATTGAACTATCAAATGTATTGTGACAACGCTGCAGGTACTCTTCTTTGTAACCCTCGCTAGATTTTGATAAAACACCAATTTCATATCGTTTAAATACGTCTAATTTTGCTTCATCATAACCATTTTTATCTATGTTTTTTCTGAACCCATCAAATCTTGGAGCCAATGGCTTTGGGAGTATCGTTCCAATGATAGAATAAATAACATAGGGAAGATAGTATTCTGCTAACGTTGCTGAATTATTGATAATAATATCATGGTAATAACGGCAGTCATCTTCTACGTAATGGGTATTGCGTGGCCTGTTTAACATAGTAACAAATTGATCACGAAAATATATTAGCTTTCTTAACTGATATTCTAAAGATGTTTCATAGAAGGTTTTTGCTGGTATAGTCCCTTGCCTTGGTTCATATCCGGGTAAAATGGGCATTATTACTCTCCTTAAGATAACCATATTTAATCGATTTAGTCTTTTTTTCTACTTCATTTAGCTTTGAAATAAATACTTTATGTAGATTTGCATAATCATTTTTATAGCTACGATTTTTTTCTAAAAGAAACTCGAGAAAACCCCTTAAAATGGGAAAACCCTGCTTTCCTACAATGTATCTGAGAATTTTTAACGATTTTTTTGATTGCTGACATAATGATCTCTTTAATAAAAAAGATCTTTATCTTATTTTTCTATTTAATATAAAATAAAGTGATTAAATTTTCAATGACATATTCAATATATAAAGAGCTGGCAGTGATGCACGTATTGAACATCGTTCTATTGAGATCCAGCATGATGAAGCCCTTGAGAATGCTACCATTACTTTAGACATTGAAGAAAAAGCACTATGGATTGCTAAGGCAGCATTAACTAGGCTGTGTCCCGTAACTGTTTTTTGTACAATCAGGGACATGATTTTGCCACAAAAAGTACTTCAATTTGGCTCGTTACGATTTTCCCGATGATGCATGGGCGCTGATTTCTCCCATGCTGCCGCCTGAAAGAGGCTCTTCCAGAGGCGGCCGTCCTTACTTTGCTCACCGGCATGTCATGAATGGCATATTTTGGGTGCTTTGCTCCGGCGCGCCATGGCGGGATTTACCTGAGCGTTATGGTCAATGGAAAACGATTTACAACCGCTTTAACCGGTGGTCTAAAGCCGGAGTAATAAACAGTATTTTCAATAAATTACTCCAGATTCTGGATGAGGGCGCACTGATTGACTGGGATGTTATCGCGCTGGATGGCAGTAACGTTCGCGCCCTGAAAGCGGCCGCTGGTGCGAAAAAAAACATCCCGATGAACACGAGGACCATGGGCTGGGTCGCTCACGCGGCGGCTTTGGCACCAAAATCCATCTGGCGACAGATGGCACAGGATTACCGCTAAGTTTTTGCCTGAGCGGTGGACAGGCCCACGAAAGCCGGTATGCGGAAACGTTGCTTAACCGCGTCGGGATTATCCGAAGAAGTGGGCATCTGAAATCGCGTCCGAAAGCGGTACTGGCGGATAAGGGTTACTCAAGTAACAGCCTCCGCATTCATTTGAAAATAAAGGGAATAAAAGTGGTAATTCCGTTTAAATCGAATGAAAAAGCCAGTCAGGACAGACGTCGGCCCCTCGACAGAGGCCTGTACAAAAAACGCAATGTCGTGGAGCGCTGCTTTGCGATACTCAAAGAAAATCGTCGTATCGCTACACGCTCGGAAAAAACAGCCAGAAACTACCTGAGTATGCTAAAGCTGGGGGCGATCAGGTTATTTTTAAAGCGGTTGTTAAGTTAAGGGACACAGCCTAGCCGTCCACCAATGCAACGTGTTCATCGTGCCAAGTGGAACAGTCGCAGCGTTCAGGAAAAACGTGCTGCTGAACAGGCTGTTCGTGATGAGATGAAACAGGAAGCACAGGCTACATACAACACCTTCAAATCTTTGGATCTTCAGATCGTTGTTGACCTCAGAAGCTTTACCGTATCAGAAATGCCTGAGCCTGTTGAAATCGTCTTGCCTGAAATACAACCTCAAACAGAGTTCTCTGAAACAGGTTCGCAGTCATCATCATCAGAAGACCAAAAGCCTGTTCTGGTTGCCCCTGCACCTCATACACGCACCAAATTGAAAACCCCATCTCCTTCAACGGCCAGAACGGATAAACGCCCCCCCTGTTAAAAGCAAGAGGAAGCAGGTTAAACCTCATCAGGATGGTGTGTTCAAGCGTTTCACCCTACTGGTGGTTGAATATATAAGGGAGAAATTCGTCTGGGCAAAGAAGAAGCCCATTCCTTCTGATGTTGAGCACGATAAACGTATTGCCGAAAACTACGTGTTTGATGAGATTCAGGGCATATATGTACCACGAGCTGAGTATGAGAGACGTGCCAAGTTTAACCGTGATGATTACAAGCCAACAGCGGATGAGATCAGGCGTTTTCCTAAGCGTCCACAGCAAAACTCCAGTGATGGCAGCGTTCTGCCCTATGCACCATCATCACAGTTGAAAAGCTTTGCGTCCCCGAAAATGAGCGCAAGATCATTCCGTAATATCATAAAATGAAATATAGTATATACTACTTCCAGCAACTCTCTGAGAAAAAGCTCAAAATGCAACAAAGTCATAATTCTTTTTATTTTAATGAATTAATTACTCATCACAGACAAAGTACTTTTAGTCATACTAATAATACAATTATATTATTTTCACGATAAGTATCGCTCACAATAAACTCACTAACGTAATAAAAAAAGGATAAATATGTTATCTAATATTAAGCTAAAGAATTTCAAATCATTTTCTTCGGAAACTGAAATTCCCTTGGCTCCCATAACACTAATATATGGTCCAAACTCCTCCGGCAAAAGTAGTATCATTCAATCTCTTCTCGCTTTAAAACAAACACTTACGGGAAAAAACAAAAACGGCGAATTTATATCTTCTGGAGATTGCTTAGATTTGGGTGATTTTGAGTCTGTCATCAGCAATCACGAATTAGCCCGAGATTTGTCTATTAGCATATCGTTTAAGAATGGAATGAGCATTACAGAGTATAATGATGAGTTCATGTTTCAACCAATATTTGGTGCGGAAGATGTAAGGCAATTCAGTGCTACCTATAAACATTCTGAAACCAATCAGACGAACAACTTGACCAGTAATAAAAATTATTTATCAGATTTTAAATATACTGCCACTCAAGCAAAATCAGAAAAAAAACTATTTGAAATGGATGTAATAGGCACCAAGCTTGGTAATTACTCTTTCGACAACAATGGATTTGATGATTTGTCCATTTTTTTTAATAAACGTGACCGTCGAACCAAAAAATTAGAAATACCAGAATATTATAATGAACTTATTAGCGCAAAAATTGCAATATCGCCAATTCTGGCAATTCCTATATACTCGCCTGTAAGAGAAGATTTTAATATAATAACTAATTACTTTAACTCTATCGCTTACGAAATACGGCATGAGCTTTTAAAAATAAATTATCTTGGTCCACTGAGAACTCACCCTAGAAGGTTTTATTCATCCGAAAGAGAAAATATCAAGAAGAACAAAGGCCAGACAAACTTAGGGGCAGACCTATATTATGGTGGAGAGTTAGGGCAGGAAAAGGTCAACTATTGGTTGAATAAATTTGATATCCCTTACAAATTAAGTGTAGAAAATATCGGAAACAGTATTACTGGTAATATTATCTCACTGATGCTTTGTGATACGAGAAATAATACAAGCGTCACTCCTGCTGATGTTGGGTTTGGAATAGGGCAGGTTCTTCCAATAATCACTTGTGCAGTAACAAAAAAAAGCCAAACAATATGTGTTGAGCAACCTGAGATACATTTGCATCCCAGATTACAAGCACATCTTGCAGATTTATTTATTGAGACTTCAAGTAGTGATGATGGAAACCAATGGATAATAGAAACTCATAGTGAGGCTCTGATCCTTAGATTACAGAGAAGAATTAGAGAAAAGAAAATAGATAAAAATTTCGTCAAGGTACTTTATGTCGATGTTGGGCTATCAGGATCTAGTATTATGGAATTACCATTGGACGAGGAAGGTGATTTTTTAAAACATTGGCCGGAAGGATTCTTTGAGGAACGAATGAAAGAAACTATGGGGATTGACTAATGTTAACGGAGTTTCATTTCGATGAATTCTATCTAGGAAGCGATGAATTCGATAGTGAAAATGCTATTTTCATTCATAGGAAAATAATGGAGTCATGGAAAGATTTTGGCTGTTTCATTTATCCTGATGTAAAGAAGTCAGAGTATATCACATGGATAAATGGCCTTGATCCAAAAATATCAAAATTATGGAATGTAGCATTTTCACATTATAAAAAAAGTCCAATGTTAAGTAACTATAAGCCAGTCTGCGATTTTAATAATTCTCTTGATATAGAACATTCTTACAAACCTGACGAACTTGATTTGATAATCATACCTAATAACTCACAGCTTATCAGTCAGACACTTAGTGCAACGCATAAATTAGAAATATCTAAAACAATCGAAATTACAGATAGTTTGAGCTTTTCTAATAGTAAGTCTTTATGTGAAAAAGATATAGCGGGAGGAGAGTCAATAGATGATATATTAGAAAAAAGATTTAGAAAATTAATAAAACATTCAAAGAAAATAACCATAATTGATAGATATTGGGCAAAGAATCATGAAGAAGATATCTCCCGTAGAAAACCTGCATTAGAGAAAATCTTAGACTTCATATATATTCTGAAAAAAAACATTTCAGTAGTGATCTACACATCAAACGTCGATAGCTCAGATAATTACAATACGACTTTAACTAACTATGTTAATTTTACATTAAAAAAATCTCCAAATTTTAGTAAGTACATTTCTTACTTCGAGATTTCCGTTTGCGACGATTCGTTGTTTCAACCGAAAGGACATGACAGATACATTGCATTTGATGATAAGATTTGTATCTTAGGAAGGGGGATCTCCATTTTTAGAGCTTACCCCGTTCAAAATTGCACTTTTAATATTAAAGACATAAATCAAACTCAATTTAATTCAATTTTAAAGGAATTTTCTAGAAACAGAAAACTTGTAATTTAAAAATTATTATTTTTCCCAGCTCTAGTTTTATTATACAAAGGATAGTGAAGAATATTTTATTATTATTGAATAATGTATGTTCTATTTTTTAGTTTTCTAGTCGGTGATCCATATGGTGATCACCGCCTTCAATCTCAAGTAAAACTTAGCGCAAAAAAATAATTTAATATGTTTAATATGTTTAATATGCTTAATATGCTTAATATGCTTAATATGCTTAATATGCTTAATATGCTTAATATGCTTAATATGCTTAATATGTTTAATATGTTTAATATGCATAATATCACAACATCGTATTATATCTCATCAGGCAGATGATATTAATCACATCATTAGAAAAAATTTCTTGTTCTCGATATCATAATGAAGTTGTAATTACACCTTACACACGCTCATAGTAAAAAATTAATTGATTTTCATTCTTATTGATAACTTATAGTTTTATATTATTTCGCTTTTAAAAAGCGTTCATTAGATATAACCGATGTAACTATTTATATTGGGCGGGATATTATAGACCCGAGTTTAAATTCCTGTGGTAAATAAACCACGCCCATGTAATAAGACGTGGCTCGGATTTACTTTCTGTATTGAAATTACATCCTTCGCCTGAAAACAACATTATCAGAAAAGATAGCCTTCCCAGCGACAAACCCAACGGCAGCTATTATTGGCAGACTGATAGTAGTTCCAGCTATGCCTGTAGACATACCGATCAACGCTGACAGACCAAAAGCCAGCAGCATAACAACAGCTGCATACCATTGTGGAAAGGCTCCATATAAAACAGTCGCCATACAGCCAGTACATACGTGGACACCGCGCTGGCTTTCCTTTAAGCAGAAAGGACACTGGATAGTTTTGTTTTCCATAATAGCCTCTTAGTTAGCCTGCCAGCCGTTATTGGTTTTCACCAGAACAGTTTTGGTTTCTTCGGGTGTAGCCATCCCTTTGACGCCAGAAAAGGCTTTCTTATCCACCCAGCCCGGTACACCATCCAGTTTCCACGTATAGGTCACTTGCGTCATTTTAACGCCATTACCTTCGCTGGGTTCGGTCCAGCTTTTAATCTCAGCAACAACACGATGACCCACACAGGCACCATCTTTGCGATCCCAGAACTCAACCTCCTGACCTTTATCGGTAACTTCCAGAACATCAACGCTGCTAAACCCGTTAGATTCTTGCGAAACCTTTAACAGCCCCTGTTCAACAAGTCCTTTAAGGATTTCATCACTGGCACTGTATCCGGCAGAGCGGAAACCACGGTTCACACGTCTGGGGAAGCCTTTATTGAATACAACATCATTGTCATTGAGTGAGTAGCACACTTTGGACTGTGATATTTTTGCGTTGATAGCCTTCTCAAAGTCGCCTTTCTCACCACATCCCGCCAGAACCAGTGCCGTGCCAGCAACGAGCAAAATCTTCTTCATCTGCTTATCCATCCTGATAATCAAAAACGCTGTCATTTAAGGGAGGCGACTGTTTACCGGTATCCGTTACAGTTTGTTCTGACAGACACATAAGAGCAAAGCCACCTCATTAACCAATTGATAGCTTTCAATTATTTCTGCTGGCCGTCATATCGTTTGTAACGATCAAAACCGGAATAATGATAGATATTAACTATCATTAATTTTATATCGATCGATTAAAACAATTAAAATACCGATCGATAAATCGATTTTAATCGTTATTATCTATCAATAATTAATTATCGATCTGATATACCGATCATTTTACTTGCCATACCTGACGCTGATAGATAGAGTTAACCAGAGGCTCACAAAGCGATTTGCCACGTACTTCTGGCTCAGTAAAAACAAAGCCTTTCAGATGGTAAGAAACGCACTACAGGCTGTTTTATGGGGCAGGAATGGCTGTTATGCACATCAGGGGAAATACACAGGCAAGGTTTCATATGGAATAACGTGATAATCACTTAATTTACTCGATTACTCGTTCACCTAATGTTTTTCCATTCTTCTGTGGAGGCACATGCTCGTCAGTAATCAATGAAACAGGCTTGTGGCGGTTTATGACCAACACGACTTTTAATCTCGCTCACACTACTTTTTATTGTTATGTTTTATCGGAGTTAATATGAAGAAACTGCTTATTGCGGCACTGGTGATCCTGCCTCTTTCCGCCTGCACGACTTATGGTAATAAATCCCTGAAAAACGAAACACAACAGACCGTTAAAACCAAAATCGTTAAAGGGAAAACTACGCAACAGGAAATCTTGGCTGCATTCGGGGAGCCTCAAACACGCGCCACTAATGATGGTCAGGAAATGTGGTCCTACTCCAGTATGTCAGGCGAGAGTCAGATATCGAACTACGTTCCCGGTCTGGCACTACTGAAGAACAGCAACACCGCTCATATGAACTCCCTTGAGATCTGGTTCAAGGGAAATGTTGTTGAGCGATATAATTTCAGTCAGACGGCGAGTAAAGTCTCGCGTGGGCTGTTGGATTAATCCATATAAAAGGCCTAGTATCCTTCCTGACATTTATCCAATACCAAGAAAGCCTCAGCATCTGTTGAGGTTCTTTTTATAGCGTTATGGACACCAGAGCATCGAACTGCAGCAATCGCTTATAATCCTGTTACTCATTTCCGCTAAAACACTCATTTTTTAATTTCTTCCATTGAAAATATTTATATAACTTCAAAAAAAATCAAGATGACAAAATTTTATCCGATAACTATATCTCTCACTTACTTTAATTGGTTATAAAATGACTTTTAATGATTTTGATTTCAGCTTTAGTTTATTAGGTACTATTTTTTCCGTACCTATGTGTGTTTTTTTATTCAACGTATATCATACAATGACGAAATTCAAGATTGAAAACATTGAAAAACTTAAAAATATCATCCATGATCCTCTTGCGGATAATCATTTCACAGAAGCTATTTTTCGATCAATTTATAAAACGAGATATGTCTCTTCGGAAGAAATAAAAATCCTTCTAAATCAAAAAAACCCAACAAGGCTGTGCTATCGCTATGCCAAAATAAATAAGTGGTGGAAAATAACAGAACTATTTTTCATTGATGAAAAATTAGAATTTAGATATTCGACGCCATTTAGGACAAAAAATATGAGAAAATGGTGGGCGTGGGGACTAAGCATTTTATCATTATCTACATGTCTCATTGCTGGATATTTTTTAGCTGCATTAACTTACAATACACTGTCAGCTAAAATATTAAGCAATGATGAACTCATTCTTTATACAGCTTATACCATTTTTTTCCTATTAATTTATAGTTATTCATTTTTGTTAGCAACTAGTATCCTGCTTGTTGAATTTAGAATAAAATGGATATATGAAATAATATCAGCAAGAGAAATACAATAGTTACTTAATGGGCCATCGTGGCCCATTAAAACAACATGCATTTTTTAATTAATATTAAAATATTTATCAGAAATAGATTCCGTGTAATTTACCTAACGGCGATAGTTTATTTATACCTGAGTTGATTTTAACGCAGTGGTTTTCTAATTTATTCAAAATTTACTTATCAACAGGTTGTAGAGATTGAATTATCCGTGCTTAAAAATATTTGTGTCTTCTATTCTTTCGGAAAAAATTCGAAAAAAAGAAACTCGCTTAGGGCTGTGTCCACATTACGTGGGTAGGATCACATAGCCATTGGTCAGATCTCGCATAGAGGCAAGGTTTACTATTCTGATGTCTGTACCTTTGTATTCCGCTACTGGATAGCCCATATCGGTGTGAAGTACGATACCGACAGAGGCTTCCAGTTCGGATAAGAAGATATCTTCTTGTTATGACTTCACGCAGATCCTGTAGGCCAAGAGCATTCATCAACACCAGTTCGTCAGGTGCATTGGCCTTTACTCTGCCACAGTAAGATTAATCATCCAGAACACTGACGGGTGTGTTGGGATGATAGTTGTTATAGGTTCCGGGTTATGGCATCAGCGATCTTACTGTTTCTTCGCTGACTTGGCTGAGTTCAGAAATTAATCTCCCATACACATTTACCATTCGTTCCTTATCGCAATCATTCGCTGATGCAGATAGGAAAAAAGAATCGTAATCTTTAACATAGATGTTATTACCGTTTTCAAAGGTAAGTTTTATACCTTGTTCGTTCTCTTCAACGTCTTTAATCATACAGGTCATAAATGGTATTTTTTCTTTGGCATGAAAAATCATAATGATTTGAATATTATTCATTTTTATTCTCCTTGTTGCTTTATTTTTCAATACCATATTTTCATTATAAAATTCAAATTAACTCTTGAACAATAACGTTTTACTTACTATTTTCATTTTCTTTTGAAAAAATATTTATCTTATGAGCTAACGCTCATATGTGCTGTCGAAAACGATAAACCCGTTTTCATGAGCACGGCTACGCCCTAACTCTGATATAAATAATTTTCTATTTTGAGAAGAAAACTTTCAATTTTTGGAAAAAAGAAAAGATCTCGTTCAGATCATTTCATCATCAATTAATAAAATTGATCCTATTTTTAAACATAGTGTTAATACTATAACATATAGCATTTGCTCTTAAACGCATAGGAAAACTATATTCAAAGAAGCAGCACTTCGTGATTGTCCGAAACAATCACACTGCTGGACAGGGCTTGCCCCTGTTAATGATGGATTTATCCATAAAGAATTGCGGCGATAGCCGCCAATAAAATAAAAGGAAAACAATTTAGTATTCCTATAAAATCAGCAGCGCTTCGTGATTGTATTAAAAAATCACTTCGCTGAAAATAACTCTCAAGAAAACCACATATTCCCACGTAAAACACTCCGCACATAAGAAAAAAGGAAAACTGGACTCTCTTAACTTCTTACTAATTATTTAATTATAAACACTGTCTCAACCCAATAAAATCAAGGCTTCACAACTTTTTTTGCTATGTTCGAACATAGCGGAATCCTATGTGCGCACATAGATCTATCCTATGTTCGAACATAGCGAGATCTATGTTTGAACATAGGTTTTTTAACATATAACAATAGCATAATAATAAAAGTCCTATTTTATTTATAGTTTAACTATTGACTTTTATTTTTCTGCATAGTATTAAAAATAACATAATAAAAACTATAAGAGAGAATAATATGAATACTAATGACACTGAACTACTTCGCTTATTTGAAACATTAACCACTGAACAAAAGATTGATATCGCAAGACACTTGCTGCAAAACAAAGATATAAAATCGACCACTGTTATTGCAACAGAAGAAGATAAAGCAATCTCATTTGCACAGCCTTACGTTTTTGCTTTCACGTCCAACTTTCGTGTTTTTTCTGATTTAGATATATCTAAGAATGAATTCCGTGTATTAACTTATATTTTAGAATACATGGAGTTCGGAAATCTTATCAATCTGTCTCAATCATCACTCTGTAAAGCATTGAATATCGCATCCGGTAATATGTCAAACATATTCAAAAAACTAAAACAGAAAGGAATACTCGTTGAGCATCATGGTCATCTGTATATTAACTCGAACATTTTCGCCAAAGGTCTAAGCCATCAACTTGATGAGAAGCGTAAGGAGCATTTAAGTAATGCCAGAAGTCTTCATGCGGAGCTTCAACAATATCCAGAAAACTATTCTGATTACTCAAAGCAAGAAAGACGAAACTTAGCGTTAGAAACAGAAACTAAAGAGATCTACACGGACGCATTTATTTTTAGTAAGAAGAAAAAAAATAATGCTGTTCCGAACGCTAAAAACAGTATCAAGATCGATAAACCACGAAAGGTATACAAACGAACGAAAGAAAATGAAGCGGCAAGAAAAAACTTAGTTAATTTAAACATTCACTTAAAAACCGCTTCCTGAAAAAGTGAATATTCAGTGAGGAACTAATATTGTACTTTAAGAATAAATGACATAACATCCTAAATTACACAAAAAATTGCGTATAGAAAATGTATTAAAATTTTTTTGGAAGGAACAGTATACAAGGCTTGTGGAGATAACTATAAATACGGCGGAATCGCCCGCCGTTCGTAACAAATAATCCTATTTGACAAGGCTTAACTGGGGAGGTTGCTTACGCTCAATATTCGATTGAGGACCGTCGCCTGTAATAGCTTCCATGAAGAAGCGGTTGTTAAACGTCAGGGCACTTACTTCATCAGCAGGGAACCTAAGTTGCCCGAGGATCTCGGTGCGCTTCATCCCTTGAGTGTGCAATGCTGAAAAGACCTTTTCCAAAATCAATGATTTCTCACGTTCTGGCATACCTTGAGGTTCTCCCGTACGGTAACCACGACGGTTAAGCTCTATTGAGAGTTGGCGATAATGCCACTCTGTCGATAACCCAACATCAAACGTCCGTCGCACTAGTGCAGCTAGTGAAACTTTCCAGTTCCTCTTTAGCAAAATGAGCTGATCCAGTCTTGGCATCCTTGGAACCGAGGCTAAGATACTACGTTCAGGCATCAAGAATGCCGATGCAAAACGGTCTGCATCCTGTTCCGCCTGACGCCCATTGTTACATGAATGCTTATGAAGAACTAAATGGCCAAGCTCATGAGCCGCGTCAAAACGGCTCCGTTCTGGAGTTTTCATTGTGTTCAGCAGAACAAAAGGTTTTTCGTCCATCCAAAAAGAAAAAGCATCCACCTCAACGCAATTTTCAGCAAGTGAAAAAACTCTAATACCATTGACTTCAAGCAAGTGAACTATGTTGGATATCGATAATTCACCTATTCCCCAAGCTTCCCTAACCGTTCTGGCGGCACGTTCAGGTTCTGAATAGCCATCAAAGCTACAGTCAGGAACGTTAGGTTTTGGTAACTTGAATTGCCCGTCAATCCATGCCGATAATTCCTGTGCCAACTTCCCAGCCCCAAGAGCTGAATCACGTTTTTGCGCACTTAATTTTGTCATTGCGCGAAAACTGACTGCCTCGGGTGTTAACGAAGGAACATCCCGATCGAGGAAAAACTCGATGGGATATTCTAAGACAGCAGAGATTCTCTCCATACTATCGCTTGCGATCGCATCAAAGATACCGGCTTTTTCATAGTTAGAAATTGTCTTGCTGGTTAACCCAGCCGCTTCAGCTAGTGCTCTTTGAGTCAGGCCTCTTCGTTCTCTTGCTATACATAAACGCTCTGAATTAAACATGTTGCATATTTAGCCTGTTTTCAAAATGTCGAGATCGATGTCAGGTGTAAACTGAGGAGCATCACCGTTCCGAACAATTGGATCCGGTTGATGAATATCAAGAATCAAACGAGTAGAGAAGCTGTTAACAACATTCTTGTTATTGTAAGAAACAGGTCGAGACAGCTCTGCACGAATGCCTTTCCGATCGAACTCATCCAGATCATATAACTCGTAAAGTAAAAACCATAAGTCCCTTCCGATTTTATTAGTAAGTAAGGGAATAATATCGCCTTCCGGCAGGTCTAAATCTAGCTTGATCTGACTATCGCCCAGCGTTAACTCCCCCTGACCCGGGTTGTTATTATGGATTAACCCCATAAGCTCTCGAGTAAAGTCGCCCTTCTTCATACTTGACTCAGGATAGCCCTGAATCAAGCCAGTCTGACTGCAACCACGGCAAAGGTAAATTGCCACCTTATCGCTGACGGTCAACTCTACGTTTCGCAAAGACAATCGCGTATATCCTTTGGATGCAAGAATTTCACGGGCTGCACTTACACCTTCACCGTAGAAATACTGCCCCCGAGAAGTTGCGGGGTGGTTTTGTGTCGTCGAATAGCGACCAGACAAGCCACGCTCAAGGATACGCGCAAGATCGCTTTGGCTAAGATTCATCGGCTGCAGGTAAGATTCGACATCATTCGGATCAGCCAATACAACGGTTTTTGCGAGATTATGCGAGTACATCGGTAAAGGCTCCATCATTATTTTCCCTTTTTTATACCTCATTTGAGGGGTAAAAACAAGAAAACAACTGGATGAATCAACAGAGGCGCAAGGCACGTCGTTTTGACCTACTTCCGCTTTACTATCTCTTTTGGAGGTTTAACATTCGCCTCTGGCATAAAGCTGTCTGTCAGATTTGGTATTGCCCTGAGCAGAAAAGTATCAAATCAAGTCTGATTCAATAGAGCATAGCTCCTCGGGTGATACCCTATCCTTCTCCATCAACTTGAGGAGCCTCTTCATCCTCAGCTTACGCGCTTTCTTCTCACCAATCTCCTGATAGTATTCTTCACGGCGCTCTGCTACCACCTTGCGGAACTTCTTCAACAGTTGATTCAGTGTTTTTATGTCTGTCGTAGCCGCTTCTGCTTGGATTTTTCTGTACATAAACATTACGTGGAACTCATCAATCATAGTAAACCTCTTAGTTTTAATATCTATATTATTTCCCTCTCAACGAGGGAATATAGCCATTGATCAATGGCGATTTACTGTTATTTTAAGTTTCCAATAAGCAGGACCGTCAGTGTCATTCTGATTTATGTTTTTTAACACCAGTTCAATGATGTGTTCTTTATGCCAAAATAAAATCTTTTCCTTTAACTCATCAACGTTAATTTCAGATAAATCTTTATATCTCTCATCTTTAACACATACTTCAACCTCATGCGCAATCAGAATGTCATAAAATATCTCTGACAGTTTTTCCCCTGATACAATATTCATTGCCGTTTCAGACTCTTTTTCATTTATGTGATAAATCATTTCGCAATACCCCTGTAATACTGTTGAAATAATATATATTACCGTTTCACTTTTTTCATTTAATACTATCTCTTTCATTTTTAATCCTTCTGTTATATTTATGGTTGTTAGCCCCTTGCGGGGCAACTGTTTTTATATTTTGTGCATATCTATTTCAGTAGAATCTATAAAGATTTGCGAACAAACAAATATGAATGCATCACCAATAGTTCCGTGACAGTTTTAAGATCAACTTCGTCAATACTTCCGTGATTTCCTTCTTGCTGTATGAAACTTTCAAAGTTATCAGTAATATGATTTATCACACGCACTACGACCGCACTCATATAACAAGCATTATCAATGTATTTTTTAATATCTTCCCCGTGAGTATTTTTTAACTCGCTCCAACTAACCTCAAATGATCTTTTAGCAAGATCAAAGAATAGTTCCGTAGATTTATTTTTTACTTTATATTTTTTAGACATAATCAACCCTCATTTTTATATAATCACTAGATACCTTTTTATTTTAATCATCAAATACAAGACAATCACATTTGCATATTTAATAACGATAACGCTTTGATAACTACCGTCTCCATATGCATTCTTACCCATTCATAATCGATAAGATGACGCTTGTTTTTCGCCACATTACCTTTAACCTTTTCGATTATTTCTTTATATGTTTTCCCCATATATTGATTATCCATCAATAAACCAGCCACCTCTTTAGGGTCTTTTTTAGTCATGCTCAAAAAAAACATCAAATACTCTTTCATTGCTGATTTGAGGAACATTTCAGTAGCTATTTTGTTAAAACCATTATTTTTCTTATTCATATGTTTTCCTTTTCTTCTTATTTAAGGTGTAAAATACCCTGCATTATCATGCATAATATTTCTTAGTTTTTTATTTGATTATTAAGACACTATATATTTAAACGTTTTACATAAAACCACCTCATAGCACCAATAGTTTATTTTCCATTAATCAACGTGTTTACGTGATAACTGAATAATCTTCTCAATCCATTCATCGATTTCACTTTCAACAAAAGCTCTGGCTCTTATTCCAATCTTTATTGGTTCTGGAAAAACGCCCCTGCTAATAAGCCGATAAATCCATGCTTTGCTATATCCTGTTTTATTCATCACTTCCGGCAGGCGAATAAGTCTTCTTGTTGTCATATATTTCTCCGTTGTTGTTTTGATGAATGTAGTATCTGCAGATCGCTTATGACGTTCAACCCTCGAAAAATCAGAATTGAACCTGAATTGAATGTTTTTTAAACAAAAACGGATGAAATGGTGGGAGAGCTGTCACTGGGCGGGGTGTAGAGTGATTTAGCAAAAAGTGCTATTTATTTTCTTGTTTTAAGGTGTTTTATAATATACATATTAATCAATTAGTTAGTAAATGCCAGTTTAAATTCTGAACTAATTCTTATCTGGTTTAGCCAAGAAAAAGGGCTATGCCTGTTAAGACATAGCCCTTCATTTATCAGCAGTTATCTTTACGCACGCCGGTTAAACGCTCCCTGCACCACATTGCTTCCGTTCTCAAGGCTTACCATGTAGTCGGCATACCATTGCAGCATCTCGCGTCTGCCATCGAGATATTGCGCATGGTTGTAGGTGCCACGGATAGCGTTCTTATCAACATGCGCCAGTTGGGTTTCAATCCATGCGGTGTTGTAGCCCTGTTCGTGAAGAATGGTACTCATGGTGTGGCGAAAACCGTGCCCCGTAACCCGGCCTGTATAACCAATTCGTTTAAACACCTGATTGATGCTGGCTTCACTCATCGTCTTACTTGGATCATTGCGTCCCGGAAACAATAAAGGAAACGTCCCCGTCATTGCTCTGATTTGTTCGATAATAGCTAACGCTTGGGTAGAGAGCGGGATGATATGAGGACGGCGCATTTTCATGCGTTCAGCGGAAATTTCCCATAGCGCTTTATCAGTATCGATTTCCGACCATAATGCACCACGTAATTCGCCCGTTCGAACACCAGTGATAATCAGCAAGCGAGCTGCTAATACAACTAATTCACTACCAGAGTAGCCAGCAAGGGCTTTAAAGAAAGCAGGAAGCTCTTCGGTGGTCAGGAACGGGTAATGTGTAGACTCATGCCCCTGCATGGCACTGGTGAGGTCAGGTGCAGGATTATATTCGGCTCTGCCTGTTACGATAGCGTAGCGAAACACTTCGCCGCAGCGTTGACGCACTTTCTTGGCTTTTTCGGTTGCTCCCCTGTCTTCCATCTTTTTCAGCACGTTTAGCAATTCCAGCGGCTTAATGTCTGCAACAGGGCGTTGACCAATGAACGGGAAGACGTCTTTGTTGAACGCTTCAAGAATGTCAGAGGCATACCCCACAGACCATTTCTTCACTTTCATGTTGTGCCATTCGAGCGCAATTTCTTGGAAGGTGTTTTTCACTTCTTCGATGTGGGCTTGCTTGCTTTCTTGCTTAAACGCACTCGGATCAACGCCGTTAACCAGCAGTTTTTTAGCATCATCTCTTTTGCTTCTGGCATCGGCTAAGGTAATGGTCGGATAGACACCAAACACCACACGTTTTTCTTTACCTGCGATGCGGTATTTCATGCGCCAGCTTTTGGTGCCGTTAGGGAACACCTCCAGATACATGCCCCCACCATCCGCTAACTTGTAGGGTTTATCTTTGGGCTTGGCAGTCTCTACCTGTCTGGCATTGAGCTTCATTTGGGGGCATCTCCTCTAGACCGAACACGATATGCCCCCACCGATGCCCCCAACTCACCGTAGATTTCTGTGAACGTGAGTAGACGAGCAGAGACAATAAGGGCCGTGAAACCGCGTATTATAAGGGCTTAAAGGGTGTTTGAGTAGACTTAGGGAGACGTTAAAATAGGTAGGATGGTGCCGATAATAGGAGTCGAACCTACGACCTTCGCATTACGAATGCGCTGCTCTACCAACTGAGCTATATCGGCCCTGAGAGCGTCCCGCGAGTGCGTGACGATGAACTACGGGGTGACAAACTAGTCAAATCATTACGGTAAGTCAAGACTTGCGCGTATCGTCTGATGGTTTTCTAAGCATGTTACCCGGCAGGCGATGCTCGCGGCTGCCGGGGATAAGCCGTGTTATGCGCGAACCAGATCGTCGCCGTAACCAATCCATTTGTAGGTGGTGAGCGCTTCCAGCCCCATTGGGCCGCGGGCGTGCAGTTTCTGGGTGCTGACCGCCACTTCTGCGCCCAGACCAAACTGGCCGCCGTCGGTAAAGCGGGTGCTGGCGTTGACGTATACGGCGGCGGAGTCCACTTCACGCACGAAGCGTTCAGCGTTGCTGATGGAGCGCGTCAGGATCGCATCGGAATGCTGGGTGCCGTGCTGGCGGATGTGGGCAATCGCCGCTGCCATGTCCTCAACCAGCGTGACGTTGAGATCGTTGGCGAGCCATTCGTCATCATAATCCTGCTCGTTGACGGCGACGACCGTGGCCGGCCCGTTCGCCAGATACGGCATGGCACTGTCGCTGGCGTGCAGCGTGACGTTGGCCTGCGCCATTTTTTCACTGAGCAGCGGCAGAAAACGTGCGGCAATCGTCTGGTGCACCAGCAGGGTTTCCAGGCTGTTGCACGCGCTGGGGCGCTGTATTTTGGCGCTTTCGATAACAGTCAGCGCTTTTTCAAAATCAATGCTGTCGTCGGCAAACATGTGGCACACGCCGATGCCGCCGGTGATCACCGGAATGGTGGACTGCTCGCGGCACAGTTTGTGCAGCCCGGCACCGCCGCGCGGGATCAGCATATCCACGTAGCGATCGAGCTTGAGCAGTTGGTTGACCAGCTCACGATCCGGGCTTTCAATCGCCTGGATCGCGGCGGCGGGTAAGCCGCATTCGGTGAGCGCCTGCTGAATCACTTTCACCGTGGCGGCGTTGGTGCGATAGGTCTCTTTACCGCCGCGCAAGATCACCGCGTTGCCGGTTTTCAGGCACAGGCTGGCGACATCCACCGTCACGTTCGGGCGGGCTTCATAAATCACCCCCACCACACCGAGCGGCACCCGGCGGCGCTCTAGTTTCAGGCCGTTGTCCAGCATCCGGCCGTCGATCACTTCGCCGACCGGGTCGTTCAGACGGCATACCTGGCGCACATCGTCGGCAATGGCTTTCAGGCGCGCCGGAGTCAGTTGCAACCGATCCAACAACGCCTCGCTCATGCCGTTTTCTTTGGCCTGCGCCAGATCCTGCTCGTTGGCGGAAAGAATGGCGTCGCGCTGGGCTTCCAGCAGATCCGCTATCGTCATCAACGCCTTATTTTTCTGGCTGGTGCTTAGCGCCGCCAGTTGATAAGAGGCTGCTCTGGCCGCCTGCCCCATTTGCTCAAGCATGGTGTGTTCCTCAAATAATGATCATGTCATCGCGGTGTACCGCGACCGGGCCGTATTCATACCCCAGGATTTCGGCAATTTCCTGAGAGTGGTGCCCGGCAATCATGCGCAGCGCATCGCTGTTGTAACGGGTGACGGCATGGGCCAGGTCGCGCCCGTTCAGGCTGCGGATACGAATGACTTCGCCACGGGAGAAATTACCCGCCACCTCGCGGATGCCTTTGGGCAACAGCGAGCTGCCGCGCTCCAGCATGGCGGCCAGCGCACCGTCATCGACGGTGATTTCACCGGCAGGCGGTGCGCCGAAGATCCAGCGTTTGCGGCTTTCCAGTGGGGTTTCCAGCGCGTGGAAACGGGTGCCGACCGAGACATCGTTAATCACATCGGCAATCACACCCTGTCGGTTGCCCGCGGCAATCACCACTTCGATACCAGAGCGACACGCCACGTCGGCGGCCTGCAATTTGGTGGACATGCCGCCCGTGCCGAGGCCAGAAACGCTGCCGCCAGCAATCTGGCGCAGTTCGTCAGTCACGCCCTGCACTTCACGGATAAGCTCGGCATCAGGATTGGTGCGCGGGTCAGCGGTGAACAGCCCGGTCTGGTCGGTCAACAGCAGCAGTTTGTCGGCATCCGCCAGCATGGCGGCCAGCGCCGACAGGTTATCGTTGTCGCCGACTTTGATTTCCGCCGTCGCCACCGCATCGTTTTCGTTAATCACCGGGACGATGTGGTTGTCGAGCAGGGCACGCATGGTGTCGCGGGCATTAAGAAAACGCTCCCGGTCTTCGAGATCGGCACGGGTCAGCAACATTTGCCCAATGTGAATACCGTAAATCGAGAACAGTTGTTCCCACAGTTGAATCAACCGGCTCTGCCCGACCGCTGCCAGCAACTGTTTGGTGGCGATGGTCGGCGGTAAGTCGGGGTAGCCGAGATGCTCACGACCAGCGGCAATCGCCCCGGACGTCACAATCACAATACGATGCCCTGCGGCATGCTGCTGGGCGCACTGGCGCACCAGTTCAACAATATGGGCGCGGTTAAGACGGCGTGAACCGCCGGTCAGCACGCTGGTGCCCAGTTTTACAACCAAAGTCTGGCTGCCACTCATAATTTTTCTGCCGTTGCGTTGACGATAAAGTTGAACGATAAGTAAGACGAACGAAAAAACCGGTTACAAGGGGAGAGCGCCATGCCGGAGGCAAAACGCGTCCCCCGCTCCGGCGCGATGCCGGAGAGCATCATGGTCGTGCGGAGAGGGAAAAAGGTGGGTCGAGTTGTTCTACCAACGCACGCAGGCGGGTGTGGAAGTCTTCACGGGTAGCCAGCACTTTCTCATGTACCTCTGTGTCTTTGATGGTTTCTTCACGCCAGTTGCCCGCTTTGTCAAAAAGACCGATGCGGTAGGTGTAAAACAGGGTGTTTTCCTGACATTCAACATCCAGCCACCAGCCCCAAAACTCTCGCTTTTCCGGCGCGGGTTTTACATTGACACAAACGGCCAGGCAATCAAAGAAAAAACGGTTTTCCGCACACTGATTTTCACGTAAATAGGGCCCTAATGAGACAAAACTCTTGATAAGTCTGCTCTTAACTGCCATGTCATCCTCCCTTGAAACAGCGCATGGTTTCTGCCCGCCAATACATCATACAACGGGTCTCGTGACAGCACTGTGTATACTCAATCATGAGCCTTTGGCGCACCGGGGTACTCCCGGCATACAAGCGGTTCGTGGCTGTTGGCGTTATACGACCCCGACAAGCCATCGATTAACCCTGCCGGAGTTCCGGGGCCGGTTCAAGTTTTTTTATACTTGGCCTTTCGGGGCGAGAGCGGTATCACACCCCGTATCATTCCCTCAAGGCCGTGTCACTGTTTGACGGCGATGTCAGCATCCAGATAGCGCAATACCCGTTCGAAATCTCGTCGCCGCTGCTGCTGTTTATCCTGATACATGGCTTTGTCTGCCTGCTCGATAAGGCTCTGCGGCGTCGTTTGTGATGAGGCGTGAGCCACCCCAATACTCAACGACATCACCACCTGTTGGCCTTCTGGCAAAATCACCGGCTGCTGCATGGCGTGCCGAATCGCGTCCACGGTCTGTTGTACCTCGTGCGTGTCCTTTTTTCCCACCAGGATCAGCGCAAACTCATCGCCCGCCAGACGTGCCGGTAAATCCTGCTTACCGGCACAATGAGACAGGCGGCTTGCCACCGTCAGCAATACCTGATCTCCCGCCGCGTGACCGTAAGTATCATTGATGTTTTTAAAGCGATAGCCGTCCATAAATAGCAGGCTGGTGCTGGCCTGATAGTCAGGATCTTGCAGCAGGCTTGCCAGAGCACTGCTAAAAGCCGTGCGGTTAGCAAGCCCGGTTAGCGGGTCATGCAGTGAACGCTTGAGTAATGAGTCATTTTCATGCTGCATCTGTCGCTGCCAGCGTTCAATTTCATCCAGTAAACTATTGAGATCGCGACCAAACCGGTCTAGCTCCGCCACGCTGACAGCCGGTACACGACGGGAGAAATGCCGGTTCTCCCGAATATCGTGCACCACCTCGGTAATATTATGCAGTGACAGAATTAGCCCGCGGTGCAGGCGTCGGGAGATGACGATAGAGAGTAGCGATGCCAATAGCATACAGAGCGTGAGCGAGAGCAGGGAAAAAAGCACAAAATTACGTGCCGGGGTATCTGCACCCCGAATGTTCAAATAACCAATCAGTTGCCCGCGATGTATGATGGGCTGAATCACATTTCCGGCAAATAGCCACTGTGAAACCCGATAGTCTAGCCGCGCATCGTTCTGGCTTTCTTCATCATGCCACTGCGCCAGCGTTTTTCCTCTGGCGTCCGTCAACATAGCGCTGCTGAACTGGCCTTGTTTCCCCAGGCTACTGAGTGCCTCATTGGCGGCGGTCGCATCGCGAAATACGACGGCAGCCTCAACATTACGGCTCAGGGTATAGCCCAGCAATTGCAAGTTTTTCTCGGCATATTGCTTAAAGCAGATCAGCGAAACGACGGTAATTAGCAACCATGAGAACACCATGGTAATCACCAGTCCCAGCGTATTGATACGGGTCAAAGCCTGCCGGAAAGTGGTAGGCCGGTTATTGGGGGCCGGTGTCATCATTAGTTTCGTTCCCGCGCCAGCATCAACACATCGGGATTAACTCGCACACCGGTGCGGGAAAGCGCTTCCATATTGATAGCGAACCCCACCGTGTGAGTGTCAAACACCAGACAAAATGCGCTGCCTTCAAGGCAGCGCGGAGACTGTTCGGCAATCGTCATCAAAGGATGGCCGATTGCATAGCTGGCAGCATTGATCTGTTCTGCCACCGACTCTTCACCGAAATACACCGCATCACACTCAGAGGCAAACAGCTCCTGATTATCTTTAATGATCAGTGTATTAAAT
The DNA here is from genome assembly GCF_900095885.1 of Dickeya aquatica. Classification (NCBI taxonomy): domain Bacteria; kingdom Pseudomonadati; phylum Pseudomonadota; class Gammaproteobacteria; order Enterobacterales; family Pectobacteriaceae; genus Dickeya; species Dickeya aquatica. The sequence goes on from NZ_LT615367.1 coordinate 3,465,764, forward strand.
ACGACTTTCTCTTGTACGCCCGCAGGTGCCGTCAGCGCAGTCAGAAAATGTGCGGAAGAATAGACGCACAGAACCGGCGGCTGGTTCAAATCTGGCCAATGAGAGTAACTGATAATTCCCGATACGATACGGCGCACATCCGCACCGGACACCTGTTCCCATTCAGGATGTGACGGCTGCGCCTGTGCCACCGTCATCATCAACAGTGATGCCAGTATCATCACGGTAAATAACATCTTTCTTACTACCATGCCGCCTCTGGCTGCCTGTTGAAACAAAATTGCCATACAATATCTGACACCACAGCCGAGAACCAACCGTCATTACGTGTTTTTTTCACACCATGCCGGTCTTAACGCAGTTGGCGATGCAACCAGCCGGTAATCTGTTGCAAAGCCTGATGAAATGACTGATACACCGGGGTGAAATCCAGCGAAAGCAGTTGACCCTGCCGGGAGGAGTTGGCTATCAGTTGAGACTCTTCTTTCGGGCTTATCAGGTCATCTTTCCAGTAGCCTGACAGCATAGGCGTAGGGCAGCGACGCCCCAGCAGCCCCTGGGTTTTCAGCGAGTAACGACCCAGTTCTACCAGCAACGCATCATCCGATGAAAACGGCATACCGAGCCGACTGGCCAACATATCCATAAACATATCAGGCACCTGCCGCTGACGCTGGGCATCACAGAGCAGGTGGTGCACTATCGGGCCAAGACATGCCACGGCACGCAACCGGTTCGCTTCAAGATAAGCCAGCCTGACGGCAATATTCGCCCCAAAGCGAAAACCAAATGCCGCCACCCGCGTATGATCGACCCAAGGAACCTCCGCCAGCGCTTTGAGCACCTGCTGATGCAGAAAACTGGAGTCCTGATCGAGTTTCCAGCGTGAAGAAAAACCGACAGACGGCATATCGATAGTCAGCATCGCCATGCCGGCCGGTGCCAGATAGTCCTGAAACAAACGGTGGCTGTCGCATTGCAACATATCCAGGCCGCCGCACAGCATGACCGTGGGGTACGGAGCCTGGCCTTGCGCGGGCAAATGCAGAAAAGCGGTTAACTGGCCGCCCCCTTCTATCGCAAAGGTCAGGGTTTTCAGCTCATAAGACAAATGCGTCGCCGCTTCTTCATAGGCACGATTGGCCAGCGTCTGAGCCTGATCGGCAAGCTCATCGCCTTTGAGATGAGGGTAAGCGGCGATGCTGTAAAGATTGGCAGCCTTAAGCCAGCATTGCCCGGCCTGCTCCCCGCCAGCATGTTGCCCGGCCTGTTGTTGCCAGCGCATGCCTTGCAACACCCATTCATAAATCCAGTTACCGCCACGATAACCGATGACGGTATCAAGTAGCTGTTCATCGCTGCGTTCAGCCTTACTGGCCGCAATGCGTGACAACACCTCTTCAATTTCCCACGGATGCACACCACGCCAAATCCACATCAGCCGGTTAATCATACGATACCAGTTGCCGGGGTTTTCCCCCTCCAGTGCCGACGGGCTGGCTGCGACACCGGAAAAACGGCGGGCGCGATGAATAATCGAAGACGTTTCCTGATGTTTAATCGACGGTTTGAACAAGGTTTCGGACAGGTTAGCCTGAGCCACAACAGCCTCCTGGGGAAATCAGAGCCGCAACAACGACGCAGAAGGGAAAGTGTACCGGACGATGTGTGCGAAAAATACAGCTTGCCGTGCTATGACACACAGAGCAATGCGGGGGATAAAAACGCGCACGCCCGGCATAACCGGGCGCACAATAACCAACCTGTCGGGATTAACGGCCAACCAGCGGCGGCACAAAGACCACGCCCATATCCCAGGGCTGCTCAATCCAGGTATCCTGCGGGATATCGACTTCATAGTCGTCAACCAGCGGTTTACCGGCCGGTTTGGCGAAGATAGTAATGAAATGGGCTTTCGGATACATGTCGCGGATGGCCTTAGCTGTGCCGCCGGTATCGACCAGATCGTCAATGACGATATACCCTTCACCATCGCCTTCAGCACGTTTGAGCACTTTCAGCTCACGCTGGTTGTCATGGTCGTAGCTGGAGATGCACACAGTATCGACATTACGAATACCCAGCTCGCGGGCCAGCAAGGCTCCCGGCACCAAACCGCCACGGCTGACGGCAATAATGCCTTTCCACTGTTCGGCCGGTAATAAACGCTGGGCCAGTTTACGGGCATGAATTTGCAACATATCCCAGGTGACGATGTACTTTTCGCTCATAAAACCTATCCCGGCCAACGGTCACATCAGCCTAATCAGAGTCAGAAGGGGGAAATAAAGTTGCGCGAGATTATAGATAGCTGGCCGGACAAAAACCAGTATTTCTCCATCGCTGTACCACACCCCACCAAATGGTTACTAACCGTTATTAATTAATGAAAAATGTTGTAAAAAAGTTATTAGACGCAATGTTGCAAACAGGTTACAAACATGGTGAAACCAACACCGCCAGGAGAACACCCAATGACGATATTCGACAGTTTCCTCCTCGCACAACTGGACGTGTTTATCCCTGCCCTTAGCATTGCCTTTATGCTACTGGTCGGCTTTGAGCTGATAGTCAGCGTACGCTTGTTATTGCGCCGCCCGCTGGTGATGACACCGGTGGCGATCCGCCGCGACACTGACAACACGGCTTCATCTTCCCGATCTCGTATCGGATACGACTGACCACCCTCCATTTCAGGGCAACATCCTTTCAGGCGGGAAGTCACGATGCTTCCCGCACGTTGTTGCCTTGCGTAACAATGGCGTTGCCATGACGCTACCGGCATGGCCTGTCGCGGCTAAAAATGACCGGGCTTCCTCTGTATCGCCCTGATATACGCAATCCTTATGCCGAGCCCATTCTCCCTGTTTAGCGGAAAGTGTTATCCTGTTACGTCCTGCCTGCTGCTGCGGGCGAATACTGATGATGTTATTTCGGCAATGTCTGCTTGCCGCACGCCTTGCCCTATTGGAGAGATTCCATCGTGTCTGCTTTGTCTCAACTCTCCCCACAGCCGCTGTGGGATATTTTCGCCACCATTTGTGCAATTCCGCACCCGTCTTATCATGAAGAAGCGCTGGCGGCGCACATTCTGTCCTGGGCGAAAGCGCGTGGTCTGCATACCGAGCGCGATCGGGTCGGTAATATTGTGCTGCGCAAACCGGCCACCCCAGGCATGGAAAACCGCAAACCGGTGGTGATTCAGGCGCATCTGGATATGGTGCCGCAAAAAAACAACGACACAGCACACGACTTTACCCAAGACCCGATTCAGCCTTATGTGGCCGGAGAGTGGGTCAAAGCCCGTGGCACCACGCTTGGTGCGGATAACGGTATCGGCATGGCATCCGCACTGGCGGTATTGTCTGACAACAGCGTCGAGCACGGCCCGCTGGAAGTGCTGCTTACCATGACGGAAGAAGCCGGAATGGACGGAGCCTTTGGCCTGCAACCGGGCTGGTTGCAAGGTGAGATATTAATTAATACCGACTCCGAAGAGGAAGGTGAAGTCTATATGGGCTGCGCCGGGGGGATTGATTTCCGCAGTCAATTGCACCTGGCGCGTGAGGCGCTGCCTGAAGGCTATCAGTCATTCAGGCTGACCATCAAAGGGCTTAAGGGCGGCCATTCCGGTTGTGATATTCATCTCGGCCTTGGCAACGTCAACAAGCTGCTGGCCCGTTTTCTGGCGCAATACGCCAGTACGCTCGATGCTCACCTGATTGACCTGCACGGCGGCACGCTGCGTAATGCCATTCCGCGTGAAGGCGCTATCACACTGGCGGTGAGCGCCGACAACGTTGACGCGCTCAAACGCACAGCGCAGGATTACCTCGCCGTGATTAAACACGAACTGGCGGCAGTGGAGAAAAACGTGACCCTGCTGCTGGAGACGGTTGATACCGATGCGCTGGCGCTGACACCCGCCAGCCGCGAGCGTTTCGTCTCGCTGCTGCATGCGTTTCCCAACGGAGTGATTCGCATGAGTGATAACATCAAAGGCGTGGTGGAAACCTCACTGAACGTCGGTGTTGTCAGCATGACGGAGACACACGCCGAGATTCATTGCCTGATTCGCTCACTGGTGGATAGCGGTAAAGAGTATGTCGTCAGTATGCTGACCTCTCTGAGCCAGCTTGCCGGAGCCCACACCGAAGCCAGCGGCAGCTACCCCGGCTGGCAGCCGGATGCCGACTCGCCGGTCATGCATCTGGTGCGTGAAACCTATCAGACGCTGTTTGGCAACACGCCGAATATCATGGTTATTCATGCCGGGCTCGAATGTGGTTTGTTCAAAAAGCCTTACCCGCAGATGGATATGGTTTCCATCGGCCCGACCATCACCGGCCCACACTCGCCTGATGAACAGGTGCACATCGAAAGCGTAGGCCGTTACTGGACGCTGCTGAAAGCGTTGCTCAAAGCCATTCCCGAACGCGCCTGATGCACAGCCCGCCATGCCTGCACATGGCGGGTTTCAGTCCCACGGCAGCACCAGTTGCCGCTCCAGCTGTGGGTCGATGAGCGAAACCTGCAACCCGACCAATCTGACCCCTCGCGCCTCGCGTCGCTGCTCCCAGCTCGCGCGCGCCAGCTGTAATAAATCCGGCTTATGCAGCACCGGCCAGACATGCTCCTGCGTGGTTTGGCGAAAATCATCAAACTTCAGCTTTACCCCTTGCCGGGCAATCTGTAAGTCGGGACGGACGTGCCGCAGCCGCCTCTCCAGCTCCTGATACAATTGCTCGACCACTGCCTCGCACGCCGCCCAGTCATGGATATCGTGCGCCAGCGTCTTCTCTACCCCCACCGACTTACGTAACCGGTCAGGCGATACCGAGCGGTCATCAATACCCTGACACCGCTCCCACAGTATGCGGCCAAATTTGCCAAACTCACGCAGCAGACTGGCTTGCGCATACTGGCGCACATCCGCGCAACAATGCAGGCCGCATTCGGCCAGCCGCTTTGCCGTGACTTTGCCAACGCCGGGGATTTTCTCCAGCGGCAACGACAGCAAAAAGGCCTCCATGTCTGCCGGTGTTATCACGTATTGGCCATTGGGTTTATTCTGCTCTGACGCCACCTTGGCAAGAAATTTAACCGGGGCCACGCCCGCAGAAGCCGTCAGTTGCAGCTCGCTGAAAATCGCCTGACGGATGGCTTGTGCGATAAGCGTGGCCGAACCGTTGCAGTGCGGGCTATCCGTCACATCCAGATAGGCTTCATCCAGCGATAAAGGCTCAATCAACGACGTATAACGAGAAAAAATGTGCTGAATTTGCCGGGAGGTTTCTTTATACAGCGCCATTCGGCCAGGCAACAATGTCAAATGCGGGCACAGGCGTAGTGCCGTGGCTGTCGCCATCGCGCTGTGTACGCCATAGCGACGAGCCGGATAGTTGGCGGTACAAATCACGCCCCGGTTATCGGCACTGCCACCAATAGCCAGCGGGATTTCACGCAAACGCGGGTTATCACGCATTTCTATTGCGGCATAAAAACAATCCATATCGACATGAATGATTTTGCGCATATCCCCTCCCACAAGACTGTATAAAAATACAGTAACAATGCAAGGCAAGCAATATGTTACCCACAACCGCGCTCTCGCTAAGAATAATCTGTTTTTTTATTCGTTTTCCCCTCTTGAATAAAACAGATGCGGTGATAATGTGGCTGCGCGCCCCGGTATCAGCCTGCACCTCCGAACGCTGGCAAGACAGCACCTGCCCGCACGTTCAGGATGCAGCCTAATGGCAGGGCACAGCCTGACAGACAACGACAGGGAATACGGCAACACCGTATCACGATAAGACAACCGCTCCAGTAATCAGGATTTACCATGCAAAAAATCGCGCTTTCACTTGCGATGCTGTTTATTTTGCCTTCCGCTACCATCAATAGCAGTTACGCCAATCAGGTTTCTCCCGTTGTCGCACAGCAACAGCAGGTCGCCGGGTCACCCGTTTATATTCAGATTTTCAAAGAAGAACGGGTACTCGAGTTGTATGCACAAGTCGGTGGCGAATACAAACTGGTGCAAAGTTACCCCATCTGTAAATATTCCGGTGGCCTCGGCCCGAAAATGACCGAAGGGGACTTCAAAAGCCCGGAAGGGTTTTATCAGGTTGATTTACGGCAGCTAAAACCAGACAGCCATTATTACCGCGCCATCAATGTCGGTTTTCCGAATGAATATGACAAGGCGCACGGCTATTCCGGCCGCTATTTGATGATCCACGGCGAGTGTGTGTCTATCGGCTGTTATGCGATGACCAACCAATATATCGCAGAGATTTATACTTACGTGGAAAAGGCGCTGCGTAACGGGCAGCAGAAGGTGGAGCTGGCGATTTATCCGTTCCGCATGACCGAGCAGAACATGAAGCGCCACAGCCGCTCCACCTATTATAAGTTCTGGAGTCAGTTGCAACCGGGCTATGCCTTTTTCAACAAAAATCACCAGGCACCGGCTATTTCGGTCGTCAACGGTCAGTATGTGGTCAATCAGAATACACCGACCAGCCAGTCTGCCCCGTCACATTATGCGTTTACCCATACATCGGCGTTGAGCAATACACCAGCAGCCCGTTAAGCAAAATTAACGCGCTCACCGAAACAAAACAGCACGAACTCCCCTGGCGCGATGGCGTGCCAGGTTTCGTTACCGGTGAGCGGCTGCGTCGCCAGTACCGTAACCACATCGTTTGGTGTGGTCTGGCGCTGGAAGTCGATTTCGACATCATCATCCAGTAACGTTGCCTTGCCAAACGGTGCCCGCCGGGTTATCCAGTGCAGCCTGGTCGAACAAAACCCCATCACAAAACGCCCGTCCGATAACAGCATGTTGAATACACCCTTTTTGCGCAATTGCTCTGCCAGCGTCGCAATATAGCGAAACACCGCCGGCCAGTTGGACGGTGTTCGCGGGTAGCGCTGCGCCAGTTGATGCAGCAGCCAGCAAAATGCGTATTCGCTGTCGGTATCGCCGACCGGGCGAAACGTCCCGGTTTTCAGACGGCGGTAGCCCTTCAACTGGCCATTGTGAGCAAATGTCCAGTTGCGCCCCCACAGCTCGCGCGTAAATGGATGGGTGTTTTCCAGCGACACGGCTCCCCGATTCGCCTGGCGAATATGCGATATCACCGCACAGGACTTGATGGGATAGCTCTGTACCAGTGCGGCAATCGGCGAATTAAAACTGGGTTGCGGGTCTTTGAACGTGCGGCAACCGTTACCCTCATAGAAGGTAATTCCCCAGCCATCACGGTGCGGCCCGGTGCGGCCACCCCGTTGAATCAGGCCGGTAAAACTGAAACAGATATCCGTTGGGACATTCGCACTCATCCCAAGCAGTTCACACATTGTCGGCTTCCTTTTTACGGCTTGTTACTGCTGTGCGTCACCGCCTGCCCTCAGCTTGCGGCCATTTCTTTCTCAATTAACTGAATCAAAATGTGGATGGCTTTAATATGCACTTCCTGAATGCGATCGGCGTAACCGAAATGCGGCACACGGATTTCCACATCAGCACTGCCCGCCATTTTGCCGCCATCTTTACCCGTCAGGGTAATCACTTTCATACCTTTGGCACGGGCGGCGCTAATGGCTTTAATAATATTGCCCGAATTACCTGACGTCGAAATGCCCAGCAACACATCGCCTTCACGGCCTAACGACTCCACATAACGGGAGAAGACAAAATCATAACCGAAGTCGTTACTGACGCAAGACAGGTGGCTTGGATCAGAGATGGCAATTGCCGGATAACCGGGGCGATTTTCACGGTAACGGCCGGTTAACTCTTCAGCAAAGTGCATGGCATCACAGTGAGAGCCACCGTTGCCGCAGGAAATCACTTTGCCACCCGCTTTGAACGCATCAGCCAGTAACACCGCCGCATCTTCAATAGCCTGAATATTGGCCTCATCGCTTAAAAATGTGTTCAGCGTTGCCGCCGCTTCGTTGAGTTCATTACGGATTAAGTCCTGGTACATGGAAACCCTCTCATTCAGTGACATCATGACGTTTCTGCCGAGCAGTGTAGCGGATAGCCCAAATCACGAGAAGCAGACAATCACCAAACGACGGCATTGCGCCTCCTCAGTCGGTGGTGATGACGGCTTTGTGAGATGAGTTGTAATTATGTTGTAAATAAATTGATAAAAACCACCCGGTAAACTAAAAACACTCTATACCCACAGGTCAGACCTGTCATGCAGGCGACCCAAAACGAATGGACGGGAGAAAACGACTATGGTTGCGCTCAGTATCCTGGCAGGGCTGATGCTTATCAGTGCACTTTTCTACCACCGGGTTTCGCTATGGCTTGGCAGCGCGCTGGTGGTGACGGGGTTTGGCACAGTGGTGTTTCTGGCGGGCTGGCCCGGCTGGCTGATGCTTATCCCACTATTGGTGGTCTTACCGCTGCTGCTGACACCGCTGCGCCAGCGCTGGCTCAGTACGCCGGTCATGACGCTGTTTCGCCGGGTGATGCCGCCAATGTCCGCCACGGAAAAAGAAGCGATTGATGCCGGAACCACCTGGTGGGAAGGCGAACTGTTTCGCGGAGCACCAGACTGGCACACCCTACACGCCTATGCCCGCCCCACGTTAACACCTGAAGAGCAGGCCTTTCTGGACGGCCCGGTAGAAGAAGCCTGCCGCATGGCGAATGATTTTGAAATTACCCATGAGCGGGCCGACCTGCCTCCCGAGCTGTGGGCATTCCTGAAACAGCATCGCTTTTTTGCCATGATCATCAAAAAAGAGTACGGCGGGCTGGCATTCTCCGCCTACGCGCAGGCGATGGTGCTGCAAAAACTGGCCAGCGTGTCGAGCATTCTGGCCATCACGGTTGGCGTGCCCAACTCTCTCGGCCCCGGAGAATTGTTGCAACACTACGGCAGCGAAGCGCAAAAAGATCACTATCTCCCCCGGCTGGCTCGCGGTGATGACATTCCCTGTTTTGCGCTCACCAGCCCGGAAGCCGGATCAGATGCCAGTGCTATCCCCGATGTGGGCGTGGTGTGTTATGGCCAATGGCAGGGCAATCAGGTACTCGGTATGCGCCTGACCTGGAACAAGCGCTACATTACGCTGGCACCGGTCGCTACCGTACTGGGGCTGGCGTTCCGGCTGTATGACCCGGACCACCTGCTGGGTGATAACGATGATATCGGCATTACCTGTGCCCTTATCCCCACCCACACCGACGGCGTAAAAATTGGCCGCCGTCACTTTCCGCTTAACATTCCGTTTCAAAACGGCCCGACGCAAGGCGAGAACATCTTCGTGCCGCTGGATTACATCATCGGCGGGCCTGCCATGGCCGGTCAGGGCTGGCGTATGCTGATGGAGTGCCTGTCTGTCGGGCGCGGCATCACCCTGCCGTCTAATTCCACCGGTAGCCTGAAAAGTGTCGCACTGGCCACCGGTGCCTACGCCCGTATTCGCCGCCAGTTCAAACTGCCGATTGGCAAAATGGAAGGCATTGAAGAGCCGCTGGCAAGGCTTGCCGGGAATGCTTATGTGATGGATGCCGCCTCAACACTGATTACCACTGGCATTATGCAAGGCGCTCGCCCGTCGGTGCTGTCCGCTATCGTCAAATACCACTGCACCCATCGCGGGCAGCGCGGCATTATTGATGCGATGGACATTGTCGGCGGCAAAGGCATTTGCCTTGGCCCCACCAACTTTGTTGCCCGCCACTATCAGGGCGCGCCTATCGCCATTACGGTTGAAGGGGCCAATATTCTGACGCGCAGCATGATAATCTTCGGGCAAGGTGCCATTCGCTGCCATCCTTACCTGTTAAACGAAATGCGCGCTGCGCAAGAGAGCGACCTGAAATCCTTTGACAAGGCGCTGCGCGGCCATATCGGTCATATCGCCAGCAATCTGGTACGCAGCCTGTGGCTTGGCCTGACCAATGGGCGCACCAGCCGCGCCCCGGTGCGCGATGCCACGCGCCGTGACTACCAGCGTCTTAACCGGCTCAGTGCCAATCTGGCGCTGCTGGCAGATATCTCGATGGGGATGCTGGGCGGCAGCCTGAAACGCCGTGAGCGCCTGTCGGCCCGTCTGGGTGATGTGTTAAGCCAGCTTTATCTGGCCTCCGCCACGCTCAAGCGCTATGACGAAGAAGGGCGTCAGCAGGCCGACCTGCCGCTGGTGCAGTGGGGGGTACAAGATTGTCTGTATCAGGCAGAACAGGCCATCCTCGCGCTGCTGCGCAATTTCCCGATGCGCGGGGTCGCCATCGTGCTGCGTGGCATTCTTTTCCCGTTCGGCCCGGTTAACGCCCCAGCCAGTGATGAACAAGACAGCCAGTTGGCCAAACTGTTGCAAACCCCCAGTGCAACCCGCAGCCGGCTCGGGCGCGGTCTGTATCTGACATCGGAAGGGACACACCCGGCAGCACATCTGGAGCAGGCATTGTGCGATATTCTGGCCGCCGAACCGGTACACCAGAAACTGTCACAGGCTGCTGGCCATCCCTTGGCGTTTATGCGTCTGGACAGGCTGGCTGAACATGGGCTGGCTGAAGGGGTTATCTCCCAAGAGGAGGCCGAAATCTTGCAACAGGCGGAAGCCAGCCGCCTGCGCACCATTAACGTGGATGATTTCGCCCCCGAGGCGTTACGCGCACAGGCGGTGAGCAACCCGCGCGCGTCTGCATCCACAGGCGGGCACTCAACGGCTGAAGCCACCGCTGGCGAAACGGTGGTGTAATAACCCGATGATGTGATAACCCACGGGTGTGACGGGTGAAGGTGTCAAAGGGGGCTATGCGCTGATAGCAGCCCTTTGACAACACGATGTTCGCCGCCGGCTCAGGCCCCGCTTTGGCGCACCCGCGCCAGCAAAGCGTCTGGGCCATCGATATGCGCGGCGGCCAGAATCAACGTTTTGCCAAGATGAATGGCATGGCGCTGGCACGCCTGACGCGTGGCGTCATCGGCAATGGTATCGAGATCGGCCACATGCGCCAGCCCAATGGTACGGCGAATCAGCTCTGCACCGGCAAAACCCAGCGCATCGCGCCACACCTGCTGTAAAAACTGTTGCACATATCCCTCTGCCGCCAGCGCCGGATCGCGGCTTTTTTCCCGGCACAGCGCCACAAAGCGCGAAGAAAAGTGCTGCCACAACGTCACCAGTTCCTCCAGACGCCGTTCGCGCGCCGCCGATGCCTCGCGCAGCGCCAGCAGCCCCGGTAAACCGCAATAATTAAGCAACAGGTTGCCGATAACGGTGCCGACATCAAACCCTATCGGGCCATAAAACCCGAATTCCGCATCGATCGCTTTCAGGCTCCGATCGGCGACAAAAATCGAGCCGCTGTGAATGTCCCCGTGTAACAGCGCTTCGGCTTTACTGAGAAACGCATGTTTAAGCGCGGCCACCGCGCACTTGAGCGGCTGGTCATCGCGCAGCGCCAGCACCTCTGGCAACAGCGCCGGGTCAAACTGGTTGCGCTCATGCTCACAGTAGGGATCGGTAAAGAACAAGTCTTCCGTTATCTGGCACAACTCCGGGTTGGTAAAGCGGCTTACTGCTGCTTTTTTAGCATGGGGTAACTGGTAGAAATCCGAGTGATGAAACAGGGTAACGGCCAGATACTCCGCCAGTTGGGCCGCCGCCTGCGGGTAGTCACGCCCGGCTATCAGTTCATTGCGCCAGATGCGATGGCTGGACAAATCTTCTTGTACCATCACCGCCAGCACAGGGTCATGGTGCAACACCGCTACCGTGTGCTGCGGGCAATACTGTGCATGTGCCAGCAATGTTTCGGCTTCAATGCGGGCGCGATCGAGCGTCAGCGGCCAGGACTCGCCGACACAGCGCACATACGGCAATGCCTGTTTGACGATAACCTGGCTAATGCCCTGTGTATCACGAATTTTGAACACCAAATTCAGATTACCGTCACCGATTTCATCGGCTGCTATCAACGACTGCGGGTGTGCCACCCCGCCATACTGACGTGCGTACTGCACGGCGTCATCTGCGTTAAAAGTACGATAAAGTGACATAGGCAACCTCGTTTATGTGCGCTTGTATTTGCTTGCTATATGCGCCCTACTTTTAGACATAAAAGCGTTTGGACGTCTATACATCTGTATCGCATATTGGCAGAATAAGAATTCTGATGCAATAACGCAACACGGATTTAACTCGCCATGCAGACCGTTAACACCACCAGCCTTCGCGTCGTTGAGAATCAACTGTGGATCCTCGACCAGCAGGCCTTGCCGCAAGAAACTCTCTGGCGTCCCTGCCCGGATGTCACCACGCTGGTTGAGCACATTCGCGCCTTGCGGGTTCGTGGCGCGCCGCTTATCGGGCTTTCCGCCAGCCTGTTGCTGGCACTGCTGGCCGAGCAGGGGCAATCCCGGCCCCAGTTGGCCAAGGCACTGGAAACCCTGCGGGCCTCACGCCCGACCGCCGTTAACCTGATGAACAATCTCGATCGCATGAAGCAGGCGCTGGCGGCTGATGATGTCGTCAACGCCATGACGCAAGAAGCGCTGCGGCTGATTGAGGAAGATAAAGCCTTGTGTGAGCGCATCGCCGATAACGGCAGCACGCTGGTGAAACCGGGCAGCCGCCTGTTAACGCACTGCAACACCGGCGGGCTGGCAACGGCGGGCGTCGGCACGGCGATTGGCGTTATCCTGCGCGCTCACCAGCAAGGCAAGGTAGAGAATGTCTGGGTGGATGAAACCCGTCCGCTGTTACAGGGCGGGCGGCTGACGGCCTGGGAGCTTGGCGAGCTGGGTATCCCTTATCAGCTCATCTGCGATTCGATGGCCGCCTCGCTGATGGCACAGGGCCGGGTCGATGCCATCTGGGTGGGTGCGGATCGCATCGCCGCCAACGGTGACGTCGCCAACAAGATAGGCACTTACAGCCTGGCGGTGCTGGCGCACTATCACGGTATTGCGTTTTATGTCGCCGCGCCGCATACCACGCACGACCCACACTGCCCGAACGGCAACGCAATCCCTATCGAGCAGCGTGATGCACGCGAAGTCACCGGCGTGGCAGGCAGTTTTGGCGCGTGCCAGTGGGCACCACACAATGCCCCGGTGTACAACCCGGCGTTTGATGTCACCCCGGCGGCACTGATTAGCGGCTGGATCCTCGATACGGGCGTTGTCACCCCCGAGCAAGTGCAAGCCGGTATTTTTCAGCAACCGCTGATGCCATAAACGCCGCGAAACAAGAGAGAACCGGCCGTGTCGGAGCACGGCCTGAAACGCCCTTACGCCAGCTTCGGGTAGGCGTCGGCGATGGTATCGCCGGTGAAATGGGCCACCCAGCCATCGGGGTTGTTAAACAGGCGAATGGCGGTGAAATGTGGCGCTGACCCCATATCGAACCAGTGCGGTATACCGGCTGGCACCGACAGCAGATCGTTCTTTTCACACAGGATCTGAAAAATACGCCCGTCCACATGCAGGCAGAATAAGCCAGCCCCTTCAACGAAGAAACGCACTTCATCTTCAGCGTGAGTATGTTCCGACAAAAACTTGGTACGCAATGCCTCTTTTTGCGGGTTATCGGCCCGCATGCTGATAACATCCCAGCTCTGGTAGCCTTTCTCCGCCACCAGTTTGTCTATCTCATGCTGATACGCCGCCAGCACCTCCCCGGCAGCCGGGCTGGCGCTCAGGTCGCGGTCAGCCTGCCAGCGTTCAAAACGCACATTGATCGCCTGAAGTTGCTGTTGAATCGCGGGTGCGTCTTCGCTCTGCCACACGGGCTGGCTGGCATCCGTTTCACTGAAAATGGTTAAGGCACTCATGGCAGTTCTCCTGTTAGCGGGCCTGATAGGTATTCAGGTCAATCTGATCAAAACGGTTTACCTGCCGATGGCGGCTGTCGGTATCGGCATCGTCACGAATGAGCTGGCAGGTGTGCCAGCCCGCTTGTGCGGCGGCGTCCAGTTCCTGACGAATATCGGACAAGAACAACACCTGGCTGGCTGGCTGGCCAATCGATGCGGCGATATTGTGATACGACGTCACCTCGCGCTTGGCACCCACGCCGGTGTCGAAATAGCCGCGGAACAGCGGCCGTAAATCGCCAGCCTCGCTGTGGCCAAACAGCAAGTGCTGTGCTTCCACCGAGCCGGATGAATAGACATACAGCGCAATACCGTGCTCACGCCAGGCCTGTAATTGCGGCGCAACGTCGCTATACACATGGCCGCGAAAATCGCCATTGCGATAGCCGCCGCGCCAGATAATGCCCTGCAACAACTTCAATGCCGGTGACTTGCGGTCTTCATCCATAAACTGATTAAACGCCGCCAGCAGTTGCGCGGGCGTAGCCTGCGGCTGCGCCAGTTCCTGACGCGCCAATGCCAGCGCGGCGGCAATCTCAGCCTCCTGCTCTGCCTGCGCCACCGCATCGGCCAGGCGCACGCGGGCATACGGGAATAACACGTTGTGGACAAAGCGAATATCGCTGGTGGTGCCTTCTATGTCGGTGACAATCGCGGCGATCATTTTGCCTCCAGTAAACGGCGCTGTAATTCACACTGGAACAGAAATTCCAGCCCTTCCAGGTGGCGACGTGCCTCTTTTACATCTGCGCCCCAGCAGTACAACCCGTGGCCCCTGACCAGAAAACCGTAACGCAGCGGCGTGGCCTCATGGCGGGCGGCAACCTGTTGCGCCAGCGCCGCAATATCCTGAGAATTATCGAAAATGGGAATGGCGACGGTATCGAGATGGCTGTGCTGACCGCCCAGCGACTTCTGCATTTCATAGCCGTGCAGTACCAATGCGTCGCTTTTTTCTACCCGCGACAGCACCGTGGCGTTGACCGAATGGGTATGCAGCACCGCGCCCGTCTGCGGGCTTAAACGGTAGAGCAACGTATGCAGCCCGGTTTCCGCCGATGGCGTGCGCCCGCTCGGCACATGGCTGGTGGCGATATCGACCCGCAGGAAATCTTCTGCGTTGAGACTGCCTTTATCCTTACCGGATTCGGTAATCAGGCACTGCTGCTCATCGAGACGAACGGACATATTACCGCCCGTCGCCGGGCACCAGCCTTTCTCGCCTATCCAGTGGCAGGCGGCCACCAGCGCGGCCAGTTGTGGGGTATCACTCATAAATCGTCCTGTACAGGTGAAGGCGTCACGCGGTTGTCACCCGGGGATGAAACCCGTTCATGAGCCTGCTTATTATGTTTGGTTATGGCTTAGTGATTTTTGGAATTTAGCCGTTTAAACGTCCAAGCGTCTTGATTGCCAAATACTAGCATCCTGTATATAGTGACAGCAATATCCGGCTTGCAGGAGTCCTTTTTCGCTATGAGCGCCGCACTGATCCCCGACAGTAAATTCCCTTCACTCGGCACCACCATATTTACCCAAATGAGCGCGCTGGCGCAGCAACATCAGGCGATTAACCTGTCGCAAGGCTTTCCTGATTTTGACGGCCCCGACTACCTCAAGCAGCGGCTGGCGTATCACGTCAGTCAGGGGGCGAACCAATACGCGCCGATGACCGGCGTGGCACCGCTGCGTCAGGCGATTGCGCAAAAAACCGGCACGCTCTACGGCTGGCAGCCGGACGCCGACAGTGAAGTGACCGTCACGGCTGGTGCTACTGAAGCGTTGTTTGCCGCCATCAGCGCGCTGGTGCGCCCCGGTGATGAGGTTATCTGCTTCGACCCCAGCTACGACAGCTACGCCCCGGCGGTACAGCTGGCCGGTGGCGTGCTAAAACGGCTGGCGCTACAACCGCCAGCGTTTCAGGTGGACTGGACGGCTTTTCGCGCGCTACTGAGCAAACGCACCCGGCTGGTTATCGTCAACACGCCGCATAACCCCTGTGCCACCGTCTGGTCTCATGCGGATTTTCAGCAACTGTGGCAGGCGATTGCCGATGCCCCGGTCTACGTGCTGAGTGATGAAGTGTACGAGCACATCAGTTTCGCCGCCGGCGGCCACGCCAGCGTACTGGCGCACCCGGAGCTGCGCCAGCGGGCGATTGCCGTCTCCTCATTTGGCAAAACCTACCACATGACCGGCTGGAAAGTGGGTTACTGCGTTGCCCCGGCGGCCCTGAGTGCCGAAGTGCGCAAAGTGCACCAGTATCTGACCTTTTCCGTCAACACCCCGGCGCAACTGGCGATTGCCGACATGCTGCAACAGCAGGCGCAACACTGGCGCGAGTTGCCGGACTTTTATCGCGCCAAACGCGACCGCTTCGTCAACGCGCTCTCAGCCAGTCGGCTGGAGATTCTGCCCTGTGCAGGCACCTACTTCCTGCTGGCGGACTATCGCGCCATCTCCAGCCAGGATGATGTCAGCTTCTGCCGCTGGCTGACCGAGCATATCGGCGTGGCGGCGATCCCGCTGTCGGTTTTCTGCGAATCCCCCTTCCCTCACACCCTGATTCGGTTATGCTTTGCCAAACAGGGATCCACTCTGGATGCGGCCGCGGAGCGCTTATGTCAACTTTAAACATCACGTTATTACAACAACCGCTGGCCTGGATGGACGGCCCGGCCAACCTCAGCCATTTTGATAGTCTGTTGGGCGAGATGACCGGCCGCGATGTCATCATCCTGCCGGAAATGTTCACCACCGGTTTTGCCATGGAAGCGGCCCAAAGCAGCCTAGAACAATCGGTGGTGGAAGCCTGGCTGAAGCAGTGGGCGCAGCGCAATAATGCGCTTATAGGCGGCAGCGTGGCGGTGCAAACCGGGCAAGGGGCGGTCAACCGTTTTCTGCTGGCCGACCCGCAGGGACGGCTGTACCAGTACGATAAGCGTCACCTGTTCCGCATGGCGGGCGAGCATGAGTATTACCAGCCGGGCCAGACGCGAGAGATTATCGAGTGGCGCGGCTGGCGCATTCTGCCGCAAATCTGCTATGACCTGCGCTTCCCGGTGTTCTCCCGCAACCGGCAGGATTACGACCTGGCGCTGTATGTTGCCAACTGGCCGGCCCCGCGCGCGCTGCACTGGAAAACCCTGCTGGCGGCACGGGCGATTGAAAATCAGGCTTATGTGGCGGGCTGCAACCGCGTCGGCAGCGACGGCAACGGCCACCGCTATCAGGGCGACAGCCTGATTATCGACGCTCAGGGCACAATTCTGGCCTCAGCCGCCGAGTATCAGCCGGCGCGCCTTGACGCCGAATTATCGCTCGAAGCGCTGCAAAGCTACCGTGAAACCTTCCCCGCCTGGCGCGACGCCGATAAGTTTAGTTTGTGATATCAAGAGCGCTCAGGCGCTCTTGATTATCGGTATCCCAACACCGTGAGCAGCAGCGCCTGCAACGCCAGCGCCACATCATCGCTCAATACCGCTTCATCAGGGTGATGGCTGATGCCGCCCTTGCAGCGCATAAACAGCATACCGACCGGCCAGCGCTCGGCGATGGCGATGGCATCATGCCCGGCCCCGCTCGGCAGCAGCAGATTATCGCCCTGCACCTGTTGCACCGCTGCCGACAGGCGCTGTTGCAGCGCCGCATCGCAGCGGGTGGCGGCAATACGGTAATACTCGTCGGCGCTGAACGTGCAGCCGCGCAGCACGGCAATATCCTGCGCCAGCGTCAGCAGCCGTTGCAGCAGCGCATCCAGCGGTTTATCGTCCGGCCCGCGAATATCCAGCGTCAGGCGTACTTCACCGGGGATAACATTGGCCGCACCGGGCAGGCACTGCAAGGTGCCGAAGGTTGCGACCAGATAAGGGTCGCTGTCGCGCGTCAGTTGCTCGGCCTGAGCCATCCAGGCAGCCGCCGCCGCCAGAGCATCTTGCCGCTGCGACATCGGCACCGTCCCGGCATGGCCGGCATGGCCGGTAAAGGTGCAGTTCAGCCGCCGCGCACCGTTAATGGCCGTCACCACACCGAGCGCCAGCCCGGCCTGCTCCAGACACGGGCCTTGTTCGATATGCAATTCCAGATAGGCCAGAATCTGTGCCAGCGGCCGCGCCGCCGCACCTATCGCCGCGGGCGCAAAACCGGCTTGCTCCAGCGCCTGCGCCACAGTGATGCCCCCGGTATCCGGGCGCGATAGCCAGCTCTCGGGCCAGGTGCCGGTCAGCCCACGGCTGCCAAGCAGGGTGATATCAAAACGGGTGCCCTCTTCATCACCAAAACCGACCACCTCCAGCGCCACCGGCAAACGAATGCCGTGCTGATGCAAAAACGCCACGGTTTCAATCGCCGCCAGCACCCCCAGCATACCGTCGTAACGGCCTGCGTTACGCACCGTATCCAGATGTGAGCCGAGCAACAGTGACGCTGCGCCCGGTGTGCTGCCTTCATAGCGACCACAGATATTACCGACGGCATCCTGCCACACCTGCATACCGGCTTCATGCATCCATTCGCCAACCTGCTGGTTGGCGTGCAGGTGCTGCGCTGAAAGGTAAACGCGGGTGAGCTGCTCCGGCGTTTCACTGATGCGAGCCAGCGCATCACAGCGCGCCATGACACGGCTCGCCGCCGCCGGGGCGTCGAAACTCGTCATCATGTCTTCCATCAGCACCTCGCTCATGCCGGTGCCTGCGCGGTATCGTACACATGCCAGGCCGCCTGCAACGCTGCCCCTTGCACAGAATGGAAACCAAGACGGTTTAGCACCGCTTCCAGCGCGGTCAGGGTTTGCATCACGCAGTCTTTGCGCGCGTTGTAGCCCATGGTGCCGATACGCCAGATTTTGCCCTGCAACGGCCCGAACGAGGTGCCGATTTCGATGGCGAAATCCTCCAGCAACAGCTTGCGTACCTGCTCGCCGTGAATACCCGGCGGGATCACCACGCCCAGCACATTACTCATTTTGTTGGCGATGTCGCCGTAGGGCTGCAACCCCATGCCTTCAATACCGGCCAGCAGCGCGTTGCCGTGCAACTGGTGGCGGGCGATACAGTCATCCAGCCCCTCTTCCAGAATGATGCGGGCGCACTCGCGCGCGGCGAACAGCATGCTGGTGGCTTCGGTGTGGTGGTTTAACCGCTCCGGCCCCCAGTAATCCATGATCATGCCCAGATCGAAGTAATTGGAGTAAATCATCTCGTCGTCACCGTCCTGATGCGCGGTGGTGCGAATGCCCTGCTCCACGCATTTACGCTGGCGGATCACCGCCTCCATACGTGAACTGAGCGTCACCGGCGAACTGCCGGACGGCCCGCCCAGGCATTTCTGCAACCCGGCAGAAACCGCATCCAGCCCCCAGGCATCGGTTTCCAGCGGGTTGCCGCCAAATGATGCGGTGGTATCGGTATAAAACAGCACGTCATGGCGGCGGCAGATCTCCCCAAGCTCCGCCAGCGGTTGCAGCATCGTTGTGGAGGTATCGCCCTGCACGGTGAGCAGCAGGCGGGGTTTTACCCGCTTGATGGCGTCTTCTATTTGATCGGGCGTGAACACCTTGCCCCACGGCACCTCGATGGTGTGAACCTCGGCGCGGCAGCGGCGGGCTATCTCGCACAACAGGTGGCCGAAACGGCCGAACACCGGCACCAGTACCCGGTCGCCGGGGCGGATCGCCGAAACCAGAATCGCTTCAATACCGGCGCGCGAAGTGCCGTCTACCAGCATCGTCCAGCGGTTATCGGTGCGGAACAGCTGGCGATACAACGCCATCACCTGGTTCATGTACCCGGTCATCGCCGGGTCGTATTGACCGACCAGTTGGCTTGCCATCGCACGCAGTACGCGCGGATCGGCATTGATCGGGCCCGGCCCCATCAATAAACGGTGGGGAGGATTGATCTGCGCAAACAGCTCGTTATGCATGTCATGAACTCCTGATGTCGTTAATATCTCACAGCCTATTTCGTGGTGCGGTACGCCGCTTACAGCCGTACCGAGGCGATAAATTGTTTTAGTTCTGCGGTTTGCGGGTCGGCGAACAGCGTATCGCCGCGCCCTTGCTCCCACACGGTGCCCTGATGCATAAACACCACCCGGTCGCCCACTTCGCGGGCAAAATTCATCTCGTGGGTGACCAGAATCAGCGTCATGCCTTCGGCGGCCAGTTGCTCGAGCACTTTGAGCACTTCGCCCACCAGTTCCGGGTCCAGCGCCGAGGTGATTTCGTCACACAGCAGCACTTTCGGGTTCATCGCCAGCGCGCGGGCGATCGCCACCCGCTGCTGTTGGCCGCCGGACAGATTCGACGGGTAGTAATCGATACGCTCGCCCAGCCCGACCTTCTCCAGCATCTTCACGCCCAGTTCGCGGCATTCGGCGGCGCTTTTCCCCAGCACCAGCCTGGGGGCCAGCATCACGTTTTCCAGCGCAGTCATGTGCGGGAACAGATTGAAATTCTGGAAGATCATGCCGACGGAACGACTGATTTCCCGTGCCTGCGAGTCGCGTTCGGTAACGGTCATGCCACCGAGTTTGATGCTGCCGTCCTGATAGCCTTCCAGCCCGTTGATGCAACGCAACAAGGTGCTTTTGCCGGAACCGCTGCGACCGATGATGGAGATAACCTCGCCCGCATCAATATCCAGATCCACCCCTTTCAGAACGTGGTTCTGGCCGTAATATTTGTGAACCTGATTAATGGTGATGAGCGGCATTGAATTTCTTCTCCAGATAACGGCTGTAGTACGACAGCGGGTAACACAGCAGGAAATAGCCCAGCGCCACCAGCCCGAACACCTTAAACGGCTGATAAGTGACGTTGTTGAGCATGGTGCCGGCCTTGGTCAGCTCGACAAAACCGATGATGGACGCCAGCGCGGTGCCCTTGATCACCTGCACCGAAAACCCCACCGTCGGCGCAATGGCAATACGCATCGCCTGCGGGGCAATCACCCGGGTCAGCGTTTGGGTAAAGCTCAGCCCCAGACAGCGGCAGGCCTCCCACTGCCCTTTCGGCAGGGCCTGCACGCTGCCGTGCCAGATATCCACCAAAAAGGCGCTGGTAAACAGCGTCAGCGCCAGCGCAGCCGCCGTCCACGGGCTGACGTCGATACCGAACAGCCCCAGCCCGAAAAATGCCAGAAACAGTTGCATCAGCAGCGGCGTGCCCTGAAACACATCGGCGTACACACGCGTCAGGCGCAGCGGCCAGCGGCGTTTCGTTAACCGCAGCAACAGCAGCGGCAGCGTGACAAGCGCGCCGCCAAAGAACGCCACCAGCGACAGCAACAGCGTCCAGCGCCCGGCCAGCAGCAGGTTGCGCACAATATCCCAGTCAGTAAAGGTCGTCATCAGCGTGCCGTCCCTAAAAAACGCCGCCCGGCCAGCAGCAATAACTGGCGCATGGCTATCGACAACAGCAAATAGCACAGCGTCGTCACCAGATACGCCTCGAAACTCAGGAAGGTTCGAGACTGAATTAAGTTGGCGGCGAAGGTCAGTTCCTCGTAGGAGACTTGTGACACCACCGAGGAACCCAGCATCACGATGATGCACTGGCTGACCAGCGCCGGGTAAATCCGTTGCAAACGCGGGGGCAGAATCACCCGAACAAAGGTCTGGGTGCGGGATAACCCCAGCACCCGTGCCGCTTCCCACTGGCCTTTGGGCGTCACCTGGATACCGGCACGGATAATCTCCGTGCTGTACGCGCCAAGATTCACCAGCATCGCCAGCAGGGCGGCCTGCCCGGCGGTGAGCTTTAACCCCAGCCCCGGCAGCCCAAACACGATAAAGAACAGTTGCACCACAAATGGCGTGTTGCGAATAAGCTCGACATACAGGCCCCACAGGCGGCTGATAAACGTCGGTTTCCCGCTGCGTAATGCCGCACCGCAAATGCCAATCGCGATGCCGCCGAGCGTTGCCATCGTGGCTAACTGCACCGTCACCCATAACCCGGACAGTAACGCCGGCCAGTAGGGCCACAGCGCCGCAAAATGAAGCTGGTATGTCATCGGCTTATCCTTACGCGCCCAGATTGGCCGGCAGCGGTGCTTTCAGCCATTTTTCCGACAACCCATTGAGGGTGTTGTCCTTGACGGCTTTTTCAATCAGTTCATTCACTTTTGCTTTCAGCGCCGGTTCATCTTTCTTCAGGCCGATGTAACAAGGTGAATCTTTCAGCATGAATTTGGCGACCGGCGCTTTGGCCGGGTTTTTCTCGGTAATCGCCGCCACCACCAGATTGCCGGTGGCGATATACTGCACCTGGCCGGACAGATACGCCGACAGCGTGGTGTTGTTATCTTCATAACGCTTGATATCAGCGGTTTTCGGCGCAATCTCGCTCAGTACCATGTCTTCCACCGCGCCCCGTGTTACCCCAACTGTTTGCCCCTGCAAGGCTTCCGGCTTGTCCACCGCCGTCTCTTTCGCGCCAAAAACCCCGAGGAAGAACGGCGCGTAAGCCCGGCTGAAATCAATCACTTTTTCCCGCTCGGCGTTTTTGCCCAGACTGGAAATCACCAAATCCACCTTGTCGGTTTGCAAATAGGGCACGCGGTTGGCGCTGGTCACCGGCACCAGCTGCAACTTTAGTTTCATCTCACTGGCGAGGTAGCGCGCCATGTCGATGTCATAACCCTGTGGCTGCAAGTCCGTACCGACTGAGCCAAACGGCGGGAAATCTTGCGGCACGGCCACGCGCAGCACACCGCGCTGCTGGATGTCTTGCAACTGGTCTGCCATTGCCTGACCGGCCTGAACCATCAACAGCGCCGCACCTGCCACCGCCAAAAAACGTTTTCCGATCTTCATTGCTGTGCCCCCGGTTAAGTTAGATTGAAACCAAAGATTCTTCAATAAAAATATTGAAACCTTCGTTGCAGAAAACAAAAGCAAGATACGTGCCAGATAGCCACACACCGGAAAACCCATATTGCTGAGGCTATTGTCAGGATAAAAACCGCATCATAGGGGGGATGAAGACCGAAAACATTGCCGGTCAGTACAGAGAATGACCGGGAAAATGCACACGATCGGGGCAGAAAATGAGAAAAGGACTGCACCAAAATGAATCAAATGCACCGGGTGGTGCACCATCAGCGTTGCTCCAGCTCATCAAGTTGCTGGTAGAGATCGGCAATATCGTGAATACGCTGGCGACCATCTGCCAGCATCTGATGCAGCAGCGCATTGCTGATAAGGTTGATAAGACTCATGGCGCTGGCATAGCTGTCAAACGCTGATACGCTATCCAGCGGTGCGCTCAGCGACCAGGACACCAGTGGCGGTAACGTGTGCGCCTGCGGCTCGCACAGCAACAACACCGGGATCTGGCGCACATGCAGTTGCTGTAGCAACGGCACAATCAGGCGTGGACGGCGACGGAAGGCCACCACCACCACCACATCCCGCGCACTGAGATCCGCCAGTTCTTCCGCCAGCGTCTGGCCGGGCTGTGCCAGCATCAGCACCTGCGGGCGAATTTGCAACAGTTGCTGACGCAGGTGCAAGGCCACCGGATAACTGTTGCGCAGCCCAACAATGCAGACCCGCTGCGCCTGTTGTAACCCCGCTATCACCGCGCCAAATTGCTGCGGGTCAATCTGGTTGACCCACTGGGTTAAATTCGCCATCTCCTGCTTGTAATGGCGTGCCAGCAGGGTGTTGCCCTGCACCGCGTCCCGGTTATCGGTGAGCGGCATCCCGCTTTGACGCAGGGTGCGCAGCTCATCGCGCATTTCCCGGTAACTCGGGTAGCCAAGGCGACGGAATAACCGGCTGACGGTCGCCTTTGATACGCCGCTGAGCCGCGCCAGCTCGGCGCTGTTATAACTAATGAGATCGTCGAGATGGTCAAAAATAAAGTCAGCCACCCGTTGCTCTTGTGGCGACAGTTCGCTGTACTGGCTGCGTAGCCGCTCATCAATCTGCTTCATTGCCTTGCTGCTCCCCGGTTTCTTTATCATGCCTGTTTGCTGGCCCTGTTTTTGTAACGATCGTTTCATCGCCTGAGCCAGACTGCGACCATACCACACAACCGCCACCGGGCGGCAAGCCCGCCCGGGCCATGAGGGGCAATCCAGACAAAAGAAAACATGCGCCACAAAAACTGGAACGGCTTTTGCTTAACACGACCATGTTTTCTCTGACACGAGTAGAGCTATGCTGCAAAGTCATATCGCCCCATCAGGCATGGCGGTGACGCCACACCATCTTGCCAGCGCCTGCGCCCAACGCATTCTGCGCGCCGGTGGCAACGCCATCGAAGCGATGGTCGCGGCAGCGGCAACCATCGCCGTGGTATACCCGCACATGAATGGTCTGGGCGGAGACGGCTTCTGGCTGATAGTGCCCCCTGACGGCAAGCCAATTGCTATTGATGCCAGCGGGGCGGCCGGATCACTGGCAAACCGTGCGCGCTATGCCGGTCACGCCCGTATTCCCCATCGCGGCCCTGACGCAGCGCTCACGGTGGCAGGCACTGTCGGCGGCTGGCAGGCGGCGCTCGACTATGCTGCCGAGTTATCGCTTAACGCGCCACTGGCACTGACCACCTTGCTGGAAGACGCCATCGGCTACGCGCGGGACGGCATTCCCGTCACCCAATCGCAGGAAGATGCGCTGATAAACCGCCATCATGAATTGAGTGATAACGCAGAATTCTGCCGCCTGTTTATGCCACAGGGTCAGTTTGCACGTACCGGCAGCCGTTTTATCCAGCGCGACCTTGCCCAGACCCTGCAACAGTTGGCGCAAGATGGCCTGGAGAGCTTTTACCGGGGCGCGCTGGCCGAGCGTATGGCCACACAAATGGCCGCGCTTGGCATGCCGGTAACGGGTGACGATCTGGCTCATTATCGTGCCCGCCGCGTTGCGCCGCTGGTGCTACAGCACAGCAAGGGCGAGGTGTTTAATCTGGCTCCGCCCACGCAAGGGCTGGTTTCTCTGGCGATATTGGGTATCACCGACCGGCTTTGCATGGCTGATCTCAGCGACAGCCAGACCATCCACCGCATCGTGGAAGCCACCAAGCTGGCCTTTGAACTGCGCGATAAATACATCACCGACCCGACGCAGGTGACACAAGACATTCAGGCGCTATTGTCTGACGCCAGCCTGAATACGCTGGCTAAAAATGTGAACACCCGCGCCGCCGCCCCCTGGGGACAGGGGAAAGGGCCGGGCGATACGGTCTGGATGGGCGTGTGTGACCGCTACGGGCTGTCGGTGTCGTTTATTCAGAGTATCTACCATGAGTTTGGCAGCGGCGTGGTGCTACCGGGCACCGGTGTCTTGTGGCAAAACCGGGGCGCGTCATTCAGCCTTGACCCTTATCACCTGCTGGCGCTGGAGCCGGGCAAACAGCCGTTTCACACCCTGAATCCGGCAGCGGCGCGCCTCAATGATGGGCGCACCCTGGTATATGGCTCGATGGGCGGCGACGGCCAGCCACAGACACAGGCGGCGCTGTTCATTCGCCATGTCATGCAGGGGGTGCCGCTACAGCAGGCTGTCACCGCGCCCCGCTGGTTGCTGGGCCGTACCTGGGGGCAAACCTCCGATACCCTGAAGCTGGAAGACCGCTTCACCCCGGCGACCATCGAGGCATTGCGCACACTCGGCCACGATGTCGAACTGCTGACCAGCTTTAGCGAAACCGTCGGCCACGCCGGAGCCATCGTGCGTCATGCTAACGGCATGCTCGAAGGTGCCAGCGACCCGCGCAGCAACGGCAGCGCGGTTGGCTATTAATTTTTCAACCCTAAGGTGCTGATGATGAAAAACAGGGATATCGATCAGGACACGCTGGCGGCGTACCTGCAACAAATGGAAGTCCTGATGGGGCTCGAACTGGATGACGCCCGCCGTCAGGAATTGCACGTCCAGTTCAGCCGCATTGCCGCGATGGCACAACCGCTGATGGCGTTTTCGCTCGACGAACGGCAGGAAGTGGCGGGAGTCTACCAGCCATGAAAGCAGCCCGATTATCGATTCGCGCATTACAGGCAGAACTGGCGGCAGGACACCTGTCGGCAACCGACATCGCCCGCGACACGCTGGCGCACATTGAACAGCACAACCCGGTCATCAACGCCTATACCGCCATCACTGCACAGCGTATGTTGGCCGAGGCTGAGAGTATCGATCTTAAACGCCGACAGGGCGAGCCACTGCCTGCGCTGGCGGGCGTGCCCTATGCGGTAAAAAACCTGTTTGATGCCGCCGGTGAAACCACCCTTGCCGGAGCCAGACTGTTTAGCCAGCGCCCTGCCGCTACGCACGATGCGTTTGCCCTGCGCCAGTTACAAACACAAGGTGCGCTGCTGTCCGGCTTACTGAATATGGACGCCTACGCCTACGGCTTTACCACCGAGAACAGCCACTACGGCGCGACCCGTAACCCGCATGACCTGACGCGCATTGCCGGTGGTTCCTCCGGCGGCTCGGCCGCAGCGGTGGCGGCAGGTTTGGTGAATTTCTCGCTGGGCAGCGACACCAATGGGTCGATCCGCGTTCCCGCCTCGTTGTGCGGTATTTTCGGGCTGAAGCCGACCTTTGGGCGGTTATCACGCCACGGCACCCAGCCGTTTGTTGGCAGCCTGGATCATATCGGCCCGTTTGCCCGCACCACCGACGATCTGGCGCAGGTGTTTGACGCCCTGCAAGGCCGCGATCCGGCCGATCGTTTTCAGGCGGATCGCCCGCGGCTATCCACCGCGTCTTCACTGACCGATGCCACGCCGTTACGCAGTCAGGTGCTGGGCGGTTACTTTGCCGAGTGGTGCGATGAAAACGCCAGCGCGGCAGTGAATGCCGTCGCACAGGCACTCGGCGCTGGCGAGGCAGTGACGCTGGCCAATGCCAGCCTGGCGCGCACGGCAGCCTTTATTTTGTCTGCCAGCGAGGGAGGCAATCAGTACCTGCCTGCGCTGCAAGCGACGCCGGAGTTGTTCGAACCGCTCTCTCGTGAACGGTTGCTGGCCGGTGCTATGATCCCGGCGGCCTGGTATGTGCAGGCGCAGCGCTTTCGCGATCATTTCCGCCGTGACGTGCTGGCGCTGTTCCGTGACACCGATCTGCTGATTGCCCCGGCGACGCCCTGCCCGGCCACACCGATCGGCCAGGAAAGCCTGCGTATCAACCATACCGATTTACCGACTCGCGCCAGCATGGGCATGTTAACCCAGCCAATCTCATTCGTCGGGCTGCCGGTAGTCACGGTGCCGCTCACCACCCGCACCGGCCTGCCTGTCGGGGTGCAATTAATCGCCGCGCCGTGGCGCGAGGATATCGCCCTGCAAGCCGCCTGGCGGCTGGAACAGTCCGGTGTGTGCCGGGCGACCCTCCCTGCGGCTTTTCATTCATAAAGGAAGCACTATGACACCCGAAATCAACCTGCCCGACGTATTGGCTGAGGTAACAACCGCCTTTTACCGCTACGAAAAAGCCCTGACCGGCAATGACATCGCGGTGCTTGATGAACTGTTTTGGCACAGTGCACACACCGTGCGCTACGGTGCCTCAGAAAACCTGTACGGTATTGAGCAGATCCGTGAGTTTCGCGCCGCCCGCCCGTCAGCCGGGCTGGACAGGCAGTTGCACAACACCGTGATAACCACCTATGGCCGCGACATGGCGGTCGCCAGTACCGAGTTTCGTCGTGACGGCAGCGAGAAAACCGGCCGCCAGATGCAAACCTGGCTCTGTACCGAACAGGGCTGGCGCATCGTTGCCGCGCATGTGAGCCTGATGGTGTAACGGTTGCGACATCCATGTCGGGTAGCCACTGGCATGTCGGATAGCCGCTAGATTTACCGGCTATCCGATTGCCCGCCAGAGGTGGGAGCGGTCGAGAGGATCTCGGTAAGTAATGACGGCGATACCGGCATAAGCCCCATCTTCAACCCAAAAGGCTTAAACACTTTGTTGATAATATCCGCCGTATAATTGCCCTTGCCGTTCTCTATTTCGGACAAGGTTTTGCGTGATACCCCCACCAGAGTGGCGTAAGCCTCCTGTCGAAGGCCCAACACGTTAAGACGCAATTCTTTAAGTGCGTTTCCCTGCGATATCTCGCCGAACATCATCCTGCGGATAACGTTTTGCATGGCAAGCCGCCGCTCGCTGGTATCGAGTGGCCGGGAGTTTTTTGATGCCCTCACTTTTGTGATATCGGCAGTCTCGGTTACCACGGCAACGGATGACGGCTGAAAATACGTCTGCGCTACACTGCGCTCCTGCATACGCTGACGTAGCTTGCGTATGGTTGCCTGAACATCCTGTGCATCGGCGTAGTTATCGTTATTATTGCGGTCCTGACTCATAACACCCCCCAGCGCTGTAACTTTTCAGGAAGGTAATCAAACCCGATGGAGGGCAACGTGATGATCGATTCGGGTACACCGCGCCGCTGAAGCCGCGCTTTCAGACCAACCAATTGCGTGGCTGTCTGCTGTAATTTTGCCATCAACAATTCTGGCGGAAGAATGTCGGAAAACAACGACGCGATCCGCTCAAACTGATAATCACCGCCGATTTCCAGCGGCTCCGGCCATTTGGTCGTTCTGGCAATACCTGCCGGGTCCGCTTTCATCGGCGCAAAATCATAAATCGGTGCCAGCCGAATCCCTCGCTCGTCCCTGAGGAAAGCGGTATTGCGGCCGTGGTTATCACTGTTGCCAAACGCAATGTTCAACAGATCACGTCGAATCCACTCGATCACAAACGCCGCAGGGTCAAACGCTTTTCCGTCTACGCTCACCGTATGGCTGGACACGATTTTGGCTATCAGCGTGCGAATCGTTCGATCATGGCGCAGCGCACTGCCCGGCCCTGCTCGCAGCAGGGAATACACCGACTCCATGCCGTACCTCTTAACCTGCCCATTGCCAGAGAATTCAATATCAAAGCGCGGTAACCAGAGCGACGGATAATGCCGTCCTTCTTCCAGACGCATACCCGCTACAGGAATGGTGTCGAACCCCATCTCGGCCAGTTCATGGTAATAATGAAACTCGGCTCGCAGGATGTCGCAGTCAATCTCGCTACGCTGACCGCGTGGAAACTTCACCAGATAGGCTGCATCACAACAACCAAGGTCATCCTGCCAGGTATCGATCCATACCCTATTATCCGCATTGCAACGTAATAGCAGTTTGGGTGCCTCGCCGCCTGCACCGGTAGCACCGCCAGCCGCGGCACCACGCTGCTGTGCATAATCCAGAAAATCGCTGGCCCGATTCTTTACGTCCTCCACGCTGAAAAATCGGGTGGTGCCGTTATGCTGTGCAGGAATTGACTCTTTGATACGCAAGTGACCAACCGGAGCAATGGTGGCGTGACGCAGCAAGACATAATTTTGCAACTGTGTCGGTAACCCGGAGAGATCAAGATGCTCAATCCAATACTGCCGGCTAGCCCCGGCCGGGATGATGTCATCCAGAAAGCGCATCCACCCAGGCTCACCACCATCGTCAAAGAAGATCTGCACCGGATAATTGACGGAAACCGCGTGGTGGTCATCGCAATCCATATAGTCAATGCCATAATCGGACGCATAATCCAGCCGGGTTAGCAGGTAATTATCCCGGTAGCTCTCGGGAAAACCGATCTCGGCAATATCCTGCCACGCATTGTCGATAAACGCCTGTACGGTCAGTCTCTCCATAGCCCCTCCGATCTCATTACGCGTAATATAGCACACGTAAAATACCAAAAAGACCATTAACATCACCAAAAGGTTACATTAAATTGCCACCACGCTTTTAACGTTACCTTTATGTATCAAAAACTCCGTTTATTGATAATGAAACCTATACGTTTCACAAAATGCAAAAAAGCCAGATAATGAAACCCATAAGTAACATTACCTGGCTAATACCCAGCCCCTGGTGGCGCGATGAGTGCCTTATTGCGTCAGGCGCAGTACGGATGCGTGCGATACCAGTGTTCGGCAATATCCTGACGGCGGCAGACCCACACCCGGTCATACTGCTGGATATAATCAAGAAACCGCTGCAAGGCACGAAAACGCCCCGGCCGCCCCAGCAGGCGGCAGTGCATGCCAATCGACATCATCTTCGGTGCCTCTGCGCCTTCGGCGTACAGCACGTCAAAGCTGTCTTTCAGGTAACAGAAGAACTGCT
Source organism: Dickeya aquatica (assembly GCF_900095885.1). NCBI lineage: Bacteria > Pseudomonadati > Pseudomonadota > Gammaproteobacteria > Enterobacterales > Pectobacteriaceae > Dickeya > Dickeya aquatica. The sequence goes on from NZ_LT615367.1 coordinate 3,495,776, forward strand.
CGCCGCTGTTAAACCCCTGCGGTGAGGCAAAACGCATGTCGTTGGCATCCAGCGTATAGGGGATTATCAGGTGCGGTTTGCAGGTCGCGTCATCGCGCGGCACCGCAAGCCAGAATGGCAGGTCGTCACCGTAGTAGTCGCTGTCGTACAGGGAACCCCCCTGCTCCAGCAGCAGTTGCCGCGTTTGCGGGCTGTCACGCCCGGTGTACCAGCCCTGCGGCGGCTGGCCGAACAAGTCGGTGTGTACCGCAATCGCCTGTTGCAAGTGCGCGCGTTCAGTGTCGATATCCATATTCTGGTAGTGGATCCAGCGCCAGCCGTGGCTCACCACGTCGTAATCGGCGGTTTTGATGGCTGCCACGACCGCCGGGTTACGTGCCAGCGCCATCGCCACACCAAACACGGTTAGCGGCAGGCCTCGACGCTGAAATTCATCATGAATACGCCAGAAACCGGCACGGGAACCGTATTCATACAGCGAGTCCATCGACATATGCCGCGCCGGGTAGCTGGCCGCGCCAATGATATCAGACAGAAACTGCTCGGAACCGGCGTCACCGTGCAGCACATGGTTTTCCGCCCCTTCCTCGTAATTGAGCACAAACTGCACGGCGATACGCGCTTGTCCGGGCCAGCGGGCGTGCGGCGGTTGACCGGCATAACCCACCAGGTCACGCGGGTAGTCAGGATCGAGACGCCATTGCGGAGAAAGTGCCATACGTTATGTCCTATCCTGATGAGCGCGACGGCAAGACCGTCACGCACGAGTGGTGAATAAAAACCAACACCGCAGCGTTAGCGTAATCCCTCAAATACGCCGGTTAACGGCTTATCGAGCGGGTAGTCGAGATCGCCGTGTTTGCTGGTGCCAAGCCCCAGCCCCACCAGCGACTCCACCATTTTTACCGCCGCGCTCACGCCGTCTATCACCGGCATTGCCAGTTCCTGCGTCAGCGTCTGCGCCAGATCGGCCATACCGCCACAGCCCAGCACAATGGCACCGGATCCATCCTGCCGCTTCGATTGTATACACATTTCTCGTACCTTGTGTTGTGCCAGCCCTTGCGCATCGTCCAGTGCCAGTACCGGCAGGTCGATGGCATGCAGCGCGGCGCAGTGGTGCTCAAAGCCGTAGCGTTGCAACAGATGACGGGCGATGATGAGCGTGCGCGGCAGCGTGGTGACGATGGAAAAGCGCGTCGCCACCAGCGTTGCCAGATGCATCGCTGCCTCGGCAATACCGATGACCGGCGCGCAGGCCAGCTCACGCGCGGCCAGTAAACCGGGGTCGCCAAAGCAGGCGATGACATGGCCGCTGACCCCCTGCTCACGCCCCTGCCGAATGAGCTCCAGTACGCCCAGCGTCGCCACCGCTTCATCAAAATGCCCTTCAATCGATGGCACACCCTGCGACGGGCACACCGCCACTATCTCGGTGCCGGGAGCGGCCACGCGCGTTGCTGCCGCCCCGATGGTGGCAGTCATGGCCTGACTGGTATTGGGGTTAATCACCTGAATAACGCAGCGGCTCATGCGGCACCGCCCGAACGAAGATGGCTAAATAACTTTGAAAAATCGGGAAGTTGTGTGTCATCGCGGTCAAAGCGCAGGCTGGCGGTAATATCGTCAAAGTGCTGCTGCATCGCCTGCGTCAGCCCGGCCAGGTCACGGTCACGTAGCCGTGTGAGCAGTGCACGGTGATCGTGGCAGCGGCACCCTTGCTGCCAGGGCGCGCCATAGGCCGCAATCACCAAAGAAGAGCGACGCACCAGTTGAGACAGCAGCCCGGTCAATACCTGATTGGCCGATATCGCCTGCAACTGGACGTGAAACGCCCCAGACAAGCGGATAGCCTCCGCCCCGTTGCGATCCTGATGCGCGCGCTCTTCTGCGGCGATAAGCGTCTCCAGCGCGGCCAGATGCGGTGGCTGACAATGCGCGATCACCGCAGGCAGGTTCGCACACTCTATCAAACTGCGCGTCAGCAAAATTTCACGCGCCTCATCCGCAGAAGGGGTGGCCACCACTGCACCGCGTTTGGGCAGCAGGGTGATCATTTGCACTGTCGCCAAACGTTGCAGCACCTTGCGCACACCGGTACGGCTGACGCCAAACACCTCCGCCAGAGCCTCTTCAGGCAGGCGGGTACCGGGTAACAACTGCTGTTCTACCATCGCATTGAGCAATGCCTGATAGATAACCTCATCTTTTTGCTCAATAAATGTCTCTTTCTCAACACCGTACATATCGCTCATGGCTCTCTTCCATTATTACGCCGACAGCAAATCGTACACATAAAATAAATTTATTGTATACAAAATTCACCAATCTGGCCTAAATCCTGCAACAACTGATTGCATACATCATTCATCATTTTTTATTCACGCGATCACACAGGAGCAGATTCCATGCCAGAAAACACGTTCTCCCCCGGCATCGCATCAGCCAGCGACAAAGAGCCTCTTACGCACTACAGCCCGCGTTTGTGTAATGAGGATCTGGCCCCCACGCGGGTACAAAGCTGGTCCTGGTACAATATTTTTTCGTTCTGGATGTCAGATGTACACAGCATGGGCGGTTACGTCGTCGCGGCCAGCTTTTTCACTCTCGGGCTGGCGAGCTGGCAGGTTCTGCTGTGCCTGCTGCTGGGCATCAGTATCGTGCAGGTGTGTGCGAATCTGGTGGCGCGCCCCAGCCAGATGAGCGGCGTGCCGTATGCGGTAATTTCTCGTCAGGCGTTTGGCGTCTTCGGGGCCAACATTCCGGCCGTGATCCGCGGGCTTATCGCTTTTGCCTGGTACGGCATCCAGACCTATCTGGCCGCCAATGCCCTGATGCTGGTGCTGCTAAAATTCGCCCCCGGCCTCAACACGCTAACCACCAGCCACTGGCTTGGCCTGTCAGCGCTGGGCTGGCTATGCTTTGGCATCATGTGGCTGCTTCAGGCGATGGTGTTCTGGCACGGCATGAACGCCATCAAGCGTTTTATCGATATCGCAGGCCCCGCCGTTTATGTGGTGATGCTGGCGCTGGCCGGGTGGATTATTTACCAGACCGGGCCGGGCAATATCTCCTTCACGCTAGGCAGCAAGTCGCTCAGTCAGGGTGAACAACTCTGGCAGATGATCACCGCCACTGCGCTGGTCGTCTCTTATTTCTCTGGCCCGTTGCTGAATTTTGGCGATTTTTCCCGCTACGGGAAAAATATGCAGGAAATTCGCCGGGGCAACCGCTGGGGGCTGCCGTTCAATTTTCTGCTGTTCTCGGTGGTTACGGTGGTGATTGTCTCCGGCACCCAATCGTTATTCGGCCAAATGATTACCGACCCGATTGAAACCGTCAGCCGCGTTGGCAACAGTGTGGCGGTAGCGCTTGGCCTGCTGACGATGGTAGTTGCCACCATTGGCATCAACATTGTCGCTAATTTTGTTTCTCCGGCGTTCGATTTTTCCAACTGTGCGCCACAACGCATCAGTTTTCGTACCGGCGGCATGATAGCGGCAGTCGGCTCGGTGCTATTGACACCGTGGAACCTGTTCAATTCACCGGAGCTGATTCACTACACGCTGGATGTGCTGGGCGCATTTATCGGCCCGCTGTTTGGCATCCTGCTGGCGGATTTTTACCTGATTAAAGGCGCGAAGGTGGATGTGGACGCCCTGTTTAACGATACCCCGTCTGGTCGCTACTGGTATCGCAACGGCATCAACCCGAATGCGGTGCTGGCACTGCTGCCGTCTGTGGCTATTGGCCTGATTATCAGCTTTATTCCGGCCTGGCATGAGGTGGCTAATTTTAGCTGGTTTATCGGCGTGGCTCTCGGTGCCGGGAGTTACCGCTACCTGGCCCGCCGTGAACTCACCCAGACACCGGACAGCCGTTTATCCGCTCTGGCGCTGGAAAAAGACTAGGCTGTGTCCCGTAACTGTTTTTTGTACAATCAGGGACATGATTTTGCCACAAAAAGTACTTCAATTTGGCTCGTTACGATTTTCCCGATGATGCATGGGCGCTGATTTCTCCCATGCTGCCGCCTGAAAGAGGCTCTTCCAGAGGCGGCCGTCCTTACTTTGCTCACCGGCATGTCATGAATGGCATATTTTGGGTGCTTTGCTCCGGCGCGCCATGGCGGGATTTACCTGAGCGTTATGGTCAATGGAAAACGATTTACAACCGCTTTAACCGGTGGTCTAAAGCCGGAGTAATAAACAGTATTTTCAATAAATTACTCCAGATTCTGGATGAGGGCGCACTGATTGACTGGGATGTTATCGCGCTGGATGGCAGTAACGTTCGCGCCCTGAAAGCGGCCGCTGGTGCGAAAAAAAACATCCCGATGAACACGAGGACCATGGGCTGGGTCGCTCACGCGGCGGCTTTGGCACCAAAATCCATCTGGCGACAGATGGCACAGGATTACCGCTAAGTTTTTGCCTGAGCGGTGGACAGGCCCACGAAAGCCGGTATGCGGAAACGTTGCTTAACCGCGTCGGGATTATCCGAAGAAGTGGGCATCTGAAATCGCGTCCGAAAGCGGTACTGGCGGATAAGGGTTACTCAAGTAACAGCCTCCGCATTCATTTGAAAATAAAGGGAATAAAAGTGGTAATTCCGTTTAAATCGAATGAAAAAGCCAGTCAGGACAGACGTCGGCCCCTCGACAGAGGCCTGTACAAAAAACGCAATGTCGTGGAGCGCTGCTTTGCGATACTCAAAGAAAATCGTCGTATCGCTACACGCTCGGAAAAAACAGCCAGAAACTACCTGAGTATGCTAAAGCTGGGGGCGATCAGGTTATTTTTAAAGCGGTTGTTAAGTTAAGGGACACAGCCTAGGCATAAGCGAACCGGGTGAGACACACTCTGGGGCCGTTCCCCTGCCAGGGGGCTGCCCCATCACGGCGCACACCGTTGCGTCCCCGGGCACCGCAAACCGCCAGAATGAAAATAACCCCATATAAAACAACACACTAAAAAACTGGCACAGGCTTTGAATAGCAAAACCATCTTGTATACCCGATGGATTCTTACCATGACAGAGCACGCGATTTTACCCGGACTGACCCTGACACAGTGGTTGCACCACCAGCGCCAGTCTGAACGTCAGTTACGTCACACCTTGCAGGCACTGCTCCGGCAGTTGAGCACGGATAACGACAACCCGCGTGATACCGCCTGGATAGTGCTGGCGCAGGCATCACAGCTCAATGCACAAATTGACCACCTGCTCAGTCAACCGGATGCGGCCTCACTGCCACTCTATGGCATCCCGTTTGCGGTTAAAGACAATATTGATGTTGCCGGCTGGCCGACCAGTGCCGCGTGCCCGGCCTTTACCTATACCGCAGAGCGCGATGCCAGCGTTGTTGCACGCCTGAAGGCAGCCGGGGCTATCGTCATCGGCAAAACCAACCTTGACCAGTTCGCCACCGGCCTGGTCGGCACCCGCTCTCCTTTCGGCGCAGTGGTCAACAGCTTTCAGCCGGATTACGTCAGCGGTGGCTCCAGTTCCGGTTCGGCCTCGGTGGTGGCGCGCGGCCTGGTGCCGTTTGCTCTCGGCACCGATACTGCCGGCTCCGGGCGGGTGCCCGCCGGGTTTAACAACATTGTCGGATTAAAACCCACCAAAGGCTGGTTGTCCACCGAGGGTGTGGTGCCCGCCTGCCGCCTCAATGACTGCGTTTCGGTTTTTGCACTCACCGTGCAAGATGCGTTTACGGTCGCGTCGCTGGCCGGTGGCTACAATGCGGATGACGCCTATTCGCGTGTACATCCGCACACCACACCGGCAGCCCTGCCGGTGCACCCAAGGCTGGCGCTGCCACATCCACTGGAGTTTTTTGGCGACACACACGCCGAACAGGCATTTCAGCACGCGCTATCACAGCTTCAGGCGCTGGGCGCAAAACTTGAACCGATAGATTTCAGCCCCTTTGTGCAACTGGCGCGCCAGTTATATGAAGGGCCATGGGTGGCAGAACGCACGGTCGCCGTCGGCGCGCTGCTTAGCGAACAGCCGCAGGCAATCGACCCGGTGGTGCGCGGCATTATTGCCAAAGGTGCGGAATTCAGCGCCTGTGACGTATTTGAAGCCGAATACCTGCGCGCCAGCCTGGCGCGGCAAATTGCCACCCGCTTAAGCGGGTTTGATGCGCTGGTGGTGCCCACCACGCCGACCATTCACACGCGGGCAGAAATAGCGCAGCAGCCGGTGGCGTACAACTCGCAGTTCGGTTTTTACACCAACTTCACCAATCTGGCTGACTTATGCGGGCTGGCGTTACCGGCACCGTTTCGCGATGACGGCCTGCCCGCCGGTATCACCCTGCTTGCGCCCGCCTGGCACGATGCAGCGCTGGCCGCCTTCGGGCAACGCTGGCAAGCAGCCACTCAACTGCCGCTGGGGGCAACCGCGCAGCCGTTGCCTGCACCCCCGGCATGTCCCGGTGCCTGTTCACCGCACCACGTTCGTCTTGCGGTTGTGGGTGCGCATTTGCGCGGAATGCCGCTGAATCATCAGTTAGTCAGCCGTAACGCGGTGTGGGTTGAAGAAACCAGCACCTCGGCAGACTATCGGTTGTATGCGCTGGCGAATACCGTGCCTGCCAAGCCGGGGCTGGTCAAAACCGGTCAGGGGCAGCCGATCACGGTAGAGCTGTGGGACATCCCGCTCGCGCGCTTTGGCGAATTCGTGGCAGAGATTCCGTCACCGCTTGGCATCGGCTCCATCACACTGGCCGATGGTCGCTGCGTGAAAGGGTTTATCTGTGAACCGGCTGCGCTGCAAGGGGCGCAGGATATTACGGCATTTGGCGGCTGGCGGTCATACCTTGCTCAGTTACAGTAAAACAGGAGCCTGCGATGTCACGCGCCGGTCATCACGCAAACCGGCGCTCCCACGCCCGGCCCCGGTGCTAAGACACACGTTCAGCAAGTGAGCGATATCCTCCCTGCCAGGCCACATCGGCAGGGTATTTTTCTCATTTATCTATTTTTAAGAATTATCCGACCATTAATTATCATACCGATTATTTTTCGGGTTATATTTCCCTCGTTGACGATAACAAATTTCCGCGCTACGCCCCCGTTATTACTGCACATTTCCATTACCTGACCATCAAGCCAGGGCGCTATTTAAAAGCAGTCATAAAGAAATAATTCGATTAGGTTAAAAAGGCATCAACATCGGTAATCCATCGTTATTCCAAAACCACTATAATTTTATTTAAAGAAAATAAACCCGAAGTAAATCACGGATAAAAAAACAAGAAAATAAAAAAAACAAATAATTGATTTAAAACAAAAAAAATAAAAAACATGGAAATATGAAACACGAATAAAAAAGATGAGTGAAATTACCCACCAATCCCATCAAGTACGTATTAATTCAACATAAACCACGATTATCCCCAGGGGTTGTCAGCACGACAGTTTGTGATAGGGTATAAAAAGTTTCATTCGCAATGAGGCATTAAGAGAAAAAACGACACAGGAAAAACATCATTACATGTCAATTAAACTTGAAGTAAAACACCTTTATAAAATATTTGGTGAGCAACCCGAACGCGCGTTTCACCTGTTGGATCAAGGGCGAGATAAAGATCAGATTTTTGAAAAAACCGGTCTGACCGTCGGGGTAAAAGATGTCAGTCTGGCCATTGAAGAAGGCGAGATTTTTGTGATCATGGGATTATCCGGTTCCGGTAAATCGACCCTGGTACGCCTTCTCAATCGCCTGATAGAGCCAACCCGCGGCGAAGTGCTGATAGACGGGCAAGACATTGCGCGCCTGCCAGCCCGTGGGTTGCGAGAGGTACGGCGTAAAAAAATCAGCATGGTGTTTCAGTCTTTTGCGCTGATGCCACACCTGAATATTCTCGATAACACCGCCTTCGGTATGGATCTCGCCGGTCTTTCCCGTACCGAGCGGGAACAAAACGCGCTGAATGCCCTGCAACAGGTGGGGCTTGAGGCCTATACCGCGGCGTATCCGGATGAGCTGTCCGGCGGAATGCGCCAGCGCGTCGGGCTGGCGCGGGCGCTGGCCAATGACCCCGATATTCTGCTGATGGATGAAGCATTCTCCGCTCTCGACCCGCTAATCCGTACCGAAATGCAAGATGAGCTTATCAAGTTACAAGCCCGCCAGCAGCGCACTATTGTGTTTATTTCGCACGATCTTGACGAAGCCATGCGTATCGGCGATCGCATTGCCATTATGCACAGCGGCGAAGTTATCCAGACCGGCACACCCGATGAGATCCTCAACGCACCAGCCAATGACTATGTGCGCACCTTCTTTCGCGGTGTGGACATCAGCCAGGTATTTTGCGCCAAAGACATTGCCCGCCGTCGCCCTGTCACCGTAATCCGCCATACGCCGGGTGTCGGCCCTCGCGCCGCGCTCAAGATCCTGCAAGAGGAGGATAGGGAATACGGTTACGTGCTGGAACGGGGGCGCAGGTTTATCGGCGTTGTCTCCCTCGATTCCCTCAAACAGGCACTACGTCAACAACAACCGCTGGAACACGCGTTGTTACCTGCCCCGGCCCCCGTACAGGCGGATATGCCGCTCAGTGAACTGCTCTCTCTGGTGGCACAAGCCCCCTGCGCCGTACCGGTCGTAAACGAGCAGCATGACTATCTTGGCATCATCTCCAAAGGGATGCTGCTACAGGCCCTCGATAAGGAGAGCACGCAGAATGACTGATACCACCGCCCCCTCACGACAGCCGTGCAGGCGACATCCGACACCACTCCTGACCCGTGGGCAACCTCATCACCGGTGACCGACACGGCAGCGGCGCAAGGCTCATCCGGCAACGCTGACTGGCTCAATAGCGTGCCGCCTGCAACGCAGGAGCCGTTTAGCCTGTCAGACCCGTTTCATCATCCCCTGATCCCGCTGGATAGCTGGGTTACCGGGGGCATTGACTGGCTGGTACTGCACTTTCGCCCGCTCTTTCAGGGCATTCGTGTCCCTGTCGATGTGATCCTCAACAGTTTTCAGCAACTGCTCAATAGCCTGCCCGCCCCGCTGACCATCCTGGTCTTTTCACTGCTGGCCTGGCAGATAGCCAGCGCCGGTATCGGCGCGCTGACGCTGACGTTACTGGTGATTATCGGTGCTATCGGAGCCTGGTCACAGGCCATGGTCACACTGTCACTGGTGCTTACTGCGCTGCTCTTTTGTGTCGCTATCGGCGCGCCGCTTGGCATCTGGCTGGCACGCAGCGATCGCGCAGCCCGCCTTGTGCGCCCGCTGCTTGATGCCATGCAAACCACGCCTGCATTTGTTTATCTGGTGCCGATTGTGATGCTGTTTGGCATCGGCAACGTGCCGGGCGTGGTCGTCACCATCATTTTCGCGCTGCCTCCGATGGTACGCCTGACAATTTTGGGCATCCGCCAGGTACCTGCCGATTTGCTGGAGGCAGCGGAATCATTCGGAGCCAGCCCACGTCAGATGTTGTTTAAAGTCCAGTTGCCGCTGGCGATGCCCACCATCATGGCAGGCATCAACCAGACACTGATGCTGGCGCTCTCCATGGTGGTCATCGCCTCCATGATTGCCGTTGGCGGCCTTGGGCAGATGGTGCTGCGTGGGATTGGCCGTCTGGATATGGGGCTGGCCTCGATTGGCGGCGCGGGCATCGTGATGCTGGCGATCATTCTTGACCGCCTGACGCAATCACTCGGCCGCGATGCGCGCAGCCGTGGCCCCCATCGCTGGTACCGGCACGGGCCAGTCGGACTACTAATGCGCCCGTTCGTCTCACGGGGATAATCGCCCGTTTGGCTGCCTGCAACACCGCGAACAGTGGTGCCCGCCATACCGCTACCGCACGATGCCGGGCACCGTCAAACCGATTAAGGAAATATGATGCGATATATCAACATAGCCACACTGGCACTGACGGCGTTACTCAGTGGCAGTCTGTTGGCCACCGATAACCTGACGACACTCGCGCATCCCGATGCCGACAAACGCCTGCCCGGCCAGGGCATCACCGTCAAACCGATACAAAGCACGCTATCTGAAGAGACATTTCAGACATTGCTGGTCAGCAAAGCGCTGGAAAAACTGGGCTACCGCGTCGAAAAGCCAAGCGAGGTAGACTACAACGTTGGCTATGCCTCAATTGCCAGCGGCGATGCCACCTTCACGGCAATCAACTGGCAGCCGCTACATGATGACATGTATCAGTCAGCAGGCGGTGACAACATCTTCTACCGCCAGGGTGTGTATGTTTCCGGTGCCGCTCAAGGGTATCTTATCGATAAGAAAACCGCCGAGCAGTACCAGATTACCCGCATCGATCAGCTTAAAGACCCGAAACTGGCCAGACTGTTTGATACCAATGGCGATGGCAAAGCCGATTTGACCGGCTGCAACCCGGATGGGGCTGTGAAGGCGTCAATCAATCACCAGATTCAGGCTTACGGCCTTGGCAACAGCGTGACCCATAATCAGGGGAATTATGCTGCCCTGATAGCTGATACCATTAGCCGTTATAAGCAGGGTAAACCCATTCTCTATTACACCTGGACACCGTACTGGGTGAGTGATGTGCTGCGGCCAGGGCGTGATGTGGTCTGGTTACAGGTTCCTTTCTCTTCGCTCCCCGGCGTACAAAAAAATATCCAGACAGCCCTGCCTGGCGGTGCCAATTACGGCTTTCCGGTCAGCCAAATGCGGATTGTGGCCAACAAGGTATGGGCACAAAAAAACCCGGCTGCCGCAACGTTGTTCGCCATCATGACCTTGCCATTGGCGGATGTGAATGCACAAAACCTGCGTATGCGTCAGGGAGAGTCCTCCGCGCAAGCCATTGAACGCCATGTTGAGGGTTGGATAGGGGCACATCAGGCATTGTTTGACGGCTGGATAGCCCGTGCGCGTGCAGCGGTGAAGTAACGCTACAGCGCCGTGTCACCGCGACCTCAGCAGCCGGTCGCGGTTATCACGTTGCCGTCATGGTGACCAGGTTCAGCCGTGATACCGATAAGTTTTTCAGATTGACTGATAAAATACCTGATTATTTTCGGGTGAATTTATAAGATAAATTGCTGGATTCTGTGGCGTGACTGTTCAATACTAAACTACTTAGCTCAATTTAACAGTGAGTTAACGTCTCGATCAGGTCGTTTATCCAACCACTACCGGCAACGATTGGTACCGATGATTTTTTCATGTTAAGGACAGACCCAGATACCGTGAAACCGCTTTCTTCCAGCCAGGCTCCCTCTGCGACAGAGGCCTCATTTGCCCGCGGCGTATTTGACAGCCTGCCGATTGTTATTGGCTATGTTCCCGTCGCCTTTGCTTTCGGGCTCAATGCGGTAAAACTGGGTTTTACACCGCTGGACGCGATTTTCCTCTCCTGCATTATTTATGCCGGAGCCAGTCAATTCGTGATTACCGCGCTCCTGAGCGCCGGAGCCTCGCTCTGGGTCGCCGCCCTCACGGTCATGGCAATGGATATCCGCCATGTGCTCTACGGCCCTTCGCTGCGCCAGCGCATCACTCAGCGCCTGCCTACCAGGAAAACGCCGTGGTGGGCATTTGGTTTAACCGATGAAGTTTTTGCCGCCGCTACCGCCAGGCTCTCGCGCCGTCATTCCGGCTGGAGCGAACACTGGATGTTGGGGGTGGCAATCAGCGCATGGCTGTCCTGGGTGGCCGGAACGGTACTGGGTGCTCACTTCGGTAATGGCCCACTGGCCGAATTTCCGGCGGTGGAGTCAGCACTGGCATTTATGTTACCCGCTCTGTTTCTGAGCTTTCTGCTGTCATCCTTTCGTCGTCGTCAAAGTCTGGTGGTCGCGGCGGCACTCGGCGGTGCGCTGCTGGGATTGCTGGCCTCATCGATTCCGGCTGCAATCCTGGCAGGCATTGGCTGCGGTTGCCTGGCCTCTCTGGCCCCACAGCGCACAGAAAGGGAAACATCATCATGAATACTTCAGTGATATTGATTGGTTTATTGGTGGGAACCGTCAATTTTTTATTTCGCTATCTGCCGCTGCACGTCGGTGGTAGCCGGTCAGGCCGGCTGTACCGGGGGAAGATGGCCTTATTGCTCGATAGCATCGGCATTGCGTCTATTTGTGCATTGCTGGTTGTGTCAAGCGTACCGGAGGTTCTGCGTCACGCTGACAGAGTGCTGCCAACGCTGGCGGGGTTTACCCTGCTAACACTGTGTTTTTACAAGACTCGCAGCATCGTGCTCTCAACTTTGTTGGGTGCGCTGTGTTATGGGCTGGTATTCAAGGTGCTTCACATGCTGCCCGCAACTGGCGTCTAAATGGCGACGGGTTAACGTCGATACGTTTTCGGCCCGCAGCAAAATAAGCACTAATCGACAAGTTTCTCGCATTTACCCAATTAGTAACATTGGTTACTATACTGGTCGTGATTAATGAGGTTGACATCTATGGAAAGTTCATTCGCCCCAATTGAAGATATGCTACGTATGCGGGCTTCACGCCGCCCTGATTTTCCGCTCAAGGAAGTAATGCTGCTGCGTTTGTTTTTGCATATGCAAACCAAAATACTGGAACACCGTAATCAAATGCTTAAAGAGCAGGATATCAATGAAACCCTGTTCATGGCGCTGATTACACTGGAGTCACAGGAGAATTACTGTATCCAGCCGTCAGAGCTGAGCGCCGCGCTTGGCTCCTCTCGTACCAATGCCACCCGCATCGCGGATGAACTGGAAAAACGCGGCTGGATTGAGCGGCGTGAAAGCGACAGCGACCGCCGCTGCCTTTACCTGTACATGACAGAAAAAGGCAAAGCGTTTCTCGATGAGTTGCTGCCGCCGCAGCATCGCAGCCTGCATATTCTTTGCTCTGTGCTTGAAGACAACGAACGAGAACAACTGGACGGGCTGATGCGCAAATTGCTGTTACGCCTGGATGAAATGGAACAAAACGGCGTTTAGCACCTGTAGCAGCACCGACACAGACCACTCTTTTCGTTACCCTGCAAACCCTCGTGGTTTGCAGGTTGCGTTGTATTCGTCACCACCACAGCCATGATGTCGCCATGAACGGCAATCGAAAGGCCATGAAAGGCCGCAAAAAAAGAACGTTAATCAGGAGAGAATTATGAGTGCCAACGTGGAAAGTCAGACCCCCTCTGCCACGCCGCATAAAGCGAAAAAATCGCGCAAAGGGATGCTGACGCTATTAATGATAGTGTTCATCTTTATCGGTTGTATCTGGTTTGCCTATTGGTATTTGGTGTTGCAACACCACCAGGAAACGGACGATGCCTATGTTGCAGGCAATCAGGTGCAAATTATGTCGCAGGTCAGCGGCAGTGTTATCCGCGTCAATGTAGATAATACGGATGTGGTTAAAAAAGGCGACGTGCTGGTCGAACTTGACCCGACTGATGCCGAGCAGGCCTTTGCCCGCGCACAAACCACGCTGGCCAATAGTGTGCGTCAGGTGCACCAGCAGATGATCAACGTGCGCCAGTACCAAGCGAATATCGAACTGCAACAAATCGCGCTCGATAAAGCGGTAAATGACCTCAATCGCCGTGAAGTGCTGGGGCGCGCTAACGCAATTGGCCGCGAAGACCTGCAACACGCCCGCGATCAGGTTGCCAGCGCCAGAGCCTCGCTGGAGGCGGCCAAACATCAATACGCCGCCACACAGGCATTGGTGTTAAACACGCCGCTGGAACAACAACCGGCAATCGCTCAGGCGGCAACTGACCTGCGCAGCGCGTGGCTGGCGCTCAAACGTACCCATATCGTCAGCCCGGTTGAGGGTTATGTCTCGCGCCGTAGTGTGCAGGTGGGGGCCAGAATTGGCAGCACCTCAGCACTGATGGCCGTCGTCCCGGCCGCACCACTTTGGGTTGATGCCAATTTCAAAGAAACCCAGTTAGCCAATATGCGCATCGGCCAGCCAGCGACCGTCATCAGTGACGTCTATGGCGACAAAGTCGTGTACAAAGGCAAAGTGGTCGGGCTCGACATGGGCACCGGCAGCGCCTTCTCACTGCTGCCTGCCCAAAATGCCACCGGCAACTGGATTAAAGTGGTACAGCGTCTGCCGGTACGTATTGAGCTTGATGCCCGACAACTGGCAGACAACCCGCTGCGTATTGGTTTGTCGATGCTGGTTAACGTGGATACCGCCAATAGCGAAGGCAAAGTATTGGCCGATACGCCGCGCAATACGCCCGCCTACCAAAGCGATGCGCTGGAGCTGGAGCTGGCACCGGTTGACCAGTTGATTGCCCGTATCATCAGTGACAACGCGGACTGAACGCCAGGGAGAGCTGCGTGATGAGAAAACCGCTTGAAGGAATGACGCTGGCTCTGATGACCATCGCCCTGTCACTGGCCACGTTTATGCAGGTGCTGGACTCCACCATCGCCAACGTGGCCATACCGACGATTGCCGGGAATCTGGGAGCTTCCAACTCACAGGGTACCTGGGTCATCACCTCGTTTGGGGTAGCCAATGCTATCTCCATTCCGATTACTGGCTGGCTGGCCAAACGCTTTGGTGAAGTACGGCTGTTTGTCTGGGCTACTGCCCTCTTTACCCTCACCTCCTGGCTGTGTGGCATGTCTACCAGCCTGGAGATGCTTATCTTCTCAAGGATGCTGCAAGGGCTGGTCGCCGGGCCGATTATTCCGCTGTCGCAAAGCCTGCTGCTCAATAACTACCCGCCTGCCAAGCGCGGTATTGCGCTGGCACTGTGGTCGATGACCGTGGTCGTGGCCCCTATTTTCGGCCCGATTCTGGGCGGCTTTATCAGTGACAATTACCACTGGGGATGGATCTTTTTCATCAATGTGCCGCTCGGCATTCTGGTGGTGCTGGTCACGCTGCAAACCTTGCGCGGGCGCGAGACTAAAACGGAAATCCGCCCCATTGATAGCATGGGGCTGGTGCTGCTGGCCGCCGGTATCGGTAGCCTGCAAATGATGCTGGATAGGGGCAAAGAGCTGGACTGGTTCAACTCCACCGAAATAATAGTGCTGGCCGCCGTGGCGGTGGTGTCACTGTCGGTGCTGGTGGTATGGGAGTTGACGGACGACCATCCGGTGGTGGATTTGTCACTGTTCAAGATGCGGAACTTCACCATTGGCTGCCTGTGTACCAGTCTCGCCTTTATGCTCTACTTCGGGGCGATTGTGCTGTTGCCACAGTTGCTTCAGGTGGTGTTTGGCTACACCGCCACCTGGGCCGGGCTCGCTTCCGCTCCCGTCGGATTGATGCCGGTTCTCCTCTCACCCATCATCGGCAAGTTCATGCATAAACTGGATATGCGCCGTCTGGTGACGTTCAGTTTTATCATGTATGCCGTCTGTTTCTACTGGCGTGCTTATACCTTTGAACCGGCAATGGATTTCGGCGCATCGGCCTGGCCGCAATTCGTTCAGGGGTTTGCCGTGGCGTGCTTCTTTATGCCGCTGACCACCATTACCCTCTCCGGCCTGCCGCCTGAGCGCATGGCCGCCGCCTCCAGCCTGTTCAATTTCGCCCGTACATTGGCAGGCTCGATTGGGACATCCATCACCACCACGCTGTGGGAGCGGCGCGAAGCACTGCATCATGAACACCTGACAGAGGCTATCAACCCTTATAACCCGGTGGCGCAGCAAACCTATCAGCAACTTGAGGCGATGGGGATGAGCCAGCAACAGGTGTCCGGTTATCTGGCCCAGCAGGTGACAGCACAAGGGCTTATCATTGGCGCAAATGAGATCTTCTGGCTCTCCGCCGGGGTTTTTGTGGTGCTGATTGTGTTGGTCTGGTTTGCCAAACCCCCATTTGGCAGCCATTCAGCCGGTGGCGCACACTGAGTCTTTGCCGGGGTTAAGGTGAGTCAACGCTGACAAAAAAATAAGGTGGCATACGCCTAATGCCGATCAGTTAAGACAAAAATGATCGGTTGAACGATCCGGCAGTTCTGCAAGAATCCGTAATCTCTCAAGGATTACGGATTTTTTATGCTTCTCAGCCAGGCGTTGGACACCCTCCACCCATTTACTCCTCAGGAGTTCGCAGTCCCTTCAGACCGCCTTTCTCCTGAACTGATTGATGAGTGCCTTGCCGATACCGGCGTGGTCACATTACGTAAACGCCGACTGTCGATGGAAATGATGGTCTGAGCCGTGATGGGAATGTCACTTTTTCGTTCCCATTCAATGAACCAGCTCGTGTCTCATCTGGACATTCTGCTGCCGGGGAAACGACCCTTTGTCGCGCCCAGTGCCGTTGTTCAGGCTCGCCAGCGACCCGGTGAAGACGTCGTCCGGTTAATGTTTGAGAAAACTCAGCGCCTGTGGTTTGAGAAAACACCCCTGTCTCACCGGAACGGAAAGGCACTGGATGCTGCCACTGCGTAAAGGCGCTCAGTACCGTGTTGTACGCAAGTCAGGTGCCGGGCAGGAACTGGTGGAATTATCGTTATCGCCACAGGCGAAGAAAAAATGGCCGCTCGCGCCGCAGACGCTGACGCTGACGCTGACAGCAAGGCTTGTCAGCCAAGCGCTCAACGGCAAGGTGGTACAGATACTGACCTCCATGTGTGACCCGCTGAGGTATCCAAAATCGGATATTGTGGAGCTGTACAGTCATCGCCGGGAAATAGAGCATGGGTTCAGGGAGATGAAACAACATCTGCTGAATAATGAGCTAACGGTAAGAAGCAAAAAACCGGAGCTTGTGCGTCAGGAACGGTGGGGAGTGGCGCTGTCCTACAATCTTCTGAGGTTCATGATGGCACAGATGGCGTATAGCCTGAAAGGTGTGGAGCCTTATCAGATGAGTTTTAAACAGTCAGCGCTGTATCTGAAAAGTCAGTTGAGCCTGTTACCGGGTGTGGCACCGGGAAAAATCCCGTGAATAATGAAAGAGATAATGGCGATGACCCCGGGATTGGTTCTGCCGGAACGAAGAGCACGTCATTACCCCAGAGCGGTAAAAAAGAGGCCGCAACGTTATCCGTTGCGGCCTCCTTCAAAGGCTTAACTGACAAGCATTAGGCATACGCCACCTTGTTTTTTGATGCAGGCCTGCGTACTTACTCGTGGTTCTGCCGCCACCATTGCGCCAGCAGAATACCGGTTGCGACTGAAATATTCAGGCTTTCGACCTTACCGGTGCCGTCAATGGAGATTTTCATATCGCCCTGCTGCCAGGTGCTATCTAACAGGCCATCCCCTTCCTGCCCGAGCACAATCACCGTTTTGGCCGGTAATTCTACCTGTGATAAACGGCTTCCTTTGTGGCTGGAGGTGGTAACGATGGTATATCCTGCCGCGCGGAACTGCGCCAATTCCTCAATCAGGTTATCGGAATTGATGGCTTTTACATGCTCGGCTCCGCCTTCTGCCGTACGCACGGCTGCGCCAGACTCCAGCATGGCCGCATCACGCACCATCACGCCATTGACACCAAAATGCGCGCAGCTACGTACAATGCCACCCAGATTATGCGGGTTGCCGACATCTTCAAGCGCCAGCACACAGTCGGTTTCCCCGGCGGTTTTCAGGTACGTGGCGACATCCAGGCCACGGCGTTTTTTGATGATAAAACAGACGCCACCGTGATGTTCAGTGCCGGATGCCCGGGTCAGTTCATCTTCATCAACCACATGGTATGCTTTGCGGTTTGCGGCCATCCAGCGCAGCGTTTCACGAAAACGGGGGGTCACTTCCTGCAAAAACCAGCCGCGAACAATCGACTCCGGGCGGCTTAAAAACAGCGCCTGGCAGGCATTTTCGCCATAGACACGGGTCTCTTCCGTGCGCTGACGCCGCAACTGCTCGGGATCAATCTGGCTTTTGCCGCTGATGCCACCGTGATCCGGTGTGTCATCTGATGGGCGGGAGACGGTCTTCCACGGAGAGTCCACGCGGTCGGCGGCATCACGACGCACCGGGCGCTCACGCCGGTCTGACTCGCCACGCCACTTCGCACCGCCACCGGCATTATCTCGTCCGCCACGCGCGCCACCGTCACGCCCTTTATGGTGAGAACGGTTTTCCCCTTCACCACCACGGCGTTTATCGGCAGGCCGCTTCGTTTTACTGCTTTTATCGTCCGCAGTATCGTCACTGCGAACGTACATGACACGGACCTTACCGCCTTTCCCACTTAATGCATCGCTCATCTTGTTCTCCCCCTACACGCAGGGCGCGAAGATTACCCTATGTCCACCCAGTTAGCCACCGGCCCGATCATAAAAGTTCCACACTATTATAACCATTGGGTAAAACGCCTTGTGGTGATAACGCCACCTCACCATACTGACTCCCCTTACCGCCTTGCTCCTGCTCATGTACTCAGGCGTTAACTGTACAGGTTTTGTTCCGTTTTTGTTATTCGAGGTTTGCTTATGAATACGGTATGTTCATCTTGCCACGCCACCAACCGCCTGCCTGACAACACGACTCAGGCCCATTCGCATGCCAAATGCGGACGTTGTGGCGAGGCGCTGTTTAGCGGTGAAGTCATCAACGCGACAGAAAAAACACTGGATAAGCTACTGCAAGACTCGCTGCCGGTGGTGGTCGATTTCTGGGCTCCCTGGTGTGGGCCTTGCGTTAATTTTGCCCCGGTCTTTGAACATGTTGCCCACGAAAACGGCGAGAAAATCCGTTTTATCAAAGTCAATACACAAGACGAGCCCGAGCTCAGCGCCCGTTTTCGCATTCGCACTATTCCAACCATTATGCTGTTCCGGCAGGGGCAACTGGTCGATATGCTTGGTGGCGCACTGCCTAAGCCACAGTTTGAAAGCTGGCTTGCCGAATCACTCTAGCGCAACGGGTTTAGGGTTGCCCCGCCGGCTATCGCCGTGCCGGGGCTTCTGCCAGGCCGCACAGTCGTTTAGAATGGCGCTTTTCGGCGGAATATCATGACCGGTAACGCTGTCCTGCAACTGCGCCAGCAGCGCCTTGCGCTCTCTACCCGACCTTTTCGTGCCCGAGGCAGCCGCGTCATCCGCTGCCAGCGCTGCCTGCTGCCACAGGTTCACTGCCTGTGTGAAACACTCTCGCCCCATCCCGCCCGCAGCCGTTTTTGTCTGGTGATGTTCGATACCGAACCGATGAAACCCAGCAACACCGGCAGGCTGATTGCCGACATTCTGCCGGATACCACAGCGTTTTTATGGTCACGCACCACGCCTGACCCCCTGTTATTGCAGCTGTTACAAAGCGAAGCCTATCAACCGTGGCTGGTGTTTCTGGCGGACGGTGACGAACCGGGCCGGGAAATTCATCATCACCTGCCCGCAAGCGGCAAACCACCGCTCTTTGTCATGCTGGATGGCACCTGGCCGGAAGCACGTAAAATGTTTCGCAAAAGCCCTTATCTGGATGCATTACCCATTCTCTCATTGAGTGTGGACGCGCTTTCGTGTTACCAGTTGCGTGAAGCGAGTATGGCAGGCCAGCATTGCACGGCCGAAATCGCCATTGCACTGCTGCAACAAGCCGGTGATACCGGGGCAGCCCACGCACTGGCCAGCCATTTTGACCGCTTTCGCCAGCATTACCTGGCAGGCAAAGCTCATCACGCAAAAAAGAAAATTTTACCGACGGTCACAGCGCAAACGCCAACAGACGTCTAACATCCATCGGGTGTCTTTCTCCGATATCCGATAACAACAGGGTATCTGGTATCGTCTAACAGGAGTTGCGGATGAGTCAGCGTGGATTAGAAGCATTATTACGCCCCCGTACTATTGCCGTCATCGGTGCCTCAGAAAAGCCGGGGCGTGCCGGATTCCTGATGATGCGTAACCTGCTTGATGGCGGTTTCAACGGCCCGGTGCTGCCTGTCACGCCCAAATACCGCGCGGTGTGTGGTGTGCTGGCCTATGCGAATGTCGCCAGCCTGCCGATGACACCGGACCTTGCGGTTATCTGTACCCGGGCGGAGCGCAACCTGTCGCTGCTTGAAGCGTTGGGAGAGCGGGGGTGTAAGACCGTGATTATCCTCTCCGCTCCTCCCGCACAATTTCCGGCATTAAAAACCTGCGCCGCCCGTTATGCCATGCGGCTGCTTGGCCCGAACAGCCTCGGCTTGCTGGCTCCCTGGCAAGGGCTTAACGCCAGTTTTTCCCCCGTGCCGATTCTCAAAGGCAAGCTGGCGTTTATCTCTCAATCGGCGGCGGTGTCGAATACCGTACTTGACTGGGCACAACAGCGAGGCATCGGTTTTTCCTACTTTATTGCCCTTGGCGACAGCATAGATATCGATGTGGATGACCTGCTCGATTTTCTGGCTCGAGACGGCAAAACCAGCGCTATTCTGCTGCATCTTGAACACATCAGCGATGCCCGGCGCTTTTTGTCTTCCGCACGCAGCGCATCACGCAATAAACCGATTCTGGTTATCAAAAGCGGCCGCAGCCAGCAGGCGCAACAACTGCTGCACGGCGCTGAGCATGGAATGGATGCCGCCTACGATGCCGCCATTCAGCGTGCGGGGTTACTGCGAGTGCAGGATACCCACGAGCTGTTCTCTGCGGTAGAAACCCTGAGCCACTTGCGCCCGCTACGCGGAGAACGGCTGCTGATAGTCAGCAACGGCGCGTCTCCGGCGGCACAATCACTCGACCAGTTGATTGCCAGACAAGGCAAGCTCGCGCCCCTGAGCGAGGAAACCCGGCAGGCACTTCGCGCGGTATTACCCGATACCGTCACCATCAGTAATCCGCTGGATTTGCGCGATGATGCGACGCCAGCACGCTATCAGGCCACCGTCGCCACACTCCTTGACAGCGATGACTATGATGCCCTGCTGCTGATTCATGCCCCCAGTGCCGCCGCCCCTGGCACCGAGAGTGCGCAGCACATCATTCAACTGTTACAGCAGCACCCGCGCGGCAAGCGTATTACGTTGTTAACCAACTGGTGTGGCGAATTTTCCTCGCAGGAAGCAAGGCGACTGTTTAACGAAGCTGGCATCCCTACCTACCGCACACCGGAAGGGGCGGTTACTGCATTTATGCATATCGTCGAGTATCGCCGTAATCAGAAACAGCTCAAGGAAACCCCCTCGCTGCCGCCTGATCTCAGCGCCAATACGGCGCAAGCACATCAGTTAATCAATCAGGCCTTGCAGGAAGGCGCAACCCAGCTTGATACTCACGAAGTGCAGCCGATCCTGCAAGCCTATGGCCTGAATACCCTGCCAACCTGGATTGCCAGTGACAGCACAGAAGCGGTGTATATTGCTGAAAAAATTGGCTATCCCGTCGCGCTGAAACTGCGCTCACCCGATATTCCCCATAAATCGGAAATTCAGGGGGTAATGCTTTACCTGCAAAACGCCAGAGAGGTGCAACTGGCCGCAGAAGCCATGCTGGAGAGAGCACGCCAGAGCACCCCTCAGGCACGCATTGACGGACTGGTAGTACAAGGCATGGCTAACCGAACCGGCGCTCTGGAGCTGCGCATTGCCGTCGAGCAGGATGCCATTTTCGGCCCGGTCATCTTGCTGGGAGAAGGGGGAACACAATGGCACCGGGAAACACAGGCCGCCGTGGCGCTCCCGCCGCTCAATATGGCACTGGCACGTTACCTGATTGTCCAGGCACTAAAAAGCGGCAAGATACGTAGCCGCAATGCGCTAAAACCCCTTGATATTTCAGCATTTAGCCGCTTGCTGGTGCAGGTTTCCAACCTGATTCTGGATTGCCCGGAAATTACGCGGCTGGATATTCATCCGCTGCTGGCGAATGGCGCAGAGTTCACGTTGCTGGATGTCACGCTGCATTTGGCTGCCTTTCGTGGCGACCCACAATCTCGCCTTTCCATTCGCCCTTACCCACAAGAGCTGGAAGAGAATGTGCAGTTAAAAGACGAAACAACCTGTTTGTTTCGCCCCATTCTGCCCGAAGACGAACCGCTGCTGGAGCGTTTTATCAGTAAAGTCACCCGTGAAGATCTCTACTACCGGTATTTTAGTGAGATCAATGAATTTACCCATGATGATTTGGCAAACATGACGCAGATTGATTATGACCGAGAAATGGCGTTTATCGCCCTGCGGCCTGATGTTAATGGCAACAATGAAATCATCGGTGTGACACGCGCCATTGCTGACCCGGATAACATCAGTGCAGAATTTGCCGTATTGGTACGCTCTGATTTAAAAGGCCTGGGGCTTGGCAGAAAACTACTGGCAAAGCTGATTGATTATGCACGGACACACGGCCTTAACCGGCTCAATGGTATTACCATGCCGCATAATCAGGGGATGATTACGCTGGCAAGAAAACTGGGGTTCAGTGTGGACGTACAACTGGAAGACGGGATTGTCACGCTGGAATTGCCGCTGACCACGCCATAATGTGTCAGATAAAAGCGCCCAGATGCGCGCAAGATCTCGCCACAAGCAGCAAAACCTGCTCACAACGCCCGCCAAGTAGTGGTATTATCGCCCGATTCGGCTATGCCTTAACGTTTATTATGACCCCCCGGTCATCCTACGATGAGAGAAGAATCGCACTGTGATGTTGTCAAAACTCAAGCGAATCAAATATCAACAACACCTTGCACAACTGCCTAAGATCCCTCAGTCTGCCGACGACGTTCAGACGTTGTACAGCCCGGCACTTTTCCGTACCACGCTGACAGAACGGATTCTCCAGGCCAAAAAACGTATCTATGTGGTGGCGTTGTATTTAGAACACGATGATGGCGGCGAGGCGATTTTATCCGCTATCTATCAGGCTAAACGCCAGTGTCCATCGCTGGAAATTGCTGTGCTGGTTGACTGGCACCGTGCGCAGCGCGGGCGTATTGGTGCCGCCGCCGCCAGTACCAATGCCGACTGGTACGCTGAAATGGCGCAACAGCATAGCGACGCGCCGCTACCTGTCTATGGTGTTCCGGTCAACACCCGCGAAGCGCTCGGCGTCCTGCACCTGAAAGGGTTCATTATTGATGATACCGTACTCTATAGCGGTGCCAGCCTGAATGATGTTTATCTCCATCAGCATGAAAAATACCGTTATGACCGCTATCAACTGATTAATAATGCCACGCTGGCAGATGTCATGGCCCGGTATGTACAAGAGTTATTGACTGCCTCTGCCGTGCAGCGGCTCGACAGCACTGTTCGCCCTAAAACAGTAGAGATTAAAAATGATATCCGCCAGTTTCGCCATGCGCTGCGTTCCACAACGTATTCAATACCCAATGTTGGTGATAACAACCATCAACTGACCGTCACCCCACTGGTTGGGTTGGGTAAACAGAGTCCGCTGAATCAAACCATTCATCATTTGATGTACTGTACCGAGCAGCGCCTTATTATGTGTACGCCTTATTTCAATCTGCCCGCGCTACTGGTACGCAACGTCATTCGCCTGCTACGCAATGGCAAGCAAATTGAAATTATTATTGGCGATAAGACAGCGAATGATTTTTTTATCCCAGAAGATCAACCGTTCAGAATTATTGGTATCCTGCCTTATCTGTATGAAACCAATTTACGGCGTTTCATGAGTCGGTTACAAAAATATATTGATAACAACCAGTTGATTATACGACTGTGGAAAAATGGCGATAACAGTTTTCATCTAAAAGGGATGTGGATTGATGAAGAATGGCAATTGCTCACCGGCAATAATTTAAATCCGCGCGCCTGGCGTCTGGATCTCGAAAATGCCATTCTTATTCACGACCCTGAGCAAAAACTCCAACTCCAGCGGCAACAAGAGCTTGATTGCATCCGCACACATACTCAGGTGATATCACACTATGAGCAATTGCAAAGCATCGCGCAATATCCGGTAAAAGTCAGGAAACTTATCCGCCGCTTGCGCCGTATCCGTATAGATCGCCTAATCAGTCGCATATTGTGATAAGTCATTAGAAATATAGCCGGTGTACCACATCGGCTACATTTTTCTGAAAGGCTAACGTTCTGAAACGTGAGATCTACACATAATCATTGGCAAATTATAGCGTTTCACCTTTACCTTTATGATGCAGCCCCAGTGAAACCAAAAATGCCAATGCGCCCATCATAGAGACGTACCAGAAAAAGCTGGACTCTGTTCCCCACGATTTTAATAACAACGCAACGTATTCCGCTGAGCCACCGAATAAAGCATTCGCTACAGCATATGATAAGCCAACACCTAATGCGCGAACCTCAGGAGGGAACATTTCTGCCTTAAGAATACCGCTGATTGAGGTATAAAAGCTTACAATAACCAGTGCGAGCATAATCAGCGAAAATGCCAATAACGGATCAGTAACACTATGTAGCGTTGAGAGAATCGGCACGGTCAGCAATGCAGAGAGAGCACCGAAACACAACATAGAGCGGCGACGGCCTATTTTGTCCGATAATGCACCAAATAAAGGCTGGAGCAACATAAAAACAAACAACGCCAGCGTCATTAAATTACTGGCTGATTTAGTACCCATGCCTACCGTGTTTACCAGATACTTTTGCATATACGTGGTATAGGTATAAAAACTGAGTGAACCACCGGCAGTGAACCCTAAAACCATAATAAATGCCCGACGGTTTTGCCACAATGCACGTAATGATCCGGCATCTTTACGTGAACGCGTATTATCATCAGACGTTTCATTAAGCGAACGTCGTAAAAATAATGCGACTACCGCCAACGCAGCACCTAAAGCAAATGGAATACGCCATCCCCATGAGCGTAATTCCACATCAGAGAGTACCTGCTGTAAAATAACGACAACCAGTAACGCCAATAATTGGCCACCAATTAACGTGACATACTGAAAAGAAGCATAAAAACCTTTACGCCCGGCTACTGCCACTTCGCTCATATAGGTAGCGCTGGTACCATATTCACCACCGACGGACAGGCCCTGAAATAAACGAGCAATTAGCAACAATGCAGGAGCCCAGACACCAATACTGTCATAGCCAGGAAGGCAGGCTATGACCAGCGACCCGAAGCACATCATACATACCGAAATTAACATAGACTTTTTACGACCATGTTTATCGGCGATATAGCCAAATAACCACCCACCGATTGGCCGCATCAAAAAGCCTGCGGCAAAAACACCCGCAGTCTGCAACAGTTGTGTAGTGCTATTGCCTGTAGGGAAAAAGACATGCGCAAAATAAAGCGAACAAAATGAATAAACATAAAAATCAAACCACTCCACCAAATTACCTGATGAAGCGCCCACTATTGCCCAAATGCGCTGACGGGTACCAGCAGCCAGATTTCTATCCTGAGGTTTTATTGTATTCATCTCTGCCTATCCTTATCATCTGCTATCCAGTAATTACTTATAGCAGAGAAAAGCCAACAGACACGATACATCAATATATTGACAGCATTATATTAATAACAATAACTACAGCCAGATACCAATATAGATAAACAACGTACAGGCAGGAGAGCGGGGGGCGGAAAACGATTTACAACCAAGATAACACCACGCGAAACAAGGCGGCCAAAACCAGCGCAGTGGCCGCCGCAGAGTTAAACCGTTACCGCAAAAAGCATACAACGGGTGTAAAACCACACAAAAACCATAAAAAACAAAAGGCCCGGTCTTTCGACCGGGCCCTTCGCTCTGTTTGATGCCTGGCAGTTCCCTACTCTCGCATGGGGAGACCCCACACTACCATCGGCGCTACGGCGTTTCACTTCTGAGTTCGGCATGGGGTCAGGTGGGACCACCGCGCTGTCGCCGCCAGGCAAATTCGTTTCATTCCGGCCGTCATGCTCCGCTTTCGCTTACACACAACCACCCGAACCAATCTCTGAACAAGCTGAATCTCTTCTTTCCGTCTCTCTAAAACACCTTCGGTGTTGTAAGGTTAAGCCTCTCGGGTCATTAGTACTGGTTAGCTCAACGCATCGCTGCGCTTACACACCCAGCCTATCAACGTCTTCGTCTTAAACGTCCCTTCAGGGGAATCAAGTTCCCAGGGAAGACTCATCTCGGGGCAAGTTTCCCGCTTAGATGCTTTCAGCGGTTATCTCTTCCGCACGTAGCTACCGGGCAGTGCCATTGGCATGACAACCCGAACACCAGTGGTGCGTTCACTCCGGTCCTCTCGTACTAGGAGCAACCCCCCTCAATCTTCCAACGCCCACGGCAGATAGGGACCGAACTGTCTCACGACGTTCTAAACCCAGCTCGCGTACCACTTTAAATGGCGAACAGCCATACCCTTGGGACCTACTTCAGCCCCAGGATGTGATGAGCCGACATCGAGGTGCCAAACACCGCCGTCGATATGAACTCTTGGGCGGTATCAGCCTGTTATCCCCGGAGTACCTTTTATCCGTTGAGCGATGGCCCTTCCATTCAGAACCACCGGATCACTAAGACCTGCTTTCGCACCTGCTCGAGCCGTCACTCTCGCAGTCAAGCTAGCTTATGCCTTTGCACTAACCTCCTGATGTCCGACCAGGATTAGCTAACCTTCGTGCTCCTCCGTTACTCTTTGGGAGGAGACCGCCCCAGTCAAACTACCCACCAGACACTGTCCCCAGTCCGGATTACGGACCCAGGTTAGAACATCAAACATTAAAGGGTGGTATTTCAAGGTCGGCTCCATGCAGACTGGCGTCCACACTTCAAAGCCTCCCACCTATCCTACACATCAAGGCTCAAGGTTCAGTGTCAAGCTATAGTAAAGGTTCACGGGGTCTTTCCGTCTTGCCGCGGGTACACTGCATCTTCACAGCGAGTTCAATTTCACTGAGTCTCGGGTGGAGACAGCCTGGCCATCATTACGCCATTCGTGCAGGTCGGAACTTACCCGACAAGGAATTTCGCTACCTTAGGACCGTTATAGTTACGGCCGCCGTTTACCGGGGCTTCGATCAAGAGCTTCGCCTTGCGGCTGACCCCATCAATTAACCTTCCGGCACCGGGCAGGCGTCACACCGTATACGTCCACTTTCGTGTTTGCACAGTGCTGTGTTTTTATTAAACAGTTGCAGCCAGCTGGTATCTGCGACTCCCGTCAGCTCCGTCCGCGAGGGACTTCACCCACAGGAGCGTGCCTTCTCCCGAAGTTACGGCACCATTTTGCCTAGTTCCTTCACCCGAGTTCTCTCAAGCGCCTGAGTATTCTCTACCTGACCACCTGTGTCGGTTTGGGGTACGATTTAATGTTACCTGATGCTTAGAGGCTTTTCCTGGAAGCAGGGCATCTGTCACTTCAGCACCGTAGTGCCTCGTCATCACGCCTCAGTGTTGACAGCAGACCGGATTTGCCTGGTCCACCCACCTTCACGCTTAAACCGGGACAACCGTCGCCCGGATGACATAGCCTTCTCCGTCCCCCCTTCGCAGTAACACCAAGTACAGGAATATTAACCTGTTTCCCATCGACTACGCTTTTCAGCCTCGCCTTAGGGGTCGACTCACCCTGCCCCGATTAACGTTGGACAGGAACCCTTGGTCTTCCGGCGTGCGGGTTTTTCACCCGCATTATCGTTACTTATGTCAGCATTCGCACTTCTGATACCTCCAGCAGCCCTCACAGGCCACCTTCACAGGCTTACAGAACGCTCCCCTACCCAACAACACATAGTGTCGCTGCCGCAGCTTCGGTGCATGGTTTTAGCCCCGTTACATCTTCCGCGCAGGCCGACTCGACCAGTGAGCTATTACGCTTTCTTTAAATGATGGCTGCTTCTAAGCCAACATCCTGGCTGTCTGGGCCTTCCCACATCGTTTCCCACTTAACCATGACTTTGGGACCTTAGCTGGCGGTCTGGGTTGTTTCCCTCTTCACGACGGACGTTAGCACCCGCCGTGTGTCTCCCGTGATAACATTCTTCGGTATTCGCAGTTTGCATCGGGTTGGTAAGCCGGGATGGCCCCCTAGCCGAAACAGTGCTCTACCCCCGAAGATGAATTCACGAGGCGCTACCTAAATAGCTTTCGGGGAGAACCAGCTATCTCCCGGTTTGATTGGCCTTTCACCCCCAGCCACAAGTCATCCGCTAATTTTTCAACATTAGTCGGTTCGGTCCTCCAGTTAGTGTTACCCAACCTTCAACCTGCCCATGGCTAGATCACCGGGTTTCGGGTCTATACCCTGCAACTTAACGCCCAGTTAAGACTCGGTTTCCCTGCGGCTCCCCTATTCGGTTAACCTTGCTACAGAATATAAGTCGCTGACCCATTATACAAAAGGTACGCAGTCACCCTGATAAATCAAGGCTCCCACTGCTTGTACGTACACGGTTTCAGGTTCTATTTCACTCCCCTCGCCGGGGTTCTTTTCGCCTTTCCCTCACGGTACTGGTTCACTATCGGTCAGTCAGGAGTATTTAGCCTTGGAGGATGGTCCCCCCATGTTCAGACAGGATACCACGTGTCCCGCCCTACTCGTCGAACTCACGGCCTGTGCATCTTCGTGTACGGGACTGTCACCCTGTACCGTGCGCCTTTCCAGACGCTTCCACTGACACACACGCCGATGATGGTTCTGGGCTCCTCCCCGTTCGCTCGCCGCTACTGGGGGAATCTCGGTTGATTTCTTTTCCTCGGGGTACTGAGATGTTTCAGTTCCCCCGGTTCGCCTCACACACCTATGAATTCAGTGTGTGATAGTGTGTCGAAACACACTGGGTTTCCCCATTCGGGTATCGTCGGGTATAACGGCTCATATCGCCTTGCCGACGCTTATCGCAGATTAGCACGCCCTTCATCGCCTCTGACTGCCTAGGCATCCACCGTGTACGCTTAGTCGCTTAACCTCACAACCCGAAGGTGTTTCGGGATGCAAGTTTTTGAGAGACTCGAACAACACATGCATTCTCATACACATGCTGTCGTTTCAATTTTTCAGCTTGTTCCAGATTGTTAAAGAGCAAGATAACGTAAACCTGACTATTGCTAATCAGCTTTAGGTTATCTTCGGGATATCCCTGACCGTGACTTTCACTCACCTGTCTTGTCATTGGCGTCCCCTAGGGGATTCGAACCCCTGTTACCGCCGTGAAAGGGCGGTGTCCTGGGCCTCTAGACGAAGGGGACATCTCTTGTCAGCTTCGCAAGACGCTTTTGACTCTTTTACTTCATCAGACAATCTGTGTGGACACCACGCAGGCTCTTCACTCGGTAAGGAGGTGATCCAACCGCAGGTTCCCCTACGGTTACCTTGTTACGACTTCACCCCAGTCATGAATCACAAAGTGGTAAGCGCCCTCCCGAAGGTTAAGCTACCTACTTCTTTTGCAACCCACTCCCATGGTGTGACGGGCGGTGTGTACAAGGCCCGGGAACGTATTCACCGTAGCATTCTGATCTACGATTACTAGCGATTCCGACTTCATGGAGTCGAGTTGCAGACTCCAATCCGGACTACGACGTACTTTATGAGGTCCGCTTGCTCTCGCGAGGTCGCTTCTCTTTGTATACGCCATTGTAGCACGTGTGTAGCCCTACTCGTAAGGGCCATGATGACTTGACGTCATCCCCACCTTCCTCCGGTTTATCACCGGCAGTCTCCCCTGAGTTCCCACCCGAAGTGCTGGCAACAGAGGATAAGGGTTGCGCTCGTTGCGGGACTTAACCCAACATTTCACAACACGAGCTGACGACAGCCATGCAGCACCTGTCTCAGCGTTCCCGAAGGCACCCTCGTATCTCTACAAGGTTCGCTGGATGTCAAGAGTAGGTAAGGTTCTTCGCGTTGCATCGAATTAAACCACATGCTCCACCGCTTGTGCGGGCCCCCGTCAATTCATTTGAGTTTTAACCTTGCGGCCGTACTCCCCAGGCGGTCGATTTAACGCGTTAGCTCCGGAAGCCACGCCTCAAGGGCACAACCTCCAAATCGACATCGTTTACAGCGTGGACTACCAGGGTATCTAATCCTGTTTGCTCCCCACGCTTTCGCACCTGAGCGTCAGTCTTCGTCCAGGGGGCCGCCTTCGCCACCGGTATTCCTCCAGATCTCTACGCATTTCACCGCTACACCTGGAATTCTACCCCCCTCTACGAGACTCTAGCCTGTCAGTTTTGAATGCAGTTCCCAGGTTAAGCCCGGGGATTTCACATCCAACTTAACAGACCGCCTGCGTGCGCTTTACGCCCAGTCATTCCGATTAACGCTTGCACCCTCCGTATTACCGCGGCTGCTGGCACGGAGTTAGCCGGTGCTTCTTCTGCGGGTAACGTCAATGAACAGACGTATTAAGCCTGTTCCCTTCCTCCCCGCTGAAAGTGCTTTACAACCCGAAGGCCTTCTTCACACACGCGGCATGGCTGCATCAGGCTTGCGCCCATTGTGCAATATTCCCCACTGCTGCCTCCCGTAGGAGTCTGGACCGTGTCTCAGTTCCAGTGTGGCTGGTCATCCTCTCAGACCAGCTAGGGATCGTCGCCTAGGTGAGCCTTTACCCCACCTACTAGCTAATCCCATCTGGGCACATCCGATGGCAAGAGGCCCGAAGGTCCCCCTCTTTGGTCCGAAGACGTTATGCGGTATTAGCTACCGTTTCCAGTAGTTATCCCCCTCCATCAGGCAGTTTCCCAGACATTACTCACCCGTCCGCCGCTCGTCACCCAGGGAGCAGGCTCCCTTGTGCTACCGCTCGACTTGCATGTGTTAGGCCTGCCGCCAGCGTTCAATCTGAGCCATGATCAAACTCTTCAATTTAAGTTTGATTGTGTTTTCCGAAGAAAACGTGCTCAAAGAATTTACTGTTATTTCGTAATGAATTAACTGTTGTCACTCTTCAAGACTTTCACAAAAGTTTTTGCGAAGTGTCCTGCGAGTGCCCACACAGATTGTCTGATTAATTGTTAAAGAGCAGTGCGACCGGCCTGAGCCTGCTGTCGCGAGGTGGCGTATACTACGCTTTCCTCATGAAGAGTCAACGCTTTTTTTTCGTTTCTTCTTCGCTGACACCGCGTTGCGTTACCGCTGTTGCCGTGTCAGTGGAGGCGCATTATAGGGACTTCCTGCGGGCTGACAAGCCCTAATTGCAAAAAAATTACCAGGCGCGCACTTTTACATCTTTCCGGCTATTTTTTGCTCTGTTTTATCATCCTAGGCAGTACAGACAGGCTATCAATCACCCAGTCGGCCAATTTTTCGCCTTCTTCTGTTACCGGTTTTCCTGTTCTGACCAACACTTTCGTTCCCACGCCCGCTGCTTGGGCTGCCAGCATATCTTCAACTTTATCACCAACCATATAAGATGCCGTCATATCTATATGTAGATGCTGTTGAGCATCAAGCAACATACCCGGCTGAGGTTTACGACAATGACAGTGTTGACGGTATTCGCCTTCACCGGCATCAGGGTGATGCGGGCAATAGTAGATACCATCTAAATCGACCCCTCGGTCAGCCAGTGACCAGTCCATCCACTCGGTCAGGGTTTCAAACTGGGCTTCACTAAACTTGCCACGAGCAATACCCGACTGGTTCGTCACCAAAACCAAGGCATAGCCCATTTGTTTTAATTCGAGCAGTGCATCAATAACACCATCAATGAACTGGAACTGATCGATTTCATGGACATAACCGTGGTCGACATTAATCGTACCGTCACGGTCAAGAAAGATTGCTGGAACACGGCTTGCCACTAACGTCTACTCCTGATACCTGAATTTATCTTAGTATCGCATGTTTTACTCATCAGGGAGAATGCCATGCCCGGTGGGTTCTTGATTGACTTAGACGTCTAGACGCCTTAACATCCCATCATATCAGGCCGAACTATCATGATTTCTTATGCGGCCATCGCCATTTTTGATAAAACTTATGATTGAACTCATTAATGTTACAAAGATTTTTCAACAAAAAGCGCGCATCGTCACTGCTCTGGATGAGGTTACTCTTCGTGTTCCCGCAGGCCAGATATATGGTGTGATTGGCGCATCGGGCGCAGGTAAAAGTACATTGATTCGCTGTGTCAACCTGCTGGAAAAACCAACGCGGGGTCAGGTGCTGATTGATGGACAAGACCTGATGAGCTTGTCAGAAAGGCAACTCACGCGTACGCGCCGACAAATTGGTATGATTTTTCAGCACTTCAACCTGCTTTCTTCACGTACGGTTTTCGGTAATGTGGCATTACCGCTAGAGCTCGATAACACGCCATCTGCCGAAATCACCCGAAGGGTTCAAGAGTTGTTAGCACTGGTCGGGCTGTCGGAAAAACACGATGCCTACCCGGCCAACCTTTCTGGTGGCCAGAAACAGCGGGTAGCAATCGCGCGTGCATTGGCAAGCAACCCGAAAGTGCTGTTGTGTGATGAGGCAACTAGCGCGCTCGACCCTGCCACTACACGCTCTATTCTGGAACTGTTAAAAGATATTAATCGCCGTCTTGGGCTGACCATTTTGCTTATTACCCACGAGATGGATGTGGTGAAACGCATCTGCGATCAGGTCGCTGTTATTAGTAATGGCAAATTGATTGAGCAAGACACCGTGAGTGAAGTGTTCTCACACCCGAAAACACCGCTGGCGCAAAAATTTATTCAATCAACGCTGCATTTGGATATTCCAGATGACTACCAGCAACGCTTGTCCACAACACCGCGTGACAATAGCGTTCCACTACTACGTATGGAATTTACCGGCCAGTCTGTTGATGCGCCATTGTTGTCGGAAGTAGCCAGAAAATTTCATGTTAATAACAACATTATCAGCGCGCAGATGGATTATGCCGGTGGCGTAAAATTCGGCATCATGTTGGCTGAAATGCACGGCCAGGAGCCTGATATTCAGGCAGCGATTACATTCTTGCAGCAACATCATGTGAATATAGAGGTACTGGGTTATGTCTGAGGCCATGATGTGGTTAATGGCGCGTGGCGTCTGGGAAACAGTTGTCATGACGCTGCTCTCCGGCTTTTTTGGTTTTGTGCTGGGCGTGCCTATTGGTGTACTGCTTTATATCACCCGTCCGGGGCAGATTATTGCCAATCCGAAGCTTTATCGCAGTATTTCGGCGCTGGTGAATATTTTCCGTTCTATTCCTTTCATCATTTTACTGGTGTGGATGATCCCATTTACCCGCATCATTGTCGGCACCGCTATCGGCTTACAGGCGGCGATTGTCCCCTTAACCGTTGGGGCCGCGCCGTTTATTGCGCGCATGGTGGAAAATGCCTTACTGGAAATCCCTGCGGGACTGATTGAGGCCGCCCGTGCCATGGGTGCAACGCCACTGCAAATCATCCGCAAAATCCTGTTGCCAGAAGCGCTGCCTGGGCTTATCAACGCGGCCACCATTACGCTGATCACGCTGGTGGGTTATTCCGCAATGGGCGGCGCTGTCGGTGCTGGAGGTCTTGGACAAATTGGTTATCAGTACGGATATGTTGGCTACAACGCGGTAGTGATGAATACCGTGCTGATTTTACTGGTTGTGCTGGTTTATCTGATTCAATTGATTGGTGACAAAGCGGTACGTGCCGTCACTCATAAATGATGACGTGATGTCGTATCTATTTTCTCAGTGCAGGTTAAAACGTTTAAACAGAGGTAGGAAAATGGCAATTAAACTGAAATCGCTTGCGGCAGTGGGTGCGCTAATTGGAGCACTGGCATTGGCTGGTTGTGGTCAAGAGCAGAAAAACCCGAATCATATCAAAGTCGGTGTGATTGTCGGCGCTGAACAGCAGGTGGCTGAAGCCGCTCAGAAAGTGGCGAAAGAAAAATATGGTCTGGATGTCGAGCTGGTGACATTTAATGATTATGTTCTGCCAAACGAGGCGCTGAGCAAAGGTGATATCGACCTGAACGCCTTCCAGCATAAGCCTTATCTCGATCAGCAAATTAAAGATCGTGGTTATAAGCTGGTTTCTGTTGGCAACACGTTTGTCTATCCGATCGCAGGCTATTCTAAAAAAATCAAATCCCTTGATGCACTGCAAAACGGCGCACAGATAGCGTTACCGAATGACCCAACTAACCTGGGCCGCTCGCTGTTGTTGCTGCAAAAAGTCGGGCTGATTAAACTTAAAGATAATGTCGGGTTGCTGCCAACGGCGCTGGATATTACCGAAAACCCGAAAAACCTGAAGCTGGTTGAGCTGGAAGCACCGCAATTGCCACGCTCACTGGATGATGACCAGATTGCGCTGGCAATTATTAACACCACCTATGCCAGCCAGATCAACCTGACGCCAGCGAAAGACGGTTTGTTTGTCGAAAACAAAGAGTCTCCGTATGTCAACCTACTGGTTGCCCGCGAAGACAATAAAGATGCGGAAAATGTGAAGAAATTCGTCAAGGCTTATCAGTCCGACGAAGTGAATCAGGCTGCCCTGAAAGTGTTTAATGGCGGTGCAGTAAAAGGCTGGTAAATTAACACTGGCTGGTTTCGCAAAAACAGCAACAAGACGGGTATCTGCCCGTCTTGTTATTTTTTGTATTGCTTGATTCAATAACCGCACTTTATCCAAGCCAGAGGAAAATTTATGCGTGCTGTACCTGTTCTGCTATTGGCTGTGTCATTAACAGGATGTTCTTTGATGCATAAACCCGCCGAGCCTGCGCCACAACCACAGCCTCCGATAGCCGTGGAGCCCGCGCCGAAACCGGCAAAACCAGTCACGCATACAGCGCCTGCCGTCCTGTATAAAAGTGCGGAAGAATTGGTAGGCAAGCCGTTTCGTGATTTAGGGGAAGTGTCCGGGTCATCCTGCCAGTCCAGCGCACAAGATACGCCACCCAGTATTCCCTCTGCCCGCAGAAAAATGCAAAGCCGCGCCACCACCATGAAAGCTAATGCCGTGTTATTGCACGACTGCCAGATTGTCAGCAATGTGGCGGGATGTTATCGCCAGGCCATTTGCCAGGGCACCGCGCTAAAAGTTTCTGCACAATGACATCCTTTTGTTTTAATCAGATAGGCATTATCCGCTCACCTTATAAAGAAAAATTTGCGGTTCCACGGCAGCCCGGTTTGATTCAGGATGGCGGTGGTGAATTACATCTGCTGGCACCCTACAACCAGCCTGACGCGCTGCGCGGTATCGAAGCATTCAGCCACCTTTGGCTGCTGTTTATTTTCCACCAGACAGCCGCAGGGGGCTGGCGGCCAACCGTCAGGCCACCGCGGTTAGGCGGTAATACCCGTATGGGTGTGTTTGCTACACGCTCGACATTCCGCCCCAATCCTATTGGCATGTCGCTGGTGGAATTGCATGGCGTTGAGATAACCCGGGAAAGCGTCGTGTTGAAGCTGGGTAGCCTGGATTTAGTCGATGGCACACCGGTGATTGATATCAAACCCTATCTGCCCTTCGCCGAAAGCCAGCCACAGGCGAGTGCGGGTTTTGCTCAACACGCACCCGATGCTGATATGCCGGTAACCTTCTCCTCACTGGCAGAACAGCAACTGATGCAACACCAGCATATCTCCCCTCATTTGCGGCGTTTCATTACACAAGTGCTGGCACAAGACCCGCGTCCGGCGTATCGCAAGAATGACGATGACAGCAAAATCTATGCTGCGCGACTGCTGGAATTCAACGTGCGCTGGCAGGTTATACAGGGGTGTACTACCGTCATTAGTCTGGATCCAGGCTAAAAAATGTGGCCGCGCCTTTTGGGCAGCGGCCTGCACTGGTAAACTAAACCACTTTTTCTGCCCGAGCCACTGACGTGGCAAATGCGATTTCTCTGTTCTGACGGAACTCAATCACCATGCGTACAAGTCAATATATGCTCTCCACGCTCAAGGAGACGCCTGCCGATGCCGAAGTCATCAGTCATCAACTGATGTTACGCGCCGGGATGATTCGTAAACTGGCCTCCGGCCTTTATACCTGGCTCCCTACCGGATTACGGGTACTGAAGAAAGTCGAAAACATCGTGCGTGAAGAAATGAATAACGCCGGTGCCATCGAAATTTCGATGCCGGTTGTCCAGCCTGCTGACCTGTGGCAGGAAAGCGGGCGCTGGGAGCAGTATGGCCCCGAATTACTGCGCTTTGTTGACCGTGGCGAACGTCCGTTCGTGCTCGGCCCAACACATGAAGAGGTCATCACCGACCTTATCCGTAATGAAATTAGCTCTTATAAACAGTTGCCGCTGAATTTCTACCAGATTCAGACCAAGTTCCGTGACGAGGTTCGCCCGCGTTTCGGCATTATGCGCGCACGCGAATTCCTGATGAAAGATGCTTATTCATTCCATACCTCTCAGGAATCGTTGCAGGTGACGTACGAGGCCATGTATGCCGCTTACAGCAAAATTTTCAGCCGCATGGATCTCGACTTCCGTCCAGTACAGGCGGATACCGGCTCTATCGGCGGCAACGCGTCACACGAATTCCAGGTGCTGGCAAGCAGCGGTGAAGATGACATCGTCTTCTCTACGGAATCGGATTACGCCGCCAACATTGAGCTGGCCGAAGCGGTAGCCCCTGCCCATGAACGTGCACCGGCCACACAAGCGATGACGCTGGTGGATACGCCAAATGCCAAAACCATCGCCGAGCTGGTTGAACAATTCAACCTGCCAGTGGAAAAAACCGTTAAGACGTTACTGGTCAAAGCCACCGAAGAAAGCGGCCATGCGCTGGTGGCACTGCTGGTACGCGGCGATCATGAACTGAACGAAGTGAAAGCAGAAAAACTGGAACAGGTTGCCAGCCCGCTGACCTTCGCCAGCGAAGACGAAATCCGTGCCGTCGTGAAAGCCGGGCCGGGCTCGCTGGGGCCGGTCAATCTGCCGGTACCGGTCATCATTGACCGGACTGTCGCCGCTATGAGCGATTTCAGTGCCGGTGCCAATATTGATGGCAAACATTACTTCGGCATTAACTGGGAGCGTGATGTGGCACTGCCGCAGGTGGCAGATATTCGCAATGTGGTCGAAGGCGACCGCAGCCCGGATGGCAAAGGCACCTTGCTGATTAAACGCGGCATTGAAGTTGGCCACATATTCCAGTTGGGTAAGAAATACTCCGAAGCGCTGAAAGCAACCGTGCAAGGTGAAGATGGCCGCAATCAGGTGATCACCATGGGATGTTACGGTATTGGTGTGACGCGTGTGATTGCCGCCGCCATTGAGCAAAATCACGATGATCGCGGCATTATCTGGCCCGATGCCATCGCACCTTTCCAGGTCGCCATTCTGCCGATGAACATGCACAAGTCATTCCGCGTGCAGGAAGCAGCCGAAAATATTTATCAGCAGTTGCGTGCCAAGGGCATTGAGGTACTGCTTGATGATCGTAAAGAGCGACCGGGTGTGATGTTTGCCGATATGGAGCTTATCGGTATTCCGCACACCATCGTCATTGGCGACAGAAACCTTGATAACGATGAAATTGAATATAAACATCGTCGCAAAGGTGAAAAAGAGATGATTAAAGCCAGTGAGGTTGTCGAATTTCTGTCATCGCAGTGTGCTCGCTAAACACACATGCTGGCATAAAGCGTTAGACATAAAAACGGTGGGATAGCCCTAATGCCGATCAGTTAAGACAAAAATGATCGGTTGAACGATCCGGCAGTTCTGCAAGAATCCGTAATCTCTCAAGGATTACGGATTTTTTATGCTTCTCAGCCAGGTTTTGGGCACCATCCCCCCGTTTACTCCTCAGGCGTTCGCGGCTCTTTCAAACCGCCTTTCTCCTGAACTGATTGACCAGCGACACAGTGAAGACGTCGTCCGGTTAATGTTTGAGAAAACGCCCCTGTCTGACTGGAACGGACTTTGCTGACAGCAAGGCTTATCAGCAAAGCGCTCAACGGCAAAAAACCGGAGCGTGTGCGCCAGACGCTGTGGGAAGTAGCGCTGTCCTACAATCTTCTGAGGTTCATGATGGCACAGATGGCGAAAAGTCCGTTAAGCCTGTTACCGGGTGCGGGTGTGACACCGGAAAAAATCCCGCGAATAATGAAAGAGATAATGGCAATGACCCCAGGGTTGGCCCTGCCGGAACGAAGAGCACATCATTACCCCAGAGCGGTAAAAAAAGAGGCCGCAACGTTATCCGTTGCGGCCTCCTTCAAAGGCTTAAATGACAAGCATTATGGGATAGCTCACCATTTTTTATGAACGTATAATATTCGGCCTCAGGAAACAGGATTCAGTTTACACTCACGCCTTATTCACGAAACAGCTCTTCGATATCCAGGCCCTGCATCTGTAATATTTCACGCAGGCGGCGCAACCCTTCTACCTGAATCTGGCGCACCCGCTCACGGGTTAAACCAATTTCACGGCCGACATCTTCAAGCGTTGCCGCTTCATAGCCCAGCAGGCCAAAGCGACGCGCCAGCACTTCTCGCTGCTTGGCGTTTAACTCAAACAGCCATTTCACGATATTCTGCTTCATATCGTTATTCTGCGTGGTGTCTTCCGGGCCGTTATCCTTCTCATCGGCCAGAATATCCAGCAATGCCTTTTCTGAATCGCCCCCCAGCGGTGTATCCACCGAGGTGATGCGCTCATTAAGACGCAGCATACGGTTCACATCATCAACCGGCCTATCCAGCTTTTCAGCAATCTCTTCCGCGCTCGGCTCGTGGTCAAGCTTGTGTGACAACTCACGGGCGGTACGCAGATAGACATTCAGCTCTTTAACAATATGGATAGGCAAACGGATGGTGCGGGTTTGATTCATGATGGCCCGTTCAATGGTCTGACGGATCCACCAGGTGGCGTAAGTTGAGAAACGGAACCCACGTTCAGGATCAAATTTCTCAACAGCACGGATCAGACCGAGATTGCCTTCTTCAATCAAGTCCAGCAAAGCTAGACCGCGATTGTTATAGCGGCGGGCAATTTTGACCACCAGCCGCAGGTTACTCTCGATCATGCGGCGACGAGAGGAAACATCGCCGCGCAGTGCCCGACGGGCGAAATAAACTTCTTCTTCAGCAGTCAGCAGAGGCGAATAACCGATTTCTCCCAGATAGAGCTGAGTGGCATCCAGCACACGCTGGGCAGATCCTTGTGATAGCAACTCGTCATCAAGCGAGTCGCTGTCGGTGGTTTCTTCCTCTGCCAGCGCTTTGTCGTCAAAAACCTCGACTCCATTCTCATCGAATTCAGCATCTTCATGTAACTCGTTAACTTTCAGCGTATTTTGGCTCATAAGCGGCTCCTACCCGTGATCCCTTGGCAGAATACCGAAATACCCTGCCGGATTTATCGCTGCGGAAGAAAACGCAGCGGGTTTACGGATTTCCCCTTGTAACGAATTTCAAAATGCAAGCGTACTGAACTGGTTCCGGTGCTACCCATGGTAGCAATTTGTTGACCCGCCTTTACCTCTTGTTGTTCCCGGACCAGCATGGTTTCGTTATGGGCATAGGCGCTCAGGTAATCATCATTATGCTTGATGATAATCAGATTCCCGTAACCGCGTAACGCGTTACCCGCATAGACTACGCGCCCTGAGGCAGTAGCAATAACGGATTGCCCACGTGAGCCGGCGATTATCAATCCCTTTATTTCCCCCTCTGAGGCTGAGAAACTATCTATGACTTTCCCGTCTGTAGGCCAACGCCAACCGGCAATTGCCGTGTTCGTCTGCGTCGGTTCGGTAGCAGGCGCTGTAGTCGCCGCACCTGCCGCAGGCAGCATTTTGCCGCCCGAATTCTGTTTACCCGAACCCTCAGAATACGCATTAGTTGGTTGAGAATCAACCTGCGCCGTTTGCATTTGTGTTGAACCCGCCACCGCGGCTGTCGCCGCGTTGGCAGGCAACATGTGACCAGAACCCGAAGATGTATTACCCGACAACATACGCCCATTTCCAGACGCTTTTGCCGCATTTTCCGGCAACATATGCCCCGATGAAGCACTGTTATCTACTGGCGAAGGCGTAATAACCGGCGTTGACGGTGTGATGACAGGAGCCGGAGACGCCGACGCCGACGCCACCGCCATACCTTGTGTCATCCCATTGCCATTGGTATTCATGTTATTGCCAATGGCCAGTGTCTGCCCGACATTCAGGCTATACGGCTCGGCAATATTGTTGCGCTGGGCCAGCTCACGGTAATCATTACCCGAGATCCAGGCGATATAGAACAATGTGTCACCGCGCTTCACGGTATAACTATTACCGGTATAGCTCCCTTTGGGAATGCTGTTATAGCTGCGGTTATAGACTATTTTGCCTTCATGACTGGCTATCGAGGCATCTGTCGAGGACGGGCTTGCTACCGTGGAGGGCATCGGTAACGCCGCACTACGGCTGGCCCCACTGCCCATGTTGCTGGCACTGGAAATACGTGGTGGTGGTGAGTAGGTACCGGTATTCGCAGTGCGGCTGGCACTGCCATTATCACCGATATTGCTGATCGGGGCATTGTTATCATTTGCACAACCGGCCAGACTTAAGGTCACAACCGAACACACTGCTATCTGACGCCAGTTCACGATTTGGCTTCCCATGCGCCAAACTCCCCCTATAACCTAAAATGACGAAAAACTATCCGGCCCCGAGCCCGCATGAAAAAACACATTCACCACAGGCAACGATGCGAAACGAGGAAATAAAATGGCTATTTATTTGTCTTTAGCGATATTTATCCATCAGCGATGGCTGACAGCGCTTCGCAAATACGTATACGACACGGATAACGACGGATACAGCCTATCAATATCAATCCGTTACCACCATAAGACAGTTGTATTGAAATTTTAAAGGCAGACGTTTACCGATAAATCTGAATAAACCGGCGACGAGACGGTATCAGGCCAATTCACCTTTGACCAGCGGAACGAATCGAACCGTTTCCACCGTCTGAATGACAAATTCACCATGACGACGCAACACCAGTTGCAAGAGCTGCTGCTGTTCTCCCACAGGCAGCACCATGATGCCGCCTTCATCAAGCTGCGCTATCAGTGCAGGTGGAATTTCCGGTGGCGCGGCTGTCACGATAATCGCATCAAACGGCCCTTTCGAGGCCCATCCTTGCCAGCCATCACCATGACGGGTGGAAACGTTGTGCAGATCCAGCTGTTTGAGACGACGCTTCGCCTGCCACTGTAACCCTTTAATACGCTCGACCGAAAAAACATGTTGAACCAGATGCGCCAGAATAGCCGTCTGGTAACCAGACCCAGTGCCAATCTCAAGCACCCGCGATTGCGGCGTTAAACGCAACAGCTCAGTCATCCTGGCAACGGTATAGGGCTGAGAGATGGTCTGGCTGGAGCCTATCGGTAACGCCACATTATCATAAGCTTTATGCTCAAACGCCTCGTCAACAAAACGCTCACGGGGAACAGCAGCCATCGCCTGTAACAGGCGTTCATCCTGAATGCCCAATTGGCGAAGCAATACCAACAATGTCTGCACACGTTTGTTCACCATTGCCTGCCAACCCCGGCCTTCGTCAACCCCATCCACTCGCTCCGCTCTCTAAGAATAAAGAAAACGCCGTTAACATACCCTTCCTGGGGCATACAGTCGCCTGGTATGCCCGCATTGCAGAGGTTTATCTCCCCTGCCAGCCCCTTCACTCTGCCACCATTGCCTCAACATCCGGCTCTTGGGCGATGAGTAATTCCCGCACCACGCTGGTGGCAAAACACCCGGAGGGCAACCAGAAATGCAGCTCAAGCGTGGCATCATCCTGCCATACACTGCGAATATCACGCGGATAAAGCATCATGGCGCGGCGTGCGCTCTCCACGCGTTCACGGGCTAACAGTGATAACAACAGCGCCTGATCGTCCAGACAGTGCTGCTCAAATGCCAGCGCATCAGCCTGTGTGCCGGATTCATTCTGACCAGGCAAGGGGGCGGTGATCAGCAGTTCACCCGCACTGACTCGCCGCTGTAACTCGGGTAACTCTTCCTCGTTGGCAACAAACCAGCTCCCCCGCCCTGCCAGTTGCAACGCATCACCGATTAATACCTGAGTCGAGCCATAGTTTTCAAGACGTGTACTGGTAATGCGATTAAACAATTCACTGCGCACCGCAGATAAATAAAAACTGCGTTTACTGCGCTCTTTCACGCGAATTTCGTTATTGGCCCAGCGTCTGGCCTGTTCGAGATTGTTGCCAGCTCGCCCAAAACGCTGGCTGCCAAAGTAATTGGGAACGCCGCCGTTGGCTATCTGTTCCAGACGAGCCGAGACTTCTGCCCGGTCACTGATATCGCGTAACACCAGCCGGAATGCATTGCCACGCAGCGCACCAATCCGCACTTTACGGCGATGGCGCTGGGCCTCAAGAATGTCACATCCCTCCAGCGCAAACGCTGACCATTCCGGGTCTGTTTTACCCGGCAAATGCAGGCAAAACCACTGCTCGGTAACAGCATGGCGGTCTTTCAGTCCGGCATAGCTGACGGAACGCGCCGCAATACCCGCGAACTTTGCCAGCGCCTCGGCGACAAACAGCGTATTACAGCCGCGCTTACGCAGCCTGACAAGCACATGTTCACCCTCACCATCTGGCGTAAAACCCAGGTCTTCAATAACCGTAAAATCATCGTCCGAGGCGCGCAACACGCCAGTTGCCTGCGGTTTACCGTATAACCACAACAGCGAATCAGTCGTCATCACCATGCCACCACTTCGGTCATCTCGCCTTTTACCAGCAAGACAACCGCTTCACAGGCAATGCCTTCTCCCCGGCCAGTAAACCCCAGTTGTTCTGTCGTGGTCGCTTTTACATTCACCTCATCCATGTGTGATAGCAAGTCTTCGGCAATATTGACGCGCATTTGCGGGATATGGGGAGCCATTTTGGGAGCCTGGGCAATGATGGTGACATCCAAATTACCGAGCTGATAGCCTTTGGCACTGATGCGTCGCCAGGCTTCGCGCAGTAACTCACGGCTATCAATCCCGCGATATGCCGGGTCGGTATCGGGAAACAATTTACCAATATCGCCCATTGCAGCCGCGCCCAGCAGGGCATCCGTCACGGCATGCAACACCACGTCACCATCGGAATGAGCCAGCAATCCACGCTCATAAGGAATTCGTACCCCGCCAATCACCAGCGGGCCTTCTCCGCCAAATTTGTGCACATCAAAACCGTGGCCGATACGCATTGGTAAGGCTCCTTTTATTCTTGTGTTGATGAATGTTCAGACAGTCGCGTCAGGTAAAATTCGGCCAAAGCCAAATCTTCAGGGCGGGTCACTTTGATGTTATCTGCCCGGCCCGGCACAAGCCGCGGCTGATAGCCCGCATATTCCAGCGCCGAGGCTTCATCGGTGATGATGGCACCCTCTCTCAGCGCGCGTTCCAGACTCGCACGTAACAGTGATAGCGGAAACAGTTGCGGTGTTAAGGCATGCCATAGCGCCTCGCGCTCTACCGTGTGGTCAATCCGCCCTTCACGCCCGCGCTTCATGGTGTCACGCACCGGGGTCGCCAGAATGCCCCCTACGTCACTCTCACCGGTCAGCGCCAGTAAACGAGACAAATCATCCGGGTGCAGACAAGGGCGAGCGGCGTCATGCACCAGCACCCAGCTCTCCTGTTTGATATGGCGCAACCCGGCCAGCACAGAATCGGCACGTTGTGCGCCGCCAGTCACCACGTCAATGCGCGGATCATTTGCCAAAGGCAGCGTTGAAAAGTAAGGGTCATCCGCGCTGATGGCGATAACCAGACGCTGAATACGCGGATGGCGCAGCAGCCCGGCAGCGGTATGTTCAAGAATGGTTTTATTACCAATGGAAAGATACTGCTTAGGGCGGTCGCTCTGCATGCGGCTGCCGCTACCGGCGGCAGGCAAAATAGCGACCACATCACTCAGAGAAGCGTGTTGGATAGACATAACCTAGCGAGACATGGATGAGGTTGATGATAAAGCGGAAGACCCGGATTTGGCCGATGACGGCCCGCCACTGCGGTTCTGTGACTGATCCACCACCAGACGATAAAAACTCTCACCGGGTTTGGTCATGCCGAGTTCGTTACGCGCCCGCTCTTCAATGGCTTCCTGACCACCATTAAGATCGTCAATTTCAGCGAACAGCTGTTCGTTACGGGATTTCAGCTTGACGTTATTGGCCTGTTGCACCGCTACGTCATCCTTCACCCGCACATAATCATGAATACCGTTTTTACCCAGCCAGAGCGAATATTGCAGCCAACCGAGCAGAATCAACAATAACAGCGAAAGTTTTCCCATCCAGCCCCCTGAAAAGCCGCCTAATCATCCCATAACTTTTGTCAGGACTCCACCTTCGCCAGCGGCCTGTGTTCATGCTGATGAAAAACAGTACGCCTGCGGCAGGGCCGATCTCTTCACCGCACAACGAGAATTCACGCAACAGCGCAACAGGCGGGCACCTCTGCGCCTTACCAACCACGAATCAGCAAGAACACCAGCCAGAACACGCCGGGGATAGTGATAGCGCAACACAGCATCATCAAGGCGATGTTGTGCTGGCAGAAAACGCGAAATAGCATGCCGATTAACACCGATAGCGGCATCAGCGCTAAAAAGAAGGGCCAGG
Organism: Dickeya aquatica; assembly: GCF_900095885.1. NCBI lineage: Bacteria > Pseudomonadati > Pseudomonadota > Gammaproteobacteria > Enterobacterales > Pectobacteriaceae > Dickeya > Dickeya aquatica. The sequence goes on from NZ_LT615367.1 coordinate 3,540,185, forward strand.
TGTATAACATCAGCAACAGCGTGGAATTGAAGCCAAAAAAGGTGAATGGCAGGGAAAAAGCCAGCCAGTAACAGCAAAAACCAACCAGCGCCCCACTCAGTGCCCCTGATGACGAGGAGGCAGGTTCCTCGTCATCAGAACATGATGATTCACTGTCAGGCAAGGACGTCGCACGTTGCATCATGGTTCCTGCTTTACCCCATTATCAGGGACGGGCTAAGGGTTAGATGATAGCGCGACCATGCAGCATATCTAATAATTCAGTGACTAAATTTGTTACCAATTGTTGGCCATCAAGGTGCAGTTCCGGCTGTTCCGGCACCTCATAAACCGCATCAATACCGGTGAAGTTCGGCAGTTGTCCTGCACGCGCTTTTTTATACAGCCCTTTCGGGTCGCGCGCTTCACACGTCGCCAGAGGCGTATCGACAAACACCTCGATAAATTGCCCATTATCAAGACGCTCGCGCACCATTTGACGCTCGGCCCGGTGAGGAGAAATAAAAGCCGTTAATACCACCAGCCCGGCATCTACCATCAGACGGGCCACTTCACCTACCCGCCGAATGTTCTCACGCCGGTCGTCATCGCTAAACCCAAGGTCACGGCACAGGCCGTGACGGACGTTATCCCCATCGAGCAGGTAGGTACTGATACCACGCGCAGCCAGGGCCTGCTCCAGCGCGCCAGCAAGCGTTGACTTGCCGGAGCCGGACAGACCGGTAAACCAGATAACTGCGCCGCGATGCCCATGCTGGCGCTCGCGATCGTCACGCGTGATGGCGTGGTCGTGCCATACCACATTCTCATCCGCAGGCGCGGTTACGTGAGCCTGATGCACTGTCACCTTATTTCCCCCCAGTAAATCTCGCGCACCCCAGTGCGGAAAGTGGCGGCGAATCAAGGCATTCAATTCCAGCTCAAACGCGCTGTAGGATGCGGCATGTTGTGCGTCAGACAAACCGAGCGTCTCTTTTACCAATCCGGCTCCCACCGTCACGTTACTCAGGCGATCGATGAAAATCATGCCACCGGTGACATGATTGTGTGCGTAGGCCTCCAGCACCAGCGGCTCATCAAATGTCAGTTCCACCAGGCCAATGCCATTGAGCGGCAAGCTCTGCGCCTCATGGTGCGCCAGCGTGTTGACATCCACCTGATAGTGGATGCGCTCTATACGGGCACGGGTTTTCTTGCCCGCCACCTTGATGTCGTAGCTCTGCCCGGCCAGCAAAGGCTGCTCTGCCATCCAGACCACATCCACCTTCGCGCTGCGCACCGCCGTCAGGGTTTCATCACCATCCACCAGCAAGTCGCCCCGGCTGATATCAATTTCACTTGATAGCACCAGCGTGACTGCTTCGCCTGCCTGCGCCTGCGTCAAATCGCCATCAAAGGTGACTATGCGACTTACGCTTGAGGTGACACCAGAAGGTAACACTTTCACCCGCTGGCCAACCTGCACCACACCGGATGCCAGCGTGCCTGCATAGCCGCGAAAATCAAGATTCGGGCGGTTGACGTACTGCACCGGGAAACGCATCGGTTGCCTGAGGTTATGGGAGGCCACATTCACGCTCTCAAGCACCGCCAGAAGCGAAGGCCCCTGATACCAGGGCATATTGCCACCAGCAGCCACGACGTTATCGCCATCAAGTGCAGAGATAGGTACAAAAGTAATATTGAGATCCGCCGGTAACTGGCGGGCAAAATCCAGGTAATCCTGCTTAAACTGCTCGAATACCGACTGCTTGTACTCCACCAAGTCCATTTTATTCACCGCCACGACCAGATGGCGAATGCCAAGCAGCGTCGTAATAAAACTGTGACGGCGGGTCTGGTCAAGCACGCCTTTACGCGCATCGATCAACAAAATAGCCAGTTCGCAGGTCGATGCGCCGGTGGCCATGTTGCGGGTGTACTGCTCATGCCCCGGCGTATCAGCAATAATAAACTTGCGCTTTTCGGTAGAAAAATAGCGGTAGGCCACATCAATGGTGATGCCTTGCTCACGTTCAGCCTGCAAGCCATCGACCAGCAACGCCAAATCCAGTTTCTCACCCTGAGTGCCAAGACGTTTACTGTCATTGTGCAGTGTTGAGAGCTGATCTTCGTAAATCTGGCGGGTATCGTGCAGCAAGCGGCCAATCAGAGTGCTTTTCCCGTCGTCAACGCTGCCGCAGGTGAGAAAACGCAGCAGGCTTTTATCCTGCTGTGCATGGAGATACGCTTCAACCCCGCCCTGATCGGCAATCTGTTTTGCAATGCTATGATTCATTTGACGATTCCTCAGAAATACCCTTGACGCTTTTTCAGCTCCATGGAGCCGGCCTGATCGCGGTCAATCACCCGTCCCTGACGCTCGCTGGTTGTCGAAACCAACATCTCTTCGATGATTTCTGGCAAGGTCCTGGCCTGAGACTCGACCGCACCGGTCAGCGGCCAGCAGCCAAGGGTACGAAAACGCACCATCCGCTGGGTGATAACTTCGCCGGGCTGCAAATCAATACGATCGTCATCCACCATCAGCAGCATGCCATCACGCTCTAACACCGGACGTTCAGCCGCCAGATAGAGCGGCACGATATCGATATTTTCCAGATAGATGTATTGCCAGATATCCAGCTCAGTCCAGTTAGAGAGCGGGAACACGCGGATACTTTCGCCTTTGTTAATCTGGCCGTTGTAGTTATTCCACAATTCAGGACGCTGATTTTTCGGGTCCCAGCGATGGGCGCGATCCCGAAACGAGTAGATACGCTCTTTCGCACGCGATTTTTCTTCATCACGACGCGCGCCACCAAACGCAGCATCAAAACCGTATTTATCCAGCGCTTGCTTGAGCCCTTCGGTTTTCATGATGTCAGTATGCTTGGCGCTGCCATGCACGAAGGGGTTAATGCCCATCGCCACGCCTTCCGGGTTGCGGTGCACCAGCAGTTCACAACCGTAAGCCTGAGCCGTGTGGTCACGAAATTCGTACATTTCACGGAATTTCCAGCCGGTATCCACATGCAATAACGGAAACGGCAGCGTGCCGGGAAAGAACGCTTTACGAGCCAAATGCAGCATCACCGAAGAGTCTTTACCAATCGAGTACAGCATCACCGGGTTGCCAAATTCAGCTGCCACCTCACGAATGATATGAATACTTTCCGCTTCAAGCTGTTTTAAATGCGTGAGTCTTTTCTCGTCCATACCTTTAACCTTAAGCCAGATTTACCACGGCCGGACGCCCGTCAGTCGGCGTCATCCGCGCTTGTTCGCCAAACCAGGCAAGATGCTGGTGTAAATTCACCACTTCGCCAATGACCAGCAGGGCTGGTGAAGGCGCGTGTTGTGCCAGTTGTTCGAGCTCGGCCAGCGTCCCGGTCAGCACAGATTGATCCTGACGCGTTCCTCGGCCTATCACCGCGACCGGCGTTTCGGGCGCACGCCCATGCGCAATTAACTGCTGGCTTATCTGTGCGGCTTTGACAGACCCCATGTAAATCGCCAGCGTCTGCCGGCCACGCGCCAGCGTTGACCACTCCAGCTCATCGCCTTGTGCCCGACAGTGCCCGGTAATAAACGTCACACTCTGGGCATAGTCACGGTGAGTCAGCGGGATACCGGCATAAGCGGTCGCCCCGGCGGCGGCGGTAATCCCCGGCACCACCTGAAACGGAATACCAGCCTGCGCCAGTTGTTGTAACTCCTCGCCGCCACGGCCAAACATAAACGGGTCGCCACCTTTAAGGCGCACCACTTTTTTTCCTTCCTGCGCCAGCTTCACCAGCAACGCGTTGATTTCGTCTTGCGGCAAAAGATGCGCGCTGGCGCGTTTACCCACGCAGATACGCTCGGCATCACGGCGCACCAGCTCCAGCACCTCAGCGCTGACCAGATGGTCATACAGCACCACATCCGCCTGCTGGATAACCTGTAAACCGCGCAACGTCAGCAGGCCCGCATCACCCGGCCCGGCACCAACCAGCGCGACTTCCCCTTGTGCGGTATCAGGCTGCGCCAATTGCGCGGCCAGCGCCTGTTCGGCTTGCGTCAGTTGGCCTGCGGCAACCAGACTGGCGAAACGCCCGCCAAAAGCACGCTCCCAGAAGCGACGGCGTTCCGTGACCGACGTCAACCGCTGTTTGATACGAGCACGCCACTGTCCGGCTATTTCGGCCATCATGCCCAACCGAGCCGGTAACAAGGCTTCCAGTTTTTCGCGTAACAGGCGGGCTAATACCGGAGCCTGCCCACCGGACGACACCGCCACAACCAGCGGAGAGCGATCGATAAGCGAAGGGAAAATAAAAGAGCACAGCGGCTGGTCATCCACCACATTCACCAGCCGCTGGCGGCGGTTTGCCTCGGTAAAAACCTGCGTATTTAACGCAGCATCATCCGTCGCGGCAATCACCAAAAAAACGTCATCAAGCAGTTCCGGGGTAAATTCATGCGCCACCCACTCAAGCGCTTTCGCCTGATACTGGATTGCCAGCACATCACTCAGCGTGTGCGCGGCCACGCGCACGCTGGCACCGGCCCGTTGCAATAGCGCAATCTTGCGGCTTGCCACCTCACCGCCACCGACCACCAACACCGTGCGCTGCCGGAGATCGGCAAATATAGGGAGATAGTTCACGGATGCCTTTACTAAGCGAATAAATGGATAAGCGACTATAAAACGTGAACAGAAAGGTTATGAAATGCCGAATTAGTATGATTAGTTCCGTAATGGAATAACAAACTCTTCGTTAAAGAATAAAAACGTTTAATAAGCGTCTTTATCTTTTTCAGTAACGCATCTCGCGCCCGCTGCCTCACGTTAACCTCATTGAACGACGGAAATCACCTCAACGTTCATCGTGTGGCCTCATGGTGCACGGCATCATAAAGGCACAGTCGCACACGCTGGGGTGGATAAAAAAGGCCACCTCCCGTCCTGCAACAGGAGGCGGCCCATGATACGAGGCAGACATCAAGGATGCCAGCCTGCGGGCTTACTCTTCATGCAATCCGCATTCACGCTTTAGGCCAAAGAAACGGGTTTCTTCTTCACTCATGCCCGGCTCCCACTTACGGGTCGTGTGGGTATCGCCGACAGATAAATAACCCTGTTCCCATAACGGGTGATAGCTCAGGCCGTGGGCTTTCAGGTACTGGTATACGGTGCGGTTATCCCAGTCGATAATCGGCAAAAATTTAAACACACCACGCTGAATCGCCAGCACCGGTAAATGCTCCCGGCTGTCAGATTGTTCGCGGCGCAGGCCGGCAAACCAGGTGCCTGCACCAAGCTCGTCCAGCGCCCGGTTCATCGGCTCGACTTTATTGAGCTGATTGTACTGCTCAATCCCCTCAATCCCTTGCTCCCACAGCTTACCGTAACGCGCTTCCTGCCAGGCAGGCGACAGCGCGCTGCGGTATACCTGCAAATTAAGCGACAGCTGTTCGGTTAACTGGTCGATGAATTGATAGGTTTGCGCAAACAGGTACCCGGTATCCGTGAGCACTACCGGGATGGCCGGGCACTGTTGCGTCACCAGGTGCAGACAGACGGCGGCCTGAATACCGAAACTGGAGGACAACACAAATTCACCCGGCAGGTTTTCCAGCGCCCAGGCAACGCGCGCCTGCGCACTCAGCCCTTCCAGATGAACATTCACCTCGGCCAGCGCAGCGCTCTGCTCCGGTTTCGATAAGGCGCGCAGCGCCTCCAGATTCAGCGTAGACATCAGGCTCTCCTGTTAGTCATAAAAATCAATCGCCGGGTCCAGAACCGGTTTGATAATACCGGCACGAACGGTGAAATCACCAAAGCCTTCACCCTGCTGGCGTTCTGTGGCCCAGCGCGCCACCAGATTATCTATCTCGGCGAGAATCTCTTTTTCGGTAATATTTTCCCGGTACATACGCGGAATGCGCGTTCCCTCACGATTACCGCCCAGGTGCAGGTTGTAACGCCCAATCGCTTTACCAACCAGCCCGATTTCCGCCAGCATGGCGCGACCGCAACCATTGGGACAACCGGTGACGCGCAACACAATGTGCTCTTGCCCGACGCCATGCTTTTGCATCACGCCTTCGACCTGAGTGACAAACGCCGGCAGAAAACGCTCGGCTTCCGCCATCGCCAGCGGGCAGGTCGGCAGCGACACGCACGCCATGGAGTTATGGCGCTGCTCGGTCACGCTGTCATCTATCAGGCCATGCTGGCGTGCCAGCGCTTCAATTTTGGCTTTGTCCCGGCTTGAGACACCGGCCACAATCAGGTTTTGATTCGCGGTCAGCCGGAAGTCACCTTTGTGGATTTTGGCAATTTCCGCCATGCCGGTTTTTAACGGTTTCCCCGGATAATCCAGCAGGCGGCCATTTTCAATAAACAGCGTCAGGTGCCATTTGTTGTCCACCCCTTTCACCCAGCCGATACGATCGCCCCGGCTGGTAAAGGCGTATGGGCGCACCGCCTCAAAGGCGATACCGGCACGGTTTTCCACTTCCTGCTTAAAGCGCTCAACGCCAACCCGCTCCAGCGTATATTTGGTTTTGGCGTTTTTACGGTTGGTACGGTTGCCCCAGTCGCGCTGTGTGGTGACAACCGCCTCGGCCACCGCCAGCGTATGTGACAGCGGAACAAAACCCAGCTCGCTGGCGGTACGTGGATAGGTCGTCTTATCACCGTGGGCGATAGACAGCCCGCCGCCGACCAGCACGTTAAAGCCGACCAGTTGGCCGTCTTCGGCGATGGCGACAAAATTCAGATCGTTGGCGTGCAAATCAACATCATTTTGCGGTGGAATCACCACCGTCGTCTTGAATTTACGCGGCAGATACGTCGGCCCAAGGATCGGCTCTTCGTCCGTGGTCGCCACCTTCTCTTTATCCAGCCATACCTCGGCGTAAGCACGGGTACGCGGCAGCAAGTGTTCGGAGATTTTCTTCGCCCACTCATATGCCTGCTGATGTAACACCGACTCCACCGGGTTTGAGGTACACAACACGTTACGGTTAACGTCGTTGGCGGTCGCCAGCGCATCCAGCCCCACCTCATGCAGTAACTGATGGGCCGATTTCAAATCCGACTTCAAAATACCGTGAAACTGGAACGTCTGCCGGTTGGTGATACGAATGCTGCCATAAAGCGTTTTCTCCTCAGCAAACTTATCGATAGCCAGCCATTGCTGTGGCGTCATCACCCCACCGGGCAGGCGGCAGCGCAACATCATGGCATGGCGCGGCTCCAGCTTTTGTTCCGCGCGTTCGGCGCGAATATCGCGATCATCCTGCTGGTACATGCCGTGAAAGCGGATCAGCAGAAAGTTGTCACCGTTAAATCCGCCGGTCAGGCCGTCGCTCAAATCTTCCGTAATCGTACCGCGCAGGTAGTTGCTCTCAAGCTTCAGGCGTTCAGCATCGGCAAGCTTGCCTTCAACCACCAGCGGGCCAGAATATCTTTCGCTCATTAGTACACATCTCTCTGATAACGCCGCTCAAGACGCAGCTCGCTTAAAAACTCATCAGCCTGCTCGCCATCCATGCCGCCGTACTGCGCCACAACCTCAATCAAGGCTTTCTCAACATCCTTCGCCATACGGTTGGCATCACCACAGACATAAATGTGTGCACCTTCCTGAATCCAGCGCCATACCTCTGCGCCGTTTTCACGGATTTTGTCTTGCACATAGACTTTGTGCGCCTGATCGCGCGACCAGGCGAGATCTATCCGGGTCAGCACCCCGTCTTTGACATAACGCTGCCATTCCACCTGATAGAGGAAATCTTCGGTAAAATGCGGGTTGCCGAAAAACAGCCAGTTTTTCCCTTCCGCACTCTGCGCTTCACGCTGTTGCATGAACGCACGGAACGGCGCAATGCCGGTGCCGGGGCCAATCATGATGACCGGCGTCTGCGGGTTGGCGGGCAGGCGGAAATTCTCATTATGTTCGATGAACACCCGCACTGCGCCCTCTTCTTGCAGCCTGTCGGCCAGATAGCCCGATGCCCCACCGCTGCGGGCACGGCCATCGTAGTCATAACGCACCACGCCGACTGTAATGTGCACTTCCGGGCCCACCTCCTCTTGTGAAGAGGCAATGGAGTACAGGCGCGGCGTGAGCGGGCGCAACAAGCCAAGTAACTGTTCTGGCGTTAACTCCACCGGCGCTTCACGCACCATGTCCACCAGCGGGGTACGCTGGGCATACTGCTGCAACGCAGGCTTGTCGGACAACAGCGCCAGTAACGACTCGTGGCGCGACACCCCGGCATAGTGTTCAACAATCGGTGCCGTGTTCTGTGTCAGTTCAAAATGGCGTTGCAGCGCATCCGCCAGCAGGAGGGGTTTTCCGACAACTGTCACCGGTTCATCGCCTTTCAGCCACAGTAATGACAGCAACTCCTGCACCAGCGCCGGATCGTTCTCATACCACACGCCGAGTGCATCCCCCGGCTGATACTGCAAACCGGAGTCCCCCAAATCGATTTCGATATGGCGCACATCTTTTTCTGAATCACGACCAGTGATTTTTTGATTAACCGACAGCGCCGCACTGTAGGGCGTATCTTTATGGTATGGCGATGCGACCGTGGTACTCGCCTGGGCTCCCGCCGCAGAAGGCAGTGCCGCGGTGCGCTGGCTGGTCACACGCGCTGTCAAGGCCGCCACCACCTCGCTACGCCACTGTTCGGCCAGCGGCTGGAAGTTGACATCGGCATCCACACGCTCAAGCAGGCGTTGTGCGCCCAGTGCAGCCAGGCGGCTGTCAAAATCTTTGCCTGCCTTGCTAAAGAACTCATACGAGGTGTCGCCAAGACCAAACACCGCAAACGCCGTGTCGTTAAGCGCTGGCGCTTTCTTCGAAAACAGGAATTTGTGCAGCGCTACCGCCTCTTCCGGCGGCTCACCTTCGCCCTGCGTCGAGGTGACAATCAGCAACAGCTTTTCTTGAGCTATCTGTTTGAATTTGTAATCACCGGCATTAATCAGCGTGACCGGCAGGCCAGCCGCCAGCAAATCGTCACGGGCCTGTTCTGCCACGCGGCGGGCATTGCCCGTCTGCGAAGCGCTAATCAGGGTAATCGATGCCGGTGGTATCACCTCAGCGGCGGGCGACAGGTCTGCTGCAACGGGCGATGCGACACCAGCAGGTTGCTGCTGAATCACGCCCCAAAAATAGCCGGACAACCAGGCAAGTTGCGTCGGTGAAAGATCACCGGTCGCGGCCTGAAGACGCGAAAGTTGCTCCGCGCTCAACGGAAGCAGCGGAGTCGGAGAAACCGAAGTTGTCATTATGGTGTCTGTATCCTTGTTCTGGTCGCGGGCGCTAATGCCGGTTGCATGCAATAGCCAAATTTATGAAATAAAAAGTCAGATGAGACATAAGGTACTCATCCTCATCTTAACAATTAAAGACATGATGGAAATATTTAATAACCAAAACGACTAAATGGTTTTTTTGATAATACCTATTGCTTTAAGTGTTATTGATCACACTTCACCGACCGGATGACTTTAATGATGCCATGCCACTTTCATGCTGACGGTATACTCGCCATTCCTATTCTCGGGAGAGTTCATCAGTATGTGGCAACATCGCGCTCTGGAGCTAAACACACAAGATATCTGGCACTGGCCGCAAATTACCGTACTGGTGGACTATGCCCGTCGTCACGGTTTTGATTCGCTGGTACTGGGGCAGGCTGACCTTCTGGATAGCCTGGTGACGCCACCGGCCTACCAGACGACACATTTTGATGACCTCATCAGTAATCAGAAACGCTCTCGCTGTATGTATATCAACCAAGTTGCCAGCTATTGTCGTGAGCGCGGCCTCACGCTGTATCTGCAATGCAAGGTGCTCTCCTTTCCCACCGAGTTACTGCTTGCGCACCCGCAGTTGCTGGAAGATGCCCGCCAGTGCCACATTGATATCGCCTTCTGGCGTGATTATCTGGCCGCCAAAGTTGAACGGCTGTTACAACAAATTCCCCGTCTTGGCGGCTTAATGCTGGCGATATCCAACAGTGACAGCCTGGTGCGTTTTGCCCCATCGCCCGGCGAAGAGCATTTCGGTAAAGATTTGAGCAAAACCCCCGATAGCACACCGATGTATCGCCAGCTGTTTGCGGCTATCGCGCACGTCATGCAGGCTCATCAGCGCCAGTTGGTGCTGCGTGTCTTTCCCGCAAACCAGCATGATATCGCACACGTCCTCGATGCCATCCGTTCGCTGCCTGGCACGGTTGCCGCCGCCATAAAAATCACGCCAGAGCGTTTCTGGCCCGAGTTTCCCAATAATCCGGCGCTACTGGAGCTTCTCGACCGGGATATCTGGGTAGAGCTGGATTTAGCCGGTGAAGAAGTCGGCTGGGGGAATTTGCCTTTCCTGCGCTATACCGAAGTACAAGGGCGGCTACTGTGGTGCCGGGAGAAGAACCCACGCATCGTGCATACGATTTGCCGGCTAAGCTGGGACGGCCTCGACAATCACACGGTTTTGGGGTCACTGAGTGAGTTTACCCTGTTCGCCTGTGGACAACTGTTAAACACCCGCGCCCCCGCCGCCACTGAAAATGCGTTATTTCGTCAATGGCTTGCCGAACGCTGGCAGTGGCAACCGGATGAGTCGGTTTGCACGCAGATGCGCACGTTGCTGGAGCAGGCACAGCAGGCGCTTTCGCTGTCGCTGTATGCACGCCAGCATGTTTTTCACCGCCACAGCCTGCTACCGGCAAGCTATGCGCAGGCCGTCTGGAGCCTCTACGGACAGCTTAATCGTAACCATTGGCTACCCGGCTCCGGGCGTGATATCACGTTTTCACGCGATAACACCGCGCTTTCCTCCCAGAACCTTTACCAACTGGTGCGGGAAAAAGACGCCGCCTGGCAACTGGCCGAGCAGAGCCAACAGGCAGCCAGCCAGTTTGTGCGCGACCACTCACTGCCCGAGCCTTTGCGTCAACGCTGGCAACAGGAATGGCGTGGGTTAACGCTCTATTGCCGGACATTTGTTCATGCCCAAAAAGCCTTTTTCACCCTGCATTATTGCCAGCAGGTAGAAAATAACTGGACGCTGCGGGAGATTGCCAAAACCAATATTCAGGCACTACAGGGGATGGCTCGTGAAATGGATGATTTTTGCCTGCAACACCGTGATTACCCGGTCAGTATGCATACCATGTTTGATGCCGAACGCCCGAGTGTATTTGCCACCAGCCTGCAACAACAGCTAAACCTGTTAAGCCAGCACACCGCCTAGCGGTGCCCGCCACCACCAGGATTTACGCGATAAAGCACCGGCATAACCGGTGCTTTATATTGAGTATCTGCACAGTGAGCAGACGATGTGTAGCGCGAAGGCAGAGGGGATTAGCGAATTACCCGTTTCAGGATACGGTTTCCCATATCACTAAAGCCTTTTGCTGACATTTCCACCGTCTTGTTGCCGTAGTCCAGTTGTTCTATGGTTTGCAGCATCAGGCTGGCGAGCTGCGGGTCTTCAATATAGGTAGACACCGGTGTTTGCATCGGATATTGCAGCGCCAGCATCAGGCCTTTTACCGACAGGTCTTTCTCATCAAGTTTCTGATTATCCTGCAATGCCTGACGCGCCACGCGACTCAGCGGCACACCTCGCTCCGTTCCCATCAGCACGCTGCCTTGCGGGTCATTCATCAGGAAGTTGAGTAACATCGCCGCTTCTTTCGGGTGTTTGCTGTTTTTGCTGACGGCAATCAGCATTGACGGTTTGAAAAACTGCCCTGGGTTGTCTGAACCGGGCGTCATGATATAAGGCCCCAGCTCCAGTTTGGCAGGCGGAGCCAGCGGGTCGGCGTATTTTTTCACAATGGATGCCCACAGCATCGCCCCACCATACTCGCCGGTTATCCACGGGCGGGTTTCAAATACCCCGGATTTGCCAAACGCGTTGTAATACCTGGCTGATGGCATGACATGCTCATCCACTAACCGTTTGTAGAACCGGAACGCCTCCAGCCATTGCTCATCGGTGTAATTAAAGCTCTTGGTCTGCTCGTTAATCATGCCCACTTTAAATTTCTGGGTCATGTACGTATTGATAAGCTCCAGCACCCCTTCGCCGTTATCCTGAGCCGGTGAGGCGAGAGGGAAATAATTGTCACCGAGTTTCTCTTTAAACACCTTGCCTGCCAGGAACAGTTCATCCCAGGTTTTGGGGTACGCCACCCCGGCTTTTTTCCAGGTATCGGCGTTGTAGTACATCACCAGACCATTGAGCGAGGCTGAAATCGCATTCACTTTGCCATTGACGGTTGTCAGTGCATCTATCGGGAAATCCTGTAATTTCAGTACCTCTTTTTGATTGTTCAGATCATAGAAGCCTGTCCCCTCGCGGGAGAAAATCGGGATCCAGTTCCAGTTTAGCTGCATGACATCCGGCTCTTCGCCACTGGCCATCTGGGTCGTCAGGCGCGAAAGATACCCTTCCCAACCGGTATATTCCGCTTTAACTGTCACCTCTGGGTATTTTTTCTGAAATGCATCAATTGCTGCAAGTGTCGCCTGATGACGGCTATTGCCACCCCACCAGGACATCCGCAAAGTCACCTGTTCTGCGGCCTGAGCCTGACCGACAAGTGTCGCTGCCAACAACACGCCTCCAACCAGTCCTTTCATCATTCCCCGATCCTCTTAATGTTGTTATTTCAGGTTTATTTCCAGCGGAAAGCGGTTAAGGCAGGTACGAATATATTCAGATAAATCACACTCTCCGCCATGACAAAATAGACTGATTACATTTCGCTTCACCAGAGTGGCAGTACCGCAGGTTGCGCATTATGCGGTGCAGGCTGGAAAAATAGCGGTTCGCTGAGCGGGGATGCCCGGTTTTGTCGCGGTGTGGGCACCATGGCAGCCCTTCTTCTGCGCTTGTCTCACAACCCGCCGTCGGCAAAAAGCCCATCCAGTGACTTTAATCACATTTAATCGCCAGAAAACCGCTACCACAGGGCTAACCCGCATCAGGAAACTGCCATCACGCCAATAAACATGACGGTCATCACAGTTGAAAATTTCCCTTATAAAACGGATGAGAGATAAGTCACATTGCATTCCGGCCCGACACTCAGGCTGTGAAGAGGCTCTAAACCCTGCGCGTTTTTCCAGGCATCATGGCTGCCTGCGGCAAAAAAGCGTGCTGGAATAGCGCCATACCGAACTGACGGGAACACATCATGCAATGCGCTATTCACTCTTACGGCCCTGCCGCAGATGGCATCACGCCCGATACCACCGTGTTTCAGCAGGCGATTGATGATATCGCTGCGCAAGGCGGCGGCACGCTGGTTGTACAGGCCGGGCGTTATCTGCTGGGCGGCTTAATGCTGCCTTCCCATTTCTGCCTGCAACTGGACGCCGGAGCCGAACTGATTGCCAGCCCGCGCTATAACGATTTCGCGCAGGCCACCACCCTCAGCCAGGCGGAACTGTCTGACAGAGCATTTCTGTACGCGCGCGGGCAGCGCAACATCACACTGTGTGGCAAAGGGAAAATTACCGGCAACGCCGATGCCTATTTTTGTGCAAAACCCGACGAACAGGGATATCGCCTGCCTGCACAGCATCGACCGCGTATTGTGGTACTGGAGGACTGTGAACAAATCTGCCTGCAAGACATCACCATTGAACAGGCACCGATGTGGACGGTTCATCTGGTCAGTTGCCGGCAGGTTTGCGTTGAACGTCTGACGGTAGACAATGACATGACGATGGCCAACACCGATGGCCTGAATCTCGACAGCTGTCAGGATGTCAGGGTTTCTGACTGCCATCTGAGTGCCGCCGATGACGCCCTTTGCATTAAAACCACGGCAAAACCCGCTGCAATACAATACCCGGTGCAACGTATCACCATCAGCCACTGCACATTACGTTCGCGCAGTTGTGCGCTGAAAATTGGCACGGAAACCTTTGCCGATGTGGAAGATGTGCAGGTCAGCCACTGCGCTATTTATGACTCTAACCGCGCAATCGGGCTGATTTCACGCGATGGTGGCGCGTTTCGGCGTCTTCGTTTTAGCGATATCACGTTTGAGTGTGTCGCCGCCCCGCCCTGCCACTGGGGGAAAGCCGATCCGGTTTTTGTTTCGGTACGCTACCGCAACCCGGATATTCTCCCCGGCGTGATTGAAGATGTGCAGTTCATCCGTCTGTCCGGCGTGAGTGAAGGGGCGGTTAATTTGCACAGCACACCGCCTGGATATATCCGCCGTGTTGATGTTGACCAGCTCACGCTGAAACAGCGCCAAAGTGATTCACCCGAACAAGGTGTGTATGACATCCGCCCGCCTTGTAACCCACAGCGGCCGACAGGCATGGGACTGGATAACGCCTATTTGATGAACCCCGTTACCGGGCGCGCTTATGGCGTAGAGGCCTACCCCGGTGGCTTACCGGCGTTGTTTGCCCAAGGGGTCCGTGAGCTGACGCTGCGTGATATCGCCATACAACGCCCGGCACCGCTACCGGCAGGCTGGAACCCTGAGGCGATTGTCCGGCAAGACTGACAGCTATCACCCGCGCATCCCAGAGAAGGCAGGCTGGAGGCTGTCAGGAAACGTGCGTCATAAGGCACTTTCCGGTAGTATGCGACGGTTTTTGAATCATACGAGAGCGTCGCCATGCCAACCACACTGTTTAAAGATTTCCAGTTCGAAGCCGCACACCGGCTGCCACATGTGCCAGCCGGTCATAAGTGCGGCCGCCTGCACGGTCACTCTTTTATGGTGCGTCTGGAGATCACCGGTGAGGTCAGTCCCTATACCGGCTGGGTGATGGATTTCGCCGAACTGAAAGCCGCGTTCAAACCGACCTGGGAGCGGCTGGATCACCACTACCTCAATGACATCCCCGGACTGGAAAACCCGACCAGTGAAGTGCTTGCCCGCTGGATCTGGCAACAGCTAAAGCCCACGCTGCCGCTGTTAAGCGCCGTGACCGTCAAGGAAACCTGTACGGCCGGTTGTGTCTACCGTGGAGAAGAGGCGTAATCGCCCTTTCTCCATTCGCACGTCAGGCTGACAGGGCCAGATATCCATCCGGCACTGACGCAGCTAGGCAATGTTAAGGTACTTATGTGTCTGCATTGACAAGCGCCAGTTACGGGCAATACAGGTTTCGATACAGAGCCGGGTCGCCTCGTCTTTCTGGCTCACCGGCTGTAGTGCCACCACGCGGGCTTTATCATCCGTCAGCCGCGCCAGTAAAGTGTCCAGCGCGTCGATATCGCGCTCGCGTGCCACCGGATGTTTAATTTCATCGGCACGCTGTAGGGCTTGATCGAGTACCGTCAGGCCACCGCGCATGTTCACCTTAGGGGAAACCGTCACCCAGCAATCCGGCGAGCAACGCACTTCATGTGTGCCGCTGGTTTCAATTTGGGTGCTGAATCCCTGTTCGGCCAGCGCCTGCGTCAGCGGCGTCAAATCATACAAGCAGGGTTCACCGCCCGTTATCACCACATGCCTGGCCCGATAACCTTGTTGCGCTATCTGCTGCAATAGCGTGTCCACATCAGAGGCGCACCAGGCATCACTCTCCCCGCGTTTTGCCAGCACCTCATCCAGCGAGATCTGCCGCGCCGGGAGTTTCTCCCAGGTATGTTTGGTATCGCACCAGCTACATCCCACCGGGCAGCCTTGCAGACGGATAAACACTGCGGGCACGCCGGTGAAAAAACCTTCGCCTTGCAAGGTCTGGAACATTTCGTTTATCGGGTAAAGCATCGTGTTTACGGATCCCTTCGGACTAAACCGCCATTATCGCCGATAGCCCATGCCGTGCCAAACGGTCATCCGGTTTTCTCTTTCGCACGAGACGTATGGCCTGATGAGAAGCCTTCAACACAAGGAGAGAGGGTGAAAAAACGCGAAGCGGGGGTCCCGTTACATAGCAAATCGGGCCCGCAAAGGCCCGATTTACCACTCTGACACAGGAGTGGGGGTATTACAGATAAACGCGCAAGTATTCAGACAAACACAGAATCGCCATCGCCTGACCATATGGCATCGAGGTCAGCGGGATCTGGCGATAATAATCCAGATCTTTGCCCATCGCCGTACCAAAGGAAACATTCAGCAATTCCCCTTGCTCATTGATGTTAGCGATGACACCGCGCATCGCTTTTTCCGCCACCTCGGCATAACGGCGGTCAATATAACGTTTACGAACGGCTTTCAAAATACCGTAAGCAAAACCGGCGGTGGCTGAACTTTCCAGATAAGAGTTCGGGTCATCCAGCAGCGTATGCCATAAGCCGCTGTCATCCTGATATTTCGCCAGCGCTTCCACCTGGCTTTCCAGCACCTGAATCAGGAAACGGCGGGTGGCGTTCTGTTCAGGCAAGTCCAGCAGTTCGATAAACTCAGGGATCACTATCGTCAGCCAGCTGTTGCCACGCGCCCAGCGCGCCTCGGCAAAGCTATGGTTGCCGTCAAACGTCCAGCCGTGAAACCACAGCCCGCTTTGGCGATCCATCAGATACTGCACATGCAGCAGGAACTGATATGTCGCTTCCTCAACAAATTCAGGACGATTGAGCAGTTTGCCAATTTTCGCCAGCGGTAACACACTCATCATCAGTGTGTCATCCCACAGTTGATCGGTGTTTTCGCTGTTGTAAACGATGTGCTGCAACCCGTTTTTATGGGTACGCGGCATGTCGTACATCACCCATTCGGCCCAGCGCTCCAGATACGGCACCCAGCGGCTGTCGCCGGTTTCCTCGTAACGGTAGGCCAGCGTCAGGAACGGACACACCGTGTTGACGTTTTTCGTCGGCGTGCCTTCGGCGAGGCGAGCGGTAAACCAGTCGTCGATAATGGCGCGCATTTGCTCATCACCGGTCTGGCGATAGTACTGGTAGATACCGTAAAGGCCGATACCGTGCGTCCATTCCCAGCCAGCCCAGCCTTTGGTATCGATGACCCTGCCATCATCCAGCCGCAGCAGGAACTCACCGGTTTTATCCTCAATGTTGACAAGATTATCAGTCACCCGGCAGATCAACGCTTTCAGTTCATCGCGGGAGATGAAGTATTCGGGCTGACGCAGCAGCGCGCTATGTTTTACAGGAAAAATGGTCATAACAGATATCCGGTTTCAGTTTTATTACACATCAATCAGTGGCATCGCAAACGCCATGACAACCAGCCAGTAAGGTTTAATGCACGCCGTGGTGAGGCGTAGTACCGTGTACCGCTTTAGGCGGTGCTTTGTGGCGATTGAGGTAGCCGATATTGTTGTTCCCCCACAGGGACTCATAAGGCATACCCGCCAGCATCTCCACCGTGGCACGCGCTTGCGGCGTGATTTTTTCCGGCACGATACGGCCTGCTTCACGCATTTTCGCCGTTTCCTCACGCAGCACCTCATGGGTTTGCAGGTTCAGTTTAAAGCGCAGAGACACCAGGAAACCCAGCACCAGCACGCCAACCGTACCGAAACACAACACGGTAAGAATGGTATGACTCACCCCAGGGGCCTGCACACTCTGACCAGAAACAAAGCCAGACAGTTGCAACACCACACCCACCAGCATGACGGCACCGGCCTGCGATGCTTTTCGCGTCAGCGTCATGATGCCGGCGAAAATCCCTTCGCGGCGCTGGGCGGTAATCACCTCATCCACATCCGCAATGTAGGTATAGATATTCCAGGGCACATAGTTGATACCACCACGGCCTAACCCCGCCAGACCGGACACCAGCAACAACAGGGAGAACACAGAATGCATGCCGCTGTAATACAGGAAGCCATAAGAAAGCGCACTGATAGCAAACAGGCTGACCACCATACGGTAAGAAGGAGCCGGGCCAAACTTGATACACAGCGGGATCATCGCAATCACAGCAATAAACTGAAGGATGGCCATGGTGCCCATCAGGTTGGAGGCCACCGTCGGGCTTTGCATCAACACAAAGACGACGTAATAAGTAAATACTGCGTTAAACACATCCTGTGCGATATAACCGCCCAGATACATTCCCAGGTGTTGGCGGAAAATACGGATACGCAACGTAGAGAGCAGTTCCACATTCAGGCGTTTGAGGCTCTGTCCCAGCGTCAGTGACTGACGTTCTTTTTCAGCCCTCAATGAGGCTTCAGACATCTGGTCACGCGGGCGCTCCCAGGTGAAGAGGTACACCAGTGTTAACACACAGGCACAAATCACCGAAAACACCAGGCTCGCATAGAAGAAAGATACCGCATTATCTTTGCCGAAATGCCCCAGCAAGATACCGGGTAAAAAGGCTGCCAGAATCGCGGATAACTGCGCCAGCGCAATACGGGCACCAGAGAATTTGGTTTTCTGTTTAAAGTCATCGGTCATTTCCGGCACCAGCGTTTCATACGGCACCAGCACCATGGTATAGATGACATCAAAAATCAGGTAAGTCACCAGGTAATACCAGTAACTCATGTGGCCGACCCACATCAGGCTATAGCTAAAGACGCAGGGAATACCGAGCAGAATAAAGAACTTACGACGTCCAAAGCGTTTTCCAAGCCAGGTTGAACCAAAATTGTCCGTCAGGAAGCCCATCAATGGGCTAACCACCGCATCCAGCACCCTGGCCATAGCAAAAATAAAGGTCGCCTCGATAGGCGTCAGACCGCAAAACGTGGTGTAAAAATACAGCAACCAGCCAGCGGTGAGCGCCGTGGTCCCCGCGCCAAGAAAATCGCCAGAACCGTAGGCCAGATAGTTAGCCAGCCCAATCTTACGTGTTTTCATCGCCATCCTTCCTCGTGATTGTATTTATGAAGGTGTTGCGGCGGACAAAAAAATCGCTGCCGCCGTAGCGTTAAGGTAACGGGGCAGCAAGGTAAAAACCTTTGTGCGTTTGCCACCCCATCGTCGCTACTGGCATCTGCGGGAAGAACCAACCGATCGGCTTCAAATTTCTGCCCGAAAGTCATTTTTACGGTCAAAACGCCATTTTAAATCAGCAGAACCCGTAGTCCGAAGTTACTGTAACGACTGAAAAAGCAGAGTGCATGCGGGAAGAGAAAGATTTGGGAGCAGGCGCATTATTTGTCGGCAAATCGACAAAAAAAATCTGGAAGCCCGAAAGCTTCCAGATAAACATCGTGAAGGCCGGTAAATATATTTACCGGCCAGGGCTGGCGATCACGCCTGGCCTTTCACTTCTTTCAGACCGTTGAACGGTGCACGGCTGCCCAGCGCTTCTTCGATACGAATCAGCTGGTTGTACTTAGCAACGCGGTCAGAACGGCTCATAGAACCGGTTTTGATCTGGCCTGCCGCAGTCCCTACCGCCAGGTCAGCGATAGTGGCGTCTTCGGTTTCACCAGAACGGTGAGAGATAACGGCCGTGTAGCCCGCATCTTTCGCCATTTTGATAGCCGCCAGCGTTTCGGTCAGAGAACCGATCTGGTTGAACTTGATAAGGATAGAGTTGGCGATGCCTTTCTCGATACCTTCTTTCAGGATCTTGGTGTTAGTCACGAACAGGTCGTCACCGACCAGCTGGATTTTGTCGCCCAGCACTTTGGTCTGGTAAGCAAAACCATCCCAGTCAGACTCGTCCAGACCGTCTTCGATAGAGACGATCGGGTACTGTTTGGTCAGCTCTTCCAGGAAGTGAGTGAACTCTTCAGAAGTGAACGCCTTGTTGCCTTCACCAGCCAGCACGTATTTGCCGTCTTTGTAGAATTCAGAGGCTGCACAGTCCATCGCCAGCGTGATGTCTTTGCCAAGCTCATAACCTGCCGCTTTTACCGCTTCTGCGATAACAGCCAGTGCTTCAGCGTTGGAACCCAGGTTCGGCGCGTAGCCACCTTCGTCACCCACAGCCGTGTTCATACCTTTGGATTTCAGCACTTTCGCCAGGTTGTGGAACACTTCAGAACCCATACGGATGGCTTCTTTCACGGTTTTCGCACCAACAGGCTGAATCATGAATTCCTGGATATCAACGTTGTTGTCAGCGTGCTCACCACCGTTGATGATGTTCATCATCGGCAGCGGCATAGAGTATTTACCCGGGGTGCCGTTCAGCTCAGAGATGTGCTCGTACAGCGGCTGGCCTTTGGAAGCCGCAGCCGCTTTGGCGTTCGCCAGAGAAACAGCCAGAATGGCGTTAGCACCGAAGTTGGACTTGTTCTCAGTACCGTCCAGATCGATCATGATCTTGTCGATAGCCGCCTGATCTTTCGCATCTTTACCCAGAATAGCCTGAGCAATCGGGCCATTTACTGCGCCAACCGCTTTGGTAACGCCTTTGCCCAGGAAACGGGATTTATCGCCGTCACGCAGTTCCAGCGCTTCACGAGAACCGGTAGATGCGCCTGACGGTGCCGCAGCCAGACCAACGAAACCCCCTTCCAAATGCACTTCCGCTTCAACAGTCGGGTTTCCGCGAGAGTCGATGATTTCACGGCCAATGACTTTAACGATTTTGGACATCAGATTTTCCTCTAGTCACAAGTTTAACTAAAACCTCAGACAGCAACGCACACCCAAAAGACCGCGCTGCTGCAAAACTCCTGTACCGGCAAAACCTTACTTCACCTGACTCTTCTGGTACGCGCCAGCGGCTTTCACAAAGCCGGCAAACAGCGGGTGCCCGTCACGCGGTGTGGAGGTGAATTCCGGGTGGAACTGACAAGCCACAAACCACGGATGCTCAGGGAGCTCAATAATTTCTACCAGTTTACGGTCAGCGGAAACACCCGCAACACGCAGCCCCGCCGCCTCAATCTGTTTCAACAACATGTTGTTGACTTCATAGCGATGGCGATGGCGTTCAATAATCGTCTGCTCGCCGTACATCTGGCGCACCAGGCTGCCTTCGGTCAGGTGGCACTCTTGCCCACCGACACGCATGGTGCCGCCGAGATCGCTCTCTTCGCTGCGCACTTCGATGTTGCCATCGGCATCGCGCCATTCGGTAATCAGCGCCACCACCGGGTATTTACACTCCGGCATAAACTCGGTGGAATTCGCGCCTTCCATACCCGCGACATTACGGGCGAACTCCATCAGCGCCACCTGCATACCCAGACAGATACCCAGATAGGGGATCTTGTTCTCACGGGCATAACGGACGGCCATGATTTTACCTTCAACCCCGCGGTAGCCAAAACCGCCAGGTACCAGAATCGCATCCAGACCTTTGAGCACATCCACACCACGGGTTTCGACATCCTGCGAATCAATCAGCTTGATGTTCACCGTCAAACGGTTTTTCAGCCCGCCGTGCTTAAGTGCCTCAATAACCGACTTATAGGCATCCGGCAATTCAATATACTTACCGACCATGCCGATGGTCACTTCGCCACCCGGATTGGCCTCTGCATAAACGACCTGTTCCCATTCTGACAGATCGGCCGGTGCACAGTTCAAGCTGAATCGTTTACAAATATAATCGTCCAGGCCCTGAGATTTCAATAGCGCTGGAATTTTATAAATAGAATCAATATCCTTCAGCGAGATGACCGCTTTCTCCGGCACATTACAGAACAGCGCAATTTTTGCGCGTTCATTAGCCGGTACGGTGCGATCGGAACGGCAGATCAACACATCAGGCTGAATACCAATCGACAGCAATTCTTTTACCGAATGCTGAGTCGGCTTGGTTTTCACTTCACCCGCCGCCGCCATGTACGGCACCAGCGTCAGGTGCATAAACAACGTGTGTTCACGGCCAACTTCAACTGCCATCTGGCGAATCGCTTCAAGGAACGGCAGAGATTCAATATCGCCCACCGTGCCGCCGATTTCCACCAGGACGACATCGTGGCCTTCACCGCCTTCGATGATGCGTTCTTTAATCGCGTTGGTGATATGCGGGATGACCTGAATGGTCGCGCCCAGATAGTCACCACGGCGCTCTTTACGCAGGACGTCAGAATAAATGCGTCCGGTGGTGAAGTTATTGCGGCGCGTCATCTTTGTGCGAATAAAACGCTCATAGTGACCCAGGTCAAGATCGGTTTCGGCACCGTCTTCGGTGACAAACACTTCACCGTGTTGCGTCGGGCTCATCGTGCCCGGATCCACATTGATATACGGGTCCAGTTTCATGATGGTCACGTTGAGGCCACGGGCTTCAAGAATAGCCGCGAGGGAGGCTGCGGCAATGCCTTTACCCAGAGAGGATACGACCCCGCCGGTCACAAAAATATAATTAGTTGTCATGCTGAACCTGAGTGTTTAGGTTTAAGGACGATGGAAAGACCAAGACGGGAAAGTAGTATACCCGAACCTGTGAGGCGTCACAAATGATCGTTTTCAGTGCTGTGGCCTTGACAGGCTCCGGCGGATGCGGTGTTAACTGTGAAAAGGAATGAGTAGCAGTACGTTTATAATCAGCCGGATAGTATCGAAAACAATATAAAACCCGGCCTTTACACAAGAAATAGCGTTAAGCTTTTTTTTCTGTGGCTTTTACCTGCTGCCAGGCCGCCTCCATTTCGTCAAGCGTCGCCTCAGACAGATTTTTCCCTTTGGCGCTAATGCGTTGTTCCACTTCCTGAAAACGGCGTGTGAATTTACGATTTGCCTGTTGCAACACACTTTCTGCCTTATGCCCAAGATGACGCGAGAGATTCACCGCAGCAAACAGCATATCGCCGAGTTCTTCGGCCAGTTTTTCCTGGTCGATGACCGCCTGTTTCGCCTCAAACATCACTTCGTCGATTTCTTCATACAGCTTATCGACAACCGGCCCGAGCGTGTCCCAGTCAAAACCGATCGCCGCACAACGCTGCTGAATTTTGTGCGCCTGCATCAGCGCGGGCAGCGCTTGCGGAATATCATCAAGCTGCGAATGACGTGACTTTTCCGCCCGCTCTTGCGCTTTGGTTTGCTCCCAGTTAGCCAGCACGGCGGCGCTGTCTGCCAGTTCAGCATCGCCAAAAATGTGCGGATGACGCCGCTCCAGTTTGTCGCTGATAGCGTTACACACATCAGAAAAATCAAATAACCCCTGCTCCTGCGCCATGCGCGCATAGAACACCACCTGAAACAGCAGGTCGCCCAGTTCGCTGCGCAGGTCGTCGAAATCCTTGCGGCTAATGGCATCGAGCACCTCATAGGTTTCTTCCAGCGTGTAGGGCGCGATGGTGTCAAAGGTTTGCTCGCAATCCCACGGGCAACCGTTTTCCGGGTCGCGCAAGCGCTGCATTATCTCGATTAAACGCGTAATAGCCGATGAATTCATGCTAGCTCCATTCAGTCAAAACAAAGGCGGGACTGGCCCGCCTTGCGATCATTTAGCGTGGTATGCCGCGGATTAACCGAAGCCGTTAGCTGCCCTGCAACCGCCGGGCGTCGATAACATCCGGCAGTTGATTGAGCTTGGCCAGCACCCGGCCCAGCACCTGCAAATTGTAAATCTCGATATCCATATCAATGGTTGCCAGTTGCTGTTTCACATCGCTACGGCTCGATACGCCCAGCACGTTGACCTTCTCGTTGGCCAAAATAGTGGTGATATCACGCAGCAGGCCGCTGCGATCGTTGGCGGTCACGCGTACCACCAGCGAATACCCGCTGGAGTAGCTCTCTCCCCATACCGCCTCGACAATGCGCTCTGGCGCATGACCGCGCAGGTCGTCAAGCTGTTCGCAGTCGGCACGGTGGATGGAAATCCCCCGCCCGCGGGTAATAAAGCCGATGATGTCATCGCCGGGAATCGGCTGGCAGCAACGGGCAATGTGGTGCATCAGATTCCCCACCCCTTCCACCACCACCCGGCCATTGTCTTTGGCACTGGCACGCGCCGCCGGTTGCTGGGATTTCTGGGTTAGCTGGCGCAGCGCTTCACGATCTTGTTCCTCGGCACTCGGTTGGTTTACCTTCGATTGCAGGAAATTCACCATCTGATTCAGGCGAATATCCCCACCGCCGATGCCCGCCAGCAACTCATCCATCGAGTTCATGTTATAGCGTGGCAATAGCAGTTTTTCTGCCATTTTCAGGCTGATACCCAGATGTTCGAGCTCATCGTCCAGAATCTGTTTGCCCGCCAGAATGTTTTTGTCCCGGTCTTGCTTGCGGAACCAGTTATGGATTTTGGAGCGCCCGCGACTGGTGGTGATATAGCCAAGATTCGGGTTCAGCCAGTCACGGCTCGGGTTAGGCTGTTTTTGCGTGATAACTTCAATCTGGTCGCCCATCTGCAACTGGTAAGTAAACGGCACGATACGCCCGCCGACTTTGGCACCAATGCAGCGATGGCCGATGTCACTGTGAATGTGGTAGGCAAAATCGAGCGGGGTAGAGCCGGTCGGCAAGTCCACCACATCGCCTTTGGGCGTAAACACGTAGACGCGGTCATCAAACACCTGGCTGCGCACTTCGTCGAGCATTTCGTCGGAATCCGCCATCTCTTCCTGCCAGGCCAGCAGTTTACGCAGCCAGGCAATGCGCTCTTCATAACCGGAACGCACGCCAGTAGCGGTGCCTTCTTTGTACTTCCAGTGCGCCGCGACACCGAGTTCGGCATCTTCGTGCATCTGCCGGGTGCGGATTTGAATTTCCAGCGTTTTGCCGCCCGGCCCTAACACCACGGTATGAATCGACTGGTAGCCGTTCGGTTTGGGGTTGGCGACATAATCATCAAACTCATCGGGCAGATGGCGATAGTGGGTGTGCACAATCCCCAGCGCGGCGTAGCAGTCTTGCAGACGTTCCACCACAATACGTACCGCACGTACATCGAATAACTCATCAAACGACAGCGCTTTTTTCTGCATTTTGCGCCAAATGCTGTAGATGTGTTTGGGACGGCCATAGATGTCTGCCTTCACCCCTTCCTGCACCATCGACGTACGCAGATTTTTGACGAAATCATCAATATATTGCTCACGGTCGATACGCCGTTCATGCAGCAGTTTGGCGATGCGCTTGTATTCATCCGGGTGCAGATAGCGGAAACAGAAATCTTCCAGCTCCCATTTGAGCTGGCCAATACCCAGCCGGTTCGCCAGCGGGGCGTAAATATTGGTACACTCTTTGGCCGCCAGCACGCGCTCTTCTTCCGGCGCATCCTTCACTTCGCGCAGGTGGGCAATCCGCTCGGCCAGTTTTATCACTACGCAGCGGAAATCTTCCACCATCGCCAGCAACATGCGGCGAATGTTATCCACCTGTTCGGAGGCCATTGAGTCATGCTGGGTGGCTTTGAGCTGGCGGATCGCATCCATATCGCGCACGCCGTGCACCAGATTGACAATATTCTTGCCAAAGGTTTCCCGCAGTGTCTCTTCATCCACCACATTGGCATCCGCCAGCGGAAACAGCATCGCAGCACGCATGCTGTCGTTATCCATACTCAGCGTTGAGAGGATTTCCACCATCTCAATACCGCGCCACAGCAGCAGCATGGCATCCGGGTGGCTTTCTGTTTTTTCTTCACAATAGCGCCAGGTTTCCGCCAGACGCTCACACGCCAGCTTACTGGCGATGCCCAGCGAGGCAATCCACGCGTCCGGTACGAACTTGCCTTCGGTATTTAAATGCGCACTTCTTACCGCAACCATAATTTCTCCCTACTTTACCGAGCCATCGGAGCCAAGCAAAAACAATGCCATAGACTCAAGATGCCCGGTATGTGGAAACATATCCAACATGGCCAGTCGGGCCAGACGATAACCTGCGGCCATGAGCACCTTGCTGTCCCGCGCGAGCGTGGTGGGGTTACAGGATATATACACTACCCGGCGTGGCGCGAGTTTCACAATCTGCGGCATCACCGCTGGCGCGCCCGCCCGGGCAGGGTCAAGCAATATTTTATCAAATCCCATCGATGCCCAGGGTTGACGCGTCACATCCTCTTCCAGATTATGCAAATAAAACGTGGTGTGTGGCGAAAGCCCGTTACGACAGGCATTCTCACGCCCTTTTTCCACCAGCGCGGCAACGCCTTCAACACCGACCACCCGGCCTGCACGCTGTGCCAGTGGCAGGGTAAAGTTACCCATTCCACAGAACAGATCCAGCACCTGATCCTGGGCCTGAGGGTCAAGCCAGGCCAGCGCCTGCTCAACCATGCGCTGATTAATCTCATCGTTAACCTGAATAAAATCACGCGGGCTAAATGCCAGCGACAACTCACCGATACGGTAAGAGGGTAGCTCACCGTGCAGACAAACCAGTGTATCGGCTTCGGCGGCGCTGAACATCCCCGCCCGGTGTTGCCGGGCAAATGCCGTCAGCGCCAGCCTATCCGCTTCGCATAACGGGTCAAGGTGGCGCAAAATCACCAACGGCCCCTGCTCTGCCAGCACCAGTTCCACATGCCCCAACCGGCGTACTGCCTTTAATTGCGACAGGCAATCACGCAACGGAGCCAGCAGTGCGTCCAGTTCCGGGCGCAGTATCGGACAGGCGGCAATATCCACCAACTCATGCGATCCCGCCTGCCGATAGCCCAACAACAGCCGCTGGCTTTTGGCGTGATAGTGTATCGCAAGGCGTGCGCGACGGCGGTAAGCGTAAGGCGCGGCGGCGATGATTTCCGGCTCAGGCACGTCCCCTGCCGTTTCGCGCACCATCAGATGGTGCAGCGCCGCCGCTTTACTGCGCTGCTGTAACGCCGGGCTGGCATGTTGCTGCTGGCATCCGCCGCAAACCGCCGCGTGAGTGCAGCGCGGCGCAACACGCTCGTCACTGGTTGTCAGCAACCGGCACAACCGGGCATGGGCATAGTGACGCTTATCTTGCGTTAACTGGATTTCTGCCTGCTCGCCCGGTAAGACGCCCGGGATAAAGAGGGTTTTTCCCTGATGGCGAGCTACCCCCTGTCCGAAAGAGTCCAGATCGTTCACCGTCACGGTAAGAGTTTGCCGGGTCGTCACGCGCCGGTTTGGAGAGTAGAATTGCGCCATAAGTGTGCTGTCAGTGATGTAATGAAATTGTCGATTGAATGGAATAGTCGCCTTTAATTGTCCCACATTGGAACCCCATGACCAAATACAGTCTTCGCGCACGCATGATGATCCTGATACTGGCACCGACGATGCTCATCGGGCTGTTGCTCAGTAGCTTTTTTGTTATTCATCGTTATAACCAGTTACAGGATCAACTGGCCGACGCCGGAGCCAGCATCATCAAGCCGCTGGCCGTTAACAGTGCGTATGCATTAACCCAGCGTCAGCCGGAATCGCTGCGTGAACTGGTCAACATATTGCACCGCCATCACTCGGATATGGTGCGGGCGATTAGCGTATTCGATGCGCGTAACCAGTTAATCGTTGCCAGTAACCCCAGTAATCCGCACAGCAGTTGGTTGCAGGTGCCTGCGGGTAATCCCTTACCCACCAGCATGCGGATGCAGAATGAAGAAGGCTGCCTTATCCTGCAAATGCCGGTAGAGAGTGACAACAGTGTCGCCAGCAATACGCCGGTCAGTCGTCAGGCTCCGATGGGGTATATAGCGGTGGAGCTGGATCTGAATTCCATTCGGCTCCAGCAATATCGCGAGATGTTCATGGCCTCGATGCTGCTGCTGTTTTGCATGGGTATTGCCATGCTGCTGGCGTATCGCCTGATGCGCGATGTGACTATCCCTATCCGCAATATGGTTGAAACCGTCGATCGTATTCGCCGTGGCCAGTTGGACAGCCGGGTGGAAGGGCACATGCTGGGCGAGCTGGATATGCTGAAAAACGGCATCAACTCAATGGCTATGTCGCTCACTGCTTACCACGAAGAGATGCAGCAGAATATCGATCAGGCAACCTATGATCTGCGTGAAACGCTCGAACAAATGGAGATCCAGAACGTGGAACTGGATCTGGCGAAAAAACGGGCTCAGGAAGCGGCGCGCATTAAATCCGAATTTCTCGCCAACATGTCGCATGAATTACGCACGCCGCTTAATGGCGTTATCGGCTTTACCCGCCAGACACTGAAAACCCAGCTCACCGCCACGCAGAAAGATTATCTGCAAACCATTGAGCGCTCGGCTAACAACCTGCTGAATATCATCAATGATGTGCTGGACTTCTCGAAACTGGAGGCCGGTAAACTGGTGCTGGAGAATATTCCCTTCTCGCTGCATAACACCCTTGATGAGGTGATTATTCTGCTGGCCCATACGGCACACGAGAAAGGGCTGGAGCTGACGCTGAATATTCAGCATGACGTGCCCGAGCAGTTCGTCGGCGACCCGCTGCGTTTACAGCAGATCATTACCAACCTGCTG
Source organism: Dickeya aquatica (assembly GCF_900095885.1). Lineage (NCBI taxonomy): Bacteria > Pseudomonadati > Pseudomonadota > Gammaproteobacteria > Enterobacterales > Pectobacteriaceae > Dickeya > Dickeya aquatica. Next base: position 3,568,388 of record NZ_LT615367.1, read on the forward strand.
GGCAATGCGATTAAATTTACCGAACAGGGCAATATCGACATCCGCATCGAAAAGCGCCGTCAGGAAAATCAGCAAGTGCTGCTGGAAGTGCAAATTAAAGATACCGGCATTGGCATTGCCGAAGCACAACAGGCGCAGCTGTTTCAGGCCTTCCGTCAGGCGGATACCAGTATTTCCCGCCAGCATGGCGGCACCGGGTTGGGGCTGGTGATTACGCAGCGGCTGGTGCGGGAAATGGGCGGAGACATCAGTTTTCACAGTAAACTCAACCACGGCACCACGTTCTGGTGCACCATCACCCTGCAATTAAATCCGCACATGCCAGGCTCCGGCTACCATTTTGACAACTTGCAAGGCAAGCATCTGGCGTATGTGGAGTCCAATCCGGCAGCGGCACAGGCAACGTTAGATATTCTGGTGCACACCCCGCTGACCGTCAGCTATAGCCCGACGCTGGAGCAACTGCCGGAGCGCACCTTTGATATTCTGCTCATTGGTGTGCCTATCCACTATCGCAATACCTTGCTGGATTTTACCCCCTCAATTCGGGACTTTTGCCGCCTGTCGCCTTGTGTGATTCTGGCGCTGCCCAGCATGGCTGAAATGGAGGCCGAACAGTTAAAATCGTTTGGTGTTCATGCCTGCCTGAGTAAACCGGTTAGTGCGCCTCGCCTGCTTCCCTTGCTGCAAGACAACCCGCTATTCAGCCAGGACAACCGCACCGCCTCTGCTGTTACACCGCTGATGATGCCAAACCGCCTGCCGCTGAGTGTTATGGCGGTGGATGACAACCCGGCTAATCTGAAGCTTATCGGTGCACTGCTGGAAGAACAGGTCGAGCGCATCACCCTGTGTGAAAATGGTGCGGATGCGATTGCTCAGGCACAGCATCAGGCGCTGGATATTATCCTGATGGACATTCAGATGCCGGGCATGGATGGGTTACAAACCAGCGAGCGTATTCGCCGTTTGCCACATCATGCCCAAACCCCCATCGTGGCGGTCACGGCGCACACCATGAGCGGTGAGCGCGAACTGCTGTTGCAAGCCGGCATGGATGATTATCTGTCTAAACCGATTGATGAACAGATGCTGCGCCAGACGTTATTGCGCCATGCCCATTATCCGCAGCGTGGTGCGGTCACGCTACCCGCGCCGCCACCGGTTTCACCTTCACCACTGTCGCTGGATTGGGATTTGGCGCTGCGTCAGGCGGCCAGTAAGCCGGATCTGGCGCGCGATTTGCTGGGAATGTTGCTCGACTCGCTGCCCGATATCCGGGTACAGGTAGAAGCGGTGCTGACCGGCTCACCACCCGAAAATCTGCTGGATATCATTCATAAATTACACGGCAGTTGCAGCTACAGCGGCGTACCGCGCTTAAAACAGATTTGTTATTGCCTGGAACAGGCGCTGCGTAAAGGTGTCGGCATTCACGACCTCGAACCGGAGTGGCTGGAACTGATGGATGAAATGAGCAATGTAGAGAAGGCCGCCCGAAAACGTCTGGCGGTATCAGGCTAAGTTACGCGCGCCACGGGCAGGCGCGCCAGTCTGTGCAACGCCTGCCAAACGATTCGTTGCCGTTACAGCCGCATCGCAGCCACGCGAATCTGTCCTGCCACCGGAAACGGCATCACCAGGTGAGGGTGCGGGCCAGTTTGAGGGTCGCGGCAATATTACGCGCCGTCATGCGCACATTGTCAGCGGCATTATCCAGCGCGTCTTCCAGCGAACAAATCGTGTAAAGCACGCTGAATACCGCATCCAGGCCGTGGTCGTGCACCACGCCAACATCCGAAGTCAGGCTACCGGCAATGCCTATCACCGGTTTTTGATAACGCTTGGCGATACGGGCCACCCCAATCGGGACTTTGCCATGAATGGTCTGGCTATCGATACGCCCTTCGCCGGTAATCACCAGCGAGGCATCGCGCACCAGCGCATCAAGCCCGAGCGCTTCGGTGACTATCTCAATGCCCCGACGCAACTCGGCCCCGCAAAATGCCAGCAACGCCGCGCCCATCCCTCCGGCGGCCCCGGCACCGGATACCTGCTCTACATCAATATCCAGACACTGGCGGATCACTGCGGCATAGTGTTGCAGTGCCTGATCCAGTTGTTCAACCATCGGCCCCGTCGCCCCCTTCTGCGGCCCGAATACGGCTGATGCGCCCTGCGGCCCGGTCAGTGGGTTGGTGACATCACAGGCCACCTCAAAACGACACTGGTGAATACGCGGGTCAAGCGACTGGATATCGATATGTTCCAGTCTCGACAGCTCCGCGCCGCCAAACGCCAGTGGCTGCTGCTGTGCGTCCAGCAGCCGCACACCCAGCGCCTGCATCATGCCCGCGCCACCATCATTGGTGGCGCTACCGCCAATGCCGATAATACAGTGGCGCACGCCATGATCCAGGGCACAGCGAATCAACTCACCGGTGCCATAACTGGTGGTCAACAGCGGATTACGCTGGTGTGAGGGCACACGCTCCAGCCCGCTGGCCGCCGCCATTTCGATAAAAGCGGTTTTTTCATCCCCCGACAGCCCGAAAAACGCCTCGACGTTCTCCCCCAGCGGGCCGGTGACATTAACCTTAACGATTTTACCGTGGGTGGCCGCGACCATGGCTTCCACAGTTCCTTCTCCGCCATCGGCGACAGGCAGCTTTACATAGCAAGCATCAGGAAATACTTCCCGAAAACCAGCTTCAATCTGTGTGGCAACTTCCTGAGCGGATAGGCTCTCTTTGTAAGAATCCGGTGCGATCACTATTTTCATAAACGACTCGCGTCATCAACTCCCCGTGCACAGGCCGTGACACCGCCTGAAACCGGCACGGGTCAAAATATGGTGTCAATCGGGCGGCCACGCCGCCCTGTCAACGACCGGGTGGCGTTCACTTGCCGGGTGACGTTCATTCATTGGCCGGTTAACCTGGGTTGACCGGCTAACGCCCGCTTAGCGGGTCACTTCCACTTTCGCCAGTTTCTCGTAGTAACGAGCCAGCGCGCTATGGTCTGCGCCGCCCAGGTCATCAGCCTTGAGCGCCTGCATCATTTCCATCACCGCCGCGGTCAGCGGCAGTTGCGCACCGACGCCGTGCGAGGTATCCAGCGCATTTGCCAGATCTTTAATATGCAGATCGATACGGAAACCCGGCTTAAAGTTGCGATCCATCACCATCGGTGCTTTGGCATCCAGTACGGTACTGCCGGCCAAACCGCCGCGAATCGCCTGGTACACCAGATCAGGATTCACGCCCGCCTTCGTCGCCAGCACCAATGCTTCAGACATCGCCGCAATATTCAGCGCCACAATCACCTGATTCGCCAGCTTGGTGACGTTACCCGCGCCGATATCACCGGTATGTACCACGGAACCGGCCATCGCTTTCAGCACGTCATAACTGCGCTCGAACACCGCTTTGTCACCGCCCACCATCACCGACAGCGTACCGTCGATGGCTTTCGGCTCACCGCCACTGACCGGCGCATCGAGCATCTCAACGCCTTTTTCGGCCAGTGCCGTCGCAATTTCCCGGCTGGCCAGCGGCGCAATAGAACTCATGTCAATCACGACCGTGCCTTTACGCGCACCGTCAATCACGCCGTTCTCACCCAGTACCACCTCTTTTACGTGCGGTGAATTTGGCAGCATGGTGATAACGATATCACTCTGTTCAGCAACAGCTTTCGGCGTTGTGGCCGACGTAGCCCCGGCGGCAACGACCTCAGCCACGGCTTCGCTATTTCTGTCCAGCACCACCAATGAGTAACCTGCTTTAATCAGGTTTTTACTCATTGGTTTACCCATAATACCCAGCCCAATAAAACCAATTTTCATTGCGATAACCTCATTGTCTATTCAACGTAAGCCGTCGGCCGCTGCGGCCCTGACAGACTCATCACGATTTAAATTTGTCGCACAGCGCCTGTGTCGCGGCGCGAAATACGCCCAGGTCACTGCCCACAGCAACAAAACGCGCACCCCACTCGAGATAGCGGCGCGCATCGGCTTCAGCCGGTGCCAGAATGCCGCTCGGCTTACCGTGCGCCGCCGCACGCTCGAAAATATGGCGGATCACTTTTTGCACTTCCGGGTGATTGGGCTGGCCCAAATACCCCAGTGCCGCAGACAAATCGCCGGGGCCGACAAAAATGCCGTCCACACCGTCCACCGCCGCAATCGCATCCAGGTTGTCCACGCCTTCCTGGGTTTCGATTTGCACCAGCACCGTAATGTTGTCGTTGATGGTGGCAAAATAGTTCGGTTCCGTGCCGTAGGCGTTGCTGCGATGCCCGACGGAAACACCACGGATACCCGCCGGCGGATAGCGGGTCGAGGCGACCGCACGCACCGCCTCTTCCTCGGTTTCCACAAACGGAATCAGCAGATTGTAGAAACCGATATCCAGCAGGCGCTTAATCACCACCGGCTCATTACACGGCGGGCGCACCACTGGCGCACTATGGCTGCCTTTTAACGCCATCAATTGTGGAATGAAGGTGGTGATGTCATTGGGCGCGTGTTCGCCATCCAGTACCAGCCAGTCAAACCCTGCCAGCCCCAATACCTCGGTGGAAATCGGATTAGCCAGCGCACACCAGCAGCCAATCAGGGTTTTTCCCTGACGCAAGTCCTGGCGAAACAGATTTGGTAACAGTGGCGTTTTCATTTTTTGTCCTTACTCGCTTACTGCGCCGCTCAGATAAGCGGCGCTGTCATGAATGAACCGGGTTGATTAACGAACCAGACACGGGCGCTTGTTATCAAACGCCCAGCCGGGGATCAGGTATTGCATACCAACGGCATCGTTACGTGCACCTAACCCCATGTTTTTATAGCGCTCGTGCGCCTGCATCACCTGCTCCATATCCAGCTCGATGCCAAGCCCCGGGCGCTTCGGTACGTCGACTTTACCGCCCACAATTTGCAGCGGCTCTTTGGTCAGGCGCTGATTGCCTTCTTGCCAGATCCAGTGGGTGTCAATGGCGGTTATCTGCCCTGGCGCAGCAGCGGCCACATGGGTGAACATCGCCAGTGAAATATCAAAATGGTTGTTAGAGTGTGAACCCCAGGTCAGACCCCATTCGTGGCACATCTGAGCGACGCGCACGGAACCTTGCATCGTCCAGAAATGCGGGTCAGCCAATGGGATATCGACAGATTGCAGGGAAAGGGTGTGGCCCATCTGCCGCCAGTCAGTGGCAATCATGTTGGTGGCGGTAGGCAGCCCGGTGGCGCGGCGGAATTCCGCCATCACTTCACGCCCGGAGAAGCCCTGCTCGGCACCGCACGGGTCTTCCGCGTAGGCCAGCACTCCGCGCAGTTGTTTACCGAGGCGAATCGCCTCCTCCAGTGACCAGGCACCGTTCGGGTCAAGCGTAATGCGCGCCTGCGAGAAGCGTTTTGCCAGCGCCGTTACCGCTTCGGCTTCTTCGCTGCCCGCCAACACGCCGCCTTTGAGTTTGAAATCGTTGAAGCCGTATTTCTCGTACGCGGCTTCCGCCAGACGCACCACCGTTTCCGGCGTCAGCGCTTCTTCGTGACGCAGGCGATACCAGTCGCATTTGTCATTTGGCTGGCTCTGGTACGGCAGGTCGGTTTTGTTGCGATCGCCGATATAGAACAGATACCCCAGCATTTCTACCGCATCGCGCTGCTGACCATCGCCCAGCAAGGCGGCAACCGGCACGTTCAGGAACTGCCCGAGCAAATCGAGCATCGCGGCTTCAATACCGGTAACCACATGAATAGTGGTGCGCAAATCGAAGGTTTGCAGGCCACGGCCTGCGGCATCACGCTCGGCAAACTGGTTGCGAACCTGATTCATGACATTTTTGTATTCGCCGAGCGTCTTGCCAACCACCAGTTGCGCCGCATCTTCCAGTGTCTGGCGAATCGCTTCACCACCGGGAATTTCGCCCACGCCGGTGTGCCCGGCATTATCTTTGAGGATAACGATATTACGGGTGAAATAAGGCGCGTGCGCCCCGCTGAGGTTGAGCAACATGCTGTCGTGCCCGGCGACAGGAATAACCTGCATCTGAGTAATAACCGGAGTGGAACTTTGCGACGTCATGAGGATTTCCTTCTATTAAAACGTTGAATGCCTGGGTAATTCACGTCCGAATACCGGGCGCTTACGATCAAATGTCCAGCCGGGGATCAGGTACTGCATTGCCGTTGCGTCATTGCGCGCACCAGCAGGCAATGCTTTGTAGAGCGCATGGGCTTTCATCACTTGCTCCATGTCCAGCTCGACGCCCAGTCCCGGTTTTTCTGGCACTTTGATTTTGCCGTTGACAATTTGCAGCGGATCGCGCGTCAGGTGCTGACCTTCCTGCCAGATCCAGTGAGTATCAATGGCGGTCGGGTTGCCCGGCACGGCTGCGCCGACGTGGGTGAACATCGCCAGTGAAATATCAAAATGGTTATTGGAGTGACAACCCCAGGTCAGGCCCCACTCATCGCACAACTGCGCCACGCGTACCGCGCCATGCATCGTCCAGAAATGCGGGTCTGCCAGCGGGATATCCACCGATTGCAGCATCACCGAGTGATTCAGCTCACGCCAGTTGGTGGCAATCATGTTGGTGGCGACCGGCAGCCCGGTGGCGCGGCGGAATTCCGCCATCACTTCTCGCCCGGAGAACCCCTGTTCAGCACCGCACGGGTCTTCCGCGTAGGTCAGCACGCCATTGAGGCCCTTGCATAACCGGATGGCTTCATCAAGCAGCCAGGCTCCATTCGGGTCCACCGTGATACGCGCGTCTGGGAAACGTGCTTTCAGTGCTTTAGCGGTGTCGATTTCCATCTCTCCCGGCAGCACGCCACCTTTGAGTTTGAAGTCTTTAAACCCGTAACGATCGGCGGCGGCCTGCGCCAGGTTCACCACCGCGTCACTGCTCATCGCCTTCTGGTGACGTAAGTGATACCACTCATGTTTGCCCGTCTCACCGGCCTGATATGGCAACTCCGTTCTGGTGCGATCGCCGATGTAGAACAGATACCCCAGCACCGTGACTTCATCGCGCTGTTTGCCCGGCCCCAGTAATTCGGCGACCGGCACGTTCAGATGCTGGCCGAGCAAGTCCAGCAGCGCCGCTTCCAGCGCCGCCACAGCATTGACGCGCAGCTCAAACGTCCAGGCCCCTTTACCGAAGGAGTCAAAATCGGATGACTGGTTGCCTTTGTGGATCTGATGCACCAGATGGTTCATGCGCGCCACCTGTGCGCCAATAACCTGCGGGATAGCCGCCGTCAGGGTTTGGTAGATAACTTCGCCGCCTGGGGCTTCACCAACGCCGGTATGCCCGGCGTTATCTTTCAGAATCACGATATTGCGGGTAAAAAACGCATTATGTGCACCACCAATATTGAGCAACATGCTGTCATACCCGGCGACCGGAATAACCTGCATCTCGGTAATAATTGGCGTGTCTTGAGTATTCATTTTTTCATCCTCACCCGGATCACTGGGGCTTATACGGTTGCAGTTCGATACGCTTGATATCTTGAACGATAAACAGGAAGCTCAGAATCGCGACAAATGCATGGATGCCGACATACACCAGGCCACCGTTGAAAGAGCCGGTTGCGCCAACGATATAGCCAATCGCAATCGGTGTGACGATGCCGGAAATATTGCCGAACATGTTGAACAGGCCACCGCTCAAGCCGCTGATTTCTTTCGGTGCTGTATCTGCCATCACCGCCCAGCCCAGCGCGCCAATGCCTTTGCCGAAGAAGGCGGCAGCCATCACCGCAATGACGACCCACTCGGTTGAGACGTAGTTACAAATCACCATCGACATCGAGAGCAACATACCCAGCACAATCGGCGTTTTGCGGGCCAGTGTGAGTGACTGGGTGCGACGCATCAGATAATCGGAAATCACCCCACCGAGCACCCCGCCGACAAATCCGCAAATCGCCGGAATGGAAGCCACGAAACCGGCTTTGAGAATCGACATGCCGCGTGCCTGCACCAGATACACCGGGAACCAGGTAATGAAGAAGTAGGTCAGCGCATTGATGCAGTATTGGCCGAGATAGACCCCAACCATCATGCGGGAGGTCAGTAATTGCTTAATTTGATGCCATTTTTCACCGCGAGCGACCTCTTTCTTGGCCGCACCAGCATCCATGTTGACCAGCGCACCACCCGCTTCGATGTACTCCAGCTCGGCTTTATTGACGCCAGGATGGTCTTTCGGGTCGTGAATCATCTTAAGCCACAAGAAGCTGATGATGATGCCAAGGCCGCCCATGAACCAGAACACATGCGCCCAGCCCACTTCGTGCGTCAGCCAGCCCATGATGGGCGCGAAGATAACCGTCGCAAAATATTGTGCGGAATTGAAGATAGCCACTGCGGTTCCACGCTCCTGAGCCGGGAACCAGGCCGCCACAATGCGACTGTTGCCAGGGAATGACGGGGATTCGCACAGCCCCACCATAAAACGCAGCATAAACAAGGAAACGACAATCGCTGAACCGTGGAAAAGATCCACAAACCCTTGCAACAGGGTAAACAGCGACCAGCTAAAAATGCTCCAGAAATAAACGCGTTTAGAACCAAAGCGGTCAAGCAGCCAGCCGCCGGGAATTTGGCCGATAACATAGGCCCAGGAGAATGCGGAGAAGATATACCCCATGCCGACCGCATCGAGTCCGATTTCTTTGGACATCGCCGAGCCGGCAATAGAGATGGTGGCACGATCGCCATAATTGAATGACGTGACAATAAACAGCATCACGACAATCCAGTAACGGGCGTTGGTTTTCTTTTGTAATACGCCTGCCGCCGTGCTGACAGTATTCATATGATGAACTCCTATTTTAAGCGTTTCCCGCCAAACAGCGCAGGAGAGCCTGGATAACAGTTAGCTCATTCATTCCGAATAACAAAACAGTGTAGGGTTGGGTTATCAGAATGAAATCAAGAGTCGGTAATGGTTCAAAACGTGTAAGACCGAGCAAGGTCACGAACAGAACAGCGAAAAGAAACCACAACACCTCTTCGACTTCTGGGAAGGATTATACGGGGCGTCACCGGGCGGCTCACTGGACAAGCTCCCAACAATAAACACCATTAAAGAATAAAATTATGGCAATCGCCCAAATCACTGCGCGTCATTTCACGAAAACCGGGGTTTTAGCCTCAACGTGTCATCCCCCCAAACCAAACCAACACCGCAGGCAGGGTATAAACAGGCCGGTCAGCAACAACGGATAACCACGAAATACCGCGCTACCTGCCCCGGCGCACCATGGATTGCTGCGAGGGCATCGCCACGCAATCATCGCCACGCAATAATGTGACAGGATTCACTGCACCTTGTTTCTTCGCCACAGAAATGACACGCCATATCCGAAGATGTCGGTCAATTGCATAATGTCAGCCGGGGGGCAGCTCACCTATACTGATCCCGAGCAATGTCACGGTTACAGCAACAGTGAAAATAAACCGCAGGTTATCCGTCCCATCATTGTTATCTCATTCATGAAGGTCAGTACCATGTCAGCACATTCATCACATGAAGTGGCTAACGAACGGCCGCTTTATATTAAGGTTCATGACTCTGACAATGTCGCTATTGTCGTGAACAATCATGGACTGAAAGCCGGTACACGATTTCCCTGTGGGCTGGAATTGCAAGAACATGTGCCACAGGGGCATAAAGTTGCTCTGGTGGATATTGCCAATGCCGCGCCCATCATTCGCTATGGTGAGGTTATCGGTTACGCATTGCGCGATATTGGGCGTGGCTGCTGGATAGATGAATCGCTGGTGGCGCTGCCTGAGGCACCCGCGCTGGAGAGCCTGCCCCTGGCAACCAAAGTGCCCGCCGCTCTGCCGCCGCTTGAGGGCTACACCTTTGCAGGCTACCGTAATCCAGATGGCAGCGTCGGTACGAAAAACCTGCTGGGCATTACCACCAGCGTGCATTGTGTGGCGGGTGTCGTCGATTACGTGGTGAACCTTATCGAGCGGGATTTACTGCCGCGTTATCCGAACGTCGATGGCGTGGTTGCTCTCAATCATCTCTATGGCTGCGGGGTCGCTATCAACGCACCGGCCGCCGTTGTCCCGATTCGTACCATTCACAACCTGGCGCTTAACCCGAATTTTGGTGGTGAAGTGCTGGTCGTCGGCCTCGGGTGTGAAAAACTTCAGCCCGAACGCCTGCTACAAGGCACACCGGATGTACAGGCTATCTCACTGGATGACACCAGCATTGTGCGTTTGCAAGATGAACATCACGTTGGCTTTAGATCAATGGTGGATGACATTCTGGCGATGGCGGATAAACACCTGCAACGGCTGAATGCGCGCCAGCGGGAAACCGTTCCTGCCAGCGAACTGGTGGTGGGGATGCAGTGTGGCGGCAGCGATGCTTTCTCCGGCGTAACCGCCAACCCGGCGGTCGGGTTCGCGTCTGATCTGCTGGTGCGCTGTGGTGCCACCGTCATGTTTTCGGAAGTCACCGAAGTCCGCGATGCCATTCATCTGCTCACCCCGCGCGCCATCACCGAAGAGGTGGGCAAACGGCTGCTCGAAGAGATGGCCTGGTATGATGACTATCTGGATAGCGGCAAGACTGATCGCAGCGCAAACCCCTCTCCCGGCAACAAGAAAGGCGGGCTGGCGAATGTGGTGGAAAAAGCGTTGGGCTCCATTGCCAAATCAGGCACCAGCGCCATTGTCGAAGTGCTGTCACCCGGTCAGCGCCCGACCAAACGCGGTTTGATTTATGCCGCAACCCCGGCCAGCGATTTTGTTTGCGGTACCCAGCAACTGGCCTCCGGCATCACCGTTCAGGTGTTTACAACCGGTCGAGGCACCCCTTACGGGCTTAAAGCGGTGCCTGTCATCAAAATGGCCACCCGTACCGATCTGGCACAACGCTGGCACGACCTGATGGACATAAACGCAGGCACCATTGCAACCGGTGATGCCACCATTGAAGCCGTTGGCTGGCAGTTGTTCGAGTTTATTCTCGACATCGCCAGCGGCAGAAAGACCACCTGGTCAGATCAATGGGGCTTGCATAATGCGCTGTCGGTCTTCAACCCGGCTCCCGTGACCTGAATAGATTGCGCCACGCACGCACCTTAACCCACACGGCAGCCCTGCACTGAAGGGCTGTCGTCTGTCTTTTTATGGCCCCTCATTTCGTCTGAAAAACCCGGCATAATTATCTTATTATCTATCATCATGCCGATCACACTGTACATTTTGCTGCTTATCTCTGTGCTTATAGCATTTACACCGCTATCGATTAATACCATTATTTATCAGGTTTCCTTTCCCCCAGCCGATTGTCATAAAAACATCACTTTCGCCATTACTGTTAATAAAACGTTTTTATTGTGATGCACCAATTAATAAAAATTCGATCAATATTTAATGAAGTAATAAAACAAAGCGAAAATGCAAGCCATGAAAATGATTCTGTTGACAACGTAAAGAGGCAAAGCATAAATTCCCGGTAACAAAAAAAAGGGTGAACTTATTCATGGATGCTTTAAAAATAGAGCATCCTGTTTTGCATATCTGACAATTGGCAAGGGTTGTATTCAGCATGAATGCCCGCCTGAAAAATAAAAAACGAAACTACAACAATAACCTAAATCATTCGGGGTGCAGAAACACTCAAGCGAAGCGCTGATAACACCCTGGCATAAGCCAGATTGAGCGCAGCTTGCGGATAAAACCTGTCAACATGACGGTAAATAACACCAACATTTCTGCAACCTGCAAGATAACAGGTATCGCTGACACACAACATTTGGGGTTCCCTATGAGGGTGAATACACCTATTACACAGCAAGAACATCGGCTAGATAGCAATACTATATTAATGTCTACCACCGACATTCACAGTCACATTACCTACGCCAACTCGGCATTTATTCGTGTTAGTGGTTTTGATGAACATGAGCTGGTCGGCACGCCGCATAATATTGTTCGCCACCCGGATATGCCCGTCGAAGCGTTTGCCGACATGTGGTACACACTACAACAAGGCGACAGCTGGACCGGGCTGGTAAAAAACCGGCGCAAAAATGGCGATCATTATTGGGTGCGGGCTAACGTGACGCCGGTTTATCACCATAATCAACTCACCGGTTATATTTCTGTACGCAATACCCCAGGTGCTGAAGAAATCAAAGCCGCAGAACCCTTGTATGAAGCCGTTCAGAGCAAGCAGGCTCGCCATCTGCGGTTTTATAAAGGCCTGGTGGTACGTACCGGCGCGTTTGCCATTTTATCTGTATTTCAAAAAATGTCCGTGCGCTGGCGCTTAAGACTGGCTGTCCTCGCAGGTGGCCTTATTCCGCTGGTATTAAGCCTGCTGGGAGCCAATCTGATAACCGCCACGATGGCCTCGCTGTTGTTGATGGTGGTATTGGATACCTACTTACAGCAGCAGATTGCCCGTCCGCTGCGATTCACGCTGCGTCAGGCTCAGCAGGTCGTCTCTGGTCGTCGTGTCGATAATCATCGCCTCAACCGGGTTGATGAAATCGGGCTGTTACTTCGGGTGATTAACCAGTTTGGCCTTAACCTTCACTCGCTGGTTGATGACGTCGGAGCCCAGGTTGCCGGAATTAATCAGGTCAGCCAGCAACTGGCCGATAGCAACAACGACCTGAGCGCTCGCACGGAAGAAACCTCCGCCAACCTGCAACAAACGGCCGCTGCGATTGAACAAATCACCGTTGCGGTGCAGCAAAGTGCAGAAACAGCCACCCAGGCAACGCAGATGGCACAAAGCGCCAGCAACTCGGCGACGCAGGGTGGAAACATCATGGCAGATGCCGTTGGCATGATGGAGGCTATCTCGCAGGCCAGCCGGAAAATGGTCGATATTATCGGCGTTATCGACAGTATCGCCTTTCAAACCAACATACTGGCCCTGAATGCGGCGGTTGAAGCTGCCAGAGCCGGTACTCAGGGGCGTGGTTTCGCCGTCGTCGCCGCCGAAGTGCGAAGCCTGGCACAGCATTCGGCATCGGCTGCGCAGGAAATCAAAGCGTTGATTGACGCGAACATGAGCAGTGTGGAGAACGGCAGCGCTCTGGTAGACAAGGCTGGCCAGCATATTCAGGACATCGTCAATGAAGTGCAGCAGGTCGCAACGATGATAAGTGAAATCAGCAACGCCACCCGCGAACAGACAGCCGCACTCTCCTTGATTAATGACTCTATTGCACAGATTGAAACCATGACTTCGGGTAACACCGATATGGTAGAGCAATCTTCGGAGTTCGCAGCCGATCTCGGCAGGCAGGCTGTGCGTTTAACCGACGCCATCAATGTCTATGGAAAGTGATTGTCAGCCACAAAACACGATTCTTTACATCTCAATACGGACAAGAGATAGATAGAACGCCCTTTTTGGTTAATAATTACTCATGATACGACACAGTATGCCGATAACAGAGATAGCAGGGGTGCTCCCTGCGCTAACGACATAATCAGGAGGATGTATGCTGAGTCCAATTGCCACCTCCAGCTTTGCGGTGATGCCAGTGCCAGCATCCACCAGTGTCGAAACCAACACGGAGCAAAAGGTTTCAGAACGTAATTTGCAAAACCTGAAAGCCGCTGAAACATCAGGCGAAAGTACCAAAAAGCAGCAGGAAACCACGGTTAATGGTCAGCAACAGTCTATGCAGGCACAGATTGTTGTTATGCAGGGCCAGATAGCACAGATGCAAAATCAGCAGGTGCCGCCAACGCAAGAAAGCAAACCGCTGGTAAAACCCGTAGAGGGGGTCAATCGTCCCTCTGCTGAGCACGCAATTGATATCTATATCTGAGACTTACCCGCAAAATTAACAGCCTCAGTTTAAAGCCCATCACTGTTGTGGGCTTTTCTTTGTCAGGAAAGCGAAAAAACCGTAAAACCACAGCAGAGTATCGCCGATAACGGTATCGCCACTATTCGTTATTACAAGGAGGAATTTATGGCAAGCTCTATCGGCTCAGCAACATCGGCCGTCTCCACATCATCCGCCAGCAGCAGTGCCAGCGTTGATCAGCAAATCGCACAGCTAAACAAGCAGATTCAAACGCTGACCAAGCAAGCCACCAAGCTGACTCAGCAAATGACTGAAGCCAAAACCGATGAAGAACGCCAGTTGCTTGAGCAGCAGCAAAAAATGATTCAGGCGCAAATTCAACAGTTACAGGCGCAAATTCAGCAGTTACAGCAGCAAAAAGCACAAAGCCAGCAGGCGCAGCAGGCTGAAACCTCTCAGGCTCAGTCTGTTAAACCGCAGGAAGGTGTTAATGCGCCCACGAATGAAAACAGCATTAATATCTATATCTAAAATATCTATATCTAATCGTTCACACCGATAATTTATAGATAACCACACTGCACCAACATCCAAAGCACTGCCGGGAACCATCATGGCTGTGCTTTTTCTTGCGCGCCAGCGCGTTGACTCGTCCTTTCCCTGTCGGTTTATCAACACACTCAACTCTCCCCCTACGCTGCCGATAACCAGAAATAAGCTGTTTTCTCATTATGGCAACGCCTCGGGAGAGGCGATCCCTGCGTTGTCACCTCTGGATAATCGTCAAACTATGGCAGGTAATATTTATGGCAGGCAGCATTGGTGGCATCAGCGTCAGTTTTAACAGCAGTAGCCCATCAGGCAACAGCGCGGTGCGAATGATTGATGAACAGATAAAAATGCTAAATACTCAGCTACAAAGTCTGTTTAAACAAAGCAGTACATTGCAAGATCAGATAAAAGAAACCGCTGACTCATCTGAACAAGAAAAATTACAGCAGCAACTCAATATGCTGACAATGCAGATAAAGCAGGTGCAGGCACAGCTTCAGCAATTGCGACAAATGCGTGAGCAGACGGCGCAAGGGGAAAGCGGGCAGCCCTCGGGCGCAAGCAATGATTTGGCCCAGCAACTCGATGCCATTAAACCGACGATTGAGGCCAACACCGGTAACAGCGCCTCGGGAAGCGCAGGTGTGGATGTGTTCGTATAACGGATATCTGGGTAGAAAGGGTGGAAAGGCATGGGAGCACTACTTCCTCCATGCCTGTATTACCCGTCAGTCGCCAGAGGGGCGGCGCAGCGGATGAATCAGACCTTGCAGCCCCTCTATTTTAATCGCCAGCGTCATCTGCATCAACACGCCCAGCCTTCCGGCTGGAAATGCCTCTTTACGGGCAAACCACAGCAGATACTCTTCAGGCAACTCTATCAACATCCGGCCTTTATATTTGCCAAACGGCATGGGGGTATTGGCGATTGCCAGCAAATCCGCTTTTTCCATCCGCCTGTTCCCGTTATGCGCGTTATACCCGTGACCCACAATGCATGTATGCCATTCTATACATCGCCCAGCAAACGCAGCATTTCGGCCTCATCAATAACCGCAATCCCCAGTTCCTGGGCCTTGGCAAGTTTGGAGCCTGCCGCTTCACCGGCTATCACCCAATCGGTTTTCTTTGACACACTACCGCTGACTTTTGCCCCCAGCGCGACCAGACGGTCTTTTGCCTCATCACGCGACAGCACGCTGAGTGAGCCGGTCAGCACTACGGTTTTTCCGGCAAATGGGCTGTCAGATGCAGCCACATCAACCACCACCGGATCAGGCCAGTGAATACCGATATCAGCACTGAGCAGTTCCTCAATCACCTGCTGGTTATGCACTTCATCAAGAAAGTGGCGCAGATGCGTTGCCACCACAATGCCGACATCCGGCACCTGCTGCAATGTATCCAGATCGGCACTCATCAATGCCTGTAGCGAGCCAAAATGCGCGGCCAAACTTGCCGCCGTCGCTTCTCCCACATCCCGAATACCGAGTGCATAGAGAAAGCGGGCAAAAGTAGTGGATTTCGCTTTCAGCAGGGCATTGACCAGATTCTGCGCCGACTTCGGCCCCATGCGCTCTAACCCGGTAAGGATGACGGCAGTGAGTCGAAACAGATCGGCTGGCGTCTTGACGTACTCTTTTTCCACCAGTTGATCGATGATTTTGTCACCCATGCCTTCTACATCGAGCGCCCGACGGGAAACGAAATGCTTCAGCGCCTCTTTGCGCTGAGCCCGGCAGTACAGCCCGCCGGTACAGCGCGCCACTGCCTCACCCTCAACCCGTTCAATCTCGGAGTCACACTCCGGGCAGCGGGTCGGAAAATCTATCTCACGGGCATCTGACGGGCGCTCAGACAAAACCACGCTGACGATTTGCGGGATCACATCCCCCGCCCGACGCACGGCAACCCGATCGCCGATTTTAATACCCAGCCGGGTTATCTCGTCTGCGTTATGCAATGTCGCATTACTGACCACCACGCCTGCCACCGCGACCGGCTCCAGCCTGGCAACCGGGGTAATGGCCCCGGTACGCCCGACCTGGAACTCGACATCGCGCAACCAGGTTAATTGCTCTTGAGCCGGAAACTTGAATGCAATCGCCCAGCGCGGGGCGCGCGCCACAAAACCTAAACGCGCCTGTAACGCCAGTTCATTGACTTTGATAACCACACCGTCGATATCAAAACCCAACGCTTCCCGCTCGCGCTCCACCTGACGGTAAAAATCGAGCACGGCATCACTACCGGTACACAGCCGTATCCGCTCACTGACAGGCAACCCCCAGTCACGCAGTTGCATCAGGCGCTGCCAGTGGGTATCCGGCAGGGTGCCGCCTTCCACCACACCAAGGCCATAACACAAAAACGTCAGCGGACGTTTGGCGGTAATACGCGGATCAAGCTGGCGCAGCGAGCCTGCGGCCGCATTACGCGGGTTCGCAAACACCTTACCACCGGTACGCCGCGCCTCATCATTGAGCGCATCAAACCCTTTGTGCTTCATAAACACCTCGCCCCGCACTTCAAGCCGTGCTGGCAGGTTATCACCGTGTAAACGCAAGGGAATGGCACCGATAGTGCGAATATTGGCAGTGATATTTTCGCCCGTCGTACCGTCACCACGGGTTGCCGCACGAACCAGTTGCCCGTCCTCATACAGCAAACTCACCGCCAGCCCGTCAAGTTTCAGCTCACAGCAAAACGCCAAATCGTGTTCGCTCTTGAGCCGGTCATGAAGGCGTTTGTCAAAGGCCAGAAAGCTGGCTTCATCAAAGGCGTTATCCAGCGATAACATCGGGACGTCATGCAATACCGGCTCAAATGCCTCCAGCGGTGTCGCACCCACGCGTTGCGTCGGCGAATCCGGCGTCACCAGTTCAGGGTGCGCCTGCTCGAGCGCTTTGAGGGTATTCATGAGATGGTCGTATTCTGCGTCGGGGATCTCCGGCGCATCTTCGACGTGATATTTATATTCGTGATAGCGCAGTTGGGTGCGCAGTGCCGCGATTGTCGCCAGCACCTGTGCCGGCACGGTTTGTGCCGACACATTCTCGATGTCGTTAGCAGGCTTTGACTGTTGTTGTGACATAGGTGTTTCCGTCAGTCTCTGGCCTTGATAGTGTTGATGATATTGGTTGTCGAGCAACCATCTTCAAAATTCAGCACCTTCACTTCACCGCCATTGGCCCAGACTTCCTTACTACCTGCGATATCTTCCGGTTTGTAATCACCGCCTTTAACCAGAATATCCGGCAGCACTTCGCTGATAAGGCGCTGTGGTGTGTCCTCTTCAAAGGCAACCACCCAGTCCACCGCTTCCAGCGCGCCGAGAACTATCATGCGTTGTGTCAGTGGGTTAACCGGGCGGCTCGGCCCTTTCAGGCGGCGGGTTGAATCATCGCTGTTCACTGCAACAATCAGCCGGTCGCCAAGGCGGCGCGCATTCGCCAGATACGAAACATGCCCGGCATGCAAAATATCGAAACACCCGTTGGTCATCACCACTGTTTCGCCACGCTGGCGCGCCAGTGCAACCGCCTGTTTGAGCTGCGCTTCACTCATTACACCAAAACCGGTATCCGCACGGCCGCGAATCGCATTTTCCAGCTCGACAGGCGTTACCGTTGACGTGCCGAGTTTACCGACTACCACACCGGCTGCGGCATTAGCTAAAAAGCAGGCTTCTTCGAGTGATTTCCCGGCCGCCAGCGCGGCCGCCAGCACCCCAATCACCGTGTCACCCGCACCGGTTACGTCATACACTTCTTGCGCTTGTGTTGGCAGGTGCACCGGAGCCTTACCCGGTTGCAGCAATGTCATACCCTGCTCTGAACGCGTGACCAGCAGCGCGGATAAATCCAGCTCAGCCAGCAGTGTCATACCACGCGTAACCAGGTCAGTTTCATCTTTGCAGCGCCCGACCACGGCCTCGAACTCAGACAGGTTTGGCGTCAGAAGGGTTGCGCCACGATAACGCGAGAAATCGGTGCCTTTCGGGTCAATCAGCACCGGCACACCGCAAGCGCGGGCGGTCTGTATCATCGCCTGCACATGCGCCAGTGCGCCTTTGGCATAGTCGGACAGTACCAATGCCCCCGTCGTCGGCAATGCCTGCTGGATGCGATCAATCATCGGTTGCGGGTCAATGTTGTCAAAACCCTCTTCGAAATCCAGGCGAATCAGTTGTTGATTGCGCGACAACACCCGCAATTTGGTGATGGTCGGGTGCGTTGGCACAGAGACGAAATCACACTTGACGTTCACTTCATCGAGTTTGGCGCTCAATGCCCGCGCCGCATCATCAATGCCCGTTAACCCCACTAAACGCGAGCCTGCGCCCAGCGCCGCAATATTCATGGCGACGTTAGCCGCACCGCCGGGCCGCTCTTCGATAGTATCCACCTTGACCACCGGCACCGGTGCTTCCGGCGAAATTCGGCTGGTCGGGCCGTACCAGTAGCGGTCCAGCATTACGTCGCCCACAACCAACACGTCGGCGTGGCGAAAATCAGGTAGCGTTACTTTCATTCCCTGGCTCCAAAAAACAGGTTCATTTTTAACGCGCGTATGGTATCACACTCACCGCGGCCACACTTACACCCAGGCCATTAGCTCAGTTCTCTATTCCCAGCCATTTCTGCCAGCTTTGTTGCACCTGCCGACGTTCGGCAACAAACGTCTCCTGGCTGACCCGGCCGGGCAGTTCCTGAAGGGCCAGATGATGAATTTCATCTCGCAGGGTGATATAAGCCAGCCGCAGCGCATCCGCCTCGTCTTCCTCCATCACGCCGTGGCGGGCAAGCAGCTCCAGAATACGCACATTGTCTGACCAGCGCGTCAGCCCTGGCTGTTTTGCCGCATCACGCAGTACCAGATATTGCGTGATAAATTCAATATCGGTAATGCCCCCGGCATCGGCTTTAATATCAAAGAGCGCAAGATCTTTCCCCGCATGGTGCTGGCGCATTTTCTCCCGCATTTCACGCACTTCGGCACGTAACGTTTCACCCTGCCGTTCACGGCATAAAATGCGCTCACGGATCTGCTCGAACTGTTGCTGGATAGCGGGCTCACCATACACCACACGGGCTCGCACCAGCGCCTGATGTTCCCAGGTCCAGGCTTCGTGACTCTGATAATCCTCAAAAGCCGTCACCGTGCTGACCAACATACCGGCCGCGCCCGAGGGGCGTAACCGTGCATCGACCTCGTACAAAATGCCGGATGAGGTACGGGTACTAAACAGATGCATGACTCGCTGGGCGAGGCGCAAATAAAACTGTCGGCCATCAATGCTGCGCTCACCGTCAGTCATCACGTTATCGGGGCAATCAATCAGAAAGACCAGGTCCAGATCGGAGCTGTACCCAAGCTCCCATCCCCCCAGTTTGCCATACCCCACCACGGCAAAACCGCGCCCCGACGCTGCATGCAGATGCGTCGGCTGACCATAGCGCACCACCATTTGATTCCATGCCTGCTGCACCACGGCCGCAATAATCGCCTCAGCCAGATACGTTAAGTGGTCACTCACTTTCATGACCGGCAGCGCGCCGACAATATCCGCCGCCGCAATGCGCAGATGCTGGGCCTGTTTGAACTGGCGCAGCGCCTCCAGTTGCTGCTCTTCATCATCTTCCGGCACACGCATCAGATATTGGCGCAGCTCGTCACGATACGCCTCCAGCGCCGTCGGTTGATAGAGCGTCGCGGGGTCAAGCAATTCATCCAGCAAGAGCGGATAGCGCGCCAGTTGGCTGGCTATCATCGGCGAGACGGCACACAGCCGAATGAGTTGTGTCAGCGCCGAGCGGGATTCCAGCAACAGTTCCAGATAGGTGGTGCGAGTCACAATCCCCAGTAACAGCGGTGTCAGACGGGCAACAATCACATCGGCATTAGGATGGCTACAGGCTTGCGCCAGTAGCGTTGGCATGAGTTGATCAAGCACGTCGCGCCCGCGCGGCCCGATGGTGCGCCGCGACAAATCGGCACGAAAATCAGCCACTTTAGTCAGTAAACGCTCACCAACCTCAGCCCCCAGCTGTGGCGCAAGCACACTCAAATCCGCTTCTTCCAGCCCATCCTGCCACAGGCTGCTGTAATGGCTGTGCTCCGGAGTTTCACTGCCATCGGGAGCGTCATCGCCAATCAGTTCATGGAACACATCGCGCACCGCCTGCATGTGATGATGTAAGACATCACTGAGTTGCAACCCGTTATCACACCGCATTCCCCAAGCGAGCCGGGCCTGATTGAGCGCATCATCAGGCAGGGTTTGCGTCTGTTCATCCGCGATGGATTGCAGCAGGTTTTCCAGCCGCCGCAAAAACAGATACGCCTCGCGCAGCGCCTCAACCTGAGCCGACGAGAGTAGCCCCAGCACGCCAACCTGGGTCAGCGTCGGTAACAGCGCCCGTCCCTGCAATAAAGGCTCGCGGCCACCGCGAATCAACTGGAATACCTGGGTGATGAATTCCACTTCACGAATCCCACCCGCTCCCAGCTTGATGTTATTGCGCAAATCCCGACGCCGCACTTCACGGGCTATCATGCTTTTCATATTGCGCAGCGACTGAATAACACTGAAATCGATATAACGGCGAAACACAAAGGGCCGCAGCATACGAATCAGTTCCTGGCTGTAAGGGTCATCATCACCGCCCATCAGCCGCGCTTTGACCATCGCGTAGCGTTCCCAGTCACGCCCCTGCTCCTGGTAATAGTCTTCCAGCGCCGCAAAGCTCATCACCAGCGGGCCACTATCACCAAATGGCCGCAGACGCATATCCACCCGATACACAAAGCCGTCTACCGTGGGCTGATCCAACACTTTAATCAGCCGTTGACCCAGGCGGGTAAAAAACTGGGCATTATCCAGCTCACGCCGCCCGCCGTGGGTGTGACCATTTTCGGGGTAGGCAAAAATCAGGTCGATATCGGAGGAAAAATTTAACTCTCCGCCGCCCAATTTCCCCATGCCAAGAATAAGCAACGGCTGTGGCTCTCCTGCCGCATTGCAAGGCGTTCCCCACTCACGACAGCACTGGTCGTAAAGCCACTGGCGAGCGGCCACAATCAGGGACTCAGCCAGAATGCTCAGTTGCTGCAACGTCTGCTCTGTTGTACTGAGGTTTAACCATTGCCCCCAGGCAATACGCACCAGCAAGCGACGGCGAAACAGGCGTAATGCCTGCATCAACGAGAGTTCATCGTGCACATTCGCCAGCGCCTGTGCCAGCCAGCCGCCGTATTGCTGCCATTCATCGGCCTGAGGCGGATGCTGGCACATCTCCTGATACCAGTCCGGGTGGCGTACCAGTGCATCACTGACAAAATCACTGCATGTTGGCACCGCTATCGCAGGAGCCAACACAGACGCATCAAACTCCGCCATCGATGCACCGGCAGCCGACAAACGCGCCACCTCTTGATGATAGTGGCCGATAAGCGGTTCAGAGAACGGAAACAGGGGACTCGTCATGGCGATATCCTTGCAACGCTGCCGCCAGGCAGTCTTATGAACAATAGTGGGGGCCAACGGCGGGTTAACACCAGGCACAGATGCCCACCCGCACAGCATGTGCCCGCGCGTAACCCTCAATACGACGTCAATTTACTGGCCACTGTGTAACCAGAATGGCGAGAGCGCCACCGCGTGTTTTCGGCATAGCTCCAGTTGCTGTGGCACCGACTGCCCGGCCGACAGCGACGCTATCTGTTGCATTAAATTGCGCCAGGGTTGCAGATAATTACAGGACTCCTGGCTGGGGGTAAGCGCCCCCAGCAGCAAGAAGGCATAAATACCGCGCTGCAAACGCGGCTGCTGTTGCAGATAGTGCAACGCATCGAGCGAATGGCTAAATACCGCCCGCAACTCTGCCTGACAGCGGCTCATCATGATATCGGCAAAGCGTTTCCAGCCACTTTGCAGGCGCATCAGTTCGCGGTTATCCAGATAACTGCGCCAGCCATGCCCGACCAGCCAGGAGGTCAGCGTCAACTTTCCTTTCAGGAATTCCGCTTCGTAGCACAATGCATCAGCCTGTTGTGTTCGCTCAATGCGCGCTTCAAGATGCGTCAAGGCTGCGCGGAACTCAGCGGTCACTTTTCGTGGCACGATGCCGCCCACCAATAACAGCAGTTCACGCATCATGGTACTGGCCTCAAGCAATTGGGTGCGCGCAGCCAGCTCGCCGCGGGCCCACAACTCTTCATGGTATTGCCAATGCCCCAGCGCATACTCAAGTGCCGTCGCAATACCTTGATCCAGCGTTATTTTCGGCTCGATCCGCAGAAAGCCAAGTTCACGGCACTGGCGTGGCGGATTCCCTTTTGCCAAATGGTAACCGCGGGCCGCTTTGCTCAGGTTCCCCTGGCGCAACCCACCGATATCGGCCAGCTCACGGGCAAATGCCAGCAGGTCTTCAGTACGGCCATTCTTCAGCTCCAGCTCCAGCTCGCACAGCGGTTCAGCGCATTCACCGGCACGAATCTCTCCGTTGTCAAAGGCAATTTCAATCAGGCTCTGGTGCCAGGAAATCACCCAGGCTTCACGCTGAAAATCGGTGCTGAACAACGGCTGTAATGCCCCGGCCAGTGCATCCAAATCACAGCCCTCCGGCCAGATTTCAGCAGGCAGTTGCCGAATGTCTAGCTGGGGTGAGGCAAGCGCTACGTTATATTCCGGGTGCTGATGCAACCCCCCGACCACTTTACCGGCGGTTTTTACCGTCATTTCGTACTGGCCGTTTTCCCCACGAATACGCAACCCAATCTCATGCTGGCGCAAATAACCGTCAGGCGTTTCATAGTAGATGTTGGCAAGTTGCCGGTTATGCAACGCATTGCTATGCCCGGCATCGTTTTTCCAGGCTTTCAGGCTTTGCATGACATCGTCCACTGCATTGGGGTGGACAATAAATTTCAGTTCAATCTCTTCACTCATGTTCTTGCATTACCGACTACGACAGAAATGCCGCCAGTAAATAACATTTTTTCGTTGCTTGCCACTTTTCCAGTACCACCACTCACGGCGTTGCGAGCGCTCTCACAACGCCGGGTTGCCATGCCAGGCATTAGCCAGAGTAGGAGTGTTCCCATTCAGGTTTCCAGGCCACCTCGTCAGACTGAACGCGCTGACACCCGAATAGTGATGAATGTAATTAATTGAATATGATGAATAAAATATCGATTTTCCTGAGCGTTCTGCTGGGGCTGACTTCAGCGTTTAGCCTGCATGCGCAAGAGACACGTTATATCTCCGATGACCTGCTCACTTACACCCGCAGCGGCCCGGGGGAGCAATACCGTATTGTCGGCACCCTGAACGCCGGGGAAGCCGTCACGGTACTGAGCGTGAACAAGGAAGCCGGGTACGCACAAATTCGTGATGAAAAAGGGCGCACCAGTTGGCTGGCACAACAGCAGTTAAGCCAGACACCCAGCCTGAAAACCTGCGTACCGGAACTGGAACATCAGGTCAGTACGTTAACGGAGAAGCTGAATAATCTCGATCGGCAGTGGAACCAGCGCACGGCAAGCCTGCAAGAAAAAGTCGCCAGCAACGATGCCACGCTGGCGGCTTTGCAACATGAAAACCAGGCGCTAAAAACCCAGCTTGAGGTCGCACAGAAGAAACTGGATATTGCGAACGTGCAACTGGATGAGAAGCAACGCACGCTTATCATCCAATGGTTTATGTATGGTGGCGGTGTCGCGGGTGGCGGCCTGCTATTGGGTCTGTTGTTACCGTATTGGCTGCCGCGACGCAAAAAAAGTGACCGCTGGATGGGCTAGAACGCCCGGCTCGCGCGCGCTCGCATACCGGTTATGCAACAGTTCCCTACTGATAAGTAACCATTTTTATCGGCAACTGATGGTGATAACAGGTATCCTCATCAACAACAGCAACCTATTTGTTAGCGAGACAGGAGCCGGGTTTGAAGATTTACCTTGTGGGAGGAGCTGTACGTGACAACCTGCTTGGCAGGGCAGTCACAGAGCGCGACTGGGTGGTCGTAGGTGCAACCCCGGAGCTACTGCTGCAACAAGGTTTTCAGCAGGTAGGTCGGGATTTCCCGGTGTTCTTACACCCTGAAACCAAAGAAGAGTATGCGCTGGCACGTACTGAACGCAAATCTGGCAACGGTTATACCGGCTTTCATTGTCAGGCTACCCCGGACATCACGCTGGAAGAAGACCTGCTGCGGCGTGATTTGACAATTAACGCTATCGCACAAGATGAGCACGGCCAGTTATTTGACCCGTATAACGGCCAGCGGGATTTACAAAACCGCCTGTTGCGCCACGTCAGTGAGGCATTTAGTGAAGACCCGCTGCGGGTGCTGCGGGTGGCGCGCTTTGCCGCCCGTTACGCCCACCTCGGCTTTCAGATTGCCGAAGAGACGCTGCAACTGATGCAGGCCATGACGCAGGCCGGTGAGCTGGATTTTCTGACACCTGAACGGGTCTGGAAAGAGACGGAAAAAACACTCGGCAGTGAGAACCCTCAGGTCTATTTTCAGGTACTGCGCGACTGCGGTGCGCTGGCCGTGTTGTTTCCCGAAATTGACAGGCTATATGGCGTGCCGGCTCCGGCCCAATGGCACCCGGAAATTGACACCGGCATCCATGCGATGATGAGCCTGGCGATGGCTGCCAGACTGACCGATGCTATCGACGTGCGTTTCGCCACCCTGTGTCATGATCTCGGCAAAGGCCTGACACCAGCAGAACTCTGGCCCCGCCACCACGGTCACGGCGCGGCGGGTGTACCGCTGGTGCAGGCATTGTGCCAGCGATTACGCGTACCGAACGGCCTGCGCGATCTGGCTTGTCTGGTGGCCGAATACCATGACCTTATCCATACGGTACAGATAATTCGCCCGCACACGTTACTCAAATTATTCGATGCTCTTGATGTCTGGCGCAAGCCTCAGCGCCTTGAGCAGTTGATTACCGCAAGCGAGGCGGACGCGCGCGGGCGAGCCGGGCTTGAACATCAGCCCTATCCGCAAGGCGACTACCTGCGCGATGCCTTCGCGGCCGTCAGCGAGGTCAGCAGTGCCGAGGTGGTGGCCGCGGGCTTTCAGCATGGCGCGATTAAAGACGAGCTGCAACGCCGTCGGCTTCAGAGACTGGAAGAGTGGAAAGCCCGTCAGCCGCATGACGGTAAATAACGCATATCAAAACGGGCAGGCCGCCATAGTCGCCCATCATGCGGCGGCCTGCATCCGATTACGCCAGCACGCTCCAGACGATGGCGGCGACAACAAAGCGGTAAAGCGCAAACGGTATGAACGAGACGCGCTTGATAACCTGAAGAAAGGTTTGAATCGCTATCATCGCGACAACAAACGCGGTAACAAACCCGGTGGCGAACATGGGTAAATCCGCCAGCGACAGGAAATGCCAGCTTTTGTAGAGATCCAGCACGCTGGCCCCAAGCATGATGGGCACTGCCAGAATGAACGAAAACTCCGACGCGGCATAACGATCAACCCCTAGCAGCATCCCCCCCGAAATCGTCGCCCCGGCGCGGGAAAAACCCGGCCACAGCGCCAGACACTGGAAGCAGCCGATAAGAAACGCCTGTGTGTAGCTGATATCATCAAGCTCGCGCGCTTTTGGCCTTTTGGGTTTCAGCCACTCTGCCAGCAGCAGTAACACCCCGCCGGCTACCAGCGCGTAGCTTACCGTCACCGGGTTAAACAGCGCTTTGATGGCATCATGCAGCACCAGCCCCAGCACCACCGCAGGCAGCATCGCCAGCACAATGTGCAGCAGCGTCAATCGGCCACGACTGAACAGATTACGCTGCGGCGGCCGACCAAAATGCAGGCCGACAAGGCCGAACATCCGCCGCCAGAACACCACCACGACCGCCAAAATCGACCCTAACTGAATAATCACCTCAAAGGTTTTTGCGGTTATCCCCTCAAACCCCAGCCAGTGCGCCACAATAATCATGTGCCCGGTGGAAGAAACCGGCAGAAACTCCGTCAGCCCTTCCACCACACCCAATATCAACGCTACCCACAACGAATGCAGATCCGCCATCACCCGTACACTCCCTTCCTGCCACATAAAAAAGCGGCCTTGCCAATGGCAAGCCGCAACATATTCGCCCTTCGATGCCGGTTTCCCGGCTATCACCGGTTATTTCACCGGCGTTCACTGGCGCTACGCCTGCGTTCTACACGCAAGCAGGCTTTCCTGACGTTAAAATAAACCGGTTATCTTTTGATGACCTGACGTTTTCCCTACCTAAATAAACGCTGAGTTAGCGTCATACGACTACCGACTCAGGCCGGTTTGCGCACGCCACGCTCAATAATCACCCCAACGCTACGTGCCTGCGCCACCGCACCGGGTTTACTGACTTTTATCCGCAGCCACGCTATCGCAAAGCGCTGCATCAGCATCGAGGCAACCTCGTGCGCTACTCGCTCTACCAGTGCAAAACGCCCGCCCTCGACCAGCGCGATAACCGCGTCACTGACATCGGCATAGCTCAGGCAGTGGGCAACATCATCGCTGGCTGCGGCGGCCTGATTATCCCAGGCCATTTCGATATCGAACACCAGCTTTTGCCTGATGCTCTGTTCCCAGTCATAAACACCGATAGTGGTAATGACACTCAGCTCTTCAATAAACACGATATCCATCACGTCATCCCCTGTTTTTACCGCCGCCGGATACCACTTCCGGCAGAAAGTGCGTATTATCCACAGATGCTGAACCTAAAACGACCCTTATTGGACGGAAGCCGTTTATGAGTGTTATCGCGCCCGGAATGATTATCGTCGCGTATCTGTGTGGCTCCATCTCCAGTGCGATTCTGATCTGCCGTATTGCCGGCCTGCCCGATCCTCGTACTCAAGGCTCGGGAAATCCGGGGGCCACGAATGTCTTACGCGTTGGTGGTAAAATCGCGGCAGCGGCGGTGCTTGTTTTTGATGTCCTCAAAGGCATGTTGCCGGTCTGGGGGGCATACGCACTGGGCAGTTCACCGCTCTATTTGGGGCTGACGGCGATTGCCGCCTGTCTTGGGCACATTTATCCGGTATTTTTCCAGTTCCGCGGTGGTAAAGGGGTGGCAACAGCATTTGGAGCCATCGCACCTATCGGCTGGGACTTGACCGGGCTGATGACCGGCACCTGGTTGTTAACCGTGCTGCTTAGCGGTTATTCGTCGCTCGGGGCCATTATCAGCGCACTGATTGCGCCATTTTATGTCTGGTGGTTCAAACCCCAGTTCACCTTTCCCGTCGCCATGCTCTCGTGCCTGATTCTGATGCGCCACCACGATAATATCCAGCGCCTCTGGCGCGGTCAGGAAAGCAAGGTGTGGAAGAAATTACGCCGCTCATCCTCCTCACCGGATGACGCGCCCCATCAGGACAATCACTGAATCCTGAGCCCAGCACTGCGATGTTGCGTCGCTTTAGCGCCGCGTCATCGGGCGCTAAAGCCGGGTGACGTTCAGACCACCGCCATCACCCTTGTATTAATACCACTGCATTTTAATACCAGTGCATTATCATCACTTTAATAGCGCCTGAGCGAAGTTTGCCGTCTGCGGGGACAGTCGGAATTGCGCCATGCTGGCCGCCAGTTCATGAGCCTGTTCCTCCAGTGAGCGGGTGGCAGCGGCGGATTGTTCCACCAGTGAGGCATTTTGCTGAGCAACGGCGTCCATTTGCGAAACCGCCTGATTCACCTGCTCAATCCCGTTACTCTGTTCACGGGTCGCCCCTGAGATTTCGCGCATCAGCGTCGTCACCCGCGCCACGGCCGAGGAGACATCGTTCATGGTTTCTCCCGCCACACGGGCAATTTCCGCCCCTTCATTCACCTGTGTTTGCGAGTCTTGCATCAACGCTTTGATCTCTTTAGCCGACTCGGCGCTACGCTGCGCCAGATTACGCACCTCTCCGGCGACAACGGCAAAACCACGCCCTTGCTCCCCGGCGCGAGCCGCTTCCACTGCCGCATTGAGTGCCAGAATATTGGTCTGAAAAGCAATCCCGTCAATCATGGTCAGAATGTCAGCGACCCGCGCGGCCGTAGCCGAGATCATCTGCATTTTTTCCAGCATCTGATTTGATGCCTCGCTGCCTTTATCGGCAATGTCCGATACCTGTTTGGCCAGCAGATAAGCCTGATCGGCATTATCCGCATTTAATTTTACCGTCGAAGCCAGTTGCTCCATGCTGGACGCCGTTTGCTCCAGCGAGGCTGCCGACTCCTCAGTACGCTCGGCCAAATGGCTGTTGCCAGACGCCAGCTCACGAGTACCCACATCAATCTGCCCGCCGGCATCCCGCACTCGCCCGACCGCAACCGATAATGATGCTTGCATCAGCCTCATGGCCTGAATCAGACGACCAATTTCATTGTGACGTCCCTCCTCGATTTGGCCGGACAAGTCACCCTGAGCAATGATTTCAAGATGCTGCACTGCACCATCCAGCGGCCGTAATACCCACTGGCGAATCGCCCACCAGGCTAATACCGCCAGCAATATCGAGATACACAACGCACTTCCGATGCCCAATAACCGGCTGGATGCCAGCGTATCAGCCTGTTGCAACAGGTTTTCCCCGACTTGCAGCGCATAGTCACGAAAATCGTTAATGGCGGTATCCATCGCCAGTGTCAACGCCGGCAGGGTATCTTGCATTAACGTGTAGTAATCATCGAGATCATCATTGCGTAATGCCGTTAACAGAGGCTGTACCCCCTGGCGATCGTAAGCCTCGTAGGCAACCTTAATATGTTCAGCCAGCTCTGCTCCGCGTTGCGTTACCGTGCCATAGGCCAAAAACCGCGTCATCTCGCGGCGAGAAGCCTCGGTATATTGCGCGACCTGCCCGGTGCTCTCGCGTGCCTTGTCAATCAGGCCTACCTCATGCAAGCGAACCGCCTGTGCCGCCGCTATTCTGGCCCGCAGCGTGGCGGTATAGCTCGCCGACAGCGCACTAAGTTCCTTGCCCTGAATTTTGTCTACCGACTGTAATGAGCGATTTCCCTGACTAATCGCACTTGTCCCTATTCCAGCCACCACTGCCAACAACACCAGCATCATTGCAAGCAATGCCAACAACCCTTGCTTGACCGTAATACGCTTTAGCATCCGTACTCTCCCTTTGTGATACAAAATCATAAAAAATAAAAATAATTTCCTGTGCCACTCATCCGGCTAAAGCCATTCCCCCACAACCGGATTTTGCCAGATGAGACGATTCGGAATCAGAGATTATCGGAATGCTGGCAGCATTTCTTTAGCTTAATTAATTATTTACATATTACTAATTAGCAAGGTGTTCATTTTTCACCCTTCTGCCTGCCGGGAGGCACGAGTAGCCTAAAAACTCACGACTTTCGCCATCAGTTGGCTATAATGACCGCCACTCCATTCTGGTTTGAAGAAGAAGGAAACCGACATGAGTTTGAATACCGTACCGGCGGGCAAAGACCTCCCGGAAGACATTTATGTAGTTATCGAAATCCCGGCTAATTCTGATCCCATCAAATATGAAGTGGACAAAGAAACCGGCGCGCTGTTTGTAGACCGTTTCATGTCTACCGCGATGTTCTATCCGTGCAACTACGGCTATATCAATAACACCTTGTCACTGGATGGTGATCCGGTTGACGTGCTGGTGCCGACGCCGTATCCGTTGCAGCCGGGTTCTGTGATCCGCTGCCGTCCGGTTGGCGTGCTGAAAATGACTGATGAGTCTGGCGAAGATGCGAAAGTGGTTGCCGTGCCGCACACCAAACTGAGCAAAGAATACGACCACATCAAAGACGTTAACGATCTGCCGGAACTGCTGCGAGCGCAGATAGGCCATTTCTTTGAGCACTACAAAGATCTGGAAAAAGGCAAGTGGGTAAAAGTGGAAGGCTGGGCGGATGCCGACGCCGCAAAAGCGGAAATTCTGGCCTCTTTCGAGCGCGCCAAAAAATAAAGCCGCCACGACAGCGGACGTATCGCCTTCACTGTGACGGTGGCCGCGATACAAACAACAACACCGCCACAGGCGGTGTTGTTGTTTTCAGGGATGTTAGGCTAACCTGCCCGTGTTTCACTCCTCTTCAAACGCAGGTCGCCACGAACTGCCAACACCAAACTCCGCTTCATAAGCCGGTCGTGCCGTTACCGTGTCGTAAATGATGTGCAATTTTTCAATCAACCCGGCGCTATTCATTTCCAGCACATCGACACACTCAAAATGCGCAGGCTCACCCGACGGCAACGTCCACTTGAATTTAAACCAGATGGTTATCAGCGGTCGGCCATCAACCTGTGAACCTTTAGTCACACCTTTCAGGTTAATTTTCGCGCGCCCGGTGTCTTTAAATAACGCAGTATAAAAATCAACCGCTTTTCTCGGGCCATACAGCGGTGAGAACACCACGCCATCGGGCGTATAGAGATCGAGAATGGCGCGAAGATCGCTCTTCTCCAGTGATTCAAGGTAAGTTTTAGCAATTTGATCCGGTGTCATTATTTTTCCTCCTGAAGCGTGATATCCATTGTAATTTCACAGGCTGCCAGCGGCTCGGATAGCTGCCATGCAGACAAAACATGGGGGGCCAGTTGCCCGGCGTGGCCAATAATATCGCCCGCGTCAGTGACCAGCGCAGTGACGCCTGATGTGGCCCAGGGAAGCGGCTCATCTTCCCGGCAATGCACCGTCACACCTTGTGCAGCCAGTGCTGCCTGCACCGCTGTCAGCAACTGCCCGCCGTCCCGGCCCAAGGCTGCCAGATGAAACGGCTGGCGGGGAATCGCCGAATACAGTTGTGCCAGTTGTTCGTCAGACGGCGCAGAGCCCGTGGCGATGGCCGGTGCCGCAGACAACAGGCCCGGCAAGAACACCCGCGCACGTTCAAAAATACCGTTACTGTGAGCGGGTAAGGCCGCGCTCTGTTGCTGCCAGAGGTTCAATAGCCCCGGCAACAGCAACGGACGCAGCACCGGTGCCATGCCCGCTATCGGGTTGCGTAGCTGCCAGTAATTTGGTGCGTTGCTTTGCGATGACGCAGGTAGCAGAGGAGCCAGTTCCTGAACGGATGTAAAAGGAAAAGTAGAAACCTGCACCAGCCCCTGCGAGGCCAATGTCCACTCCGTCAGGCTATCACCGCGGCTTGCAAACGCGGTTTCCACCCCGGCATGACTCAGTGCCGCCGCGTGGCTGTGGGCATAAGTCACATCACCATT